>JAQWRV010000007.1 GCA_029243545.1 Rhodospirillaceae bacterium
TGCTACGGCAGTATTTTCAACGCCGTTGATGCATACCTGCCACCACCCAACTTTGATGGAAGGACGCGGCCAAATGCACCAGCTAATCCCTAAGCCCTAAAGCTCCACCTCCACGCCGTAAGTCTCGCTGGCCTAAACAGGGAACCGCATCATGGCAAAAACACCTTTGAAAACAATCACCTTAACGATCGCCGCTCTTTTGATCACAGCCACGCCCGTAATTGCGCAAGACGCGCCCATGGTACCGCAGATTCCACCGCGCCCGCCCACTGGGCCCATGTCGTTCTTTGTTACCAGTGTGGGTCTCGGCAACGGCGCCAATCTCGGTGGTCTGGCCGGCGCCGATGCCCATTGTCAGACACTGGCACAGGTCGTGGATGCCGGTGATAAAACCTGGCGCGCTTTCCTCTCAACCCAAGCCACGGCAAACGCACCGGCCATCAACGCACGCGACCGCATCGGCCAAGGCCCCTGGTACAATGCCAACGGCGTGCGCATCGCCGCTAACTTAGGTCAGCTGTTCGGCGATACCCTGTTGCTCGCACGCAAAGGCAACTTCATCAACATCCGCACGGCTGTGACTGAAACCGGCGAGATGGTCCCCGGTGAAATTAAGGCCGAAGCGTTTGGCGACCGGCGCAACCAGCACGACATCCTCACCGGTACCCAGCCGGACGGCAACGCCTTCACCGACACCTTCGACCGCACCTGCAGTAATTGGACCAGCAGCCGTGAAGACGGCAGCGCTAATGTGGGCCATCACGACCGCATCACTAGCTTTACCAGCCAATCATGGATCGACGCCCACCCCTCGCGCGGCTGCGCTCAGGAAAACCTCATCGCCACTGGCGGCGCCGGGCAGTTCTATTGTTTCGCGGCGGATTGAGGGTTTTAAGCCGCCACGTCTAAGTCGTTATAGCTGCCGAATACAGCCACGATAACGTTAATTGTTTTGAGCCACTTCTGTGAAGAAGCAAACCTAGTTCTTAAGTACAAATTTGAGAACTACGAAAAATGCCAGAAGGAAATTATGGGTCCCGAACCGGACAGTTCTGATACGGATGCTTTGCAACAGTGTGGCATGCCAAGCTGTTGCACACCGCGCCGCAGGAACGCCCGCCAGTGATGATCTCTATTTCAAAGTGCGTCATGGTCCTACTCCGCTTTTTCTAATCGCCCATCACCGTCACCACGCGGAAGCCAGCGATCTGGCTGTGGTAGACATCGGCAAAGTAATACTGTGCCGAGGCCCGCACCTGGCTGGTGCCGGTTACCCATGAGCCCGAGCGCAGGGTGCGCATGGAACAATCCGCATCGCCGCCGGTCCACGCGCTGCCATCCGATGGTGGATTTATAATGGCCGAGTGGCCACAATCGCTGGTCCATTCCCACACGTTGCCGAGCATGTCGTGCAGCCCCCAGGGGTTGGGCTTGAACGTGCCCACCGGCGCAGTGTTCTGATAGCCGTCGTCGCAATCGAACGGCGCATCAAATTTGTAGACCTGACGGAAGCTGTTATCGGCCACATTGGCGTAGTCACAGGCCTCGAAACTGTTGGGACCCCAGAACCATGGTCCCCGTGTGCCGGCGCGCGTGGCGTATTCAGATTCCGTGGTCGACGGCAGACGGTATTCACGTCCGGTTTTCTTCGACAGCCAATCGGCAAAGGCAGTGCCATCCTGCCAGCTCACGCAAATCACAGGGTGTGTCGGTTCCTGGTAAATGCCGGGGCTATCCCAGGTATGCCATTCTACAAACCCTAAGTAGCGCGAGTAGTTCCAGGAAAAGCATTGTGAATTATCTACCGGCTCGTAACCGGTCTTCGCAATAAATTCTGCAAACTGGGTGCGGGTGGTTTCGTACTTTGAAACGGCCAGCGCATAATCGATGGTCACTTCACGCACTAGCCCTTCCACCGGCAGGTGTCCCTGCTCCCAGGGTTCAGAGCCGAGCGTGGCCTTCCCCTTCGGTATCACCACCATGTCCGGGCAGGTTTCACAGTCTTTGAATATGCTGCCTGGGTCCGTGGATTGGGCCATGGCCGGGTTGGCGCCAAAAAGAGAAGCCGAGGCCGCAAAAATTACACCAGTCAAAACACAGAGTACGCGTGTCATATGTCCCCCACTTCCAATACTGAGCATTTTCCAAGCTTAGACCGGTTTTATATGGGACACGAGTCTTAGCCGGACGGTTTCAGACCCGCCGGGCTGTTTATGATTGGTGCGTTAAAGATGGGATTCGGTTTACGTCGCCGTAGTAGAAAAACGTGTTAGCCCCTACCAGACGAATTAAATTTAGTCGTCTTCCCAAGCAATCCGTTTAGAATCCATAAAAACCGACTTGATGCGTGGCGGGTCAGGCCGATCGGTAACCGTGCCAAGTACGCGGCGTGAGACCTGGCCAGGTACAAATTGGCTCGTTTTGAGTGTCGTCCAATCAAAACTGGTGCTCTGCTTGAGTTCTTTGTCTAGCCGCAGCCGCTCATAGGCGGCCGCGTGTTGCCGTGCATTCTCTTTGGCAATCATCTGCAACGCAGCCGCACGCAGGCGATACAGTCCGATTAAAGCCGGCGAGGTTTGGGTTTTCTCGGCTGCTGTCTCAAAGCCGGAGAGATCCAGCGCTTCGTCCTCTGCAAATGGGTCGTCGGCTATAGGCTCATCTTTGGTCATAGCAAAATACCTTTAGTCCTTAGCTTTTATCTGCACCTGACGTGGCCCGCAGATACGCCCAATCGGATGATGGTAACATCAACATGACTGAGTTCTGCACGTCTAGCGATCGAATCGCTCAGGAGGTCCATCAAGCCTAGAAACAAAATCCCTAGCGATTTCAGGATGGATATCTTTAATAAAACCACTGATACGCGGGTGTACCTCATCAACAGTTAAGCATTTGGCACCGCTGATGCGGGTGATCAATGTGCCTTCCTCATCTCCCATGTTCATCCAAGGGTGCCAGCTCTGAATAATGTGAACGGTCATCGTCGCCGGTGCGCTTGCGAGATTCGGGTTTAGGACGTCTGAGACACGGCCATGATACGTTGAAAGATCATTCGCCCTAAACGTGGGCTCCCCTTCTCTATTCACCTGTACATAAGCATCGCTCAACAACCACACATCGTCGCCGGCAATCTCAGCCGGTCCAAGACTTCCGCTTCTTTCAATGGTAGCACCTGGCAGCGCTGTTTGGCTAAGAGGGCCAGTGCTGTCGAACTTACGTGTCAACGGCCCCATGATGAGAGGGGCTTCTTCATAAACTTCATCATTGTAAGGATTACGCCACCTGGTCAAAAGCGCATCCGTCTCAACATCGGTTTTGTAGACGATCTCCATAGAGGCGACATCCATTGTGCCGTCTTCATTATGTTTTACTTTCTTGAATAGGACGACATTGAGAGTCCACAGAGGTGTTATTTTCCCACTAACGGAACCGTACTTATTTCCCCTAAGCCACCAGATCAGGGGACGGTCATCCGTTGCATAGATTAACTTCTTTTGCAGCAATCCCAAATGGTCTCTGTTTTTGGGATCAATTGCAGATGGAAGCAACATAGCCTGAGACTTAGAAATATTAAAAAGAGGTGCACCTGCAGTGATACCTGCCAGACCACCCAGTAATTGACGTCGCTTCATACTCGCGTCCTCTTTCCCCAAACTTGGTCAGTCTGCTATCTTGATCGCGTGGTAGGGAATGTAGTCATAGTAGTCGCCATAGCCGTCAGCGGAAACCACCGATGTGCTCAACGCATCCACCATTATGCCTGGCCAAAGAAATATGCCTGGCGGGTTATTGTACTCTTGCCGGGTGACTTGCTGCATCAATGCATCCACCTCTTCAATGCTTGTGGCCTGCTGCGCTTTCCGGACAAAACCAAGGCTGACTTTATCGCAAAAATAAGGTGGGTATTTTCCCGTCTGGCCTATGCAAGAACGGTAGCGAAAGTCTCCCAGGGGATCTAGGCCACGGCCAAAGTTACCGAACATATCTGCTCTAAAATCGCCGGCAAACATCATGCGTGTCATTTCACTGACTGCGGCATTGAGCAAATCCAATTTAACGCCAATTTGGCGTAGATCTTGAGCAGCTTGTTGATAGACAACCATGTCATCAGCGCCCGCCGGGGCGAAGCGGATCGAAAGTGCAAGCCCATCTTCATAACCGGCTTCCTTGAGTAGTGCCTTTGCTTTTTCAGGGTCATAAGGAAAACTCTTGAGCTCCTCTACGTATCCCGGGGCTCCGGGCAACACGAGCTGTCCTTGCATTTTTCCACGGCCATCTAACAAAAGTTCAGAAATACGCTGCCGATTGACGCCGTAGTTTAAGGCGAGCCGAACGCGCACATCATGGACGGGATTACTTTCGGGTACATGTTCTTTCGTAAAAGTCATGTACATGACCCGCGTTGTCCGGCGCTCAAACATCTGCCCACCAATAGACTCAATGAGCTCGCGGTCCCCCGTGCCCATCTGCAGAGCAATATCTATAGCGTCAGCATTCATTGCTTGGAGGCGTGCGGTCTGGTCTGGCAAATGTATCAGTTCGAGATGATCCGCCGCCGGTTTATTCCAGGCATAAGGATTGGCATCGTAAACCAAACGAGCTTCACCCCGCTCCACCATCGAAAACGGACCGGTATTAGCCGCAGACGGTTGAGACGGATCTCCTTTGCGTGTTTTCCAGCTTTCAGGTTCCGGCAGACGCCAAATAGCCATGCGCCAAGGGAACATGGGATCAGGCCGTTTCAAAATAATGCTCACGGTGTCGCCGGAAAGCGCTTCCGCGCGGTCAATGTTGGCCAGACTACTGCCTACAGTCCAGGCTCTACCTTTCGGCGTCTGCATATCCATAACAGAGCCAACAATGGCGTCCGCAGCGAGCGGTACGCCATTGGAGAACGTTACGCCTTGGCGGAGGGTTAACCGCCAAACCTTCGACCCCTCTGAGTCCCAGGCGGTGAGCAGCCAAGGCGCTACTTTTCCATCTCGGCCAATCACAACCAAAGGATCGTACATGACTTGCGAACTGATGGAGGAAGGCAGGGATAATGCCCGATAAGGATTATCTGAGTCCGGTGCCACCAGTGGCGATGCTATTCTGAGGGTTGTCTCGGCATGCAGCCCCGTAATGCTGAGGAGCATACAGAGCACGATGACCAACGCGCGCCAAAGATTAGGGTAAATCATAATTTTAACTTCCCCAAAGATCATAACCTTCGAGCGCTTGCCCTCCCGAAGGAAATCCCTGAAGGTTGAACTCAGGGAATAGCATAAGGTTCTTCATGCCGCCGCCCCGACTAGCGGCCCACTGAATGAGCCCCCCCACCGGTCGATACTCTTATTGACAATGACCATCGCCTCTTCTCGGGTTTTTGCCGCATTGACTATAACATTATTGGTCTGAATCGCGGTGGCTTTCCAAAGCAGCGGCATAGTTTGTCCTTCTCTTCTCAAAACCGTCTGAAGCCTGCATTATAAGGGCTGAGAGAGGAACTGCTATGACCCGCTATGCTACTGCCGTGATCGCTTTCTGGACATTGCTTCTGTTGGCTACAGCTTCACCTTTGAGCAAGCAACCACTGGCCCAAGAAGTACACTCCACGCCCGACTGGGGCGATTACCCACTGTTGATGAGTCAATTCGGTGAACTCTGCACCATGTGTGAAGCTTACCTGAAATGTGAAGCTGATGGCCTCGGCAACCCCGACGGTGATGCGTTCACACTATACTATTTCCAAACCAAAACTTTTTGGGGTCAGATTGCAACAATATGGGATTACTTTGCAAAATGGTTTGACCCGGTGACAAGTGAGAACCGACCAGCGACGATTTACCTATTTCAAAAGAATTCAAGAATCAATGAACCAGTACCCACTATAACTTACCTAAGTGTTGCTGATTCACGAATCGATATCGACAACACGTGGATCGACAGAGACGAGTCGACTTGGCACAACAGGTCCGGTGTTGTGATCGGTTCCTGCAAGCGCCTCAGCATTCCAGAGGCTATGGTTATGATTTCTGAACAGGAAAAATTGATAGGGCGGGATGCAAATCCATGAGTGATCAAACATCAACCGATGGTGACTCTTTCTCGTGGACGCTATCCTGGATTAGATCTCATCCGGTCAGCTTCTTTGGCATTGTTCTCAATCTATTATTCCGATTCTTGTTTGGATTATTTTTTCTTCTCGCTGGCATAAATAAAGCTCTTAAAGGATGGCCTACAAATGACCTCCTCAAGGCAATTTTTCAACAACGACTAACGGAACTAAATCCAAATTCTTTTGCTTATAACTACCTTACCGAGTTCGCCATTCCGCTATATCCCCTTATTGGCTGGGTCATTACACTGGGCGAACTTGCCGTCGGCATTGGTCTTATATTCGGACTCGCTACCCGGCTTGCAAGCTTTGGGGGCTTTTTCATTCTCTTTAATTTGGCAATCGGAGGCTACTACGATGCGTCGCTTCTGCCTTTCTTTATTCTCAATATAGTATTTATCGTATACCCGTCTGGTCATTGGCTGGGCTTTGACAGCTGGCTAAAGCGCAAATTACCCAAACAGTCCTGGTTGATGAGTTAACGTGAAAACACACCATGACTTATAGAACGACGCTCGTTACTCAAAATAAGAAAGATGTTCTCACTTTGGGAATTAAAGCCTGGGTCGAAGGCAAACTTGCAACCGGCATGGCCGGCGCTGTTGTGGGCCTCATTCTCTAGGATTGCACCCTCAGGATAGCCTGTTAGTCGCCACCCCAGTGCTCTCGGATATCATAGCGAACCAGGGCGTCATCAACAGTTTTAGAGGTTATCCCGCGCCAAAACCCTAAGGCTTCCCATTTCTCGTATGGGCCATACACTTCTAGCTCCTTGCCCGTGGCAAGACTGGTAAAAGACGTGTCGGCATACTCTCCGCCAACGACAGAATAAATCTTACTATTGATTTCCTCGGCAGCCTTGAGCACATACCGCACCATGGCATTGTCAATGGTCTTACCCGTTATGCTGCGCCAGAATTCTTTGGCCTCCCGCTCCGGGAATGGTCCATACACTTCCGCATCAACACCACCTACGATTTGCTCAAAGGACGTGTCTGCGTATTCACCGCCTATCACAAAGAAAGTCTGATCCGCCATGGGTCCTCGCTGATATGTCATATTGTGGCCAGTCTAGCATCCGGATCGGCCATTGTTGAGCAAACTCTATAATGACTCTGGACTTAAAGAACCAGCATCGCTATGTCCCAATCATGACGAATACTTTAGACCCCGTTCATGTTATCGGTGGTGGATTAGCCGGTTGCGAGGCCGCTTGGCAGATCGCACGCGCTGGCGTACCTGTGACCCTCCACGAAATGCGTCCAGAGCAGACTACCGCTGCACATCAGTCGGAGTATCTTGCGGAGTTAGTATGCTCAAACTCTTTCCGCTCGGACGATGCGGAGCACAATGCCGTCGGCCTGTTACATCAAGAAATGCGGCAAATGGACTCACTCATCCTTCAGGTGGGTGATATCCATAAGGTCCCCGCGGGATCGGCACTGGCAGTCGACCGGGTGGGTTTCGCCCTGGGTGTCCAGGCTGCAGTTGAATCTGAGCCACTCATTACTATTGTAAGAGAAGAAGTCTCCGGGATGCCTCCAGAGGAATGGAACAGTATCATTGTTGCCACCGGCCCCCTCACCTCTCCCGGTCTTAGCGAAGCCATCTCTGCGATGTCCGGCGAGAATTCTCTTGCTTTTTTTGATGCCATTGCTCCAATCCTTACTAAGGAAAGTATTAACTTTGATGTGGCCTGGTTTCAGTCCCGCTACGACAAAGGGAAAGGTTCCGATTACATTAACTGCCCAATGGATGAAGATCAGTTCAACCGGTTTATCGATGCTCTTTTAGCCGGAGAAAAAACTGAATTTAAAGAATGGGAAAAAGACACTCCATATTTTGAGGGATGCTTGCCGATTGAAGTGATGGCTGAACGCGGGCGTGAAACTCTGCGCTTCGGTCCTATGAAGCCTGTTGGCCTGACCAATCCACACGAACCAGGGAAACGCAAATGGGCTGTCCTGCAACTCCGGCAGGATAACGCACTCGGCACTCTCTACAATATGGTCGGCTTCCAGACCAAGCTCAAATACGGAGCTCAAAAAGAAGTTTTCAGTCTCATACCAGCGCTTGAACAGGCAGAATTTGTCCGCCTTGGTGGAATTCATCGAAACACGTTCATCAATGCACCAAAGTTGTTGGATAAAACTTATCGTTTGAATGCCAGTCCCCGCATACGTTTTGCCGGTCAAATAACGGGATGTGAGGGATATGTTGAAAGCGCTGCGGTTGGGCTATTGGCAGGGCGTTTCTCCGCCGCCGATAGGCAAGGGCTCCGCTTCGACGCCCCGCCTACAACCACGGCGTTGGGCGCACTACACAGTCACATTACCGGCGGTGCCAACCAGGAGACCTATCAGCCCATGAACGTTAATTTTGGCCTATTTCCAGAGCTAACCGACGATGAAAACAAAACGGACAAAGGCCGCAAACTGAAAGGCCGAGACCGAAAAAGGGCCTACACGTTGCGCGCAGAGCGAGACTTCAGTGCATGGCTAAAGGGTTCAGGGCGAGCAGCCGCGTAACTAGTTTTATCGGCCACGCGATTACTAACACGGGGGCTTTTTTATTAATAGATCTTCCGCCAAGCGCTCCAGCAAAGGCGTACAATCGCAGGGCGCTGACGTTTCAATGAGCGGTGAAATATATCGTACTGCTTGCGCTCCATATCACGGAGGTAATGTGATGATAAAGTCGCAGGCAGAAGAACCGGAAGAGCTTGATGATTTACCATTCCAGATACACAACGTGCCGCGTCAATGGAGTTCTTTGCTTCATGCGCGACAGTCTGAATAACGGGCCTAAGCCGCTCAATAGAGTCAGGAGACCGCAGTTCCTGAATTGATAATCCGGATTTAGACAATAATTGGGCCGGCAACATTGTTTTTCCGGCAAGGGCCAAATGCCGAACAGTTCTCAAGATACCCGTCAACGCCCACGCCAACCCGACAGCTTCTGCCGCCTCTTTTGATGCTACGTCCCTAACGCCAAGGCATTCCAAAGCAAGAACAGATAAGGTTGACGACGTGGATCGGCAATATTCTCGCAGCCCGGACAATGTTTCTATCGGTGCATCCTCAAGGTCTTGTTTCCGGGCCTCCAATAACCTCTTGAACAGCGGAATTGATAGAGAAGAATCCTCGATTAAATCCGCTAACGGTTCCGCTACAGGATGCCCCTTCGGTGGTGCTTTCCCCTCTTCCAAGTCTGACAATACGTCGCGCCACCATTGCAGGCGTATCTGCCCGATGATGGGCTCTGAGACGGCCTCACGAATCCGCGCAATTTCAGAGTTAAAGGCGTAAAGCGTATGCAAACGGTTTCGGATGCGAGGCGGCACGAAAAGCGTCGTCAAAAAACGATCACGATCATACTGCCGCACTAGATCGCCCAGATAGGATAAAGATGGTGTTGAAGACATCAACGACTGGCCCAAAAAGGTCTCGGCGCCTAAACTATAGTATAGACTTTCAAAGCTTCAGGTTTACCCCTGTTTTTATGCAAGTAGAAGCCCCCACTTATAATTTCAAAAGAGCTACACTTGTCCTCACCTGATATTAGCTCAGTAGTCACGGCAAAAATGCAAACCGGAGAAATTTTTCCGGTTGGCAGCATTCTTATTCCCAAAGCCCTACGTGCAGATATCCACGACTATTATCGTTATGCCAGGATCGCTGACGACGTTGCGGATCATCCGTCACTATCAGCCACCCACAAACTCGACATACTTACCGCTTTAGAAATGGCAGTCCTCGGAGAAAAGACCGGCGACTCACCGCTAGACATCGATTCATTTCAAGCAGCGACGCGAATCGGAGATCGGCTTCGTGCACGTAAAATTGATTTATCTGTTGCAACAGATCTGCTCGTTGCATTCCGAATGGACGCTGAAAATCTCACCTGCGATACCTGGGCTGATTTGATCGACTACTGCCGTTTCTCGGCCTGTCCAGTGGGACGTTTTTTATTGGCACTTCACGATGAGACAGATGCATTAGCTGAATCAGACTCCCTATGTTGTGCACTTCAGATATTAAACCATATCCAAGATGCCCACGATGACTACACATCGCTTCAAAGAATTTACATCCCGTTAGATTGGCTTGCGCAAGATGGCGCACACGCGGATGATCTATCACAGGATACGTCGAGCCAAGAGCTAAAAGCGAGCATTGCACGCATGCTTGAACACACCGATCAACTTATATTGCGAGCTAGAAACCTGCCCAACCTCCTGACGCATCGTGGCCTCTCCGCTGAGTCTGACCTATGTGTTGGTCTAGCCAATAAACTAAGCCGGCGACTGAAACGTGCTGATCCCTTACAAAGTAAAATCAAACTTACAAAATTCAATTGGCTGGCATCTGGCTTGCACAGTCTCTTGCACTTAGTCCGGCCATGACAAACAAAGATTTGCATAAAACTATCGCAAAGCAAGTTCATGCCACTGGAACGTCTTTTTATTGGCCCATGCACCTTCAACAGCGGAAATATCGCCAGGCGGTGTTCACGATCTACATGTATTGCCGCGTGCTGGATGACGTAGCGGATGTTCCTGATCAGCGAGACGCAAAAATTAGAAAACTCAGTCATTGGCGGGATGAGATTGATTGTCTGTTCTCAGGCACGCTGGGAACCGGCCCCACTGGCAGCCCTCTTATCCCTGCTCTTCTTGAAACTATTAGAGAGTTCGAACTTCCGAAGGCGCCTTTCGTTGCCGTTATTGAAGGTATGGAAGCTGATGTGAATGGCCCAATTATTGCGCCCGACTGGGAATCTTTACGCATCTATTGCCATCAGGTTGCCGGGTCTGTCGGCAATCTTTGTCTTGCGGTTTGGGGTTGGCGCGGTGAACAGGCCGACCTATTTGCCAAGTCGACTGGCGAAGCTTTGCAACTCACAAATATATTGAGAGACATAAAAGATGATGCGTATGAAGGCCGGGTCTACCTGCCTCGTGAAGTCCTAGAGAATGTTAGAATAAATTCCCGTCAACCTTTAGACATATTACGGCACCCAAATCTTGCAGATGCCTGTGCCCCTCTAATTGATCTCGCCGACCAGCGGTTCAAAATCGCCCGCTCCTTATGGAAGGAATCTTCTGTCAAAACTGCGCGGCCGGCTTGGGTCATGCTAGAACTGTATCGGGCGCTATTTGATGAAGTGGTACGGACCGGATTTGGACCAGACCGTCCCCGCGCAAGACTTTCGACCGCGAGAAAGCTCCGGAACCTTATCCCCGCCTACATATCAGCGTAATGACGGGTACACTTCATATCATAGGGGCGGGCGTTTCAGGCCTCGCCTGTGCAGTTGTGGCAGCTCAAAAGCTGCAGCCCGTAGTGGTATATGAAGCAAGTAAAAGAGCGGGGGGCCGGTGTCGGTCGTTCAAAGACTCAGAAATGGGCTTGACTCTGGATAACGGCAGCCATGTCATATTGGCAGGCAACCCTGCGGTTTATGAATATTTGGATATTATCGGGGCAAGCAACGAACTAATCGCTACAAGTGAATCGGGTGAAATTCCTTTCGTAGATATAGAAGAAGGAAAACAGTGGTTATTTCACCCCAACAAGGGATCCATTCCGTGGTTTCTACTCTCGCCCAATAGGCGACCGCCAGGAACGCGTGTATCTGACTTTACGAGAAGCCTCGGGTTGATATGGGTGCAGCCGGCAAGGCAGTTTCGGAGGTGCTATCTAAAACAGGGTCGGCTTGGCCGAGATTCTGGGAACCAATTTCAACCGCAGTGATGAACACTGCCCCTGATAAAGCTTCTGCTCAGCTTCTTGGCGCGGCTCTAAAACGGAGTCTGCTAGCCGCACGAGGCGGCTTGCGCGCATATGTCCCCCGCACCTCGCTAGCGCAAACTTTTGTAGAACCAGCTCTAGATCACCTACAGAAAATGAAAATTCCAGTGCTATTCGATAGTCCTCTCGTTGGAATAAAAGGCACGATTAAAGCGGATAGACTCATTTTCCGGAATTGCTCAGTTGAGTTGGCTCCAGGCGACCATGTCGTCTTAGCTGCCCCGCCATGGGCTCCCGTCGTTAAACCCTTCCTACCGGCCGAGTTTACGCCCGCGCCCTCACCAATTGTAAACGGCCATTTTTTGCTGCCTAAAGAAATCAAACTCCCCGCAACAGGCATGACGGGCCTTATCGGTGGGCGAGCACACTGGATATTTACGCATTCTCAGATGGTGAGCGCGACCGTTAGTGCCGATCACGAACTTGCCCAAATGAATCACTCTAAAATTGCTGAAGTTCTGTGGCGGGATATCCAAAAGTGCTTTGAATGGTCCGAGCACCCCATTCCACCGCATCGTATAGTCGTGGAGCGCCGCGCGACACCGCTGCAGGATGCGGACTTTGGAAGATTGCGCCCCGGCACCGCGACATCACTCAGCAATGTGTTCCTAGCAGGTGATTGGACAGACACATCTCTACCCTGCACCCTTGAAAGCGCCGTTCTTAGCGGTTTCAGAGCTGCCCAGACCGCCTTCAATACTGCCTAAATCATTGATTTTGATACCGATCCGCGTTGTGAAGGAGTTTAAAATCGTTAAGATGGCCCGAGCACAGAGAGGTGGTTTGTAAGCCGCCTAAGTGCTGACCATTACAAATAGGTCAATTTAGAGGGGGGAGTAATAAATGGCTTATATTCTTCAATCGCTGCCCAGAACTGTCATCGCAGGGTTCGTGCTGGTCGTTCTGGTTTTTCTTTTGATTGGTGACACCAGTATGGACATGGTGTTTTGGAGTTTCTTATTCCGCTGGCTTCACGTCTTGAGCGGAATCATGTGGATCGGTTTGCTCTGGTATTTCAATTTCGTGCAAATACCGAATATGCCTAACATCCCGGATGAGCAGAAACCGGCCATTGGCAAAGTGATTGCGCCGGCGGCTTTATTTTGGTTCCGCTGGGGCGCCATGGCGACAATCATTACCGGTTTAATCCTAGCCATGGTCGACGGCTATCTGATCGACGCTATCACCGTCAGTGGTAACAGTACGATCATCGGAATCGGCATGTGGATGGGCGCCATCATGTGGTTCAACGTGTGGTTTGTCATTTGGCCAAACCAGAAGAAAGCGTTGGGTATGGTCGAAGCAGACGCAGACACGAAAGCAAAAGCGGCACGGACGGCGATGCTGTTCTCACGCACCAATACCTTGCTTTCAATCCCAATGCTGTTCTGCATGGTTGCCCAACAAAACTTCGCCTAGGGCTAAATCCAATTGAGCTTAGAAGGGGCCGGTTTATCCGGCCCCTTTTTCGTGCTCAGACATGAGAGACCGGCGGAATCAACGCCGCCGCCAAAGACCGGCCCTCGGCAAGCAAAACGTTAAATGTTCGGCACGCCGCGCCGGTGTCCATCGCTTCGATACCAATCCCGTGGTCTTTGAACAACGCCCTCACCTCTCTGGGCACGCGGCGCATACCTTTGCCGCATCCCAGAAGACATAGATCAATACGACCGGCCCTCTCGAATACGGTTTCAAATAGCAAAGGTGCCATTGGATCGAGGCTTTCCACAGTCCAAGGCAATGATACATCTGCGAACACCAGGATCGGACCACTGAACTCGATGCTAGATACGGTAAATCCAGACGCATTATATTTCTGAATGTACTGACGGTCCTTAGGCGCAATGCGGGTTAGCTCCATGAGAGGTGAGGCTCAACTAAGCGCGTTCTGCTTCTGGCACTTGTGAAACACTGGGAGCCCCAACTTCAAGATCTTCATGACGTAGATTGAAGTAAATGAGCACGGGCATGGCCACATAAATTGATGAGTAGGTACCGATAATCACACCCCAGATCAGAGCAACACTAAAACCGCGCAAGACCTCCCCGCCAAATATGAACAGAGCCATTACGGCAAGCAGCGTCGTAAAGCTGGTAAGCAGGGTCCGAGAGAGCACACGATTGAGAGCCACATTTACTAATTCGGTAAGTGGCAATTTTTTGTACTTCCTGAGCATTTCACGAACACGGTCATAGGCGACCACAGTATCGTTAATAGAGTAACCAGCAATTGTAAGAATTGCAGCCACGGTTGTGAGATTAAAGTCCAACTGAAAAATGGAAAACAATCCAAGTGTCGCGATAATGTCATGGCTCAATGCCAGTGTTGCACCAACGGCAAACTGCCATTCGAAACGAAACCAGATGTAAATACAGATGGCGAGAAGTGCGAGGCTGACTGCCAGCGCACCATCCGTAACCAATTCTGATCCCACTTTTGGTCCAACCAGTTCGGTCCGCCGATTATCAAAGCCGTCGCCTAGAGTCTCCTGCACCAAATTCAACGCTACAGTTTGCGCTGCATCCCCACCTTCCTGCCGCTGAATGCGGATGGATAAATCACGCCCAGTATCTCCAAACGTGGTAATTGCAACATCTCCCAGGCCAAGAGCTCCAACTTGTGCACGCACGGCTGACACATCAACAGGCTGATCTGCGCGAACCTCCAAAAGAATGCCGCCAGCAAAATCAATGCCGAAATTCAGCTTCTGCACTGCTAAGGAACCGAACGAAACAACTATGAGAAGTGCCGACAATGTCAGCGCAATTCGCCTTTTACTAATGAAATTGACATTGAATTCCTGAGGAAACCAGGTGATCAGCGGTCGCATTACGCTTGTGGACTCTTTGTTGGGAAGGATAGGCAAGGTGACCGCTTTTGCACGCCGCACCCAAGTGACAACCAACAGACGGGAAATCATCGTCGCGGTGAACAGTGTTGATATGATTCCAAAGCCAAGGGTTACGGCGAATCCTTTAACTGGCCCGCTGCCAAACCAAAACAATAGAAGGGCTGCGATAAGTGTGGTCAGGTTAGAGTCGATTATCGTCTTGAAAGCCTGCTTGAAGCCGGAATCCAAGGCATTGAACAGGGTCCGCCCTGTACGCATTTCCTCTCGCATACGTTCAAAAATGAGAACGTTGGCATCAACCGCCATCCCAACTGTGAGCACAATTCCTGCAATTCCAGGCAGCGTTAACGTAGCTCCTATACCACTGAGTGCACCAAGAATAAGAATAAGGTTTACGCCGAGGGCAATGACAGAAAAGAAACCGAACAATCCATAAGCCGCTATCATAAACAGTGCTACAAGTATCAGACCTAACACACTGGCGAATTCACCAGCGGCAATGGAGTCTGCTCCAAGACCTGGTCCTACAGTTCGCTCCTCCAAAATTGTCAGTGGCGCCGGCAAAGCCCCTGCGCGTAACAGCAGCGCAAGATCTTGCGCACCTTGAACCGTAAATCCACCTTCAATGATTCCACTACCCCCAACAATGGGACTGCGTATACGCGGCGCACTAATTACAGTGTCATCAAGAACAATGGCCAAATACTCGCCAACGCTCTGAGACGTAATTGCACCAAACCTTCTGCCACCCTGTGTATTAAACCGAAAAGAAACAACAGGCATTCCTTCTTGGAACGTTGGCTGTGAATCAACTAGCATTTCTCCAGGAACAGAGACTCGCCGCTGCACTACGTAGACCTGCCCTGAACCAGACGAATCTGGAACGAGCATCGCTCCTGCGGGAAGATCCTGCGTATTCGAAATGCCGTTTGAAAATCCAGGGGCAAGAAGATGAAAGTTCAGTTTGGCGGTTTGGCCAATCAGTGCTTTTAGGCGTGTTGGATTATCAATGCCCGGCAGCTCAATGATGATCCGATTCTCGCCTTGGCGCTGGATGCTAGCTTCCGACGTCCCTGATTCATCGATACGGCGGCGAATGATTTCAATAGACTGTACAACGGCCGCAATACGACTATCTCTCACCATCGTTTCTGGAAGCGTAATACGGAGCCGTCCGCCTTCGAGGTTCTCGAACTCAACACCTGGGGTCGCCGTAAATATGGCGGTGCGCGCCTCACCTATGCGGCTTGGATCAGGGAGTGCCAAGGTAACCGATTCTCTCCTTACAGCCAGATTACGATATCCAATCTGTTTTGCACGTAACGCCGCACGCACAGATTCCTGCAGGTCGGTCAATTGTTCTTTAGAAATTGCATCGGTATCGACCTCCATGAGGAGGTATGATCCCCCTTGCAGATCCAATCCAAGATTAACCGGTTGCCACCAACTCGGCAGGTCGCCGCTGGCAGTTCGGTCAAATAAGTTTGGTGTGGCAAACGCTGCTCCGAAAGCAACTATGAGCAGAACAAAAATTGCTTTTCGGCGGCTAAAATCTAACATGATTGGATGTCAGGGTCTGTTCTGCTTATCCGCAGAAACAACCCTGTCCCTAAAAATTGTCGCAAGTTAATCTTTGTCTAGGTGTGCAGGTACGGGGTCTGTCTTACTCACAACATTTGAGAGCATATCCTGCTTGACTTTCACCTTCACATTCTCAGCGATTTCGATCTGGAGCTCGCGTTCCTCTGGTAGGACCTTGGTGACAGTGCCGATAATACCGCCATTGGTTACGACCTTATCTCCACGCCGAACGGCATTCAGCATTGCTGTATGGTCTTTCATCCTCTTTTGCTGGGGTCGAATCAGCAAAAAGTAAAAAACGACGAAAATAAGAATAATTGGCACGAAGGCCGTAAACGAGCCACCAATGCCCGCTCCCGCTGCAGCCTGCGCGTATGCTGGTGAAATAAACAATGTGGCCTCCCCTGGCTCAAACTCAAAGATGGGCGGACTATACTCAGGCCTCTCAAGGATGGAAAGATTCACTTACCCCTAAAGAGCCCTTGCAGCGTCAGGCTCATTTGGTAGCGTTCCCTATAGTTTTCAAGACTTTAAGGCAGAATTGCATGGATCACGACCTCTCTACCCTGCTGAACCGGATCGCGGATGCTCTGGACCGTCTAGCGCCGGACCAAGAACCCTCGAATTCTTTGGCCAACGCTGAGGCATTCGTCTGGAATCCACATGGGCAGCGCCTCAAATCCTTAGAGAAGGTCAATCGCATACCATTCGGTCTCCTCAAGGGAATTGCAGCACAGGCAAAGGCACTGCTCGCCAACACCCGCAATCATGCTGATGGCCTACCGGCAAATAACGCGCTGCTATGGGGCGCACGGGGTACGGGAAAAAGTTCCTTGGTCAAAGCAATCCAGGCGGAAATAAACACGTCTCGGTCGGAGACAGATCGCATGGTGCTGGTGGAAATTCATCGGGAAGACATCCCGTCGCTCCCACAACTGCTTGACGTTTTAAGGCAGGATCCAAGACGGTGTGTGGTCTTTTGTGACGATCTTACGTTTGGGGGCATGGACGACAGCTACAAAGCTCTAAAAGCTGTCCTTGAGGGAGGACTGGAGGGCCGACCGGAAAATGTCTTGTTCTATGCCACATCGAACCGTAGGCACATGATGGCTCGCGACATGATTGAAAACGAACGGGTAAATGCCATCCACCGTGGTGAAGCCATAGAGGAAAAGGTTTCTTTGTCAGATCGCTTCGGTCTTTGGATTGGGTTTCACCACCTTGACCAAGACACCTACTTTTCCATTGTTGAAGGGTATGCCGACTTTGCGGGAATCAAGATCAACAAGGACTCTTTGCGCGCAAAAGCTAAGGAATGGGCAGTCACTCGCGGATCCCGCTCCGGTCGGGTGGCGTGGCAATTCATCCAGCATATTTCTGGAGAACAAGGCATAAAGATCACGCTGCCCTAGCAGCGAAAATTAAACCGTAAAGGGAATAATTCTCTGGCCGAGCAACCGTCCAAACGTCAAGGCCGGGGTCACTCCCATGCCATTTGTAAGCGCGTGCCCTGACGTAGAGGCATTACCAATGACCTCCCCCGCTGCGTAGAGATTCGGTATGGGAGAACCGTCTTCCCGCGTCACGCGGAGCTGCCCGTCAACTCCCAGCCCAGCATAGGACATCACGTTCCAGCCCTGCAGACGAATAGCATAGAACGGCCCCTTGGCAACAGTCAGCGGCCGATGTTCGCGGCCCATCTTATCCGCTCGGCCATACGCTAGATTCTCATTATAGTCTGATATCTCCCGTTCGAGATTGTAGGGATTCACTCCGGCCTTAACCGCTAGCTCTCCAACAGTCTCCGCCTTGGCAAACATCGAATGATCGATGAAAGCATCATCCAATTTCTCCCGTGACCAACGCGGAAGGAACGGCGGCGCTGTATCAAGGATTTCCTGATCAAAGATCGCCCAATGACGGTGGCCCGGTTGAAGACCCAGTGTGTACTCTCTATGGGCGACACTCGGTTCATCCTCACGGATAAAGCGTTTACCATTAACGTTGACGTAGACTTCCCAAGGGGGGCGCCGCTCCGGCGCGAGACTCGCTCCAACTAATCGCGGTGCCGGGAAGTGTTCGTTTTCCATAACGGCGCCAAACAATGTCGCGTATTTGTCGCCACCTCTTACGTATCCGCCCGCACCTAGGCCCAAGGTAATCCCCTGCCCTTGGCTATACGGATAGGCGACTTCACAATACAACGGGACGCCGTGCAGGTTCTCAAACATGCGTGGACTGGATGCACACCCGCCGCTGGCGAGCAGTACGAATTTGCTGCGATAATCTATCCGTTCGCCAGTATCATTTTCAGTGACGACGCCAACAACCGTCCCTGTTTCGTCCTGTGCGAGGTCAACGGCACCGGTATCTAACAGCACCTTCAAGTTACCCTTTTCTTGGGCTTCTTCGATGATCGGATCCATGATGTTCTGAAAGGCACGCGCACGATCAGGGCTCCATTGATACCGCCGCGTTGTGAACGGCTCATGGCCGCCACCTAAGACTGGATGATTGTCCATTACCTTAAAGCCGCGTGCCGCGAACCAATTCAGTGTGTCGGCAGCGTTATCAACAAGTAGCCGGGTCAAGCGTGGGTCAGACGTATTGCGGTTGATGCGCATAACGTCATCGAAGTGAGCATCGGCGCTATCCTCGATGCCCTGCTCCTTTTGCCAAACCGTTCCGGCCGCAGCAACCTGGCCAGACGAACGGTCCATGGTACCCCCCAATTGGGGGGCAATATCGATGAGAAGAACGCGGGCACCACGGTCCGCAGCAAACATGGCGGCGGGCATTCCAGCGGTTCCGCCCCCCACGACAATGAGGTCCCATAAAACGTTCTGCGCCATGGCTTCGCGAGATGAAAACGTCTGGCTGCTCATCGCCATGGTTGCTCCGGCACCGGCCAGAAAAAAGCGTTTACTTAGATTCGGATTCAAAATTGAACGGGGCACGGGCTCGGCCATAGCTGGACTCCTCTTTCCTCGTAATAACGTAAATAAGTTTCGCATTGTCATTAACAAAAGTCAGGCGCTGGTATGGCTCTTGACTCGCTCGCGAACGTTTTCAACTGCGCTGGCTGGCGAGGTAATCCAGAGGGTTAACTGCTTTCGTGCCCCGGCGGAGTTCAAAATGCAGCTGGGGACTACGTACACTACCGGACTCTCCAGAGCGAGAAATCACCTGGCCTTGCTTGACCATTTCACCTCGCAAAACTAGGAGCTGATCATTGTGCGCATAGGCACTCATCCACCCATCAGCGTGTTTGATCAAAAGAAGGTTTCCAAAACCCTGCAGCTCGTTGCCCGAATAGGCAACGACGCCGTTTTCTGCTGCCCGCACCGACGTGCCGGGCGCAACAGCGATATTGATTCCATCGTTGTGCAGACCTTTACCCGCTGGGCCGTATTCAGAAACGATACGGCCGTTGACCGGCCACTGAAAACGGCTACCCACCCTAGACGGTGGAGGTGGAGGAGCAACAGGTGGTGGTTTGGGTGCCGTTGGTGCGACACTTGAAGGGCCTATCCGGGGCGCTGCAGTTTCTTGCCCAGTTGCGCGCTGGGGTTCCTGGGGCGCGCTCAGTGATGTCGTTGCAGCGGCCGTATAGGAGCCGGAGATCATCAACTGCTGGCCTGGAAATATAGTGTATGGCGCCGCAATCGCGTTGGCTTGGGCGATCGCCCTCATATCGACGCCATACTGTCGAGATATAGCGTAGAGGCTGTCACCGCTAGAAACTTTGTGAACCATTGGTCGATTGAGCCGCAGCACTTGCCCCAGCTGAAGTACGTAGGGCGGGCGCAGCTCGTTCACCTCAATAATTGCCTTCATGGGAACATTGTAGCGCCGAGCAATCAGATAAACGCTATCACCGTCCCTCACCATTACGCGCGCTGGCGGCGGAGCACCTGCCAAGATACCACCGCGGTAGCCAGGAGGTGGTTCCCACCGCGGCGCACAGGCGACCAGCGTAAGGCAAAGACAAAGAGCCAAGAGCACGTGAATGGAGATCTGCCGAGCAAAATTCTTGGTGTGTATCTGTCTCATCACCAAGACGATACGAATCATGCTGCCTTTTCGCAAGATGGTCGACTTTTCGCCCGGATTCTGAGGACTTATTGCCCGATCGGCCTATGGGTTTGAGGGCGCGCCTTCAACCAAGGGCACAAAACGCACAGGAAAGAGCTGCTCGGAGTCCAGGCGCCCGTCTGTCTTGGTGACACGAACCACCATCTGATCCAGGGCAGCCGCGTCGCCGACCGGTAAGATCATGATGCCACAATCGTCAGTCAACTGGGCCACGAGGTCCTGCGGCACGACCGGTGCCGCAGCGGTCACCAAAATACGGTCAAACGGCGCCTGCCGTGGCCACCCCTTCCAACCATCTCCTGCCTGCGTTGTAATGTTGTGAAGGGACAGGTCTGTAAAACGCTTCTCGGCCACAGCCAACAGATCTTGATGCCGTTCAACGGTGTACACTCTGCGGCAAAGGCGTGAAAGGACAGCGGCTTGATATCCTGAACCGGTTCCAATCTCGAGTACTTTATGACGGTCTGTAAGTTCTAACGCCTGCGTCATTTGCCCAACGATAAGAGGCTGACTAATAGTTTGGCCGCAGGAAATTGGCAGCGCCCTATTTGCCCAGGCCTGGTCCAGAAATGATTCTTCGACAAATAGCTCCCTGGGTGTGCGCTCCATAGCCGACAGGACAGCTGTGTCTGTTACGCCCGAATTGCGAAGATCCATTATAAGTCTAATACGGCGGGAATCTTGATTCACTCGATAACCTTAGACAAAGATTCAAGAGCTGAAAAATCGGTAAGATCAACGCGAAGCGGCGTCACCGATATATAGCCGTCGGCAACAACACAAAGGTCTGTTCCTTTCGTCTGCGTATCACGTATACGAGGCGCACCGATCCACATATACGGCCTACCGCGCGGGTCTTGCCTGAGCACAAGGTCGTCACCCACCTTATGCTTACCTTGGCGGGCAAGTTTGACCCCTTTAACTTCTGAGACATCGTGCACAGGAAAATTGATATTGATCAGCGTATCTTCATTCCAACTCGCCTTATAAAGTGATCTAATGAGGTCCACTGCATAAAGCTCCACCGCAGCCCAGGACACAGATCCATTGATAGCCTGACTTAGGGCTACTGATGGAACACCTTGCAAAGTCGCCTCCAGTGCGGCCGCTATCGTGCCTGAATAGTGCACGTCTTGCCCAAGGTTCTCCCCCATGTTGATTCCCGACAACACTAAATCAGGCGGATTTTCTTCCATAATGTGCTGTATGGCCACCAGAACACAATCGGTCGGAGTGCCATCGATCATGTACTTCTTGTCAGCAAGCTGAGTCGGCCGAAGCGGATCATGCAAAGTGAGTGAGTGCCCTACCCCGCTTTGCTCATGGGCAGGCGCCACGATCCAAACATCATCGGTCAATGTGCGAGCGATTGTTTCCAACACCGCAAGACCAGGTGCATTTATGCCGTCGTCGTTTGAAAGCAAGATGCGACATCCGGACAGATCATCAACAGGAGTGAACATCGTTATATAACTATTAAGCCTCTTGCGCCGGGATTGTCTCAAGACCGCCCATATATGGTAGCAAGACTTCGGGCACCACAACACTTCCGTCAGCCTGCTGGTAATTCTCCAAAACCGCAACAAGTGTGCGGCCTACAGCTAGGCCAGAACCATTAAGGGTGTGTACAGGGCGCGTACCCTTAGCACCTTCTTCCGGCTTGTAGCGGGCACCCATGCGGCGAGCCTGAAAGTCTTGGCAGTTAGAGCAGCTTGAAATTTCCCGGTAACAATCCTGTCCGGGCAGCCAAACTTCCAGGTCATAGGTTCTGTGAGCGCTGAACCCAATATCACCAGCGGACAACGCCATGACGCGGTAAGGCAACTTGAGCTTTTGGAGAATGCCTGCCGCACAGCCAGTCATTCGATCGAGTTCAGCTTCCGACTCCTCATCTGCCACGATTGAAACCATTTCTACTTTTTCGAACTGATGATGCCGGATCATGCCACGAGTATCTTTTCCAGCGGCGCCTGCTTCTTGCCGAAAACACGGTGTAAAAGCAGTAAACCGAAGAGGCAGATCTCCGCTGGTCAATATCTTGTTCGCGACAATGTTCGTAAGGGACACCTCCGCCGTTGGTATGAGCCAAAGGTCATCCTGAGTGCGGTACAGATCTTCACCAAATTTTGGCAACTGCCCTGTTCCAATCAACGCTTCGTCCTTAACGAGCACCGGCGGATTAACCTCGGTGTACCCGTTTTCTTCCGTATGGGTATTGAGCATGAATTGGGCAAGAGCGCGTTCTAAACGGGCAAGCGGCCCGGACAGAACTACAAAACGCGCGCCTGACATAGCAGCCGCTGTTTCAAAATCCATGCCGCCAAGACTTGCACCTAGCGCAATATGATCCTTAGTCTCAAAGTTGAATTGGCGTGGCTCACCATGACGGCTCAGTTCAACGTTATCATCCTCTGATAATCCCTCCGGTACGTCAGCATGAAGCAGATTGGGAATGCCCAGTAATAAGTTGCGGATTTCATCGGCGAGGAAACGTTGGTCTTCCTCAAGGCGCGTCATTTCCTCTTTCTTGGCTGAGACCTGAGCCATTACTTCAGTGGCGTCACCACCATCTTTTTTGATCAGGCCGATTTTCTTGGACAGCTCGTTCCGTTCGGTTTGAAAGCCCTGTAGTTGGGTGACCGCGCCACGGTGGCGCGCATACATATCGATAACCGTCTTCGCGTGAGGTTCGAGCCCCATACGTGCCAGCCCAGCATCGAATGCTTCTGGGTTATCCCGTATCCACTTCAAATCATGCATGAGCCTGCCGCCGCCAGCTTAATATTGGTAACTCAGCGGTTTATACGGAACGGGAACCAAAGCGTCCACTACGGTGCATAAAACTGCCTTGATTACCCTCTCTTCGGGGTCACGTTTCGTTAAAATCTGTATCTTCAAATCCGTCGTCATCGGCGTCAGCGGCCCAGGCCTCTTCCCGTTTGCGTTCGACAATACGGCACGCATAAATGCTCACCTCGTACAGCAGCATCATGGGAATGGCGAGGCCGATTTGGCTGATAACATCCGGTGGCGTCACGACGGCTGCAAAGACAAAGACACAGACGATGGCGTATTTTCGTCGCTCAGCAAGGCCCTGTGCGGAGACGATTCCGACCCGGGCGAGCAACACTAATACGACAGGCAGTTGGAAGCTAATCCCGAAAGCGAAGATTAACTGCATCACGAGGCCTAGGTATTCGCCAACCCTTGCCTCTAGTTCAATTGGCAAAACACTCTCATCGGCTCCGGTTTGGAAGCCAAGCAGAAAACGCCAAGCCATTGGCATAATAAAGTAGTAGACGAACGATGCACCTGCCAGAAACAAGATCGGGCTGGCGACCAGGAACGGTGCTAAAGCCCCTTTCTCATGCTGATAAAGGCCAGGCGCAATAAACATCCAAATTTGAGTAGCAATGAGCGGGAATGTTACAAAAGCGGCAGCGAAGAAACCGACTTTAATTTGAGTAAAGAACGCTTCGGTCAAAGCCGTGTAGATCATCCGATTGGTGCCACCGACTTCCTCCATAACGTTGGCAAATGGAATGACGAGAAAATCGTAGATCGGCTGCGCAAAATAAAAACACGCAAAGAAGGTGAATAAGAAACCGAAGACTGACCAAATCAAACGCGTACGCAGTTCTATCAAATGATCGAGCAGCGGCATCGTGTGTGAGTCTGGATTCTCCGCCATAAAAGTTAAACTTTACTCGCCGCGCTATTGGCGGCTGCAGATGGAACGTCTTGAGCGGCCGGCTGGGACTCGGGTGTGGCCTTTGCAGTGGCATCCCCTGTCTTCTCAGCCTCACCTGCAGGCTTATCGTCCGTCTCTATTGTTGTAGGCAGCGCTACTGATGCAGCCGGCGAAACGCCAGCTGTCGATTTGATCGCATTCATCTCACGTTTTGCATCCGCCATTGTTCCGTCGAGCTCTTTTTTAATTTCACCCGCCGGATCCACGGCTTCATTGATCAGCGCGCTGACGTCCTTGTTTTTGATGGAATTGATGGATTGTTTAACATCATCTAAATCAGCTTCACGAACGAGGTCATCCATGTGACCTTGAAATTCAGAAGCCAGTCTGCGAGCCTTGCGCATAAACCGGGCGATAGATCGCATAGCATGAGGCAGTTCCTTGGGCCCCAGCACAAGGATCATAATCAGCCCGATAATAGCAAATTCCAACCAGCCAAGATCGAACATGGGGTTCCCGCCTTACGCCACGTAATGTCCGGGTAACGGACGATTGATGATAGCAAACGAACCGCATTAAGCGCGGGACGCTTCATCCTTCTCGTTCGCCATGGCGTTTTCTTCGCCTTCTTCTTCTATGGCCTTGGCTTCAGCGGTATCGGTTTCGTCCTCTTTAAGACCGGACTTAAAGGCTTTTACCCCTTTTGCCACGTCCCCCATCAGAGCAGGAATTTTTCCCTTGCCGAAAAGCAGTAAGACCACGACCAGGACAACGATCCAGTGCCAGATGCTTAGCGATCCCATGTCTTTAATTCTCCGGTATTTTTCGCAATATTATAGTAAAATCATCGCAGAAAGCGCGAGTTGCCGCAATGCTGCTAAAAATATCATTTCAGTAAGTGCTTACTTAGGGCTCATTCGCGCCGCTCGCAAGTAAAACCCCTATGAATGAGGCACTATCATCTTACCCACTTTTGGGAGTTTGTGGCTCATCTTCATCGGGTTTTTCGATATCCGTAAGGTTCACGTCTTCAGGAATACCTCTTTCCATTTCGCCACTGGAAGCTTCCACCTCCGGCTCTGAGACGCCATCAACCGGTTCAGATGGCCCTTTACCCTCGGCCTCGCCACTGGAATTTTCCACTTCTAGCTCTGAGACGCCATCGGTCGGCCCTGATTGCACATCATCTTCGGCTAACGGCTCTAGAACCTCATCCGACTCATCGGTATCGAAGAGTAGGGTGTCCCCGTCTCCAGCGCGCGCGGTATACGATACGACACCTTGTCTTGCATCGAGCAAACCAGCAACTTTCAATTCTTCTATGCCAGGAAGGTCGTTTAAAGATTCCAAACCAAAATGGTCAAGGAAGGTATCACTCGTGCCCCATGTTGTCGGGCGTCCTGGCGTATGCCGCTTCCCTTTTGGCTTAATCCAGCCTTCCTCAAGCAAGATGTCGAGCGTTCCCCTACTAATAGCAACACCTCGAATCTCTTCGATCTCTGCACGTGTCACTGGTTGGTGATACGCGATAATAGCCAGCGTCTCGACACCAGCGCGAGATAGTTTGCGCGGAACAATTTTTTCCAGCTTCAACCGGTCGCCGAGGTCAGGTGCCGTCCTGAAGTACCAGCGATTTCCCGCCCGTGTGAGTTCAACGCCGCGTCCTTTGTACATTTCTTTGAGGCGTTCAAGCAGAGCCGATATATCAGCATTCTCAGCAAGACGTTCAGCGATAGCGCGTTCGGTGACAGCAGATGCCGAGGCAAACATCAGAGCTTCCAGCAACCGCAAGTCGTCATCGATTTTCTGAGATTCAGGCTCGTCAGCATTAGAACCCAGTTCGGCGACCTTCGACTCAGTTACGGTTTCAGACATTGTCATGAAGACTCCACGGACTCAGGCCTGTTAGCCGGCTTCAAAAAGATAGGTGAATACAGACCGCTGTCTTGCCGAATATCTGCCTTTCCCAGGCGCACGAGCTCTAGAGCCGCCAGTAACGTTGTACTGATTGCAGAACGCCTTTTAAAGGGGGACATTGACCCCTGTGGCATAAACGACAAGAGCGTCGCCCAATCCGGAACGTTTGGCAGAAACTCCCTCAATCGGTCAATAGCTTCATCGATGGAGTACATGTCAATTGGCTCTATATCAAGGGCCACCTGGGCACCCTCCTGGCGAGAGCGTGCATATCCGCGCAGCAGATCGTAAAGGGAAACGTCATAGATAGAGCGGTATGAAACGGGAAGACCTTCAGGTTCCCCGCGCGTGAAGAACGCCAGCCCTTTCCGCGGCAATTCCATGACTTTTTTTCCGGCTTCCTGCATCGCTTGCAAGCGCAACAGCTGATAACGCAGGGCATCAGCCATTTCATCAGCCGACGGCTCTTCTTCCTCTTCCCTTGGAAGCAGCAATTTTGACTTTAAGTAGGCGAGCCAAGCCGCCATAACCAAATAGTCAGCCGCCAGCTCTAGAAAATGCTTCCGTGCTTCATCAACAAAGACGAGGTACTGCTCCGCAAGCTCGAGAATTGAAATATGAATGAGATCAACCTTTTGATCCCGCGCCAGGGTCAGAAGAACGTCGATAGGTCCTTCATACCCGCTAAGATTGAGGACAAGGCCAGACCCGTTGGACTCATCATCCGCCGTTTCTAGCTGTTCGTCTTCTTCAAAAGGAGGGCGGTCGTCCGTATTCAAAGTGTTCTCTCCTAGATCAGGCCAGCCAATGCGGCGATGGCTGAAATCACTGCCTCGACAATGGGCTGTATGATCCAAACGAACGGCCTGATCGTTATTCCAAATAGTGCCCCAAGCAAGGGCAAACCAATAAGGATACCGATAATCAGGACCATGCCGTATTTTTCAAGGCCAGCCAAGCGCCGGGCCAGGTGAACCGGAAGCAGACCGACGGCAATGCGCCCACCATCAAGCGGGGGGATAGGCAAAAGATTAAAAACACACAATATGACATTGAGAAATAAGCTGTTTCTCAATGTTTCAAAGGTCCAGCCGACAGCCGATTCGGGTAGCGCTGGAACGATGTAAAGCAAGCGCGCCGATACAAGCGCCAGGAAAAGATTGATGGCCGGCCCTGCGGCAGCAACCCAAACCATATCTCGCTTGGGATTTCTAAGCCGGCCGAAATTCACAGGAACAGGTTTGGCCCAGCCAAAAACAAAAGGTGAAGTGAGGGCCAAAACCAAAGGCAAGATAACAGTACCCACAGGGTCTATATGGCGGAATGGATTTAGAGAAACCCGGCCCTGTTCTTTGGCTGTGCTGTCGCCAAAATAATTGGCCGCATACCCGTGAGCCGCTTCATGAAGCGTAATTGCAAAAAGCGCTGGAATAACCCAAGTCGAAATAGTGTAAAGCACTTGAATCGTCCTTACGCCGCTGCTTCAAGAAGCGATGCGACCTGAAATGCAATAGCCGTTCCATCGACATCAATACGCGGCTTGCCACGGTAACTCTCTAGCCGTTCAAATGACACAATTGCAGAATCAGAGAGACGAGAAGAACCATCCGCGACTTGCTGCATCTCAATAAGGTCACCGCAGCAGTGCAAAGCAATATCACACCCTGCACTAAGGCATTTCGAAGCCCGGTCAGAGAACGAGCTTTCAAGCGCTTTCATGCCAAGGTCGTCGCTGAACAGTAATCCAGAGAACCCGATGCGGTCGCGAATGACGTGGGCTATAACCTTTCGAGAAAGCGTCGCTGGCTGATCCGGATCAAAGGTCGTGTAAACGACATGTGCGGTCATCCCCGCCACTGGCAAAGCAGCGACCTTTTGGAAAGGTAGAAGGTCCTGACCGGCAAGACCAGCTTCAGGTGTATCAACAACTGGCAACTCTTTGTGGCTGTCGACTGCGGCCCGTCCATGTCCCGGCAAATGCTTGATCACCGGCACAATGCCCGCGTCCATCAGTCCTTCGCAAGCTGCCACTGCTAGACTTCTAACCGTTTCGGGGTCAGACGCCAAAGCCCTGTCACCAATCACATCGTGTGAACCCGGAACCGGCACATCGAGAACCGGAGCACAGTCCACGTCAATGCCAAGGTCGGCTAACTCTTTGCCTATAGCCTGCATATTAATGCGGACTGCTTCGACAGCGCGTTCTGGGTGCTTCGCATAGAGCAGGCCAAATTGGTTCATCGGTGGAGCCGATCGCCAATGCGGCGGCCGCAAACGCTGAACCCGTCCGCCCTCCTGGTCGATCAATACAGGTGCGCTCCAGCCCACGCAGGAGCGGACGTCATCGACCAGTGCACGGACTTGATCTGGGCTGTCGATATTGCGGGCGAACAAAATGAAACCGAAGGGCTTTGTTTCCCGGAAAAAACTACGCTCGTCTGCTGAAAGTGAATGTCCGGAACACCCAAAAACGGTTGCAAGAGAATCTGACCACGAATTATTCGTTTCGGACAACGAGACACCCCACGTTTTCTGCCACCAACGCAGAACATAACTGCTCTGCATCGTTTCGGCTGGCAAGAGGGCCAGCCCGCAGGCGATAAAAGATACCGCGGTCACCAAGATCAGTTTTTACGATGAGGGGACGGTAAGATCCAAGTATAGATGCATGACGGCGGCTTACCCGGTCCCATTCACGTTCGGCGGCCTCTTGCGACCGCAACGCTACTATCTGAATAAGATAATCTCCAGACAGCACGGCTACCATACTTTCCAATGTTTGCTCTTGGGCTGCGAGTGGTCTGGGCAGGGGTGCTGCTGTGGGCTCCGAAACAGCGGGTAGTGATGGTACGGGAACTTTAGGAGTGTCAATAGAAGGTGGGGCGGCAGGCGTTGAAGGCACAGCAGCTACAACCGTTTCTTCAACAGATTCTAAAACTTGTTTAGCAACAGGCTCGGCTTTTCCAAGCGGCTCAGAAACAACAAACGGCACGGCCTCTTGAGCGGCAAGAGCCACCGGCGGCAAAGCAGGCGCCTTGGGCGTTTCTGGTGAAGGGAGAATATTCTCAACACCTGGAGCCCGCGCGCCATCGCCAATGCGCCCGTATACAAGTTTGTCCTGATTTTCGACCTGTAGACCACCGGGATTGTCGGGACGGACCTTAAACGGCTCAGGTTCAGCGACGATAAGAGGGGTTTGTCCGCGCTCGGCCCCGCCACCTGGTCCAAAAACAAACCAAGCCGCTGTTCCAGCGATTATGGCGCCTGCGACGACGCCAACAACTAAGCCGATCGTGCGGGCTTTTCCGCCGGCCTGGTCACGGCCATAGTACTCATCATCAAAAACCGGGTCGGTAAGGGTGCCCCCTTCGTCCCGCCCCTCACTTTGGTGGACGGGCATCTTCAGAAAACGCATCGAACCTGTCATCAACGCATCTCCTCTACAGGCTGAACTCCAAAAACATGCAGCCCTGACGCTATCACCAGGGCGACGGAGCGGACAAGCGCCAAGCGCGCTCGTGACCGGCCAGGCTCGTCCGGCAGCAGGAAGCGCAGCTCCGCATTTTCATTGCCCCGGTTCCACAAGGCGTGAAGTTCCGCCGCAAGATCATTGAGGTAGAACGCCAAACGGTGCGGTTCATGAGCTTGGGCGGCCGATTCCACAATTCGCGGCCAGGCACTCACGGTTCGCATGATTGCCAGTTCTGCATCGTCGGAACATAGGCTCAGATCCGCATGGGTGAGGCCGGGGTCCGTTAAATCCAAATCTTTGAAGGCTTCGGCAGCATGCCGGAAGACAGAGTTTATCCGTGCGTGGGCATATTGGACATAAAACACGGGGTTTTCCCGTGATTTCTCTGTTGCTTTGGCGTAGTCAAAATCAAGAGGCGCATCGTTCCTGCGGGTCAGCATAATAAAACGGACGACATCCTTGCCAACCGCGTCAATCAGGTCGCGCAGCGTGACGAACGTCCCTGACCGTTTTGACATTCTGACCGGCTCGCCCTTGTCGAATATTTTTACGAGCTGGCAGAGCTTAATATCGAGCGCCCCCTCACCGTTTGACAGGGCTTTCACAGCCGCCTGCATCCTCTTGACGTATCCACCGTGGTCCGCTCCCCAAACATCGATCATTTGGGAAAATCCACGGTCAAACTTATCGCGGTGATAGGCCACATCTGAAGCAAAATAGGTCCAGGTTCCATCGGATTTTTTAAAGGGGCGATCAATGTCATCGCCAAATTCCGTAGACTTAAAGAGCAACTGAGGGCGCGCTTCCCAGTCATCGGGCTTCTTGCCCTTGGGTGGCTCAAGGACGCCCGTATAAACAAGACCTTGTCTCTCGAGATCGCTGATCGCCGTTTCGATGCGGCCACTTTCGACCAAACTGCGCTCAGATGTCTCTAAATCTTGACCAATACCTAGAGCGGCTAAGTCCTCTCGGATCATTTGCATCATCGCTTTAATAGCAAACGTTCTGACTGGCTCCATCCATTCGTCTTCGTGGGCATCGGCCCATTTATCGCCGTCTGCATCCACAAGTTTGACGGCTGCGTCTTTCAGATATCCGCCGGCGTACTCAACATCGCCCGCCTCGGCAGCTGCGGCAAAATCGTTATCTGATTTTTTGCCGAGAGCTACGAGGTAACGGAGGTGCAACGCGCGAGCGAGTGAATCTACCTGCGAACCTGCATCGTTGATGTAGTATTCCTTAGTCACCGCATATCCGGATTTGGACAGCAGCGCAGCGAGAACATCACCGAAGACAGCGCCTCTTGCATGTCCCACGTGCAGAGGCCCGGTGGGATTTGCAGAAACGTATTCAACATTAATTGGTTCCTGCTGCCCGGCCGCGTTATCCCCGAAAGCGATACCTGTTTTGAGAACTTCTTTGACGACGCCGTGCCAGACAGAGGCACCAAGTCTTAGATTAATGAAACCCGGCCCCGCTACCTCGGCGGCATCGACCTCGTCCACGTTCAAAAGTCGACTGGCTAAGATTTCCGCTATACCTCGTGGCTTCATACCTGCTTGTTTTGCAAGAACCAAGGCTGCGTTGGTCGATACGTCACCATGGGCAGCGTCGCGCGGCGCCTCAGCGGTGACCGCATCTGTTTTAAGGCCGGAAGGCAGCGCGCCGTCTTCAACGGCGCTCTGGATCACTTCGACGACCCGGTCTTTCATCAGAGAAAAAACGTTCATGACACCAATGGCTCTAAAAAAAGCCGACCATGCTCCTTAAGGGCAAAACGGTCGGTCATACCCGCGATATAATCGGCAACCCGTCGCGCAGTCTTCACTCCACCTGGACCATCCATATTCACTTGCCAGTTTGCCGGGAGTTGGTCGGGGTCGCAGTGAAGCAGCTCGAAGAGATCACTCACAACGCGTTTTGCCTCGTCGGACATACTTACAACGCGCTGATGCCGGTACATATTTGGAAATAGGAAGTTCTTCAAGGCCTTATCGTTATTTTCCATCTCTACAGAGAAGCCAACAAGAGAACCCTGAAGGCCGTGAACGTCTGCTAAATTTTGAGGCTTGAGACGGGTATAGCGTTCCCCTGACTCCATAATCACATCGTTGACCATTGAGCCGATCTGCCGGCGAACGATTTCATGAACGCGCCGGCTTTCATCAAGGTCGGGGTACTCCCGTTCAACCTCATCCACGATGGGCCCGACGAGAGGCAAAGTCTTCAAACTCTCAAGGGAGAACAAGTTGGCTGTAAGTCCGTCATCGATGTCATGAGCATTGTAGGCGATATCGTCTGCTACAGCAGCGACCTGAGCTTCCGCTGATGCGTATCGATTCAATTCCAAGTCATGCTCGGCAACGTATTCCTGTATAGCCAACGGAATATCACTATCCTCTCCGTCGACAATCATAGGGCCATTATGTTTAACCAGCCCTTCCAAGGTTTCCCATGTGAGATTTAGGCCATCGAACGTGGGGTAGCGCCGCTCAAGTTTCGTCAGGATGCGGAGAGCCTGGGCGTTGTGGTCAAAACCGTTGAACCCCTCCATGCAGGCTTTGAGAGCATCCTCGCCGGCATGGCCGAAGCATGTATGCCCTAGATCATGTGCCAGAGCCAAAGCTTCTGCCAGATCTTCGTTGAGGCCTAGAAACCGGCTCATTGAACGGGCGATCTGTGCAACCTCTAGACTGTGCGACAGGCGCGTCCGGTAATTATCCCCCTCATGATAGACGAATACCTGGGTCTTATATTTCAGCCGCCTGAACGCACTGGAATGAATAATCCGGTCTCTGTCTCGCTGATACGCGTTGCGGGTCTCGGCATCAGGCTCGGGATGGAGGCGGCCCCGGGAATTCGCCTGCGCGACTGCCACATTGGCCAGGCAATTCTGTATTCCCGTTAGGTCTTTGTTCATGGGCCGGACCCTATAGGAGCCAAGGTTTTCAAGCAATTATCGCTATGGCTTGAAGCACCACCCAAGGATGCCTACATTAACGATATCCTAATAAGGCTTCAGACATGAATGAACTCAGCCCAACGCCTACTGTCACATTATCGGAACGGGCGGCAACGAAGGTCCAAAGCCTCATCATCGAAGAAGGTGACGAGAGCCTGATGCTGCGCCTGAGTGTTTCGGGAGGCGGCTGCTCGGGCTTTTCCTATAGCTTTAGCCTCGACGCCGACTCAACCGCCGACGATAAAGTATTTGAATTCCACGGTGTCAAACTGGTGATTGATGACATGTCGCTGGATCTTCTGGGCGGGTCTGAAATCGATTACGCCGAGGATTTGCTGGCCTCGTCATTCCGGATCAACAATCCTAATGCCAGTTCAACCTGCGGCTGCGGCACCTCTTTCTCGCTCTAAGCTTAAGAAATCCTTTTAGAAATGCCGGTAAAGTGCCCAGTCCCTGCACAACCGTTGTAGAGCTCCATAATTCGTTTCCGCGTCGATTGCCGCGTTCTGCCGGCGTTGCTCGCGCTGGAATGCTTGAGCCACCGGTTCTATGCGCTGTTGAAGCTCCGGTACCACGTGCCGGGCACCATTATCTCCTGAGGGAGCAAACAGAGGCGGCATGAAACTGAGTTGCTGCTCGATAGACCGGCCCAGGCGTGGGCCATACTCCTTCACGATCGCATTGTTAATCGAGACATGCTCATTCTCATGGTCAAGAATGGTGCGGTATTCGCATGTACCTTTGCTATAACGCCGTCCGACATAGACCTGGACTTCATCCAAACCAAAGTCCGCCTGTACTTCTTCCAGGTAGGCGCAATAGCCGCCCCGTTCCCGTGGGATGGTGCGTGTTGATGTAGACAACCCAAGGCCAATTTCTGCGTGCTGCCAACGGCATTTGAATGAGACCGGCTGCTGGGTGGTGTAAAGCTAACGCGCGTCCTTGGTTGCTAATGAGTGGTTATACGTCGGGGTTATGAAACTGGTGTCAAAGGTGACACGCACGGCATCTTCGTATGGCTCGCATAGATTGGACTAAGCCCAAGCGTCACCGCTGCCAACAACTAAACCAAAAATGAGAATCAAATACCGCATGTGCGGATGGTAGCCAAAAGCGACTGAGTCACAAAAAGTTGGGCCCGAAGTTTTCCGGCTTCGGGTAACGCAAATAGATGTGGCCTAGAAACGTAAGGTTCTAGGCCACATAAAAGCTGAGCCCGGAACCGTAAGGTTCCGGGCTCAGTAATCCCTCCCCGGTCACGGGGCCTCTAGAACGTAAGGTTGGTTCTAACGCCGAAGGTGCGTTTCTCTTGCGGAGAAACGTTGAGCCCGCGGAATCCACCAAAGTTAAAGGAGTGGTGTTTGAAGTGGGCACCTTGGCTCACCGTCTGCCACGCTGTTTCCTGGAACAGGTTGCGGACGAACAACTCAATTCGGAGATCTTCACGTTGGAGACCAACCCGGACATTAGTAACAAACCAGTCCGGACCTCTGGCCAAGTTGTCCACGTCGGCCCAGTACTCGCCGGAATAGGAGACGTCAGCCCGGCCATAATAGTCCCATGTGCTGTTAAGCGCATCCGTATAGGTCGTCGACGCGTTCCACATGATACCAGGGAACCGCAGCGTCTTGAGACCCTTCAAGTTGATGAAGCCGCCATTAGTCTGAATTGAAGACCGGCTTAGCAGGTCGGTGATCTTGTTGTCCTGCCAACTGACGTTAAGCTGGGCATCCCATTGCTCGGTGAAAGCCATGCCGGATTCGAACTCGACACCCCAGAACTTGGAGCTGCCGCCCACCTGCACCGTCAAACTGTTGGCGAAGTTATTGGGTAACCGGTCACGCTGAGCTGGATCTTCAGCATCCCGAACAAAGCTAGTCACCAGGCCATAGGGCCGGTTCTTCCACTCGTAGTGCCAAGCCGTCAGGTTAAACCGGGCCCGGCCATCCATCAGCTGCTGCTTCCAGCCGATCTCAGCCGCATCCAGTACCTGGCTAGGCGTTGAAGGTGCGAACTGGTCGCCCTGCAATTGCGAGCGGAACTGATCACACTCGGACGCAGTAGACTGCTGCCCTGTTATTGGTGACGTGTAGGCAACAAGGAAATCATCTTCACTACATGTAGTTAACAGACCATTGGTCGCGCCGGGCAGAATGCCACGGGAAGCCTGGATGTAGATGGTGGTGTCGTCCGTCGGTTGATAGTTGAGGATGAAACGGGGGACCCAGTCCTTATAGGTGATCTGATTGAAGAAGCCCGCTTCCCCAGCCGTGCGTTCGTCTTCCGAGTAGCGCGCTTCCGCATCGAAGGTCAGAGTTTCGGTGATGTCAAATGAGAGCGACGCGAAGACGCCTTTAACCTTAGCTACGTTGCCAGATGTGGCAGGCAGGGTGAAGATACCCGGACCGCCGCCGCAGGCGGTACTAAACGGAGTGCCGGCGGCTGGAGCACCGGTGAAATTAAAGCACGACAGGACTAGCAACCCGCCGGAGCCGCTGGTGATGAATTCCTGGTCAACATAAGATACGCCTAGAAGGCCACGGAGCCGTTTGTCTTGCGGTGACGTGAGGCGCGCTTCCACGCTCCAGTCCCGTCCGAATTTCGGGTCGGTGGAATACCAAGCTTGGAAATCGCTCTGATCGTAGTCACGTAGGAAGTTCAGGCCCATGTCGTTGTAGCCGCCGAGGAACGAAAATGTGTAGCCTTCCAGGGCGCCGCTGAACTCATAATCAGCATTTGCGGATAACCGGATCTGATCACGGATCAGACCCATCTTGTCAATGTTCGGCACGCTCTTAACGAACTTGTCGTCAATGAGAAATTCGCGCAGAGCATCGGGCTGCGGGCCGAACAACAGGGCGCCCGTGGACTGGACGAGGCCTATACGGTCCAAAGACATATTAGTGGGCCGCAAGGAGGTCTCGCGGGACAACGATATCAAACCGCTTTTGAATGTGGGTACATCGCCGCAAGCCATACGGAATGGGGAGAAGGACTCTTGGGCGGTTCCGGCCGCGTTGAAGCGTGACACAGTCGTTCCCGAACAGCTGTCGAACTCATCACCGCTGAGAACACCGGACACCGGTGAACCGTCATCGTCCCGTTGATAGTAGGCACGGAGCTTGAAGGAGCTTCTCTCGTTCGGTTCACCGTAAACAGTGGCGCTGATGAAACTGGAAGATTCTTGGCCGAGCTGGCCGCCGTCAGTTGCGGTCCATTCACCGCCCCGGCTGTACAAGCGCCCATTAATCTGAATCGCCAGCTTATCTTCGATGAGAGGGATGGAGGTCAGAACATTGAAATCAAACTTGTCATAGGTCGCCGCGGAGACGTCGATCTTGGTCTCGTATTCCGTCAGCGATGGGTTCTTCGTGATGAAGTTGATCGCACCGGCAAAGGTGTTGCGGCCGAAGAAGGCTGACTGCGGGCCTTTAATCACCTCGACCCGTTCCAAGTCCTGCAAGCCGATGGAACTGGCCGTGCCGAGCACGAAGATACCGTCAACAAACAGCGAGGTTGGTTGCAAGTGATCCAGGCCGGTGCCGGAGGAAACACCGCGCAGGTTAATAACGGAGTCAACACGACCGGCGCGGAAGCCTGAGCGGCGGCTAAAGAACTGCATGCCAGCGGTCTGCAAGGCCAGGTCGGACAGGTCCTGCATGCCGGCATTCTCCATGTCCGCCGCCGTGAAGGCGGTGATGGCCAGCGGAATATCCTGCAAGCTCTCAGTCCGTGCACGCGCAGTGACCACTATTTCTTCAAGCGTTATTTGCTGTGCCGAAACCTGTTCAGCGCCGAGCAGTGCCGTGACTGCAGCCGAACCAAGCAAAAGTGATCTAATTAAACTGAACCGCATGTTCTAAACCCCCAAGATAAACGCAATAAATCCTATTCTAAGTATTAGCTTTGTCCTAACAAATTGAAACACGGTACTTCGTATGTAGCCCCGGATAATGGCCTTTTTTCTCAGGCCGTTGCAGATATGCAACAATCACAGTTTTCGAATATGAGCAGAAGTTACATAATCATTATCGTGGATAAACGGCTAGTTCGAAGTTCTGATGAGCCCATACGAATTGTAAATGCAACGGGTTGTGCACTTGTATGTTGAGAAAGATTTGAACAACAATTAAGAACGACGGCGAATTAAGAAATTATAGATCCTGACAACGTTCCGTGGACCAGCGTGAAAGAAAATATAGAGACACCTAGGGTAAGAACCCCTCATATTAATTTCTTGAGGATTGCCTGAATCGCATGATCAAAATAGCCACCTGGAATGTGAATTCGATCAAGGCCCGGCTGCCTAACGCCTTAGCCTGGCTCAAGGAATTTGCCCCAGACGTGGTGCTCTTGCAGGAAATCAAGACGGTCGACGAGGGCTTCCCCCGCATGGAAATCGAAGACCTCGGTTACAACATCGAAACCCACGGGCAGAAAACCTACAACGGCGTAGCGATCCTCTCGAAATCACCGATCGAGGATGTCTCCCGGGGTTTGCCTGGTGACGATACCGATGAACAAGCGCGCTACATCGAAGGCACGGCATTTGGAAACCTACGTGTAGCCTCCGTTTATCTGCCCAACGGCAACCCCATCGACACTGAAAAGTTCCCTTACAAGCTTGGGTGGATGGACCGGCTATACAGTCACGTGCAGACCAGCCTGGAAGACGAGGAAAGCATCATTTTGGGAGGGGATTACAACGTTATTCCGAACGACGACGACGTCTACGATCCCAATGCAGTCGCCGGCGACGCTCTCACTCAGCCTGAATCCCGGGCACGCTTTCAGGCGATCAAAAACCTGGGACTGACCGATGCGCTGAGGAGCTTTAATCATGCGCCGCATCAGTATTCCTACTGGGATTATCAACGCGGTGCCTGGCAAAAAGATAACGGCCTATTGATAGATCATCTTTTGCTCACCCCCCAGGCCGCCGATCGGCTCACGGATGCAGGAATTGATAAGGACCCCCGCGGAAAAGAGAAGGCCTCGGATCACACACCGGTGTGGTGTGTGCTGGATGATTAGTAGCAAGTAATAAATATGTGCGGGACAAACCCATGCTGGACCACTTTTCAAATTCATGTAGTTTATGAGACTGAGTCCTTAAAGTGCTGTATTTGCTAGATAGATGACCTTTTTCAGAAATGGTCCGTACTGCCCTTCCCGTCAATGACGTAGACCTTCTTTTCGAAGGGGCTGTGTAACCGACGCGAACGGAGATTTTTATGCCCAAAACCTTATATACAAAGTTTGCTATTCATATCGAATGAGCCCGCCGCACTCCCAATCCTGGTATAGTGTACATTACTTCAAAGCGCAGGCGGGTGGATCACCTCCAAAGCGGTGACCGGCGCTTGAAAACGAGAAGTAGCGTATTATTGACGCCTGCGCCGGGCCGTGCACACCATCGGCCTTGTTTACCGCTTTCCCAGATGGACGAATTTCATGACCACCCTCTCCCGGGCTAAAATCTCAAGAAGAGCTTTCTCAATCGGCACAGCCGTAGCCGCAGCAGCCGGCATATCGAGCACCGCCAACGCTGCTTCAGGCAGCATGATGACCCGGATGATTCCCTCTTCGGGGGAGGAACTCCCGGTGGTTGGGCTCGGCACGTCCAGTTCATTCATCGTCAATCCTTCAGATGAGGCGGCCATAGCCATGCGGGCGGAGGTTATTCAAACCCTGCTGGACAGCGGCGGCACCATTATTGATACGGCGCCGTCTTACCGGGGCTCGGAAGGGGTTGTGGGTGACCTCTGCCGCGATCTCGGCGTTACCGGCAAATCATTCCTGGCCACTAAAGTGCGTACGGAGGGTGAGCAGGACGGACTTGATGAACTCAATGAGTCCTTCGACCTGCTCCACACCGACAGCATCGACCTTATTCAGGTGCATAACCTGGTGGATACGGACCGTAAGCTGACTACCATGCGGGAATGGCAGCAAGAGGGCCGCTACCGCTATATCGGCATCACCCACTGGCGCGCCGGGGCGCAAGATGCCCTGGTGCCGGTGATGGAAAATCAAAAGGTGGATTTCGCCCAGTTTCAGTACAACATCGAAGAACGCAGCGCGGAAAAGACCATCCTGCCTGCCGCAGCTGATAACGGCGTGGCGACCATGATCAACGTGCCTTTCGGACGTGGGCGGCTGTTCAACGCCACCGAGGGCAAGGATATTCCCGAATTTGCCGAGGAGTTTGCCACCAGCTGGGGCCAGTTCTATTTGAAGTTCATTCTCTCCCACCCTGCTGTGACCTGCGTCATTCCAGCTACAAACAAGCCGCACCACATGGTTGATAACGCAGGAGCTGGCAAAGGCCGCCTGCCCGACACTAAAGAACGCCAGCGTATGATCGACTTTGTAGACGCGCTTTAGAAAACGGCTCTGTAGAAGCACCGTAGAGAACGAAAATCGCAATTTACCACGTGGCGGAACTCGACACCGATTTAGAGTTTAGCTATCCAAAAATTTCCGCACGACGGCAGCAGTTTCTTCTGCGTGAATGTGTAGAAAGCCGTGAGTCCACCCCGGTAAATCATGGATATGACCATTTTGAATAAACGGCGCTGCCTTGGGTGTGACCTCCCACACATCGTCCTCTGGATTGAGGATCAGTAGCCGATGGGTGGTCTTCTGGAGGGCCCCCGGAAAGTCATAGGCAAAAGCAGCACGAAATCCCCAATGAGAAATAGGGGCTTGTGCGTGGCTGGCGAAGAAAACCCGCCAGCCGGTTTCGCCCTTTGGAACCTCGGGCCAGAACTCTTCAAAGAAGGCGTAACGCTCCGACAGCGTCGCAGCTTGTTCAGCTAGTGGGACCCCAGCCCCCTTCTCCAGAAAGTCTGAAATCTCAGCGAACTCTTCCTGACTGTGCATAAGCGCCGAGACGACCACTAGCTTGTTGGCCCGTTCGGGCCGCTGCAGGGCCAGTTCCAGGGTGGTCGCGGAACCGGTGTGATACCCCAGAACGTCAGTGGTCTCGATCCCTTCCGCGTCCAGCAAATCCGCCATTGCGCCGGCGAAGTCGGGAATGCCGACGGGCTCTGGTGGCGCATCGGACTGGCCATAGCCAGGCGTATCCGGCGCTAAGACCAATCGGTCAGCCGCCATGGCCTCAATGAACCGCTCAAAAACCACCCCGCTCATAGGGCTGGGATGCAAACAGATCAGCGGCGTCTTCCACGTTTTAGGATCACCGGAAGCGGGCTTCGCCGCGCGGTAATGAATCTGACCGTAACGACCAGGCGCGTAGCCTCTATAGGTATAGACGTCCCCCGTCATTTAGATATCCGCGTACACATGGGATTCTACCTTAGCACCGGGATGGGTTACAGCACCGTCCCGCGCGTCACCGACCTGCTGGGCATATTTCCACAGTGCACCGGATTGATAATCGTGCGCGTGCGGCACCCATTCGTAGCGGCGGTTGGCTAGTTCCCCATCGTCAACTTCCAAGTCAATAGTGCCTTCTTCAGCGTCAAGGGCGATCATGTCACCATCTTTGACCAGCGCAATGGGTCCGCCCACGGCCGCTTCTGGCCCTACATGTCCCACACAGAAACCGCGGGTGGCGCCGGAAAACCGGCCATCGGTGACCAGCGCCACCTTGTCGCCCATGCCCTGGCCGTAAAGCGCGGCTGTGGTCGAGAGCATTTCGCGCATGCCGGGACCACCGCGCGGACCTTCATAACGAATGACCAGAACGTCGCCTTCTTTGTACTCTTTGTTCTCGACGGCCTTGAACGCATCTTCCTCGCAATCAAAGCAGCGTGCCGGACCATGGAATTTCAAGTTGTCCATACCCGCCACTTTAACGATACCGCCTTGCGGGGCCAGTGAACCCTTAAGACCAACCACACCGCCGGTGGGAGAAAACGGATTGGTGGCCGGGCGAACGACGTCTTGATCTTCCGGAAATTGAACGTGTGCCAGGTTTTCGGCCAAGGTTTTACCGGTGACGGTGATGCAGTCGCCGTGCAGGAAGCCCGCATCCAACAGGGTTCTCAAAACGATTGAGACACCGCCGACGTCATACAGGTCTTTAGCCACATAGCGCCCACCCGGCTTGAGGTCCGTGATGTAGGGAGTTTTCTTGAAAACCTCACAGACGTCATCGAGATCGAATTTGATTCCTGCCTCATGGGCAATCGCCGGCAGGTGCAGGCCACCGTTGGTGGACCCACCCGTGGCAGCGATAACAACTGCGGCGTTCTCAAGAGACCTACGGGTCACAATATCACGCGGGCGTAGACCCGTAGCCAACAGATTCATCACCGCTTTGCCGGACTCTTCTCCATAGTGGTCCCGGGATTCATAAGGTGCTGGCGCACCGGCAGAACCAGGCAGCGCCAGCCCCATAGCTTCTGACACGCAGGCCATGGTATTGGCCGTAAACTGACCGCCGCAAGATCCCGCGGATGGGCATGCCACGCATTCCAGTTCAAACAGGTCTTCGTCACTCATGTTGCCGGCCGAGTGCTGACCCACAGCCTCGAACACATCGACTACCGTGACATCTTTGCCTTTAAAGGTGCCGGGCAAGATTGAGCCGCCATACATAAAGACCGACGGCACGTTAAGACGGACCATGACCATCATCATTCCAGGCAAGGATTTGTCACAGCCGGCCAAACCAACGAGAGCGTCATAGCTGTGACCACGCATGGTCAATTCGACAGAGTCCGCGATCACTTCACGGGACACCAGCGACGACTTCATGCCGGCGTGGCCCATAGCGATCCCATCGGTCACTGTGATCGTGGTGAATTCGCGCGGACTACCACCCGCTCCCATGACGCCTTTCTTGACAGACTGTGCCTGGCGGTTCAGCGCAATGTTGCACGGCGCGGCTTCGTTCCAACAGGTCGCTACACCGACGAATGGCCGATGGATCTCTTCCTCGGTCATACCCATGGCATAGTAATAGGACCGGTGAGGCGCACGTTCCGGCCCTTCGGTGACATGGCGTGACGGCAGCGTGGACTTATCGAACACAGGTTTTTCCCCGGACATTGTGGCGTCGTCTGGCATGGTGGCTCTCTAGATACCGTTGATTCTCGGGCTTTTCATAGGCTTTTCAGGTACACAATACCAGCGCGCAACTCAACGCGGCAAATTGTATCAAATTGTACAGATGGTTGAACTCAAGCGGTCGTGTATATACTTCCAAGTTAGTTGCAAGTCAGACTTTTTTAAACTGCGAAATCGAGAATCTCAGCCCACAGTATTGCGCGCGTGCCCGTAATGGGCAGTGCTGTATTATCCATAGGCGTGTCAGGCCAAGATTCAGCGCAAGAGCGATTGGCACTGCAGATATTCGACCTTTTGCCGGAGAACCCCTGCCCTACAATTCACAGACAAGCTTTAATCTGGGCGTCGGCGTCTCGATGGACAAAACGCGCATGAGTTACTTCATCAACAATGCTAACTATGCCCGTCTGATGATTAATCAGCAAAACCTCTCCCCGTAGGCATTTACCAAAAGGGTAACAGTATGGCCAAGGACCATTAGGGTGTCTGTTGATAGGCGATTCTAAAGCGGATTACTCAGCCACTACTTCCATTAGATCGTAAGCGGGTACCAACAAACGCCAGGACACGTTTTTAAGGCGGGGGCTGCTGGCCGCAGGAACTACACTTTCAAACAAGAAGATCGCAGGGGCCAACTCATGAATGCGAGCCTGTGCGTCTTGCAACATGGACAGGCGCTGGTCTGGGTCCAGTTCCACCTGAATCTGTTCGATCAACGGTACCAGACTCTCCTCGCAGAAAAACGGCTTCGCCCGGAGACACGACGTGTAAATCATCGGGCGTGATGCGTCGATCAACGGCGCGCTGTTCCAGGTGAGATTGAACAAGTCGGTCTCAAACGACGACAGAGTGTACTGTTGTAACCATTGCTGACCGTTGGTCTGCACCAGTTCCATATTAATACCGACCGCAGCGACGTCTTGTGCAACTTGTTGCGCAAGCAAAGCCAAGGTCTGATCCGTTGCGCTCACCGTCAGGCTGATGTCGAGGCCGTTTGCATAACCCGCATCCGCCAACAGGGCGCGCGCACGATCCGGATCATAAGGATAAGGCGCGATATTTAGATTATGGCCATGGACAAAAGATGGTGCACCCTGTCCGGCTTGCGGCGAAAGCCCACCAACCAGAATGCCCATAAGGTCTTTGTTAATGGCGTAGTTCATAGCCTGCCGCACACGCACATCATGGACCGGTGAGTCTGGGTTGCCGACGGTGCGAAATGTGAACGATGAGACCATGGCCGTGGCAATACGATGGATGGTTAACCCGGCGGCTTCCGCATCGGGAACCAGTTCACTAGGAATATTCGCGACAAGGTCCGCTTGTCCTATCGCTACGGCCTGTAACCGCGACATTGCGTTAGGTGCGGGAATGAGAACGAATTCATCAAAGCCCGGCTTGCGCCATGCCAACGGCGCGGCAGTCATACGGGTCTGGCCTTTGCCGTCCCGCCAGGTGTCCAATTTAAAGGGACCAGTGCCGATGGGTTTTTGGGCAAAAGCAACAGGTGAGACGTCATCAACGAACGCAGACGGGTGAATGATAAACACACCGGATAACTTGTTGGGAATGAGAGGGTCGGGCCGTACTGTGTGAATAATAACAACATCCGGCGCTTCCGCTTCAACTCCCGCGACTGTGTTAACCTCCCTGCCCCAGAGCGTCGACTTGCCACGGGTTGAATTAATCAGCCAGTTCAAGGTCGCAACGACGCCCTCCGCGTCCAAAACATCACCGTTTGAAAACACTGCATTTGCTCTGAGTGTAAATACCCAGGTTTGCGGATCCCTTTGCTTCCACGACAACGCCAAGGCCGGACCTAATTCTCCTTCCACGCTCCATTCCGTCAGGGTGTCAAACAATGCGTGCCAGTAAAATGAACTGGGCATGCCGTTGGCGGTGTAGGGCAAGCCGAGACTGGTGGGCGTGAATTGCGTCACCATGCGAACGGTTCCGGCCGGCGACGCACTTTGTCCGCTCGCTAAACCAGAGCTAAAAACAAGTGTCATACACATTAGAGTTCGGAAAAATATCATGGGCTCTCTTGTGAAAGGTTTAACGCAACGGGAGACACTGTCTCAGCCCATTGTCCGTCTGACCGGCACAGCGTCACGTTGGAATACCACGGTGATGTGTCGCTTTCATTGAACCAGCACCAGGGCCAGCCCTAAGCGAGACATTCAAGACACAACAGTATCTGGCCACATCGGCTTCGGAAAGCTTGGCACGCATTAGACATATATATGTCGTGGTGCTGATGGAGGTCGGCGATGTCCGGCCTTTTAGCAATGGCTGAATCCAGTGTTGAAGCCGCACTGGACGATTTCTTCGCCGCCGCAAATGAAACAGCAAGATGCACCAAGACCGCACCTTCTTCCGGCAGCTCACCCTGGGCTGCCTGTAACCATTTGATCGCTGCCGCAGATTCGCCATTGGCCGCGGCAATGCGCGTAATCACAACTCTGTCCCATGCCTGAACCGATGGGTGAAGGCTCAACTCCAATGCAAGTGCTGACGCTTCTTTCAGCTCTCCCGACCGCAACTCAGCCTCAGCGCGTGCGCGTAACTCTGGTGTAGAGCTTGATTTCGCTTGTGAAACGGAGGAGCTGTTCATCATAGGATAGGGAGTCTGGCGTTCTGCGCGTCAGCCCGCAAGCTTTGAGCGCCTAACTATATGGCCTGAATGCGCGACAATGCGTCCTGAACTTTCCCGCGGGCCTCCTCCGCGACGCGCACCTTCTCGCGGTTTTCTTCAACGACTGCAGCCGGTGCCTTAGCGACAAAACCCGGGTTTGACAATTTCTTCTCAATCTTGCCAATTTCATCTTCCAGTTTAGAAATTTCTTTCGTCAGACGCGCCTTCTCCTGACTCAAGTCAACGACGCCAGCCAATGGCATGACCAAGGTAATGGCGCCGACCACGGCCTGCACTGCGCCTTCGATGCTCACGCCAGAGTCTGCGGCTTCGATGGCGCCGAGGCGCGCATTGGCCTCAATCAGTGACTTATGGGCAATCAGTCGCGCCTGCACTACCTCATCAGCATCTTTGACTTTAACACCCAACTTGACCTTGGGCGCAATATTCATTTCGGAGCGCACGGAGCGAATGGCAGAGACGATATCGACCACCCAGTCGATCTCCACTTCCGCATCCGGTGCGGAGAGACCTGCATACTCAGGCCAATTGCCGGTAATAAGGTCGCTGCCCCTGTTATCATCAATCCGCCGCCATAACTCTTCGGTGACGAATGGCATGATCGGGTGGCTAAAAACCAAAATTTGATCGAGCGCCCACGCCGCCGTTGCCCGGGTCTCTGCTGCGATGGCAGCTGTTGTGTCATCGTCGCCGTAGAACACGGGCTTAGCAAATTCCAAAAACCAATCACAATAGGTATGCCAAGTGAAATGATAGAGTGCGTCCGCCGCTTCGTTGAAACGATAAGCCTCGATGGCCGCTGCGACAGCATTTCCGGCTTCAGCCGCTTTGGAGACAATCCAACGGTTCAACGTAGACGTCACTCTGGACGGATCAAACGTGGCCGACGGTACGCATTCGTTCATTTCGCAGAACCGAGCTGCGTTCCATATTTTGGTGATGAAATTGCGGTAGCCGGCAATACGCTGCTCGGATAATTTGATATCGCGCCCTTGAGCCGCCATGGCCGCCAGGGTGAAACGCACAGAGTCAGTTCCGTATTTATCGCACAGCTTCAAGGGGTTCATGACGTTGCCCTTGGACTTGGACATCTTTTGTCCTTTTTCATCACGCACCAGGGCATGGATGTAAATTTCCTTGAAGGGCACTACACCTTTTCCATTGTCGTCCTTCATGAAGTGCAGGCCCATCATCATCATGCGGGCGACCCAGAAGAAAATAATATCAAATCCGGTGACCAAAACATCTCCGGGATAATAGCGGCCTAGTTCGGTGGTCTTCTCCGGCCAGCCTAGCGTGGAAAACGGCCACAGCCCCGACGAAAACCAGGTGTCCAGAACATCTGGATCACGGAACAACTCAGTCTGCTTCCCATATTTTATTTTGGCCGCAGCAAGCGCCTCTTCCTCCGTCTCTTCGACAAAAACATTACCATCTGGCCCGTACCAGGCCGGGATTTGATGACCCCACCACAGCTGACGGGATACGCACCAGGGCTGAATGTTGCGCATCCATTCGAAGTAGGTGTTCTCCCACTGCTTGGGCACGAACTTGGTTTTGCCCTCTTCCACCGCTTTAATCGCCGGCTGGGCCAAGGTATGAGCATCGGCAAACCATTGGTCGGTAAGCCACGGCTCAATCACAACGCCTGAGCGGTCTCCATAAGGAATGACCATGGCGTTTTCTTCGACCTTTTCGAGCAGGCCGAGTTCTTCCATTTCTGAGACGATAGCCTTGCGGGCCTCGAACCGGTCCATGCCTTGATACTTTTTAGGTGCATTCTGATTCAGTGCCGCATTCTCATCTAACACATTGATGCGTTCGAGCTCGTGACGCGCGCCCAGGTCGAAGTCGTTAAAGTCATGGGCGGGAGTCACCTTCACAGCCCCCGAGCCTTTTTCAGGATCGGCATACTCATCCGATACGATGGGAATCTTGCGGTTCACAATCGGCAATATGCAATTCAGGCCGACGAGGTCAGTGTAGCGTTCGTCATCGGGATGCACAGCTACACCACTGTCACCCAGCATGGTTTCCGGGCGGGTTGTGCCGACGGTGAGAGAGGCGCCGTCTTTGCCTTCTATAGGGTATTTGAAATACCACATCTTGCCATTGATCTCACGCTGCTCGACCTCCAGGTCGGAGATGGCGGTCTGCAGTTTAGGGTCCCAGTTGACCAAGCGCTTATCGCGATAGATCAAACCTTCCTTGTGGAGCTGCACGAAGACCTTGGCCACGGCCTTGGAGGGACCATCGTCCAGCGTGAAGCGCTGTTTCTCCCAGTCTGGCGACGCACCAAGGCGGCGCAGCTGGCGGATGATGGTGCCACCGGACGCTTCTTTCCAGTCCCACACCTTTTCGACAAATTTCGCGCGGCCCAGATCACGGCGATGAATGCCGTCTTCTGCGAGCTGGCGCTCAACCACCATTTGGGTCGCGATGCCCGCGTGGTCCGTGCCAGGCTGCCAAAGAGTATCCCGGCCCTTCATGCGGCGATAGCGGACCAACACGTCTTGCAAGGTGAAGGTCAGCGCGTGGCCAATATGCAGGCTGCCGGTCACATTCGGCGGCGGCATCATGATGGTGTACGGCGCCTTGTTGGACTCTGTATCGGCGGCGAAGGCCCCGGCCTTTTCCCACGCCTCATACATGGCTTCTTCAACCTGAGCGGGGTCATACTTCTTATCTAGCTTGGTCTCGGAATCGCTACCGGGTAGGATGTCTGACATGTACTGAACTTCTTGAAGAAACGCTGATTTGGGAAGGGTTTAGCCCTGCTGGTCCCATAGCGCAACGGCTGGAGGCATTTGAACGGCTGTTAGAGCAATTCCAGCACGTCTTGCCGTCCGATTATGGCTTTGATTCCTAAGGTATTGCCGTTAATTCGCTAATAAATGCGTTCATCCCCATATACGCCCCTGCTATACCCCTCCTCGCTTAATGCAATAAATACGTGTGGATCATTGTCGAAGGCAGCAGCCGCCGATTTAAGGTGAGGCCACGCCTCTTCCCACCAGTTCGTCTGAACCAATAGCAAACCTAATTTACCGTGTACCGAGGTTTGCTCTAGAGGCCTGCTAAGAAGGTCGCGATTTCAGTTCAGCGTCCGCTAAACGTCCGTCCTGATGATTGCTAACAGCCTGCTCGAACGCTTCTTTGTCGGACACTTAGAATTTTCTATTCTTATGTATATGCACCCTGTCTGCGTCGGAGCTAAAGAACAATCCCTCATCTCTTCTGATCTACCATGAACGCGCAACTTGTGTGTTCGGTGAGACTCCGGCTGATTTCGCTCAGTTCCCGGATTCATTTGAACATTTTGCTGTGACACTGCAGACTGCGCAAACGTACATTCTGGTATTGGAGAGTATAATCATGTTTCGTTTCATAGGGTTAGCGGTAACACTTTTGTTGGCAACGACGTCGGAAAGAGCCTTGGCCAATAACGGTATCCTCGTATTCGGAGGAACCGGACTACTGGGTTCTGAAATTGTCATGGATTTATTGGATGCCGGTGAAGACGTAACGGTCTTTACCCGGCCCACGTCCAAACGCGAACGCCTGCAAGGCCTTGATGTGTCTTACGTCACCGGTGACGTACTCAATGAAGGCGACGTGAAAGCGGCGCTCAAGTCAGGTCCCTATCGTGTGGTGATTGACGCGCTCGCCCGTGATGGCGGCGTCGGCCCAGAGTTTTACATAGACAGCATGAAGTATATGTCGGCATGGGCTGCTGATACCGGTGTTAAACAGTTTATTTTGCATGGATCCGTTGGCGCCGGACTCAGCCGCGCCATTTACCCTGAAGACCGGTGGGAGTTTATGGCCGCGACTATTACCGCTAAGGACTTGGCTGAGCGACACCTTATGGAAAGCGGCACGCCCTACACCATCATCCGCAACCTCAACCTGCTACCCATCGAAGTACCTGAATCAGGCAAAACCTATCTGACTGAGGATCAATTGCTTGGTGGGCCGGTAACCCGTGACGGACTCGCCCGCCTCAATATGGAATGTATGGACAACGACGCCTGCATCAATGAGATCTTCCACGGCATCGACCCCGATGTGGTTGATCCACGGCGAAGAAATTAAGCGGTTCAGGTTCGAGATACTGGAGAGCACAACGAGAAAACTCACTGGGCTTTAATTGCGGCGATATTCCTTTTTGTTTTAGCTCCTTTGTCTGATGCCGAAACAAGTGAGGGCGCTCTGGTCTTTGGCGGCACCGGGCGATTGGGTGCCAAGGTCGCCGTGACTTTGGTCGGCGCGTCTGTAATATTTTCGTCGCAAGTAGATACCAAAAATTCATTCACTTAAAACAGATCATCCGTCGCCTCTTCAATCGCGTTGATTTCATGATTTTCAGTGGGCAAACCCAAAGCCCAAGCGCCGAAAGGTGCTGTATTCAAATCCCAGTTCTGGCTGATGTGCGCCGCCATGCCGGTGATGTTTGTATGGTAGCGCTGCACCGGATTATCGGCCGTGAGGCCACTGGCTCCCATCTGCTTGATTATGCGCTCAACAGAAGAGACACAGAGCTTTCCCATGAAAGCACCATCCGCACGCATTTTAACCCACTCGTCTTTGGTCAAAGAGCGCTTTGCCTTCCCGGCGCTATCCAATAAATCGCAGATGCGATAAAAAATATCCTGAGCAGCCCGCACTTCTGCGGCCGATTCCGACAGCCGCGTTTGAACTGGAACTTGAGCGGCGACTGCTTCACCGCGCATCTGTCCAAAGCGTTTGCGTGTGAGTTCTGTGTAAGCGTTGATGGCGCCTTTCGCCGTGCCAAGTGTCGGTCCAAGGGTCACACTGCCAAAATACTGAGAAAAGCAGACTTGATTGATAAACCCTGGATGGCCTTTGCTGCCTTCCGTCGCACCGCCCCGCATTTCCTTGCGCCAGACAGTACGGTGCTTTGGCACGAACACATCTTTGACAACCACATCGTTGGATCCAGTTCCACGCAAGGCTGTGGTGTGCCAGGTATCGATAATATCGTAGTCAGTTTTCGGTAAAGCCAGTTCAAGCAGATTGTGCTCTTTCCGTGCAGTTTCATCATCGGGCATTGCACCGAGAATGACCCAGTCCGCATGGTCGATCCCACTTGTAAATTTCCAGCGACCAGTCAGGCGATAGCCACCATCGGCGTCTTTAAGACGGCAAGACAATCCGCCGGCAGCGGCAGTGGAGATCAAGATATCCGGTGTCTCTTTCCAAATCTCGGCTTGCGCCTCCAATGGCAATCGCGCGGCGATCCAGCCATGCAGGCCAACGACGCATTGAATCCAAGCTGTCGAACCGCAGCCCAGAGCCAGCGCTTCGCCGATGCGGAGGTGCGTACTCCAATCACCTTCATACCCGCCAAACATGCGAGGCTGAAAAACTTTGAGCAGACCAAGACGGTGGAGATCCGCCATTGTCTCGTTTGGGAGTTTGCGTGCGGCCTCAGTTTGCCCGGCGCGATCCGACAATACTATCGCCAGGTTTCGCGCCCGTGAAAGCAACTCTTCCGCACTTGGCAGGTCTAGCGTTTTGGCCTCTAGTTTAGGCTGAACAGTCATGAAAGGCCTCTGAACACACTGAGTTCCAACGCATATAGTCTTGGATTTAGCACGACTGGGCAATCGGGCACGAATACTGGCGACCAGAGAACGAGCTCGCCTATCGAGGATAGATTATTATGAGAGCCACAAAGAAAAAAGCCCCGGGCTATAGGCCCAGGGGGTATCAGGTTATTCTTGAAACAGACCTTATCTTTTCGGAGCCGAAGAAACATGGTGCATAAAAAACTTTTGAGCGTAGTCTCAGGCGCAGCGATGCTTGCGTTGCCCGCTGGGGCTCAAGCGCCGTTGCGGGGCACGTCTACCGATGATTGGACAGGATGGGGCGTGTTGGCCGAGGGTAAAGGGTATGCACCCACCGCCATGGGCCAGGTTCATTTTCGTGATATTGGCCCACGTGAAGATCGCCACCCCATTGTTTTGCTGCACCAGTCGCCGATGTCGATGATCCAATTTGCTGAAGTCCAAAACGCTTTGGCCGACATGGGGGTGCGGTCGGTCACTGTAGACACGCCTGGATACGGCATGTCTGATCCACCTAATAAGCAGCCTTCAATCAAGGACTACGCAGATATTCTGGTAGATGTTTTTGACTACCTCAAACTAGATAAAGTCTTGATTGCTGGCCACCATACTGGGGCGGCTATCGCAGCGTCTTTCGCATCCGACTATCCTAACCGCGTCACTGCAATCATCATGCACGGTGTGCCCCAGCTCACGGCAGAAGAATCCAGTGGTCATCCCTCCCTTCATCCTAAGCCTCGTACTCCTCTGGCCGACGGATCTCATCTCAGCCATTCTTTCCAAGGGCGGACTCCTCCCGACAGTGCCCAAATTCTCGAAGCACGGACATGGATGACGCTTACCAGCTTTATCAGCGGTCCCAACCTCGCGCATTGGGCTGTCTTTCATTATGACATGCTGCCCGACTTGGAAGCGATTAAGGCGCCAGGGTTGATCCTCTCGGATGCAAATGACTCACTTCACCCGATCGACCTGCGCGTTGCAGAAATGCGGCCTGATTTTGAATATGTCGAATTTTCGCAGGGCAGCATTTTCGCATTCATGACAGAACCTAAGCGCTGGGCAAAAATCGCCGCAGAATACAAATCAAAGATCGAGACGCCTGAGTAACTTTTTCTGCGTACCGAAGCTGAGCCCTAATGTCCGCTTATGGCTAAAAGCGGACATCGATCATTTGTCTTAACAGTGAAAATAGTTGCCGCTCTACTTAAATAGCGAAAGCTGCTTGTGTCAGAGCAATACTAACCAAACAAAAGAAAAACCCCCATCGTGAGATGGAGGCTGATCTTAGGTTTCGGTGTGTTTTTTATTTCTGGATATAACTATACACGTGCCACTTCAGCTATTTGAGTTGAGCAGCAATTATTTTTACTGTTGCGACCAAATGTCGAATGTCCGCTAATAGCCATAAGCGGATATAGACACACTAAAAGAAAACCCCACCGAAGCGGGGTGATCAAGCTAACAAAATTTTTGTTTTTTATGCGGTCCTACGTCCAATACCCTTATAAGCTAGCCGCTTGTCGACGTACTGTCTCAACAACCCATGTAGTGAAATTGGGATGCTGGGACATCCCCTTTTCATTAAACTTATAATCCAGTCCGCGCAAATCCTGCGTGATGTGATGCTGCAGGCCGTCGGCGGAGACAGACGGTGAAATCACGATCAGCGACTTTCCGCTGCGCTGGGCCTGCTGCATCCAACGCCTGAGCTTCCGCACATTTCCTTCCCGGACAGGCGGAATGGCATCGTCTTGTAAGTTTATGGCCTTCACATCGCTAAACCCGCCGGCGTCTTTGATTTGGCTGGCCAGGCTTTCGATCACCGGCAGATCGAGCACATTGTCGAACTCATCTTCCGGGCCGTGGGCGATGAGGAACACGACTTCGTTAGCCGGGTCAGCACTGATCTCATTGGCGTAATCGGTCAGAATGTCTCCGATGAGGGGGTCGTCATCCATGTTAGGCGCGAACACCAGGCGGGCCTTGGTTTTAACGGGTTTGACGCTGAGGTAAGACGACTCATCCCGTTGACCGAGGATGTATTCCCATTGCCGGGTCATGGAATTGTAGACCGTAGACGTGGTCTGCACCAAGACGATGGTCTCAGCACCGGCGGCTTCCAGGTCGTCAAAGGCCGCCTGGAGATGGGAGGACGTCATCATGGCCATGCCGTAGCCGATTACAGTCGGATATTCAGCGGCGAGCGACTTGACGGAATCGGTGACGAGGCGGTCTCCCCTTTCGCTCACACCGTGGGAAAGGATCAGCACTCCAATATCACCTTTGACATCGGCGCCGCTGACATACCAGGAATAGTTCTCGCCCATTTGTGCTACGTTGAGGCGCAACTCGTTGTCGGTGAGGGCCCGGTAAAGGGCGATCTTTGCCTTGAGACCGGTAATAACGTCATCGCTGAGCATATCGCGCATATCCATGCCCATGCGGCGGCGGCCCTGATCATCGGCCGGCGGCATGGGCATATCATGCCCTTGATACCCTCCGGCAGTGTGAGCGCTGTGGTCTTCCTGGGCCCCGAGCGGGGCTGATCCGCTTGCCAAAACAAAAAGAGAAATACCGAGGGTCAAAACGTGTGTGGGATTCATGTTTGTGCTCTCCCTTGAGCGTGACGGATTGGTTTTATGAGGGGGTGAGACGCTGACTCCAGTACGGCCAGAACACCGGACCGGAGCTCGGCCGTTATGCTTTCAACGCCGCCGTTTTCCAGTGCAAGCGCTGCCGCCGACTGGACCATGCCGGAAATCATCGAAGCAATCGTGACGGCATTGCGGCCCGAGCCTTCAAGGCTATCCGCAACAGCGGCGGAAAGAGTTTTATAGAGCCTGATATGTAACCGCAGGACCTTCTTGCGCGCATTTGGCGCAACAGCCTGTAATTCTTTTGCCAATTCATAGGAGGCGTGATCCGGCCCGGTCGCAAAATCCATTTGAGCCTCGACCCAGGCCAGAACCCTATCCCGCGGTGGCCGTAAACCTTCCGCGATGACCTTGTTGCGCGCGTCCACCGGCTCCATAGCGTGCTCGACACAGGCGATAAGCAGATCATCCTTATTGGCGAAATAGTGATAGAAGGAACTGCGTTTAAGCCCAACGGAACGGGCCACGGACCCGATATCAACTCCCAAATACCCCTTCGCCTGGAACAGCCGCAGAGCTTCCGTCAGGATTCGGCCCCGCTGTTGGGCGACATGTTCCTCGACTGTGGGGGCGGCGATCTTCGGCATGGGGCGTTAGGACTGCGGCCCGCCGGCCGCCGCCCTGGTTAAACAGCCGTCTTCCATGTTCACCACCTGATCCGCCCAGGGCAGATTGGCCTGATCGTGGGTCACCATGAGGGTGGCAACTCCGTGTTGTTTGGTCTGCTTGGCAAGCAGTTCGACCACTTCCCGGCCCCGGCTTTGATCGAGCATGGAGGTCGGCTCATCGACCAGCAGGACAACCGGTTCTGACATGAGCGCACGCGCAATTCCGACCCGTTGACGCTCTCCGCCGGACAATTGATGAGGCCGGTGACCGGCCCTGTGAGACAGGTCAACTTCATTGAGGAGGTCCCGGGCCCTGTCTCTGTTTTCACGGTTTGGTGTGCGGCCGGAAATGTGAGTCATAAGGAGGAGCTGGTCCATGGTCGTCAAGGCGGCCACGAGGTTTGACTGCTGAAAGATAAAGCCAATGCGTTCCCGCCGGAGCCGGGACCGTTGATTTTCAGTCATGGCCGTGAGGTCCTGACCGTCAATGGTGACGCGCCCGGTAGTCGGCGGAAGCAGCCCACCACAGACAGCAAGCAAACTCGATTTTCCCGCGCCCGATGGACCCATCACCGCACAGAGGGACCCCGCATTGGCAGACAACGATACGGACTCAAGCGCTGTGACCTTTTGATCGCCATCACCAAGGACAAGCGAAACTGAATCGACGGTAATGGTCATCGCAACTGTCCTAAAGCAATGATGGGGTCAATGCCGGCGATGGTGCGCACAGCCAAAGCAGCGCCCACTAGACCACCGCCAATAACCAAGCCACCGGAAATCAGCATGGCGTTAATATCAATCACGTAGGGAATATCAGTGCGGTCCACGATGTAAGTGCCGAGACCGTAGCCGACTAAAACACCGGCGATGCAGGCGAGCGTCAGCAACATGAACGCTTGAGCTAAGGCATCGCCCACGAGGTATCCTGTGGACGCACCAAGCGCCTTAATAAGACCGATCTCTTGCGTGCGTTGAATGGTCCAGACGGTGAAGAATGCGCCGATCACCAGCGTGGAAATAACCAACAAAAAGCCTTGGTTGATCCGCACAGAATCACGTTCCGCGGTGTACCCGGTAGACGCAACAAACGACATGGGTTTGTCCAGGGTGACGGTAAACTGCGCGTCATCGATAGCAGCAACGTCCGCCGTCTCTTCAAGGTCAAGCGCAACGACTGTGGCGAAGTCATACAAAATATCCGGTAGCGATTCTCCCGGTAGCGCACCTCCCGGAGGACCATAAGACGCTTCTGCCCAGAGCCGGAATGGCGCATAGACGACGGGCGTATGGGCGATGTTGTTGTGCGCGTTTACGATGCCGACCACTTTGAGTTCAGTCAGAACACGATCCAGGACAATGGTGTCGCCGATTTCTACGTTGTTATCCTCAACCAGCATACGGCTAACGACCACGCCGTACGGGTCATTGCCGATGGGTTGGCCGATGTTGGCTCCGGGATCAATAAACGTACCCGGCTCCATGCCCCAGAGCGCCACATTGACCGGGTCGCCTTTCGACGTGCGGGCGTTAAACAGGGTGTTGCCGAGCGGCACGGCTGCGTTGACACCGCTTTGTTCAGCCCAGCCTTCCCACGTGGTGCGCTCCACCATGCTGTTGGACCAGGTTGGCTTGTCGTCAAACTCAAAAGCGATGTGAGTGATGGGTAAGGCCCGGATTCCGGAAATATTGCGGTCAACCAAGCCACTCGACAATCCGGTCAGCAGCACCATCATCAAGGCGACCATGACGATAACGGTTGCCATCAATACAAAGCGGCCTTTGGCAAAGGCTAGGTCGCGAACGGCGAGAAACATAAAGTAGCCTATTTTATCGACAGTATGTCGATATCCTGGCGTCACACCACAACAAAGGCAAGCAGAAATTGGATGTGATCAAGCTGTAAAGCTGGTTATGTCACCTGCTCAGCGTACGCAATGCCAAGTACCGTGAAAACATGGGTCCCTCCTCAGTGAACGAATGTGTTCTAGTGACTCTCCCCGAGTGATTGGCGCAACAAATTCAAAACAACACCGGCCAACAAGGCCTTACACTATTAAACCTTATGCCTATCGTTGAGGGATACAAGGTAATTGTTTGCGAGATATTCTAAAAATCAGCCACCGTTCATAAACCCAGCCAAATTAGTCTACTACTTCTCGCAACTCATCCGTTTCCCTAAATATGTCTGGACACCTTGATCGCCGTTTAGCGGGTCTTGCGATTTAAACGAATGTGGGTGAGTTTCAAGGTTATCGAACTCAGCCATAAGAGGACAATGAAAAGCTCCCCTCAACAAAGTATTTTGAAGCGTCTGTGCTGCAGATGTTTTACACCCTGAAATCCAAAAGTTTTTGCCCAAGAAGGCGGCCAAAGGTAATCGCAGGCGTCACCAAGCTGCCGTTGGTAAAGGCCTTGCCCGATGTCACGCCAGCGCCAAGCACTTCCCCAGCGGCATATAGGTTGTGCACTGGTGTTCCGTCGGGCCGCATAACGCGGAGCCGTCCATCAACGGTCAGGCCGGCAGACGACACGACCGTCCATCCGGTCATGGTCACAGCATAGAACGGTCCCTTTGCAATTTTTGACGGGCGGTGCACACGTCCGAACGGGTCGGGCGCGCCGCTGTCAATCGCCTCATTAAATTGATCTACGGACTGGCGCAGCCGCTGAGGGTTCACACCCGCCTTCACACCCAACGCATCGATGCTATCGGCCTTAAAGAACATGGAGTGTGTTTCAAACCCTTCCATCATTTGATCGACGGTCCACCCCCCCACAAACGGTTTGCTGGTCGTCATCATCTCGTGGTCCGCGATGATCCACATTCTCAACCCTGGCTGGCGGCCTAGGGCTTGCTCACGATAGTCCAGTCCGGGGTAATCCTCGCGAACAAAACGGTCGCCATGAACGTTTACGTAGATTTCACGCGGCGGGCGCCGTTCAGGATTTCCGCTAAAGTACGCTTCAAACGGGCTTGGATAATTGTTGTCTATGAGCAGACCGCCAAACAGAGTGGCAAACTTGTCTTGTCCGCGCACATATCCGCCGGCGCTCTGTCCCAGCAAAATGCCCTGCCCCTGACTGTAAGGATAGGCGATATCGCGGGTCAGCGGCACGCCGTGCATGTCCTGAAACATGCGGGGGTTGGCGGCAAAACCGCCGGACGAGATAAGCACGTTCTGGCCAAAATGATCCTGCAGTTTGCCTTCATCATTTTCGGTCATCACGCCGAGCACGGCCCCCGTGCTATCTTGTATTAGGTCGGCCGCGCCCGTGCTGGTGAGAACATCGATCCGCCCAGCCTCGACACCCTTGAGTAATAAAGGCTCCATTGCTTTGAAGATCGACACGCCTTCTTCTGCGCCCCACATGTAGCGGGGTTGGGAGAACGGCTCGTGGCCGCCCCCCGTGGTCGGGTGATCATCCATCACGCGATAGCCGTTTTTTGCCAGCCAGTTCACTGAGTCTCCGGCGTTGTCGACAAACAGCCGCGTCAGCACCGGATCAGCGGTGTTGCGATTGATCCGCATGTTGTCGGCATAGTGCGCGTCCGGTGTGTCCTTTATGCCCTTGGCATCTTGAAAGACCGTACCCGCTGCCGCGATCTGTCCGTTCGATCGATCAAGCGTACCGCCCAGAATAGGAGCCTTGTCTATGACCAACACCCGCGTCCCACGCTCAGCCGCAAAAATCGCCGCTGGCATGCCTGCTGTACCGCCACCGATGACAATCAAACCATATTGGTCCGCAGCCAGTGCCCGTCGCCAGGCGGGAAACACACTTGTCGCGACGCCCGCTGTAGCGCCAAGCAACAAACGGCGCTTACTTAATTGGGTCTCGTTGAATGTCGTGGTCATGGTCGGCTTTCCTTATCTCTAGTGTAATCGCGCTAATCCTTAGCCTATGACCCTATCTGATTCAGGACAACATCCCGACAGGATGAGTAGATCATCAAAACACAGGCGCGTTAGTAGCTATGGCTGAGGTTCAGACCAAGGTTCCGGATGCGATTCAGTTGAATTTTATGAGCCGGTCATAGTGGACGAAATTGAGGTCATGAACAAAGCCATCAACCCGGCTGGATACAGCGTCGAAACGAATCTTTTCCCATAGCAGCAATCCAGGGGCCTGGTCCGTCTGCCGATGGACCACGCGCTGAGTAAGCGCGCGCCTTTGCTCTAGCTCAGCTGTGGACTGGGCCGCAGCCAACAACGGCATGAGGTCCTGATCGCAATACCAGGCAATAGCACCGGAACAGGAATGGCGCTGAATAGGCACCAAGGCATCCAACGATGGATCGACCGCGTAGTCCAAATTGATGCCAAGGGTACCGTTCCACTGCCCCTGCATGAGGATGCCCATGTAACGCGCGATGGGCACCGGCCGAATTTCCATACGCACGTTGACCGCCGCCAAGTATGACGCAACCAGCTGATAGATGGATGACGAATAGCTAGATAATCCTTGGGCCACTTCAACTGGGAAATCGAAGCCGTCTAAATATCCGGATTCTGCCATCAGGGCGCGGGCACGATCAGTGTCATAAGGATAGGGCGCGTAGTCCGGATCAAAGCCGACGGCCATATGCGACGTGAATTGAGTTGGCACAACGGCGTCAGCTCCGAGGATCGCTTTAACGATAGATGTCTTGTCGATGGCATGATTAAGAGCCCGCCTCACCCGCACATCGCGCAAGGGCGTCTCCACCGTCAGATTGAACGGCATGGTAATGACGCCAGGCGTGGACCTAGAAAATATCCTGTGGCCTTCGTTTTCAATAATGAGCCGGTCGTCGGGCCCCATGGAAAACGCCACATCAATATCCCCAGCGAGGAGACCTTGCAGGCGCGTGGTCGGATTGTTGACTTCAAGAATTCTCAATTTTGGCGACCGAGCTTGGCGCCATGCCGTATCGACTTTTTCAAGCTCGATAACAATCTCGCGCCAGTCCGTGACTTTGTGGGGCCCCGTCCCCACCGGCTCCAATCCAAAGCCCTGTTGTCCCAGGCGCGTCCACTGTCCCGGTTCGACCATGTAAAAAATCGACATCAGTTGCGGCATGAACGGATCGGGCCGTTTTGTGAAGATGTCGACGGTGTGAGAATCGGTCGCAGCAATGCTTTGAATATGTGCCAATTGCTGCACCACTGAGTAAGCAGCGCTTTGTACTTCACGAACGAAGGCAAGGTTTTGTTTTACGGTATCGGCCGTAAACGGCGCACCGTTAGAAAACGTCACGCCTTGCCGTAATTTAAAACGCCAATGGGTATCGCTGAGACGCTGCCACGATGTTGCCAATTGCGGTTGGAGCCGTCCCGTGGCGTCTTGATAGGTCAGGCCTTCAAAGATCGCCGGAATGGTGAAAGCTTCCGGGTTACCACCGAACGGCCGGCCATAGGGCACCCCGTTGAACACCGGCAATTGGGGCACGGCTACTGTGACCGTTTGCGCAATCACCTGTAACGGCGCGACCAGTGCGCAAAAAAGAATGGGGATGTGTTTGAGGGTTTTCATGCGTACAGCATAGTGCAACTAACACTCTCGGAACGCACAAAAAAGAAGGCCGGCCCTAAGGCCGGCCTTCCAATTTAGATTTCTTTACGCGCTCTAGAAGTCAGCGTTGATGCGAATGCCAATTTCTGGTTTGCGGTACAACGCTGTAAACGCTTTACGAACGCCACCGGGACCACTTGTGGTGCCATTGCTTGGCGGCAAGGTTTTGTCGTGGGTTATGTTTCTGCCGTAAAGCTCAAGGTTAAAGTTCTCATTCACATCAATTCCGGCCCGCAAATTAACGCGGAGGGAATCAGGTGTCCGATTGTATTCAGAATAGTCCGCCCAGGTTGCGCTTTCATACAAGACGTCCGTACGGATGAACCAGTCCCGGTCACCAACAGTTCCGAGGATCGTCGGGCTGAAGGATGCTGACCAACGCGGCGTGTTGCGAGGCTCGTTGCCGTCATTAACCACAGACAATGGACCAGAGCCGAGAACGGAGAACTCATTGGACCCACGAGACGAGAACGAAGTCATTACCGCATCGGTGTAACTCAACGTCGTCGATATGCTCAACCATTCCGTTGGGTTGCCGTTGACTTCCAAATCAATGCCCTTGTACTCGGAATCCCCGGGGCCACGGAAAGATGTCGTGCCACCGGTCGGTAACAGAATGACTGACGCAAAGGGTTGGTTTTTCCAGTCCATCATGAATATGGCAGCCGTAAAGGCCCAGTTATCCAACTGCTGTTTCCACCCCAATTCAAACTGTTCGTTCTCCTGTGGCGGTGTGAACAACCCGAGTGCAGCAAGTTGGTCAGACGGAATAATTGCAGGTGCAACACTATTGACGAAGCCGGCCTGTGTCTGCACTCCCAGCAGCGAACTATAGGAGTAGCTTCCGTAAACAGTTGCCCCTTCAATCCCGCTGTAGGACAAGATCACACGTGGGATAAAGTCCTTGTTGCTGTCGACCAGGTTACAGGTTGGTGAGAAGCTACAGCCGTTATTCGGGTTACCCTGAACGATGCCGATGGATTCTTCATCCGAAAGCCGCGCTTCCGCAGACAAGGTCAGGTCTTCGGTAAGGTCGTAATCAATTGACCCGAAAATACCGAACGTGGAATTGTTCTGAAAATCTACAGGCGACGGGATAGTTCCAATGGCTCCACTTAATTGGTTGGCATTTGGTGACCGACCACTGCGGTACCTCTGGCCGTAATCGCTGATACCAACCATGTAGCGCAAGCGGCCATCCTGAGGAGATGAAAGGCGCGCTTCAAAATAGGTTTCACGAATTGCGATATTGGTCCCCGTAAGCAACACTTTACCGGGGTTGCGCGGGATACCGTATTCGAAACTACGTACGGTAACCAAACCAGTGTTCGAGCGTGACGCCTGGAACGACAACGAGTGATCGCCAAGATCATATTCACCGCTGAACTGAAGGCGATAGGACCGATCGAAGTCGCCCATTCGGCCTTTCGGCGTTTTGAGGATGCTATATTTTTCCATATTCGGAGCTAGATTGCTCATCATGGCAAGACGAGAGTCACCGAAAGAGGACTGACCCACCACCGGCCGAATAGTCACCGGACCAATGATCGTTTTGCCACTTGGATAATTGCCACACCATGACGCAAAGCCGAGACCGCTCAAGTCACGTGCAAACGGCGTGCGCTCACCCGTTGCTGGATTGAGATATTCACCGTTATACGTGCGCCCACACGCCCCAGCAGCTGTCCCACCAGAACCAGCTACGCGCGGATCAACGCCGCCGTATTGTCCAGACGTGGTTACATCAGCGTAATAGCCGGTCAGTTTGAGGCTTAGGTCATCCATGGGATCCATGGTCATGGTGCTGCTGACGATCGTGTCTTTGGCCCAGCCATAACGTTCGCCATCTTGGGTGAAGAAGTCACCACCTGTGTCTTGGTGACCGACCCAAACACGGACGCCTACTTTGTCGTTGATGGGACCACCGATCCCACCGTTAATATTGAATGAGGTGCCGTCCGATGGTGACATCTCGAGCGAGATATCCCCTTCCCATTCATCACCAGGAAGTTTTGGAATGTAGTTCACCGCACCGGAGAAGGTATTACGTCCGTACTGAGCGGTTTGTGGTCCTTTGATGATTTCAACGCGTTCTAAATCACCCAAAGGCAAGAAGCCGCCACCAGCGCCGATGTAGGAACCATCCCAGAACAACGCGCCCACTTGCGTGGCCGGTGTAATTATCTGCTGTTTCATGCCGCGGAAGCGGATGTCCGGGTTGAAGCGACCACCGGTTGCCGTCATCCCCTGGAAGTCAAGACCGGGGATAAAGTCCGACAAATCATCAGCGCTAGAGATACCAGCTTGATCTAACTGTGCTTGGGTCATGGCCGACACAGAAATCGGGATTTCGTAAATACTTTCATTCCGCTTACGTGCGGTGACAACGATTTCTTCCATCGCCAAACCTTGCGCGATTGCTCCCTGCCCCACCGGCAAGGCCACCGACGCCATCAGTGAACCTATAATCAAGCCTCTAATTTTCATCGCTTAACCCCTATTTTATGGACCTACTCAACCCTTCAAGCGCCGCAGTTATTACGGCTCATTATGATCAGATTTGTTACGATCACTAATATCTTTTGAGGGCTGAGAAAAATGCACAAATTTGCGGCCCTCTAATTTTTCAGTATCAGTGAATATAAACCCAGGCTCAATGGCTATGGCTGCTCTAATGTCTTTTTGGTCAAAGTGATGCATGAATGCACCACGCTTTGATTTGTCCGGACAATATGATGTTCGTAACAAATCACAAAAAAATCAGTTCGACAAAAAAGAAGGCCGGTCTCTTAAAGACCGGCCTTCCTATTTCGAATTGTGCCTAGAGCTTAGAATTCAGCTCTGAGACGAACACCAAACTCACGCTTTTGTGGTGGTTCTGAGAAGGCTTTCCGATCCAACGAGATGAAACCCGTCGTGCCGCCATTGAGGTTCAAGGTTCTTTCGTCGGTCAGGTTCTTACCCCAAAGCTCAACGGATAACCCGTCCGTCAGGTCCATCCCAGCCCGCATGTTGATCTCAAAGCGATCAGGCGCGCGGTTTAATTGGGAATAGTCCGCCCAAGTTGCACCTTCGTACAAGAAGTCCGTGCGGATGAACCATTCACGTTCGCCAAGTTGGCCGAATAGTGTCGGGCTAAGAGAGCCCGTCGTAGTCGGCGTATTGCGCACCCGATTGCCATCGTTCACGACAGACAGAGGACCGGAATTAAGCACGCGTGACTCATTGGAGCCACGAGAAGAGAACGTGACCAAACGGTTGTCTTGATAGGCAAATGTACCACTGAGGCTGAGCCAATCCACAGGGCTAACCGTGAATTCAAAATCAAAGCCTTGATACTTGGAATCTCCATTCCCAGCATACGCAGTGGTGCCGCCGCCGTTGGCCGCCGGAATAACGATAACGGCTGCGAAGGGTTGGTTTTTCCAGTCGATGTTATACACCGCCAAGGTAAACGCCCAGTTCTCACTCTGCTGTTTCCAACCTAGTTCTAGCTGTTCGGCCTCCTGCACCGCTGTGTAATTACCGAGAGTTGCAAGAAGGTCTGCAGGAATAACTAGCGGCGCCACGCTGTTAACGAAGGTGGCGCGGGTCGGAACACCAAGTAGCGAGCTATAGGCGTAACTACCGTATACGGTGGCACCATCGAATGGCGTGTAGGACAAGATCGCACGGGGAATGAAATCTGTATACTCGTTGACGGCGTTACACGTGGTGCTCACAGGACAAGAAGCGCCGCTCCCACCCCAACCGGCAGGAATATTGCCCTGAATGATTGTTGTCGTCTCTTCGTCGGTGTACCGCGCTTCAACAGACACCGTCAAATCATCGGTAATATCGTAATCAGCAGAAGCAAAGATCCCGAATGTGGAACTGTCTTGCCAGTCAAGTGGCTGCAGCGGGGCCGAAACGGTCGGTGGATCTGAGTTCCGATAGCGTTGCGCATAATCGCTGACACCAACTAGATAGCGAAAGCGGCCATCCTGCGGAGAGGCGATACGGGCTTCGTAATAGGTCTCACGAATCGCGATCTGCGTACCCACAATAAAGTTCGTACCGAGGAAGCCTCCCAACGGTGGGTCACCGAAGAAAAAGTCGACGGCGCTGGAAGTCCCTGTATTTGCGCGGGAGGTCACAAATGACAATGTGTGATCAGCGAAGTCGTACTCGCCGCTAAATTGCAAGCGGTAAGATCTTTGCTCGCCACCGAACAGACCAGGTGGTTTCGGAGTGATACCGTACTTTTCGTGCAACGGATGAATGGTATCCAGGATCGATAAACGATCTGCAGAGCGAGTGAAAGTACTGGCTTGGCTCGGTACAAGTTCAAACGGAGCCACCCAATTGTCACCATTGGGGAACTTGCCGCAGAAAGTCGAGCCGCCAAAGTCAGACAGGTTTCGGGTAAACGGCGTACGCTGACCAGTGACCGCGTTCAAATACTCACCGGTATAACTGATGCCACACTGACCGGCAGCGACGCCATCAGATAAACGCGAAGTCACCGAACCGGACGTTCCCGTGTCACTGGCATTGATATAATAGCCAGTCAACTTAAGCATCAGGTTGTCTGTGGGGTCCGCTACGACCGTGCCGCTAAGCGAGAAGTCCTTGGTTTGTGCGTAAGCTTTTTCGTCGACCTGCGTCTTAAAATCGCCACCGTCTTGGTCAAAGCCAGCGTAGAGGCGCATACCGACTTTATCTGTAATCGGTCCGCCCATCGCACCTTCGATATTGAATTCGTCGGCTTGAGACGGCGACCAATCGAATGCAACATAGCCTTCGAACTCGTCACCTGGGAGTTTGGGAATAATATTCACAGCACCGGAGAACGTGTTGCGACCGAAGTAAGCAGTCTGCGGCCCTTTGATGACCTCAACTCGCTCAAGATCAGTAAAAGGGAGGAAGCCGCCGCCCCCTCCAACGTAGGAACCGTCCCAGAACAGCGCGCCGATCTGCGAAGACGGTGTAATCAGCTGCTGGTTCAATCCGCGGAAGCGAATGGCGGGGTTTTGCCGGCTACCAGTGGACGTAGACCCCTGGAAATCAAGTCCAGGTATAAACGCGGATAAGTCTTCAGGGTTATTAATACCCGTCCGGTCTAACTGAAGCTGAGACATTGCGGACACTGAAATCGGAATTTCATAAATGTTTTCATCACGCTTACGGGCGGTAACTACGATTTCTTCAAGGGCCAAGCCTTGACCTAGTGCACCCTGCCCAACCGGCAAAGCCAATGGCGCCATCAAGGACGCCACTATCAAATTACGAGCTTTCATTAATATTTCCCCAAAGTACGTAACAGCACGACTGCTACTTCTTAATATCGCCTATAGGTATTCCTTTTTAACCACGAAGTTTCAAGACTAATTTCGTAAGTCGCTATAATTTCTCCACACCGGTGCAAAAATGTGTCACAGCTTCTTGCAACTCGCCCACTCAGTGGGCATGCTTGGTTAGAAGGAGACAGAAAGGCCACTCCTTTCAGATCAGCCTTTCTGTGTGACGACCTGGCTTAGTGACTAGAAGGTGGCTTTTAACCAAACGCCAAATTCCTTGGCCCGAGGCCTACCCGAGAAGAGCTTACGGAGCGTCCGGCCAGCTGCATTATTAATAATACGGAATAGTACCGGAGGTGATCAGCAGTGGTTTCTCGTTGAAGACGTTCACGCCGAAGACTTCAAAGGCCATATAATAATTATGGTCGAGAGCTGACCGTGAGATTGCACCTACCATAACTGTACTCACTCGAAAAACCATGGGAGTGCCCACAGATTGGGCGTATACTCTATCATCAGAGTTTGTGTTACCTGTAAGCAATGACCTGCAACTCATTTATATTATTAGATTTATAAATATTAGATATGCACGACGGTCCAAAAATAAGATCTCTTGAGCGCGGCTTAAAAGTGATGCGCGTTCTCAGTCTCATGGGGGAGCTCACAGTTTCAGAGGCCGCAAAGCAGACACAACTGCCGCGGCAAACGGTTTCCCGCATTCTGTTTTTCCTTGAGGATCTTGGATATGTGGAGCGGAAAGGCGCAGCAAAACGCTACAGGTTAAGCGATCAGGTCTTAGCTCTTAGTGAAGGTGTGCGCAAACGCAGCTGGATTACTCATTTGGCCAAGCCCAAAATGGATGCCTTATGCAGAGACATCCTATGGCCAGTGGTCTTGGCGGTGCCACGCAATCTTGAACTTGAAATCGTTTATGATACCGACCCCATAAGCCCTTTGGTGATGCGCCCAGCGCCGGTCGGTCTACATATTCCCTTGGTGACTTCGGTCACGGGCCGGGTGTACCTCGCCCATTGTAGCAAAGCCGAATATGACGCAATCCTGAAATCCCTATTGAGGGAGCGTCCAAGCTCGTTGGATAACGTAGATCTCAGCCCTGATTTACTCAAAAAACAGATGCTGGCGATTAGAAAACAGGGTTTCTTTTGCGCTCAAATGCCACATAAAGCCCATTCAAGCCTTGTTGTGCCTGTTTTTGATGCCAGCAGTATCAAAGGCGTGCTTAGTATAAGGTTTCCAATTAAAGCTATGAGTGTTGTTGACGCTATTGAGCAATTCGCACCAAAGGTCAAAGCCTGCGCGGATACCATCAGCATGGAACTCAAAAGTTCTAATGTGGCCAGCTATTTATAGACTACATGCGCTCCGAACGGCTTACAATGCGTTCGATCTCCTGCCCCACGATCCGCTCAACCATGTGTGGCAGATTATGATCCAGCCAATGCTTCAACACCGGTGTGCAAATCTCTCGGACGAGTTGTTCCATGGTGATGCCTTGGTTGCCCAGGGTCAGTGCCCGTTCCTGCGCTACAGCTTGAGCTAATTGCGCAATATGAGAGCCAGAGGAGTGTTCGACTGGATCGGCAACTAAACCTTCTTTGTCATAGGGCTGATAAGTGTGTTCCGGTATTCCCTGTGGTGGTGGTGACACTGCTGCAGGCTCCGGCAGGGGCTCGTCAATAGCCTCCTCCCGCACTTGCTCCTCGAGCATAATGGGGTCAGTCAGCCCTAGAGCATCTAGCTTTGCCTCCGGTGGCGCCGGTTCTGGCTCCTGATCATCATCATCTTCTGCCAGAAGCGGGGCCAAACCTGGCCCATCGTCTTCTTCGACGTCTTGTTCCGGCTCGGGCTCGGGCACATGCTCTGGCGCAGAGTCCTCTGCAGGAGCGGCCTCAACCGCCCCCACTCCACCTTTTTCGTCTTCCGATAGAATCTTGCGAATGGAGGCTAGAATGTCGTCCATCGAAGGTTCTTGTTGACCGTCGTCACTCATATCGATTGGTCCGTTTTTCCCCACTTTAGTTGGAAAGAAGGTAATCGAAATGGTTATAGATTTCTATAACACCAGAAAAAACCGAGGATTAGATCAAATTTACCATGGTTTAGCGCCGAGCAGCGTCATTTTCAGCCGCCCGCGAGCTGCCAATAAATGACGCACTGACATCGTCATAATGATCTTCAGCGTCATAAAGGGCCACGTTTAGAGCGAGGCCCTCAGCCGTTAATGCGCCCCCGGAAGACAGCAAAGACAGAGATGCGACCAGCTGGTCACGCTGCGCGGTGACCAGATTAACTCGGGCATCAAGGAGTTCCTGCTCAGCATCCAAAACGTCGAGAACTGTCCTGGCGCCGACTTCGGCTTCGCGCTGTACGCCCTCTAAAGCGATTTCAGAGGCAACAATCTGGATTTCAAGGGAGGCGATACTGGCCCCGGCGGACTGATAAATTTCCCACGCTGAGGTTGCCGCTTCTCTCGCATCAAGCCGGGCCTGATCAACCTCGAGACGGCGTTGCCCTGCCGTATGCTTAGCCTGTCGGAGGCGGGAATACGTCACCCCACCCGAGTAAAGCGGCACTGACAGTGTTAAACGCCCCGATAACCGTTCCGCTCTCGATTGATCCGCGACCGTGTCCCAGCCTTTACTCGCCTGCCCCTCGAGGCTTAAGGACGGTAGCAATTCGCCGCGTACAAACTTGATATTTTCCTGTGCTGCGTCAGCGGCATAGCCCGCCGCAACCAGGTTCGGGTTTTTTTCCGAGGCGGTAATCACAGCAGCATCTACAGAACTGGGTAACACACCAACGGGCTCTGGTGTCACAAGGTTTTCGGGCTGTTTGCCGACGGAATTTACATAGGCTGCGCGGGACCGCTGCAAATTACCTTCCGCTAAAATGCGTGCGGACACTGACGCCGCGAGGCGCGCTTCAGCTTGCGCGACATCGGTCCGGGTAATTTCACCAACCCGGAAACGATCCTGTGTCGCTTCCAACTGGCGGGTCAGAACTTGCACATTATTCGTTCTAAGCTCGACGACCGCGGTATCACGCAAAACGTCGAAATAAGCTGTGGCGGCGTCGGTGAGAACCTGCTGTTCCGACGATAGCAAGCGCGCCCTCTGGGCTTTGACACTGGCTTTTGCCTGCGCTGTAGCAGATTGGGTGCGAAACCCTTTAAACAATGGTTGAGAGACTGAAAGCCCCGCTTGTTGAGATGTGCGCAACGTCGTGCCGCCACCAAAGAGAGCGCCACTACTGATAGTGCTTCCAATGACCGTTTCATTGCGTGTGCGCGTCATATCGCCGGATACCGAAACCCGAGGCCGCCAACCCGAAAGAGCCTGGGGCACAGATTCATCAGTCGCCCGCAATTGCGCGCGCGCAGCCTGCAGACCAGGGTTATTCATGTAGGCCAGGCCGAGTGCCTCTGTGAGGGTTTCAGCCGATGCTGGTGTTCCGGCGGCCAAAACACTAGCCAACGCCGCTCCCGCTAACAGGTATTGCAAAGATTTCATTGGGCCTGACCTCAACTTCAACGCATGAGTGGTTTTCTGCGACGTTTACCTAACGGAAGCTACTGCCGAATACCACCGCAAAAAGTGTAACGAAGGGTAACCAAAATCGAATAGCTCCAACCGAAAATGGCCCTATTATCAATCATATAGACCATCTAGATTTATACGCTATCTGCGCGGCTTCGGATCTATATTACGACGGTTGGCGACCCTAAAAAGAGAATGCTGGTTTAGCGGCGAACTCTGAAAGAGATGGTATACTGGCGTCAAATTCCGCACGCCGGCCAAAGGCGGGACCTGTGCGTTGCACAACGGTGGCCCTGCCGATCGGCCCATTCTGGACCATGGCGACGCATCTGCCGCCTTCAGCCAACTGTTCCAGTATGACCTGCGGAATCTCGGCCACCGCCCCATCAAAAACGATGATATCGAAGGGCGCCTGCCCCGGACATCCATGGGTTACCTGCCCGGAAACAATGGCCACCGTATCTGCGCTAAGGTCTGCCAGAACCTTCGTCGCGTTATCACGGACTGGACCGTCGCGTTCCACCGTAACGACCGAGCCTGCCATATGGTGCAAGACGGCAGCCATGTAGCCTGACCCGCATGGCAGCACCAACGCATGATCGGACCTTTGCACGTCGGCGAGCTGCAGAAGTTTGGCGGCCACCATCGGCTCCATAAGCCAACGGCCGTCGGCCACCAACACGTCTTCGTCTACGTAGGCTTGAGCTTGTCTGGCGGCAGGCAAAAACCTCTCACGTGGTACGAGACCAATAGCCTCAATGACCAACGGATCTGTGACTTCATTGGTCTGGACTTGGCTGACCACCATGTTACGTCGGGCAAGTTCGAAATCCATGGGAGGGCTCCCTTTTTATTCCGCCAGGTATATCGAGACTCAATACGATGTTGTATATCGCGCTTATAAACAAACCGTGTACCCAACTCAATCTCGACACGGGGTCATGACGCGCGGCAATTAGCGGTATATAAACGGGCCAACGGCTTGATGGGGATGCTTGACCCCTTGAGTCTGCGCTTCTATAACACGCCGCTTCGTGGTCATTTAGGCCTCGATTGGGGCGGCAGTGATGCTAGTCTCGGGCCGAGTGGCAGAGTGGTGATGCAGCGGACTGCAAATCCGTTTACGTCGGTTCGATTCCGGCCTCGGCCTCCAAGTATTGGTCCGGCGTAGCTCAACGGCAGAGCATTCGGCTGTTAACCGAAGGGTTGTAGGTTCGAATCCTACCGCCGGAGCCATACCCCTAGGTATCTGTAATTAAGAGATACTATAGGGCTGTGTGGTATAGATATGTGTTACAGCGTAGTGCAATACATACCTCACATGTTCTATTTCTATTAATTGCTAAGCAGTCCCGTTAGAACGGCATTTCTATTTATCTACTTACTTGTTGCAACGAATACGCCGTCCCAATCTTCTGAGGGGGGGGCGGCTTTGTATTCTGCAATGCGCTCTTCATACAAGCTGTAGAAACCGGCTAGTTCGTGAACCAGCCCCTTCCCTTTCATGGTTTCAATTTTGGCACGCGCCTCATTCATAGCTCTCAAGGAACCAGTCCAGTTCTGACTTCGATATGTTATGAGCGCGCGGGTGTGAATCTCTTTGAGAGTTTTAAAATCAGCATCTTGCGCGAGCGACGGGTCACCTAAGAGAGTATGAATACGGACGGCTTCTGTTTTTCCCTTCACCTTGATGAGATCAAGCTCAACCTCGGCATAATCAGGAGCAAGTCGAACAGTGTTGTCACCAATTACAATGGTCACGCCGTAGGTTTTTGACTGCCCCTCTAAGCGCGACGCTAGGTTAACGTTATCGCCGAGCACGGAATAGTCGAAGCGCTGCTCAGACCCCATGTTACCGACACAGGCCTCGCCAGAGTTCAAACCAATGCCGATGCGAATTGGCCTGTGCTCACGCTCTTCTTCTATCGCTTCACGCTCCAATTCAGCGTTAAGTTCATCTAAGGCATCGATCATCAGCAGCGCAGAGAAGCAAGCATCCCGGGCATGGTCTTCGTCAATCAATGGCGCATTCCAAAACGCCATGATGCAGTCACCCATATACTTATCGATGGTGCCACTCTGACTAAGGATCAAGTTTGTCATTGGAGTAAGGAAGCGGTTGATAAGGCGTGTCAGACCCTCAGCGTCGAACAGTTCTGAGATCGACGTGAAGCCACGAATATCGCAAAACATGAAAGTCATCTCACGCATTTCACCGCCAAGTGCGAGCTGGTCGGGGTCGTCAGCCAGTTTTTTGACAAGGTCAGGCGACAGATATTGACCGAATGCGGAGCGTACTTGTTTCCGTTGCGCTTCCTCCCGAATGAATGCTGCGTAGGTTAAAAAGCCGTAAAACAAGACAGCGACGATGACCGGAAAGCCAGGGTCATAAAGTTCTAGCCGCGTGGAATAAGCGTCCCATGAAAACCAAATCATGAACGCAGTGCCCCCCAAGAAAAAATACATGGATATGCGCGCACCAAGAAGTGGCGTCACAACGATCATAATGATTCCGATCACAATCGCTGCAAGGACCTCAAGAGTGTCTGCCTCTAGCGGCCGGGTTAATTGCGTATTGGTGAGAATATTCTCAACAATATTTGCGTGCACTTCGACCCCGGGCAAAGCGGGATCCAAGGGGGTCGCTTGAACGTCAAAAAGACCCTGAGACGATGTGCCAACAAAAACGATTTTGTCTTTAATCCTATTCGGATCGACGCGGTCGAGCATTACATCAGCAGCCGAGACGTACTGACTCAGATATTCGGAATGTGGCGCGTAATAGACCCAGATGCGAGAAAAGGCGTCTGTCGATATCTCAATGTTTTCTCTAACCGGCCTAAGTATTTGAAGATTGATGGATTCTACGCTGCCACCTTCGTTGGTTTTAGCGATGACCGTTCTACCATTTTTGAAAATACGGATCGCTTCCAGCGAAAGAGACGGAAAAATACCTTCTGAGTCAGTCACCATCATTGAAACGCGACGCACGATTCCATCGAGCCGATCGCTCGCGACGGAAAAGACCCCTCGTCCCGCTGCCGCACGATCCAGCTCTTCAACATTACGCAATATGAATCGATGACGTTCTAAAAACGGCGTCGGGTCAGCGCCACTAAAGCCTCGTATGGATGTCTTTGTATATCCGGCGTGTGTGCGCTCTACATTTAGCGGCGTATGCCCCAGAACAACCCGGCCGCTTTCCTTAATCGCGGCCGCCATTACTGCATCATTCGTCGGAATCTGTTTGATGGTCTCAACCGCATCAGGAGTAAGGCCTGGAATTTCATCCACCAGCATCGAAATCGAAGTGCGGTCAGGCTCTGCAAAAACAATGTCAAAAGCAATTACTTTTGCGCCCAAGTTTGTAAGGCGGTCGATGAGATCAGCAACTTGGTTCCGTGGCCATGGCCATTGCCCAATTTCTTCTAGAGTATGCTCATCCAAATCGACAATTACCACCGGACTTTCAGTACCAAGGTATGGTCGCGGCTTAATTTGCTGATAGGTATCAAATGTCTTTGATCGGATCAGCCGGAGCAAATCAGGGTCCTCAATACGAACAAAAACAAGTCCCAGCAAAGCCAATATTGTCGTCAGCCGCCCGGATTGAATAAGAGACCGCTTGCACCAGCGCAGCCACCAGCGAATAGAGATGAAGCGCTTCAAATCCATCCATGCCAAAGCTGCCCCAGCACGCCTCCACATTAGAGGTCTTGAGGTTGAGTCAGATTCTTCTGTCTGCGATGTAACCATATCGTCGCGCACTCAGATCCCCCTAGGCGCGGAACTTATGTGTGGCCGCGAGACTAGCCAATTCTATACAGGCAGGACAGGTATTTCCCAATAATACTGGAATTGATTGGTTTTTCAGCCGTCTCTGCAAACCTACCCTTCATAGCCAAAAAGGTATAAAAATTAGGCATGTCTAAAGATTCCACATCATCGGCCCCGTTTCTTGGCAGCATCAAACGGACTTGGCTTAGATTTTTCCTTGAGCCTTTGCGGCCGCTCTTTAAAGAAGTTCTGACGGTATCCCTGTTCGTTAACTTACTTGCCGTCGCTGTGCCGGTCTTTGTCCTTCAAGTCTACGACCGTGTTGTTTTCCATGCGGGCATAACCACGCTGCAGGGGTTGGTCATCGGGATGGTTATTGTCATCACCTTTGACTTTGTTCTAAGGCAGACCCGGGCCAAAGTGATGCAAAACGTCGCTTTACAGCTCGATGTTGCTGTTGGACGCCAACTCTTCGAAAAGATCATGACATTGCCTTTGCGCGGACTGGAAAGCCGGCCTGCGTCATACTGGCAGCTGTTGTTTCGTGATATCGAGGCGATCCGCAATACGCTGTCGGGGGCCTCAGCAATTCTTGTATCGGATCTTCCATTTGCGATTCTATTTCTGACCGTTGTCTTTTTGATCGCCTGGCCTGTGGCCTGGGTCTTGGTCATCGTCTTCTTTATCTTTCTGGCCTTGGCGTGGCGATCGGGCAAAGTCGTCGCCGCTGCTGCCGAGGAAGAGAAAGCAAAGATCATCAGCCGTGACGGTTTAATTGCGGAAATGATTATGGGCCGCAGCACCATCAAAGCGCTCGCTATGGGAGATCACTTGCGGCCGGCCTGGGAAGGCAGTCAGGCCGAGGCCATCAAACAGTCCATGGTTCGTGGTACTAAGACGGACTCCTTCGTGAATGCCGGCCATGGCCTAACCATGTTTGCAACCGTGGCAATGACCACCGTTGGCGCCGTCGCTATTATGAATCAAGAACTGACGATAGGCGGATTGATTGCCGCCAACATGTTGAGTGGCCGACTCCTTGGCCCCCTCAACCAGTTGGTCGGGGCATGGCGCAGTTTCGTTTCCTTTGGCCAATCGGCAGACCGCCTCGGTGATCTTTTCGCTGAACAAGACGACCTAAAAGAAAGCGCAATTGCCTTAACCCGTCCAGAAGGACGCCTCACATTCGAGGAAACCACTTTCAGATACAGAGAAAATAGCCCCGCCGTTGTGGACACGATTAAGCTCGACATTGCTCCCGGCGGTGTGACGGCAATTATGGGTGCCAATGGCAGCGGCAAAACAACACTGCTAAAACTCTTGCTTGGCCTGTATGCGCCCGTTAGCGGAAGAATTCTTATTGATGGCGCTGATATCAAACAATTTTCCCGCCGAGACCTATCCCGTTGGATCGGCTATGCCCCGCAAGAATGTGTGCTGTTCAATGGATCCGTGAGAGACAACATTATTCAAACTCACCCAGACGCTGAAGACTCTGAGATCGTTCGCGCCTCTACACTTGCACTAGCACACCAAATGCTGGTTGACCTGCCAGACGGATATGGCACGCAAGTCGGTGAAGCGGGGTCCCTACTTTCAGGCGGCATGCGACAGCGCATAGGCATCGCGCGCGCGCTGATCGGAGACCCGCCGGTGATAGTGCTCGACGAACCTTCAGGAAGCCTAGATAAGGATGCTGAGGAAAATCTTCGTCAGACTTTGAAGGACTTGGGTAAAAGCCACACAGTTATTATTGTGACTCATAGCCCCGTTCTACTGCAGTGCTGCAACAATGTAATCATCATGGATCACGGCAGAATCAAAGCGGCGGGACCAACACGCAAAGTTATGGAAGCCCTTGCGCAACAACAGAACGAGCGTACAGGTTCAACACAAAATCCGGTTCCATTGCAGGTCAAGAAAGTGGGAGGCCAACCAAGACCCGAGACGCCGAAAACCGATGCGCCCCAGTAGCAATGCAATTAAATTCGGGAGACATCATTGAATCAGCTTGACGACCTTCTCGATCAGCACACTGCCCCTGGATGGAGGCTGGTTACCTACGGCATAATGTCACTTTTGGGTCTATTCGTTCTATGGGCTGGATTTGCCAACTTAGACGAAGTCGCTATCGCGCCAGGTGAAGTGGTTCCGCAAGGCCGGGTCAAAACTGTACAGCATCTTGAAGGTGGAATTATCGATGAGATTCTTGTTGTTGAAGGTGACACGGTGCGCGAAGGAACGGCGCTGGTACAGTTAGACCTAGCAGGAACTGTAACAAATATGGAAGAGCTTCAGGTGCGGCTTGATGGGTTAACGCTCCAAAAGGCCCGTCTGAAAGCCGAAGCCAATGATTCTGCACTGGCACTTCCCACAAACCTTCCGCTGGGTATTGAAGGCATTGCCAACGCGGAGCGGCAGGCCTATGAGGCGCGGAAACGAGAACTGACCAGTACGCGTGCTGTCCTCGAGGGCCAAGTAACTCAACGGATACAAGACGTGCGCGAAGTCGAGGCTCGCTTGAATGCGGTGCAAACGAATGTAGGCCTGGCAAAGGAACGGTTGCGTATGTCAGCCGACCTTCTCACCGACAAACTACAATCGCCGATGGACCATCTGCAGATTCAGAGTGAAGTGGAAAGTTTCGAAGGAGAAATATCAACTCTTAGAGAAACTTTGCCTCGCACCCGCGCAGCACTTGAAGAAGCACGTGAAAGAGTACTCGAACTGGGCCTGCGTTTTGCCCGTGAGGCACGTGAACAACTTAGTGATACGGAACTCAGTATGGCGAGAACGCGAGAGTTGTTGTCTATGGCGAGAGATCAGCAAACCCGCACGCTCATTCTAAGCCCTATCAAAGGGGTCGTAAAAAATATGCGCTATACTACAATCGGCGGTGTTATCAGGCCTGGTGAACCTATTCTTGATATCGTTCCGTCTGAAGACACCCTGGTGGTCGAAGTCCGCCTTAATCCGATGGATCGAGGATTTGTAAAGGCAGGGCAATCGGCCACAGTAAAAATCGATACATACGACTTTGTGCGTTATGGCGGAATTGACGGTGAAGTTATTTCCGTGGCGCCTGATTCAACAATACCTGAAAACGCACCCCCTTACTTCAAAGTGGTTATCAAGACGGCACAGCCCTGGCTCGGGGAAGAGCAAGATGGCAACCTCATCTCGCCAGGAATGGGGGCAACAGTCGACATCCATACCGGCACAAAATCGGTTATGGATTATCTCATAAAGCCAGTTCTAAAACTAAAGCACGAGGCCTTTAGAGAGCGCTAGAAACTAAGCAGGTTTGAAAGTGGAATTTAGACTTAAACCTCTATTGCCCCGCCGTAAGGATCATACGCTCGCGTGCAACCAGTGCCCCGCCCCACATTTCACGCGCCTTGTGTTCGACGTCGCCCATGAAATCATCATTGTGTTCAGGGGCGTGATGGAAGATCGCGAGTTGTTTGACGCCAGCCAACTTGCACAGCCGAATGCCCTCTTCCCAGGTGGAATGTCCCCAACCAATTTTGGCGGGAAATTCTTCGTCAGTGTACATTGAATCATAAATGACTAAGTCCGCGCCTTCGATGAGAGATAGAACCGTTTGGTCAGGCGTACCAACAATGTGCTCCGTGTCAGTGACGTAACACAACGATTTGCCACCATGCTCAATACGATAACCAGTTGCACCGTTCGGATGATTCAGTGGCTGAGTAATCAATTTGACGCCCGGATATAGCTCCCAAGCTTCACCGGCGTGAAAATCAACAAAATCAAGTTCAGCCTGCATAGCTTCCAGCGGCACCGGAAACGTCGGATTGGCCATCTGATTGGCCAGCACATTTTCAATGCCACCTAGATCAGATAAATGCCCGGCATGAATTGAAAAATGGCTATTCGCATTGAACGCAGGGCCGAAGAACGGAAATCCGTTGATGTGGTCCCAATGGGCATGGCTCAGCAGGATATGACCGTCTTTGACGCCATCTCGGATGAACTCGTAACCGAGCTCCCGAATGCCCGTACCGGCATCCAGAATAATGCGCTTATCTCCCGCGAAGACTTCGAGGCAACTTGTATTGCCGCCATAAACCACATGCTGTGATGATGGACAGGCGATACTACCGCGAACCCCCCAAAACTTTACCGCCAGCGTCATTCTGTTTTTTTCCACGTAAGATGCTCTCAAGAGAGCGATTTCATACCCCCTTGGAAACCGCTGATTTCTTGTAGCGCGTTGAGGTTAAAACCTAAACACAAAGCACAAAAGGGTTTCGACCTTATAAAATTCCAATCTTTAAGGGAAACAATCGAACTAGGCGCCGGTTTTATCGTATCAGCACACCATTGAAATGAGAAAGTAGCACACTTTTTCGACGCGCATGACGATAATTTAAAGAGTTCCACCCACACCTAAAGCGCCCATCCGATAGTATAAAAAAAGCGGAGACTGACAATAACTGTCGGAAACCAACAATAGCATACTGCTCCTGCCGGCAGCCTGTTTCGCTTAACACCGCCATACATTTACAAATATCAGTTATAAGTGCCTCGACCGGACGCGTGCTAGCGCATCATATAAACGAACGGTATGCGTCAGGAAGAATTTTCACTGCGGTTTTTGTTGGACCCTACATAAGCAGCCGCGCAATGATCCAAACAATAAGGCTTGCCATGCAAAATTGGGTTACCGCAAAAATGAAAGTTGTCCTCTTTTGGGTCACCATGCGGCCATCTGCAGGTTTGGCTATTGAGGTCGGCTAAGGTGTACACACGTGTTTCTTCTTTGGGTTCCGGCTTAACACCAGCGCGGCGTATAGGCGACGGGCGGCTCTTTAATGCCAGCCGGTGTGCTTTACCCACGACGGCGTTTTTAGACACACCGAGGCGCTTACCAATTTCGCCCGTGGTCAAACCTTCTGACCAAAGTTTTTTTAGTTTTGCAATTCGATCGTCCGTCCAAACGACTGACATAGAACACCTCAAAAGCGCGCAAATCTGCGGGTTACATTGTCCTGAAAGGGCACGGACCATACCCACCGGGACCACCGCTGTCCAGGAGGGAGATAGCGCCCGTGGCTCATAAAAATACAAGCCGAAAGCGGTATCAACCGACGCCTAATATCTGTGGGCGTATCCGATCTCTTGCTATCACTCTGGTGTTGTTGGTTTTTTCTCCAACACCGTCAGCCGGTGCGGAAAACATCTTGGTGCTGTCGGCCGCAAGTTTGGGCCCGGCGGTTACAGAAATCGCCAATAACTTTAGTCGCAGAACCGGGATAGTTACCCGGGTATCCACTGGAAGTTCCGGTACTTTAGCGCGCCAAATTATTAAGGGAGCACCAGCCGACATATATATTGCGGCGGCAACTCAGTGGATTGCTCGGCTGGCACGCGAAAGACACTTGAACGCCCGTTTGACCCGCCAATTGCTCCGCAATCGGTTAGTCATCGTCAGCCCCGCTGGCGACCCAAACAACAGCCTCCTGGACCTCACGAAACCTATCGCCGTGCTAAATAGATTGCGCGGAGGCCGACTGGCCATCGGTGACCCTTCACATGTGCCAGCTGGACAATATGCCAAGCAGGCCATCGAGGCTCTCGGGCTTTGGCCTACGGTACGCGATCATCTTGCGCGTCAGGTCAATGTGCGTGCGGTCCTTGCATTAGTAGAACGGGGAGAAGCCCCACTTGGTGTGGTGTACGCCACCGACCTTGCCCTGAGCACCTCGGTTCAAGTTGCAGCCATCGTTCCGGCGGACGTGCACGATCCGATCCTCTACACCGCCGCCGTGGTCGCAGGCCGGAATCGGCCCGAAGTCGTAGAGTTTTTCAATACTCTGAAAGAGCCAGCCTCAGAAATCATCTATACCGAATATGGCTTTGGCATCGTGAATGACTAGATCATCGGGGCAAGATTGTGTGGGCTTGGGACCAACGCTTAAGCGTCTAAAATAATGGCATCCAAGCTGTAGCCACTTTTAGGGTCTTCTAGTTCAACGACCCAGAGATCGGCGTCATATTGCCTTTGCCGTTCGATATAAGCGTCGGCGTCTGCCTCCAGCACGGGTTCTCGACCTGTCCCAGTCATCCAGGCGGGGTTTCCTTTTTCGTCGCGGACCTGGGTATAGACCACGCAGCCGAGCTCAAACCGGTTGACCTTTATAAGCACTGCCCCAGCATCGGCATCGCCACGGGAGAGCAAAACGGAAGCAAACCCATCCACTTCCGCCCGGCGTATGAAGGCTTTAACCCAAATCTGTGTTTTGACCCTCGTTTCCAATGCGTTGTCCCAGATCCATACGTTTATTCACCCTTTGATAAGCCATTGAGTTAGTGCAGGTAAATGGGGCTATCCAGACACTACTCACGCCCCTTGGCCCGTTAACGCGGCTACGTTGCATCGGGCGGTAAATTTGGCGTCCTTTTTAAGGCTCTACCCTACTAGATCACCATCACCAAGATGATCAAACCCCCGGCTTTTTTGGAAGATTATCGCTATATTTTCCTGTCTCTTTATTTTTACCTCAATTGCCTGGACTGCCTGGACTGCCTGGAGCCATAGCCCGCAAGCTTCGTCGACTACATGAACAAAATGAAAAAGAACTACCAGGCCCAGCAAGACGCCAATCTGGTGGATCACATTGGCAAGATCGAAAAGCTGATGACATGTCTCGTCTATTTCAAGACTTCGACACCCAACCCCAAGACTTGCGGGACAATTTGTCGGCCCAGCGGTTTGAAGAGGCCAAGAAACTCATTCCCGACTACCATACCACAATTGGTGTTGTGCTCTGCGGACTTACTGTGAATATGAATGCCTGGATCGATCGCTACCCAAATCCCAGGTCAGCCAGCCCCATCAGCAAAGGCGAGTTTCTCATGACGGACACCCGGCAAGGTGTGGCCAATATCAGGGGCATCGCAACAGGACAGAACTAGCGCGGGGAAACGTTTTGCCCTATTCCGCAGGTGTGGCGGCGGGCTCTACGAGGGTATCTGCTACTCTTTCTTCGTCGGCGATCGTCCGCCGTATCCAAACATAAGCCACCGCCGCCATGACAAAAGTTGATGCGGCCATGGATACAAAAACACCCTCAACACCGCCAATTGCAGCGCCCGCATAAGCAAACGGGACCTGGATGACGAGTGATTTTCCAGCACCAATCACCATGGCTGGGATAGGTTTGGCAAGTGAATTGAAGGTTTGCGAGCTGATCCCGATCACCGACATGACGGGATAACTGATGGGTACGACCAAGAGATAAAACGCGGCCATGCGCACCACATCACTTTCATCACTAAATAATCCAGCGACCGCCGGTCCAAACATCGCCAGCAAGACAGCCATCAGTACTCCGTAAACGAAGCACACCTGCAAACTGAACCGTAGCGCAAGCCGTACACGGTCGATGCGCCCTGCCCCAGCGTTCTGGCCGACAAAGGGGCCCATGGAAATCGATATTGCCATGACGATAATGAGAGAAAGCATTTCTACCCGCGTTGCCACGCCATAAGCAGCTACGGCGACAGATCCAAATGACGCTATGAGCGCTGTTAAAACACCCATGGAGACAGGCCCAATCAGCTGAGTGCCAGTCGACGGCAAACCAATATGTAGAATTTTCCGCCAGTTGGCTGCGACGCGTGCCACGGTTGGCCACTCATAAGACAAAGCACTCATGCGGTAGTGCAGCACCCACAGAGCTGCCGCGAACGTGATGAAGCGAGCCGTCACGGTGGCGAGCGCAGCACCCTGTAGCTCGAGCCGCGGCGCGCCAAACAATCCGAATATCAATATTGGATCTAGAACGATGTTCAGAACGGCCCCCAAAGACATAATCATGCTAGGGAATTTTGCGTTGCCGTGTGCGCGGATAACGGAATTGCCAATCAATGGGACGACCATGAAAACAATACCGAGGTACCATATTTCCATATAGTCATGAATCAGCGGCATAACGCCCGCATCAGCACCAAGCAGTGAAAACAATGGGTCAATGGTCATCAAACCGACGACGCTGAATGCCGCTGTTGTTAGAATTCCAAGCAGCAGGCTATCGGTCGCAAGGCCGCGGGATTCCGATCCGCCGCCGCCGCCCACAACCCGCGACACCACTGACGTCACACCGGTCCCCAAGCCAATAGAGATGGCGTGTAAGATCATGACCACGGGAAACGTAAACGCCATTGCGGCAAGCGCTTCAGTGCCGAGTTGGGCCACGAAGTACGTGTCAACAACCTGAAAGGTCATGGAGGCGAGCGAACCGATTGCCATGAACCCGGTAAGACCCAAAATATGACGGCGAACGGAGCCTCCTGTCAGATCCTTTCCCCGTCCTCTTTTGCGACCTGGCGCACCCTGCCCTTTTAACGGTTTACGTTCTGCGTCGCTCACGCACTATCCTGACCCTGTAATTTCATTAATATTACATTAGATACGCAGTTGCGCTCGCACCGGATTTGTAAACCTCCCATGCACACTTAACAGTTTTAGAAGCAATACTTTGGCATAATGCCGTTATAATAGATGATGCACATCCTCATTTTCCTGTATTTATATTGCAATGCAATTATAAAGGGTTTCTCAACGCGTCCTCGCTATACTATTTCGAATAAAAACTAATTATTTTCTAATGCGTGTAGACACATAGACAGCGATTTAAAATTACATGGCACGCCCAGTCGCTGGAAATGTTAGCGAGAACACAAAGCATCACTTAGAGATGCTCGACAAATATCGAGATCAGCCAGAGTACAGCTACCACACCATCATTGGGGGGTGTCAGCTCTATTCTTCACGCCCCTGTTGATCCCAAATTATTTGAAGCTGCTTTTACCGCGATTATTCAATTAAGTCCTGTTCTTGATCAAATCATTGGAGAAGTTTCGAACGCTTTTCATTAGAATCAAATCTCACTAATTCACTTTCGTAAACGATAACGCAAAGGATATTTTCACATCATGCCTGATGGTGCGCAAAGCGAAACTCGCGTGCGTGAGACCTTCCGGGCTGAAGGGATCACCAAAATATACAAAACCGGCGACCTCCGCGTCGAGGCGCTGCGCGGGGTCGATTTAACTCTGTACGAAGGGGAGTTGGTTGTTCTTCTTGGTCCGTCCGGCAGTGGCAAATCAACACTCCTCAATATTCTTGGCGGCCTTGACCTGCCCACGGCAGGTACCTTGTTTTTTAAAGACATGGAAATAACGGCGGCGACGCAAAGTGAATTGACAACGTATCGGCGCGATCACGTTGGTTTCGTGTTTCAATTTTACAATCTCATTCCCAGTTTGACTGCGCGCGAAAACGTGGGCTTGGTTACTGAAATTGCAGACGATCCTATGCAGCCCGACGAAGCGTTGGAGATAGTCGGTCTTGAGCACCGGCTCGGTCATTTTCCATCACAATTGTCAGGTGGTGAGCAACAGCGGGTGGCTATCGCCCGCGCTATTGCCAAACGGCCTGACGTATTGTTATGCGATGAACCAACTGGGGCTCTAGACAGCAAGACCGGCATTGTCGTGTTGCAAGCTTTAGAGCGTGCTAACCGGGAGCTAGGGACAACTACCGCGCTCATCACCCACAACGCCGGCATCAAGGACATGTCCGAGCGGGTGATCCGCTTTGCCGATGGACAGATTATAAGCGTTGAAAAGAATCCGGTGAAAAAGCCGCCGGAGGAGCTAACATGGTAATCCGCATCGACCCCCTCAATAAAAAACTCTTCCGTGATTTGTGGCGAATCAAAGGGCAGGGGCTTGCCATATCCGCCGTTGTTGCCTGCGGCATTTCGTTGATGATCGCGTCGTTCGGTACTGTGGCCGCACTCGACGAAAGTAAAGATGCGTTTTACAACCGCACGCGTTTTGCCGACGTTTTTGCAGTGATGAAACGCGCGCCCGACAGTTTGCTGCAAGAGATCGAACAGATTCCTGGTGTCGCCACAGCAGAAACACGCATTACAGCTGTAGTGAACCTTGATATTCCCGGTATGAATGAACCCGCGACAGGACGTCTAATTTCCCTTCCGGAACGAGGAACGCCTCTGCTTAATAACGTAGTTCTAATGTCTGGCCGCTATCCGTCTACACAGAGACCGAATGAGGTCGCGATCACCGACCCGTTTGCTAAAGCTCACAGCTTGAGTCTCGGTGATACCTTTAAGGCGATCATCAATGGCAAGAAGCGCAGTCTAGAAATTGTCGGCCTCGGACTAACCCCCGAGTACATCTACGCGCTCGGTCCTGGTGCACTAATGCCCGACGATAAACGCTTTGGCGCTATATGGATGAGCCGTAAGGCCCTTGCCGCTGCTTTCAATTTGGATGGCGCGTTTAATGATGTCTCCATGTCTCTCCAACGCGGGGCACAGACGGAAGAAGTACTGCGCCGGCTCGATGTCTTGATCAAACCCTATGGAGGGAGCGGCTCTTATGCGCGGGAAGACCAACTCTCTCACTTCTTTCTCTCCAACGAGTTGGACCAGCTACGCACCAGCGGTGCTATTTTTCCGCCCGTCTTTTTACTTGTCGCGGTCTTTCTGCTTAATGTTGTGGTTACACGTATCGTCACAACGGAACGAGAACAAATCGGTATATTCAAAGCCTTCGGATACACCGATGTAGAAGTCGGTTGGATTTATCTCAAACTGGTTTTAATTCTCGTCGGGGTCGGTCTTAGTCTGGGCATGCTACTGGGCCTGTGGATGGGTGACAGCATGATCACCATGTACAAGACATACTTCAAATTTACCCTGCGTGACTTTGGCGTTGACCCGGCTGTCTTCGCCACAGCGGCTGCCATTAGCCTTGGTGCCGGACTGCTCGGTGGCTTGGGCGCCGTCCGCCAGGCCGTAGGCTTGTCCCCTGCCGTTGCAATGGCCCCACCGGTGCCGACATCTTATGAGCAAAGCGGATTGGCAGCGTTGTTCTCCAAATTCGAAATTAGTCAGCCAACGCGGATGATCTTTCGCCATGTCAGCCGGTTTCCTATCCGCTCTGGCTTAACCATTATCGGCGTGGCGTTCTCCGTTGCCTTGATGATCATGTCGTTATTCTTCTTGGATTCCGTCGAGAAAGTTATTCAGGTCTATTTTTTCCAGGCCGAACGCCAGACCTTAACCCTCACGTTTGTCGAGCCTCGTCCGGCTACGGTTGAGCAGGAAATTCAACACCTGCCAGGCGTTATTACGACCCAACCTGTGCGTAGCGTTGCCGTACGCTTGCGCAATGGTCACCTCAGCGACCGAAAGGCTATTCAGGGCATTGTCTCAGGCGCTGATCTCAATAGACTGCTCGACAGTGAACAAAAGCTGATCGAACCACCGCCAGGCGGTATGGCGCTGTCAAAATACATCGCTAAAGATCTAAACCTAAAACTCGGTGACACCGTCACTGTAGAAGTTATGCAAGAGCGCCGCCCCGTTGTCGAAGTGCCCATTGTGCGCATTGTCGAGGAGTATCTCGGCTTTCAAGCCTACATGCGGCTCGATGCCTTGAACCGGCTGATGAAGGAGGGGCCGACGGTGTCTTCGGTGCATGTGCTGGTCGACAGCCGCTACGCCGACGAACTGTACACCACTTTAAAAGACACCCCGGCGGTCGCGGGAATTGTGCAACAAACCGCAGCGCTCGATAGCTTTCGCAATACCATGGATAACACCATGAATGTGATGATCGGGTTCTATGTGGCGTTGGCCAGCCTGATCGCCTTTGGCGTTGCCTATAACGCCGCGCGAATTGCACTATCGGAACGGGCGCGAGCGTTAGCCAGTTTGCGGGTGCTTGGTTTCACCAGAGAAGAGGTCACCTACATTCTCCTCGGTGAGTTGGGTATCTTAACATTGATCTCTCTTCCGGTTGGATGCCTGCTCGGATACGGCATGGCTTTATCTATGTCTCCCATGCTGTCGACCGATCTCTATAATTTTCCATTCGTAATCGAGAATGCCACCTACGGCTGGTCCGTCGTGGTGGTCAGCATATCTGCCATCGTCTGCGGCCTGATCACGCGGCGCCGCGTCTATGACCTTGATCTTGTCACAGCCTTGAAGACCCGTGAGTAGTTAAAATAGTTAGAGAAGTTTGAACATGTCACTGCCCTTTTCTCGTCGTACCCTTGTTATCGGTTCAATCATCCTCGCCATCATTGTGTTGGTGATCCTATCCCTACAACAGCAGTCCATCGGCGTGGATGTGGCACAAGTAAAGCGAAGCGATCTCCTCGTCACCATCGACGACGAAGGGCAAACACGGTTGAAAGACGTTTACGCCGTATCCGCGCCAGTGGCCGGGCGGGTGCGCCGTATCGATATCGAAGCCGGCGACCCGGTCATTGCCAGCGAAACCGTGCTGGCCATGTTTGAACCCTCTGACCCCGCCATGCTGGATGTGCGCAGCCGCTCGGAGGCTGAGGCGATTGTACGCGCTGCCGAAGCCGCTGTGGGATTAGGAAATGCAGAGCAATCCCGTGCCCAGGCGCAACTAGATTTCGCCCAGGCGGAATTAAACCGGGCTGTTCCATTGGCAGAACGCGGGACCATTTCCCAAGCGACTCTCGAGCAGCGTCAGTTGTCTTTGCTCACAGGCCAGGCCCAGCGCGCGGAAGCCGTCGCTAGCTTGCGTAAAGTGCGCGCCGATTTGGAAACCGCGCGGGCTACGCTGATCACAGCGCAGGAAAGTGAAACCGTCAGCGCTGATTCCGATGATCTTATTCCCGTGCGTGCGCCCATCTCCGGGCGTGTGCTCCGCGTCTTGCAGGAAAGCGAAGGCGTCGTCGCCACCGGCACAGTACTGATGGAACTGGGCGATCCGACTGAATTGGAAATCGAGGTGGATCTGCTCTCTACCGACGCCGTGAGAATTAAGCCGGGTGACCGGGTGATCATTGATGATTGGGGCGGCGACATGCCGCTCGAAGGCCGTGTGCGTTTGGTCGAACCCTTCGGTTACACTAAGGTCTCAGCCCTGGGCATCGAGGAACAACGGGTCAACGTCATCATCGACTTTGTCTCGCCCCAGTCAGACTGGCAGAGCCTCGGCCATGGCTATCGGGTGGAAACCCGCGTTGTTGTTCAAGACCGTAAAAACGTAATAACCATTCCGGTCAGCGCCCTGTTCCGCTCCGGCGAAAGCTGGGCCGTCTTCGCCGATGACGATGGCACAGCGGTGCTGAAAGAAATCACGCTCGGTGAGCGCAACACGATGGAAGCTGAAGTGACCGGCGGATTGGAAGTAGGTGACGCTGTCATTCTTCATCCGTCCGATTCCATTGAACACGGCGTAGGGATCGAAAGAAGAGTGGGGCTTTAAACCATCGGGGCGATGTTGGCATTGAGGCGAAAGACGTTGGTGGGATCGTACTTATTCTTCAGTGCCACCAGCCGCGTGTAGTTGCCTTTGAAGTTGGCCTGCACGGCCGAGACACCTTCATCCATCAATGAGTTTGTATAGAAGCCATTGGCCACAAAAGGCTCGACTGGATTCCAGAAGTTCCGCCCCGCCACAACCATGGCTTCCGACTGGGCCGGAAGGTGCGTCTTTTAATCATCGGTATTCTTTGGGTGAAACGGTGCAGTTAATCCAACTGAAGCAGAGGTATGGCGTCAAGGGCCGGTGGTTCTGGAATACCAGAGAGATAAGCATGGATACGGCCTAATTTTTCATCACTCAGCACCTTAGGCGAATAGGCCGGCATAACGCCGTAAGGGCGGCGGACAATATCCGCGAAATCTTCAAATTCCAGGGGGGCGGGCGCGAGGCGTAAACCGGCACCACTGCCCTGACCGACCCGGCCGTGGCATTGATCACAACCGAACTGCAAATACGTGTGGCCGTCTGATTGCGCATGAGCGAATGGCGCGAAAGCAAACAAAGCGAGGATAGAGAAGATCTTGTAAATCCTCATCACCTCGCCTGCGCCACAATGTCAAGCAAAGCCGGTTCACCTTGGCCGATGACGTCCATGGCTTTAGCCAGGGCCGTTCCCACATCGTAGGGGTTATCTATAGGCCCACTTGCCCACATGCCGAAGCTCTTGGCCATGGCCGCAAAATCCACCGGCGGATCATCAAAGACATTGCCAATACGTGCGCTGCCTTCCACTCCGCGCTGCCGCCGGGCAGCAACCCGCTGCACATGCATGATCTCCTGATGGTAGGCGCGATTATTGTGCATCACCGTCAGCAGCGGCACGTTCAGATGCGCTGCCGTCCACAATGCGCCGGGCGCATAGAGCATATCGCCGTCGCTTTGTAGGTTCACAGCAATGCGGCCTTGCTCCTGATGGGCCAGAGCCGCGCCGACTGCCGCCGGAATGCCGTAACCCAAACCGCCTGCGCCCGAGGTGCCGATGTAATGGTGCGTCTTATCCATGGCCCACAGGCGGCGGGGCCAATTGCCCCAGAAGCCGACGCCTGACACCAAGCCCCAATCCTCATCTTTTATTTTGTCCCAAACTTCCATGCAGATACGCGCCGTAGAAACCGGGCTGGCCTCCCAGCCGTAACGGGCCGCGTTGAGGTCGCGCTGGCGGGCGTCGTTATATGCTTCGCGATGGCCGTCTTCCCTGCGGGCGATGACGGAGCGGCGGGACCGGGACATGGCCTGGCGCACCGCTTCAATCAGCGCCGGTAAGGTGGTTTCAACATCTCCGCTGATGGGCACATCCGGCTCGTAGTAGCGACCAAAGTCTTGGTAATTAGATTTCATGAAGCTGCTGTTGATGCCAAGCGTGATCACCTTCACATCATCTCCGACCCGGGCTTGCGCTTCACGATGCGGTAAATCGAGAATGCGGTTGACACTGCCCCACACGTCGCCCAATTCCAGACCGAAAATCAAATCTGCGCCGCTGACCGCCGCTCCGCCGCGCGAAGAGTGGTTCAAATAGTGGGTGTTGGGGAAGTTCATCCGCCCGCCCCTATCCATCACGGGCGCCTGCAGAAGTTCGGCAAGTTCGATGAGCTGAGCTAAACCTGCTTCCGTACGAATGGCGCGATCGGCCAGCAGTACGGGAGAACCTGCATTGACCAGCAGGTCCGCCGCCGCTTCGACCGCGCCGCTATCCCCTTGGGGCGGGTGAATGACTGGCAGGGTTGGCAACGGCGGAAGGTTTTGTCCCGCCGCACTGGCTTCCTGCAACTCCGCATCAAGCACCAGAGCCACCGGCCCCATGGGCGGGGTCATGGCAATGCGATAGGCACGGGCGAATGACTCAGCAAAGTGTGTGAGGGAAACCGGGGTATCGTCCCATTTGACAAAATCGCGAATGGGACGGGCGGAATCCTGCGCCGAATGGAGCCACTCCACCGGCGAGCGCCGGCTTGCAGCGTCTTTATGGTCACCGGCGATGATGATCAACGGCACCTTATCGGCCCAGGCGTTGTAGACCGCCATGGCTGCATGCTGAATGCCGACCGTGCCGTGGCAGGCCATAGCCAACGGCTTGCCCGCAACCTTGAAGTAGCCGTGAGACAGCGCAACCGCCTGCTCTTCATGCAGGCAGGTGAGAATTTTCGGCTGTTTATTGTTGGCGTAATTGAGCACCGACTCATGCAAGCCGCGATAGCTTGAAGCAGCATTGATGGCGAGGTAATCGATCTCCATGGCCTGCATCACATCGACCATGTAGTCGGACCCTGGCTGGTCGACGAAATAGCGGTCAATAATTTCCTCTGGGTAATCTTCTAACGGATCAAACTCCCGGGCGAGTTGAGACTCACTTGGCGAAGCCAGCGGGGCTTTATCGAGAGAAGATTGCGGAGCGGGGTCTGGCGATTGTGCGGCTACTGGTTCTGACACAGCTATGGCGCCCGCCGCACTGGCGGCACTGACAGCAGAGGCGCTCTTTAAGAATCCACGCCTGTCAACGCTTTTGGGTTCTTTTTCGTCAGCCATACCCACTACCTTTCTCTTTCACCCTTACATTAGGCGGGGTTGAGGCAGAGAGGTCAAATGCTGACGTGAGCGTTCATGGGTTGGATAATGATTTGGAGAAAAATCAGCTGGCTCCGCTTTTACGGCCGCCGAAGATGAACCATCCACCGCGCCCATGCAGCGGCACAGGTACTTTTCCATCCAGGAAATCTGCATATTGCGCTTCGGGAAAGGTGGCGGCGTCGGGAATGGTGAGTTCAAACGTGGAATGTTCTGGAAAGCCGGCTTCTACAGACAACTGTGCTGAGTCCTGAGAGCGGAAATTTCTAAAGTTAGGCTCATTATTATGATTGGTATCCCAATCGTACATGAAATTCAGAAACGGCTCACAGGCCTTATGGGGCGGCAATTCAACATTGGCCATAATGCCGCCCGGCTTAAGAACCCGAAACGCTTCCGCCAAAATTCTTTTGGTCGACGGCACCGCAATTTCATGAAAAAAGAAACTTGAAACGACAAGGTCAAAGGATGCATCGGGAAAATCTATTTCTTCCGCATTTTGCTGACTAAGATGCATCTTCACGCCCGCTTGCTCAGCCTTGGCATGGCCGTAGCGTAAACCGGGCGCGGCGATATCGATGCCGTAAAGCTCCAACTGGGAAAACTCTTTGGCGTAGGCCATCAAGTTGCTGCCGTGTTGGGTTCCCATATCGAGAACGTTCGACGGAGCAAAGTCAGGAAAGACACTCTTCAACCATTTGCTGACGGAAGCACCGACGTTGCCGAAAACCCGCGCCGGATTGATGGGTGGGCCGCAATGGCCGACCCCAAGCAACACCCCTTGCGCCACATCATCTTCGGCAAATTCTGAGTGATATCCGCCCGGCGTTAAATGGACATCGAGCGCCGTAATGTAGGACGGCATCTCCAGATCGGGGTCCGTCTTGAGGGTCCCGCCGGCGGGGTTCTCGTTGGCAACAGTGCGCGCAAAATCGATCATCTCCCGCAGGTCTCGCTCAATCGCCGCCTGTTTAGACTGCGGCATCATTTCCTGAGCGTTACAGCGGATTGAGCTGTAGGTCCTGTAAAACAGATTGCTCCCTATGGCCTTGTAGATCTCGTGACCGGTTTCCGGGCTGCGACCGTGATCGCGCTCAAATGCGGGGCGCACAGATTTTTCATAGGCATCCTTCACATCGAACCGCAGGCTCATCAAAGCATGATTGTGCAGGTTCGCGATGTAGCGGGTGCGTACGTATTCGTCGTGGGTTTGCCGAAATAAACTGTCGATATTCGTCACGGTTTCACGCTCGCGCGTTTGGTCACTGTTCATGAACACCTGAATAGCAGTTTGGTAGTCTTTTTGTCACCGGCCAATACGGTATGCATTCCACCTCGCTCTCACTAGGCGACCCCGCTATGCTATGCTCCGCTCTAGTAACAAACGAATTTGGGGAGCACATCATGAAACGCGGGTATGTCGATTGCGATATGGGGCAACTGCACTATTGGACCGCTGGTAAGGGACCGAACCTAGTGCTGCTGCACCAGTCCACCCAGTCCTCCGAAGAATACATGGGGATGATCCCCTATCTGGAAGACAAGTACACCCTGTGGGCCATTGAATGGCTCGGCCATGGTAATTCCTGCGACCCCACTCATGAACCAGAGATGGGCGACTACACCCGTACGGTCATTCAGGCGTTGGATGCACTGGGCATTGATAAGGCCGCGTTCCTTGGTCATCACGGCGGTGGTTCCATCTGCATCGACATTGCGGCGTCGCAGCCGGAACGCGCCACTCATGTGATTGCCTCGGGTACCGGACAGCGCTCTAAGGAAGACACTGAGAAGCTGCTCAAACACCGCAAGGAAGCGCCGGAGCCCATTGATGAATCCGGCAGCTTCTTGAACAAAATGTGGGGCATCTACGCCAAGCTCGGCGGACCAAGAACCTCGCTCGACACCATGCACCATGTGTTTCTGGTCAACATGAAAGAGCGCATGCGCCTTTACGACGCCCATGACCCCATCCTCAAATGGAACAAAGCAGAAGCCTGCGCCAAACTGCAATGCCCGGTGCTGCTCATGCAGGGTGACCTAGATGCCTTCGTCGCGGGACAGGAAAAACTTTTGGAAGCCCTTGACAATGGGCACCGCAAAGTCATCGAAGGCACCGGTGCGTTTTTGTTTTATGAACAGCCGGAAGAGATTTCAAAAGTCGTCGATGAGTTCATGGCTAACAGCTAGCCTGAGTTTATGTCTAACAACTGATTCGATTAAATCACCTTACCCGGGTTGAGCAACCCCTTGGGGTCAAGCGTGCGTTTGAGCATACGCATGACCTCCACTTCAGCGTCGGTGCGGCTCCAGTTAAGGTAGTCACGTTTCTCCGTGCCAATACCGTGCTCGGCGGAAACTGAACCACCAAGATCACGGATGATGCCATAGAGAATATCGTTCACTTTTTTGTGGGCGTCGGCAGAACCATCGCCAACCGAAATCACTGCATGCAAATTACCATCGCCAAGATGACCGAGAATCAACGTGGTTGCGCCGGGAAAAGCCCCTTCAATGTCTGCTTCCGCGCGCCTACCAAAGTCATCCATGGTCAGGATTGGCATGGAGACATCATAAGTAAACATGGGTGAGAGGGTGCGGAACCCTTCGCCCGCGCCTTCCCGGATCGCCCACAGGTCTTCACGGTCGGATTCCGACTGGGCAACCACGCCATCTTGAATCAAATTCTGCGAACTCGCCGTTTCCAACAAATTTTCAAACTTATCCGCATCACCGTCAGGATCTGCTCCCAAAAACTCCGTGATCACATAGAACTGATGATCGGGCGTTAAGGGTGGTTTGAGGTTGGGACACCTCTCGCGCACGAAATCGTAATACTTGGACCACATCACTTCAAAAGCACCGAGCCCGCCACCCAGTTTTGTATCTAGCAGGGAGAGATAACTCAGAACGGATTCAAATTTATCCATACCGACTAAAGCCGTACAGGTGCTCAAAGGCTTGGGTGCCAGCCTCAACACACAACGGGTGACGATGCCCAGCGTGCCTTCGGAACCGATGAACAATTGCTTGAGGTCGTAGCCCGCGTTATTTTTCAGCATGCGATTCATGGAGGTGAGGATGGTGCCGTCAGCCAGAACCGCTTCCAGGCCGAGCACAGACTGGCGCATCATGCCGTATCGGATGACGCGGTTGCCGCCGGCATTGGTGCTGATGAGTCCGCCAAGAGTCGCGCTGCCCCGCGCGCCCAAGTCTACCGGCATCATAAAGCCTGCATCGTCGGCGACAGACTGCGCGGTTTCTAGAACCACGCCCGCTTCCGCAGTCATGGTGCGGCCGCTGTCGTCGATCCCTTCAACGGCGTTCATGCGCTCGAGAGACAGCACCACCTCGCCCTCCCCCGGTGCGCCGCCACCGACCAGACCAGTCATACCGCCTTGAGGCACAACGGCCCGCCCCGCATGAAAACAGATTTTGAGAATACCGGAGACTTCTTGAGTGGATGTGGGCCGGACGACAAAAGCAGGCGTGCCCGCTGGGCCGTGGCCCCGGGTGTCCGTATAGCGCCGACCGATATCGTCTCCAGTGAGCAGGCCGGATTTATCGACCACGCCGGCAAGTGCGGTGAGCAGGTCGGTCATTCGGCGTGAATAGGTTTCAACACTTCAGCCAAGTCGTTCCATACTTGCTGGTCGATCATCAGGCCGCCGCGGAAGAGAAAGCGATCGATGTAGCGCACTTCGCTAATGGGCGAGCCATCCAGCGCTTCGCCGTTAAGCATACCCGTGCTGTACACGACGGTGTCATCGCCCTCTTGAAATTCATCGAATCCTTCGAAGGTCTTGGAGATTCTGCTGTAGCGCGCTTTGGACCACTCGACAAGCTCTTCCAGCGTCGTCATGGTCACCCCGCCGGGGAAGGTCATCTTAAAGCCCGGCGCGAGAAACGACTGTGCGTGAACCAAATCGCGCTCCTCCATGATACGGAGGAAGTCTTTGACTCGTTTGATACTCATGACTTGATTCCCACGATATTCATCCCGCCGCCCCGCCTTGCGCTGCTGAACGCACCTCCGGTGCGATTATATAGTCCCCTGCCCGGTTATCGACCACGCACGGGCAATCGAAGAATTCCACAGTGAGATCGGCGCCATAATTCTCTGTGATAAAAGGTTCCCATTCTGGCGTGTAGTAGACATGGGCGTCAGCTTTGGTTTCCCATTCATACCAGCCACCGTAGCGTTCGCCATTGCCCATAAAATACTTACGGACGAGCCCGGGAATACTTTGATATTTGGGCGCAGTCGCCTCGTAAAGCGCCAGTTTTTCCTGCGGCGTCATACTGGAGCTATCTGATTTCGGAACGAAGGTCACCAAGGCCGTGTACATACAGAACTCCTATAAAATACAGTTTCTGGCGTATTCGGCAGTTTCATCCAGTATCCAATCGCCTTTGTCTTTTTCTTTGAGGTCCTCGCACCAGTTGTCACTGCCTACTTCCGGTGAACAGGCGGAAAGAACGAAGAGAATACAGGTCGGCATTGGCATTCCTTTTTACGACAGAACGCCGTCTTTGGTTAGGCGTTCCAGCACTTCCTGCTGGCGCCGCACAAAGAAGCTGCGGTCCGGCACTTTCACCTCACCGTTCTCCAGCATGGCATTGGGTTTGACGAAAGTATGGCGGCCATACTCCCCGGCATAAATATCAAACGGCTGGCGTGATAAAAGGTTGGTCATTCCGGAATGCTTGCGCACTTTGCGCAGACTATCCATATCCAGCATGGCGCTGGCGCAGAAGGTTTCACCCGTATAAGCCTCGGCCAGGACCAAGCCTTTGTAGTCGACGATCTTGGACATACCGCCGGTAGATTCCGCTGGGATGGGGGTGCCCTGAATACTCGCCGTGTTGGATGACACCACGTAGCACATGTTTTCCACGGCCCGGGCCCGGCGGCATATTTCTTTCGGTGTCAGCATGGGCGCGCCCACTTCCGAGGTGGAGTGACAGAGAATTTCCATGCCCTTCATGGCCAGGCAACGGGAGATCTCCGGGTAAAGAATTTCTTCCGACGCAACGCAGCCGACCTTGCCGATTTCCGTATCGGCCACCGGGAACACTGCGTCTTCTCCGTAGAGATCGAGGTACTTGTCCCACACGTCATATGGGCTTGGCGCGAACAAAGAGATCAAACGCCGGTAACGCAGCACAACATCGCCGTTGGAACCGATGACGAAGCAGGTCTGGAAATAGAGATCGGGGAAATTGGGATCGACTTCATAAACGTTGCCCGACAGCAAACAATTGCGGTCCTGCGCAATTTTACTCAGGGCTTCGTATTCCGGCCCATCCATAGGAATGGCACCAATCTCCTGCCAGCGTGCCAGCGGCTCCCCCATGGGGAAGCTGGACAGAAAATATTCGGGCAGAACGAACAGCTTGGTTTTGGTTCCGCTGAAACCGAGGGTGAACATGTCTATGCTTTTGATCGACGCGCCGATATTTTCAATTTGCCCTAGCATTTGGGCCGAGGCTTCAGCCCTGTTGGCGCAATGATTGACCGCATGGCAATCGATCTGCAGCGCTGTCGCCGTGAAGGTGCTCACCTGGTCTTGTCCGTGATCTGGCATGGTGTTTGCGCCCCTACCCCGTTTTGTTTTCTATGCTCTCGGGTGTATCAATTGAGGTTGAAGCGAGCAAGGGACATGGGCTGTGAGACGTTTAGTAATCATGGGTTTTCTGGCGTTTTTGTGTGCCACACCTGCGGCTGCCCAGTCCCCGCGCACCCTCTTCGATAATCTGGCCGCGCATCCGTCAGACACCCAGAAAATGGCCCCCAGCATCGAGCAGGAAAACTACGACATCCCCGCCGGACGGACCGCCTGCGCGGAGGCAATTAAACAATGTCCTAACGAAGGCCGCTTTCAATACCAATACGGCCGCTCGTATTTTTACAACGCTGAATACGAAGCCGCCCTGCCCCACTTCGAACGCACGGCGGAATTGGGCTGAGCCCAAGGACAACTGATGTTAGGCCTGGTAGTCATGGGCGGGACCGTCCGCGACCCCGATGAATGCCGTAATCTGTAACGCTATCGCGGACGGGGATTTGGGCCGGCACATCGTCGGTCTGCCACAGACGTACCATGCGCTCGCCGTTGAGAATCAATACGTCCTCCGGTTCGCCATCCGCCATCGCAAACGGTGTGCCATCCTCGCCTTCAGCGGTCAAAGCCCGGCGTGTCGTATGAGCAAATGAGTCTTTTGGCATATTTATGAAGGCGTTCCTTGGATAATTATGGTTTCATCATGGTCATTGGATTAACGCCCTTCAAGGGCGTAGGGATTACTGCCCATCAAGGGCAAACCCCTGGACTCTCTTCAAACGGGCTTTATGGTCCGCGACAGTCAAACTTGTACGGACCAATTATGCCCTCTGCTGCTGAAACCTTCCGCCCCCTTCGCACCTGGCTCTTCGCACCGGGCAACCACCCGCGCAAAGTAGAGAAAGTATTTCAAACCGGCGCCGACGCGGTGATCCTTGATCTCGAAGACGCCGTCGCCATCGCCGAGAAGGAAGCTACGCGGGCTCGCGTGCTGAAGGCGCTGAAAGCAGACCAACCCTGCCTCGGTTTTATCCGCGTCAACGCCTTGGATACGGACTTCGCTCTTGGAGACTTAGAGGCTGTTGTCCAACCTCAAGTGGACGGCATCGTGCTGCCTAAAGTGGAAAGTCCTGACGATTTGGTCAAGACGGACGAGATCATCACCAGACTGGAAAAAGAACGCGGCTTGCCGGAGGGCGGCATTGATCTGCTGCCCATCATCGAAACGGCTTTGGGCGTCCACAACATCGACGCCATCGCTCAGTCGGGCACGCGGGTGAAACGCCTTTCCTTCGGTGCCGGAGATTTCACCAAGGACATGGGCATTAAATGGAGTGGCGAGGAACAGGAACTCATCTACCCCCGCTCCCGCTTTGCCCTGGCCTCCAGGGTCGCAGGCCTGGAGCAACCCATCGACACGGTGTTTATCGACCTTGCTGACGATGAGCATTTCGAGATGTCCGTGCGCACGGCCCTTGCCTTCGGCTTTCAAGGTAAGCTCTGCATTCATCCCAAGCAGGTGCCCATCGTCAACGGTGTGTTCACACCCACAGACACAGAGTTGGAACAAGCCCGCGCCGTCATTGCCGCCTTTGATGAAGCGGAAGCGTCGGGCTCGGCCTCCATTCAGGTCAACGGCTACTTTGTCGATTACCCCATCGTTGAAAAGGCACAGCGCGTGGTAAAACTGGCCGACGCCATTGCGGAGTTAGCGTCATGCTGATGGCACCAGAGGAATACCGGGAATCCCTGCGGGCCTTGTCACCAACGGTCTACATTAACGGTGACGCTGTTTCCTCGGTCGCCGATGAGCCACTGCTGACGCCGGGGGTCAACGGTATAGCCTTGACCTACGAACTGGCGTTACACCAACAGCATTCAAAAGTGATGTCGGCAGTTGAGCAAGAGAACGGCCTGACGGTTAATCGCTTCGCCCACATCAACCGCACATCGCAGGACCTGCTGGATAAACTGGAAGCGACCCGCCTCGCCTGCCAATACGCCGGCTGTGCCCAGCGCTACTTACAGCAGGATGCGTTAAATGCGGTTTATGAAACGACCTATCGCATTGAAGCCGACGGTGTTGACGACCGGCATCAGCGTTTTCTCGCCTATATGAAAGACGTGCAGGAGCGTGACCTGACCCTTGGCGCGGCTATGACCGATACCAAAGGTGACCGATCCAAACGCCCCGGCGAGCAAACCAACAAAGACATGTATGTGCATATCACTGAGCGGCGCACAGACGGCATTGTCATTCGCGGCGCAAAAGCCATCGTCACCGGCGCGCCTTATGTGCATGAGTATCTGGTGATGCCCTGCCGGGCCATGCACTGCGACGAGTCCGATTTTGCTGTGGCCTGTGCCGTACCGGTGGATGCCGAGGGTGTGACGGTAATCGCACGGCCTGCGGGACGTCCTGGACAACCCGGCGCAAAATTCTCCGCCGTCTTCGCTCAGTCGGTCGGCATGGTAAAATTCGACGATGTATTCGTGCCCTGGGAAAAAGTATTCGTCGACGGCCAGGTAGAAGCGGCTAAGCATTTGACCCATAGTTTTGCCAGCCATCATCGTCACAGCTGTATCGGCGCGCGCGCCGGGTTCGGGGATTTGCTCATCGGCGCCTGCGCGCTGATGCTGGAAGCCAACGGCCTTACATACGACGGCGCGCCTCACCTGGCTGATCGTATGACTCAACTCATCCGCATGGTCGAGGGGTTTTATGCCTGTGGTGTGGCATCTTGCGTATACGGCGACGCAGATAAGTCCGGGACCGCACGGCCGCATCAGGTGTTCGCCAATATCGGCAAGCTGCTGCTGGCCAATCAGATTTACGACATGCACAAAATCGCCCATGAAGTTTCCGGCGGTTTGGTGGTCGCGTTACCGGAACCCGACGAAGACCACAACCCGGCAACTGCGGGTTCGCTCCCGGACTTACTCAAAGGCCGCGACGATATTCCTTACCAACAGCGGGCTGACGTAGCGCGGCTGATTGAAGATCTCACCGCTTCTTACACAGGTGGCTGGTATTCGGTCATCAGCCTGCACGGCGGCGGTTCACCGGCAGCCATGGAAATGGAAATTCTCAGAAACTATCCAGTGCCGTCGAAGCAAGACCTGGTTCAGCGTTTATTGGATCGCGGGGTATTGGCTGTCAGCGACGATACATCGCCCGACAAAGACCCGGGCCGGTGTTGCGCAACAGGATGTAACACAGGCCTGCCCGGGCCAAAACGCAGTTACTATTAGACGGGAACGGCCAAGTGTTCGTGAGGTAGGATTGTCGTTCGCTTCATCAGCCGGTCGTATTTGTCGTCGAAGCCATCGCGCCGATGCATGGTGCAGGCGTTGTCCCACAAGATCGCGTCGCCAATCTGCCAATCGTGCCGGTAAATGAATTCCGGTTGGGTTGAAAACGTAAACAGTTCGTCGAGAATGACGCGGCTTTCATCTTCATCGAGACCGACAATCAATGTGGTCATGCCCGGGCACACATAGAGTGCGGGACGGCCCGTGATGGGATGCACCCTGACAATAGGGTGAGTCACATCCGGTGTTTTCTTTTTGATGGCGTCTTTGGTCTTGATGCTGTGGCCGGTATTGAAGTTATCGTAAGACTGTACAGCCTGGCGGCCCTCGATTTTTGATTTTAAGTGCGATGGCAGCGCGTCATAGGCACCACACATATCAGCGAAGTAAGTAGCGCCCCCTTCTAGAGGGATCGCGACGCTGAAGAGTAGAGAACCGACCGCAGGGCGTGGCAGGTAAATCTGATCGTAATGCCAATTGATCTCAGAGTTAGCTAAACCGCCAATGGATTTACCGTCCACTTTTATATTGGAGAGCACCAGCACTTCAGGATGATCATGCGATAGCCATTCTTGGCGCACATGGTTTTCCAATTTCCCGAAACGGCCGCTGAAGGCAATCAGATCATCTTCGGAGAGATCTTGGCCCCGGAACAGCAATAGCTCGTGGTCCGCCCAGGACTGCCGGACCTCATTGAACGTAGCGTCGTCCATATCAGCCGACAGCTGAATATCCAGTATTTCAGCCCCGAAAGTATGGTTTAACGGGCGGCATTGAAGCATAGGCGTCCTCTAAAACATAAACATTCTAGACCTTAGAGTGAAGTTATTCCAGATAGGTCCGGACAATTCTTCTCCGCATTAGTCAATTTTGCGTACGCGCTAGCCTATAATGTTTACGCGCTAGCGCGTTGAAATCTCTCGGATTGCTATAGAGTGTCGAATCACAATTACCCTAGGCCATGAGCTAAATCAAATGTCTTTCACCACCTATGACGGCCACATCCTGATCACCGAGCCCGGCGGCTCACCCCAGCTCTATGAGCGCTTTCTCCTGACAGATAACCCCGGCGGGAGCCGCAGCCTTCGCACCCTCACCCAATCACCTAAAGGCGATCTTCTACGCGATGTGAACCAGATGGTCGCCGCTGACTGGCGCCCAATCGAAACCATTGGACGGCTCTTCTACAAGGGAGAAGCCCATGGGTCGGTTTTGCGCCGGGTCATCGGGGATCGCCTCCACTCTTATATATGGAACCAGGATACAGAGGTGGATTACGCCGAATTTGAAGCGCCACCCAATGTGTCCATCGGCTACCACGCCATTATTTTGGATTCCTGGAAGATGTGCTTCATTGATAAATCTAACAGGGACATGCAGGACATCTTGGTACACTCCGTGTCCAACACCTGGAACGGCCGCACGCTGGGCCATGGGGAAAAGATTCCCAGCAAAGCGAGATATGACGGCAAGGAAACCATCGACTTACCCGCCGGAACCTTCGAATGCGACCGCTACATTTGGGCGACGTCATTTGGAAAGGAATTACACGTCTGGAGTTTAGGGCCTTACCGCATGCTCGCCCGCATGGTCGTCGCGTCGGGCGATAAAGAAGGCACGGTCTACGAACTCGGAGCCATGACTGAAACAAAAACGCATTGGCCGGCGGCGTAAGTTAGCCTTGATGCAGCGGCTTCTGGCCGGCTTGAGGTCCCTCTTGTTTAAGCTTTTTCATGTGCTGCTGATGCTTTCGCTTCTGCTCCCTGGCATTTCTCTTCTGAACCTGATTATCGCGTAAAAACGATTAAAATGATGAGCGGCAGAATTCACAAATGAAGTAAGCGGCCGTCTCCCGGCCGAGCATGATATCCGGATTACCCATGGGTCTTGGGCGGACTTAGGTAAGTGCACCCAGCCCACTTGTAACAACCAACACGATCCCCGCTCACCTTAAGGTCACAAGTTTTGTTTTGATATAGATGCTTTAAAGCATGATCGGGCACTTCTTCAGTGACACGCTCAAGCCACAATAAGACTCGACACTAAGTCACCATAATGAGAGCTGCAATTTGAGACACATAGGAGTGAAAAGGTTAGATCGCGTCCATCACTTCGAAGGCGGCGCGTTCGCCTGATTCCATCGCCCCTTCCATGCCACGGTTCGACAACGCGGTGTGCTCCCCACAGAAATGGATACGGCCATGGGGCTTTCCAACGGCGTGAAGGAAGTCGGTTACTTGCCCCGGCTCCCAGACAGCGTAATCGCCGCCGGCAAACGAATCCCGAAGCCACGACTTAATATGGACGGCTTCCAGTTTACCTTTGCATGATGGCCGGATGCGTTCCAGTTCCGAAACCACCCAGGCCATGCCCTCTTCCGGGCTGACCTGATCCAGCTTCAGAGCCGTAAAGCCACGTGCCCAGGCTGTGAAACTGGAAATTTCTGTGTTGTCGAGGAAGTGACGGTTGGCAATGACATGCCCGGCCACTGTATCGGTCCACATATCCGGAGACCATTCGTCCGCCTCCCAGAACGGCTCCTTGGATACCAGATGCACCTGGGTCATGGCAAAATACGGAACCATGGAGATCGCCTTGCTATGAACAGAAGGCAAAACAGGGTCAAATTTCATGTAACGCATCACCGGCAGCGGTAATGCGCAAACAACATGTTTCGCCCGATAGACAGTGCCATCGAGACAATCCACTTCAGCCCCCGCATTGGTCGAGCGTATGCCAACAACTTCACGCCCCATATGTACTTCACTCTGTAGCGCACGGGCCATCGTTTCGGGGATCGTCATATTACCGCCGATTGCCGAGAGTTGTGTCGGTGGGCCATCATCCATAGACGCCACCCAACCATCGTTAAACCACATCATCAACGCCGAAATATCGTGCGCCGAAGTGCCATAGGACACATTGAGATTAAAAGTCAGATCGATCTGTTCGTCAGTAAAACCTTCGCGCTTAAACACATCGTAAACAGAAATGTCATACGGTTTGGATTTGGCATCGTACCAGTCTTCAAAGTCAGCCAGTGGGTTGGTTTGACTCAATAAAATGAGCGGCACCAAACGCGGACTAAAGCTGCGCCACGCATCTGGGAGAATATTCTTGGCATGTGTGGGCCATTGCTCATCAGAGATTCGTTCACCGTCAAGATACAGTTCAAAAGATGATATCTGTCTACGGCCGGCATTGTTTATCATGGGAATATTGAGGCGTTCGGTGATGTCTATCATGCGGCCATAGCCGAAGCCGATGCCGTTGCCGCCGGCTTCCGGATTGCCTGGCACATCGCGTAGAGAGAGCAGGCGACCACCGATACGGTCACGCCCTTCGATCACCTGAACGTTGTAGCCCTGCTCTTCCAACAAAAGAGCAGCGTTAAGCCCCGCCAGACCAGCGCCGATTACAACCACGTCGGTTCGATTCTGGGCACGCAACGGCTTCGGCGATAGACCTGCGATCGAAGCCGCGGCGGCGGTTGAAGCCAATGCGGTGCGGCGCGAAAACCCGGTGAACTTATTATTAGATGGCATCGAAGACCTCGAAGGCTACGCGCTCCGCAGACTCCATGGCGCCCTCCATGCCCCGGTTGGACTTCGCAGTGTGCTCACCACAGAAGTGAATGCGGTGGTGGGGTTCGGCCATTTGATTGATGAAACTGCTGATCTGCCCCGGCTCCCACACGGCCCAATCGCCGGAAGAAAACGGATCGTTGTGCCAGGATTTAAATCCAGCTACTTCGATTTTGCCTTTGGACGCCGGCCGGGTTTCTTCAAAGGCTTGAACAATCATGCGCTTGGCATCTTCTTCAGGAAGTTGATCAACCTTCCGTGCTTTCCAGCCCCGATGCCAGCAGGTGATGCTGGTGACGTCTTCAGGCTTATCACCGAAGTGCTGCCCCATAACACTGCCGAGGATGTTGTCGCAGAACATGCCTTCGGAAACGCCGTCGTCTTCCCAAAACGGTTTTTTGGCAACAATGTGGGTTTGCGTGAGAAGTTGTGCGCCCAACGTTTGCACGGCCCGCGCCTGCACGCCGGTTAACGCGGGTTCCATATTGATGGTGCGCAAAACAGAGAATGGAACGGAACACACGACACGCTTGCCCCGGTAGATGGTTCCATCGGCGCAGTGGACCTGGGCACCGCCATCGTTACTGCTAATGCCGACAACCTTCCGCCCCATATGCACGTCATTCTTTAGCCGTGCAGCCATGGCTTCCGGAATGCGCTGGTTACCACCTTCCGCTGCATAGGTCCCGCGTGGTTCTATGCCCCGCTGCATCATGCCCCAGGCATAGACGAACATGAGCATAAGGGCCGAAACGGCATGCGATGAACTACCGAAATCGGAGTTAATGTTGTAGGCGAGATTGATCTCAGCCTCGGAAACACCTTGTGACAAAAACCATTGGTGCAACGAGACGTCCAAAGGCGCCGACTTCGGATCGTACCAATCCTCATAACTTTCAAGGGGTTTGTTTTGAATAATGTACAAAGGCACAAAAGCCCAGGGCGGCATTTCCCGGAATGGACCCTTCATGACGTTGCGTGGGTGGTCCGGCCAATCTTTCATGCTGACATATTTTCCATCGAGGAAAATATTGCGTTTCAAGATAAACGGCGCCCGGTCCATAATGTTATTGAGCTTGACGCCAAACCGCTCAGCAGCATCGATGATCCGTCCATAACCAGCTGCGATACCGTTGCCACCGGCTTCTGGATTACCGGGTATATTGCTCAAAGAAAGAAGACGCCCGCCGATCCGCTCCCGGCCTTCGATAACCTGAACGCTGTAGCCCTCGTCTTCCAGTGCGTGGGCAGCCCCTAGCCCGGCAAGCCCAGCCCCGATGACGATGACATCCGCCTCGTTCAGCGCCCTTGCAGGCTTCGGCGCCATGCCAGTGGCAACACTGGTGGCCACGGCGGCGGCCGTTGCGCCCTTAAGTGCAGTGCGGCGGTTCAATCGGCGGCTAAAATAATGCTTCGTCATGGTGATCCCCTATTGGCGTTGCCCAAGGATTATGGGTGCCGGAATTGATTGTGCTCGGAATTCGGCTACAACGTAAAGTGACATGAAAATAGAGGAAGCGGACGGTTGCCCGATGACCACGCTGCGGTAGGATAACATCCAACCAGAAGGGAAAGCGCACATGGCTGAGCCTCAAGCCGTCGGCGGCTTATATGAAACCGGAATCGGAGTTCCCGATCTGGATAGAGCGACCGAATACTGGGGAAGTTTTGGCTTCCGTGCTGGCCCTGAAGCGTCTTTGGATATAGCGGTTGCTGAAGATTTGTACGGCCACAGCAGCGCTCTAACTAGCCGCCGCCTACTCCATCAAGACTCCGATCACGGTCTCATTCGGCTGATGCGCTGGGATTCTCCGAGTAACGATGGCGTTGGCCTCAAGCCTCTGCGCGGGCACATAAGTCGCTGGACGGGTCAGTTCGTCCGTTCAGCCGCTGACGTTTCAAACCACGCACGGGTTGCCGAAACCAGCGGACTGCCAATTAATGATCTACCGCCGACATTCATTGACCTCTCAACATACAATCCCGGTCTCTTTGATGGGAAAGCACCACGCCCATTTCTCGATCCTGTAATTGGTGTGAGTGAATATTCGCTAATTCAACCGCTCTCACGCCAAGCATTCTTAGAACGATTCAATTACGAAAGTAAAATGCTGGGCACCTACAACGATGACTGCCTTTTCCCCGCCACACAAATCGCCCACATCGGACTCATGTTCACCAGCGACGATCACGGTGTGTATGATTTTTATGATCAGACTCTAGGGCTCAAACGTGTGTCGGACACCCCTGTTCCCTATGAGAGGGCTACGGCATCACGCGACGCATACGACCTTATAGAAAGCGATACTTATTGGGCGGTAAATTTTGAAGAGCCCCGTTCCGGAGCTGGAATGGATGAACGCCGATCAGGCCGTTTGCTGATGTTTCGTTTTGAGAGCGGGAGCAATCTAGAGGATCTGTCAGAACTCGCCCGCCCTGGCTGTCTTGGACACAGCCTAAACACCTGGCGTATTCGTGATCTCAACGCATTTCATGATGAGTGTGGGGCAGCCGGCTGTACCAACTTAACCAGCATCCAACTGGATGAGTTTGGCGTTGAGGCATTTACGTGTAAAACACCTGACGAATTCATTTGGACCTTTATACAGGCTTAAATCATGACCGAAGATGTACACCTCAAAGTCGTTCTTAACGCTTATCCCGAAGGCATGCCGAAGCCCAGCGACTTTCGCATAGAAGAAAACCCCGTGCCTGAGCCTGGCGAAGGGGAAGTCCTTATCAGGACCATGTACATTGGGCTCGAACCCCGCATCCGGTTGATGATGAACCCCACCAGTGATGATAACAAAGCCATGCGGCCTCACGGCGCCATGACGGACATCGGCAAAGTCATCCCGGGCACGGTTTTAGGCGTTATCGTAAAGACAAAAAACGAGAAATACCGCGTAGGCGATGTCGTCGAAGGGTTTCTCGGCTGGCAAAATTACGTAGTTACCGATGGAGAGCCTCATCCATCAAACAATCCTGAGGGCTTGGCCATTTGCGATATAGAAATCGCTGATGCGGTTGATTACATCGGCCCTCTTGGCGCACCGGGGCTCACGGCCATTCTTGCCCTCAAGCATGAAGGCAAACTGGAAGAAGAAGAGACCATGGTCATTACCAGCGCCGCCGGCATGGTCGGTTCGCTCGTTGGTCAGCTGGGTCTGCTATGCGATGCTTGGGTGGTTGGGGTAACCAGCACAGACGAAAAATGTGCGTACTTGAAAGACCAACTCGATTTCGATGTAGTGATTAACTACAAAACCACAGAGGACTTGGGAGCTGCGATTCAGCAAGCCTGCCCCGATGGCGTCGACTATTTTTTCGACAATACCGGCGGGGAAATGGCGGAAACAATCAAGACGCAGCTCTCAAAAAATGGCAGGGTAACCCGCTGCGGCATTGTCGCCAACTACAATAAGAAGGGCTGGAATCAATCGGAACAGTTTGCCGGACAGTTCACTGTGCACGACCATGTCCCAGAATACAAAGAGGCACGCAAGACAATGGCAGACCTCGTCAAAGACGAAGCTATTCGTTACGAACTGAAAGTCTTTGACGGCCTAGAGTCTGCGCCAGAAGCCTTTATCGGCCTCCTCAGCGGGCAAAACATCGGCAAATGGGTGATAAAGGTCTCTTAGACCGTCACAACATAACCGTCGCAGGCGAACTCTTCGCCCACGTTCGCCGTCTGTGCGAGCATGTTGGTACTCATGTGTGTTAGAATAACTCGCTTGGCATTCGGTCGGTGGATGTCAGGATAATTCAGATGCCAATTCACCGGTTTGTCATAAAAATAGCATTCGGCAACCAATTCGCCTAAAGCATCGGTGTATTCCACGTCCCCTGTATAGCAAACGACCTTGCCGCCCAGCTCAACCCGATCGCTATCGGGTTGGTGGTGCGCGTACGACGAGCTTCAGGCGTCTAAATCTTTAGGCCATTCAATTCTAGTCCCTCACCGGGTTCCATTTTCTCATAAGAGACAGCTGAACGGCATCTACGGTGTTGGGTTCTATATTTTGCGCCCCTAAACCGACAAAAGAAGTCATGCCAAAGTCCATAGCAAAGCGGATCCCCGGCCCGTCCAACAGGACACAGGTTTGAAGGCGCCCACCGCTGCCGATGGAATCACCTGAGCCTATAAATGTGACTGTGACGTCTGACGTTTTCCTCTTGAGGCTGATGCGAGGCGCCTCTACCCCTCATACATCGCTTTGTGTTCGGTGATAAATTGCGCCAATGATCTTGGCGGACGGCCCAGCAGTTCGCCCAAGGTCTCCGTCTTAAATTTGAGGCCACCTTCTTCCGACATTTCCTGCATAAGCTCGACCACGCCCTCGTTATGCCACTCGCTCTTGAGAAACTTTCCAAGGTAGGCACCAAAATCGTCTAGGGACATAGGCACGTAAGCAATGGTCCGACCAAGCGTCTCAGTTAGTAGGCGTGCCACGTCATGCATAGATAGGATATCTGGCCCGGTCAGGTCATATGTTTTTCCAATGTGACCATCGCCCGTCAATATGATCGCGGCCACTTCGCCTATGTCCCGCGCGTCGCACATGGTTGCGGTTCCATCCCCTGCCGGAAAGGTAAAAGAGTCATTGGCTTTGACGGATGCCGCAAAACCAAAAATAGCCTGCATAAAAAAGTTAGGGCGCAAAATCGTCCAACCCAAGCTTGACGCCTCTATGGCTTCAACCGCTTTAACATGCACCTGGGGAATACGCCGTGGATTGTCTGCATTGGACTCTGTTGAAGACATATAGGTCAAATGCTTAACACCAGCAGCTTCTGCCTGCTTAATGACACCGAGTTCCCATTCCAATTGATTAGGACCGTTCGGCAGCGTCAGCATAACGCTCTCAATGCCATCGAGTGCCTTCGCGACAGCAGTTTCATCCGCAATGTCACCGACGAACAACTCGGCTCCCTGCTCTTTCAAAGGAGCTGCCTTCTCCGGATTTCGCACGAAGGCGCGGACTGATGCGCCCCGAGCGAGCAAGTGTTTGACCGTTTGGCTGCCGGTCTTACCGGTCGCTCCGATTACGAGGATCATATTTGTGCTCCCTAGGTGGTTTTATAGGCAAACGCTATCTTACGTTCTAGATTAACTGAGACATGCCAGGGACCATGCTCACTTGCAAGGCGATGATGCTGCCTATCCCATAAGTGCCAGTGGTGAAGTAGTACTAAACTAATTGGATTATTAGTAATTTCGGGTCACTAATGTATATCTTTGGCTGTATTAACCTTGGTCATAATGCCCTTAATGGTAACGCCGTAAAAAATGGCAAAGCCGTATTGTATCGCTGGAGGCAAACCGCCCCTCCTTATCCGATTTATCTCCTGGGTGGGACTGTCCACTGAGAAAGCCAAACGGCAAGGGTTGATAGACATTGACCAAAGGCAATGGATTGATACAGGGTCGGGCATTCCAGAAGCCACACCTGATATTTTTTCAGTTTAGAAACTTGATGTTGGTCTTGTTACATCATGGTCTGTGAGAGATTGTGAACACACTGTCTTGGTCAGCAAGCCACCTTGCTCAAGAGATTGCTTCCGGTGCACTTACGTCTAAATCCTATTGCCAAGCACTGATAGATCGCATTCAAGCAAACACCTTTTTCAACGCCTTCGCGACATTCAATGCCGATCTATTGCTCGAAAGAGCCATGCAGGCGGACGCCGATCAGAAGGCCGGCAGAAACTTAGGGCCGCTGCACGGCGTTCCCTTAATCATCAAAGACAACATTAATACTATCGATTTTCCCACCAGTGGCGGCACACCGGCCCTTAAAGGAAACGTGCCACGGTCAGACGCTCCACTGGTCGCCCGATTGCGCAACGCCGGCGCTTTGCTAGCAGGAAAAGCCAATCTTCATGAATTGTCATCGGGTGGAACCAGCGCCAATCACACCTTCGGTCCGGTGCGCAATCCTTACGCCACTACACACACACCGGGCGGATCATCGGGTGGGACAGCGGCTGCTGTTGCGGCCTTTCTCTCTCCTGCAGGGATCGGCACTGATACTATGGGGTCGGTCCGGGTCCCCGCATCCTTGTGTGGCTTATTCGGGTTTAGACCGACGGTAGGCCGCTACTCTGCTGATGGGATCATCCCCCTCTCCTCTTCATTTGATAGCGCAGGCCCACTGGCACGCACGATGGACGATATCATCTTATTAGACCGAATTCTGTCAGCCTCCGACTCCACCATTCCAATGCGTGACACAAACACCATCCGCCTCGGGGTTGCCGAAGACCTAATGTCGGAAACGACTGAAGAGAGCATGGAGGTAATTAACCGCGTTCTCACTGACCTTGGGGCTGAAGACATCGTATTGAGATCCGTTAACATGAATGCAGTGCGCGCTGTGCGAAACGAGTCCGCGATCAATGTTATGGATGTGGAATTCAAAGACTTAATGCGTGACTACCTGAAAGAGCACGCGCCACACGTGAAAATGCATGAACTCGCTGAGGCCATTGGATCCCCTTCTGCCAAAACATTCACAGTTAACCGCTTGCTCCGAACCTATGATCCAGCAGTTTATCAGCAATCGATAACCGCTGGGCGCCTTGCCTATGACACCGCATGGCAGACGGTCTTCAATGACGCTAATATAGATGCCATCGCCTTCCCCACCACCTCAGATGTTGCCCTGCCTCTGGCCGAAGACGACTTTATTGAGAAAAGCGGCGAACCGGTCCATTCCTGGTTCTACTTCCGCCATACCAGCCTGGGCAGTCACGCCCGCTGCCCGGGGATTAGCCTTCCCATAGGCTTGAGCTCAAGCGGCCTGCCGGTGGGTTTGGAAATCGACGGATTACCAGGACATGATGAGGCGCTGCTGTCCACAGCCCGAGCAATCACAACAGTTTTAGCCCCCCTGCCTCCTCCGCCGGTATAGCATTGTGCCAACCAACAAAGGAAGGTACGAAATGTCACATTTACGGCTCGCTCTTATCGGTTCCATGGTTTCAATTCTCAGTACCTCACCGGCATTCGCTCAAGAAGGCGCGGAAAAGGAAAAGATGAACTTCTTTCTGACCAGCGTAGGTGTGGGTGATGGGGCCAACATCGGCGGCATTGCCGGAGCTGATGCCCATTGTCAGTCCCTGGCCGCAGCGGCTGGCGCGGGCGGTCAAACCTGGCGTGCTTACCTCAGCACCGATGGCCGCGACGGCAAGCCTGTCATCAATGCTCGGGAGCGTATCGGCACCGGCCCGTGGTTCAACCACGGCGGCCGGCGCATTGCCAAGAACCAAAGTGAGCTGCACGGCGATACGCTTGAAGAAGCCCGCAACGGCAATCTCATCTCTAAAATGACGGCTTTGTCAGAGACCGGTGATGAACTGAACGGTGTCGGTCAACGGCCGCTCGTGCACGACATCCTCACCGGGACCCAGCAAACTGGCATGGCCTACACGGACGGCGAAGATCACACCTGCTCCAACTGGACCAGCAATGATGAAGGCACAGCAATGGTCGGGCATCATGATCGCAACAGCTCTAGCAGTATCTCATGGAACTCGGCACACCCCTCGCGGGGCTGCAGCCAGGAGAACCTGCAAGTAAGCGGCGGCGCTGGCTTGTTTTACTGCTTCGCGCTCGACTAGAGCGCTCTGCTGTCCTTAAACCCTAAGCCCGAGGCCTTAACAGAATCTGAATCAGGGGTGGCGGAAGCGCGCGGTATCTTTCGTAAATGCTTAGTTTCTTGACCCGCGGTAGATACAACCCTCACCGCATGAACCCCGACGGATCACAATCTGGCTCAGGGCTGGAAAATTGCCGTCCAACCGGCCCCACACCCACTGAGCGATGTTCTCCAGGGTTGGGTGTTCCAGGCCTTCCAGATCATTGAGATAGCCGTGATCCAGTTCCGCCTTTAGGCCGGCAATGGCCTCGTCAACCTCAGAAAAATCCACAATCCAACCAGTTTGGGGGTCAGGCTCACCAGACAGATGCACCTCGGCGGAAAAGGAGTGGCCGTGCAGCCGCGCGTATTTGTGATCCGGGTCCACATTGGGCGCCAGATGATGGGCGGCTTCGAAGGTGAAACTCTTAAAGATGTCCATAGAAATGGGTTTTTCTGGGTTCGCGGTGCCGGTTCACAATGCCGGGTGTATATGATGGCTAAAAGCCTATAAATCAATAGCTTAAAAATGCTTCTTGATCTTCCGTCTATGCTGGTAAGAAGACACTTATGACCCAGGCGAACTCAGCATTGGTGCTCTTTTCCGGCGGCCAGGATTCCACCACCTGCCTGGCCTGGGCCCTCACCCGCTATGACCGGGTTGAGACAGTCGGCTTCGACTATGGCCAGCGCCACCGAGTGGAACTAGACTGCCGCGCCATCCTGCGGAAGCACCTGCACGCTGGTTTTCCCGATTGGGCGGGCAAACTGGGTAACGACCACACCCTAAACACCCGCTTTCTCAGTGACCTAGGCGAGACCGCCATGACCCATGATGTGGAGATCGTCGCCACCACGGCTGGCTTGCCCTCCACCTTTGTGCCGGGGCGCAACCTCACCTTCCTGACGGCCGCAGCCGGATTGGCCTACCGCCGGGGCATCAGCACCCTGGTCGGCGGCATGTGCGAGACGGATTACTCCGGCTATCCTGATTGCCGCCGGTCGACCATGGACGCGCAGGAGAAAGCGCTTTCCCTCGGGCTAGACCAGGCCATCACCATCGCCACGCCACTCATGGACATGGACAAAGCTGCGACCTGGGCTTTCGCCCGGGAGCTGGGCGGTGATGCCTTCGTCGAACTCATCATTGAACATACCCACACCTGTTACCAAGGAGACCGCGACCATCGCCACCCCTGGGGCTACGGCTGCGCCAGCTGCCCGGCCTGCGACCTGCGGTCCAACGGCTACGCCCGTTTCAAAGATGGGGGCATGAGAAAAACCACATGAGCTATGCGGTCAAAGAGATTCACTACACCCTGCAAGGGGAAGGCGCACGCACCGGACGGGCTGCCGTGTTCTGCCGTTTCACTGGCTGCAACCTTTGGTCCGGCCGGGAACAGGACCGGGCCACGGCCCAATGCCCGTTTTGCGATACGGACTTCATCGGCACCGACGGCCATGGCGGTGGAACCTTCGACACCGCAGAAAAGCTGGCTAAAACCATAGCAGCCTATTGGACTGGGAATGACGTAGGAGGTGATGTTGAGAATGATGCCGGCACCGCTACCGCAAAGCCCTATGTGGTATTTACCGGCGGCGAGCCCCTTCTACAGCTCGATGAGATTCTCATTAAAGCGCTGCAAGTGCTTGATTTTGAAGTGGCAATTGAAACCAATGGGACCCTACCCGCACCGCCCGGCGTGGACTGGATTTGCGTCAGCCCTAAGGCGGGGACCGCGCAAGTTCAAACCACCGGCCATGAGTTGAAGGTGATCTTTCCCCAAGAGGGCTTCGACCCGCTGACCCTAAGCGGTCAGGCCTTCGCCAACCGATTCATTCAGCCCATGGATATGCTGGGAGACGACGCGGCATCGCAGGTAAACCTGGATGCCTGCATTGCTTTCTGCCGGGACAACCCGGCCTGGCGCCTCAGCCTTCAGACCCACAAGCTGCTGGGAATTCCGTAGGGAAATCCGCACGCCACACTCCAGTCACACTCAGGCGCGTGGAGCCATCCTTAAGGCTTCGCGAAAGCAGGCATTGTCTCTATATGAAAGTGCCCCTCTATACGCACCATGGCCAATGCAGATAAAATAGGAGGCCTGCGCCGCGCCGCAACACGGAAGTCAATATGAGCGAACCTGGTTTTTATACGGTCGACCTTTTCGATTGCCCCAACTTCCGGATGTTTCACAACAATGACTGCCCCCGCGCAGTGGACATTCTGGAACACAAATTCTTCGAGCCCATGTCCATGCGGCTGTGGTGCCACCTGGTGCAAAGCGCCGGCACGGTTATGGATATCGGTGCCCATGTGGGTGTCTATAGCCTAGCGGCTGCGGCGTTGCGGCCGGATGTTCCCATACATGCCTTTGAGCCAAACCCTGATGTATTCGCGCGTCTCGCCCTGCACATCAATTTGAATGGGTTTACCAACATTCAGCCGCACCGGCATGCGATTGCCCATACTGAGAAAGTGAGTTTTATCCGCTGGTCTAAAAAAGGCCTGGGTTTCTTATCGTCTGGCACGCAATTGGGAGAGGCCATGGACGGCTATAACGAAGCAGTTGTCTTCGTGCGCCCGCTGGATGTCAGCCACAAAAGACCGCCCATCATCATGAAGATTGATGTGGAGGGGGCGGAGCAATTGGTTTTTGACGGCATGAGCCTAGTGCACAGGCCGGATATAATTCTCGAAACCTTCGATCCTAAAAACGCATCTTATATAGGGCATATGACAAAAGAATTGGGGTATTCCTATTTTCTCGTTGATGAACATAACATGACCCTTATGCCGGAACCCACTCTCCTCCCTCGTGACCCGACTGGCGTAAACTTCAACCAGTTCCTTACGACACAACCGGATTCTATAGAGAGCTGGATAAAAAACAGGTAAAACAGAACTGGCCAGGATCAAGCGGGCAGACTCTTTTTTCGCGAACGGATTGTTATGTTCAAGCTAGAGCACGAGTGGGACGCCAGAGAAAAAGCCGGCCTGCCGAAGTATCACTCCGTTGACCAAACGGATATAGGCTTCCGCTTTACCGAGCCCAGTTCACCCGACGCCGGCATAACCGCATTCCTGCAAGGTGATTACGACGCCATGGAGGCCGCATGGAAAGGCGCCGACGACGTTAAAATATGCACCACGTCTCAGCTCATTGGTCCACAACCCCTCCATGAACTACCAGATGTGGAAACCATCTACGAAGCACCGCCGGGATACCTCGCCTGGCTGGCCTGCGATGAGCAATATTTTGCCCAGTTCGGCGCCAAATTCTTGGCGACGATAGCTAACCATGGAGACGCGGCGCATGTGCATCTGATGGATGCCGACCCCACCTATGCCAAGGAGGTCATCACCTCCCTCAACCGCCCCATTGGATTAACCGTTGAACAGCCAATGGCCGGACCGAGTTACTACCACTCCATCCGCTTCTGCCGGCTAGCCCAGCTGATGAAAACGCGCAGCGACCCCATCGCCTTGCTCGATGTCGACGCCCTGGCGAACCGGCCTGTATCTGATTTGCCCACCGTCCCCATCGGCATGCGCATGCGCCCTGGCCGTCTTGAACCCTGGAACCAGTGCAACGCCAGCGTCGTCATTGCCACACCGGAGGGGCAGACCTATTTCGATGCTGTCGCCGACTACATGTTTTATTTTTGGAAACGCAATCAACTACGCTGGCAAATCGACCAAGCGGCGCTATTTTTCGTTTGGAAGCGCCTGGGAGTCCATATTCATACTCTGAATGTCCAAGAGGTCGATTACGACTACCAGGACGACGGTATCGTGTGGTGCAACAGCGGCCGGACGAAATGGTACGACAACGACCCCTCCCGGAACCGCTATGCCGTGAAAGCCGCCACAGTTGAAGTCCCATCGGCCATGACGACCGCCCGCGCCAAACGAGAACAGTCCGTCGAGCGCATCGCATATTTATCGTGTGAGCTAACAAGCCGCGATCTCGATAACCGGCTGCTCATTGCATCGCACCTGTGCGACATGGGCATCATCGTTCTTCTCGGTCATTTTTGGGGTGTAAATGGCAACATCGGCCGCGCCACCCCCGGTTGCCATCTATTCACAACTGCCAACGATGTGCAGGCGCGCGCCATGCAAAAGGCCGTAACCACCGGGAATTATGTGATTGCGACGGATACCGAAGGCCTCCCTCTTGCCAATCCAATACAGAACGTTTCCGGAATTGCAGTTTCCCTGTGTGATAAATTTCTCGTCGACTCTCAGTCACATAGAGATTTATTGGCTGAACGTTTCGGCGATGAAAAATTCACCATCACCGGGTCACCCCGCCTGGATTATTTAGTCAACACGCCGATTGAACCCATAGGCGGGGATCCTTACGTCTTGTTCAACACCGGCCTGGGAATCATCAACAGTGTGTGGGGTAGCCCGCTGGAAGCTCTGCAAGCAATGGGCGGTGCCATGGAACTGACGGAGGCGGAGGCCGAGCTGACGGTCAAAGCGGAGACTGCGGCCCTGGACGTAATCTCGCCCCTCATCCGCTGGCTAGCACCGCAAACCCGAGTAGTTATACGTCCTCATCCGTCAGAAAATGCTCAGGCCTGGCGCAACGCGTTTCCCGTAATTGAAGTTGTCGAAGGGTCCTCGCCTTATCCTTGGATCAAAGGAGCGCAGGTGGTTATTCATGCCAATTCAACGTCAGGCATAGAGGCGGCAGCCTTGGGCACACCCGCCCTCAACATTGATCCCGTTGCGGAATGGGGTGAGAAATTCGTCATCAAAGATTACAATTGTTCTGTACGTTCGGCCCAAGAAGCACAGCACGTGCTCGCCGCTTTCTTGAATGAGAACAGCGGACCCTTAGCCGAAAAAAATGATAGAATTGCCGGCTTGCCTCTGAGCGGGGCCATCAATACGGCACGTCATATTGCTGAAACGTTAAAGGACGCTAAGCCTTTTAAAGGCCAGTTCCGCTGGAGCCCGGTTGACCGGGGTGACCTCCATCGCTCGAAATTCTCCGTCGCGAAGGAAGAACTAAAAGACCGACTCACCCACATCAATTTCTCGGGCGCGGTTAAGCCGGTGGACGATTCGACCTTCCTGATGTGGAAGCAGACTAAGGCTTAGTGACCGCGCTTGGCTTTTTAGTTTGAATAATAATTTTGGCGCTGCGCGCTTGCACAACTTCTAGTTTGCACGCTTACGCGTGACGCCAAACCCAGCCAGCCCGAATACTAGAATGAGAATTGCGCCGGGACCTGGGACGCCTCACCTGTTGCACCTTGTATGACGACCAGCTGGAAGAAGTCGTCGCCGAACTCATCAATGATGAGATTGGTTGAGAAGAACAAGCCGCCCGTCAGCGATGCAACGTTGACGCTCAAGAACGCACCCATGATACAATGAGGGATGGTCAGGTCAAAAAAATATCCCCGGCCATGGGTGAGAAAGCGTTGGGGAGATCAATCAGCGCAATAGCCAATATGCCGCCGAGGGTAACGCTCCTGGCCGCACCCGGTGCCGACGGAAATGATGAAAACTCAATGCAAAAGAGTCTTTAGATAATAGCTTCGATAAGGCGGGGCCCTGCAGATTTCATACAAGTATTGAACTGGTCAGAAAATTGTTCTGCGGTTTCCGCACGCATGGCTTCAACGCCCATGCTTTCAGCAAGTTTGACGTAATCCAAGTTAGGGTCAGTGAGATCCACCAAGCGCTCCAATTCAGGACTGCCCTGATTGAGGCCGAGACGCTCTAGTTCCATTTTAAGAACAGCGTAAGCTCGGTTGACGAAGACTACGGTGGTGACATCGAGCCTTGCTCGCGCCTGGGTCCAAAGAGTTTGGCAGGTATACATATGAGCGCCGTCGCCTTGGAGACAAAGCACCTTTCGATCGGGGCAAGCGACAGCAGCACCGGTAGCAGCGGTTCCACCTTGGCCAAGCCCACCGCCGGTTAAACCCAGTAAATCATGAGGTACGGCAGACTGAGTGAGTTCGAAGCATGGCACACCCGCCGTATTGGCTTCCTCAGAAACAATAAGGCCTTCAGGTAGATCGCGCGCAATAATAGCCGCCGCCTTGTCAGCGGTTAAGTCACCTCTTGGTCGATCAGGCAAAGCCGGATCAACCACAGGAGAGGTATCGCTAGCGCAAAGGGCATTAGCCAGTGCACGCAGGCCACCGCCAAAATCACCGCCCGGTTTGACCATGTTATGCACGGCGCAGGTTTTGGGCAGCACCGCACCGCCACCATCGGGAAGATCAAAAAATGTCGCCGGCTGTTCTGCCCCAATCAAAATGGCATGGCGCAGGTTGGCCACGTCGGCCGCCGCGTCTTTATGCAGGTACGGTAATATTTCGGGTTCAAAGTGCCCTGTTCCGCGTTGCATACGGGCGCAGAACCGAGACCCTATAATCCGCGCGCCGGTCGCAGCCTGAATGCAGGCGGCGGCTTCTAAATCCTCGCCCATGATAACTGGACCACCGAGCACAAGGGCGGATGGTTCGCCAGCACGCAATGCCTGGGCGGCGGCGTCAACTGCATCGGCAGAGATAGGTTGGGAAGACAGCAAGGATGATGCGGGTTGAGGCTGCCCCGCTTCACTCCAGGTGCAATCGCCGGGCACAATGAGAGTCGCCACTTGTGCCGGCGGTCCTACAGCGGCGGCAAAGGCGTCACTGACATCACGGCCAACGTCTTCCGGCGCTGCGACCTCTCGCACCCAACCAGAGACCGGCGCTGCTAAGGCGGCCACATCGGACATCAACGGCACATTGTATTGCTGATGATTACGACTGTGCTGGCCGACCACATTCACCACTGGCATATGCGCCTTTTGTGCGTTGTGCAGATTGGCCAGGCCGTTAGCGAGACCAACACCTTGATGCAAAAGAGTCATCGCCGGCTTGCCGGCCATGCGCGCGTACCCATCAGCCGAGCCTGTGGCCACGGCTTCAAACAGAGTCATCACCGGACGAATACGATTGCCCCCTTCAAGAGCAGCGATGGACTGAACTTCAGTCGTACCCGGATTGAGGAAACAGACTTCTATACCGGCGTTGGCCAGTGTCTCAACAAGAACATCACTACCCTGCATGGAGCAGATCTCCCCAAGGCTGTGCGTGCTCTATGGATGTGATGCAATGCGGATGCGTCATACTGTGGTCCCCGGCCTTTAGAGTACAGTAGCCCAAGGCAGTATTCCGTTGGAGATTCAATTACCCAATGCCACCTAAAAGGGCGCCGTCTCGTGACCCGGCACTTGACCGTATTGGGCTAACCCCGGTGGTAGGATGGGGCGGTGTTCCGGTGTCCGTGATAAAGGCACGCCCCCAGTCGGATACTCAGTACTTAAGGGACCGCCCTTGCTACGGAAAAACATAGTGTTGCCTGTCTTCGATCCAAACGGACCATGCCGCTTGCCGGGCGGGCGCCAAAAATAGGCGCCGGGCATCATCAAACCGTTTGGCGCCATCATGTCACCGGTGACGAGATACATTTCTTCGACAACCGGGTGGATTTCCTCCGCACCGCCGTGCCAGCGGGGCATGGCGCATAAAATCCAAGTTTGTTCGTGGCTATGGGGGTCTTCCCTGAGAAGAATGTAACCACTGCTAAGGAGTTCTTGCATGATGCCGTCTGTCTCTGCAACACCTAGCACGGCAAAGTCCGTTGAAAGGGGCGTGACCAGCGTATCAATGCGTTCAACCAGCCGCGTTTGGTCGTACCCAATGGCGAGCGGTTCTCCTGCATTCGTTCTCGGTTCACCGGAAAAGAAGGTCAGCACCACGGCACCGTCCTCACTGAATGCCGACTGACGCGGATAACCGGCAGGAAGGTGAGCGTAACAACGGTCGGAGTAGTGTGTGCTGTTGACGTTCAAGCAACCGCCGAGAACAAAGAGTTCCTCGTCTTCGGACAAACGGCCCTCTATATCGCATCGCCATCCTGGCGGATAGCGAACAAGCGCACTCATTGCGCCGGTGTCGGCATCGCGGCTCAATATCTTAAACTCTGTTCCTGCATAGATGCCCCGCCAGGGGGTTGGCCCCCAGGGCAAGGCTTGCGATTGAATAAACTCGATATGGGGTCGGGTCATGCTGTGGTTCCTCACTTTAGCAGGACAATAGACCAACCCAGGCAGGCTTTGCAGAATCAATTCTCGTAAACCGAGCCGAGAGCGTTGCACCACCTCTAACGCTCGGCCATGATCGCGCTAACAACAGGCAAACATCTGGGACGATTTCATGGCGCGGCCGCATATTCTTTTCATACAGGCGCAGGACATTCCTTGGCACCAAGGGCTCTATGGCCCAGGCCGCGACGACATCGAGATGAAAATTCTTTCCATCGACGCAGCCGGCACGGATTCCACCACCATCATTCGCTACCCCAAGGGTTGGAGCCGTAGCGAGCCGGAATTCCTCACAGCCCATGAAGAGTTCCTCGTACTGGCTGGATCGATCACCATCAACGGCCGGACCTACATCACTCACCAATACGGTTTCCTGCCCGCCGGCTACACCCGCCAGCAGGCCTCGTCGAACCAAGGCTGCGTGTTGCTCACCACCTTCGCCGACAAGCCGGAAGTCAAAGCCGGGGCTGGGCCCGACTACGATGAGAAGCTCCTGATCCCGTTTGTTGATCCCATGACTATGGAATGGGACGAGGGTTTAACTGACCCTAAGTTTGCCGGCGGCACCTCCATCAAACCGCTACGCAATGACCCTTATACGCAAGAACAATCGTTCCTCTACTGCACACGCCCTCATCGGGTGCCCGCCGGGATGATGAAACCCAAGTGGACTCACCCCATGATCGAAGAAGTGTTCTGCATCGATGGAGAATATGTGTGGGGTGATTGCGGCCGCATGGGCCCGGGCGGCTACTGCTGGTGGCTCGAAGGCGAATACCACGGTCCAGCCGGTACTGATACGGGCTACCATCTCTGGGTGCGCACGGTGAATGGACCATTGGCCAACACCATCGCCGAAGAAAAATCGCCGTTCACGTGGGACCCGGAATTCACCCCCTCCCTGCCCGACGATCTCAGAAAAATCGCCAAGCCTTATGCGAGGCCGCCAAATTATTAGAGCGAGTTAATAGGTTCAATAATGACGGACGTTATCAGAGACTACATCACCCTTGCCCCCGGTTCCGATGAAGAAGCCGCGTTCAGGGTGATCGAAGGTGTTTACGAGGCCTATCGGACCTTTAGTCCTGAAAATATCGAAGACGTGCAGGTATCAGAATACTCCGTTTGGGATGGCACTTTGCCGCAGTTATTCAAGTCCCTCGCCGAGGTCAAAGAGTTTCATAAGAAAGACCAAGAGAACACCAAAGCGCGTGGCCCCTTTTCTTTCGAGATAAAACCTCTACGCATCGACATTAATGGCGATTGGGCGCTCGTGCTCTGTCACATGGCAGCAGAATGGCAAGCCCCCAACGGCCTCGCCATGCACATGCGCCTGACCGACGTTATGAAAAAAGTCGATGGCAAGTGGCGTATGTATCATCACCACGAAAGCGAAGAGCCACGTGGGTACAGCCACATTTAAAACAAGTGCCTATGCCCACATCTAATGGTTAGCTAATAAGGCGCTAGAATAGCCACGTTCAATTTCTTAAAGGGATAACACTATGCCAACACTGCTGATCACAGGCGCAAACCGGGGCATCGGCTTCAGTCTGCTCAATCATTACAATAATGACGGCTGGACGATCCACGCTTGCTGCCGCAACCCGGGCTCAGCTGCTGAATTGAAAGCAGTCGCCGACGCTGCCGACGCTCGTATTACGTTACATCAACTTGATGTTGAAGACATCGGCACCATCGCATCATTGAAAGCTGAGCTGGGTGACACCCCTATCGATATGTTGATCAACATGGCCGGATACCTTGGTGAAAAAGCTCTGGTCGATCCCGGCGGCCTACAGCACTTCGGAGAGACAGACTACGACATCATGGAAAAAGCCTATCGCATCAACTGCATGGGCCCGCTCCGCATCTGTGAAGCCCTGGTTGATAACGTGGCGACCAGTCATAAGAAAATTATCATCAACGTCTCAAGCATCGTCGGCTCCATCGGCGACGACAACTTCGGCAACTTCTATATGTACCGGCCCAGTAAAGCCGCCCTCAATGCCATCACCCACGCGATGGCCATAAATCTGAAAGAGCGCGGCATTACAGTGATTCCGTTTCATCCGGGCTTTACCCGATCTGATATGGGTGGGCCGACCGCTGATATCGAGGTCGCGGAAAGCTCCGCAGGTATTAAGGCGGTGCTGGATCACGTCACAATCTCTGATACCGGCCGGTATTTGACCTGGGAAGGCGGCGAACTGCCCTGGTAGGGGCACTCTGCATCCGCCCTGATAATCAACGATTATCAGGGCGGAAAAATGCAACGCGTGTTAGTATAACACTGGAATATTGAACCCGTTTCATCCCGATCCCTGAGGTACATGATGACTCAGCAGCGTGAACACGATTTTCTCATTTCCGGCACCCACGACGATTACAACCGGCAAAGCTTTATCCAAAACATGCGCATGCACATCCTGCAAGATGTCTCCAGCGGTATGGAAGAGGTCTACGAGCATCGGGTGAAACCGGCAATGGTCAAGCAAAACGGGGCCGAGCCCGACGACGGTCGCGACATCTGCAAAGCAATGATGAAAGACCCATACGGAAAAACCTGGGCCGCCATGATTCACACCTGTCAGGAAATGATTTGGGAATCCGTTGGCGCCGGCATAGAACGCCAACAACCACACCTCAATGAGCGGGTGCGCGGCCTCAACTCCAGGCTCGGTTCTGTAACACTTAATCCAGACCTAGAACTACCCCGCTATACGACCGCGAGTGATATCCATGTAATGCCAGGAAACTACCATACGGAACGCCAACAGGATGATGTATCCCAAGGGGCGCTGTTCGACCGGGGTCTTTATGTCTTCCAGTCCGGTTTTGCCGGAGAGGACTGCGATTCAAACGGCCGCACGGGCGCCGAACTGGTCAAGCGCGCATGGCCCGACTTTAAGCCCAAGAAAATACTCGATCTTGGTTGCACCGTCGGCAATAACACCATGCCCTATGCAGATGTTTTTCCCGACGCGGAATTGCACGCCATTGATGTAGCAGCACCCTGCGTCCGCTATGGTCACGCGCGGGCGGAAGCCTTGGGCAAGGCTGCTCACTTTCATCAAATGGATGCCGAACACTTAGACTTCGAAGACAACAGTTTCGATTTAGTTGTGTCGTGTATTCTGTTTCATGAAACATCACGCAAAGCCGTCGGTAACATCCTGCGTGAAGCCCACCGCGTGCTCAAACCGGGTGGCCTGATGATGCATCTGGAGACACCCCGCGCATCGGAAATGACTCCTTACCAGTCGTTCCGGCTTGATTGGGATACCTACTACAATAATGAACCATTCCTCTCCACCTGGATGCGGACAGATATGAAAGAGGCCAGCACTAACGCTGGCTTTGCCGAAGATAAATACGAATCCTACGTCGTACCGGATTTCTATTGCGTCACTGAAGAAGACTTCGAAGAAGCCATCAACAGCCAGGATAAGGCCGACAGCACGGCAGTCCATTGGGGCGAAGCAGTGCAATGGAGTTTTTACGGCGCTTGGAAGTAAATTGAGAGTGCTTTAAGCGCCGCGGCTAAGTCCCAAGTGCACTTTTAAACGCCGCATCTTCTAGCAATGCTCAGCAGTCGATCTCCTCTTCGGGGCGCTGCATTGTCATAACGGGATCGGCATAGCAGTTGGTCGGGTCAGACCGCAGCACCAACAGCCCAGGTTGCATACAGCCACGAATCCGCCGTCAATAAATACACGCCAATATGAGTGGCAATGTATACACCGAGCTGCAGCAACAGAATCATCATTGCACCGGAAAGGGGATCGGTCATGCGCTTCATACGAAAGGCAACAATACGCATCGCGGTGTCGCTTTCAGTGCTACGTTCTAGACGCAGGGCATAGAACACTGGAAGCTGGAAGTTCAATACCAACAATGACGGCAAATACAACGATGTGGAGATAGTGAAAAATACCTGAGGCAATCACGGCGAACCCCTTGAGAGCGAAACAGCAGATTGCAGTATTGGCGGACGTACGTAAACGATGCAAGAGAGCGAGCGTTATAACCGCTCCAACACTTCGAACGCCGCCCGTTCACCAGATTCCATGGCACCCTCCATGCCGTTATTCAGCATCGCGGTGTGCGTTCCAGCGAAGTGAATGCGGCCGTGTGGTTTGGCGAATTCATTTTTTAACGCTGATATTTGTCCCGGCGCCCAGGCCAGGAAGTCGGCTCCACCGGCGAACTCGTCCAGCTCCCACGAGTGGACATGTAGTACTTCCAGTTGGCCTTTGGCCGCCGGACGGGCCTCTTCAATAGCAGCGATGACTTGGGCCCCTGCTGCTGCCGGACCCATGCGGTCATAGTGCCGCGCTAGAAATCCCCTCCCCCAGGCCGTCAAGCTCATGACCTCTTGTGGGTTCTCAGGCACGCGGTTGGGGACGACAAAACCCGCCACGCCGTCTGTCCACATATAACCTGGCAAACCATCCTCTTGCCAGAACGGGTGCTTGGCGATCATATGAATTTGTGTGCACGGCGCCGCGCTAACAGATTTGATCGCCTGCCCTTGTAAGCCAGTGATGATGGGATCCATTGGAATATGCCGCAAGACCGGCACAGGAACCGTGCAAATAACAAACTTGGCCCAGTAGCGGCTGCCGTCAGCGCAGTGCACATCAACCCCATCCGCCTCCGTGCGCAGACCTGATACCTTTTTGTTGAACCGAATATCGCTTTTGATATTGCGGGCCATCCCTTCTGGCACGCGCATATTACCGCCGTCACCGACAAACATACGCGGTTGCAGACTTATCTGCTGGCGCACGAAAAAGTCATCAGAAAACATTTGCAGCAATGACGCGTCGTGCGCTGATGTGCCGTAAATCACATTGGTGTTGAAGGCAAGCTCAATGGCTGCGTCGCTGGCGCCTTGGTCTTTGAGAAAATCGTAAACCGGCCGGTCGTACTGGGCGAACGCCGGAGCGGTCACATCTTCCATCGAGGTCAATGGATTATTCGGGCTCAACGTGCGCGGCATATAGGCCCAGGGCATAGTCTCCCGATGATCGGTGGAAAACACGTTCCGCCGTGAACTCGGCCAGTCCTTTTCCGCAACGGGCGCACCGTCAAGCACCAGGGTCTTGGTGCGGTTGAGCTTGGCCCGCGGTAAATGATCCACCAACGGGATATCAAATTTCTCCGACGCGTCTTTGATGCGGGCATAAGCGCCTAAGATGGCATTGGCCCCGGCTTCCGGACTACCGGGCACATTATCCAAGCTATAGACCCGCCCACCGACACGGTCCCGCCCCTCTAACAGAGTGACGGAAAGCCCTTGCTCTTCCAGAAGCAGTGCCGCATTGAGTCCTGAAAGTCCGGCACCGATGACGATAGCGTCAGCACTAGATTGCGCCCGCACCCGCCTAGACAGCACCGCTGCAATCGGTGCCGCTGTTGTGGCCGCCAGTACCGTCCGTCGTGAAACGTCTGATTTCATGAATGCCCCCTTTCTCACTCACTCTGGCGGTAAAATGCATTATGAATCAAACGGGCAAGCGACTCATACTCGTCAGTCGAACTTAAACCAGGCGAGCCTCTTCAATAGCAGCGATGACTTGAGCCGCTGCTATTGAAAACTGTAGCGTCCCAGAGAACCCCTGCTATGCTCCCCCCATGTTGATTTCCGACGCTTACAAACAGTTAAACACGGCGTTACATGAAGCCGATCCTGAATACGGCAATTTTGCTGGGCACCTCGGCAAGTCCATCGCCAGGCTTTGCCAAAACAACGGCATTGGATCAGTTCTAGATTATGGCTGCGGCAAGGGCACTCTGGCGCCCGTGTTAAAAGCATTTGGCTTGGACGTCGCCGAATATGATCCCGCCATACCTGGTAAGGACGGAGAACCATGCAAAGCGGGTCTCGTCGTTTGCATCGATGTTATGGAACATGTGGAGCCTAACTGTGTGGACTCTGTTCTCCAGAATATTGCCGGTTTGACCAAATCCATAGCTTATTTCATGATTGATACCGTCCCTGCCAATAAGTCTCTCCCTGACGGCAGGAATGCGCACCTGACGGTTGAAGATCATGCCTGGTGGCGGGAGAGACTATCAAAATACTTCGATCTCAAAGTGTGTGAACGGGTCTATGAAATTGAAGGACAAAAAAGGGATCTGTTCCACCTTCCAGGTGGTGTGACTGTTGCCGTCGGTATACCAAAGACAGATGCGAATTAGTTCTTATAAAGGGATACATGAGCCATGCATAAAGACGTAAAAGTAAGACCGTTTTGGTATTCCGATGTCTTCGTATTTCCCAAGCTCGTCACCATTGTGACCACACTGGATATAGAAGGCCGGGTCAACGCGGCCCCTTACTCCCACATCATGCAATATGACGTCATGCAGAAGACGCCACGCATTTATCTTGGCTTCCGCAATACCTCGCATACGTTCCAGAACATTCGCGATACCGGCGAGTTCGTCATCAATTGCCCATCGGCGAGCAATCTAAAAGATATGATGGAAACAGCGCGCTTTCACCCCGAAGGCGTCAACGAATTGGACCACACGTCATTCACATCTATTCCGTCGAAACGAGTTAAGCCGCCGAGCATCGCCGAGTGCAAACAGATTCTTGAATGCACCGTCGATAAAGTGGTCGATCTCGACGCGTCCCAGGGCCACGTCATCGCCAACATTGTGTCGCTGATGGTTGAAGAGGAGCTAGTGGACATGGGTCGCGAAGACCGTATTCGCGCCCTGGACCTGCCCATTGGCCTGGGTGACGAGCGCCGAGCTGACTATTTCTACGCCCACACAGACAACCTCGAAATGTTCACCCTCGAAGACATAGAAGAGTCAGCCGACGAAGTGGTGGCCCTGGTCACCGGCATGGACTGGGACGAAGGCGCCATGAAAGCCCTGCGCCGGGTTCCCGCCGGGGTGCGCCGCACCGTCATACGCGCCACCGAAGCAGCGGCCAAAGAGAAAGGTGCGACTGAAATCACCATTCAGCTTTACGGCGAAATCTCCCATGAGGCGGGGATGGATGATGAGGTGCTGGACCGCTTCACAAGCGGCGGATAACAAAGGGCAACCCTCTTATTGGTCGAAGACCAAGATGAACTCAGGCACATAATCCGTGACATCATGACCCGCTATGGCTATCGAATACTGGTGGCGCGTGACGCGGATGAAGCGTTGTTATAAAGCTGGGCTCACGCTAAACGGCCGGGTATAGCACCCAACCTCGATACACGAGTTCAGCGGGGAAGGTTAACCGTTCCCCAACTGATATCGAACGCTTGACGGCTTACCTTTCACCGCCGACAGTGGCTGCTCCTTTTCAGCATAGCTAGAGAATTTCGCTCTATGAAACGTCCGGCCCGCTACCTAACAGTCCTTGCCTCCACCTTACTCGCAGGAAACGCCTACGCCATGGACCTCACCTTCTCCACCATTGAAGGCGGCGCTGGTGTGCCGCTGTCTGTTGTCCAAACCGGCAACGGAAACGGGTCAGACATTCTGTTCATTCATGGTTTTTCACAAAGCTACTTGAGTTGGCAGATGCAGCTGGACTCTGAGCTGGCCAAAGACTTTCACCTCACCGCGTTTGATTTGCGCGGCCACGGTGCGTCTGGCAAACCGACCGATCCTGAAAGCTATAAATCGTCGCAGCTATGGGCCGATGATGTTGCCGCCGTCATCGCCGCGAAAGAGCTGAACAACCCTGTGGTGGTCGCCTGGTCCTGGGCTGGGTTCATCGTCATGAACTATGTTCGCCATAACGGTATCGGCGATATTGCGGCGATCAATTTCGTCGGCGCTAACACCGCGCTGCAAGGTCCCGTACCTCCGCCATCACCCAAACCCGGGCAAACCACCGCCTGGCTCGGCCAGATGATGTCCGCTGATATTTCTGAAAACCTCGAAGGTGTGACCGCGTTTATCGATATGGTCACCACCGAGCCCCTGCCCGCTGAGGTGCGCCACGCCAACATCGTTTTTAATATGATGACGCCCCATTACGTGCGTCAAGCCATGCTCGGTTACCCGCCCGACAACGGCGACCTTGCCGCCAAACTCACCCTGCCCGTTGTGGTCAGCCACGGCACCGATGACGGTGTGGTCAGCTATGACGGCGGCGCCGGCATCATGGCCGTCTTGCCCGACGGTACGCTGTCTAAGTACGATGGCATCGGCCATTCGCCGTTTATGGAAGATGCCGAGCGTTTTAACCGCGAGCTGCGTGCCCTCATGAAACGGGTAAAATGATTGGAGCACATTCTAGTAAGTCCCTAAGAGTCCCTGAGAGGAATATCCAATGTCCGCAACGTTGAAGTGCGCTTTTTTATTTCTATCTCTTTTCTTTTTCATCCCGCAGCCCCTTGCCGGTGATGACGCCAACGGCCTCGACCTCTCCCCCCGTCCCGGTCCTGAAGTATGGGTGACGGAATACTGGGACGTCAAAGAGGGCAAGATGGAGGAGTTCCTCGCCTACTATAACGGCGTCCTCTATCCGGTGATGCGCGTTGTGCCCGGCTACCGCGGCTATTCCATGCTGACCTTAAAGCCACCCGGCGGGCGCGAGCCCCATATTGAAGCCTACGGCGGGGCGATCATTCCACTCGGACCGCCGGAAGAACTCTTCCCCGTGCACCCCGGTCAACTGCTGGCCGGGGAAACCCGCACCGATCGCAGCGTTCATTTGGAATCCCTCCTGCGCGGCCAATTCAACCTGATCTTTGTCCACCACATGCAAGACTGGGACGGCGTCACCCTGTTCGCCCAGGACCTCATCGAGGAATGGGCCGAACGCCACGACGGCGAATACATCTGGGATGCCCTCGCCCGCGACTTCTTCCCCTTGGTCAATAACCACTGGGATACGTATTACCACCTGCAGGAAACCAGCCTCACCATTACCGATGAGGAGTGAGGCTGGCGGTATAAAGCCTTAAGCAGTTCCGCCGACGCGCGGCAACGAGGCCAAGCACGCCGAAGCCGAACAGCAGCATGGCGCTGGTGCAAGTGCAAGTGCAAGTGCAAGTGCAAGTGCAAGTGTGACCTGATCACAGACCAGCAGGAAAGCGTTATTAATCGACGCCCCGAGGGGAACGGTGTCAACGTAGGTCATCACAATATTGAACAATGTAACAGTCATGGTTGATTTCGTGAGATTGCCAAAGATAAACTGCGCAAGAGAGATATTCGGTGGCGTAAACGTGCTGGCATGAGACGGGAGGGCACCGGTGTAATCTCCGCTGTGCCCCAATGCTCGTCACTTTGTGGATCCGTGTCACCGCTTACGATCCCGTGTTAACTCCTACGACTGGCCCCCAAATGAAGGCGAAATTCTACACTTAATGATGGAAGGTTAAAAATCCCAACAAATTTTCAGACGCACTGTTCGCGAAAACGCACGAATATTGCAAAAAAAAACGGGGCCAGCAGGCCCCGCTTTTGTATCTCGATAGGCGGCTGGATCATCTGTCCTGGAGTGTCTCTTTTTTGAGGTAGGTGATCAGCGCTTTGCGGTCTGATTCCTTACGTACACCGGCGAAGGCCATCTTGTTGCCAGGCAGGAAATCCTTGGGCTTAACAAGCCATTCTTCGAGGGTTTCTGCGCTCCAGACGATACCAGACCCTTTGACCACATCGGAATAACGGAAGTCATCTTTGGAGCCGGCATTCGAACCAAACATGCCATGCAGATTAGGGCCAACCTTGTGCCGGCCTTCAGATTCCAAAGTGTGGCATGAACGGCACAGCACAAACACGCGCTTGCCGCGCTTGAGCAGGTCTGCCTCCGACATTTCCTCTTGGGCTAAAGCTGGGGCAGCGGCGGGTATAGAGCCTGCTGCTGCAAGAGCTGCGAAAGAGAAAACAGCAGTCAAAATACGCTTCATGCTTTAACCTCAAATGGTACACATTTCGTTTGGAACTTAGTGACTTTCAACAGCTTGTAAAGTGGGAATGTGGCAGGCCTGGGGCAAAAAAAAGTTAGAATTTTAACGATTTGCAATCATAATCCGTAAAATTATACACGTAGAGACAGTCGTCAGCGGATCGGGCCAGTCGGCCAGGGCTCTGTTTCAGCCGTCACACAGTGTTACTCAATAATCGTAGCATTACACCCGTTGATCTGAGAGACATAGCGCCAGGAACGAAAAGCGGGCAAAATTCAGGATTATAGCCGCGGCATTAATCCAGCCTGTGTCTCCCCGCGTAGAAGACATACTAAAGTCACAGATTTAAGGTAAGATTGTCGAGTTATGAACAAGGCGCAAATAACAGCACTGGTCATCCTCCTCGCCGGCGTAGCGTGGATCGGCTCCGGCGTGATTTCGGGGCAAGGCGCCAACACGTCCAACGCCAATGCCGATAACACAGCCCCGCTGAAAGAAGCCCCTGCCGTCGCCGTACGGGTGCAGAATTCGGCCGCTAGAGCCTTCCAGAGTGACATTACCCTGCAAGGTCGTACCGCTGCATCGCGCATAGTCGATCTGCGCGCTGAGGTATCCGGCCGCGCTGAAGATATCCTCGTATTCGAGGGCCAGCCTGTGGAAGCCGGCCAGCCGGTGCTGCAGATCGCCATCAATGATCGCGCCGCCCGCCTCGACCAGGCCCGCGCCTCCCTTGAGCAACGCAGTATTCAAGTGGAAGCGGCCCGCCAACTCGCTAAGGAGAGCTTTGGCACGCGGGTGCGTAAAGCCGAAGCCGAAGCGCAATTTCAGCAAGCCAGGGCAGACGTTGTGCGCTTTGAGATTGATCTGGCCAATACCCTCGTTAAAGCGCCATTTGACGGCGTTCTTGATACCCGCACCGTTGATGTCGGCACCGTGCTCAATATCGGCGACAAGCTCGGCACCATTGTTGATCTCGATCCTCTTAAAGTCACCGGGCAGATTTCAGAGCGTAATGTGGGTGACGTGTCCATCGGCATGCCAGGCAGCATGGTAATGTCAGATGGATCACAGGTGACAGGCGAAGTCAGCTACGTCGCCTCCGTCTCCGATCCCAACACCCGTACTTTCAAGATCGAACTGCTGGTACCCAACGCCAATTCCGACATTCTCGCCGGTCTTGCTGCTCAACTCCGTCTGCCCGCCGGCAAGCGTATGGCCCACTCGGTGTCACCTTCGGTCCTGACCTTGGCTGACGACGGCGTCATTGGCATCAAAGTCGTGGACGAAAACAACACCATCCGTTTCTGGCCTGTGGAAATTCTCGACGACGGTGCCGAAGGCACGTGGGTTGCCGGCCTTCCCGATAAAGCCACCATCGTTGTTGTCGGGCAGGACTATGTTGCCGCTGGCCAGAAGGTAGAGCCGGTGTTCGTTGCTCTCGCAGCCGATCAATCCTAGGAGGATACCCCGCTAAACCTTACTGGCAGCGTGGTTTTTGTTACCTTCGGTTACCAAAGCGTTACCCTTCGCGCATAGCGATAATAGGTCGGCTAGCGTATATTAACCGGGTGGTGAGGCAATCTTTCGTCCCTCCATCGACTCAGTTTTAAAAAATTTGGTACCCAATACTTATGCATGCCATCATTTCAGCCGCGCTTAGCCGCTCCCGCATGGTCATATCAGGCCTTGTCGTCCTCTTCATTGTGGGCTCCATCTCCTATGTGAATATTCCCAAGGAAGCGGAGCCGGAAATCACGTTCCCCTTCATCTTTATATCGATGACCCTGGAGGGTGTTTCACCGGGTGATGCCGAGCGGTTGCTCATCCGCCCGGTTGAGGAGCAAATGCAGTCCTTGGCAGGCGTGAAGGAAATTACCGCAACCGGCTTCCAAGGCGGCGCGAGTGTTGTGATGGAATTTGAAATTGAAACGGACCTGCAAGACGCCTTAGCAGATACGCGGGCGGCCATGGACATCGCCCGCCCTGAACTACCAGTCGACGCAGACGAACCATCTGTGCGCGAATTTAGTAGCTCGGGCTTTCCGATTATGACGCTAACGGTGTCTGGCCCGGTGCCGGAACGCACGTTGCTGCAGTTATCCCGTGAACTCCGCGACCGCATCGCCGGCATCGGCAATGTTCTGGAATCAAAGCTGTCTGGTATTCGTGAAGAACAAGTCGAGATCATCATCGATCCTCTTGCCGTTGAACACTATGGCCTCAACAACACCGAACTGTTCCAACTCTTCAGTCGGTCCAACCGGTTGGTTGCGGCAGGCAGCCTGGACACGGGGCAAGGCCGCTTTGCCGTCACTCTGCCTGGCTTATTCGAGGACCTCGAAGATGTTTTAACCCTACCGGTCAAAGCGGATGCCAATGGCACAGTGCGGTTTTCCGATATCGGGGAAGTGCGGCGCACCTTTAAGGACCCCACGACCCTAGTCCGTGTTAACGGCGACCCAGCTGTGACCATTGACGTCACTAACCGCCGCGGCACCAATATTTTCAACACAGCTCAGCAGGTGCGTACTGTCGTTGACCGTGAAACACAAAATTGGCCTGAAACAGTTGAAGTCCGGTTCATCTCTGACAGGTCCACCAATGTTCAAAGGCAGTTGGACAGCATCGTCAACGGCGTCGTACTCGCCATTTTCCTGGTAATGACTTTGTGCATGGCCATGATGGGAATACGGTCAGGGTTATTGGTGGGTGTATCAATCCCGGGCGCATTCCTCACCGGCATCTTTATGATGTATATGCTGGGTCTCTCCATCAACTTCGTTGCCATCTTTGGACTGATCTTATCAGTCGGCCTTCTCGTCGACGGCGCCATTGTTGTCGTTGAAAACGCAGACCGTCGTATTGCTGCCGGACAAAGGGCCTCAAACGCTTATGGTGATGCGGCCAAGCGCATGGCGTGGCCAATCATAACATCCACCGGCACAACCATCGCAGCCTTCGTGCCCTTACTCATGTGGCCGGGCATGGTTGGGCAATGGATGGGGCTGCTGCCATTTACAGTTATTCTCGTGCTTCTGGCCTCCTTGGTCATGGCTTTGATTTTTGTCCCAACAGTTGGTGCGGCCACCCGCCGCAAAGACACCGGCACGGCGGACATTGTCAACGAAGCCGACCTCGTCAATACGGAAAACGTGACCGGAGCAACGGCGCTCTATGTTGCCGTCCTGAAGAAAACTCTGAACAATCCGGGCAAAGTGATCGGTGCAACTTTTGCCCTGCTCTTCATCGTGCCTATTGTATTTTTTGTGATTGGGCCCGGCTTTACACTCAATCCAAGTGAAGAACCTCGTCAGGCCATGTTGAATATCAAATCACTTGGCAACCTCTCCATCGAGGAACAGGACCAGCTGGTCGCTGAAGTTGAACAGCGTATTCTTCCCATGCCCGACTTCGACAATGTTTACGTGAAGACCGGTAAAACGCCCGGTAATAGTCAGGTGGACGCCGATGTTATTGGCGAGATTCGCTTAATCTTTAAGCCATGGGGCGAGCGCAGAACTGCTGACGACATCATTAAAGCATTGAACAAGAACACAGCTGATATTGCCGGTATCCGGATAGAAGCCAAGAAACAGCTGCACATGAGCCGTGAAGTCGCAATTGAGATGATTCTCAGTTCGAAAAATACTGGCCTTTTAATGGACTCGGCCAACCGTGTGCGCAGCATCTACCAAAACATGGTCGGTTTGATAAACGTCGACGATACTCTGCCCTTGCCCGGTATCGAGTGGCAATTAGAGGTCGATCGCAGTGAAGCGGCAAAGTACGGCGCTGATGTTACCTTGGTTGGTGAGTCCATCCGGCTAATTACCAATGGCCTTCGCCTGGGCACGTACCGTCCAGATGACAGTGAAGATGAAATTGATATTGTCGTGCGCTATCCGGCTGATTACCGAACCGTGCGTCAATTGGATGACATCCGCATCGAAACCCAGCGCGGTCTCATTCCTATCAGTAATTTTGTCTATCGCAAACCCATCCAGAAAGTAGCCGAAATTAAGCGTACAGACTCACGGCGCACGGTAACATTCTCGGCTGGTGTTGAGCCCGGCTTGTTATCGGGTGACAAGGTCAAAGAACTCAAAGCAGAGATTGCTAAACTGGACCTCGACCGTAGCATTGACGTTACCTTTAAAGGCGAAGAATTGGACGCGGAAGAAAGCTCTAACTTCCTCTTCACCGCATTTTCATTGTCCATGTTCTTAATGGCCATGATCCTACTGGCTGAATTTAACAGCTTCTATTCCGTGGCTTTGATCCTCAGCTCGGTGATCTTGTCGACAATCGGTGTTTTCCTTGGTCTACTCATAACGGGCAGCCCCTTTATCCTGACCATGTCCGGCGTTGGCATCATCGCCTTGGCCGGGATCGTCGTGAACAACAACATCGTGTTGCTCGATACGTTCTTCCGCTTCCGCAAAACCGCACCGACCGTTTATGACGCTGTTTTACTTACGGGTGTTGAGCGTCTGAGGCCCGTTTTCTTGACCACCGCAACGACAGTTCTTGGGCTCATCCCCATGGCCATGCAGATCGGCGTCGACTTTTTTGACCGCTCCATTGAATTCGGCTCGCCGGCCCTACAGTTCTGGCGCCATCTGGCCACCTCCATTGTATTTGGACTTATCTTTGCAACCGCATTGACCCTGGTCTTCACACCGGCAGCACTCATCGCTCAGGAGAATCTCTTGAAGTGGTTCAGAAGGTTACGGGGAAAACAGGATGGAGCTCCCAGTGACGTGCCCATGACCCCGGCAGAATAAATTCGTGCCTTAACTCTTTAAAGCACCGGTCGAGTTGTACTTGATCGATCTCTGCTGCAAATCGCGCTTAAGAGAACCGAGCAAACCGTTAGAGAACAAAGCCTCAGCAACGAGAAAACCAGGCGCCATAAACACCTGAATAAGGTTGTCAAAAAGCGCCGGACGGCGGCCTTCAAAGATGTGCCCCACAAACTGGATAATCCAACCCGATACAAAACAAACAATAATGACCGCCCACGTATTTGATGGCTCACCTTTCGCAAACGCATCAGCAACCCATAACATGGGAATATGAACAGCGGCCGCCATGAACCCCACAAGCGGATTAGCGATGAAATAGAGGATAAGCAGCCCTGTAAGAAAAAAGGTTGCCAGCGTCAGCGGTATGGGGCCTGCCTGCCCGTCTCCCACCAACGACATGAGAACCAAGAGAGAGAATACAATAAGCGGCACGCCGACAAAGTGTGTGGCGCAATTTCTCGGGTCTCTATGGTAGGCCGTGTACATGGCCATTTGCTCGCGAAACCACTCCTGCATTGACGCCTCCTTTGACGGGACTGTCCTCAGCCTGATTTTAGGAGCAGTAAGGTTAATACAGAACCCAGTACGAATCTCCTCTTGAAGCAAAACAGCAGCCTGGTAAGACAAAAACATGAGCCTTGGATACACTCTATTTGGACAGACATTACCGCCACTTCCTCGTTTCGGGGCTCACTTCCCATGGGTCGGCGGAGACCTTCAAACCATTAAAAATAACCTGTCGTGGCGCGAACCGGCATTTCCCGCGCAGAGGCAGACACGCATATCTTTCGCGATGAATGATGGATCAGGCGATTTCTTAACCGGGCTTCTTGATAAGCCCGAGCACCAAGCCAACCTCCCTTTACTCATCCTCGTGCATGGTCTGACCGGATGCGAAGCCAGCCGCAATATCATGACCTCGGCTGCACATTTTGTTGCAGAAGGGTTCCCGACGCTTCGCTTGAACTTGCGTGGCGCAGGCCCCTCCCTCGGCACCTGCACGCAGCATTATCATGCCGGACGCACAAAAGACCTTGTTGCCGTTCTGAATGAGTTACCGTCAGACCTCAAATCCCATGGGATTGTGTTGGTAGGTGTATCACTTGGTGGAAACACGATTCTTAAATTGGTGGGCGCAGGGTCTCACACGAACGACGTAGTAGCCGTAGCCAGTGTATGCGCGCCGATTGACCTCAAAATGGCCCAGCTCAGGATTATGGCACCGCGTAACCGATTCTATCACCGTTACCTCATTACGCGTATGAAGAGCGATGCCCTCAAAGGGGCAAAGGCAGTCGATAAAGACCGGATCAGAAACACACTCTCTGTTGTCCAAACCGTATACGACTATGACGATCTTATTGTCGCGCCGAACAACGGATTCGACGGAGCTGAAGATTACTACACGCAATGTTCGGCCAAGAATTATTACGATGCGATAGGTTTACCTACACTGTCCATCCACGCAGCGTCAGACCCCTGGATTCCCTTGTCCATGTACACGGACCGAACATGGCCGCGCGACGCGGGGCGGTCCTTGGTTGTATCAAAAGACGGCGGTCACGTAGGGTTTCATCATCGCGACAATGACGTGCCGTGGCATAATTTGTGCATCAGTGCATTCTTCAAACACGTGCTTGGTTAATTCTCGCCATTCCGTCTCGCCACAAGAAAAAGGGCGGCTCCAAAGGAACCGCCCAGTATCAAAGCTCGATGCGTTCAGTGTTTTGTATTTCTATCCACCGCGTGCTGCAGCTGCTGCCGGCGTAAGGGGCGGAATTTGCCGTGAATCTACCGGAAGACCTGAAAAGTCTTTCCGCCAGTCATCCACACCAGCTTCCTTATCGCTACTAACAGCAATGGTTTTGCTCAACGCATCTTTGTTGCCAACAGACGCCACCAAAATTCTAGCAACGTCAGCGCGTTGAATAAAACTGGTTTCCATGGTACCGGCCCCTGCGAGTTGCAAACCGACTTTTCCACCTTCTTCATCGCCCAGAGCGCCCGGACGGACGATGGTGTACGGAAGTGAATTGTCACGAATGTAGTCTTCGCCCAGCCATTTCCACATTTGTACGTTATCACAGAACTGATTTAGGGGTTGGTCAGGCTTCCCGGCACCAAGGGCGGAGGTCAAAACCAGCTGCTTTACGCCCTTGTCTAAGGCGATCCCCGTCATGTTGACGACAGCTTGATAGTCGACGTGCTGCGCGGAACTGGGTCCGCCGGTATCAAAACAATCCCCACCGATTGTGGAAATCACATAATCAACACCATCCATGGCTGATCGTACTTCATCCAGGATACGCGCATCCATTTCCACCCATTCGAAACCTTCTGAGCCATAACGTTCTTGGGCACGCTTGACGTTCGTTGTTGTCGCGCGCACGTCATAGCCAGCGGACAAAGCTTCTTGAACGGTCGGCCATCCGGTACGCCCGGTGCCACCCACAACTAGAACCAGATCGGCTGCAATAACCGATGTCGAAAGAGCAACAGTCGCAACGATTGAAAGAGCAAATGATCTCAACATAGAGGTCTCCACTTTATTTTAGGGTCAAAAGGTAAGGCTCATTAAATTCCTGAGTTCGTATCTATTCAGCCGGTGCAGATTCTGGAACAGCATCTGCAATTGCTGATTTACGTTTTTCGGCCGTTTTACCGAGGTAGATAGCAAAACCACTCCACGCGGCGGCTACACCTGCTCCAACCAATGCAATTTGGGCCAAACCAAAGCCTGCGGACCGCAATCCGTTCTCAATCCATATATTGATTAAATCTGCGCCGCGATAAACCGGTCCATCAATGACATTCTTGGCTTTGTACTTTTTATCCCGGTCAACGACGGTCCACAACATCTCACGACCCGGCCGGGTCATGGCGTAGTTCCCAGCACGGCGAACGACTTGAAGTGAGAGGATCATCATTAATACAGGGAAGGCGCTGAGTGCAAAAAAGGCGAAGAACATAAAGATTGGCATCACCGCCATGAGAAATACCAAACCCCATTTACCGGCCACACGCGAAGTCACAAACATTTGGGTGAAAATCGCCAAGGTATTGACCACGCCGTCAACGATTGCGTTTGCCGCGTAACGGTCTGCTCGTGTTTCAAAGGCCGCACGAACCAAGTCCACTTGCGCGACATAGAAGATCGTCGAAATAAATGTATAAAGAGCGACAAAGACTGCAAAAGCCATGAGATAGGGGTCTTGCAACAGAGTCTTGAACCCAGAGAGCGTAGAGCCACCAACTTTGTCCTTGGAGCCACCTTTCTCAGCGCCTTTTGCATGTCCCCCACTCGTATGGGTCGTGAGGTCGTGAATACAAAACAGAGTCACAGACAAGATCACCGCGGCAAAAATGACGGTGCCTTGAGCACTCACAAGACCAAACGCAGCTGCAATTCCCATTGTTGATGGGGCAATTGCAGCACCGGCACTCCCACCGGCCGCAACAAACCCAAAAAGACGTTTTGATTGTTCTTTGGAATACCTATCAGCCAGAAAGCTCCAAAAGACTGAGACAACAAACATATTGAACACGCTCAGCCAGATGTAAAACGAGCACCCAACAACCAAGCTAACCTTAACTTCTCCGAATATGACGAAGGCGTCCGTGTTAAAAATCGGCGCCATCATTGTCTCGGTGCTTTCCAGGGGATAAGCCCCCATAAGCACATAAAAAATACCCATGTTGATAATGAAGAAACCGTAGATCCAGGGTAAACAAGAAGAAACCTTGAAGCGGGAAATCAGCCAGCTGAAAATGACAGCAGCAACAACAGAGAATATGAAGGTACCCGTCCAAAGAAACTTTAGATCTTCCGACGCAACTTCCGACGCCAACGCATCGCGGAGCGGCCGGATTGTGTAGTAGCTGGCCATGAGGCAGAAGAGGTAGACAAAAGAGACCAGAATCGCACGCAGCTCGCGCCGTTCTATCTTCGCCGTAACCAGGAATAACCGCTCAAGTGAATTGGACGGCGCGGCTGTGTCGTTCATAGGTCAGGCTCAAATGTCGTTGAACTATGGGCGAACTATAGCGGTTCAGACAGCCGGCACACGACCCCTTTTATGAGCTTCTCCCTGCCTCACGGCCACATTGTGGTCGCGTGGATAGCGCTCAAACGCTCACTTTTTCGCGATCCCTACCGGTAAGCCGTCCAACAGCCCACATCCCGGCCCAAATCACACCAGCGACCACAAAGACAAGCAAAAATTCGACAGCCGGGATACGAATCAATTCGTCCATAGTCGTCCAATTCCGGCCGCCGTAAACGATGACAACGCCCATGATATAAGCCGCCCCGAACGCCCATTTGAGCCAACGGCTAAACCCGAAGCCATGCATCTGCGTGACAATGAACATACCCAGGAAGCCAAAGAAGAATTGTGCCCACGGCCCATTGTTGGCCGCCATTAAGGCCACCATCGTTCCGTGGATCAGCACCATTACTTCCAGGAAGCCCGTCCACCAGCTGTTGAGATGCGCTCGGGTAAAAAACAGACTGCCCTGAATCATGATCAGGCAGGTATAGAGTGTGCCGAGTAGGTGCCCCTGCGTGGTTTCCATGGGATGATACCAAAACGTCCAGATCACGGCCCAGGAAAAGTAGTAGCCGTGGTACTTGCGTAGAAAGTCAGCAGAGGTTTCTAAAAAGGGCGCTTTCTTGCCGAAGAACATACCGCGTCTACGGTTTTCCATCATGATGACCATAACAAGTAAAAAGACGACCGACGCTTGAGCCGACATGATGTGAACATCTTGCGCTAACCCATCATAAAAATATTGCGTCTGCACCAAATGAAGAAGAATAAACACCGCACTGCCACCAAGTGCGATGATGTTCACCGGGTGCAGGCCTTTTGAATATTTCAGCTTATTACTTTGGGCGTAATAAATCAGCCCCCAGAGCAGGCTTTGATGCAAAACGTATCCCGTCCATGCCGTCGCCCGCGACCAGAAGGTTGGATCGGTCAGCTTCCAGAGATAATCAAAGGCCCCCTGGTCGGCAGCAAAATTAATCTTCGGCATGTAGGGTTTAAGTGCCCAGATCAGCACGGTGTAGAGGACACAGAAGGTGATGCCGGCCCACAGGCCAAGCGTGCTGTCGATGCCTTTACCTTTTGCTGGGTCTGGCGGTTCCGTCGAAACGTCACCGGATGTCGTGTCTGCCATGGAAATTGCCCCGTTCACAAATAACCACCCTTATATACAGGGTTTACGGTCACAGTTGGTAATTAGACGAAGTATAGCCCAGTCAAAGGTTTAATTCCGATTTATTACAGCCGAAACCAACAGCCGGCACAACGGGCCCGCGGCATCCGAGCCGGCGCTCCGTGTCAGCGGCACGGACGGATGAAACGACTATGGGCAGAACCGCAGCAGCAGCTGCGACCTTAATAATTGCGCGTCTTAATGTGCGGAGCATGGTGGACAGAATTATGAGAGGGCTTCTAGAATAAAAAGTGGCTTGGCACTGTCTTGGTCAATATCAAGAGCGGCACATACCATCTTGTCAAAATGTTCTATTACGGACAAGGCGTCCCTATTCATAATACCATTGTTCTAACATAGTAGGCTTAGGACGTGGTAATCGGCGGTCATCTCTACGCCATGAAATTAACTTTGGTAAATATCTGCTTGTGACCCAAAGCGGACATCCGTCAGTACACGCGTATCTAGGATCTATGTTCTAATCGGTGCCAAGTTGCTCAGTCCAATTAGGTACATGAATGTAACAAACAGTCTTACCATCACGGCGTTTACCTAGGCAACGCTCGCCCACGCCGAAATGCCTTAGACTCAATAAGAGGACTTCATAAATGAAAATGTTTGGATCAGCATTGCTAGCTGCAGTGCTTCTGACCAGTGTTGCTGGGTCGCTGCACGCAGCAGACCGTGTTGTGGTTGTTGGTGGTACCAGCAAAACTGGGATTGCTGCGATTCGATTGGCTCAAGAAGCTGGATATGATGTCGTTGGCACAACTCGAAGCCTCCGGCGGGCGCAAGAAAGATATGGCAGTGATATCAAATGGGCAGTGGTCGACATCAAAGACCCGGCAACCGTCAAGGCAGCCTTTGACGGCGCAGATTATATCATTTCTTCCATCGGTTCTCTGGAGCCAACCGGAGACAACCGACCCGAGAACGTTGATTACAAGGGTGTGGTCAACATGGTCGATGCTGCTATTGCCCAAAATGTAAAACGTTTTGTGCTAATTTCGTCCGCAGGCGCAGGCGGCGATGTGCGAAACCGCTTAAACTTTATCTTCAGTAATATTTTGGTGTGGAAATGGCTAGGTGAAGACTACCTGCGGGATGGTGCGACGGAGTCCACCGTGATCCGGCCCGGAGGCCTTAGTGATGAACCAGGTGGAGTAATGGGGATCGATCTCGTGCAAATGGATGTTGGAGCCACACGGCCACGAACGTCGCGGGCTGATGTGGCGGCTATTTCCGTTCATTGCCTATCAAGCCCCGATTGCAAGAATAAGACCTTTGAGATGTACGGCGATGTTGGCCGTCCAGTCGATGGTTGGAAAGACGTTCTGAAATCGCTCAAAGAGGATGACGTTACATTTGAGGCTATGCCGCAACGGTAAGCCCTGATCTTATGCGATGTGATAGGGGCGGTGACCTATTCACCAAGCGCATGCGACTAATGAATGAGTGGGCGAAGTACTTTGGTATCATCGCCCGCAGCGCCAAAGTCATCGCCATAAACAGATGACACGGCGTTCTGAATGTCTGCTAATGGCCCAAAGCGGACATTGTTATTTCTTAGAGTGATTTGTCTTTTTCAGTTTTGCTGATAAACGCCTAACCTAAAACGTCTCGCGCAGACTCAGCTTATACTTGCGTGGAAAGACCGATTTCACGAGGCGAAGTTGGTCCACGGGCACCAAACCGCGACGGCCATCGTGTATATAACGCTCGCCACGCGCTCCATTTTTAAAGACCTGCTCGGCCTCGAAACGCAGTGTAAATTCACCGAGCATCGGAATTTCCAGGAAGCCGTTCATATTTATCTTGGGATTATAATAAAGAATATTATTTGGATACGCTAAGATAGTCTCAGATCGGTTATCGATGGTCAGGCCGTATGAAAAGTTGTTCCACGAAGTATCGTGGCGATAGTTGAGTGTCCACTTTGTCAGCGGAATGCCACCTAATTTTCTTTTTTCACTCGTAAAGGGATCCCTAACCCGGGAACCCTGCACGATAATATCGGCATCAAGTCGTGCTGTAGGTAGGCCGATCCAGCCGAGCCTCAGACCAGTGTTGAGTTCGGCGCCAAAGTGAGACGCATTGCCAACGTTGCCTGTAGCAGACACGATCCCTTGACCTATGGGAATTTGGTCGATGAGTTCGGAAATATCCTTGTAGAACCCGCGCAGAGATATGATCCCCCGATCTTCCGGCAGCCTATATTCATGGGTCAGTTCGTACAGCCACTCTTTTTCTGGCACGAGATCAGGATTACCTGCCCGCAGCACCTCGAGCCTCTGGAAATCAGTGTTGAATCCCGAAATGAAGTCGGCAAAGTTGAGTTGGCTGATGCTGCGCTGCGCCCGGGCCCTGATCTGTGTTCTGGGTCCGTAATCGAAACGCACATCAAGTCGCGGTTTAAGAAAAAAGAAAGACCGCTGCGTGTCTATTTCACTTCCTAATTGAGACAGCCGCGAGTATTCCGTGTCCGCTGCTGCGTCAATGAGAAACGCCGGGGACGCCTGCCACGCATATGTGAGAAACGTCTCAATGCGGGTTTCCTTGACGGAGCCGTCGGGGTTGAACAGCGGCACGTTGGTTTCAGCGCTGTTGTTGACCCCGAAAAGTTCAATGAATGAATCGAGCGAATTTAATGCCACTTCCGCGCCCGCCTCCACGGAATGCTCTTGAGAAAACCGCGTCCTGTATGTACCCCGCAGGATCTTTTCGACCCGATCCGGGACCTGCCGCTGTCTGCGAGTGAGCGTCTCCGTGCCGCCAGCCGGCGTGAAGAAAAAGTTGCGCCTGTCGTTCTCGGAACCGCTGGTGTAGATAGCCAGCACCTTCAAGGTATCGCCACCGGAGAATATGTGCTCATAGTCGCCGCCCAGTTCCCAGTTTTCGACACCGCGATTGCGAATGTTGAACAGCGTTGCGGTATAAACCTCCGTTCCTAAGAGAATATCGTTTTGGTCGGTCGTCAGGGTCTCGGTCCGACCTTCATCGGCATAGCGCCCATTGAAATTGAGGATATCCCCGTTACCGAAAACATAGGCGAGGCTTCCCGTGGCAACGATGTCCGTTCCTACAGTGCGGGGGTCTTCATACCAAATTTGATATGGCGGCGTATTGGGAATGCCGCTACGTGGGCCATCGGGCACAAAATAGAGCCCGAACCTGTCGCGGCCGAAAAAAGAAGGCTTGGCTTCGAGGCTCGCCGCATAGTTCAAGGGGCCAAAGTCACCGCTGTAGGAAACCAGACCGCCGGGTCGTGACTTTACGCCTGTGAAAGCTGTCAAGCTACCTTCCCAGGAGCCCGCGCCGGAAGTTAACTCTTCCTTCAGGACGATGTTCACCAGCGTGCCTTCGCTTCGCACATCAAGGCCCGCCGCGGATCCGCGTATGACCTCCACCTGCAAAAGCTGGCTCACTTGGATGCGTTTTAAAGCCGAGCCGACGGTCATGCTCTTGCCAGACAGTCTGCGGCCATTGAACAGGATTTGAGCGCCGGAAGATCCGAAACCCCGTTGGGTAGAAGCATTCTCCGCATCCGACACAACATCCTGAATGCCGGGAATTCGCCTCAAAACATCTTCGACGGTGATGGCGTTGAAAGGACTGAAATAAGCTTCCCCATAGATGGTTCGTGCACCGTCCTCGATGACTACTGTGCCATCTTCGGGATATCCCTGCGACAAAGCTGGCTGTGCGACTGTCATGGCCCAAGTCAGCACCAAGACCACCAGGCAACCTAAACGAAAAATTCTACTCACCACTCCGCTCGATTTCGTTTTGAACGCACTAACCATACACGATGCCGGCATCAGCCTCGTTTTCAGGTAAGGAAAAGTTTTGGCGCCAAGGCAGAATGTGACCCAGCCGCTAAGGGCCGCCGAACTCCTCAAGTATTCCGGCCAGCCCAAGAAGGGGCAATAGGTAGATGTTTTTTAGAAATCACCAAGGCATCGGCACACCGTCATAGTTGATCATCGTCGCGGCAGTCTCCGGGCTGAGTGTCTCAACAAATCCAATCAAAGCAGCCACGGCTTCCTCCGGAGTAAGCTTTGGGCCATCATAATTGGTCCCGCCAAATCCCGTATCTACGATGCCTGGATTAAAAAGACCGATAAGAATTCCCCGGTCTCGCAAATCTGCAGCGAGAGTACGGCCAATAATGTTCACGCTCGCCTTGCTTGCTCTGTAAAAATAATACCCTTCGAAGGCCTCTTCGGTCAGAGTCATGGAGCCGAGCCCACTCGTAATTGTTACTATTTTCTTTTTCTCGCTGGCGGCTACGCTGTCGGCGAAGGCTTGAGTCACCTTTAGCGGCCCGAAGACATTTACAGCCATGACGTCAACGAATGTGCTGTAATCTAATTCTTCAAACCTCTGTAATGAAACGGTACCAAAAATACCGGCATTGTTGATGAGAACATCAATAGGCGTGCCAGCATATCCTTTTGCTAGGGCTTCAATCTCATCAACATCCGTCACGTCCATTTCTTCAATGACCACGTTGGGATAACTTTCCGCCAACCTGACCAAATCATCTGCTTCACTGGGGGTGCGGCAGGTTGCAATAACCTTCCATTCCTTAACAGCGTATTGCTTTGCCAATTCAAAGCCAACGCCGCGGCTTGACCCTGTAATGAGAACAGTCCCAGGCTCATCGGCCAAAGCAATGTTTTGACTTTGGGTTCCGACAACTACGCCTGTAGACAACCCAACAGCTAAAAATAATTTATGCAAGACCCCAATCATTACAATTCCTTTTCTACTGCGGTTTCGTTAGCGGGCTCAATCACGGCACCACCTTCATCTGCGCCCCTAAGGGCCAGTCGTCTTCGTCTTTCTCTTCGGCTGCACAATCGTTTGGGATACACCGGCTTCCGAGAGATGGGTAGAAAGATGGGTAATGAATAAACCATTACCCTAAGTATCTATAAATAAACATTTAATACTAAATAATGGTGGACCCGGCAGGACTTGAACCTGCAACATCTCGCTTAGAAGGCGAGTGCTCTATCCAGTTGAGCTACGGGTCCGGTTGACGCGAAAGTGGCTTAGGAAGCACCACGGTAGGAGAAATTGTCCGCATAGGCGCGTGGTTTGACCGTACGCTCTTTCGGTAACATCACCCGATAGGTGAACCCGCACCGTTTGGCATAAGCCACCACTTCTTCTTTGGTAGAAAATTTTATTTTGAGCTGGCGCGCCGTGTCGTGGGAGCCCGACCATCCCATCAATGCATCTGTGCTAAGGCCATCGGAGGGTTCGAATTCGAGCACCCACTTCAGGGTATTAGATCTGCCAGACTGCATGGCTGTCTTCGCCGGTCTGTAAATACGCACTTCAGCACTCATGGCCCTGCCTCCGCTGCATCTCGCCTCTCATCGCGGTTCTATTCTGACCCCGATGAGGTCTTTGATCTAGTGGTCGGGGCGAGAGGATTCGAACCTCCGACCCCCTGCTCCCAAAGCAGGTGCGCTACCAGGCTGCGCCACACCCCGAATATCCTAGATTTATGGGCGTTATCTACGGGGCCACAGGGGTTTTGGCAAGCCTTAGCACTAGGTTTATGCCTCATGCAGGGCTTCCTTGACCCCCGTCGCCCCCGGCTGGCACAGTTCTTTCTAACGAGAAAACAATCTATCCGCCGAGGCACCCGCTATCACACTGACTCGCCGCCAGATTCTAGCCGGATCGGCCTCCATTGCCGCCCTCGGTATAACCACCACGAAATCCTCCCAGGCCGATGGTCACGTGCGCAGCTGGAGGCAATATGCCAGTGGCGGCTGGGGGCAAGTGCACCTGTGGATGGCCGAACCGGCTTCGGGACCAGACAATAAAACACCACTGGTCTGCCTGCATCAAAGCCCGACCTCGGGAGCCTATTACAAAGAATTCCAGGCGGTGATGGCGGAGGACCGTTTGGTCATCTCCCCGGATACACCGGGCTACGGTAGTTCAACCAAACCAACAGCGCAGCCGGACATAGAAGACTACGGCCGGGCCTGCGTCGAGGCGCTGAACGATCTGGGTTATGGCCCTAGTAGTGATGGGGGTGGACCGGTTGACGTGCTCGGCTTTCACACCGGAAATTTTGTCGCAATCGAGATGGCGCGGCAACAGCCCGGACTTGTACGCAAGATGGTGATGCCGGGTATTCCCTATTTTCCACCGGACGAGCGGCAAGGAAAGCTAGAGCAATACGTAGGTCCTCGTCCCTACTTTTCTGATCCGGCCTACATGGAAAAGTCTTACTTGAGCTCGGTCTACAACAATGACAACGGCGTATCGAAAGACCGGCAGCTTGAGATGTTTGTGGAGCGTCTGCGGGCAGGCACCACATCACACTACGGCTTCAATGCGGTGTTTCGCTACAACCCCGACCCGGTGCTGAAGGCCCTTGACAAACCGGTCTTGCTGCCGATCCTCAACGAACTCCTGGCCGAGCCAACCCGCGTCTCAGGCAAGATGATCCGCAATGCATCTTTCATTGAGTTGATGGATCTGGATGCCTCGGTCTGGTTTATCGGACCGGAGCGCCTGACCAAGGTAGTTCGTCCCTTCCTGGATGGTACATGATGGCTGAACAGCCGCACCTCCTTACCGCATCGGCCTGACTCTAGCTTCAAAACCTGAAACGTCATGTCTGCTTTCCAGGCTGAGGCAGATACTGATGAACCGTTGGCCTGTTAGTGGTGGCGATGCGTTAATCTTGGCATGCCGTCCGACGGGTCTGCGTTAGCTGGCCTTTTCGCAGATATCAATCCACCAGGGATAAAGCCCGTAGAACAATGTGAGCCGTGGGACATCGAATGGATTGACGATATCTCTGCCACACTTCATCCATTGGTAGGCAAAGCTAAAGACGTGGCAGAGATTTGTGCATCTCACAACTCAAGATGGGTTCTGTAAAGGTGGCTGCCCCCCCCGCAGCCACTGATACAAAACCCCTATAGTTTGATGACGACCTTGCCAATGTGAGTCCCGCTGTCGAGGTGTTCGTATGCTTCGCGCGCTTGATCGAAATCGAACACGCGGTCGATAACCGGCCCAAATCCGTTTGCCTCGATAGCGACTACGAATTCTTGCATCATGGTGCGACTGCCTGTGGTGATGCCTTTGAGAATCAAGTTCTTGCCCATTAAGCCGCCCAAACTCGGCTGCTCTCCCTGAGCCAGAGCTCCGATCAAGCCGATGCGGGCGTTGGGTGCGCAACAGGCCATTGATTTGCCCAATGTTCCTACCCCTGCTGTTTCAACGACGATGTCGACCCCCCCTGTCTTTTCCAGAACCTCTTTCTCCCAGTCGGGGTTGGTACGGTAGTTGACGGTCACGTCGGCGCCAAACGCCCGCATGCGCTCCAATTTCTCGTCACTGGAAGACGTAATCACGGCCCGGGCACCATTCATTTTAGCGATTTGCATAGCAAAGACCGATACACCGCCGGTGCCCAGCGACAGAACCGTATCCCCGGCCTTGATCTGCCCCAACTTCTGTACCGTGGACCAAACGGCCGTACCCGCCGCGACCAATGTGGCATTTTGTTCGACGGTCAGCTTACTGGGGTATTTGAATAAACTCCGTGCCGGCAGAGCGATGCGCTCCGCCAGCACGCCATCGATAGAATTACCCAGGTCATGGGACCGGTATTCCGGAAAACAGTCTCCACTGATCCAGTTTATATAATGTGGTGCACCGACCAGATCTCCGGGGGTAACATTGGCAACGCCCTCCCCCACAGAGATGACCTCGGCGGCAAAGTCATGCAGGGCAATGCGGGTTGGGGGTTTAGACCTGCTGCCGTACCGATTGCGGGCAATCATCAGGTCCCGGTGATTGAGTGCGCAGGCTTTAACAGACAGGAGAGCGTCACCATAACCCATGTAGGGGTCATCCCGCTCCGTCATCCGTAAAGACTCTATTCCTATCTGATCTCCGAGTTCCCATGCTTTCATGACAATAACCTTGTTTTATTGGAGCCCAACTCTGCAGGCATTTGGTGAGTATGAGCCACAAATCCAGCAACGCAATGCCACTCAAACCCGGCAATCACGGAGGATCTCACAGCTCCTATTGGCTATGGCCGCGCGATACCACTTAGGCTATCTGCGGGCATAGCGTTTTCCCCTAAATAAAATTTGGGTGATCGATCCTCAGACGGTTTTTAAGCTGGGCCGGAATTTCTTCCGGATCGGCAAGCTTCCGGCCTTTGAGCTGCCAGAGTTGCACCCCCGGATAATCACCCATCTTCAACCACGAAGCCCAGGAGTTTGTTTGCTCGTACGCTAATGTTGCGGGGACATAGCTGCCTTCTGGAGATAGGAGATTCTCAACACGCGCTTGGAACGTAATCAGGCTATCGCCGACGTTGACGTGAGCAGCGGTGGGTTGGGATGACGGACCCGATATTTCTGTCCGAGAAAAATGCTTTTCCTCTACCCAAAGCGTATCCCCTGAAATTTCCACAGGGCTAATACCGCCGTAGGCTTCCGTGCGGTGCGTACTGTCATCGTGTTCAACATCGCCATTCATTGCGAAGCTATGACTTACAAACATTTTATAGTGCTTAGGCTGTGTCGATGCGCCGGTCACGGGGTTCGTCCATGAGTCCATGAATTCACCGGTTTCCAAATCAGCGTAATATCCGCCCTCTTCAATGGAAAGGATAACTCCTCCATTTTTACCGGTTGTAACCTTGTTGAGGCTTACACCAGTAACCTGAAACAGAGGCCGAGCATTCTTTTCGTATTGTTTGCCGTAAACGACGCCTTTGATCCACCAAAGAGCGGGTGGTCCGCCAATGCCGTTTCCCCGAACCCGCGCGTATACCGCCAAGCGATTCGCCGTTTCACTCAAGGATGATCGGCTGAGAGTTGCCTGTACTCTATGATTGGTGACAGAAGAAAAAGCAGCCGCTGATCCCCCTAGCAACATCGCTCGACGTGTGTTTGACGCAAATTGTCCCATTAATTCACCCGCTTAACTTTTGGTCCGCCGCGCGCCCTTGGACCTTCATCCCAAAGGGCCAAGGATTTTACGAGGTTTTTACCACGTTTTTACTAGGATTTTTCTCTGTCAGCGCCTTCATAGGCTGTGCGAAACGGCTAAAGATAGTATACAACGCGAAACTGAATGAACGGAGACTGAGAATACATGGCTAAGCACGACGTGAACTTTAATGACCGGCTTCAAGCTGCGGCAAAGGCACGGCAATCGACACTGGCAAAGGCGAAAGCGAACGCACCTATCAATACACCTGGCTATGCTGAACGACAGGCCAAGCGGGCGGAGGCCAGCATTGCTCGCGAAAAGCGCAAAGAGGAAGCCTTAGTGCAAAAACGCGCCGAGGCTGCCCGCATAGCTGAAGAAAAGGCGGCCGAGAAACTGGCCAAACAGCATGCGTTTGAAGCCGAAAAGGCTAAACAGGAAGAGGCATTGAAACAAGAAGCGATCAATGCCGCCGAACTAAAAGCTAGTCAAAAGGCTGCCCGCGACGCGAAATATGCTGCCCGCAAGGCCCGGCGCTAATAGAAATAACACCGATGGGCTAAATGCCTGGCAGGCCCATATTTACAACGCGGGAATCGCGGAAGAGGAAATCCCAGACTGGGACTCCATTCTCATACTAGTGGTCAGGCTAGCTGGGTGCGCCGGGATGAGCTGGCGCAATTAAGCATGACCAGTCAAAACCCCACTTCGGCGGGGTTTTCTTTTGCCTGTTAATTAGCGCCGGGTCGGCGCATGTCCGCATTTGGCTAGAAGCAGACGTCTTTGGCCTATAAAACGAATGTCCGTTAACAGGTGAAAAGCGGACCCAGTCCGCACCATTTCTATGGACAGGTTTTGAGCCACGTTTGCCGGAGTGCCACGCCACACCCCGGGGCTCCCTACCCGGAGCTACCTATCAGGAGGTGTGCGCGCCGATGGCGCGCAGGTTTCACGCGGGGCTTGGATAATGGGGTGTAAAATCGCTGCGTGGGTTTTCAATCACTTCTGATTAGGTTTAAACTTTGGGAAATTCTATCAGGAGGCTTAAATGAGCCGTTTGATATCGATTCTTTGTGTCCTAGTTCTTTGCTCATGTGCGGGCTACGACGAAGTTCGGCAGTCTTGGGTTGGTCGCAATGCTGGCGATCTAGTATCCGCTTGGGGGCCACCGACTGGTGAGCGGTCTCTTTCTGATGGTCGCCGTGTTTTGGCCTATAGCTACTCAGGCACATTCTCATCATCAACATGGGGTGGAGATGGATATGTCTTTCCCCTCGACTGTACCGTTTTGTTCCGCGTTTCTGCCGGAGGCGTCATTCAATCCGCAAACCTCAACGGATACATCGGCGGGTGCAATAGGCTCATGGTTGGCAAACCTACAGCTTCTTGATTTCTCTGACCTCGATCGCAATTTCCTTGATGGCCAAGGTGCCGAGCTTGTCCAAAATCCCTGTGGCCGCGACCACCTTGGTTTTTAGCGAAGAATGGGACGCCGCTAGCATTCCTTAGACCTAATTAAGCCCCTCACTACGCCAGCTTGATTACACCCAGGTAGAGGCTATCGGCACCGACACTGACATCCATCACCGGGATATTTGCTGACCCTGAGCTGACCTGTAGTTCATAGGACCCACTTTGGGGTTCAAGTTTATCGATCTTGAATTCGCCGAAGACGTCAGTGGTCGCCCGCGCGACTTCGGTGCCGTTCTGTTTCAAAACGACCTCAGCGCCTTCCGCGCACTCTTCAACGCCGTCGATATCAATCACGACAGAGCCGCCGACAAAACACGCGCTCATCATATGCAGGTTTTTATAATAGACCCGGGGCTTGGACTCATACTCGGGGTTTAAAACCTCCAGCCCTTCTTGCTCTTTGATCCGCTGCATTTCAGCATCGTCGATTTTCAGCGATCTGAACACGCTGGTCGGGCAACTTTGCTCGACCCGGGGTTTGGTCCATCCGTCATCCAACAAGTGCGCATCGAAAATCCATGCTTGCGGGATTTGTTTTTCCTCGTTCCAATAAACAGCACCATAGGGACAGGCATCGACGATGGCCTTCTGCCCTTTCGATTTCTCCGGATCGATAATAATGATGCCGTCCGCACGTTTTGTGATGGCGCCATCTTTTGCAACTTTCATACACGGCGCATCATCACAGTGATTACACATCACCGGCATGAAGTTTGCTTCCACGATGGGATAATGGCCCCGTTCCTTATGCTTAATATCGACCCAGCTATGTTTTTTCTGGGGCTGCGACGCGGCATAGCCCGGAAAGTCATTGCCGATATGCTCGTCCTTGGTGGCGAGAAAACAGTTGCGACAGTTGTCGCAGCGGGCAACGTCGACTATCAGATTCCATTTATTACTCATCACACAGCCTCCGCGCGTTTCCAGGTGTCGACGCCGGTCCATTTCTCCATCTGGATCAATGTCGTGTTGGGCTTAATGCTATGAGTGTGCTCGGTCATGTTTTCGCTTGAGTTGAGCATGTTCACACATCCACCCAGGTCGGTTGAGTTGCCCGGTTCACCGGCTGGGCGGTATTCAGCGGAAGCTGTTGGCGCACTCACGACCCCCGGCTGGACACGGTCTGTGACATAGGCGGCGCAGACAACCGAGCCCCGCTTGTTCCACAGACGAATGAGGTCATCACTTTGGATCCCACGTTTCTCCGCGTCCAGCCCACTGATCACGGCGACCAGATACTCATAGCCGTCGACCCTGACGCGATGGTCCTTGATGTCCCGTATGGTACAGCCCTTCTCGTCGCCCATAATATGGAACGGGTAGCGGGTGTGAGGCGTGAGGAGTTGCAAGGTGTAGCCCTCCAACTCGGCATTCCTCGAGGGGTCCTCATAGGTCGGCATATATTTGTTGAGCGGTGGGCGGCCAGAATCGTCGATGTTATTCAGGGTCGTGGCCACAAATTCAAATTTGCCTGACGGAGTTTGCAGCCCTTCTCCATAATCTCCCACGTAGTCCGCCGGCAGCGGATAGGGTTCCGGCGTATCTTTCTTCCGGCCTTCGTAAAACCAGCGGTTACCTGTGGGCGCACGTGTGCCTTCCGACACCGGGGGCACGACGTAATATCCCTTTTTGAGAAATTTCTTCCATGTCGTGTGCTTAGACATATCAGAAGAATCAAAAGCCCGTTTGCACCAATCCAGTTCCGTATTGCCACCTTCGGAGTACATGGCGCCCATGTCGAGGCGTTTCATTATTTCAAGCAGGATGTCGTGGTCAGATTTGGACTCGCCCAAGGGTTCGATGCATTTGTGCTGCATTGATATGACACGGTGATTGTTCATGGAATACATGTGATGCACAAAACCGGCGCCAACGTTGTACCACTCACCGATATCGTCGTGTTCAAACACCGTACAAGCAGGTAGGACGACGTCGGCAAATTTTGTCTCCCCTTCCCACCAAATCGACTGGTTAACAACGAATGGCAGTTTGTCCGACTGATACATCTTCACGTAGCGATTGGAATCCATCTGTGTGCCCAAAGATGAACTGCCGTATTTGTACATCATCTCGATTTTAGCGTGCCCGGGCGCGGGATAGCCTATCTTCATGAATTGACCCTGCACGGTAGAGACATCAGTCATGTGGCCGGAGGCTTTACCTTCAAGAATCGCCTCAGGTATAAATTTACGCGGAATGGATTGCCTCACCGTACTCATAGTTACGATGTGCGGCATGCGCTGATAGTTGTTGGCCGCGTTGGCACTCGCCGTTAGCTCTCCGGACATGCCGCCTTCGGCATAGCCGGGGAAATAGAAGGAAAAGTCCAACGGCGCACCAAATTGCAGGTTGCCGAAATTAACGCCGGGCCGGCCGTATCCTTGCATGGCACCGAGAATGGCCATCATCCGGGCCCATTGGGCGCCCATTGGGCCTCGCCCAGCTCCACCGAGGCCACAGCCCCAACTGCCAGCCCCCAGGTAGGTTTTCTTGCGCGACCATTCCCTTGCAAGCGCTCTAACATCCCGCGCGGGAATTCCGGTTTCCGCCTCCTGCCACTCTGGCGACTTAGGCGTGTTATCTAAAAGACCAAGAATGTAGTCTTTCCACTCTCCGAAACCTTGAGTTCTGTTCTCAACGAACTCTTTATCGTAGGTCCCCTCGGTGATCCATACATGGCAAAGTGCTTGCGCAAATGCGGCATCGGTGCCGGGCTTGGGAGCAAACCATTTGCCGCCCATCAGGGCAGCGGTGTGATTGAGGTACGGGTCAATGTGTACCATCTTGATGCCCAGTTCCTTGGCCCAGGCACGCCGGACGGTGCCTTCATATCCATAGGTCTTGTCGGGATCGCTAGACCAAAACACCATCATCTCGGTTTCTTTGAGACAGTCCTCTACCGTGCCGTAAAACTCTGGCGTACCGAGACGCATACTGTTGCCCCAGTGGTGCATGGCTCCCCAGAACCACCCTTCCCAACTATCGGGGCTGCCGTGCATCTTGGTACAGCCAAGCAGATTGGTGAAACGGCCAAAGGCGCTGAGATAATGCCCGAAATTTCCCCACTGATGGTGTGAGCCAGTGTTGGCAAAGATTGCACCGCGGCCCTTGGCCTTGGAGCGCCTTATTTCTTTGACAACGATATCGAGCGCTTCATCCCAACTGATTGGTACAAATTCCGACTTGCCACGATTTTGAATATTGCGCTCACCATCGACGTCAAAGTCAACGCGCTTCATGGGTGACATAATACGGTCTTCCGAATAGACCAGTGATTTAAGCGCCAAGCCGTGGGCTGCCAATGAGGTTCTGCGCGGTGGCGTAAATTTTTTGCCGCGCGCTTCTATGGTCCACGAGTCAGCATCGTCGTCGTCGAATTCCATGGGCGTAATTCTGACGATTTTACCGTCTTTGACATAAACAAAGATCGGCCCGCCATTGGTGCCGTTGGTATAGCGCGTGACACCATTGCCCATATCGGTGCCGCTTTTCCAGCCGACCGTTGTCATATATGTCAGCGTAGCGGCAAACCAAACGACCAATTCATCCGGCCCCTCCATGCCAACTTTGAAATTCTTCGCGGCGTCGATACGCGCTAGCTGGTCAAACGGGGGCGTCAGGAATTCTACCGCAACAGCCTTGTTTTGAAAGAAAAGCGCGAGATCTGGGTTTTCGTGAATACCGGCGCCCGACTTGATCTTACCGTCCTTAAACTGAATCCAGCGGCCTGCCGAATTATCCTTCAGTTTGAATTGGGCGATAACGTTTCTTTCCTTCACCCGGTCCGCAAACTTGGGGTAAATGCGTGCGGCCACTCTCAGCGCCTGGACCAGCCCCCAAAGTATGATCGAAAATTTCATTTAGCTCTCCTGGTGCTGGCACTGACGTTAACCATTTGACCGGTTTTCGAAGATCGACGGAACGGTATTTTGTTCTCTAACCAGCCTAAACGTGCCGTTGATGCTTTCACAATACCTGTTCTCCCGCCCGGCGTCACATACCATCAAGCGGGCTACGAGAGTTCTTAGACGAGCCGGCAACAAGACTCATTGCGAAACATCAAAGACCCGATTCTCGACAACACTATTGCTGAGCCAGAGAGAGCCACCAGGAGGATCCTATTTATCTCAGCACCTAAAGCAAATACGCTAGGAATGTGACTGTGCAGGGCTTGCACCGCCCAAAAAAGCCCCGCCTTGGCGAACCAAGAACGGAGTTTCTATTTAACTTTACCAAGCCGCTATCAGAATTGGCGTCACGTTGCCCTTAAGGCTTTAGCTATTGAGTCGGGAAGTATTTTTCGTCAGCGCCGGTCGGCCACTGAACTACCGCTTACAATCCAGTGAAAAAATATAAAAAAAGACACGCGCGCGGCTCTCGCGGGCTCACAGCTATGTCATAATAAGTGCAACGTAATTTAACTAATTCGGCCAACGCCATCGACAGAGGACCACTCAGCCATGAAACAGCCAACCCAATTGCGTTACCCCCTTGCCCGCCGCTCCTTGTTGCGCGGCGTCATCGGCGTCACAGCCGCGACCGTTCTGCCCTCATGGCAAAGTTATGCGGGTGAAGCTCTGGCAGGCACTGGTGAGAGAATCATCCTGGGCGACGCCGATTTACTGGCGTTGCAGAACAGCATTAGCGGGTCGGTCATTCTACCAACGAGCTCAAACTATCACGACGCACGCAAACTGTGGAATCCGGCAATCGATCATCTTCCTGCCCTGATTGTAAAATGTGAGTCACTAGAAGACGTTCAAGCCGCTTTACAGTTTGGCCAAAGCCACAACGTCCTCACGGCGATACGCTGCGGGGGCCACAACTATGGCGGCACAGGCATGGCCGATGGCGGCATGACCGTTGATATTTCAGCGATCAACCGTGTCGAAGTCGATGCATCGAAAAAAGTAGCATTGGTCAGCGGCGGCTCCCTGTTGCAAAACCTGGACCGCGCAACCGTACCGCTCGGTCTGGCGACAACCGCAGGCGTGGTATCGCATACGGGTGTGGGAGGGTTGGCCACCGGACTGGGTCAAGGGCGTATGGCGCGCAAACTAGGCTACACCATCGATAATATCCGCGGCCTTCAAGTGATGACTTTGGATGGAAAAATACAGCGCGCCAACGCCGAAGAGAACAGTGACCTGTATTGGGGCGTCCGGGGCGGCGGTGGCAACTTTGGCATTGTCACAGAGTTCGAGCTGCAGTTGCACGAAATTGATCCGAACGTGATGACGTTCTCCTATACCTATCCAATCGCCAAAGCAGCCGATGTCATTAAGACCCTATTCGAACTGGGAGAGCATGTACCCAATGAAATGTCTCTGGGCGGGGGCATCAGTACTAATGGAGAGGGCAAAACCACGGCATCCATCTCAGCGACACATATTGGTTCACCTGAGTCGGCCAACAAGATTATTGGTAAACGTTTGGATCATCTTGGCGAACCTATCGGAACCCGCTTCGGCGGTATTGATTATTTGCGTCTGCAAGGAATCGCCGATGGCACACTGTTATCCACGCGCTCTGTTTATAGTAAATCTGGTTTTTTCAACCACGTTGATGATCGTATTGCAGAATCCATTGCAGAGTATGGCTCCAAACACACCATGCCCGGTACGCAGATTCGGATCTCACAGCAAGGAGGCTTGGGCAATACCGTGGCGCGGTATGCCACAGCGTTTCCGCACCGCGATACGATTTTCCAGTGCACGGTCGATGTCAATTGGACCGACCCAAAAGACGCGCCGAAATACCAAAAGTTTACGAATGATGCGTGGGATGAACTGTGGCCCCTGACCACCGGTGGTTTCTACATCAATACCGCCATTGATCCGAGCGAAATCGAAGTCCGCCGCGCTTATGCCGAGAATTACGAGCGGTTGGTCGAGCTCAAGAACAAGTATGACCCGTCGAATTTCCTGAAGCTCAACGTCAATATAAAACCCAGCCGTGCGACTTAATACACCTAACAGGACGGCTAATGTCCGCTGTTAGCCACGGGTAGATATACGGGCGGATATATTCGGGATTAGGCATCCCGGAGTCCTAATGCCGACGACCTGACGTGGTTAGCACTTCGGCCGAGCTTTTTTGATATGCCCGCGCAGTTCACCCGCAGGATACGTGTTAGTGTGCAAATTTACGTAGAGGCGATCTTGCACCATATAAATCATGGTGCCTTCGGTAAGTATGGTTGAGCCTTCAACGGGATTCGTCATGCCCTCTGGAGCGAGATCAACAATAATCCCGGCTTCACCACCAGGGGTTTGCGGGCCATGAATATGAACCCCGGTCACCGCCGAGTTTGTATTGCTATAAGTGAGCTTCCAACTGAGTTCCAACGTGGAACGCTCGAGGATAAAATCTGCCCGCGCCGTACCCGGGCTTTCAGTGACTGCGCTCTCTTCATCGGCGTTCATTTCAGCATAGAAATGGATTGGCGGACCGGCCGTGTCGTTCTCGTCCGGCGAGAAATACCCGCAGGATAAGTCACCTTGTACGATTGGTGCCTGCCCGAACGCACGTCCCGCGCCTAAAATAATCACGCAGGCGCCCATCACCAAAACAAGTAAGGAAGGAGTACTCTCGGTTATCCGTAACATTCTCAACATACTGAACCTGCTTATGCGCCCGTACCGGCCATGGTTTGGCCTGACCTTGTGATGGGGAGCCAAATTCGATCCGTGCTGCGCACCCCATTTAAATCGCCCGACTCTTGGTCTCTATTATTCGTGTAGAGCAACAGACCCCGGCGTGCCCATTGCCGGCTTCCGTCTTCATGGGTCACGATTGACCAGTAACCAATCCGCTTTGCATCCGCTGCAGCCAGTACTGGCGTCCAGTCATAGGGACGGTCCATGCCATTGTCCGCGCGGGGAATAAAACCAGCCTGGCCGGGGACGAAGTTATGGGCATATATGGTTTTGCCTTGAGGATCGGCCAGGATTTCGCCACCATCGGATTGCTGGTAGGTGATCCAATCCGGGACGGGCGGCAGCGGCTCCAGGATGATTGCTTGCCGCATCTCAATGCCATTGCCAGCAATGTCGCCAGGATTGAAATCTCCGGCATAGCGATAAAGAGGTTTTGACTTGTAGGCCCACTGTTTGGTGGCGTCATCGCGCTTGACCACTGACCAATCCCCACCGATCGTGGCCGCGGACCACCAGGCTTCGACAGGATGCCAGGTCCGCGCGCATATGGCGTCGCAAGCGGACGCGTCGGGCTTGTCGACATCGGAGATATACAGCGACATGTTATTGAGGTCGGTCATCAACTGCCCGTACTCGGTTTTTAAAATCGCGAAACCAGGCGGCATGGCAATGTGTTTTGTGGCCACGTACCATTGCCGTCTTATGGCATCTCCATTGGCATCATCGGGCGTGACGTCGCGGCTATAAGTGTACAGCGGCTTGCCGCGAAACGCCCATTGCAGAGATCCATCATCGCGTTTCAGGGTGGACCAGTCTCCTTCAGTCACCGCGTTGGCGGAGGCCTTAAGCGGCGGCCACGTGACTATACACTCTTCATCGCAGGCCGATTTTGTCGGGTCCAGATCGCGGGTAAAGGTATATAGGGTCATGCCGGCGGCATTCGTCAGCAGCCAACCGTAACCGTGTTCCTTTAAGAGGACGTCGCCGGACGCGCCAGACGCCGCGTCTTCCTGAGCCCAAGCTATACCGGATACAATCCAGACAAAGAAGGCGACTGTAACGGCATTCATGCAAAGACGTCCGATACAATTTTGTTAGTCTTGAGCGATTTTGTACCCCAAGACAGGATGGGCACGCCCATGATCTTCATCGCCGTCAGACCAACGCGGGTGATGGGATCACCCCCGCCCACAACATGCAGACCGGTCTTGATACGCCCGCCGGCTTTTCCAGCAAAATAAATCGGGATGCCATCGAGGCTGTGCACCTTGGCGTAATTGGTTTCACTGGAGCAAAAGATCAGGCAGTTGTCGAGCAAGGTGCCGTCACCTTCTCGAATACTCGACAGCGTTTCCAGATATGTGGCAAGGCCTTCGCTAGCACGCTGGTTAAACCAATAAGCCAAGGGTTGGTAACCGAGGCTTGGATCGATCACTTCCGAATGAGTTAACAGATGGTGCGTATAGGCCTCGCCCGGCTTGCGTACATTGGCGAAGTTGTCGGTGAATACCATGTTGAAGACATTGGTTTGGTTGCACGCCACTGCCATCGCCAGCAACTTCGACATGACCTTGTGGGTCTCAATGACATTTGGCATTTCGCGCACGCGCGCCAGACGGTCGGCTGGTAACGCATCAGGTTCCTGAGGAATGAGGCACGCCTCGTTTGGTTCAGGTTCCTGTAATTGCAGCGCGAGTTGATTTTCCACCTGGCGAATTGAGGTGAAATATTCATCCACCCGCTCTTTGTCGGCAGCGCCCAACGTTTTTAGATAGTCACGGCTTTCTTCCATGAAAGCCGACAGAACACTCTTCTCAACCATTACCATGGGGTCAGGCTTGAACTGCGTTCCGTTGGGATCGACAAACCCCGGACCGAACAAACGGGCATACAGCGCAACCGGCGACACCTCAGCTTGCGGACGGCTATCGGTATTGCGAGCGCTATAATTTTCACGCGCGATACCGACGCTTGAAACATCGATGGTCTTAAAGCGCGTCTTGTTGCCGATATGGTCGGCGATATGCAGATCAAGCGTGGTGTCCGAAATCTCGCCGTTGCGTTGGGGCACCGTGCCAGTCCGGGTGCCAACCCAGCCGGTGAAATGGGTATAATTGGAACGCCCGTCTAGCGGCATGCCGTAGCCGCCAAAGTAACTCAACTGATCTTCAAACGGCTTCAGGGCTTTGGTCTCATCGAGAAAACCGATGCCGGGGCTCGTCTGCCGTTTCTCCGCAATGGCGTGCCCAGGTGTGTGGCCCATGCCCCAATACCAGGTTCCGAACCGGACCGGCAATGCGGCGCCGGTAGCCGCAAGCGCAGTCCCATTATCGTTCAGAAAGCAGTCGAGAAACGGCAAAGCGACGCCAACGGCGCTACCACCGAGCAGTCCGCGGAGAACACGCCGTCGACTTTGGTGCCGCGGCAAGAGTACGCTCATGACGGTGTCTCCTGTGCTTTTTCCTGAATAGCCCTGTCTGCATTCGATAGCACTGTATCGGGACTAACCGATGGGGCTGAAATCGCAAAGAGGGCATCACTAAGGGCTATGCGCCGCAGCAAAGCGGGGAAACTGTATTTGTCGTCCAGGAAGCCCTGTTCCAGGTACTTCACGAATTCTCGTTCTGCCGGGCCGGCACTGCGGCCAAGGGCATAAGACGCCAACCGCTGCGCCACGCATGACGTGGTCGCAGGGTTCGTTGAAACAGCTCGCCCTAGACCGGCCGCATCGGTGAAGGGGCTGCCATCCAAATCGCCACTAGCATCAATCAAAGCGCCGTTCTCCGTCGTCCGCAGTTGACCGATGCCGTCCAGGTTTTCCAGGGCTAAGCCGATGGGGTCGGTGATCTTATGACACCCAGCGCAAGCCGGTGCCGTGCGGTGTGCAGTCAGGCGCTCGCGCGCGGTCTTATTGGGCGAGTTTGGATCTTCGAACAGCGAAAAATCCACATCGCCCGGTGGATCCGGAACTTTTTGGCATAACAGGGCTTCTCGAATCGCTTTGCCGCGCAGTGTAGGTGAGCTGCGGCCCGGATGAGACGCCAACGCTGAAAACCCAATTTGCGTTAAAATACCTGCCCGCGGATCGTCTTCCCGAAATTCATAGGGAACCCACGCGCCCTCAGCTGGGCGTCTTGTCGGGACGCGATAGACACGCGCAAGTGCACCCGTAATGAACGTCTGTCGTGTCGTGAAGAGGTCCCGGTAGTCCTGCTCGCGCAATATAAGGTGATCAACAAGGGTACGTAAGACTTGTTCCCTGGCATCTTCCGCAACCTGAATCGTAAACGCCGGATAGATGATGTTATCTTTCTCGAGCGTGTCGAACTGATCAAAATGTAGGAAGTCTTCAAAAAAAGCCCGCACGCCCGTGTCTAGACGGTGCGACGTCATCAACCGGTCCACTTCGCGCTTCAATCCGTCTTTGGTATGGAGTTCATCTGACTCGGCCGCCTTTAGAAGTGCCTCATCCGGGGTTGTGTTCCATAACATGAAACTCAGCCGTGACGCCTTTGCAAAGGCTGTCAGCCGCTCGTAGCCCTCCCGCTCTGGATCAGGCTCCGTCGTGTCGATGATAAAGAGGAACTTTGAGGTCGACAGCATGCCCGCTAGGCCAGTGGCAATGCCGCGATAGAAATCGCCGCTGACGTCCGCAGCTTCGGACGCGGCGTTGGTTGGGGTTTCAACCTCTGTAGGCGTCAAAGGGCGACGGTATAATAGCCGGCCGATGCTAGCAAAATACTGCCGTGCGCAGGAGTCATCTGCAGCGGCTGCATCTTTTGGTACACAGGGAAACATGCTGGCACGGTTTTCCCGACTGACGACCCGCTCAGCCACTGTTCGGGCCTGAGAATAGTACCGTTCAAACCCTGCCGGGGTTATGCGCGCCGCGCGGGCGCCAACAGCAAGGAGACCATCAGTGCGCATGAGCGGATCAGCCTGGCTCTCCACTCTGATTTGTGGGCCAAAAATATCGGTGATTGCGTTGACGTACTGCTGATCAGTGAGACGGCGCATATCTGGTGAAGCACCACTAATTTCAGGCTCTGAAGGTCCGCAGGCAACAAGCGCCAAGGCAGTTACCGTAACAAGCACGGCCTGGCGCAAGCGTTTGGTTCTTGTACTGGCGATTTGGAATGAAATGAATGTCATCGTTGTGCTGTTTGCTCTTCCTTGTCCGGATGGATGATAAAAGCTGCATATGTGCCAATATCAAAAGCAGACGATAAATGTGTGCACTCACCCGTATCAGGATCGGGATATCCATCCGCCAATTCATGGGCCGCAACGTACATGGACGGACAGTTGGTACCACCCGACACATGTCCAGTCATTCCACCAATGTAGTACATAAACTCATCGACGTTATAATAACCGGTGACCATGCCATCAGCGGTGCCGCCGTCTTCTGCTATTTCCAACCTCAAGGCCATGTCAAGAATCGGAGGGTGCATGAAATTATAGTTACCGTAAAACGGCAGCCGGACATCGCCCCGCTCGGTGGTTAGCACACCGTCTTTGATCGCACCCTTTAATGAGTCACTGTAACGAGGTTTTCCGTCCTTCATCTCTATGTTGTAGCTCGAATAGGGCAACGGCCGTCCATCACCGGCGAGTGCGAACTGGTCAATGGAGCGGTAGAAGGTGACCGTTACATCGTCGGAATTACGCGGATCAGTCACACCGGACACTTCGATCAGTATCATGCCTAAGCCACTGGTACCGCGCCCTTCATGGGCGTTCGCCTCGGGCAGTCCGCCGCGCCGCCAGCCATAGATGCATCCCAACAACCGGTACATCTGATTGTCGATGCCTGGCTCTTCATTGTCAGGATTGGTGAAATTAGCGTGTGAGCAGGTCTTTGGCGTTGGGCTGCCGTCAATACGGCCATCCAGGTTTGCGCCGAATGAGTACTTGCCTTCAACGGTCCGCAGCCGCGGGTCTGTAACAACCGTCGGGTCATGACACACATGTTCGCTATTGGGGCCACGGCGCGGAGTAAAGAATTGACGCGTAAGGCTTTGGATTAGGCCATTTTCCGTTAGCTCCGCGCGCTCTTCCTTAGGCAAGCCGCGCCACCACAATTCATCGTTCGCGACCGCCAGACCTTCAGGGCATTCGTCTAGAAATTTACTGTTAAAAACGGATGTGAACCAATCGCGGACCACGAACCCAAGAGTGGTGGTTCCAGCCGCCGACGCCGGTGTCGCCGTAGCCAGCCCCATAACACAGGCGCCGACCGCACAAGCACCTACCACACGGGCAATCGAGAGCCCCTTATTTGTACGAGAGTGAAAACGCGCTTCTGACAATGGATTTCGCATTTGCACGGCCTATCCCTTTTCGTATTGGACGCTAAACGTTGCTGCCCGCATATTTCGAGGCTGGCAGGCTTGAATTATACCTACCTCCCAAACTTTGGGCGTATTCCCCGTACCAGGGCTAATTTCAAGTATAATAACAATATTAAGGCCACATATAGAGCACGCCAAGGCAAAGTCTGTGAGGCTGTAATCGCTGCGCGGCCATTTCAACCGCAGATGCGCTCAAAACTCTCTGATTAGTGAGCCTATTTATGAGTTTATAAACCTAGAGGGCTGGTAATTGAGCGGGGGGAAGACCTTTACCGGGGTCGTTCCGCCGCGGCGTTTAGATAGAATTTCCTGCACGAACTGGCCAGTAGTCTACGGTGACGCGGAGGTACCCTTCCATCAAATCTTTGGCTTTCAGACCAGGCCAACCGAGAATCGTTGCGGTCACAATCCGGTGCCAACATTTTTTTAAAAGGGCCGTTTCTAAAAAATCGATACCCTTAAGCATGATGCCCATTGGCGACGGGCTGACTTTGGCGTGAAAGCGGTAGGGAATTCTTCGCGTTAATCCTAACTTATCACACGCACCAACTTCACAATCCGGCCTCCCGTGTCGTGCTCGACCAGAATGTAAACCTCACCGCCCGGTCCAATTTCGACATCTCGGATGCGGGCGAGATCCTCAATCAGGGTTTCGCGGTAGGCCTCTTTGCCGTCTTCTAACTCGATGCGCATGAGATCCGAGGCGCGCAGAGTGCCGACGATAATACTGCCGTTCCATGCCGGAAAATAGGCACCGTCGTAAAAAGCAAAACTGGAAATGGCAGGTGCCGGTGTGAAATCGATCACCGGCGGCTCCATGTCATCAACATAGAAGTCTATGCCAAGCACCTCACCCCAGGCCACCGGCGTTCCATCATAATTGACACCTTTTGACGTGAGTGGCCAGCCGTAGTTCAGACCCATTTGGATGAGATTGAGTTCGTCGCCGCCGCGCGGCCCCATTTCGGTGCTCCACAGTTGGCCTCTATCCGTATTGAATTCCAGCCCTTGGGGATTGCGATGGCCGTAGGACCAGATGGCCTGAACCGCTGCTGGATCATCAACGAAGGGGTTGTCCTTTGGCACACGGCCGTCGTCATGAAGCCGCATGATTTTACCGTAGGGCAACGTGAGGTCTTGCACACCGATGTGTTCCAGCGGACCTTTCATACCGACGCTGAAATACACATAACCTCCGTCATCAAAAGTGATTCGTCCACCGGCCGCGATTTCCGGCATGAGAGTGTAGGTTTCCTTGTCGGCTTCCCAGATCGTTTGTTCTTCGATCCAGAAACCGTCGCGGATACGCCCACGCACAAGTTTGTTCATGGACACGTCCTGGCCGGAGGCCCGGCTGGTGGCATTGCAATCACCACAGCGGTCGCCGTAATGGAGATAAATCAAACCGTTCAAGTCGTAGTCCGGGTGCAGGGCAACATCCATAAGCCAGCCAAGCCCCATAGGCTGGCCCACCATATCGAATGAATCGTCGTAGGCTTTGGGCGTATCCCGGATGAGAGGCTGCTGCTTCCCTTCCCTTGTAATGATGCTCAGCCCCTTTGTTTTTTCCGTCAACAGAATGAGCCCATTGGACAGCGGCTGTATACTAAACGGCAGGGCATCAAGGTCTTTGACGACGGTTTTGAGAGTAAAGTCGTGGTGCTCACTCTTGATCACTCGATTCGGTACAATCAGCGGTGCGTTGTAACGAAAATCATCCAGGTTGGTGCCCTGGCGCTGCTCTGAAATGTATATAGCAAGCGCAAGCACTTGATCGTCATTCAGAACCGTAGACCATGCCGGCATACCCCGATCGGGAAAACCGTCCCGTGTGTTTTTGGCAATGTCTTCGATGGAACTACCAAACACTAGGTCGGCACCTACCAGGGCGCTCCCCTGCGCGGCACCTTGCAAGGCTTCACCGTGACAGACTGCGCATTCTTGCTGGTAAAGGCCTGCAACAATATCGGGTGGTTTCTGAATATTCATTTCGCGCAAATTGATGAACCCACCTTCACCAACGCCGTGAGGCTGAGCCATCGCCGGTGCGGACAATGTAAAAAGATACCCAATGAAGGCAATACTTAAGACGCGGCGCATAGATAGTTCCCGAATTAGATAGGATTATTTTATCACTTCAAACATCTCGTGTTTGACCCGGTCGCCGGGTTTAATCCCCAGGCGTTCGACGGTACCCGCTTTGAGTTCCAGAACGGCACGCACACGAACTTTAGAAGAAATCGTCATCTCATTATGGGGCACGGCGTTTTCCGCGATTGTCACCACTTCACCGGACTGGCTAAGAAACAGCATATCCAGCGGAATGAAGGTGTTGCGCATCCACATGGCAACCATCCGGTCACGCTTGAAATCGAACAGCATGCCATGGTCGGGTGCAATCTCCGCCCGGTGCATGAGACCGATCCGGCGGGTGTCATCTGCATCCGCGAACTCAAACTGAAACGCGTACTCAGCTTCATCGACAATGATGGTGCTAGGAACCAGCGGTAGGCTTTGGCTCTTGGTCGAGTCAAACGGTTCGTGGGGCCTCAGGAACTGCGCCGACGCGTCAACGGATACGACGAGCAGAATGAGGATTGAAATAAGGCGGATGAGGTTTTTCATGGCTGTAACGCTACAGCAAGCGGCACCATTTTCAACATTACTCATTCGTCACTCTCCGACTTGTCCCGAGAGTCCAGAGTAGCGATTGCCATTTCTGATGGTAACCCGCGGCCCTCGGAATAAATCCAAGGACGACCGATTTAAGATTTTTTGCCCGCCGATGCCGCGCCGTGAATTCTTTGACAAGAATTCTCTATGCCGCTGATTACATCACCATGAAGTCAAAGAGCAGATAAGCGGCGAGCATGATCATGGCCCAGAACACCATGCTTCCTGTGGGCATGGTCCGGGCCAGGATACCTTTGGGTCCATGGCGGCCATGAACATCGTCGACGACTCTCTGCGCACCCTTGGCTAAATCTTTGATAATACTGTCGCGCGCCAGGCCAGCGTCATGGGTAAAGGCGACCAAAATCTTACAGCCCCAGACGCGATAGAGCCAATCGAAATCGAGCGTCAGGCTTTCTACCAGTTTCCAGCCGTAATATTTGAGGAACAGGAAGAAGGCAGCGCCTGAGAACATCAGCAATTGGAACTGAGTGACAACGTGATCCGGCGTGTACGGAGCGTAGTCCTGATCATACGGCAGCAACTGATAGAAGGCCTGCGGTGCCAATCCGATGCCGATACAGAGCGCGGCGAAAAATACCATGGCAGCGCGCATGTGCAGCGGTGGTTCCGGTGGGCGAAGACCTGAGTCCTTACCGAAGAACACGAAGTACTGCAGTTTGATTCCAACATCGAGGAACACGCCTGCGGTCCCGGCTGCAAGCAAGACCCAGACCCAGTAATAACCTTCCACATAGGCGGCTTCAGACATCATCGCCTTAGCGACAAAGCCGGACGTAAACGGAAACGCCGAGATCGATAGGCCACCAATAATGCAACAAATAGCCGTCAGCGGCATGGTTCGGAACAAACCACCGTATTCAGTGAACCTGCGCTTGCCGGTGACATAGAGCACCGAACCGGTCGCCATAATCAGAACCGCTTTATAGATAATGTGGGCGAAGGCGTGTGCCACGGCGCCATTAACAGCCATCTCGGTACCGATCCCGATAGCGGTCACCATGAATCCAACCTGATTGACGATCGAATACCCGAGCATTTTACGGGCGTTATTTTCGCAAAGGCCGTAGATGATGCCGTAGAAGATCATGAAAAGGCCGATAAAGATCAACACTTCGGACCCTGGGAATCCACGGGCCAATACATAAACAGCAGTCTTGGTAGTAAACGCCGAGAGGAACACCATACCCGAGTAGCTGGCTTCCGGATATGAGTCCGGCACCCAAGCCGAAAATGGCGGCGCGCCGGTGTTCAAGACAAACCCAGCGAGGATTAAAGCGCGTGGCAATGTGTCAGGCAGGATCGAGACAAAATCGACCGAACCGGTCGTTGCCACCTCGCCCGCTATGCCGGCCATCAACACCACGCCACCAAGCAAGTGAACCATCATATAACGCATGCCTGCGGCCCGGGCGGTGTCTGTACCGGCTGAGAAAATAACGGTCGATGAGGCCAGCGCCATCAATTCCCAGAAAATGAAGACGGTGATAAGGTCACCGGCGAAGACAACGCCCAAAGCAAATGAGATGTAGATGTTGGCTGCAAACAGCTCCAGCACCTTCTCTTGCTTAAGGGCATAGAGATTTCCGGCCAGCGCCATCAGCGCAAAGACCGTGCCAAACAGCCGGCTCAATCGGTCAGCCTCAAACGGCTCCAGCGTCCATTCCATATAAGGAATAGACAGAACAACGCCATCAGGTGTCATCCACACCAAAGCCAATGCGATCAGCGGCGTGGCCAACAACACGACACTGCGGGCGGTGCCGTTAAGTCGCAAAATGATAAATGCGCCAACGAGAATAGGCAGCGAAGGATGAAGCAAAAGACTACTCATTATAATAAGTGTCCTTCCGCTTCAGGATCTTCTTCCAGCCCTTTGACAGAACGATGGAACCGCCACCAACAATAAACCCGAACCAGGCATGAAATCCGAATGAGAACATGAACCCTTCATGGTGATGGGTGACGAACAGTTCCCCGACAAGGAGAAGAACCAGGATGACTGCCAGAGCCATCCACAGCCGCTTCGGTGTCTCCGGATGATCGAGCCAATGATTATTTTGGATTTGATCGCTCATAGGCTTTGCCCCACCAACGCTTTGGCCAAGGTCAACGGCACTTCGGGGAAGAGAAACAATGACAGTGTGCCCAAGGCAGTCAGACTGAGCGCCAAGACCACGGGCCATGGTGCTTCGCCATGCTCATGCTCTGGCGGCACATCTTCGTCCTTCATGAACGCGCGATAGACGATGGGCATGAAATAGGCGGTATTAAGAAGTGTGCTCACAAAGATAACAAAGAGAACAAACCAATCCTTAATTTCCATGGCCGCAGACAAAATATACCACTTACCGAGGAACCCAGCTGTTGGCGGTACACCGATCATACTCAACGCACCAATTGTGAATGCTGCCATGGTAATCGGCATGCGCTTACCTATACCGTTAAGTTGACTGATCTCGGTCTTGTGCGCAGCGGTGTAAATTGAGCCTGCGGCAAAAAACAGGGTGATCTTGCCGAATGCGTGAGCAGTGATGTGCATGGCCGCACCGATGATAGCCAATGGTGTCGCCATGGCTGCAGCAAGGACAACATAAGACAGCTGACTGACTGTAGAATAAGCTAACCGGCGTTTGAGGTTGTCCTGCCCCAGCGCAATGATAGACGCGACCAACACCGTAAACCCGGCGGCATAGACGACCCAGCTTGTGGCATCCACGCCAGAGAAAAGATCCAAGCCAAATACGTAAACGATGACTTTCACGACGGTGAAAACACCCGCTTTGACGACCGCAACCGCATGCAACAGCGCACTGACAGGTGTCGGCGCGACCATGGCGGCCGGCAACCAACGGTGCACCGGCATGACCGCCGCTTTACCAATGCCATAGATAAATAGAACACCGAGCGCGCCGATCACTATCGGGCTTTCATCAGCTGGGATAATTCCTCCCACCGTGAAATCGCCAGTGCCGGCAACGTAGTAAGTCCCAATGACCGCAGGAAGCAGGAAAACGACCGATGTGGTCAGCAGAATACCCAAGTACATACGGCCACCGGCTTTGGCAGCATCATCGCCTTTATGAGTGACCAGCGGATAGGTCGACAGCGTCAGCACTTCATAGAAGAGAAAGAGCGTGAACAGGTTTCCGGCAAATGCGATGCCGATGGTGCTGGCAATGGCGATGGCAAAACAGGTGTAGAAGATGGTCTGCTTCTTCTCTTTATTGCCACGCATATAACCGATGGAATAGATCGAGTTCACGATCCAGAGGGTTGAGGCAATCAACGCGAAGATCATGCCCATAGGCTCAATGACGAAGCGCACTTCCAGCCCAGGCAGCACAGTCAACCCTTCGGTTGACGGGCGCCCGCCCTGCATGACTGTCGGCAGTATGATCAAAACCACCATGAACAAAAGAGCCGCCGTACCGAGCGTATAGGCTTCGCGGACGTTGGGCTTCGATCCGCTTGAGGCTATAAAAAACGCCCCAATAATGGGGATTAGAAACGCTGCAACTATGAAATCTGACAATTCCATCAGCGTTCTCCCACCAAAACGCTGACGGCTTGTTCGGCCACGCCGACGGTGAACGATGTATCAAAGCCTAGATAAATGCAGGCCAAAATGAAGACCCATGAAGTTATGATCATAGCCTTGGGCGGGTCTTTCAAAACGGGCGCGCCAACAGGCCGTTCACGGAAGAACGCTACTTCGATAACCCGTCCCATATAGACGAGGACCAAGAGCGAACTGAGCATCAGCAGCACAACCAGCCACCACCAGCCGTTTTCTAATGCGCCAACAGCAAGATACCACTTAGATACGAAGCCGACTGTTCCTGGCACACCAAGCAGGCTAAACCCGCCAAGGACAAAGCCAAACATCGTCAACGGCATCTGCTTACCTAGGCCCGCCATATCGGAAATACGTACGGTTCCAATTTGCAAGGCAATGCCGCCGATGAGCATGAATAGCGCGCCCTTCATAACGGCATGGTTAAAGATATGAACAAGGCTGCCAGTCAGACCTGTCGCATTGGCGATGGCAATACCCAATGTGATGTAACCGATTTGAGCCACACTGGAATAGGCCAGCATACGTTTAACGTTTTCTTGGAAGATGGCGGTCAGTGACCCGGCAAAAATGGCCAGCACCGACAACACCAATACCAATTCGGGAATGGGTGTTTGCTCGACAGAAAAGGCAAAGCCAAAGACGGAATACAGGTACCGAATGAGCAAATAGATAGAGACCTTGGTCGCCGTCGCTGCGATGAAAGCGGTCGTGACCGTTGGCGCGAAGGCATACGCATTGGGCAGCCACAGATGAAGTGGAAACAACGCGATTTTCAGCGACAATCCAACGACAATGAATGCCATTCCAGCAATCGCTGCTGATGTGTCAAGAAGGGGCGGTAGCCGTTCACCAAGATCAACAAGATTGAGCGTGCCGGTTATCGTGTAAAGCAGGCCGATCCCAATGACATACATGGTCGCGCCAATGGTTCCCAGAATCAGATATTGATAAGCAGCCGCCAATGCGCGGCGATCTTTTCCGAGAGCTATCAAGGTGTACATGGAGAGTGACGAGATCTCCATGAAGACAAAGGCGTTAAACGCATCTCCGGTGATGATGATACCCATCAATCCGCAGAGGCACAGCAGATACATGGTGTAATACCAGCCGCGTATGCCGTCTTTTATTTCTGCAGAAACGCTCTGACGCCCGTATACCAAAACCGCAGTGGCAATAAACGACACTAGGATGAGAAGATAGATGGCCAGCAGGTCAACGCGGTATTCAATACCGGCCGGCGGTGCCCAGCCACCCATTTGGTAGGATATAGTGCCGTAATCCTGGATTTGGCCGAGCATGGAGGCTGAACCAAAGAAGCACAGAAAAGACACCAATAAAGCGATCAGCCAGCAGGTGCGCTCATGGCGGACAATGGCGCATATAGCCGATGCGATAAGGGGGGCGGCAACAATAATGGCCGGGAACTGGTCAAGCATAGGTTAGTCCCAGTCCTCGCCGTAAATCTCATCTTCTTCGATGCTGCCGTAAGCTTCATTAATACGCACAACGAGAGCCAAACCAAGCGCTAGGGTAGCTACACCGACAACAATCGCTGTGAGAATGAGAACATGGGGCAGCGGATTGGAATACAGTTGCTCTGGATTGCCCTCAACTATGATCGGCGCGGTACCGCCAATGATTTTTCCGGGTGAGACGTAGAGCAAGTAAACCGAGGTTTGAAAAATCGAAAGGCCAACGAGTTTTTTGATCATGTTGGACCGGGATACAATGATGTAGAACCCGGCCATGATGAGAAAAATAGTTATCCAGTGATTGACGCCACCGAGGACAAAAGCAAACTCGTTAAATCCTTCCATATGCCCTCCTCAACGCCCGCGTCCGGCGAAGGTGTAGAAGATCAGCAGCATGGTCGAGGCCACGGTAACTAGCACGCCAGCTTCGACAAGCAGAATGCCGAGATGCTGCCCATGGGACGGGTCGTGGGAATCCAGCATATTGTAATCAAGGAAGTTGCCGCCTAGGATCCAAGTTGCGACACCAACGCCAGCGTAAATAAGAACACCCATAGGCACCAAAACTTCGAGCAATGCCGGTGGGATGACTTTTTGTATTGTCTTCAACCCAAAAATTAAGGCGTACAGAACAAACGCAGCCGCCACAATAACACCAGCCTGGAAGCCTCCACCCGGACCAAAGTCGCCGTGAAATTGTACATATAGAGCGAACAACAACAAAAATGGTATCAAGAGTTTCGATACCACTCTAAGAATGAGATGACTCCTCATGTGGCATCCCCTCCCGTGCTCGTCTCTTTGTCTTTACGCGGTCTACGTCCACGCAACAGCATCAACACACCAATACCAGCCGTGAAGATAACTGTGGTTTCGCCCAATGTGTCATAGCCCCGGTAGCTTGCCAGGACGGAGGTAACAACATTGGGCACGGTTGTTTCTGGTATTGACCGTTCAAGGTATTGCTGACCGACATAGGTGTTAACCGCTGTATCGGCCATCCCATAATCGGGCAAACCCCAGGTGCCGTATATAAGTGCGGCGCCGGTTAAGAGGCTAAGCGCCAGCGGCAGTACATTAGAATGGCGCGCTGCTGCTTCTTCCGTATTCGTTAGATGCAATGCAGACAACAATAAGACGGTTGACACACCAGCGCCGACTGCCGCTTCTGTCATACCCACATCGACGGCATCCATGGCAATTAAAAGCGTCGCCATAAGGAAGCTGTAGGCGCCACCCAGGATAACGACAGCGAACAGGTTACGGACGCCAATGACCGCAAAGGTAACTGCGGCCAGAAACAATAACAAAACGAGATTAATTAAGAATTCCACGGCTCAGTGCCTCTCCCCCGTTCGATCTTCGGAAAGGATAGGCTTGACGTCACGGTGACGCATCGCCCGCGCGATAGCGTGGCCAGCGACTGGACTGGTAAAGAAAATCAGGATCAAAACGATACCAAGACGGGCTGTGGTTAAGGTCCATCCAGACTGCACCATGAGGCCGAGAATAATCGGGCCAACCCCCAGTGTATCGATAACACTAGCTGCATGAAGACGGGTAAAGGAGTCGGGCATCCGCAACAGACCTAATGCTCCGACGATGCAAAAGAACCCGCCGCTCAGCAATAAGGCCCAGCTGACTATGTCGAGAATGAGGTCCAAGCTCATTGCCCCACCTCCTCTTCATCCCGGCCAAGATCGCCATACCGGAAGAATTTGAGAACGGCGACGGTGCCGATAACGTTCAGCAAGGCATAGGTTATCGCCAGATCTATAAATTCGGGCCTGCCAAAGACATAACCCATGACGGCCAATAACAAGACTGACAGCGTGCCCACCGAGTTTCCCGCGATAACACGATCAAATACAGAAGGACCCTTAATAATTCGCACAAGGCATAACCCCAGTGCGACCAAAAGACCTATGGCAGCTGCAGCAAACATCAAACGGAACCCTCAAACTTGGCGCATCGCCGATCCATGGAACCGCCTTCAAGATCGATTGCGTTTTCCCTGGTGATGGCATGAACAATGATGTCGTCACCTTCGATGTCGACTGAAATTGTTCCCGGAGTCAGAGTAATGGAGTTGGCGTAGGTCACGCGTGCAACATCTGTTTTTTGAGACATCTTCACCCGGGTCATGGTCGGGCTGACTGGTAAAGCAGGATTAATGATAATTTTTGCAACGTTGATGGCAGACAAAATGATCTGCCACACCAGCCACGGCCAGTAGGCTAACGCTGATATTGCGAGATGAATTGGATGCCCTTCTTTATCAGCAAGGTTCATCCTTGCGGCCAAGAGAGCAATGAAAATGGAACAGATAATGCCAGCGGTGACGAGGAACTGCTCGTAGCGGCCCGATAACGTCAGCCAAAAGACCAGCAGCACAATAGCCGTGCTTAACACATGCCCCATCTGCTGCCCTTCCCCATTAACCGCCTCAAATTATGAGACGAGTATCCGTCGCATCGCGCATCACTCTAAACCAAACCCAACATCATCATGAAGACTGTCGAAAAAGAAAACAATATCATTGGTTTACTGGGATTTTAGCAGGATTTCTTGTGTATCAGCGAGCGGTCGGCATGGCAACGGGATTCAGTTCGATGCGCTAGCATCCATTTATCAACCCGCCGGGGATTCCATCTATTTATGCCAACGGGCTTACCCACATGCGCCTTAATAAGCTTTGGCCGCAGCACCCGTGGGGCACCGGCCAAAGCCTCATCTTGGCTGGGCTTACGCGGCGGCTGGCCGGGGTTTTTCATATAGAAGTCACCATGGCATCGAACCGATTCCCGTCGCCATGCCGACCCTGTTTGGGCTACACCTGCTGACCCCGTAAATCCTGCCGCCGCTCATCATAGCGGATCGCCTCATTTCCTGGCTGCGTACCCAGAGAATACTCTAGGGGATCCAGATAGGAGGAAGACGTCGCATCACTGAATCACACGCGCCGTAGCCTAGGCTAAGCATGTTAAAGCAACTAAGGCCGTGCTCATGACCTATTTGAATAATCGTTTGGCGCAGACGCAATTCTTTATATTTTATTACAACTAATACTAGTAATTGGTTGCATCAAAGTCAGTGTTTCTTCGCTTTAGAGCGCCTACCACGAGCCCTCCAAACAACAACATACGCTAAGCCTGAAGCGCAAACGCGACGACCGCCCACAGGTAAATCACGCCGAAAAGCCCTAATAGAGCCAGAGAATCTTTTACATAACGAGTTGCATCCATGATCGCCTCCATATGTTCACTTTATGTTCTTATTGGGTGTAGGGGAACATTACAGGAACATATTGTCAATAGAATTAATCATCGTTAGGACCACAGCCAGAAAATCTAATGATCGAGTCCTTTGCAGACCCCATGACCGAACAACCTAATCAGATCGACAAGCAGGCACACCGCTTCAGTGTTGCTCCCATGATGGCGTGGACCGACCGTCATGCCCGCTTTTTCTTGCGGCTGATCAGCACGTCCGTCCGGCTATATACAGAGATGATACCGATGAATGGGTTGCTCAGAGGTAGCCCTGAACGGTTTCTGAGATTTACCATGAAAGAACGCCCTGTCGCACTACAGATCGGTGGTAGTGACCCAAAGGGATTAGCGGATGCCGCAAAAATGGGCGGAGAATGGGGTTACGATGAAGTGAACTTAAATGTGGGGTGCCCGAGCGACCGCGTTTCAAGCGGTCATTTCGGCGCCTGCTTGATGGCTGAGCCCACTTTAGTATCGGAATGTGTTTCTGCAATGGTCGAGGCCGTATCAATTCCCATCACAGTCAAATGCCGAATCGGTATCGACAATATGGATACTGAGGGATCGTTGGACAATTTCGTAACAGGGTTAATTGATGCGGGTTGCCACACCATTATCGTTCATGCCCGCAAGGCCTGGCTTAAAGGATTGAGCCCCGCAGAGAATCGCTCTGTGCCCCCTTTGGACTATGACCGGGTATACCGTCTGAAGAAGAATTTCCCCACCGTGAACATCGTTCTTAATGGCGGTATAGTTACCGTCGATGAAACCGCTAAGCACCTAGAACACGTTGACGGTGTCATGATGGGCCGCGCAGCGTATGAAACGCCGTATGTTCTTTCAGATGTAGACCGTCAACTCTTTGGCATGAAGACCGACACGCCTTCACGCATGGAAATTGCAAACCTATACATGGCTTACTGCGAACGAGAAGTGGCTCAAGGCACGTCCTTGCATCATATGACACGGCATATTTTGGGCCTCTTTAAGGGATGCCCGGGTGCACGAGCCTGGCGGCGATACCTAACTGAGAACTCATCAATTCCAGGTGCAAAGGCATCCGTAATTAGTGAGGCTCTTAAATTTGTTGAAGATGGTTTAAAGGTTGCGTGAAATTTTAGGCTAGTTTTCAGGTGCCAGTTGGACACACACAGACCACTCAATATCGTACACCTCTCAGACTATGCACCGCCTGCATACCTAGTGGACTCAATTGAGCTGACATTCGATCTTGACCCGCAACAGACTAAAGTCAGGGCAAAGTCATTCTTACGGCGCAACCCCACCGCCGGAAATGATGCTGCGCCGTTAGTATTGGATGGGGAGGACTTAACCCTTGACCTAATACAGGTGGACGGTATCGATCTGCCGCTAGATCGGTACACCGTTGGTTCTGAAAGTCTCGTAATCAAAGACGTTCCGGGAGAGTTTGAGCTCATCATTGAAACGTCAGTATGTCCGTCTGAGAATAAATCTCTAGAGGGTTTGTATCTGACCAGTATGCGTTTCTGCACGCAGTGCGAAGCGGAAGGCTTCCGCCGCATTACTTATTTCCTAGACCGACCAGATGTACTCGCCCGTTACAGGGTTGAACTACGAGCGGAAAAAAAGAAATTCCCCATATTATTATCAAATGGGAATTGCATCGCGAAAAAGAATTTGGATGGAGGACGGCATAGTGCCGTGTGGGAAGACCCCTTCCCCAAACCATGTTATCTTTTTGCGCTCGTCGCAGGAGATTTAGAGCGTTTGACGCGCCCGTACGAGACCACGTCTCAAAAGGCCGTATCGCTCAGTCTCTATGTAGAGCCCGGTAAGAAGAACAGAGGATCTTTTGCTCTCGACTCACTCGAGCGTGCCATGGCTTGGGATGAAAAGACGTACGGTCTTGAGTATGACTTAGACGAATATAATATCGTCGCCGTGTCCGATTTCAATATGGGAGCGATGGAAAATAAATCTCTGAACATTTTCAATGATAAATACATCCTCGCAGATCCAGAAACCGCGACTGATCTAGACTATGAGTGGATTGAGGCCATAGTTGCTCACGAATATTTCCACAACTGGACGGGCAATCGAGTTACCTGCCGTGATTGGTTTCAACTGAGTTTAAAAGAGGGATTAACGGTCTTCAGAGAGCAGCAATTCTCAGCTGACATGAGATCAGCAGCAGTCAAACGGATTGAGGACGTAAGCGCCTTACGGGCTACACAATTTCTGGAAGATAATGGGCCTCTGGCGCATCCTGTACGGCCTGAAAGTTACTCTGAGATCAACAATTTCTACACACACACGGTTTACGAAAAAGGTGCTGAAGTTGTTCGCATGATCCATACGATTGCAGGAGAAGATGCCTTCCGGCGCGGAATGGATTTGTATTTTGAGCGCCATGATGGGCAGGCCGTAACCTGCGAAGATTTTGTCCAAGCCATGACTGATGCCTCTGGATATCAGTTTGATCAGTTTATGCTTTGGTACAAGCAAGCAGGAACGCCTGTCATTCAGGCCAAAGGCCAGTTCGACGCAGAGACGGGAACGTATATTCTAGAACTCAAGCAAAATAATAGACGTCAGCATGATGGACAGAGACAGAATCCGTTTTCTATGCCGCTACAAGTTGGATTCATTGACGGAGATAATGGGCCGGTTAAAACCGACATAATTGGGAAAACCATGGGTCAACAGCTGACGCACACACTAATGATTGACAACGAAACGACTGAGGTTTGCTTTAGCGGTTTCAAGACGGACGGTTCAGTTCCAATAATTTCTCTAAATAGAGAGTTTTCTGCACCGGTCATCGTTGAAGTTGAGCGTACTCATGAAGACCTCAGTTCCCTTATCGCGCATGATCCGGACTCCTTTGTACGCTGGGATTCCATGCAGGAACTGACAATGGAGCTGCTGCTGGGGGAGATCTCTGGTGAGCGTAACGAAGCCAATATAAGCGCCTATGAGAAAGTGATACCGGAGATTATTTCTAGAGCCAAGGTGAATCCTGCTGAGACGGCCCTCATGCTGAGTTTGCCGAATGAGTCCGTTATTTCTGATCGGCTAGAGGTTATTAACCCCATCGCAATTTTTGAAGTACGCAAATGGCTCTACAGGCAAGTCTTAGAAAAGAATCAAAGCAGCATAAGTGCACTTTTTGACACTTTTAAAGTCGGCGGACCTTATACACCGAGCACCGATGACGGGGGCAAGCGCGCCCTCAGCAATAAAGCTCTACAATTTCTTGTCCATGCCAGATCGGGAGAAGGAATAAGGAGCGCCTTCGCGCACTATGAAATGGCAAGCAACATGACAAATCGTTGGGCCGCCTTGTTGTCCCTCAACGATTTTGAATGCGACCAAAGGTCCGACGCAATGGCAGATTTCCATGCGCGCTACGCCGAAAACCCTCTCGTTCTTGATAAATGGTTCTCGTTGGAAGCTATGAGTGCTCGTCCAGGCGCCCTTCCTCGAATACAAAATTTACTGAACCACCCAAAATATGACCAAAAGAATCCAAATCGGATACGGGCCCTCATTGCTACTTTTGCTTTAAAGAATGCGCCAGCCTTTCACGATCAATTTGGTTCAGGATATTCCTTCGTTGCCGACCAGATTATTCAAATTGACTCCTTTAACCCGCAAGTCGCGGCGCGACTAGCAGGATCTTTTCAAAAGTGGAGACGTTTTGACAAACCGAGGCAGGCACTCATGCAAGATGAATTAGTGAGAATGAGCCGCCACAAAAATGCGTCCAAAGATCTATTGGAAATCGTTTCTAAATCGCTCGATGTGGACTAGTTCGGAATGGCCACCTACCAGGCACCCAACGCTGGCACACAAGACAGTACGTCGCATCCTTTAGCCTCGGCTTCTGCAAGTATTTAGACTAAGTCACTACTACTGAATCAAATAGAAGGGCGGCCATTCAGATCACTTTAGCTGAAAGGAATTCTTATAAGTTGCGATGATTTTAGTAACCATAGTTTATCTAATGGGTTAACTAGGACTGTAAGACACCACACTTGCAGCCTTATGAGACGTTTCTCTTTCTGACTTTTGGACCTCAGATTTTGAAGTATTATGCATAGCCGCGAGGCTTCCTAAGGTACCTAAGTATTGCCATTCAATAGCAGCTCTTCATGAACGCATCGACGACTTCAGAGACAAAGAACAGCACAGAGACCGGGCATTCCTTTTGGATTTATGCTCTTGTCTATGGGCTCTTGGGTCCCATCGCAGCGTTCGCCAAGATGGGTACCGTTCCCTTATTGATTATTTCGGTATTCGGACAGACTTCAGCCCGATCCCTATATGCGAACCTAAAACATGTGCTGCGTAGCCCATTATTCTTGGCAGTGTCATCTTTAATGGCTTGGGGTGCGGTGACATTCTTGTGGTCAGATCAAATGCACGTCTTTTCTTTAATTAGACTTGTATCGATCATAGCCCTCTCTTTTTTCTTTGTTCAGGCGATTGAGACTTTGAACGCGCACGATAAATCACGTTTGTCGACCGTAGTCATAAGTGCGTCAATATTTCTATTGAGTGTATTGCTCTTTGAAGGTTTTACCGACGCTGCATTACATCGCATATTGAGGCCAGAAGATGCGGTACCGCGCGACGGAGAATGGGTACCCTATCTGCAAATGGTGGCTGCACGAGGAACAGCATTTCTTGCCCCCCTTTGTTTTATTGTTGCTGCACTTTTAGCGCGAAAATATGGCGCCTGGGCGGGATACCTATTTATCGCGCTATCAATTCTCGCAGCGATACGCCTCCCTATGAATGCAAGCGCCCTTTCAATTGCGCTAGGTGGCATCGTTTATATGTTGGTGAAATGGCGACCACGCCTTGTGACACGTCTAATGTATATTGGTATTGCCTGCTTCGCGATAAGCGCGCCGGCTCTCATGTCGTCACTATTCACGGTCGAGAATTTTAAAACGTTTGGCCTGGAGACTAGTCGTGCCGTGGACCAAAGATTGGAGATCTGGGAGTATTCTTCTGGCCTGATTCTGGAACAGCCAATATTAGGATACGGATTTGACACCTCAAGGGACTTAGGCAGCCGGGGCGAATTCATTGAGGGCACAAACTGGGCCGCTCTTCCGCTGCATCCCCACAACGCTTTTATACAGATTTGGCTTGAATTGGGACTAATCGGGATTTGTCTATCGTGTTTTCTTTTGTGGCGTTTTTGGACACTAATAGATGATGAAATCGACAAGAATCACGACACTGCCCCCTCTATGGCGGCTTTTGCCTCTATTGTAACAATTTCGCTTATTAGTTTTGGTATTTGGCAATACTGGTGGATCGCAACATGGGCTTTGGTTGCCGGGGCATCCAAACTTCTTCAATCCGACGCCTCGACGAGTTGACCTGTTTCGGTCATGCACTAACCGTCCTCTATCGATATGTATTTTTCAGGCTTCCACCCAGGCGTGAAATTGTGCAGTAATCCCTACATCGCCCGTTTACGAGCACTCTCAAGAAGGAATAGAAAATGAATCATATGGGACAATCATTGGTTTGTGCAGTGTCACTCGCTACAGTACTTTCAGGCTCAATCGCACTTGCTGATAGTCATTCTGCTGGGGTTTCCACCGATATGCGCCTCCGGGCCGCAATTGCTGGAGAACACCGATCAGAAGACAAAAAGGCGCGAGATGCCTTCCGCAATCCATACGAGACACTCACGTTCTTGGGTCTAGAAGAAGACATGACCGTTCTTGAAATCAACGCATCAGGTGGATGGTACACAGAGATAATCGCACCTGTTGTCGCCGGTACCGGGAAATACGTGGCAACGTTGACTGATCCAGACCTCAGTGATCGGGCAAGAAACTCTTTTAACACGCACGTGGAAGCCATTAAGGCGAATAAAGATATATATGGGGACGCCGAATTAGCAGGTATTGGCCCTGGCAACATGGAGCCTCTCAAACCAGGGTCAGCCGATCTGGTGCTAACTTTTAGGAATATTCACAATTGGATGGGATCAGACACCATCGGAGACATGATGGACATGATGTACAGCTCCGCAAAACCAGGTGGTCACCTAGGTATTGTCGAGCACCGCGGCAACCCGATGGTTAAGCAAGACCCGAAGGCACGCTCCGGATACGTCAATGAAGGCTACACCATTAAACTTGCCGAAGACGCTGGTTGGCAATTCGTAGCCAGCGGTGACGCTAACAACAACCCTATGGATGATAAAGATTACGAAGGACGAGTCTGGCGCTTACCGCCAACTCTTCGTTACTTTGGTCAAGAAGGATTCCCAAATTTAGAGGGAGCAGACCGCCAGAAGAGCCTGGCAATCGGTGAAAGTGACCGGTTTACCCTTTTATTCGTTAAGCCATCTGAATAAACAATCCAAAGGCAGGCCTCCGACATAATGTTAGAGGCCTGTTTTTCTTATTGCAGGTTAAGTTGCGGCGATTAAGTGGTTCTATGTCGACAGTCTGTTTGGTCAGGCTGATGTGCGGTTGTCTGAACCGGAGAACGATTAGGCTCCCACGCCCCCCATATGCTTTCATTAAAGCCCTCAATCGGGTCGCGTATTTACGGAAGTACTGAACGAGCTCGGCAAGGATCGAAAAGTCTTTGCCCCTTTGCGCACAGGGCTTCGGCGATTCTGACCCGCCGCCAGACCTACCGAATATTGAAGACTATGCGGATGCAATTATATTTTATTCGTGCCAGAAATTTTAGCCTATCAAAGCCTTGTAAAGGTCTCAGCGGATGCCCCAGGACACGCCCAGTATTAATAGAATAGCCGTCAAGAATCCACGAACCGGTAAAGTCGACTACCACATAACGCCTCCGTCCCGCCTAGAAGTCGAATCACGGTGTCTGCAACTTCGATCGGCACAGACAGAATGGGCGTCAGCTCCACTCTCTGATCGTATAGGTGTGATGCTGAAATGGGCTGATTCTGTGCAGAAACACCGCAAAGATCTAACGCGTGCGGAAGCTGCAGATACTGGCCGTTGGAGGCTTTCCAACGAAAGTCCCGACGGTGTCATTTGGGGAATACGCGGCTGGTGTGATCATGCAGAAGAAATAATCGACAATGCATTGAATGTCGGGCAATCCACGACAATGCCAGATGCAAAATTAGCCCAACAGTTGGTCCCCTATCCGCTCTTGGGCGTCATTAGCCCCTGGAATTTTCCACTCATGCTGAGTTCTATCGATGTGATACCAGCACTCATTGCCGGAAGCGCCGCTATCATAAAGCCGAGTGAGGTAACCCCTCGATTCATTGAACCGATTCTAGAATCTATAGCTGAAGTACCAGAATTGGAAAAAGTTTTAACCTATGTGCAAGGTCCAGGAGAAACTGGGCAAGCCATTATCGATAATGTCGATATCGTTTGCTTCACTGGGTCTATCCCGACAGGGCGAAAAGTCGCCGAGGCATGCGCAAAGAACTTCATTCCCGCTTTCTTAGAGCTGGGAGGAAAAGACCCCGTAATTGTGACTGAAACTGCAGATATAGAGCGAGCAACTGATGCGGTGCTGCGAGGGTCTGTTTACGCCACAGGGCAAATTTGTTTTTCGATTGAGAGAGTTTATGTCGACAAGAAAATCCATGATGTTTTTGTCGATCAACTGGTTCAAAAAAGTGATCAGCTTGCGCTGAACAGTGAAGATATTCATTCGGGTCATCTCGGCCCTCTTATCTTTGATAAGCAAGCCGAGATTATTGACCGGCAGCTGGAAGACGCGACGGCAAAAGGGGCGGTCATTAGAACTGGTGGCAAATCTAATACGATTGATGGAGGAAAATATGTCCGACCGACTGTTGTCACCGGCGTTAATCATCAGATGGCACTAATGCAGGAGGAGACTTTCGGGCCAGTCATGCCAGTTATGGCCTATTCAAATATAGATGAGGCCGTTGCCCTAGCGAATGATACTGAGTTTGGATTGTCGGCCGCAGTCATAGCCGGTGATGAGAACGAAGCCATGGAAATTGGCAGACGTATTGACGCCGGAGGTGTCAGTCTAATGGACACCACACTAACTGGTGCCATATTAAGAGATGCTGAGAAAACATCTTTCAATTTATCGGGCTTAGGAGGGTCCCGAATGGGGCCGGCTTCCATTCTGAGATTTTTCAGAAAAAAGGCTTTGATAATAAATCCAACGCCCCCTGCGCGGATGCAAGACTTGCATGAAATCGGATGAATAGCCTATCAATTTAGCTACTGCTCAATGCAGTTTGTCTTTGGATTAGACTTGAAGTATCCCACTGACCGCCGCCAGCGCGCTGGATATCTTCATAGAACTGATCGACAAGCGACGTGATAGGCAAATTTACGTTCAAGAGGCCTGCTTGCTCCATGCAAATACGGAGATCTTTTCGCATCCAATTCACAGCGAACCCAAACTCAAATTCACCCCTTAACATTGTTTCTGCCCGGTTATCCATCTGCCAAGACTGGGCTGCACCATTCGAGATCACCTCAATTACAGCCTCCATGCTTAAACCTGACTTTTGTCCCAGAATCAACGCTTCAGCAAGCCCTTGTATGACACCAGCGATGCACACTTGATTAACCATCTTAGCCAACTGTCCGCTACCAGACGAACCGAGCAACTGAACATGTTTCGTATAAGCCTTGAGGATGGGTTCAATCCTTAAAAAATCGTCTTCGTCCCCACCACACATAACTGTCAGGGTACCGTTTACTGCACCAGCTTCTCCGCCTGAGACGGGGGCATCGATAAACCCAATATCTTTTTCACGGTACTGTGCATGAATATTACGTGCTAGGTGAGCTGACGTCGTCGTGTGATCAACAACGATGCTTCCGGACTTAAGAGATTCAAAAGCACCGTTCTTGCCCAAAAGGACATCTTCTACATCTGGATCATCTCCAACGCAGCAAAAGGCAGCGTCAACGTCAGCACACGCGTCTTGAGGACTAGTGCAAACCTGTCCCCTATGCTCAATACTCCAGTCTTTAGCTTTCGCACTGGTTCGATTGAATACCTTGAGGTCATGGCCTGCAGAGGCTAGGTGCCCAGCCATATGCGAACCCATGACACCCAAACCGATAAACGCAATTTTCATTTGCTATTCTTCCCCCTATATTATTACGAGCGTGAACGAGTGCATCTCGCTGGTTTTGGCCGACGAATGGTCAGTGGTCACACCCAAGGCTTGCGTACATGTTGAAAGCCAAAGACGTTTAGAATGGACTATTGTACCGGCAGAGACAAAAACCGCCGGTGCACATTTAGTCAAAGATATAATTACAGCCTATAGGGATATAGCCCCGGCTCTTTGGTTAGTGACATTTGCCAATCTAGTTGCCTATAGCCAGGAAACCTTAGAGTTTCATTGCAGATACATGGGTAAAGAGTTTGAGAAAATCAGATTTCATTAGTGACTAATTATGGCGCGCAAGGATCTAGTTAAATGAAAAAGTGGGTAAAAATAGTCGGGACCATTCTCCTCGTCTTTATCGCTATCGTGAGTGCTAGCGTAGCCTCATTCCTCATTCGTGGCGGCGCCTTTCGTGATGTGAATTTAGTTTCACCTGGAGAATGTAGCCGTGTCCCAACGGGGCACGGCAGCGCCGAGGATATTGACGTAGATCGGCAAAATGGAATTGCTTATCTTTCCGCACTTGATCGGCGAGGATTAGTAACAGGCGAATTAGTTACAGGTACAATCCTGCAATTAGATCTGACCAACCCTGATGCTAAGCCGTTCTCTGCTCTTTCAGCTGTTCCAGATGGCTTCCGTCCACATGGCATTAGTTTGTTTGACGACGGTGACGGATCTCAGCTTTTATTTGTCATCAATCACTCGAACGGAACCGAAGAGAAGATTGAGATATTTCGCAAGGGCCTAAATGAGAACCAATTTACCACTGTTGAATCCCTATCAGGTCCATTGCTTTCCCATCCAAATGACATTGTTGCCGTAGGGCCGCGGCAATTCTTCATTGCCAATGATTCAGGTGCGTCCAATGCAATAGAGCGCGCAGGGGAAATGCTATTGGGCATTGGATTATCACCGCTTGTCTATTTCGATGGAGCAAATTTCGAAGTTGTGGATACAGGCCTAAGATCTTCAGGCGGTATAAATGCCGACCTTGGAAAGAACCGGCTTTTTGTTGGCGAAACGATGGGCAAGGCCATCCAAGTTTACGATCTGAATAAAGACCGATCAATGTCGCACCATATGGCTACTATTGAATTGGACAGTGGGATAGACAACATTGATCTAGACTCAGAGGGTTCTCTATGGATTGCCAGCCATACGAATACGTTAGCCTTGGTACGCCACTTCGTAGATTCGACATCACCCGCTCCGTCTCAGGTCCAAAAGATATCTGTAATCGGAGATGAATACGGACCCGTAAGTACTGTCCTAGAGAGCAACGGAGAAAATTTCTCTGCGTCCAGTGTGGCAGCGAGGTATAAAAATATCCTCATCATGGGATCGATTACAGAACCCGTAGTCATGCTATGTACATTAGACACTGAATGATGAGCGAATTGGGAATTGAGAGCCCCGCCTTAGTAAGGGATAGCGTCCGAGACGAGTGAAGTTACTTACCGCATGCGTATAGCTCTAACATCTCTTCTCTTTGTAATCGTCACCGGCGTTGCCGCGCTATCTTGGCGCTTCCACTATATTCCGGCGGAATATCTAGAAGCAAAATACGGGCTAGATGCGACGTATTCACGGCGTAGCTAATCGGCAGTTTGAACCATGGTCTGATAGTGACCACGTTGGGGCCATTACGGAATTCAGAAACTCTCCGTTAACTCGTCACTGAACCATCTTCGAGGATACGAATACTCAAAGTTGTGTTGATAAACCAGTGGGATTCAATGTTTGTTGTTAAGCAAACTCTACTTTCTTGATAGTGACAGAATGACAGAAAACTAGGGTACCGGCACCCAGATGGCCTGCCCTTCAATCAGTTGATTCGTACCCCGCAACCATGAATTCAGAGCGAAAACAACTTCTGGACTGGTTTTTTCTCTATTTGAAAGTTTTTCGACCGTATCGTCGCTTCTGGCTAATACCCGGGCAATTGGGAATTGCGCAGGTCCCTGTATGGCTTGCGGTTGTTGAAGTCTATTAATTTTGTCTTCTCTTTTCGTCAGTTGCGACTTTAACTCACCATTTTCCCGTTGTTTATCAATGATATCCAACTTTAGGCTGACCTTCTCTTGTTCTAATAGCGCAATTCGGTCCTCAAATTCATTTACGCGGTCGGCAGCTAATGCAACGACGGCCACAAACAGAAAAAGAAAACATAGCCACAGAGCTGCATTAATTTGAGGAAAGTACTTCATGAAAAGATATTGGAACCTTCAAAAAAGAAACAGCCGAAACTCACGAATTCAATTGGTTAGTCGATAGTTCTCAAGTGCTTCTCTTATTTCGTCATATACAGCCTGAGTACTCCCACCTACCTGCTCAATAATATCGTCATGCAAAGAGAGACCAATCCCCTCCCAGATATTTCTTTCGCCGATGCTAGGTATAGTTACCTGTATTCCAAGCGCGCCCATTTCTTCGATTTGTTCATCAACCATTTTTCTAACTTCGCCGCGCACCGCGTCACTAGGACCATGCCCTTCAACCAAAGCCTGGAAGTGCTCGTTTGGCAAGCTTACAGCCCAACCCCGGTTTGCAAGCAGCCCACCGGTATCATAGGCGACGTTCAAAAGAGCCACGGCTTTCACATCTTCTCTTAAATTAGAATAGATCAGAGCCGTTGGCTTAATTGCGCCGTCCACTAGTCCAGTTTGCATCGCTTGAACAAGATCAACCGATGCAATCGGTATCGCGTCTGCTCCGACTGCATTGAGGAAGCTTTGAATGGCAACGTTTGGAGAACCTCCAATTCTCAGCCCTTGGATATCTGCAGGCGCCTGTATCGGAGACTGAGCGCCTATACTAAACCAACCGGACTCAAGCCAACGAAGCAGAATGATGCCATGCGGTTCAAGGAGTTGATTCGCTCTTTCCAGAAGTACTTTATCATAGATGAAGTCAACCTCTTCTTGCGAGCGAAACAAGAAAGGCGCCATTGCGATATTTATCTCCGGAATAACTGAGGCAATTCCCTGGAGTGAGATACCGCTAACTTGTAGCCGGTCTCTCTTGAGAGACGCGAGCATTGACTCCTCTGCCCCAAGTTCTCCGCGAATGAAATATTCTAGTTCTAAACCGCTTGCCTGCACGTTCTCTCGAAATCTCTGCCATTGCACATCCCAAGGTGAATTAGGAAGTGAAAAAGCACCAACACGCCCTATCGGTTCCTGCGCATTCGGTCTATTGAAATCTGGAACAACAATCAGAATAGATATTGCCAAGATGAAACTCGCTACAAATTTGCGAACCCACTGGATTTTAGAGCCGATCACTGTCATGAAAGGAACCTTGGTGTATTTAAGAAAAAATTATTTTCTAGAAGCAACATAGTAAAACTTCTTTTATCCTATACAACCACGACCCCTTGAGGGCGGAACGACTAATTAGTCAGATATATCGAGGATATTACTGTCATTAAGATTGCAATAGTTCCTTGCTGATCGTAGCCCTCACTGATGATTAGATTATGATTCTTTTACTTCTGATCCGATTTCTTTGATCGCTGATAGCACGATACAGATAAGGTCGAACACATCGAGCGTAGAACTCTCACCGACACCAAACACGCGTTCGCATCTGCCGCCATAGGGCCCAAGTGGTGCTGGTCATCGCTATGCTGAATATATACAAATGCGTCTGCTAGAGCTTTCTCCAGCAAGATAATAAATTCAGTGAACGATATCGCTTCCCAATTCTTCTACACAGCCTCTAGCAGGTGCTGCGCGACCACATGGCTAGCAACGATGCTAAATAAACATCCAAACTGTATTGCGAGCGTAGCCATAAAATGGTTATGCACAGCGAAGAAAACTGGTCGCCACCCGTTGATTTAGAAATTTAACCTTTAGACACAGGTGAGTTTGCGAAACGTATGCGTGACATTCCGGAGTCCTGTCCAGGTCAATTTGGAGCCACACACGTTACCCCGTTTCACGGGGGGCTTTCAACGACAAGCCATCCAAGATCACGGTGACCGATTTTGTTTCCACTTGAGGCGCCCGATTAATCGAATACATTCGCTCCACTTGGATAAGAAGCCCTCATATAAACGAGGCAAAGAAACGAAAATCATATATTTCAAAAATACTTACCCGTTCTTTTTTTAATTGAACGGAGAGCTACATGGAGGACTCGCATTCCGTTTATTTGCGGGTACGGTTGCGGTCGCCATGTTTCATGGATGCTTACAATTTGGTGACGAAAGATACTGTGTGCCTTCGGTATGGAGACACGGCACAAAGGCTAACCACCAGGATGGGAATTCCTTAAATAGGAATGCCGTCCACGTGGTTGATGTCATGTAGTTATTAGCGTCTATCGGTTCCGCTGATGTGTATTTGAGCCTCATTTGAGAAAAAAGGGCCCGCTATTTCTAACGGGCCCTAAAGTCAAAATGAGGAGAGAACCGATAAGGTCCAAGAAAAACTACAAACCGTAAGTCCTCTGGTCTGCAGCATCGGCACCAAACATAGAAAAAACTTAACTGTGATGCCGACGATGTGAATTATGCCAAACAATAATGCATATTACAATGCTTTTTTTATCTTTTTTAAGCATTATAGCTTCCAATACCATCTTTTATTACCTTCGTCACCGCCTCTTCCCGCAATTCGAGCTGAGCAGCAATCTCCGCCACACTTTAGTTATAATCCACAACACTCCTGATCAGCGCCAACAAACAGCTCAAATGGTCGGCGCAGATTCTTCATTTTTCATGCGCTTGCAATACATATCCGGATATCTTGTTACGGGCCGCCCGCTGCGCTGGCCGAGATTACGCGTTCATCTTTATAAATAACAGCAGCGCTCCGTCCGCCATAAAGAACCTAGGACGGCGCACATATTGACTCCTTTAAAGAAGTGAGCAAGATTGCTTATGAGGTAAAGCATTTTTTAGTATTTGCTATTATAACCCTACGCACACCAAGGACGAGAGGTGCTGCATGGCCCGTTTACAACCGGACCACCCCCTGTCTGCTGACGCCCTAACGGCGCATCAGCGGGAAACCCGCAAGCTTGTACGCGGGATGATGACACTCACTAGCCAGTCGGCGAGCGGCTTAGCGCTGTCCGCTGGTCTGACGCCGTCAACCATCAACCGGTTTATGCACAAGCCGGTGCGTCACACCCTCAGCCAGCGCACCATGCTGGCCCTCCTCACAGAGACCTTTCTCCATCTCAAAGCCCTTCCGCGTGAGCAATGGGACTCCGGCGCTTTGTCGGATCTCATCCCCGCCCTCGCCGTCTATGAGCAAGGGATTCTGGAGCTCGCGCCCCATGTTGAGTCGGTCATCAAGCAGGTGCAGGCAACCGGCGGGCCACGCACCGGATTAATTAGTTACGCCCCCGAGCCTGGACCCGTCCCTGACCTTCCTGTGGTTTTGGCATCGAGCCAGGGCCTGGATATTGGGGGGTGCGACTTCGATGCGGCGCCCATGCGGACCCAGCGCCCACCATTTCTATGGAGCGATCCCAGCGCCTTTGCCATCTTGATGCCCGATGACACGCTTATGCCCCGCTATGACGCCGGCGATATGCTTTATGCCGGCCCTGCCTATGCGTTGGACGGTATAATGGTGGACGTAGTGCTGGCCCGCACGGGTGGTGGATTCATCGTGGGCCAATTGATCTCTGTGACTGCCCGGTCCGTCGCTATTGGAACGCTCTATCCTATGGCCAATGAATTTTATGATCGGTCCAAAATCAAAGGCATATACCGGATCGTTGGCTTACAGCGTTTATAACGCTCATCGATGTTAGTTTCATGTCCAAGATATCGCAAATTGTAGCTTGGCTTTAACATCCCAACCGACATAGTTCAGAGCATCAAAAAGAGCAGCAAAAGTGTAGAGTGAAGGTAAGTTTACCGGCCCCAATGGATTGCCTCCAACAGATGGGAAAGCCTGCATACCAACCCGCGCCTCAGTGTGCCCGGCAATTAAAACCTGCGGCCAAAAAACGTTAAACAGATACTTAAACAGAAAAATATTTTTTGAGCCAATCCGACACCATGTTTGAGTTAGGTATTCAATTTTAACGAATTAAAAGAGCAAGTTAGTTTTGACTAACTTTACGGATGGAGTTTTACATGAAACATAAACACGAATCTCTTGACCCTATTGCAGCGGCCGACCGGCTTAAAGCAGTCAGGGAAAAGAGAGGCTATTTAATGCCCCATCATGGCCTACTTGCACTAACTGCCCCGGCGCTACTTGAGGGCTACGACGCTTGCTATACTGCCCTCACACTCGGCAAACGCCACCTAAGCGAACGAGATAAAGAATTCATTTGGCTCGGCATTCTAGCTGTTAAGGAAGAATTTTTAGCGACTCAACATGTCGGCAATTTTTTGAAGGCGGGAGGAAACGACAAGCATGTCATCATGGCTGTTCGGATGGCAGCTTTTGCACAGGGTGCATCCGCTTTCGAATTCGCAGAATCATACTGGAGTTCACACGTCCCTAAAATGAACGGACGCGGACAGTATCTTCATGGACTTCATGCCTTGGTAGACGATGCGTCAGTTCAGGAAACCACTTTGCATCTAGCGATGGCGGCCATTCATACAAGTATAGGGAATTGGGCACAGCTCAAATGGCACATTAGTGCAACCTATGATCTCGGAGTTGCAGAAACCGAGTTGGCAGAAGCCCTGAGTTACTCAATGTTTACGGGCTCAATTCCCCACTTCATTGAAGGGTGTGCCGTGTGGCACGAAATGATTAAGGCCGGTGAAGTCGATGCGACCAAGCCATTCCAAGACTGGGCGGCGGTTGATCAAAGTGGCCCCAAATAGCAGTCCTCTTTTTGAGGGGTTTTCGAAACTGTCGCTATTCAAATGTAGGTCCAACCTCTATATTGTCGGCCTGCGACGCGATCGGGCATCAAGGTCGGCAAGTCAGTCTCGGTAGAGATGTCAGCAAGAACCATTTCAGCCTCGCGAATGACCTCTTCCTCGTCCCAAACGGTCGAACGGCCGCCCTCTAAAAGTTTTTGGCCTTCGACAAAAACCGTGTCGACCGCATCTACTCCGCCCGCCCAAACCAGAATTCCGAGTGTGCGGCGATCTTGTTGTGTGGGGCGCATGGTCGCGCGATTAAGGTCGGCAATCACACAGTCGGCTGCTTTACCGACTTCAAGACTACCAGTGACGTCATCCATAAAGAGTGTGCGCGCACTTCCGAGCGATGCCATCTCGATCACTGTTTCACTTGTCGCCCAGTGATGGACGTCGGGCACCGGTATCCCTTCCCTCCGTTCTTTCAAAACTGCAAGATTCTGGGCAAGAATGACATGACGCATAATCTCAAAAATATTCTGACTGTCAGAAACCATCGGCCCGTCCGTGCCTATACCTGGAATGACTCCGCGAGCCAGAAAATTATGAACTGGAAGGCCGGCGGCATCAAATTGACGCAGCATGGGAACAAACCCAACACGGCCGTCTCGTTCTGCAAGGATATCAATTTCATCGATGCGTACATTTACCGCTTTCCCAGCATACATAGGCCGGTCCAAAACACCGAAATCACGATAGTACTCGACCTGACCTCCCATATACCCGCGTGCTTGAAGGGCTTTACCGCCGGAGTTATCGGTCATGTCCACGTCTAAGCGAATATCCATGGCAGCGCTTGCTTCGGCGATGCGGCGCATGTCGTCCGGATCAGCGAGATATTGGTAATTGAGAAACCCCGTCGCGATTTCAAGCCGGGAAGAGTCAAACTTTGCTTTAAGCCGCTCCACTTCTTTCAAACCGCCATCAACAGTTTCACGGTCTGCCTCGGGTACTTTGTCGCCGTTGACGATACAGCGGCACAGAAAACCACGCAGTCCGGACTCATCCAGCGCACGCCAGGCCCCGTCGGCAGAGAATCGCTGCGCGTTGGTAAAGTGCTCGTCGTGCGTCCCGATGTACCCAGCCTGGGTCAGTTCCAAAGCATGGAGGCGTGCAAGGCGGTAGCTACGTTCTTCGTCCAAGCGACTGGCAACCAGAGCTTGCTGTTTGAGTAACGCAGCAATCGCCGCCGGGAAGTCGAGCACTGGCCAGCGGTCGTCGTTGTAGCCGCGAAAAAAAACCTGAGTCAGATGATTGTGGGCATTCAAGAATCCGGGGAGAACGACTTTGCCAGCGCAATCGATTGTCTCACTGGCTTCAACAGTACATTCCGACATAGGTCCAACTGCTGTGATCCTTCCTTCATAAAAAGCCACATAGCCATCCGTGAACACCCGTCGCTCCTGATCCACCGTAACGACGTAGGCATTTTTCAGAAGCGTATCTGCTGCCAGCGGTTCAGGCATAGTAAACTTCTAGCCTATTCAGGAGCGTTTCATCTAGATTTCTGACGCGCATCATTTGTACCCTATCCTATATTCTCAGTCAGTCTCGCACACTCCTGGCCTGCACCCAAAACTCGCTCCAGCTATAAAGAGAGGGTCCGGTTAATCGAATCCAGCAGAATTCTTTAGTAAGCTGCTGGGCAGAAAAATTGGATGTAAGGTCGTTTGTTCGCTTCGCTCAGATGGCTACAGGCATCCGTTTTAAACGAGGGAGTCAGGTCTCAAAGAACCCAATACAAATTGGAATCAGGTTCAACGGACCACGATACACCTTCAGGTGTGAACACTGACGGCCTAAGGCGGCTGTTTCTTTTTGCCAGGCTTAGCCAAGCACGGCGAGCATGACGAGCCCCATCTACTCTTCGTTACAACACACTAAGCGGCGAAGTATATATCGTCGTCGACCAGCTTGGTTCCACTATTGAAGGAAGCGATGATGGTATAGCCCCCTTCGTCCTTACCATTTGCATCGTGGTACAGCGCTGAGTCCGCCTCGGAATAAACAAGGGCCGGACCACCGTTGAGGTAAGCTACATTTAACCCAGCATTTATGCCGTTGTAAGCCTCTGCAATAACAGAGAAATTTTTACCCTCTACTGCCATGCCGGTTTCAAACCCGAAGGCTGCACCAAGCAGAAGGGAATCTTCACCGGACGTGAATTCTGCAAACATGTAGCCGGGCTCAGCAAGGCCATTGAGCACAAATGTATCGGCCCCCTCACCACCGATCACGACTTCCATACCAGGACCGCCATCAATGGTAATCACGCTAGTGTTAGTGGTGTCGAGGCTGTTGGTCTTGATGGTAGCCGAGTGCGCGTTCACCTCGACAATACTTGATTTGCTGATCGTGCCACTGACAGTAGAGCCACCGCCACCAAGATCATGCCCAGGATCCTGATCACCTCTATCTAACGCGCCTTGAGCTCTAGTGACAGTGCCAGCAGGCGGATCATCTTTCACATCGCCAGGACTCGTAAATGTTGGCGGATCATCAGCT
>JAQWRV010000005.1 GCA_029243545.1 Rhodospirillaceae bacterium
CGATAAAAAGGGTTGCTATCAAGACGGAGACGCACTGAACGGCGCTCGAAGTGGACGTGTATGCGGTCATAAAAACCCCAACTGAACCAAAGAATATTGCTAGTGAACAGCGTAGTGGAGGATCGGACGCCAACCTAGCGATGTGAAGAAGGGAACCGCGACTCGGGCGGAGATAGGTAAAAAGGTATAGGTTTTGAGCCACGTTTCTTGGGCTTCTGGTCCGAAAAACAGCCAAATAGGTCTGCAAGCCTGGATCATGACGCTGTATGCCCGGCCCCAAGGTATTAGGCTTATACGAATGCCTCTCACGCGTATGCCTCCGCAACGTGCGCCCAGATTTTCGGGTTCTGTTGACCAGCGGGTATTCGGATCAAAAGGTATTGAAAGACGCTTTGGATATTTCGGCTGTTGTGCGCAAACCGTTTGACCTGCAAGAGCTAAAGGAGAAACTTGCAATTCTTACGGCCGGCCTCGGGGCCTTCGACTCCAAATCCAAACGAGGATAGGCCCGTGCTGTGCGTCTATTACGCCGCCACTGTTTCCTGTTGTCTTCGTGACATTTGACGTTTGATGGCAAAGATACAAACCATGGCTATTGCGACCATAAACAGCATGAGGTCAATAGCGGGAATATAGCTGCCCAACTGGACACGTAATGTCCCGAGCGTAAATATTCCAATCGCGGCCGCGATCGTATCAACCGCCACATAGACTCCCAAGATTCGTCCATAAGTCGGCCCTGCGAAAAGCTCTGCTATCGTTAATTGTATCATCGTGAATGCACCTGAAAAGCCAATGCCATAGACAATGGCGTAGGCATAAGTCATGGCAATATTTTCACCGTCCACCATACGTAAAATAACCAGCCCGATACCAAGGTTTGCTGTTGCCAACAACATGACGGCAAGCCTGTTCACGTGATCACTCAGCCAGCCAAAAGTAAACTTTCCTACAATGGCGCAGAGGAAGAAAACAAACACAACATCAATAACAGTGGCACGATCATACCCATGATCTTTTTCTAGGTAGACCGCATGGTGTTGCGTTACGCCAGTGATACAGAACCACAGAATTCCGGTGGCAATAAGAAGGTAGTAAAAGACTGGCATTCGTGCGACCTGATTTAGGGGCAACCCACCGACAATACCAATTTTCTTGGTGCCTTCCCCGCCTTCTGTTTCACTTTGTGGTACTCCGTCAGGTGTAAGTCCTTTATCTTCCGGCCGCGCACGCAATGGCCATAAGACTGGCAGAAACATTCCGACAAAGCCGATTCCGGCCAAGATCATCATGGCCATTCGCCAGTTGCCATCGGTCAGAGGTACCTGAACAACCTTTGGCAACGCCGCTCCGCCAAAGCTTGATGCCATGAGAAGGATCCCGACAGCGCGTCCACGATACTTAGTGAACCAGCGGCTGGTTGTCAGCATGGAAGGAATTAGGCCGCATAAAGACAAACCGAACGCGACGAATAGGTAAATCATGGTAAAGTGTAGAAGGCTGTCCATTGACAAGAACATGGTAAGGCCAAAAACCATCAACAGTGCACCAGCACCCATAATTGGGCGCGGAGAGTATCGATCAAACAGAAAACCAGCCGTTAGGTTAAAAACGGAAGCGAAAAGAAACTTGATTGCCGCCGGGCGCGTGACCTCTTCTTGGTTCCAGCCATATTCATCCATGAACGATGAGTAAAAAACCGGTAGTGTAAAAGTGGCTATACCGTTTGAGACGGCATACATCACGAACAAGCCACCAAGAACCCACCAACCATAAAAGATCCGCATGATGCTCTATCCCTTTTGTCCGGACGCCAGCTGAATTACCGTGTTCGAATGAGGTGGTAAAAGTACGCAAAAGCGGGATGCGGCGATACAGTATTCTTCGCGTTATCTGACGCTATTCACGTAGTAACCGACTGAACCCGCTTTGCGGCAAGCCGATTAATAGCAATGACGCAAATTGTCGCCACGACGCACATGCCAATCATCAGGTCGATGGCGGGAATATAACTACCGGCTCTCACTCTGATTACACCGGTTATGAAAATTCCCGTTCCAGCGGCCAGCGTATCAACAAAGAAATACACACCGAGAATGCGGCCATAGGTCGGGCCGGCGAAGAGATCAGCGATCATGAGCTGAACCATAGTGAATGTTCCTGCAAAGCCAATGCCGTAGACTAGTGCATAAATATAGACCATCGTCATGCTTGAACCATCGAGCATGCGAAGTACCACCAAACCTGCCGTAATATTAATGATTGCCAGCAACATGATGTGGCCTTTGGAAAACTTATCGCTGAGCCAGCCGAACAACACTTTTCCGATAATCGAACACCAAAAGAAAATACTAAACGCAAACGCGAGTTCAGCCCCTCCCAGGCCTTGATCGCGGCCAAGATAGATAGATTGGTGTTGGAGGACACTGGTGATGCAATACCACAACGTGCCGGTGGCAACGACGAGCAGATAAAAGATCGGCATTTTCATGGCTTCGCTAATGGTGGCACCGGCGACGATACCGAGCTGCTCTTTTTCTTCGGGTGACCCGGCATCGGCCACAGGAAGACCATCAGGTGTCTGGCCGACATCTTCCGGCTTGTCACGCAGGGGCCAGACCAGCGGCACGACCATACACACTGCTGCAATAGTAATGAGTATCCAAAGGGCCGCACGCCAATCACTTTCCTGAAGGGAACCGGCAATCGTTAGTGGCAACGTAGCGCCACCAAAGCTAGAGGCCATGAGCAAGGTGCCAAAGGCAAAACCCCGGTATTTTGTAAACCAGCGGCTGGCCACCACCATCACTGGCATCATTCCGCATAAGGCCAAGCCAAACGAGAAAATGAGATGAACCGCCGTAAGATGCCAAAGTTCTGAAATGAACGTGTAGGCAATGAGATCGACGATGACGATGACCGCGCCGGTGATCATCATGCGACGCGCGGAGAAACGGTCGATTAGAAAACCAACGGCGATGGAGTAAAATGCGGCCGCAAAAAACATGAGCGCCGCTGGACGCGTTACCTCCGCCTCATTCCAAGTGAACTCTTCGATCAATGAAGGATATAAAAGCGGTAAGGTAAAGTTGGATATGCCGTTGGACACTGCATACGTTACGAACAGCGCAATTAAAACAAACCACCCATAAAATATGCGGGGCATAGACTAATCCTTGTCAAGTTGTCGCGTCGGCCGCGCGCACCTGTACCGTCGTACGCTGACTCACATAAACACAAACGAAAGCTGCAACACAGAGTCCGATCATCATATTGATGACGGGATAATAGTTATCGGACATCACGCGCAGCTGGGCTAATGCGGCAATACCCATGGCACCGACAAGCTTATCGATAAACACGTATACGCCCAGAATGCGGCCATAGGTAGGGCCGGCGAACAACTCGGCGATCATCAATTGGATCATGGTAAACGCGCAAGAGAAGCCGATGCCGTAGATGACCGCATAGGTCAGGCACAGACCGCCGAGCAAAATACACCCGTAAAACACACGACACATGGCAGCGTTCCCTTTTGAATCAATACCGTGCTTATCACTTATTTGAGCGCTGCAGCGTGATGACGAAGATGGTCTTCCATAAACGTGGAAATGAAATAATAGCCGTGATCGTACCCTGCGTGACTGCGCAGCGTTAGGGACAACCCGACCTCAGAACAGGCGTTCTCTAACAAATGTGGATGCAGCTGGGTTTTAAGAAACGAATCACTCATACCCTGGTCGATGAGCAGCGGCGGACGCCCGTGAGCATCATCCTTGCTCAAACTTAAAATAAGCTCGGCGGCATCGTATTCACGCCAGGTTTCTTGTTGCGGCCCAAGATATAGCCGCAAAGCCTTGTCGCCCCATGGGCAGTGCAGGGGAGAACAGATCGGCGCGAAGGCCGAAATACTGCGGTATGTGTCGGGATTTTTGAGGCCGATGGTGAGTGCGCCGTGACCACCCATGGAATGACCGAAGATGCCTTGCCGATTGGGATCTGCCGGAAATCCGTCGCGTATAACGGTGTTCAGTTCCTGGGTGATGTAGGAGCACATGCGATAGTGCGCCGCATAAGGCGCTTCCGTCGCATCAAGATAAAACCCGGCGCCATGACCAAAATCCCATCCGCCGTCGGGATCATCCGGAACGTTCTCGCCACGCGGCGAGGTATCGGGCGCGACCAGCATGAGGCCAAGTTCGGCCGCCACCCGCTGCGGCCCAGCCTTAGTCATGAATGTTTCTTCCGTGCAAGTCAGGCCGGCCAGATACGTGAGCACCGGCACAGGACCATCTTTAGCCTGCGGTGGCACAAACACGGAGAATCTCATCGAGCACTGTGTTTCCGTCGCATCATGGCGATAAAACCCCATGGTGCCGTTAAACGATGCATGCTCAGAGAGTGTTTCAAAGGTCATGGGATGCAGCCTAGTCGTACAACACAACGCTGCGGATTGACTTACCCTCGTGCATGAGAGCAAACGCGTTGTTGATTTCATTCAGCGGCATGGTGTGGGTTATGAGATCGTCAATGTTGATCTTGGCGTCCATATACCAATCCACAATCTTGGGAACGTCTGTCCGGCCGCGCGCACCGCCAAAGGCCGAGCCACGCCAGACTCGCCCGGTCACCAATTGAAACGGACGGGTGGAAATCTCCTGCCCCGCTCCAGCAACACCAATGATGACACTCTCGCCCCACCCCTTGTGGCAACACTCAAGGGCTTGGCGCATGGTATTGACGTTGCCAATACACTCGAATGAGTAGTCTGCGCCGCCATTGGTCATATCGACGATGGCTTCGACAACATCATCAACCTTGGTCGGGTTGATGAAGTCGGTCATGCCGAATTGTTTAGCCAGGGTAGTTTTGCTCTCGTTAATATCGACACCGATGATTTTATCAGCGCCAACCATGCGCGCACCCTGAATGACGTTCAGGCCGATCCCACCCAAACCGAAAACGACAACGTTAGACCCAGGTTCGACTTTGGCATCGAAGGCGACTGCGCCGATACCTGTGGTGACGCCACAGCCGATATAACAAATTTTATCAAACGGCGCGTCGGCCCGTACTTTGGCGACCGCAATTTCAGGCAGTACCGAATAATTTGCGAAGGTGGAACAGCCCATGTAGTGATAGATGGGCTTGCCGTTGAGTGAAAAGCGGCTGGTGCCATCTGGCATCAGACCTTGACCTTGGGTGCTGCGGATCGCCTGGCACATATTGGTTTTAGGGTGGAGACAAAAATCACACTCGCGGCATTCGGGAGTATAGAGCGGAATAACGTGGTCACCGGGGGCAACTGACGTCACCCCTTCCCCGACGTCAACAACTACACCTGCACCTTCGTGGCCGAGAATCGCCGGAAATATGCCTTCGGGATCGTCCCCGGATAAAGTGAAGGCATCCGTATGACAGATTCCCGTGGCCTTGATTTCAATTAGGACTTCGCCAGACCTCGGGCCATCCAGCTGTACTGTCTCAATTTCCAACGGTTTACCGGCCTCAAAGGCCACGGCAGCTTTCACGTCCATAGTGCATCCCCAAAAATGGTCATTTCCCCGGGTGGATTGCTCCACCTTTAGGACCATCATGCCCAGGGAATGAGCTGAATTCTACCCTTCCCAAATTCCGTCTTACCCCTACCCACCACGGTGTGGCCGGAGTACATTGGGGTAAGGGTTTCTCGGGGATTGGGGCTATACCATCGCATGCTAGGCACACAAGCCTTATTTGATGCCAGGCTTGATGCGACAAGCGGTGCCGTAATGGTGACCGACCAGTCGGGAACCGTCGTCCGCGTCAATGCCGCCATCGAAAAACTCACAGGCTATTCGGAAAAGGGTCTCAGCGGTAATGATGCAACAGATCTCTTTGGCGAATTTAATGACGAAGGGTTTTTCAACGAACTTTGGTCGGTCGACGATCAGTCAAGACGAGACTTTAATTCCGTAAGGTCGAAACATGCGGATGGCAAAGCGCAAATTAATAATACCGCGGCAATCGCTCGGGCAATTATCCTCTTCTCCAAAGGACTGGGCCTGGAAGTGACCGCCGAAGGGGCGGAGTTGATCGAGCACGTTGATTTTCTGCGCGAGAACGGATGCGATCTTATTCAAGGGTTCTTCTATTCCCGCCCCGTACCTGCTCACGAACTAGAGAAATTGTTGCAGCAGTCCGCCCTGATGAACGACTAACGCTTCAAATACCCGCAGTGCTTGCCTACCCCCTCCCGGAAATTAAAGAAGATAAAGCGGACGGACATATCGCTGCCCTGTATAATGATATTCGTGCCGTTATCCGTGTGCCTATCGTTAATTTAATCTTCCGGTATATGGCCACCGTACCCGGCTGCTTGGAATGGACATGGGGAACTCTACGGCCTCTCTATATTTCTGGGTACATCCCGGCTGCTGCTGATGTATTAACAGCGGACGTTCTGCCCGGACAATCCGCTGATCTGTCGGGCCCCATTTCAAAAGCCGCTCTAACGCCCGATGACATCATTGCCATAGACAGAGTTCTGAATTCATACGGCCGCGCCAATCCCATGAATGCGGTGGGCCTTCAGGTCATCAATCTCGCCTTAGACCAAGAGCCGCAGAGTGAGTCTGTGGGATACGCTTTATCTCTCACTGATGGTGATTTGCTGTCGCCGAGTGGGCTAGCCGATCTTCTGCCTATGATCGACCCCTCAACAGCACCCGAACGGGTGCACAACGCCTTGCAACGTCTAGCCAGACAAGTTCACGGCGGCGACACCGATGTGATCCCCTCGCTCTTCCGTCACTTTGGAGCATGGCCGGTGTTTCTGGAGCACCTTGAAAGCGCGCTGGCTCCGGTGCTGAGCGATGGCATTGAAAGCGCAGCGATGCGCATGCTGGAGGAAAGCAAAGACCACGCGCACACGTTGTATATGAACCTCACCTTGCCCGAGACACAGCCTAACGGATCAACCATAGCAGCTTTGAGAAAGCTGATCGGGCAATTTCCGGCAAACATCTGCCGGATGACGGTCCTTGCGACCCTGCTCAAACGCGGCTTGCCAAGCTGAGGGCCGTGCAACGGGTGACGGGAGTCCGCGATGATATTTCGGTTTGGCTCAAAGCCTTACGGCTCATACTCAATTTACTGATCTTCAAGAGTATCTACTTTGGCGACAAAGGCCTCAATGGCTGACAGTGCTTCCGGCTCGGTCAGTGTAGGCACGTGCCCCCGGTTTGGGACAGTTACAAGGTCGAGACCTGGCAGCCTTTCGGTCATTTCAGCCGCTGTTTCTTTAGACAAAAGGTCTGATAGGGCGCCCCGGATGAGGAGGCTAGGGATTGGCTTAAGCGCCTCAAACACAGGCCATAAATCAAGATCAGTGACCTGGTTTTGTGCCATGGCTTGGGCGATTGCTGGGTCGCAATCTTGGGTCACTGTGCCGTCTGGATTGGCGCGGCATGTTTGGAGTGCAAATTCGCGCCACTGAGCGTCCGTAAAGGTTGGATAAATCACCGTATTGATTTCGCGTATCGTGGCAATCGCTTCATCCCAGCCTGACCACGCAGTCCACGTACCCATATACTTACCGATCCGAGCTAAACCAACAGGGTCAATAATCGGGCCTATGTCATTGAGAACGACACCGGCGATCCTTTGAGAGGTAACCTGACATAACCCAGCACTTACAATACCACCCAATGATGTTCCGATCAGAATAACGCGCTCAAGTTTACGGAGATCCAACAGAGTAAGAACGTCACCGACGTAAATAGACGGTTCGTAGTGCGACGGGTCCGAATCCCAATCGGACGCACCTCGCCCCCTGAAATCAGGGCAGATCACTGAACGCGTCGCAGATAAATGGCTTGCCAGTTCAGAAAAGTCGCGCGCGTTACGCGACAGACCAGGTAGGCAAATGGCCGGCACGCCATCCGCCCTGGCATACTTCACATAGTGAAGCGTGAGATCATCAGCAGACTGATACGTGTGATCCTGACCAGCCTTTGCGGCCGTTACTATTGACTGTGACATAGCCGCTTTCAGTCGTTTCTAGGGCCCAGGTTTTTAGCACATTTCCCTGGGATTCCTCGGGTTCTAGAGAAACACGACGATAGGGTAAAGAAATTGCCTTTACGCAATCAAGCGGTCACAGTGAGCCGCCGCAAGGGGGCAATGAATGTTAGAATCGATGCAGAGCGCTTTGGGACTGGTTGTGCTCACGGGAGCGGCCTGGGCGATGAGCGAACAGCAATCTGCTGTTTCCTGGCGGGTGGTCGGGACAGGTCTTTCAGCCCAATTGATCATCGCGTTAGCGCTTCTCAAGGTGGGTGTATTTCAAGACGTTTTTGCGGTGCTGAACAACGGCGTGATGGCTGTCGCCGATGCGACACGCGCCGGAACATCATTTGTCTTCGGCTATATCGGGGGTGGCGAAGTACCTTTTGTGGTACGTGACGATGCCGGCTCAACGTTCGTGCTCGCGTTTGAGTCACTCCCTCTGATCTTGGTGATCAGTGCAATTTCAGCTCTTTTGTTTCATTGGAAAATTATGCCGCCAATCGTGCGTGGGTTTGCATGGGCCCTGCGCCGGACGATAGGTGTGAATGGTCCTGTCGGCATTGCGGTAGCGCTTAATATTTTCATGGGCCAGACTGAGGCGCCAATCGTTGTCCGGCCCTATTTGAAGACGGAATCCCGCGCCGGACTATTTGTAATTATGACGGCGGGCATGGGTACCGTCGCTGGCTCGGTGATGCTTCTCTATGTAACCTTTTTAGACGGAATAATTCCTAACCCGCTGGGTCATATTCTCACGGCATCTCTGATTAGTGCGCCGGCTGCAATTATGGTTGCGCTTCTGATGATTCCAGAAGACCCAGATCGTGCGGACGACGCTTCGGACGCCCATGTACAGTTTCCGTCTGAGGAAGGTGATAATGTGATGGCCGTTGTTACACGAGGCACGCTGGAAGGTGTTCAGTTGGTCATTAATATTATTGCCATGCTGATTGTGCTTGTTGCGCTGGTGACTCTCACCAATATGATTATGGGCATCCTACCTTATGTGAATGGTGAGCCGCTAACCTTGCAACGCATTCTTGGGTGGGTTATGGCGCCGGTGGCTTGGCTGATAGGAATTCCCTGGAGCGAGGCCTTCACCGCCGGTTCTCTCTTGGGGACAAAAACAATTCTGAATGAATTGATTGCCTATATAGATTTTTCTCAGTTGCCCGAAGATGCACTTAGCCCGCGCAGCCGCCTCATTATGACTTACGCGCTGTGCGGGTTTGCCAACCTGGCATCAATCGGAATTGGCATTGGCGCCCTGTTAACCATGGCGCCCGAACGCCGCAGAGATATTATTGAACTCGTTCCACGCGCGGTCATTTCTGGAACCATTACGACGCTTCTCACGGGCGCCATGGTGGGCGTGATCTCAACCTAAACTGCACAGCTTCGACTGGTTCCAACTGCCGAGAACGCCTTTATGGTTCACACACTGGAGATGGGCATTAGCATTCACGCGAGCCGGCGCGCGTTCTTGTCAACGTCACACACAGATTCGGATACCGACTTGATTATTGAGGTTTGAATCACCGCCCGGGACCGAGCAGCAGCTGACGGTTTGTTTAGCAATCCCAGCTGACCGCCTTACTGTTTCTTAGTCTAAAACATTCAAAGCAGCGCTAAGGTCTGAACACCTTTGCAGAATGACGTCTATCGACTTGGCATTGGTTTCAGCTGCTTGTTGCCGCGCCCTTTCCGACGTGCAGGACATGTTATAGAGGCGCCGAATATTACGTACTAGTTCGTCATCGCACGGCGCCGTGCGTGCAACCTCAATGTCCCGATGGACAGGCAGGTCAAGTTTATCATTAAAAACGGGCGCATCACCTATCATCAATCCCGGAACTAAGCCGGGGGGATTGATCAGTTGACCAGCATCATTCTTAAACGCAACCTCAACACATTGCGCAGACGAACGCTGATCAGCCAGCACGCACGCCGCGAGCGTTAAGGCAAAAAATAGCGGTTTATTCACGTGCATTATCCATAAACGGTCATCAATATTATGGTGCGGGTGAAGGGAATCGAACCCCCACTCCCCGAAGGGAACCAGATTTTGAGTCTGGCGCGTCTACCAGTTCCGCCACACCCGCACATAGTAAGAAGCGCTCCTTATAACGGCGACGCCGGGTACCCGCAAGCGAGCTTCTTGCACCACCTGAGATGGGCTCAGCCGGACATTGCTGCGTTCCATGGGACCTGCTACACCGCGCGTAATGGAGCTTTACCGATGATTCAAAGATTATATGACTGGGTCCTCGCATTGGCCACAAGGCCAAATGCACTTTGGCTCCTCGCCATTATCGCCTTCATTGAGGGTTCCATATTTCCAATCCCGCCCGACGTGATGATTTTGCCAATGATCTTGGCGGCTCCTACCCAAGCCTGGCGGATCGCTGGCGTTGCAACTGCGGCAAGTGTCCTCGGCGGATTTGCCGGCTATGCCATCGGCATGTTTCTGTTTGACCTCGCAGGCCAGCCCTTACTCGATTTTTATGGATACGCAGAAAATTTTGAAGAATTTCAGTCCCTTTATTCAGAGTGGGGGGCATGGATCGTATTTGGCACCGGACTTACACCGTTCCCATTTAAAGTCATCACCATTGCCAGTGGCGCACTCGCTTTTGATCCACTTGTATTTGGCGTCGCAGCGATCCTTGCGCGTGGTATTCGCTTCTATTTAGAAGCCGCGTTCCTTTGGAGGTTTGGCCCGCTAATTCGCGAACTTGTCGAAAAACGGCTAGGGTTGTTCGCAACGCTCGGCTTCGTAGTGTTTATCGGCGGCTTTGTTGCGATTAAATGGATGGACTAGACTTGTCCCATGTTCACGAAAACTAGAACCGATTTTATAGCCATTTTTGCGGCGTTCCTTTCCGCCTTTGCGGCGTTAGGAACGGCTTGGACGGCCCAATACGGGTTTGATCTATTCCCCTGCGAACTCTGCCTTTATCAACGCTTGCCATATATCGGCATCCTGGCTCTCTCCTCAGCATCTTTGACGCCTTTCGTAGATTCTGAACCACGCCGGTTGGCCATGGGAGTAATAGCTCTTCTCTTTTTAACCACAGCAGCAGTTGCCGGATATCACATCGGGGTAGAACAAGGCTGGTGGGACTCGTCCTGCGCCCCTACTGGCAACCAAAGTTTCTCTATTGATGATATTCAGTCTGCCTTGCAGAAGCCGGGAACGCCTGCATGCAACGACGTTCCCTTCACGCTGTTTGGTTTATCAATGGCGGTGTATAACATGATTACCGGTATGGCATTATCAGGCCTAGCGTTCTGGGCTACGCGTAAAACATCTCTTTGGAACACGCCATGACGTCTGCGCGCCGCCCCAAACACACATCAGACCACCCTCTCCCGGGAGATCCGGACCGAGAAGAAATCGTAGCACGAATGATCCGGGTTGATCAGGCGGGAGAATATGGCGCAAAGAGAATCTACGAAGGCCAACTTGCGATCCTCGGAGGCTCCGATGACGAACCCGTCTTGCGCGAGATGCTCAACCAAGAACTTGAGCATCTCGAGCGGTTCAATCAATTGCTTACCGAGCGGCAAGTTAGGCCGACGATCTTGCAGCCCCTGTGGCACGCGGCCGGATTCGCCTTAGGTGTTGGCACCGCATTACTAGGCCGTGAAACCGCCATGGCGTGCACCGTCGCTGTAGAGGAGGTCATCGAAGAACATTACACCGAGCAAGCTGAGCAACTGGGTGATGACGAAAAAGAGTTGCTATCCGTTATCGAGGATTTTCGTGACGATGAGCGACACCATCGAGAAATTGGGCTCAAAGAAGGCGCCGAACAGGCCCCAGCATTTCCAGTTCTTAAAGGAGCTGTTAAAGCCGGGTCTAAGCTAGCAATTTGGTTGTCAACGCGTATTTGACTGCGTATTTGCCAGCGTCGGCTTAAATGGCAACGCTGGCCATTCTCACCACGGATCGAGTTCGGAGTCCCAATACAAAAAGTCGCGCCAGCTTTCATGAAGGTAGTTAGGCGGAAAAGCACGGCCAGCATCTTGTAGCTGAGGCGCAGATGGTCTTCTGGGCAAACGCTGCAATGCCATTCCCGCCTGTTTGGGCGTTCTATTGCTTTTCCTCAGATTACAGCTTGAGCAGGCAGCCGTGACATTGTCCCATGTCGTGCGCCCGCCTCTCGAGCGGGGTACAACATGGTCAAAGGTTAGATCATTGGCAGATTGATTGACGTTGCAATATTGACAGGTAAACGTATCCCGCAAGAACACGTTGAAACGCGTAAAGGCCGGCGACCGGTCCATGGGTGCAAACTTTTTTAGTGAAATGACGCTCGGCAGTTTAATTTCAAAACTTGGAGAGTGTACGACGGTATCATACTCCGACACGACGTTCACCCGCCCTAGGAAGACAGCTTTGATCGTGTCCTGCCACGCCCAAAGGGACAGCGGAAAGTAGCTGAGCGGTCTAAAATCCGCGTTCAGCACCAAAGCAGGACTATTCCCTAAACCACTCGTCACGCTCGCAATCCCTTCATAGGACGCCACCAACGATTTGAAATCGTAGCCTTTTTCCGCGCCGAACGCAAAATGTGGTATGGTTGTGAATCTCCATTGAGAACCCAATATCACAGCATCATGCCTACCTCATCCCAATGCGATCCGGTTACCCGGTTTGCCCCCTCACCATCAGGATACCTTCATCTCGGTCATGCTTACGCGGCATTGACCGCAGCGAACAAAGCTCGATTAGGTGGGGGCGAATTTCTATTACGCTTAGAGGATATAGACCGTGAGCGTTGCCGCTCGGAATTTGAAGACATGATCCTGACTGACTTGCAGTGGCTAGGACTCACTTGGAAGGAACCCATCTTACGCCAGTCGGAGCGTCACGACGCTTATCAGGCGGCACTCTCCCTATTATTCAAGAAAGACCTGCTATACCAATGCTTCTGTACACGCCAAGACATCCGACGAGAGATAGAAAGTTCAGGTGCGGCGCCCCATGGCCCAGACGGGCCATTGTATCCTGGCACGTGCCGATCATTGTCGGACTCCATCCGCAATCAGCGCATCAGCGATGGTGAGGGCTACGCGCTTCGGCTGGACATGAGAAATGCTACATCTCAAGCTGGCCGTCTCGAATGGAATGATATTGAAGCTGGCCGAAACATTGCTAACCCGGATCAATTCGGGGATGTCGTTCTGGCTCGAAAGGACAGCCCGACGAGCTATCACCTATCCGTCGTCGTCGATGATCATTTTCAAGGCGTGACCCTTGTCACACGCGGTGAAGATCTATTTCCCGCAACACATGTTCATCGTTTGCTACAGGCATTACTGACATTGAACACGCCAGACTATTTACATCACAAATTGATCCTGGGGCCTGACGGTAAGAAATTCTCAAAGCGTGACCAATCCGTAACTCTCCACACACTTCGCCACCAAGGCAAAATGCCCGATGATATTTATGCTGAGCTCGGCCTTAGTCCGGCAAGGTGAGATGTGACAAAGGATGACTGGTTTCAACGAGCCGCTTGAGCCTCTCATCAAGAACGTGTGTATAAATCTGAGTGCTCGAAATATCCGCGTGCCCCAGCATCTGTTGCAAACTGCGCAAGTCCGCACCGTGCGCCAATAGATGCGATGCAAAAGAATGCCGCAGAACGTGCGGAGATACGCGTGACGGCGTGATATCAGCCTGCACAGCAAGGTCTTTCAGCGCACGCGCAACGATATCCCGGCCGAGGTGCCCGCTTTTTGACCGGGACGGAAAAAGCCATTGGGACGTTCTTTTTCCTCCTGCAATAAATCTTTCTCGCACCTCTAAATAGGCCGCGACCGCTGCACGTGCCGGCTCACCGATCGGAACCATACGCTCCTTATTGCCTTTTCCTCGTACAATAAGTATCGGTCTATCCTGAATAGCGGCGGCGGAGGGCAATGCAACAAGTTCAGACACTCTCAGCCCTGTTGCATATAGAAGTTCAATGACAGCAGTGAGACGCACTGCGCCCGGCGCATCGTCTACTCGCGATGCAGCGAGAAGGCGGTCAACTTCATCTTCACTGAGAAAATTCGGCAAACGAAACCCTTGGCGTGGGCTATCGAGAATAGTCGTGGGGTCATCTGACCGCACACCCTCTGCGAATAAAAATCTAAAGAACTGACGTAAACAAGAAAGATGCCGTGCCATTGTGCGCGGCGCCAGACCTAACGCCGCCAACTGGTCAATGTATTTGCGGAGATGCAATGACTGAGCATCTGACGCGTCGCCCGCAAGCAATGATTGGAGTTTTTCCAGGTCACGCCGGTAAGCATCAATGGTATGTGGCGAAGCGCCGCGTTCAGCCGCCATCATATCTAGAAATGTTTCAATATGGCGGCTGCCTTGGCGTGTCACTGAATAAGGCTCCGCGTAGTTGTCTCTTTTATGACTATAGACCTTGGATAATGGCAGCTTCGACCGCTAACCTCCTTGCCTCATTCTCTAGCCCCACTTGGACCAATGCAGAGATGACATGAGAAAGTACGATTGGAGAAATGGACGACAGCCCGTCTTCACCTAATGCGACGAGAGCGATTAAAACCGTTTCACCTAGGCGCCCATTGTGAGAGGCGTCGATCAATCCGTTCCATATTTGAGGGCTGGGGATTTCCGTTGAACGGCGGCTCTGATTGCCCATAAGGTCAAACCAGTCGTCGTTTGTAACCGCCTCACCTAACGATCCTAACGTACTCAAAACGAGCGTTTTATCCCCAGAAATCCGGCCCGAAGGACGGCTTTCTTCCCATCGTTTTAAGCGCAGCGGCGTGAACCGGTTCCTAAACGTGGGTTGGAATTGCCGTTCAATCGGCCACATCGCAGCTGCGACGTCTGCAGCCTCAATACTTGTACGGGCGTAAAGTTGAGTAAGCGCAAGCCAGTCCCGGCTAGCCTCGAGTTCACCTGCCGCTAAGAGCGCGCGAGCCGCATTGCCCGCAAACCAATCCAAATCCCCCGCTGGAGCCATTTCTTTTAGAAGCGAGGAAAAAATTCGTCCCATTGTAGCCACATCAGGACCACGGCGTCCCCGGTCAGCACGGGCAAAGTCTATTGCACGCGAGATGACTTCTGCACGTGCCGTCGGAATACTTTGAGCCTCTGCTAGCTTAAACAATCGTGCGCGTGCCAATACGGTATCAACAGGGAAATCGTTGAGATCAAGATCGTCTACGGCTGTATTTGTGGCCAGCGTTTTCCCTAAAGCTTGATCGTTCTGTCGCTGCGCTAGACTTTCCGTAACACTGTCACCGGCAACGATATCTTCAGCAAACATCTCAGCTCTATAAAGGTTCCGAAGGACTTCCGGGTCCAACGCTCCCAAACTCACAGCACGCTCGGCTGCGCGCAAACGATCTTCAAGTGCACGGCGCAATCGTTCTTCAACAATGACTTCATCATCATCGTCTCCGGCGATAAACAGTGGCTCTGCTTCTGCGAGGACACGGAGTAAGGTCGGGTCACCATCGCTTACTAGTTGAGAAGGCAGCGGCCGGCCGGCACCTCGCAGCATCGCCAACTGGAGCGGAGATAGGCGGCGAAGACCGTTAGGCGTAATAGGCCGGTTTCCGGACATGATTTCAGCCGCCCAGAAGAAGGCCTGATCGTCCGTGCCTAGTTCGCGCAAGAGATCAATGGTTAAAAACGCACCGGATACGTTGCCGTCACTGAGCTGGCAAAATGCAAACACTTTTTGCCAGTACGGCGCGTTTGATAAAGATAACCGCTCCCCCGCTTCTGCGCAGGCAACGTCCACCCCCCCTTCGACCAACGCTAGATCCGTCCTTACTTGGAGAATGGACTCTGTTGCAGCGGGTGCGGGCACCAGTTCGATCAATGCCCGCACATTGCGCCAGTCTCCCATTAAGGCTAATTGCGCAACCCGGCGTTCTAGGATTCCAAGATCTGCAATAGTTTCCAGATCAATGGCGCCCATGTTTTCTACCAAACCGGCATCGGCATCGGCATCGGCATCGGCATTGTGAATAAACCCCGTTGAACTCGGCACAAGCGCCGACATATCAACAAACACGTCTTCGACTCGGGCAGGTTCTGGAGGACGGGCAACACTCAACAGAAGTTGCCGCATCAAAGACCGGGAAGCTTCAGAGCTTACACGCGCTGGCAGCTTGGGCAGAAGAACATCAACCAATTCTTTTGGTGTGCCACTCCACATATCCACAGAGAGACCGCCGGTCAGAGCATCTGTTAGTCCAAGGGAATCTGAACTCACTTCATCCAGTTCACGGACCGCAATCGACCCTTCCGGAACAATGTCTGAAGACCGTACGCCTCGAGGATTATTCAGATCGCCAGATTGAGGAACGAGGGGAACGGGAGGTGTGAGCAACGTGGCTGGGGTCGATGGCGCCACGCCGAGGGCTGTTTGGTTAGGTTTCTCCTGCGCGTCAGCTGAAACAACAAGTCCCGCTGACAGCAGTAAAGGCGTAACAATCCAAAAAAACCGGCGGGCAAGCATACGAGATGCCAATTTAGCGAAACCGGTCATTCGAAATAACTTTCTCGCGTGTAGCAGTGGGCGCCGGCATATCCCATGTGGCAAGCGCAACAGCACCGCCTACAATAAGAATTAGAACCAAAAAGATTAAAATACGGGTTATAAACTTCATAGCTTTAAATGAACCGATACGGACTTGAACCCTTCCTCGTAAGCGCTAACAAGGTTGCCTGCAAATATGGCTAGACCGGGGCGATGCCGTGTCGTTGCGTAGGCACGGCTTCATTGCCGTTCCAGTGATGTTACTTACAGTACGTTACAGGTATGATAATGTCTAGATATCGCTAGGTTACTATGAGTTTCTAGGTCCGCCGATTTGAAAGTCTTGGACCGTGACTCGCCCAGCAAATGTGCAACAACTAACAGCATACCAAACCTTACGTTCATGACCTCTAGCGCAACCCTTCCAGACCCAACACCGACAGTGGATCGCATGATTGTACTCGTTGGCCTCATGGGTGCAGGTAAGAGCTGTATCGGGCGACGAGTTGCTCAGCGGCTCAGCATTCCTTTTGTAGATGCCGATGCAGAAGTAGAAACGGCTGCAGGATGCTCGGTCGCTGATATTTTTGCTAAGTATGGAGAAGAAGCGTTCCGTGACGGTGAACGACGTGTCATTGCGCGTCTTCTTGATGGCCCGCCTGCGGTACTTGCGACGGGCGGCGGCGCCTTTATGGATGATGAAACCCGCAAACTTATCTTGGACGGTAGCATTTCAGTCTGGCTGCGGGCGGATCTGGATACTTTACTGGAAAGAACAGCGGGCCGATCGCATAGACCACTTCTGAATCTTGGCAACCCTAAAGAAACGTTGTCAAAACTCATCGACCAACGCTATCCCATTTACGCAGAAGCAAATTTAGTCGTCGACACAGGGAGTGACAGCGCTACTGTCACTTGTAATCGAGTCATAGAAGCCCTAACGAACCCGCACAATTTACCAGCAGCAACAGCAGCTTCATGACATCTGAACAAGAATTAGGGCGCACCCTGACCGTCTCATTAGGTGAGCGTAGCTATGACATTTTTATTGGGCCCGGCCTGGTCGACCAAGCCGGCGCTATACTCACACCGATTATTAAGCAGAAGCGCACTTTCGTTTTGAGCGACGACAATGTCGCCCCTCTTTACCTCGAACGGCTTTTCAAGGCGCTGGGTGACAGTAAGATCGAAGCAGACTCATTGGTGCTTCCGGCGGGAGAATCCACAAAGGATTTCACTCATCTAGAACGCGTCGTAAAAACACTCCTGTCGGCCAAAGTCGAGCGCGCGACAACACTGATCGCTCTCGGCGGTGGTGTTATTGGAGATCTAACAGGATTTGCCGCTGCAATTGTTTTGCGCGGTATCGATTTTGTGCAAATTCCAACGACGCTGCTAGCGCAAGTTGACAGCTCTGTCGGCGGAAAAACAGGAATCAATACACCCCAAGGCAAAAACCTCGCTGGCAGTTTTCACCAGCCCATTGCGGTTCTTGCTGATATTGACGTGCTGAGGACGCTGTCTGATAGGGAACGTTTGGCTGGTTACGCAGAAGTCTGCAAATACGGTCTGATTGGGGACAAAGATTTTTGGCACTGGCTGGAAGAAAATGGCGAGAAGACCATATCGGGAGATCCAGCTGCCACCGCTCATGCCGTTGAGACAAGCTGTGCGGCGAAAGCCAGCATTGTCGCGGAGGACGAACGGGAAAGCGGAAAGCGCGCCCTTCTCAATCTCGGCCATACCTTTGCTCATGCATTAGAAGCTGAGGCCGGCTACTCAGGCATTCTCCTTCATGGCGAAGCGGTTGCCATCGGCATGGTCATGGCGTTCACGCTTTCGGCGAGACTGGGACTCTGCTCAGAGGATGATGCAAAGCGCGTCCGTTCGCATTTTGAAGCTGTGGGGTTGCCTGTTGCGCCGCCTCGTCAAATTGGAGCCATGAAGGCCGACACACTTTTGGCCCACATGGCACAAGACAAAAAAGTCCAAGATGGTGACCTAACTTTCGTCTTGGTGCGGGGAATTGGCGAAGCTTTTCTCACCCAAGATGTATCACGCGAAGACCTTGTATCAATTCTTGAGGCGGCCCTCGCCACTTAACACACTAATCGATCTTAACGGAGCAACTGAACCATGGCGTTCACTGCAGGATTCGTATTCTTCCTTCTTATTTTATCTGCCTTTTTTTCAGGGTCTGAGACAGCTCTGACGGCGACGTCGCGCTCATACATGCATCAGCGCGAGAATGAAGGTGACGCCGGCGCAAGACGAGTCAATCGGCTTCTAGCCCATCGAGAACGCCTGATCGCTACCATTTTGCTTGGTAATAACTTGGTCAATATCCTCGCCTCCGCGTTGGCGACTAGCCTCTTGATCGATGCGTTTGGTGAACGTGGCGTGGTATACGCGACCATCATCATGACGGTTCTAGTTCTCATTTTTGCAGAGATACTACCAAAAACATTTGCCCTCATGCACACCAATCAAATGGCGCTTGCCGTCGCGCCCGTCATGCAGGTGCTGACCTGGTTCTTCCGGCCCGTGAACGCCGCGATTCAAGGCGTCGTCCAGATTGCTCTGAGAATACTGGGTGCGAGCCCAGAACGGGCGCTTACGGCACAGCAAACACTCTCTGAATTACGTGGCGCGATCGACCTGCATACGGGAGAAGCAGAAATCAAAGAAGAGGTGAAGCACGAACGGGCGATGCTACGGAGTGTGCTTGATCTCACCGATGTAGAAGTCGGTGAGATCATGACTCATCGCAAAAACCTGGTTACGATTGATGCTGATACTGCGTCTGACAGTGTTTTAGCTCAAGTTTCAGAGAGCCAGTATACACGCATTCCCTTATGGCAAGACCGCACTGAGAATATTGTTGGCGTACTGCACTCCAAGGCGCTACTTCGTGCGTTGCAAGATGCGAACGGTAATATTCAGCATGTTGACCTTGTAAAGGCGTGTTCTGATCCGTGGTTTGTGCCGGAGACAACTAAACTGCTCGACCAACTCAACGCATTTAGGGAACGCCGCGAACATTTTGCGATTGTTGTCGATGAATACGGTGACGTGCAGGGCATTGTCACATTGGAAGATATCCTAGAAGAAATTGTCGGTGATATTGCCGATGAACACGATGAATCCGTCTCCGGTGTGTATCCCCAGCACGAAGGCGGATTCATCATCGATGGCGCGGTCACGATTCGGGATCTTAATCGCGAATTTGAATGGGATTTGCCTGACGATGAAGCCGCAACCATTGCGGGCTTAGTGATGAATGAATCTCGTTCAATTCCATCTCCAGGCCAGGTTTTCACGTTTCATGGGTTTCGCTTCGAGATTCTAAGGCGACATCGCAATCAAATCATCCAATTGCGCTTAACTACTCCGAAAACTGGTGATGCAGATGACGGGGTCAGCGTTGCCTAACATGCCCCATTTCCCCGGAGTCGGATGCTGCGACTTGACCGATGGGATGATAAAGCGCGAAAATTTGGCTAAGCGGAGCTGAGATACCTGCACCCAAGGGGAGTGAAGGAGAACCCCATGATGCGAAAAATCTTCCCCGACGTCATCAGTGACCAAACACTGGTTACCGTCGGACCCAATGACACGGCACGCTATTGTGCCCAGACCATGAAGAAAAAAAAGATTGCAGCTGTTCTGGTGACAGAGAACAGTCTTCTCATCGGAATCATTACGGAACGAGACATTACAACACGTGTCGTTGCTGCAGAGATCGACCCGAATACGAGTTTGGCAAAAGACATCATGACTGCCAATCCAGATACGCTGCATCCGGACGACACGGCGTCACAAGCTATCAAAATGATGAGAGAGCGGAATTATCGCCATCTTCCAGTTAAAGAAGGTGACGCATTGGTCGGTATAGTTTCAGTGAGAGATTTATATGCGATCTACAATCTCGAACTAGAAGAAGACCTCAAAGACCGCAATGCTTTTATTTATGGTGAGAATTACGGCACGGGCTGACCTTGTCCCGAGATAGGCTGTGATTGCATAGGCCCTATCCGATCAAAGGCCTTTGCCTTTGGCTGTCACTCAGCTAGGAGTGAACCTGTTCTTATTCACCCGACGCTGAGGTCCTATGCCCCTTCCCACCCCGAGTTGTGAGCGCGAGCTTCTTCATACCCGCACCATTGAATGCAAAGGATACCTGCGTAGTGACGGCCTATGGGATATCGACGGGTGGCTTACCGATATCAAAACCTACAACTTCCCTAACAAAGACCGCGTGGAAATTAAGGCGGGAGAAGCGCTTCATGGCATGGGACTCCGCATAACCATAGACGAGATGATGACTATTCGTGACTGCGTCGCCGTTACGGATTTTAGTCCATTCAGCCTTTGCGGAAACATCACTCCGCACTTTAAGAAATTGATTGGGCTAAGAATTACTCAAGGCCTGACCAAGAATGTTCAAGAACGTCTCGGCGGCGTGCATGGCTGCACCCATTTGGTTGAACTCGTCAAACCCCTTGCGACAACAGCGTTTCAAACCTTGGTGGGGCGGCGCATGGGTAAATTGAGCGCTGCTCTAAAGTCAGGTAAGATCCGTAAACCACCCGTTATTGACACGTGTCATGCCTGGGCGAGCGATGGCCCTGTCATAAAGCGGGAATTCCCTGACTACTACACCGGCGAATAAGCAAGACTGCTGTCCAGATTAGGGACTAGCACCGGATTTTGATTCCGCGGGCGTTTGCGTCGTAAGCGATAGAGCATGGACGCGCTCGTTAAGTTCGTCGCTCAATAACGCGTATACTCGGCGTTGACGCGCCACACGATTTTCACCTTCAAAAACGTCTGAAACAATACGCACCTTGAAGTGCGTCTCGTCCCCACCATCGGGATGAGCACCGGCGTGCCCAGCATGAAGATGCGATTCATCTTCAATAACGAGTGTTTGCGGCGACAATGCGGCAGAAAGTTTCTGTTCAATACGATCACGGTAGATTGTCACAAGCGGCTACGCTCCGAGAAAAGAGGCTGATTACTATTCACTATGCGGAGCAAGCATACTTCGGTTAAAGAAGCAAGATTGCTCTACAGCTGAACGCGCCGGATACTATACCCATGTCACACACGACAAATCATACAGAGCCGCTTCCCGGAAGCCAGCCTGCCAGTGATAGCATTGAACGCCGGTGCCAATGGGAGGGGTGCATGGAAACCGGTGAGTTCCGTGCACCAAAGGATAAATCATTGACGGAATACCACCTGCTCTGCCTCGACCATGTTCGTTCCTATAATGCCGCTTGGAATTTTCATGAAGGTCTGGACGACGAAGAAATGGAACGGGAATTCCGCAGCGCTGCCACATGGGACCGCCCCACCTGGAAACTCGGGCTGCGGCCTGCTCCGGGGCCACCATGGCACGACGTCTTCGACCCATTCGACCTTTTCCAAGATGCCCTGGGTGGAAACGGTGGCCCGCAAGGAAGCACGCCTCCGCACGGAAGTAGTGAGCACGAGGCGAGGCAAGTTCTAGGGTTGCAAGTCGACTATACTTTGGAAATGCTGAAGACGCGTTACAAGGAGTTAGTCAAACTTCATCACCCTGATGCCAATGGTGGCTCTCAAGACGCCGAAAATAGAATGAAAAACATTAACGCAGCGTATCAAGCTTTGAAAAGCTCGCTGGCGTCCTAACGGACACTCTTTAATCAAACTTAATCAGTGAGTGTGGTTTTCACATGGATCTAGGTCTTAAGAACAAAGTTGCCCTTATTACTGGAGCGAGTCGCGGCCTCGGTGCGGCTACGGCAGAGGCCCTCGCCGAAGAGGGTGTGTCCTTGGTGCTGACAGCCCGCGGCACAGAATCACTAAACGCACAAGCTGAGCGTTTGGGTAGCGCGAATGGCGTAAAAGCTGTTGCGATTCCCGCTGATCTGACCAAAGAAGACGCTGCCAATCAGGTCGTGAATACAGCCTTGGACGCATTCGGCGGAATAGACATACTTGTCAATTCAGCCGGAGCTTCTCAAGGCGGGGTGTTCTGGGAGCTGTCCGATCAGGTTTGGCAGGACAGTATGGACCTCAAAGTTATGGGTACCGTGCGAATGATGCGTGCCGTTATTCCAGGAATGATTGACCGCAAAGGCGGTCGGATTGTGAACATCGTCGGCAATACGGGAATGCAGCCTTCGCCGCGTCTTTTGCCGGGCGCCTCTGCCAATGCAGCCCTATTGGCAATTACACGCGGCGTGGCGGAGGATTTGGCACCACACAATATTGTCGTCAATGCTTTGAATCCGGGGCCCACCCGCACCGAGCGCTGGACAACCCTGATGGACCGCCTGGCCGAAAGCTCGGGCCGCACCGTAGCAGATGTTGAGCGTGACTATACGGAGCAAATTCCCATGGATCGCCTGGCTTCACCAGCAGAAATGGGCCGTCTAGCAGCCTTTTTGGCGTCAGAGAAAGCCGCCAATATGACCGGCGCGTGCCTTACGGCAGATGGCGGCTGGACGAAAGGTATTGGCTAACCGGGGCTGTATGAGACCCTACAAGGGTTTACAACGCCACGGTTGCGCGGGTTATAACGCGGGCCACACATAAGGACTTACCCATGGCGCCTGATAGCGAACAGACAATTGGTCTTCCTGACACCACGGTCAGCGTGAAAAAGGTCTTCGGCCTCGACACAAAAATGACCGTACCGGCCTTTAGCGCGCGGAAAGAACATGTGCCCGATCTTGATCCAGCCTACGTGTTCGATCCCGATACGACGTTGGCGATTCTTGCGGGCTTTGGTCACAACCGCCGCGTCATGATTCAGGGATATCATGGCACTGGAAAATCAACCCATATCGAACAAGTAGCCGCACGTCTCAACTGGCCCTGTTTGCGTGTCAATTTAGACAGCCACATCAGCCGCATCGATTTGATTGGAAAAGATGCAATCGTGTTGCGCGAGGGTGTTCAGGTTACAGAATTCCGCGAGGGCATTCTGCCCTGGGCGTTGCAAAACCCAATTGCCCTTGTTTTTGATGAGTATGATGCCGGACGGCCCGATGTCATGTTTGTCATTCAACGCGTTCTGGAAGTGGAGGGGCGACTTACGCTGCTCGACCAAAACAAAGTGATAAAGCCTCATCCCTATTTTCGTCTGTTCTCAACAGCCAATACTGTTGGACTCGGTGATACAACGGGTCTTTATCATGGCACGCAGCAAATTAACCAAGGGCAGATGGATCGCTGGAATATTGTTGCCACGCTCAATTATCTAGAACATGACACAGAAGCAGAGATCGTGCTCGCCAAAGTGCCCGCCTATGACAATGAAGAGGGCCGTAGAATTTTGTCGTCAATGGTCCGGGTGGCTGAACTTTCGCGTGCCGGATTTATGTCTGGCGACATTTCAACTGTAATGTCTCCCCGCACCGTTATCACGTGGGCGGAAAACGCCAGCATCTTTGACGACATTTCCTACGCCTTCAGAGTGACGTTTCTAAACAAATGTGACGAGACAGAGCGTCCAGTCGTGGCTGAGTATTATCAACGTTGCTTTGGCGAAGAATTACCTGATTCTGTCGCTCAAGCAGTCGCGTAACGCAGCGCCCGGCCATGCCGCCGCGCGCTCCGGCTCAGAAAGATTCAAAACCACCCGCGCCTGAGCGAACTCCGGCGCGGGTGGAGGCGCTAAAGAATGCCACGACTGCAGCCGTACGGGCCTTATCGGGGCAAAAAGAAACAAACGTTTCATATGCACCCATCGCAACCAACCAGAAGAGTGGGGGGCAGGGCACCACAGTAAGGCTCCCTCTCCCTCCGGCAAAACTCACGCGGGAAAACGTCATACGGCTACGCGGGTCAGCGGACGCCAGCGCCATGCGGCTGCGATTCCATAGTGCCCGCATGCACAAGCGGCGCATGCCGCATGGCAAAGATGCCATCGATGCATACAACACCATGGAACAAACCCGCGTCGAAGTGTTGGGGGCGCAAGATTACGGCGGAGTGGCAACAAATTTGTCGCAAGCACTGGAACAGCGCCTGGCGCTCGAAGGTTACCAAATGGCCCGCGCATCAAACCAAATACAGGTGCCGGATGCTTTGAAGGTGATGATTCATTCCCGCTGCAGCGCCGTGGATTTGGGAGAGGCCGGCGAGCACGTTCTTGGTGTTGCTGAACGCGAGTTTGGCGACGTTCTTGGTCCCTATCTGGACCGCCTCGCAGAGTCCCTCGATGACCAAAGGGTTTATTCCAACATTTTGCGGAAAATGATTGAGGCGCTAGACCTTGAGAAAGACGACGGCGGGCGAGACCTGTCGGAAGACGAAAGCCCTGACATCGACGAGGAATCAGACTCGACCGACGAAAGCGATGAAGGAGAGTCAGAAGGCGAAGACCAGTCTGAACCAGACACCGGAGAGGCAGAATCTGACACCGGCGCTTCCGAAGATGACGTTCAGCCAAGCGATTCTGATGAGGACTTATCTGTTCCCTTTGCCATGGATTCCACCGAGGAACCGGGCAACGACGGACAGGAACCGTTGCCCCAACCGGGCCACAACCGAGGCACCGAAGAAGACCGGTATCGCGTTTTCTCCAGTGAGTTTGACCAGGTCGAAGACGCAGACAAGTTATGTGACCCCGAGGAACTGGCGCGACTCAGGCTGCAGCTCGACCGTCAGCTGGCTCATATGCAAGGCGTGGTATCCCGTCTCGCCAACCGGCTTCAACGCAAACTTATGGCAAAGCAAGTCAGAAGCTGGGAATTCGATCTCGAAGAAGGTTTGCTTGATACCAGCAGACTGGCCCGCATTGTTGCAAACCCCATGCACTCTTTGTCGTTCAAACGTGAGAAAGAAATGGAGTTTCGTGACACGGTGGTAAGTTTGTTGATCGATAATTCAGGGTCTATGCGTGGCAGGCCCATTACAATAGCCGCCACGAGCGCCGACATTCTGGCGCGCACCCTCGAGCGGTGTGGCGTTAAAGTTGAGATTCTTGGCTTTACCACCAGCCATTGGAAGGGCGGCCAGGCCCGTAAACAGTGGGCGGATGGCGGCAAGCCTTCTCAGCCTGGCCGGCTCAATGACCTGCGTCACATTATTTACAAGGCGGCGGACACGCCCTGGCGGAGGGCTCGCAAGAACCTTGGGCTGATGCTGCGTGAAGGTATTTTGAAGGAAAACATTGACGGAGAGGCGTTGGCTTGGGCCCATAACCGGTTGCTAGGGCGCCCCGAAGCGCGGCGTATATTGATGGTCATATCAGATGGCGCGCCGGTGGATGACTCAACATTATCGGTCAATCCGGGCAATTACCTGGAAAAGCATTTACGCGACGTCATCCGTTTTATTGAAACCCGTTCTCACGTTCAATTACTCGCCATTGGCATCGGCCATGACGTGACACGTTATTACCGCCAGGCCGTGACGCTCATGGACGTAGACGAACTAGGCGGTGCGGTTATGGCCCAACTCACAGATCTCTTCGATGAGGATGATGGTGGGCGTGGAGTTGGCACTGGCGGCAGGGTTTTTTAGGTATTTTCAGACCTACTAGTCCTGGCAGCGGCTTGGCCTTTCGTCGTGCTCCGGATCATTCAGAGCGTAATCCACCTGACCACGAACAACGTCAAACAACGCGCCTATGGCTTTTCAAAAGCTGTCTTATGCTTCTGGCTCTGTGGGTCGGCATCGTTGCAAAACTTTTAACCCACTCTGGCTAGTGCCGAAAACAACAAAGGCCCGCAGAACGGGCGTTATTGATCACGGTAACGGCCTATTTTTAGGCTGCTTTAGCCTGTATTTTCTTGATCTGCCGTTTGACTTTGAGAGCTTCTTGAGGAAGATCACCATCGCGCGAAGAGAGCAAGAAAGCGTCTAAACCTCCCCGCTTTTCAATGGTTCTTAGAGCACTTGTGGCAACCCGCATGCGCACGGGCTTATCCAAGACCTCACTGAACAGTGAGACAGCCTGCAGGTTCGGCAAAAACCGCCGCCGGGTCCTGTTGTGGGCATGGCTGACGTTATTACCCGTCAATACGCCCTTGCCGCTTATAGAACAGCGTCGCGACATGTAAATCTCCTACAAACCGGCCCGATGGACCATGATGGAGGCGGGGTTTTAGCGGCGGTAGGGGCAGCAGTCAAGGCTGGACCGTTAGCCTCTGAAGACGTCACCTGGACCTTTTCTTGGCCAGTGGCCACTCTCTAGGTGCCCACGAATAATGGCCATTGCGGCATAACGCCAGGCCGGATGGGCCATCGCCTCATTTATGATCCTCGCTGACCCCTTAAGGCGAAGCGCCCGGTCAATGGCGGCCTTGCGGTCCTTTTTATCCACATAGGTTAAAGACACTCTTTTTTGTCTGCCTCGTTAGGCAGGCCTTTTGCCAAGTCAATGGCAACGGAAATATCAGGACGAGCAATGTAGCCGGCGCCAGCCAAAGCAAACTTGACCTCTGCCATTTTCATATTCTTGGCTTTGCGCGACTTAATGCGTGCTTGTAAATCAGCACCATCGGGTTTCTTATGCTGTGCTGCGTCACGTGCATTTCCAGTCCTGATATCATTGACGGACTTGCCTTTACGTTTTTCCGCCGAATAAGGATCTCAGCATGGCGCCCTAACAACTACTCTGGCCGTTCAATTCGGACGAGAACCGGCCGGGAATAAAGTGGGTTGTGGACCTAAGCGGTCAGCCATTGTATCGCCTTCAGTTTCGGCGCCTTCGTCTTCAAGGTTTTGGGCACGGCTTTGTACCTCATCTGCTTGTGGCTGGTCGGTGCCCAGAGAAACAGACGCTAAGAGTTTGTCTACTTGAGCGATAGGACCATCGTCTAGGATTTGCAGCAGCAACCTTTGGTCGCCTACACCATGGTCATGACTTCTCAATGTTTGTACGCACCTAACAAAAGATTTTGCGGAAACTTGAGCGGGGCCGTCTTGAACCAATGCTTTGGTGAGGCGTTCGGCAAAGTCCGCTTCGTTGGTGGCCCGGGTAAGAAATGGATTTAGGAGGGCCCAGCAATCTCCCGCGCCATATCGCGCCCAGGCAAGATCCAGACTATCTGAATCAAGAACACCAAGATGTTCTGCAACTGTAGCCGCCTGAGAGGATAAGTCATCAAGAGCAATGGACAGCGCATCTTTCGTGGCACTGCGCCCGGCTGCAGCTGCCAATTCCAACAACGCGCGCCCATTGACTTCGGCCTGATCTTGTCCGCGGCGCATGGTGAGCCCCAAATCTACGACCATCTTGCGCAACAAGGTTAGCTCTTGCTGTTGCGCCACGACCATCAAGACCAGCCAAAGAGCCGCTGGAGGCGTAGCAACGGCCGCGAGAGTCGACGCTAAAGTACCCGGCTCAAGCGACAGAATACCATACCATCCCAGTCGGTTCAGGTAGGTAAAACTCAACACGACCCAAGCTGTCGTTGCGGCAACGGCTAGTACAAAGACGCCCCATCGCAGGACTGTTTTAATTACGGTTTCCATGACAATCGTGTTGCGAATCAAGACCCGATAGTTTCGTAAAAGACTGAAAAACCACTATAAGGGACGATGCTAGCTGCGGCCATAGAGCGGGATTAAAACCTTTAATGAGCTTTCTTGACCGCATTGATGCCTGCAACACATATAATCTCTCTCGCTTTGTGCCGTTTCAGATTGATCAGCAAACATTAGGGTGGATAAAACCTTCCTTCGCCGAAACGCTTAAAAACTCCCCCTCAATTTTTGTCGTCCAAGAGCACGCAATAACCCTTAGTGCTGAGCTTGATAGCGCAGATACGCGATCGGCGGCGATTGCCGAAGTGGCGGCCGATTGGGCCGAGGCGGGGCTGGTGCGAAAATTGATGCACGAAATCTATCCGGTTCGGAAATTCTGGCCCGCTCCAGATCAATTCCGCCTAGACCGGGCTCTCGTTCCATTGTTCGGTATCCGCGCATACGGCGTGCACTTAAACGGGTATTTGAAACAGAATGGGAAAATCATGCTTTGGATCGGTAAGCGAAGTGGCGACCGAGAAATTGAACCGGGCAAATTGGACAACATTGTCGCCGGCGGTCAGCCGGCTGGCTTATCCATTATGGGCAATCTTATAAAGGAGAGCGACGAAGAGGCCAGCATACCTGAATATCTCACTCGGTCCGCAAGTTCGGTAGGGACTATTCGTTATTGCATGGAGACCGAGGCCGGCCTCAAGCCAGATACTTTATTTTGCTACGACGTAGAGTTGCCGCCCGGCTTTGTGCCAGTCAACCAAGACGGGGAAATCGAAGATTTTCGATTGATGCCCATTGATGCGGCGCTGGAATTGATCTCTCAAGGTGACGCCTTTAAGTTTAATGTGTCGTTGGTCATCCTCGATTTCGCCATTCGCCACGGCATCTTAACGCCTGATAATGAGCCAAGTTACGAGGCTACATTAGCAGGACTCCACGCACCTCCCCCTCATGTTCACGCAACATAAAACTTTGATATAGTTGACTTCCAAGGCCTACTTCACAAGTATGCGCGCCGCCCGATGGGGGTTTGCACTGGTCTGGAGCCACCATGCATTTTCTAGAGTTCGAAAAACCGATCGCAGAAATTGAAGGCAAGATCGCCGAACTGCGTCATATGAGTGACGGGGATGGCATTAATATTGCCGAAGAAGTTTCCCGGCTTCAGGGCAAAGTAAATAAAGACCTCAGGTCCACCTATGCCAAATTGACGCCATGGCAAAAAACGCAAGTCGCGCGCCACCCTGAACGCCCGCACTGCCTTGACTATATTTCTGCTCTTATCACTGATTTCCTGCCGCTTGCCGGAGATCGCAACTACTCGGAAGACGCCGCCGTGATTGGTGGGTTAGGCCGTTTCCAAGGCCGCTCTGTGATGGTCATCGGGCAGGAGAAGGGACACAACACGGAATCGCGTTTGAAGCACAATTTTGGCATGGCCCGGCCCGAGGGCTATCGTAAAGCACGGCGTTTGATGGAACTGGCAGACCGGTTCTCGTTGCCGGTTCTTACGCTGGTCGACACGGCAGGCGCCTATCCGGGCGTCGGTGCTGAAGAACGTGGCCAGGCCGAGGCGATTGCTCGCTGTATTGAAACCTGCCTTAACCTCCGGGTTCCTATCATTAGTATGATTATTGGCGAGGGTGGCTCAGGCGGCGCAATTGCGCTGGCCACCGGTAACGTTGTGCTCATGCTTGAACATTCGATTTACTCTGTTATTTCACCCGAAGGCTGTGCGTCGATTCTGTGGCGTGACGGTGATCAAGCTAAGACTGCGGCTGAAGCGTTAAAATTAACGGCACAAGATTTGGATAGACTTGGCATCATTGACGGTATCATTACGGAACCTGTCGGCGGCGCCCATCGCAATCACCAAGAAGTCTTTTCAAAAGTGCGCGACATCATCGCCAATCACTTGCAAGACCTTCTATCCGTGGAGGGTGGTCAGCTTCGTGCCCGACGACGGGAAAAGTATCTTGCTATAGGACGCCTGAGCGAAACCTAACAGGTATACTGAACTCAAAATGCCGTCGCCCGTTATGAAAGCGCCTTCACGCCTGGTAGAGCCTTACCTTCGAGCCATTCAAGAAAAGCCCCGCCAGCAGTTGAAACGTAGGTGAACTGATCTACCACTCCAGCGCCGTTTAATGCTGCAACCGTATCACCACCACCGGCGACAGAAACCAGCTTTCCAGCGGAAGTCAGATCAGCGGCTGCAGCGGCAACTCGATTGGTCCCGACATCAAAAGGTTTTACTTCAAAGGCACCCAAAGGCCCGTTCCAGACAACGGTGGCGCATACTTTGAGCCGCGCTTCCAGGTTAGCTATACTACCCTGACCGACGTCCAGAATCATTCTGTTCTGCGGGACTGAATCAATGGCGCAGCTATCCACTTTGGTGTTTTCTGCTAGCCCCGCAGCAACAACGGCATCCTTGGGGAGAACAATTTCACAATTGCTGGTGCGCGCTTTTTCAAGAATATCCCGAGCCGTATCCGCGAGGTCGGGTTCATGCAATGATGTGCCTACTTCGATTCCTTGAGCATGTAAAAATGTGTTCGCCATGCCGCCGCCGATAATGATCATGTCGACTTTGTCGAGCAGGTGTCCAAGCACGGCTAACTTTGACGATACCTTTGCTCCCCCGATAACGGCTGCCACAGGCCGCTTTGGCGCCCCTAGGGCGCGCTCCAGAGCGTTTAATTCCGATTCCATTTGCCGGCCCGCCGCATTGGGCAGGAGGTGAGCCAAATGCTCGGTTGAAGCATGTGCGCGATGGGCTGCAGAAAATGCATCATTCACATAAAGATCGCCCAATTCTGCAAGCTGCCTCGCAAATCCTGGGTCGTTCGTTTCTTCGCCGGGATGAAAGCGTAGGTTCTCCAGGACTGCAACATCGCCCGACGCCATCCTATTTACGACGGACTCTGCTGACGCACCGACACAGTCTTCCGCGAACTCGACATCTGTTTCCAAAACATCACTCAACGCTTTTGCGACGAGCGCGAGCGAGAATTCTGCTCGTGGCTCTCCTTTCGGGCGGCCAAAATGGGACAGAACAATCACGCGTGCACCACGTTTAGAGAGTTCTTTTATGGTGGGCGCGAGACGATCCAAACGCGTCGTGTCAGTGACAACACCGCCCTTCATTGGAACGTTGAGATCAGCCCGAACCAAAATCCGCTGGCCGTAAACTTTTAGATCGTCAAGAGTGCGGTACGCTGCCACGTCCGGTCCTTACAGTAATCTGCCCATAGCAACCAAGGTGTCGAGCATCCGGTTAGAGAAGCCCCACTCATTGTCGTACCAAGACAATACACGCACAAAATCTCCCTCTAAGACCTTGGTTTGCGTTGCATCGTACGTAGAACTGGCAGGGTTGTGATTAAAATCAATCGACACCAAGGGCAGCTCATTCACAGCCAGAACACCTTTTAGAACGCCGTTCGCCGCTTCGTGCATTGCCCCGTTAATATCATCCTCTGTCACAGATTTTTCCAGGACACATTTTAAGTCAATCATCGACACATTGGGCGTGGGTACGCGAATGGCTGATCCGTCCAGCTTGCCTTTTAGCTCTGGCAACACTTCACCGACCGCCCGCGCGGCGCCCGTTGATGTTGGAATCATGCTTACGGATGCAGCACGGGCCCGGTGCAGATCAGAATGCAAGGTATCAACAGTGCGCTGATCTCCGGTAAAGGCATGCACTGTGGTCATGTAACCGTGATTGAGACCAAATACCTGGTTAAGAACATGGGCGACCGGCGCCAAACAGTTCGTCGTGCATGATGCGTTTGAAACAACGACGTGATTTGCGGTCAGCTTGTCGTGATTGACACCGTAGACAACGGTTAGATCCGCGCCTTTCGATGGCGCAGAGACCAGGACCCGTTTAGCGCCTGCTTCTATGTGAACGGCCGCTTTGTCACGGTCCGAAAATATGCCGGTGCATTCAGCAACGATATCAACGCCGAGGTCAGACCAGGGCAGCGCAGCCGGGTCACGCTCTGCCAGCACCTTGACCGATTTACCACCAACGGTCATCTGATCGCCGCTTACGGAGACGTCCATTGGAAGCCGTCCGTGAACGGAATCGTATCGCAACAAATGCGCGTTGGCGTCAGCAGAACCAAGATCGTTTATGGCCACGACTTCTATGTCATCGCGGCCAGATTCTGCCATTGCTCTAAAAACCATGCGGCCTATGCGGCCAAATCCGTTCATCGCTACGCGAACAGCCATTCTCTTTACCCCTACTTCAAGCCTATAAACCAGGAACGAAGCCACACAGCTAGTCCCAATCTTAAGCTACCTATTTCAACGAGCCTTGGGGAATACACCACGCAAAAGACCCTGCCAAGAGAATGCCTAGGGGCTCCACCTTGTCGCTTTCGCTTGCGTTCCCTGATACGGGATTTATGGTCGTTTCCGGTCAAACGGTCGGTTTGTAGGTCGAATGGCCAAACGGGTGCCGTATAGGGCCCTGCAAGAAGCGCCCAAATAAGATATAGCCGCATGACCGGCGAACAGGAGACGCATGAGTTCAACTGCCGAAACCGCTCCAGCGGGCCCGCAGGCTGCAGGGAGATGGGATTCTCTCATCGGTCCTTTTGTTCCGGTTCTCCACCAGCTGACACGGCTGGCCGTGTTGCTATTCATGGTCACCACGCTCCTGTTTTTCATGCTCAGGCTTGCCGGCGATCCTGCTCTTGTCTTGGCGGGAAACGACGCAACGCCGGAACAACTTGAGGCAATCCGCGCTCAGTACGGATTGGATAAGCCTCTTATCGTTCAGTACTTCAACTACATGGGTAATTTAATTCAAGGTGATTTCGGCAAATCGCTGGCAAGCGGCGAACGGGCCATGGGCAAAGTGCTGACCATGCTGCCGGCAACGCTTTTGATCGCCGGGCTGGCGATGGCAGCGTCTATTTGCATCGCGATACCGTTGGGCGCCTGGCTTGGCTTTAAACCAGAACGATTTGACCGCCGCGGTGTTTCGGGAATCATTTTTGTATTTCAGGGCGTTCCGGGATTTGTGAGCGCCCTTATATTTATCCAAGTATTTGCGGTTAATCTGCGCTGGCTACCGTCGCTCGGGATGGACTACGGAAACGTTAAGACTTGGATTTTGCCGTCGGCAAGCCTGGCCTGGTTCCTGATGCCGAGCCTAACGCGTGTTGTCGCGGCTAATACCGCTGAAGCGATGCGTGAAGATTACATCCGTACGGCACGCGCTGGGGGAGCACCCGGATACTCCTTGTTGTGGCGTCACGCTTTGCCTAATGCCCTTCTTGGTGCCGCTGCATTAATTGGCACTCAATTCGCGTTTTTGGTGGGCGGCGCAGTCATCACCGAAACCATTTTTGCCTGGCCTGGCATCGGCTGGCTCCTCATTGAATCAACACAGACCTTGGATTTTCCCGTCGTGCAAGCGCTGGCATTTTGCATTGCCATACTCGTGTTTACGGTGAATGCAGTGACGGATTTAAGCTTCCAATACCTCGATCCGCGGCTGCGGACGAAGGGGAATTAATCCATGACTGAAGTGAAAATAAGCCGCACCGCCGGGCTGTTGGGCGGAAGCGAAGGGCGGACCTTTAGCTGGGATAAAATTCGTCAAGTTGCCAATGTTGAAATTGTGATTGCGGGCACGTTGTTCACAATCATCGCTGTGATTGCGATCTTTGGCCAATTCTTGCAGACGCATGACCCCATGCAGGGCGACCTCCTCAAACGGTTCACGCCGCCTGGCCAAGAGGGCTACTTTATGGGCAGCGATCACCTGGGACGTGACCTATGGTCTCGCATGGTTGATGGTCTGCAGTGGTCTATGGCCTGCGCCATGACAGCCAACGTACTCAACCTCCTCATTGGTTCAACGCTTGGTTTACTCGCAGCTGAAAAACCAGGCTGGCTCCGGATTATCGTCAACCAGTTTGTCTACACCCTCCAGTCGTTCCCGGGCCTGGTTATTCTTATCTGTGTAGTCGTGGTGGTCGGCCAAGGATTTATAACGCTTGTCTTGACCTTGGGCCTGCTGTCTTGGGTTGTATACATGCGCGTGGTCTATGCAGAGGCCTCAAGCCTATCCCAACGCGAGTATGTCCAGGCTGCTCGGCTTGCCGGTGTCAGCCGGTGGGCGATTATGTTCGGCCATGTGCTGCCAGGCGTGCGGGCAAGCTTGTTTGTGATTTTTGCATTCCACTTTGCCGGCTTGTTGATTGCCGAGAGTGCCTTGTCGTTCTTAGGCTTAGGCGCGCCGCTGGGCGTACCGACCTGGGGCAACATGCTTGCAGAAAGCCGCCAATATATGATCCGCGCCCCTTGGATGCTAGTGGTGCCGGCGGGCGCCATTGTGACCGCCGTGGTGACTATGAACTTGGTCGGTGACGGCATTGCCAGCTTGGCCCGCAAAAAAGGCCCCAGCATTGATGCTTAGAAGGGCCGGCAAATCAATCGAGAGAAATCGGAGCGTTCATGGTTAAGCCTGTTGTCCGCATTGAAGATCTAAGCCTTGAATTCATAAGTCAGGCCGGCGCTTTTGAAGCGCTAAAAGGTATATCCCTCGATATCGGTGAGGGCGAGATAGTCGGGGTGGTGGGAGAGTCGGGCTCCGGTAAATCCGTCACCGCCATGAACATCCTTCAATTACTGCCGCGCACAAAGATCAGAGTGCCCACCGGCTCCATCAATGTGTTGGATCACGATGTCCGCGCTATGAGCGAGAAACGACTGCAGCAAATTCGCGGTGGCGAAGTTTCGATGATTTTTCAGGAGCCCATGACCGCTTTGAACCCGGTGCTTCGGGTCAGCGATCAAATCAACGACGTCATTCTCCGCCATAAAGACGTGTCCGCATTAGAGGCAGAAGAAATATCCCTGTCTCTTTTGGAGGACACGCAAATTGCGGACCCGCGCAGGGTCTATGAGTCATACCCCCATGAACTTTCCGGTGGCATGCGCCAACGTGTCATGATTGCGATGGCATTTTCCTGCTCTCCTAAGCTTATTGTTGCTGACGAACCAACCACAGCGCTGGATGTGACCGTGCAGGCGCAAATTCTCAGGCTGCTCAAAGAGCGGGCTGAAAAAACAAATACCTCCGTTCTGCTCATCACCCACGACTTAGCGGTGGTCGCGCAACTCTGCAATCGTGTTTACGTCATGTACAAAGGTGAGTTTGTTGAGGAGGGCACGACGCAAGATGTTATAGGCAATCCGCAACATGTTTATACCAAAGCGCTGTTGAACTCCTTACCAGAAGGCAAGACACCAAAAAGCCGTCTTGCCACGGTCGCCGCCGCTATGTTGGAAGGTGGCTCCAACGATAAAGTCATTAAATCCCCTGTCGCCGCTACGCGCATCGCCCGCAGCGGGGATACTGTTCTTGAAATCAAAAAGGGTACTGTGCGTTACCCCAAAGACTACAACTTCTTTGGCCGGCCGATCACGTTTCACACCGCTGTTGATCATGTCAGCGTTGATATCAAAGAAGGCGAGACCTTGGCCTTGGTCGGCGAGTCAGGCTGCGGCAAAACGTCACTAGCTAATGCCGTCGTTGGACTTAATCCCTTGGCCGACGGGGAAATCATTTACCGCGGCAAAAATATAAAGGATCACGATCCAGAAACGCGGCGCGAGATCCAGATTGTATTTCAAGATCCCCAATCATCGCTTGATCCCCGGTGGCCGGTCTGGAAAATCATGACCGAACCTCTGACGGTCGGAAAATCTCTGGACAAGGCTGAGCTTAGAAAACGAGCCGGTGAGCTGTGTGAAATGGTTGGCCTAGAGCCTGACCAGATTGACCGCTTGCCCCATGAGTTTTCGGGTGGTCAACGTCAACGCATTGCGATCGGCCGGGCTCTCTCTGTGCGGCCCAAGCTACTGGTACTGGATGAGCCAACCTCCGCCCTGGATGTTTCTGTGCAGGCACAGATTTTGAACCTGCTGCTAGATCTCCAAGATGAATTTGGCCTGACCTACCTATTCATTTCCCACGATGTGGCGGTGGTCAGGCATATCGCAGACAAAGTTGCTGTGATGTACCAGAGCAAGGTGGTTGAGGAAGGGGACACGGAGCAGATTCTTTCAGCTCCGACCCATGAATACACCCGCACCTTGATGAATGCCGTCCCAAGCCTGGAAAAAGCTTTCGCAGCCTAGGGTCTCCTAGGAGTCGCCTTTGGAACCGCGCATCACCCAGTCCAATACAGCGCCCTGTTTAGCAAGGGCGTTAATGAATGGTATTATATTCTTCTATATTCCCATTAATTAGAATTTTATTCTATTTTTAGATGTTATTCGTATATATTTTATTTCAACAGGCAGATTTCGGCGTAGACCTGCAATACAGCTTCTAAGTATGATCACCATCTTTGAAGAATTCTCGTTTCGCTAGGAGGCACCCAATAAAACTTACTCGCAGAAATCTCCTTGCCAGCGCTACAAGTGGCGCGTTTATGGCGTCAGCAGGCCCCGGCCTCCGTGTTTCCATGGCCGCCGAAGGCTCAGGTGCCGGTGACATACTCGTCGTACTGTTTGCACGCGGCGGTACCGATGGCCTTCAACTTGTAGCACCCGCCAACGACAGTGTTTACCAAGACGCCCGGCCGACCATTGCCGTTCAGACCGGCGGCACGAATGCTGGTCTTCCGCTCGCTAATGGCATCGGTGGTGTGGACTTCTTCTTCAACCAAGATGCGACCGAGTTGAACGATCTTTACACGTCGGGCAACCTGGCTCTTATCCATGCAGCCGGTGTGCCAACTGAAAACCGTAGTCATTTCAAGTCCATGGACATGATGGAACGCGGCTTGGCCGACGACGAAACCAGCCTTACGTCAGGCTGGCTGACCAGGCATGTTAAAACGTTGACGGCAGAACGGCCATGGTTGTCGACCGTCTCAACGGCATCCAACAACCCGATTTCTCTACTGGGTTACCCGCAAGCGGTTAGCATACCTGACGTGCAGAGCTTCAATGTCTCCGGCGGAGACGTGAATGCAAACGTCATAGCGGCGCTGAACGCATCTGGCGGATCCGCATATCAGCAGGCTGCGCTACAGACTTTGGATGCGATTGATACCGTGCAAACTAAACTGCAAGAACTCGATGATGCCGAAGGTGATGATAGCGATAGCGAAGCCGGACCGGCCTATACTAATGGGCCGCTGTCTGGCGCATTACGCAACCTTGCAACTCTGATCAAGATGGATGTGGGCCTGGATGTCGCTACCGTCGATCAAGGCGGCTGGGACCACCACAACAATCTACTCAATGAGTTCAGCAATAATGCGACCGAATTGTCTCAGTCATTGGGGGCTTTTTGGGAAGATATGGTCGACTATCAAGACCGCATTTCATTGGTGTTTATGACAGAGTTCGGACGCCGCCTCGGCGAAAATTCAAGCGCAGGGACGGACCACGGTTCGGGTTCAGTTATGATGGTCTTGTCCGGCAATGCCAATGGCGGACAGATGTACGGCGAATGGCCCGGCTTAGAGGGCGTCAACCTCAACAACGGGGACTTGGCGGTCACCACCGACTATCGCCAAGTGATCAGCGAAGTGTTGGCCAAGCGTCATTGCAGCCCCTCACTCGATACCGTGTTCCCGACCGTTGCCTATAATCCACTCGGGCTCGTTAACGGTGACGATTCAGCACTCACTGGCGCAGCCGTTGCCAACGCTGGAACCACAAGCACGAGCTAGCGCTTAGCCGCACGGCCGCCTTTAGCGTCCCTTGTGCTGACCATGGGGCAAAAAACGAAGCAACACATCCGCTTGTGGTAGAAGCTGGAAGGACATGTGTAAGGATAGCGACATATATGTTGCCCTCACAGCCTTCCTTTGGGCGCCTCGCGCTCAACCTCATCACCGAAGAGGTGGTCCCGCCACAAGCGACGAGTTTGCTTACCGCTGAGCCTCACGTTCTTTGCGATAGCGCTTTGGCGACGGTATCAAGAACCTCAGACCATTGGTCTTTTTCTGTTTGCCGGAAAATCTGAACGTTGGGGTACCAAAGCGCGGCATCACCCGAGAGCCCCCATCGCCATTCTGGAAACTTGGGAACCATAACCCATGCTTCTTTACCGAGAGCACCAGCAAGGTGAACTGCCGTGCCCGACGTCGCAATAACAAGGTCTAGGGCGGCAATTTGAGAAGCGGCAGCATCTAGACTCTGCATCGGGTCGACATCAGGATCAGAAAAGATACGAACACCTGTATTGTTTTCCGTATCTGCGATCGCCGCGCCGGTATCTCCATATTGAAGACTTACAAAAAATGCGTTCTCCGATTTCAAGATCGGTGACCACTGCTCCAGTGAGAGTGATTTAGTTGTACCGAATGATGGATTAACGCTGTGCCACGCGATGCCGACCATGAGCCGGCCTTCCGCGTGCGCTTTATATTTATTGGCAAGATCCGCAACGGACCTTTCATCCGCTTTGATATAGGACTGTGGACTAGCAAAATCCGCAAGAGATCGTCTAAAGAGGCGGCCGAGAGATCCGATTGGAATTTGGGCCCGACAACTCTTGATGACCTCTTCAGGCAAAGAATCATAACCGTATACTGAGAGATTCTGGGACGCACGCTGTATCAGCGGCACCAGACGAGGTTCAATTTCGACCACCACTTCTAGGCCAAGGTCAGATAGATTTGAAAGAATCCCAGAAAATAAAATTTGGTCGCCAACGCCCTGCTCTCCCCAGATAAGCAGCTCTTGACCGGACAAATCGTTTCCATCCCAAAGGGGGAGCCCGCGGTCTCTCTTCTTTGAAATAAAACTTGAAACGCCCCACCGGGTTTCATACCCATCCCAACCGTCTGACCATTGCCCCCGCAACAACTGAAGCCGGCTCAGATTATATTGTGCGTCTTTACACCCGGGATCTATTGCCAAAGCAGCACGGCAGTCTGAGTCTGCGCCATCTAGCTGACCGGTCCGCTCTCTGGCCCCCCCCCTATTGATGCGCGTTATGACATGATCAGGACAGACACCTATGACCTGATCGTAGATGTCTAGCGCATCTTCTAGATTACCTGCCTCTGCGCTGATCACGCCTAGCGTCATAGTCGCGTCGGCCCATGGCGCAGTTCCCTCTGGAGCCACCTTTAGTGCTCTTTCAAGAGCCGTTCTCGCTCCAAGAAGATCGTTCTTCTGATGAAGTAAAAGCCCCTTGTTGACTAATATTTCTGCGTTATGAGGATCATGAGACAGCCCTGTCGCGTAGGCTGCTAAGGACTCATCTAGGCGGCCCAGATCCCTGAGGACGCTTCCGCGCACGTTATGGGCTTCTGGAAGGTAAGCTTGAGCGCCGATCGCCTTATCAATCGCATCAAGCGCTGCGTCAAAGTCTCTATCCCCGACTAAGAACCGGGCTAGGTTGATTTGAGCCGAGGCTTGTGTGGGGTCAAGCGCAACAGCTTTTTCGAAAACCTTGCGTGATCCCGCCTGATCTCCAGTCGCCTCTAGAGCCATACCGAGGTCATTCCATATGGCGGCATCGTCTGGACGCGCTTTTATAGCTTTCTCAATCAAGGGAATAGCTAGATGCGGATCTCCAGACTGCAGAAAGATCGTTCCCTTAAGCCACAAAGCGTCCGGTTGCGCAGGGTGCTTTTTCAAAACCTTTTCGTAGAGGATCAAAGCGCCTTTAAGGTCACCCGCTTTGTGTTTGGTAAAACCTTCATCAAGCCGGGATGCTATTTCTGGCGAGATCTTACTCACAGCGGCACCTTACACCTTAGAACCCAATATTAACTAAGCCGAACGTACCGCGACTGCCGTGGATTTCATAGCGTCTGCAAAGACTTGCGAAGATTAGAAGAGCATGAAACGGTGCAGAAATTCCGCGTGCAATGGGCGAATACTCTTATGGGCTGGCAATTCTGGGTCGATCGCGGCGGCACTTTCACAGACATTGTTGCGCGCGCGCCTGGCGGCCAAATTATTTCCTGTAAGCTTCTTTCGGAGAACCCTGAACAATACGAAGACGCTGCCGTTACGGGTATGCGAAACCTGCTCGGCCTCGATGCAGAAGAACCCTTCCCCAGCGATCAAATTGATTCGATCAAAATGGGAACGACAGTTGCCACCAACGCTCTTCTAGAACGTGCGGGAGAACCGACCCTACTCGCCATCACGCTAGGATTCGCCGACGCGCTGTTTATCGGAACACAGAACCGGCCACGCCTATTCGATCTTAAGATTGAACGCCCTGAGAAGCTGTATGGCGATACGGTCGAAATTGAAGAACGCCTATTTGAAGATGGCTCCGTAGAGACGCCACTCAACGAGCAAAGGGCGGAGGAAGACCTCAGATCGGCATTCGATAAGGGATACAGATCCATTGCCATTGCTTTTCTGCATGCTGACCGGCATCCCGCTCATGAGCAGAGTATCGCTGATATCGCCCGCGATATCGGGTTTGAACAAATTTCAGCATCACACGACGTCATCCCCCTTATGAAGCTAATTGGCCGAGGAGATACGACTGTTGCTGATGCCTACCTGTCACCCGTTTTGCGGCGCTATGTAGAACAAATTGAGAGTCGCGTCGCAGGTTCCCGGCTTCTGTTTATGCAATCGAACGGCGGATTAACGCAGGCAAACCTATTCCGCGGCAAGGATTCAATCCTATCGGGACCAGCCGGCGGTGTGGTCGGAATGGCAGGTATCGCAGAAGCTGCAGGTATCAAAAAAGTAATTGGTTTTGACATGGGCGGCACGTCTACAGATGTGTCGCACTACAACGGATCATTTGAACGCACGTTTGACAGCACGGTTGCCGGTATTCGTGTACGCGCGCCAATGATGAACATTCATACCGTAGCCGCCGGTGGTGGATCCATATGCCTCTTTGACGGTCTTCGTTTCAAAGTCGGCCCGGAAAGTGCTGGCGCGAACCCAGGACCAGCCGCCTACCGCCAAGGCGGCCCGTTAACGATCACAGACTGCAATGTGCTGCTTGGGCGCGTTCAGCCGCACCACTTTCCCGTTGTGTTTGGCGCTAGAGGCAACCAACCTATAGATAACGCGGCTGTCACCAGGCGGTTTTCGGCGTTGTCCCACGACGTTAAGAACGCGCTTGGTAAGGGCATGAATGCAGAGGAGCTCGCCCAAGGGTTTCTTTCCATAGCGATTGAAAACATGGCCAACGCGATTAAGACCATCTCGGTTCAGAAAGGGTACGACGCTACCACCTATACACTTGTCAGTTTTGGTGGCGCGGGAGGTCAACATGCCTGCCAGGTCGCCGATGTATTGGGGATGCGCCAAGTCCTCATTCATCCCCTCGCCGGGGTATTGTCAGCCTACGGAATGGGGCTGGCAGACCTGCGTGTGCTTCGAGAGAGAACCCTCGCTCTTTCTCTATCTGAGAATCAGTTCGACGCGATCGGGTATACCTTAGAGCAACTCTCACAAGAGGCCCGACAAAAACTGATTGACCAAGACATTCAGGAGCAGGACATAACAGTCACCCGTTCTGTTCATATTCGGTACAGCGGATCGGATTCAACCCTGTCCGTTCCCTACGAGTCTGTGCCGAAGATGATCAAGAACTTCGAAGATACGCACTATCAGCAGTTCGGTTTTCTACAAGAGAACAAAGCTCTAATCGCCGATTCCGTAAGTGTTGAAGCAGCTGGTGGCGGCTCTCCCATACGTGAAAACGAATACGAGCAGCGGCCAGCCGTTCAAGATGCTGAACCAATCGAGCAGGTTAAGATGTTCTGTTCAAACCATTGGATTGACGTTCCGGTCTTTAGCAGAGGCCGGATGGAGCCGGGGCACGCTTTGCAGGGCCCCGCACTCATCGTTGAGGCCAATGCCACCACCGTCGTTGAGCCGGACTGGCACGCTGAGGTTTCGTCTCTCAATCATCTTGTGCTGTCGAGACAATCAGCTAAACCGGCACAACACACCGCGGGCTTAGATGCTGATCCCGTGAAGATTGAAGTGTTTAACGGCTTGTTCATGGCCATCGCCGACCGCATGGGCGCCACTCTTCAGAACACAGCGCATTCTGTCAACATTAAGGAACGCCTGGATTTCTCCTGCGCGGTGTTTGATGCTGGCGGGTCTCTCGTTGCCAACGCTCCACACATGCCTGTTCATCTCGGCTCAATGGGTGAAAGTGTGAGGGCTATTCTCACAGCCCATAGCGCCAGCATGAGGCCCGGAGACGTTTATTTTACCAACGCACCTTACAATGGGGGCACACACCTTCCCGACATTACCGTGGTCGCAGCCGTTTTTGACCGATGCAGTGAGGAACGCGTTTTTTTTGTGGCTGCGAGAGGTCACCATGCCGATATCGGTGGAATTTCCCCAGGCTCAATGCCGCCAAACAGCCGCACCATTGTTGAAGAAGGCGTATTGATTGACGCTGCGCCCTTAGTAAGGGAACAGCAGTTCTTAGAGGACCAATTGCGCGCTGCCCTGTCGTCCGCCGATTTTCCAGCCCGGAACATTGAGCAGAATCTCGCCGATCTGCGTGCTCAATTGGCGGCATGCACCAAAGGGTCTACTGAGTTGCATGCAATGATCGATGAATTCGGATTGGACTGTGTCCAAGCTTATACGGGTTATGTCCAGCGCAACGCTGAGGAAGCCGTAAGGCGCGCCATCGACAAACTAAACGACGGGTCTTTTGTTGCACCGATGGATGATGGCAGCAAAATCTGTGTGTCGGTCTCTATCGATAAGGCGGCACGATCGGCAACAATCGATTTTTCTGGCACGTCACAACAGAGGTCAAATAACTTCAATGCGCCGGCTGCCGTGTGCCGCGCAGCGGTCCTTTACGTATTTAGGACACTTGTTGACGACGACATTCCCTTAAACGAAGGATGTCTAAAGCCATTGAACCTCATAATTCCTGAAGGATCTATGTTGAACCCCCGCCCCCCTGCCGCCGTGGTCGCCGGCAATGTTGAGACATCTCAAATTATTTGCGATGCGTTGTATGGCGCATTGGGAAAACTCGCCGCAAGCCAGGGAACCATGAACAACCTGACATTTGGCAACGACACCTATCAGTACTACGAAACGCTATGCGGCGGCTCTGGCGCGGGGCCGGATTTCGACGGTGCCGACGCTGTACACACCCACATGACAAATTCACGGCTCACAGACCCAGAAGTTTTGGAATGGCGCTACCCCGTCCTTGTTGAGTCATTTGGAATTCGCAAGGCTTCTGGTGGATCTGGAAAACAGTGTGGCGGCAACGGCGTTGAAAGAAGGATTCGCTTTCGCGAGCCTATGACGGTTGCGATGCTGTCAGGGCGGCGCAACACACGCCCCTTTGGCCTCGACGGCGGCGGTGAAGGAAGCCCCGGAACAACTTGGATTGAACGCATTGACGGAACCCAAAGAGCAATGGAATCCGCAGATAGCGCGGACGTAGCCGCAGGCGACACAATTGTTATCGCCACTCCTGGAGGAGGCGGATTTGGTGCGCCTGATTGAACACCGTACATGAATGATGTTCTCATTTGCTGTATGAATTTACCCTATGGCCCCTCTAAGCACACCCTCAGCCGGCCCAGTACGGATGGGATGACCAAGTTGAATAATGGCAAAGAAACGAGAAAGTCTGTCACGCTTTATTGGGCGAAGCTGTGATTCGCCGGTTCCGCGCACCCTTGACGCTAGAGGGCTCGGCTTTTTACAGCGACGGAGAAGGCAGCCTCATTGCCTACACGACCACGGCGCTCGACAACAGGCGCAACGAGAACGTTACCAAATTAGATGCGCACGGCGCACTGAACTGGTGGCTCGGGGTTAAACGGGTTATCCGGATAGGAAAAAATCTACCGCGGGCGCATCGAGACATGGTTGAGAGGCACGTTATTGCTTGCGCGTCCCTTAAGAATCCAGGCTCTGGATAAGGTCATATTTTAAGCAATAATGCGGTGGGCTACCCGGAACCATCGCAGGACGGGAATCGAGTCGCATTCACGCACATCATTCTTAGTCGAGCCACTTATGTAAACGCCTCACAGACGACCGCAATACTTGCCAATAAAGTTCTGACCGCGTACCACACCTCTTAGCTGTTTCCGAACAAAGGGTGCCCAAATTGGCTGAAATTGCCCCGTATATATACTTGGTCTTAGGTTTGGTTCTGCTCAGTGTTTCCGCTAACTATCTCATTAGGGGCGCGGTGGACTTGGCATCCCTTTTAAACATCCCGCCTCTGGTCGTTGGCTTGACCGTCGTCGCGTTCGGAACGTCCTTACCTGAACTTGTTGTCTGCGTACGCGCAGCTTTGGAAGGCTCATCAGGAATTGCCGTTGGCAATATTGTTGGCAGTAATATTGCCAACATTCTTCTCATCATTGGAGCTGGCGCGCTCATTTTTCCGATTACAGCACACCGCAGTCATTTTATCCGTGACAGCATGATCATGATTGGCGCCTCGGTAATTTTTGTCGCGTTTGCTTTATCCGGTAGTATTGGCTCAGAGGCTGGTAAGATTATGCTTGTCTGCATCGTCGCCTTTCTGCTGTTCTCTTATTGGCAGGGCAAAAAGCACGGCGGCGCTGACCTGACAATGATCGACCTAGAAGAAGCGAGCCCGGGTGACGATATATCGCCCTATCTAGCATCGGCTTGGGTTGTCGGAGGTCTTGTTGGCGTTGCAGTCGGTGCAGAATTACTCGTTGGCGGCGCAACGACTATTGCCCGCAGCTTAGGGGTTAGCGAAGAAGTCATCGGCCTCACCATGGTTGCTATCGGAACATCCTTACCAGAGTTGGCGACTGTCATTGCTGCAGCGGCCAAGAAGCAGACAGACGTTATCGTCGGCAATGTAATGGGGAGTAATATATTCAACATTTTCGGTGTGATGGGAGTAACGGCAATCGTAGCCGATGTACCCGTTGCGGATCAGGTTTTATCTTTTGATATTTGGGTGATGATGGCCGTCGCAATCCTCCTAATCCCCGTAATGCTGGGCGGCAACGCTCTTTCACGTCGGGAGGGGGGTATCTTTCTTGTCCTTTATTTCAGTTATATCGCCGTGCAATACGTCGGTGTGGCAAACCTAATTTAACCGGTCCGAGAATATATGCCTTCGATTGATCATAAGACCGCGCTTATTACAGGGGGTTCGCATCGAATTGGCGGGCATATTACCACCGCGCTTGCAGATTCAGGGTGGTCTGTCGCCATTCACTATCACGGGTCTGCCGAAGAAGCTGAAGACCTTGCTCATTCAATAGTCGCGCAAGGCGGGGAAGCGATTACAGTCGGTGCCGACTTAAGTGATGCTGGCTTGGCTTGCAAACTCATATCTGACGCATCCAAGGCAACCGGCCCGATAGGCGCGCTCATAAATAACGCCTCTCTGTTTGAAGCAGAGAATTGGGAAGCCGTGACACCAGACTCTTGGGCCGCTCATATGGACGTTAACCTGCGTGCACCGTTCTTCTTGAGCCAAGCGTTTGCCAAAGAACTGCCCGAGACCTCATACGGTTCAATCATTAATATAATTGACCAGCGTATATGGAATCTGACTCCTGATTTTATGTCCTATACAATAAGCAAATCCGGTTTATGGACATTGACAAAAACGCTGGCACTCGCTCTAGCGCCACGCATAAGGGTTAATGGTATCGGACCGGGACCGACCCTCGCGAGCAAGAGACAGGACGAGATGGCGTTTAAATTACAATCAGAGTCTACACCACTAGGGCACGGCGCTACTCCTGGTGACATTGCCGACGCGGTGCTTTATTTGCTGGATGCAAAATCAGTTACCGGCCAGATGATCGCTATCGACAGCGGCGAGCATCTTGATTGGGTAAAACCAAACACTGACACGGCTAGTCAATGAGTGAACTTAGAAAATCTCGTGTGATAGAACCTTTACGCATCGCCGACGCTGGGGAGAACCTGCGCCATGTCTTTGTTCGTGACCTCGTTCTGGAGTGTGACATCGGTGTTCACGCCCACGAGAAAGGACGGCCACAGAGGGTGCGGGTTAACCTCGATTTAGGCGTTACGGATGATGGCGGCCCGCTCGCCGACCGGTTAGAGAATGTGGTGTGTTATGAAACCGTCGTTATTAGAATCCGAGCCATTGCGGCCGACGGCCACACCAATTTGGTTGAGACCCTGGCTGAGCGTATTGCCCAGACATGCCTTCAACTGCCCGACTGCCAGTCGGCACGTGTGAGAGTCGAAAAACTGGACGTGCTCGAAGATGCAGAAAGCGTTGGGGTGGAAATTGAGCGGCGTGCCAAAGCCCATTAAATTCCGAGGCCAGTCTAGTCTATTGAAATAGCTCATAAAGATACCTTCGAATCAGCTTCGAATCGCAATCGCTGTATCAAGTCAAGAGAGTTGCGCACACGACCGTTGATGAATTTTCTTAATGATCGAAGGTTGGATAACCCAGCTTAAATTGGCCTCTCAATAACGCTCAGGTCCCCATAAACTATTTAAAATCAGTGAGTTATAAAATTACCCCCAATATGAAGCAGAAATAGATCCGGGGCTGAAATTCATCATTGAAGAGGAATGAGATGCGACATTCCCACAGAGTTTTCCACAGCAAGGACTAAAAATTCAGCAGATTTGGCTATTTGAAGGTCAATTGGTTGACCGAACAGAGCCGGAATGCCACATCGAAGATATGAAGACATCGAAAGCTCAACCCGGAAAGGCCCCTAAAGCGCCAGCTAAGTCGACGCCGGCTGCTGGAGAAAATTCGAACCCAAAACCGAGCCCAAAATCAAACGGCGGGCTTGCGGTCATCAGCGAAGCTTTGCCGTCTTTGCCGACCAGTCCCGGCGTCTATCGTATGCTCAACGAAAAGGGCGACGCACTTTATGTAGGCAAGGCAAAAAACATAAAAAAGCGCGTCGTTTCCTATACCCGTATTGAAAGCATGCCAATCCGCCTCCAACGTATGGTCATGGCAACCCGCCAACTGGAAGTCATAACAACACATACGGAGGCTGAAGCCCTTCTCCTCGAAAGCAACCTCATTAAACGGCTTAAGCCGCGTTACAATATTTTGCTGCGAGACGACAAATCCTTTGCTTACATCAAGATTACAAGCGATCACAATTATCCACGCATTTTGAAACATCGAGGAGCAAGAAAGCCGCCGCACGATTACTATGGCCCCTTCGCATCAGCAGGCGCTGTCAATCAAACCTTAACGACGTTGCAGAAAGCCTTTCTATTGAGGTCGTGTTCTGACAATGTTTTTGATAACCGTTCACGGCCCTGTCTGCTGTATCAAATTAAGAGATGCTGCGCGCCATGCGTTGGGGAAATTGATCACGCTGACTATGCCGACCTTATACGGCAGTCCCGTGAGTTTCTTGACGGAGATAGCACTGAAATCCAATCCGACCTTTCCGCTCAAATGGATGAGGCCAGTAAAAATCTTGACTATGAAGAAGCGGCGGGACTGAGGGACAGAATTAGAGCTCTGGCAACCGTCCAGAATCGTCAGGACATTAATCTAAGGTCTATAGATAACACTGATGTCATCGCCCTTTACCGGGCTGGTGGTCAATCCTGCATTCAAATATTTTTCTTCAGGGGCGGACAGAATTTTGGCAATCGCGCTTATTTCCCGTCGCACAGCGCAGAAGATGAAGACGGTTCGATTCTAGAGGCCTTTGTTGGTCAGTTCTATGACACGACACCGGCGCCTCGGTCTATTTTTGTGAGCCACATGCCACCAAGCCGGAATCTATTAAACGAAGCGCTGTCCATTAAAGCAGAACATAAAGTTGAGATTCTTTCGCCGCAGCGAGGAGGCAAACGGAAACTCGTCGATCATGCCTCTTTAAATGCGAAGGAAGCTTTGGGTCGACGAATGGCCGAAAGCTCAGCCCAGCGCAAGTTACTGGAGGGTCTCTCTGAGACATTCGATCTTCAGTCTATTCCTAAGCGGGTTGAGGTTTACGACAACTCTCATATTTCCGGCACCAATATGGTGGGAGCCATGATTGTGACAGGCCCAATGGGTTTCGAAAAAAACGCATACCGGAAATTCAACATCAAAACTGTTGGTCTAGCGCCTGGCGATGATTACGGCGCCATGCGTGAAATTTTTACGCGGCGCTTTGCAAGAGCACAGAAAGAAGATCCAGATAAGCAGAAAGGACTTTGGCCAGATCTTGTCATTATCGACGGTGGCCAAGGACAACTCTCGACCGTTGCTCAAAGTCTTGAAGGCCTCGGCATTGATGATGTACCGCTGGTCGCAATTTCAAAGGGTCCTGACAGAACCGCAGGCCGCGAACAGTTTCACATGCCGAACCGGTCTTCATTTAAGCTCGCGCCTGCTCACCCAGCACTTTACTTCCTTCAGCGCTTGAGAGATGAGGCGCATCGCTTTGCTATTACCGCGCATAGGGCACGACGGGCAAAAGATATTGTCCGGTCTGAGCTAGACGGTATTCATGGAATAGGGTCACGCCGGAAACGCGCCCTGCTGCACCGGTTTGGCTCTGCCAAAGGTGTCTCAGAAGCAGGCGTTGAGGACTTATCTACTGTCGACGGGATCAGTGCAGCCTTGGCAAAAAGAATCTATGATCATTTCCACGCTAACTGATATGCATTTGACCTTCGAGGGTCTCCAATCGGAAATTTGCTTTGCTTAATCTCCCCAACTTACTCACTTTATCGAGAATCTTTATTATCCCCATCGTCATTGGGTTATTTTATTGGGACAGCCCGACGACGCGATGGGTAATGGTAGGTCTCTTTACGATTGCATGCATAACAGACTTCTTCGACGGCTATTTGGCACGCCGTAGCAATCAAGTGTCTTCCTTTGGCCGTTTTCTAGACCCAATAGCAGACAAGCTCTTGATCGCAGCGCTTTTGCTCATGCTCGTTGGCTTTGAGCGGATGACCGTCTGGACCTATCCTGCCGCCGTCATCATCCTCATGCGGGAATTATCGGTCTCCGGGCTGCGGGAATTTCTGGCACAGGCACAGGTGAGCGTTCCTGTAACCTCACTGGCAAAATGGAAGACGACCCTGCAAATGATCACGCTCGGCTTCCTCATCGTAGGAAGAGACGCGCCAAACTGGATCCCGGCCCAAATGATCGGTGAAATAGGTCTTTGGCTTGCCGCCGTTCTAACGCTCATCACTGGATATGATTACTTTAAGGCGGGCCTCAAACATATGCGCGAGCCTGGTCCGGAAAACGCTGTGTCAGCTGATGAAAAAATAGCGGAATAAAGATCAATGGCTGTCAAAGTTCTCTATTTCTCGTGGATAAAGGAAAAAGTCGGAGCCGGAGAAGAGCTGTTGTCTCCCCCGGACTCAGTTGAAACAGTCTCAGATTTCGTGGATTGGCTGAGGACTCAAAGCCCAGCTCATGACAGTGCGTTCGAAAACTTAAAACAAATTCGCGCCGCTGTGGATCAAGTCCATGTGCCGCTAGAAAGCCGGATCGGCCTGGCGAAGGAGATTGCATTCTTTCCCCCGGTCACCGGAGGGTGACATGATCCGTGTTCAAGGCACCCCCTTCGACCCGGGTGCAGAAATCAAAAGCTTCTTGGGCAGAAATCCGAATTCCGGCGGCATTGCCACATTCATTGGCCAGGTGAGAGACTTTCAACCCGTCCAAAATTCTAGTTCTTCCGAAGTGACCAGCCTAGAGTTAGAGCATTACCCCGGCATGACGGAAAAAGAGCTTGAGAGAATCGTCGAAGACTCTTTTACCCGTTGGCCGCTCGACGATGCCCTCGTCATCCATCTCTATGGCCAATTGAAACCGGGAGATTCGATTGTGTTGGTGTGCACTGCCGCCACGCATCGCGGCGACGCATTCGCGTCCTGTGAATTCATTATGGATTGGCTAAAGACCAAAGCACCGTTTTGGAAACGTGAACAGACCCAAGCAGGCACAACGTGGGTCGATGCCCGTGCCAACGATACCGAGCGCGCTGACCGGTGGGCTAAAGACTGAGAAGACGCAAGACCAGTTTATTAAGCAGCGCTCGACTCTGCAGCGGTAGTCTTTCCTACAGCCTCGTCATAGGCTGTCATCAGGGTCTTACACACCTCACCTGGCGTGAACGTATACGTCCCTATTGACCCTACGGGCGTGACCTCTGCTGCCGTACCCGTTAGGAAACACTCATCGGCCTGATCCATTTCTTCAGGCATAATCGCGCGCTCAATGACATCGCACCCATGTTCTTTTGCCAGTCCGATAACAGTACGGCGGGTAATTCCGTCGAGAAAACAGTCGGGAGTGGGTGTGTGAATTTTGCCATCAATCACAAAGAAGATGTTAGCGCCGGTCGCCTCTGCTACTTGTCCGCGCCAGTCCAACAACAATGAATCGTCCAACCCTTTGCGCTCAGCCGCATGTTTGGACAACGTACAAATCATATAAAGGCCTGCCGCCTTAGCGAACACAGGCGAGGTTTCCGGAGAGGGACGCCGCCATTCCGATATATCGAGTTTTATGCCCTTCAGGCGTGCTTCAGGCGAAAAATAGGACGGCCACGCCCAAACTGCGATCGCCACGTTAATTTTCGTACTCTGCGCCGAAACCCCCATGAGTTCGCTGCCGCGCCAGGCAATTGGCCGCACATATCCATCAATAATACTGTTGGCACTAAGCGCCTCGTAAGTCGCCATGTTAATGACGTCACGCTCATAAGGAATTTTCATGTCCAGCACGTCAGCCGAATAGAATAGACGGTCCGTATGCTCTTCCAGCTTGAAGACTTTACCGTTGTAAGCCCGCTCCCCCTCGAATACCGCCGATGCGTAGTGAAGTGCATGGGTGAGAACGTGGGCTTTTGCCCCCCGCCACGGCTGAAGTTCGCCGTTAAGCCAGATATATCCGTCACGATCATCAAATGCTGGAGTCGTCATAGCCAAATCCTAATGAGACTGCGTGTCTGGCCCGTTTTTGGCGCTTTGTTGTTTACTGGTAGCCAAATCCGTACATCCGTTTGTTATTTATGTCAATATTACTGACATAAATATGATACTCTAGTGGCTCCACTATGGAGAGACCGCACCTTATGGCCGCCTCGAGCCCTCACACGGATCCACCTTTTTCGCGCGATGCTGATCTCCGCCAGGCCATCGAACTCTTATTCTTCGCCTATCGAGACTTCACCGCCGAAGGTGATGCCATCCTGGCAAAACAGAGTTTTGGCAGGGCACACCACAGGGTCATATATTTCGTCGGGCAATACCCGGGCATGCGTGTCAGTGAATTGCTAGAAATTTTATCCATTACTAAGCAGAGTCTTTCGCGTGTCCTAAGACAGTTGGTTCACGAAGGTTACATTGAGCAAAATCCGGGCAAAACGGATCGCCGCGAGCGATTATTGAAATTGACGGATAAAGGATTGGAGTTGGAACGATTGTTGACCAGTGAACAACGGGTCAGAATTGCGACAGCCTACGAGAGTGCTGGCGCAGATGCGGTGGAGGGGTTTAAGAAAGTCATGCTCGGTATTATGGACGCATCAGCAAAACACCGGTTTACGGAAAAGAAAGTATTAGACTGACGTCATGCCCAATACTGTAAAAGAACCCGACGCTTTGCCAGCCCACGTTTTGGTCATTGACGACGACTCGCGTTTACGGAAACTAATTCAGAAGTACCTGAGCGAACAAGGGTTTCTCGTCACCGCAGCGTCATCTGCAGCAAATGCACGGCGCCAATTGGAATTCCTGCAGTTTGACCTGCTTGTCCTAGACGTCATGATGCCGGGCGAAGATGGCATGAGTTTTGCAGCCGATTTAAGAAAAACCAGCGACGTCCCCATTCTAATGCTGACCGCAATGGGAGAATCGGAGCATCGTATCAAAGGACTGGAACATGGTGTAGACGACTATATGGGAAAACCCTTCGAGCCAAGAGAATTACTCTTACGTGTCAATTCCATTTTCAAACGTGTTCCACCACCGCCAGACGACAGCACACATGAACTGCGCTTCGGCTCATGCCGGTATGACATTTCCCGAGGTGTTCTCATGAAAGAAGAGGTGTCCGTCCACCTAACGTCAGCAGAATCGGATCTGATACGGGTACTAGCGTTAAACGCGAACACACCCGTGAAGCGGTCCCAATTGAGCGAATCCAGTAGCAATTCCTCGAATCCAAGGACGATTGACGTGCAAGTCACACGATTGCGGCGCAAAATAGAAGCCGACCCTCGGCAACCACGCTATCTACAAACCGTGCGTGGAACTGGATACCTTTTGCGGACTGACTAGCGGGTAACACCATCCATGAGTGACCGTCTCGCCTCACCCTCTCCCTGGACCGATCGCGTAGCGCATTGGTTCAAAGAGGAACTGTGGTCAGATTTAGTGCCCTCTACATTGATGGGGCGTTCCGCCCTTATCATTGTTGTGCCATTGATCCTGTTTCAGGTAATTTCAACTTTTATCTTTTATGAAAATCATTGGGAAACCCTGTCCCGCCGCCTTGCACAAAGCCTCGCTGGCGATATCTCCCACATCCGGATCCACATGCGGGACCACCCAGGCGCCGAGAAATTCCAATGGATTCAAACAGTCGCCAGCCAGACCATGCTGCTTGACATCACTTTTGAAAATGGCGCCGCTCTGCCGTCGAATCAAACCATCAATGCTGATGGTCCGTTCTCGGATGTACTCACTCGTGAACTTTGGCGGGAAATGAAAAGACCGTTCACGATCGATTTTGTGGGGACCGACCGGAATATTGAAATTGCCATGCAACTGCCCGACGGAGTTCTGAACGTACTCGCGCCGCGAAAAAGACTTTTCAGCTCCACCACATATGTCTTCGTACTCTGGATGGTTGGCTCTTCGCTAGTTTTGTTCGGCGTTGCCGCCCTTTTCTTAAATAACCAAGTTCGGGCCGTGCGCCGGCTGGCGCGTGCTGCCGATAGTTTTGGTAAAGGGCAAGACGTGCCTAATTTCAAACCTGAAGGCGCTACCGAAGTGCGTCAGGCGGCACGCGCCTTTACAGTTATGCGGAACAGAATTCAACGTCAAATGGATCAGCGGACAGAAATGCTTGCCGGCGTTTCTCACGATTTACGCACACCCCTTACGCGCATGAAGTTACAAATCGAAATGCTGGACGGTGCCAGCGCGAATGATATTGCCGATATCAAGGAAGATATCGACGAGATGGAGCGCATGCTCAACGGCTATTTGGCGTTTGCTAGGGGTGAAGGCACCGAGTCTTCCAAGCCAACTCACATTCCAAACCTCGTCGACGACATTCATCGCAGATTCAAGCGCGCCGGTGCTGCAATTGTACTCGACATCATTGGCTTAGAAGATCCCGTTGTCATTAAGCCAATGGCATTCCAACGTTGCCTCAACAACCTCGTTGGAAATGCAGCCCGCTACGGTACACGAGTTGAAATCAGCGCTAAGCGCGTCGGGATGCACCTTCAAATCAACGTTGATGATGACGGACCAGGCATACCCGCAAATCTACGAGAAGATGTCTTTAGAGCGTTCTATCGGGTTGAACCATCTAGAAACCCCGAAACAGGGGGCGTAGGACTGGGCATGACTATCGCACGCGATATTGCCCGCACCCTTGGAGGCGATGTCATTTTAGGCGAGAGCCCGCTAAAGGGACTAAGAGCGACGGTCCGGCTGCCCATTTAGTCTGAATTTTGTTCAGTCTTCTTCTGTCGTGATGGCGGTTTGAAAGGGGCCATTTTTACCAGCTTCTCTAATCGGCCTAGCGCTTTGTCTAGCGCGGACATGGTTTGGGACATATCGCTACTATCGTCCTTAAGCCATACGCCCAACACAGATACGTAGGCGACAGCTAAAGTATGCGCCCTTGCCACCCCGATCATCCCGTCAGCGCTCACACCAGCAGCTATCAATATGAGCGCCATTGTGTGGAGTGTACTAGGAGTGCGGAACAAAAGAGCAACAGGACGCCGCATCAGGTGATTGATCAAGCTGACATACCCAGCCCGGTTTGCTTGAAGCGCGTCGAAGCGCATCATCAGGACATCGAATATACGATCCCGCACGCTTTCCGATCGATCAATAGAGCTCACCTGATTGAGCACAACATTATCGACGCGTTTAAAGAGGAAGCTCAAGAGACTAGTACGTGTGGGACAGACGGCGATAACGCGGCCAAGCGGGATTTTCAGATCAGTTGCAAGCCGATCAAGAGAGACGGCCGCCCAACCTTCATCAGCAGCAATCGTTAGTGCTGCGGCACAGAGACGGTCTTCAAGATGCACATCGGCCTGAGCCTTACGCGCAACTTGCTTTTGGGTCGTGGTTTTTCTGGACGCCATGTCTCAGCCTTTCACGGCTAAGATGTTTAAATCAAGAACCTTAGCCCGCCAATTCCCGTGATCGTTTGGCAGCAGCCGCAACGGCCCCGTTCATAAGGTCTGACATGCCGTTGCTCGCCATCAGAACGTCTAACGCTGCAGCTGTCGTGCCGCCCGGGCTGGTAACAACCTTTCGCAGTTGGGCGCACGACGAGTTGCTGCTTGCGAGGAGTGCGCCGGCTCCCGATACCGTTGCCAAAGCCAGCTGCTCGGACAATTCTGGGCTTAAGCCCGCTTTGACACCGGCTTCTGCAAGCGTTTCTACAAGAAGAAAAACGTAAGCTGGCCCGCTGCCAGAGACAGCCGTCACCGCATCCATATCAGCTTCATTCTCAATCCACGCGGTCTGACCAACAGCAGCCATAAGCACCTTGCAAACACGCTTTTGCGAGGGGCCCGCTTGCGATCCTGGGCATAAAACGCTGATGCCCTGACCGATGGATGCAGGCGTATTGGGCATGGCGCGCACCAAAGCCGAGTTTGCACCGAGCAAAGCCTCGAGCTTTGCGAGTGGTAACCCTGCAATGATAGACAGAAACACGGTTCCAGACTCCGCCATATGCGCGTAAGCCGGAATGACATCCTTTGCGTTTTGCGGTTTGACGGCGAACACCACCACGTCGGGCGTAAAATCAGTCGGTAGTTCGCTGACATCTGAAAGGACAACTAGCGCAGGATGCTCGGACGCTGCGGCGACAGACTCCCGCCCCGCCGGCTCCACAATCATAATATCGACCGGGTTAAGTCCGCGGGCGAACCACCCTTTTAGGAGAGCGCTACCCATGTTGCCGCAGCCAACCAGAAGAACTGTGCCTTCAATCATGAAATCATTCTATCACATTAAGGTGACGAATGACCTGGTCACCTAAAACTTTGGGGAGGTGTGACTTTTAAGCTTCGCCAACGGTATCCAGTAGAGCGCAGGAAATTGCATCATCGGGAGTTCGTCCACCCCATATGACGAATTGAAAAGCGGGGTAGTACCGTTCGCACTCACTTCGAGCGAGATCAACCAACTCGCTAATATGCGGCGCATCTATCCGGCCGCCTTGGCAGTAAATCGTATGACGGAACATGGGAATGCCTTCGTCGATCCAAATCGCAAAATGACCGATCCAAAGCCGTTCATTAAGTTTGGCAATGAGCTCGTAAATATTGTTTTGCACTTTCGGTTGTACGCGCATGTCCAGCGCACAAGAAAAATGCAAAGCGTCTAATTCTGCAGACCAGGCAAAAAACAGTCCAAAATCACACCATGTACCGGGCGCCTCGACGGCCATCTCTTCGTCGTTACGACGATCAAAAACCCAGTCTTTAATGGAAATGACTTCTTCTATGCGGTCCAGAGGGTTATCCGCAGTGGATTCGTGGCTGACGGTGGTGGTACGCATAGAATTCCCCTCATCTGCCCCGGGCCCGACCGGTTGTTCGAGCCCACCAAAATATGGCCCGAAAATCAAGATATAGTAGGTTCAGAGGGTGAGCAATAACAATTCTTAGGATTTCTGGCGAGTCGCGTAGCGCGACAAAACCTTCCTTAAATCTTGGTTTGGCCAGGCCAAAAAACCAAGGAAATCAAGTCTTTGCAGCCGGTTTTCTGGCTATTTTCCGACCCGTCTTTTTTGCCAGACTCTTGCGTGGCGACGCCTGATCAGACGCTGAACCTGTTGTTTTTGGCGACGCCCCTTCTAAGGTTTCAAGGCGCGTCAAAAGACGCACCTGCTCTGCCCGTGCTTCAGAGGCCATGGCTTTAACAGCTTCAAATTCTTCCCGGGTCACAAAGTCTCGATCGGCCAGAAAGCGTTCGACCCTTTGACGAACAAGAACTTCGATCTCCTGCTTCAAGCTGCCAAGCGCTCCTAATGCACCTCCAGCAACCTTAGCAATATCGTCAAAAATTCTCTTTTGGCTTTGCATCTTGCGTCTCCGTTGCCGGTATTCATTTAGACTATCTGTTCTTATGTGCTTCTCTTCAAGCCTTCTCCGTACTGGCCATTGCCGCATGATAAGCGATCCGGCATAACTCGAACCACATAGCATAGTGGACACACCCTGCATGCTCGCTCTTACCGGCGCCGCCGGATTCATAGGTTCAAATTTCATGGCCGCTTGGGAAACCCATGAGGACCGCCCCATTGCGGCTTTTGATACGATCGATAGCCCGGAAAAACAATTCAATGTCGATAAACGGCGAAATGTAACCTGGTTTGGTCCAGCTGATATCCTTACCTTCTTGCAAGCCAATGCAGAATTGATAGAAGTGGTGGTCCACCTAGGTGCAGAGACGAACACCACGGCCTCTGACCGATCGGCCGTTTTTGCAGTGAATGTCGATCTGAGCACGGCACTTTGGACGTGGTGCGCGGAGAATTCTATACCGTTTATTTATGCATCTTCAGCTTCAGTTTATGGTGATGGCACCCAGGGCTTTAACGATGACCTCTCTCTCGGCGCACTGAATGCCTTAAAGCCGCTCAATCTCTACGGACAAAGTAAACTTGCCTTTGATACGTTCGTATCTCAAGCCGTATTCGATGGATCTCCGGCGCCACCGCAATGGGCGGGACTTCGCTTTTTCAATGTCTATGGTCCGAATGAAACCCATAAAGGCACCCAGGCAAGCGTCGTATCGCAAATGCATCCGATCGCTGCCAAAGGCGATGCTTATGCGCTGTTCCGGTCTCACCGGGAAGGCATAGGCAACGGTAAACAAAAACGCGATTTCGTCTTTGTCGACGACTGCACTGCCGTCATTCGATGGTTACTGGAAACACCAACTGTCACAGGTCTTTTTAACGTCGGAACAGGAAAAGCCCGCACGTTTCTGGACCTCGCACGGGCGGTGTATACCGCAGCGGATCAACCCTTCACGATTACTTGGCGAGATACGCCGGCTCATTTACAAACCCACTACCAATATTTCACAGAAGCGAATATGAGCCGGCTGGAAGCCGAAGGATACCCAGACGCGTTTACCTCTTTAGAAGACGGTGTCACCATCACTATTCGAGACTACCTCAGCAACCCAAACCCTTACCGTTGATTATATGACTCCGTTTGCCCTGACATTTCCGGCTATTAACCCAATCCTGATTGAACTGGGTCCATTTGCCATTCGCTGGTATGCGCTGGCCTATATTGCAGGGCTCTTTGGCGGGGTCTGGTACGCGCGCCAATTGGTCTTGAGACCGCCCGCGCTTTTGAAGCCCTCTCAGATTGACGACTTTTTGATTTGGGTTTTGCTAGGAATCGTTTTTGGCGGACGGCTGGGCTACGTGCTGTTTTATAAGCCTGCCTACTATCTTGCCAATCCAGCTGAAATTTTAATGACGTGGACCGGTGGGATGTCGTTTCACGGCGGCTTACTTGGCGTCATCGCAGCCATCATCCTATTTGCGCGGAAAGCCCGCGTCGATAAATGGTATGTTTCAGACAACGTCGGCTGTGCGGTTCCCATTGGGTTATTCCTCGGCCGCGTAGCAAATTTCATTAACGGTGAACTTTACGGCCGTTTTGCCACCGATGTCCCTTGGGCTATGGCCTTCCCCGGCGGCGGCCCCATAGCCCGCCATCCGAGCCAACTCTATGAAGCGCTTCTTGAAGGCCTACTCCTGTTCATCGTCATGCATCTCCTTTGGCGCAACGAAGCCATTCGCTCTAAGCCCGGTGTCCTAACCGGATGTTTTTGTGTTGGATACGGATTGTCACGGATAGTCGCTGAATTCTTTCGAGAACCAGACCGCCATCTAGGGTTCATTGCTGCTGGCACGACCATGGGGCAAATTCTTTCCATTCCCATGATCCTGTTTGGGCTTTGGGTGATACGGCGATCCCTTGCCCAGCCCGCCCTAAAAACCAAAGCATGAGCGGCCCGGACATCACTGGCGAATTAGCGGATCAAATCGCCAAAGACGGGCCTATTTCTGTAGCGGCGTATATGAAGGCCATCGCAGAGTCTTATTACTCATCGGGCCATGTCTTCGGCAAAGACGGAGACTTCGTGACAGCCCCTGAAGTGTCTCAAATATTTGGAGAACTGATCGGTCTGTGGTGTGTGACGGCATGGCAGGCTCTTGGCCAGCCCCGGCACATCAACATTGTCGAATGCGGGCCAGGCCGCGGAACACTTATGGCCGATGCTATGCGGGCCATTGGCGAAGTTATACCTGCCTTTCTGAATACCGCCTCCATACATCTGGTTGAGCAAAGCCCGGCACTCCGTAGCCAGCAACGAACTCTTCTTAGGGCGTACGACGTTGAATGGCACGACGATTTGTCCACGCTGCCGTATGGTCAACTCATTATCATTGGCAACGAATTTCTCGATGCGCTTCCTGTGCACCAATACGAGAGAACAGCGGCTGGCTGGTGTGAGCGCCTTGTCAGTTACAGTAGTTGTGAGTTTTCATTCACCACCGCCCCCTTCCCTGCAAATGTGATTGACGACACATTTGATGACGCCCCGGTCGGAAGTATTATTGAGCATTCTGGAGCTGTGGAAGATACGGTAAAAGAAATGGCTCAGCTCTGTATAGACCGACATGGCGTCGCTCTGATGATCGACTACGGTCACACGCAGTCGGATATTGGAGAGACCCTTCAAGCCATGAAAGACCATTCCTATCATCCGGTTCTAAAGGACCCTGGCACAGCCGATATAACCGCCCACGTTGACTTCGCCCTAGTCGCGCAAACAGCCCGCTCAGAAGGGGCAAGCGTGCTTGGGCCCATAGAACAAGGCGTATGGTTGCGACGGATCGGCGCGTCGGTGAGGGAGGCTCAACTGTGTGCCGATAAAACACCTGAGACCGTTGTCACCATTAAGGAAAGTGTTGGCCGCCTAATCGATGCTGAGGGCATGGGAACTCTCTTTAAAGTGATTGCCTTAGCCCCGCGAGAGATTGGATCGCTCGCCGGCTTTGAAGTGGAGCGGTAAGTGTATGTTGAAGGCCGATAACTTAACTGCCCTATCAAACGTTAAGCACGGCTTCTTTACGCGGCGGAACGGGCATTCGTCGGGAATATACGCGGGCCTGAATTGTGGACTAGGGTCTGGAGACCATAAGGGCGTAGTTATCCGCAATCGCAACATGTGCGCGGAGCTGCTGGGAGTCGAATCTTGCAATCTTCTTACAGTTCACCAGGAACATACGGCTGACGTTGTAACCGTGGACACACCTTGGGTTCCGGACGGCGCTCCGGTCGCGGACGCCCTGGTCACTGACCGCCCAGGCCTTGCGCTCGCGATCCTCGCTGCCGACTGCGCTCCGATCTTATTCGCTGATCCCGAAGCCGGTGTTATTGGCGCGGCCCACGCCGGTTGGAAAGGTGCATTCGGGGGAATTATAGAAGCCACTGTCGGCACAATGACAACGCTCGGTGCTCAACGAGAGACCATAAGGGTTGCGGTCGGGCCGTGTATCGGCGCCTCGTCCTACGAGGTTGGCCCTGAATTTAGAACGAGGATTGTCGAACAAAACACGGATCACGATTGTTATTTTAAGGGCTCTGGAAAAGCAGATCATTTTTACTTTGATCTTCAGTCCTATGTGGCCAATCGAATTAAGCTAACTGGTATATCGAAAATCGAATCCCTCGATACTAATACGTATGGAGATGAAGAACGATTTTTCAGCTACCGCCGGGCCTGCCATCGCGGTGAAACTGATTATGGCCGGCAACTCTCAGGCATAGCTTTGATCGCCTAATTTATGAACCCCCGGTCCGCTCCTCAAAACATACTTTTGATTTTGCTCTTCGGGCTCCCCTTAACCGCATGCGGCAATGTACCCCGGCCATTTGAACCCACCCAAGGCGCAGTTATTTTTCTTCCCGAGAGCCCCAGCACTTTGGGCATTGGAGTGCTCCCGATTGGAGGAATTGACGCCGATGCAGCCGAACAACTGGCTGGCGCGATCGCAGACGCGCTGCAGCAGCAGGATATTCCAGCCGAGGCCGTGGACCGCGCTGGGCGCCTTGGTTACAGCCTTGAAGGTCACGTAAATATTGAAGGGTCGTCAAACCTCGGGGATGAATTAACCCTGACCTGGCATTTAAAAGACCGCAACGGAGACATCGCGCAACAATTCACCCAAGCGCTGCAGATGGAACGGTCTGAGTGGAAAACACTTTCACAGGCGCAGCAGTCTCAAGTCGCCGATGACCTGACGTCAAAAGTCGCCTGGTCATTAGCACCCACGGGCCCGGTGGTTCACCCACCAGCGTTGCTCGGCACAGGACTGTCAGTGGTTATTCGCCCGCCGGCCGAAACACCAGGAGACGGTGCCATAGCCCTCGCCCGTATTCTCGGAAACCGACTAGCACAGCAAGGGTTCAAACCAGCTGCGGATGAGTCTGACTTTCAGATTGTTGGCTCTGTGACCGTCCGCCCCTACGATTCTGCTCATGACGATATTGCAATTGTCTGGCAGGTCTTAGACCCGGAGGACAAAGACTTAGGTGAAGTCAGGCTGGACAATCGAATTCCGCGGGGAGACTTAGACGGCCCATGGGGACTGGTCGCCGAGGCGATCATCGACTCAGCTTTCCCCGGGCTGATGGAAATCGTTGTCGCCGCGGGGCGTACCCGAAACCAATAATGGCCAATCGGCAACACCATCCAAAGACTCGACCCATTATACCGTCCGGAACGTTTACAGAGCTGTGACAGATTGATAGGTTTTCGCCCGTCGGGAGCGGCTGGGGAACTATCCTTCAGGCCGGGTTTTGAGGAACGTCCCACCGGACGTCCCACAGGGGTCCATTGCAATGAAATTGATGGCTGGGAATGCCAATAAGCCGCTCGCTGAGGCCATCGCGGCTTATCTGCAAGTTGAGCTAACCAACGCGTCGATCAAACGCTTCTCAGACATGGAAGTCTTTGTAGAAATCAATGAAAACGTTCGAGGTGAGGACGTCTTCGTGGTACAGCCGACATCTTATCCAGCCAACGACAATCTCATGGAATTGTTGGTGACCTTAGATGCGTTACGCCGCGCCTCTGCGAACCGCGTTACGGCTGTGATTCCCTATTATGGGTATGCCAGACAAGATAGGAAGACGGCCCCACGGACACCGATTACGGCAAAACTCGTTGCCAATCTCATCGCCCAGGGCGGTGCCAGCCGCGTCGTCACGCTGGATCTCCATTCAGGGCAGATTCAGGGCTTTTTCGACATTCCACTGGACAATCTGTACGCCCAACCCGTGTTTATAAACGACATCAAAGACCGATATTCCGACAACGGTGGCCCGATGATTGTTTCGCCCGATGTCGGTGGCGTGGTGCGGGCCAGGGCGTTTGCCAAAAGGCTCAATACGGATCTGGCTATTATAGACAAACGGCGCGAAAAGGCTGGCGTTTCCGAAGTCATGAACATCATCGGCGACGTTAATGATCGCGACTGCATCCTGGTTGACGATATTGTCGATTCAGCGGGCACTCTCTGTAATGCAGCGGTCGCCTTGATGAACGATGGTGCCAAATCCGTCTCAGCCTATGTGACCCACGGGGTCCTTTCAGGCGGCGCCGTCGGGCGGGTTTCTGCTTCTCCCATGCGGGAATTGGTTATTACAGACAGCATACAAGCCACGGAGGCCGTCAGGCTGGCTGATAATGTCCGCCAGATGTCTATCGCCCCCCTCATGGCTGAGGCAGTCAAACGAATCAGTTCAGAATCCTCCGTCTCAAGCCTGTTTGACTAACATTCCCCTTGGCGCTGAAAAGCACCCGCTCTGTGGGGCTTGAGCCCAACCCCGAATCACTGTATATCGCGCCCTTCGCGTTGCCCTTGGCTTACCGGGGTTTGCGCGAACCCGGCGGCGACACCCCTGGAGGCCTGCCGGGAACATATACATAAGGAGACCAGAAATGGCCGAAGCAAGCGCCCTGACAGTTCAGGGACGCGACCGGGCCGGCAAGGGGGCAGCCCGCGCAATACGCCGAGAAGGCCTCGTGCCTGGCGTAATCTATGGAGATAAAAAGGACGCCGTCCTAATTTCCATGGAACCGCGCGACCTGTTCGTAGCTATGCACAAACCCGGTTTCGCGACCCAGATTTTTGAAATTACCGTCGATAAGACGACCCACCGAGCCATGGCTCAGGATGTCCAACTCGATCCCGTGCGGGATGTGCCCATACACGTGGATTTTAGGCGTATTGGCAAGGATACGGTTGTAACCGTTGAAGTGCCGGTTCACTTCTTAAATGAAGAGGGATCTCCCGGCCTCAAGCGCGGCGGCGTCATCAACGTCGTGCGCCATACCATCGAGGTTCGCGCTAAACCGGATGATCTACCCGAGCAATTCGAGGTCGATTTAACGGGTTTAGACATCGGCGATTCGGTGCACATCAGTGCTATTAGTATGCCCGATGGCGTAGCCCCGACGATTTCTGATCGCGACTTCACCGTCTGCACGATCGCCGCTCCGACTGTACAAGCCGTCGAAGAAGAGACTGAAGAAGGCGAGGAAGGGGAAGAGGGTGCCGAAGGCGAAGATGCCGAGGTGGAAGCAGAAGGCGGCGAAGACGACAAGAAAGAAGAGTCTGCCAAATAGAATTGGGTCGGGCCCGGCTCAAGCCGGACCCGCTTCATTGTTCTCGAAATTGTATTCATTCCATCGCTTTTAATGCGAGACCGCCATGCGTTTGCTTGTCGGCCTGGGCAATCCTGGCTCCGGCTATGCCAATAATAGACACAACCTCGGCTTCATGACCGTCGATGAGCTCGTTGAGCGTTATAACCTGGGCGCGTGGCGCGGCAAGTTTCAGGGCCAGGTCGCAGAGGGCCGTGTTGGCAACAACAAGGTCGCGGTACTAAAGCCAACAACGTTTATGAATGAGTCAGGCCGGGCTTTAAACGAAGCTATCAAGTTTTACAAAATTGACCTTGATGACCTAGTGGTGTTTTTTGATGAGATCGAGTTGGCACCAGGGAGAATCCGCGTCAAAAAAGGCGGCGGTCATGCCGGTCACAACGGTATTCGCAGTTTGATCTCTCACATTAGTGGTGATTTCTGGCGGGTGCGCATGGGTGTTGGTCACCCTGGTCACAAAGACCGGGTCTCAGGATACGTCCTTCAGGACTTTGCCAAATCGGACCAGGACTGGGTTCGAACCCTTGTTAATGCAACCGTCGACTCAACACCGCTTCTCCTCGACGGCGACCACAACCGATTCATGTCAGACGTAGCCCGAGCAATGAATGATGTATCAACACCACTCTCACTACGCGATGCTATTAAAGCAGAAAAAGAAGAGTAAAGTTTATGGGTTTTAACTGCGGCATCGTTGGACTGCCAAATGTGGGCAAGTCAACACTTTTCAACGCTTTAACGTCAACAGCCGCAGCGCAAGCCGCTAACTTTCCGTTCTGCACCATCGAGCCAAATGTGGGCCGTGTCGCCGTTCCCGATGACCGCTTAATGCGGATTACCGAAATCACCAAGTCTGCGGAAACCATTCCGACTCAGCTCGAGTTTGTTGATATTGCCGGATTGGTGAAGGGCGCTAGTAAGGGTGAAGGCCTTGGCAATAAGTTTCTTGCCAACATCCGCGAAGTTGACGCCATCGTTCATGTCCTCCGGTGCTTTGAAGACAGCAATGTCACCCACGTGGACAACAACATTGATCCTGTCCGGGACGCTGAGACCGTCGAGACTGAGCTCATGCTGGCTGACCTGGAAAGCATTGAAAAGCGCCATGACCAGGCCGCTAAGAAAGCCAAATCAGGCGACAAGGAGGCCAAGGAACTTGTCGCTGTCATGGGGCCGGCCCTCGAAGCCCTACGCGAGGGAAAACCAGCCCGAACAGCCCAGCCCGAAGATGAATCCGGTCAGCGTCTGTTTCAGCAGCTTCAGCTTCTGACAGCCAAACCTGTCCTCTACGCCTGCAATGTCGGCGAAAACGAAGCCGCTAAGGGCAACGCGTTCTCGGCCAAGGTCGCGGAAAAGGCAGCGGCTGAGAACGCAAAAACGGTCGTGATATCAGCAGCCATCGAGGCGGAAGTCTCTCAGCTGGATGACGCTGCAGAACGGCAAGATTTCCTCGAAACCCTCGGTTTAGAAGAAACTGGCCTCGCCCGTGTGGTCCGTACCGGTTACGACCTGCTCAATCTCATAACGTATTTCACCACCGGTCCGAAAGAGACCCGCGCTTGGACCGTACGTAATGGCGCGATCGGTCCACAAGCAGCCGGGGTAATCCATACAGATTTCGAAAAGGGTTTCATCCGCGCCGAGACCATCGCGTATGACGACTTTATTTTCCTAGGCGGTGAACAGGCCGCCAAGGATGCAGGTAAGGTGCGTCAGGAAGGCAAAGAGTATGTCGTTAAGGACGGCGACATCATGCACTTCCTGTTTAACGTTTAGAGTCAGCATAAAGAACCGCCGGTCTTCATTAAAACCGGCGGCCTTCCAAACTCGAATGGTTTGTTTTGTTTAGTGCTTAAGACCAGCCCAAATACGCCTCTTGAGGAAGTACGCCAGTACGGTGAATACCAGGGTGAACAATAATACCCGTACGCCCGTTTGCTTACGCACTTCCAGCTTAGGCTCGGCCGCCCAATGTAAGAAGGCCGTCACGTCTTTAGCCATCTGTTCATTGGTGGCAACCGTGCCATCTGAGTACTCGATCAACTCGTCGAACAGCTGTTGCGCCATCGCAATCTGATTGCCGTCGAATACCGTGTTGTAATACATGCCAAACATGATCTCTTCTTCCATGTCGGCCGGCGGATCTTCGTAAGCCAAGATCAGATTGTAGATGTAGTCGGGTCCGTTGGCACGCGCCTTAGTGATCAATGAGAGATCGGGCGGCAGAGAGCCATTGTTCGAGGCTCTGGCAAACTGTTCATTGGGATACGGATTGGGAATGCCGTCAGCTGGGATGGCAGGGCGGTCGAAGATGTCGCCCTGGTCATCACAACAATCCTCAATGAGGTACTCAGATGCCAAGACCTTGGTTTGGTCTTCGCTGTATCCGATGGCTTCCAGGTTACGGAACGCGATATAGTCCAGCCCATGACAGGATGAACAGACTTCACGGTACACCTGAAAACCGCGTTGCAGCTGTTGGCGGTCAAACCCGCCGAATGGTCCGTCAAAGGTCCATTCTTGATGATCGAGTTCTACGCCTTCGCTGGCAGCTTTGACATCCGCAGGCAATTCGTTGAGGAGAATAACCGCGAAGGCAGCAAAAAGAACAGTTCTCATGACTCTACTCCGCAGGGCTTGCAATAACAGGCGTGCTGATACTGCTGGGTAATGGCCGAGGCGTCTCAATCCACCCCACCACCGGCAGCAACACCAGGAAATGGAAGAAATACCAGAAGGTGCCGACCCGTGTAAGAATGAGAGGTAAGCCCTCGGGAAGCTGTGATCCGCACCACCCTAGGACGAAACAATCTAACAGGAAGATCCAGAACAAAACTTTGAAGATTGGCCGGAAATTGGCAGATCGCACTCGGGATGTATCGAGCCACGGCACAACGAATAATATCAGGATAGATCCAAACATCAGAATCACACCGGTGAGCTTGTCATCGATCGACCGCAGAATCGCGTAGAACGGCAAGAAGTACCATTCGGGCACAATGTGGGCCGGCGTTTGCAATGGATTAGCCGGGATATAGTTGTCGGGATGGCCCATGGCATTAGGGAACCAGAAGACAACAGTAAAATAGAACAGTAAGAAAACGCCGAGACCAAAAACATCTTTTGAGGTGTAGTAGGGATGGAACGGAATTTTATCATTCGCCGTCACCTCGATACCCATGGGATTGTTAGACCCCGGAATATGCAACGCCCAGATATGCAGAACCACCACACCTACGATGGCGAAGGGCAGGAGGTAATGCAGAGCGAAGAAACGATTAAGGGTCGGGTTATCCACTGAGAAACCGCCCCACAACAAGGTCACGATTTCATCACCAACAATAGGCACCGCGGAGAACAGGTTGGTGATCACCGTCGCGCCCCAGAAACTCATTTGGCCCCACGGCAATACGTACCCCATGAACGCCGTCGCCATCATCAGCAAGTAAATGACAATACCCAGCCACCACAGGACCTCACGCGGCGCTTTATAAGAGCCGTAATACATACCGCGGAATATGTGGATCAGTACAACAATGAAGAAGAAACTACCGCCGTTGGCGTGAAGATATCGAATCAGCCAGCCAGAATTCACATCACGCATGATGCGCTCAACGCTCTCAAAGGCGTGATCCACATGCGGTGTGTAGGACATCGCCAAAACAATGCCAGTCATCATAAGAACCACCAGCATGAAGCCGGCCAATGACCCGAAATTCCAAAAGTAATTAAGATTATTCGGCGCGGGATACTTGGACCCAACCGAATGATCGATGAAAGAGACGATGGGCAAGCGTTCTTCAAACCAATCAAACGCGCGCATGCCCCAACCTTTTTCGTTGCTCATGATGGTTGTGCTCCCTAACCGATGCGAACGTTTGTTTCGGAGAGATATGTGTACTCCGGCACTTCAAGATTAGACGGCGCGGGCCCCCTGCGGATACGCGCAGACACGTCGTAATGCGAGCCATGGCAGGGACAGAAGTACCCGCCAAAATCACCGCGCGTTTCGGTCGTCTTTTGGCCGAGCGGGATACATCCAAGGTGCGTACATACACCAACGACGATAAGATAACGGTCATCCTGAACCCGCTCTTCGTCTGGCTGTGGATCGGGAAGGTCCTGCCAACGTTCACTGCGGGCCTCTTCAATTTCAGCCGGCGTACGATAACGCAGGAAGACGGGCTTGCCGCGCCAGCTAATCGTTGCAGCCTGCCCTTCTTCAAGGCCCGCAAGGCTGACTTCAACAGAAGACAACGCCAAAGTATCAGCAGCGGGATTCAGGCTATTGATGAGTGGCCACAGCGAAACCGCCGCACCAACCACGCCTGTTGCCACTGTTGCATGGAGGAGAAAGTCTCTCCGGGACTCGTCTTCTGTCGGCACCGATTGAGTCTCCGCCAAATCACCCATCTCTAGGACCTCATAGTTCTTGTTTCGATATCAGGTATGTCACGAAAGAGTAGAGCCTTGGCGAGTTTTGATAATCCCAAAAGCACATGTAGAACAAAGACTTCCGCACCTCATTCGCTCCGTCTTGGCTTCCCGAGCCTTACGAAACGTTAAGGAAAACAACGAGATGGGGTATAGGATATTTTACCAGCTGTGAAAAGGCTTTTGCAGCGCCTCGAAACACCCATCTTAGTGTGACCAAACCCCTTGATTCGCTTGATTCTTTACCAACCCGATATCCCCCAAAATGCCGGCGCAGTCCTGCGCCTGGGCGCATGCTTCGATGTGCCGATAGAGATCATCGAGCCCTGCGGATTTGTATGGGACGACAAGCGGTTGAAGCGAGCCGGTATGGATTACACCTCCGGTGTGAAATTGACCCGCCATCCTTCATGGGAGGCCTTTGTGAACGCATCGCAATCTGAAAGCGGCCGCATCATCCTCTTTACGACCAAAGCCAAGCAAAGCTATACGTCATTTCAGTTCCAGCCTGGCGATCTGCTGTTTTTTGGCCGAGAAAGCGCCGGTGTCCCTAACAATATCCATAATTGGGCTGACGACCGGGTCCGCATCCCCTTGGCTAAAGGCAACCGATCTCTCAATCTCGCCCAGGCCGCCGCCATCGGATGTACCGAAGCTCTGAGGCAAACTGGTAGTTTGCCTCCTATCTAAGCCGCTATTGGTATGCCGGACCTAGCAATGACAGACATGACAACGGTGTAATCCGCAGGCAATGATCCTGTAAGCCTTGATTGTCTAAAAAGGGCCAGCAATTAGCCCTTAGACTAAGGATCCCCTCCCGTCTCAGCCATTGCTCCGTAGCTGGTCCCGCCCCCGTCCTGGGCGGGACCTTTTTTTCAGGGCCGGCTTTTTGCCTGTTCAACGAGCTCTTTCATGCGCCGGCGCAGATCTTGAGCCGTCGTGAGGAAGCCGCCATCGACCCATTCCCGCTCAAGCCGCTTCAAAACTTTACCTACCTCTGGCCCCTCTGGCAGGCCAAGCACCTTGGCGTCAGAGCCGCCCAATGGAAATGTCTTTGGCGTCCAGTCCACGGCAGCTTGGTAGAGAATTTCCCAGTCGGCTTCACCACTAACAGGGTCACGCGCCCAGGCGATTAACACCGCATCTTTTGAATATTCTGGCTCATAGGCATAGAGAAAGCGATTGCGGTGTGGTTGATCGAACGCCCGTTCCGCATCTGTTGCAGCGCGCTGGATCTGGGACAGCGCTTTTGAATCCGCGTTGGAGAGCTTGAGGCGTTTTCTAATTTCATCAGTCGCGAGCGCCTGCCCATGAACAAGAAACATCAATCGCCGCCGCCATGCTGCCTTTGAGAGATCAAACGCCACTCTCTTTTCTGTTTGGATAAGACGCTCGAACCTATCGGGCGCATGTGCCTCGGGCAGCAAGTCTTCCAAAATGGAGGTGCAGATCATTGCGCTAATGGCCCGCGATGGATCTGGAGCGCTCATGAGTTTTGTGAGTTCATCACGAATACGCTCGATGGATAACTGGGCCAGGCCAGCACGCAGTTCTTGGCATACTGCCAATACCTCATCAGACGGCGGCTCTTTGCCGTAGTGGGCCAGAAATCGGAAGTATCGGAGAATACGAAGGTAGTCTTCTTGGATACGATCGCGCGGGTTACCAATAAAGCAGACGCGCCCTGCGTTGGCATCTTCATGGCCGCCAAATAGATCGAATATCTTACCGTCGGCCCGAGCAGACATCGCGTTAAAGGTAAAGTCCCGGCGCGCGGCGTCTTCAGCCCAGTCCGTGGTGAACTCCACGTCTGCGTGCCTGCCGTCAGTCGCCGTATCTTTGCGCAGAGTTGTAACTTCAAAACCGCAGCCGTCAGAGACCACCGTGACCGTGCCATGGGAAAGTCCTGTGGGTGCCACCTTTAGGCCTGCGGCCGAAGCTTTCTTCATAACCGTCTCAGGAAGATCAGGTGTTGCCAGATCAATATCGACAACCGGGCGGCCAAGGATGGAATCGCGCACGCACCCGCCGACAAACCTAACATCCACCTCAGGCGCGCCAAGCGCAGACAGAGCGGCGACAACGTCAGGCCGCTGCATCCACGACGCCTTTAGGACTCCGCCGGAAAGGTCGCCAGCCACTTAAAGGCCTAATCTTCCATGCGGCCGGGGACGACCCGGCCATCTTCATAGCGCGGCGGCACATAGGTCGCATCCGGATCTCCACCCCGTAGCAGCGCGGTCGTACCCATGAGAACGAGCGTTAGAACAGCCCCGGCGAGAAGCAGCCATGGCAACGGCCCCTTCTCAATAACAAGTGCTTCTCCACCATGTTTCTTTGCGTGTGCTATGCGGTACCATGCCCACACGAGATAAGCGGCAAGGGGCACCATGAAGGGAATCAGATAGGTAATAAATATTCGAACCATCAGCCGCTCAAAACTTCATATAAATTGATGATCATGCCCGCGGTCGCGCCCCAAATATAATGCGATTCATAGGGCATTGCGTAGTAGGCCCGATCATGTCCGTTGACCGTTCGGCGCACTTTTTGGTGGTTGGCTGGATTCAAAAGAAAAGACAACGGCACCTCAAAGATTTCAGCCACCTCGGTCGGTTCAGGCACAAAGTCCTGGGGTGGAATAACACCGACCACGGGTAATACGTCAAATCCAGTAATTGTAAGATAGGGGTCGAGGCATCCTAGCACATCAACTGATTCGGGTTTAATGCTTACTTCTTCATGGGCTTCCCGCAAGGCCGCGGCGACCGGCGTAGGGTCCGTGTCATCCACACGTCCACCTGGAAACGCTACCTGCCCAGCATGGTTATTCATATTGTCGCGACGACGGGTCAGCAGTACAAAAAATCCCTCAGTACGGTCGACGAAGGGGACCAGAACCGCCGCCGGCGTGCGCTTAATTCTGACACCAGGAGCCCCTGCGCCACGATCATAAGGAATGCCACTGGACGGTATGGGGCCATACCCCTCACCCTTAAAGTCCTCCAGCGCATCGGTATTCAGCAGTGCTTGCCCGGTGACAACGTCGCCGCGCGCTTTCGCCATGCGGTCGGCGTTCAGGCGCGTTCTGATAAGTTCGAGTGTCATCATTGTTCTGACGCGTCCAGACGATAGAACTGACCTCGGCTCCACACACCAAAACTGGATTCGTCACCGGCCACCCGCTCTTCACCAAGATCAACCAAATGATAAAATACCGCACGCGCCAAACGGGCATCGAGGCCTTTTTCAACATGAACGTAGGGCGTTGGCTCTCCTGTTTCAGAATTGGTCTCGACCCTCAGCGGGTGATCCTGATCCAGCGCAACAATTGCATCCAAATTAGTTCTAAAATCGATTTCTTGAGAGGAATCCGAACCCGAATGCACCATTTCAACGGCGACGTAGGGTACGTCCTCAACTTCAATCCGGCCATTCTCAACCGGCGTTGTCAGCCAGTACGAGCCATCGTCATGCTTGTTCAAAACGGTGGCAAACAGCTTCACCATAGATTTTCGCCCGATCGGTGATCCCCGATAGAACCAGGTCCCATTTCGGTCGATCCGCATGTCAAAATCGCCGCAATCAGGCTCGCCACCCGCCCGGACACCGGATGCACGCAAAGTTGTGAGCTGATCAGAGGCAGAATCTGCTTCTAACTTGCCCTGTGGAGCCGTCATACTCTCTCCATCGGCTGAAAAACCCATACATTGGAGCCCTTTAGTGAGCGATACGATAGCACAAAGCCCCGCTGCAGGTGGTCATGACACGGGGTCCGACGTCTCGGTGGAAGACGTAGAACGCGTCTGCACTCAGATAGCCAAGGCCAAGGCTGCGGTTGAGAAGGTCATTTTGGGCCAAAGCCGGGTTGTCGAAGAGAGCCTGATAGCGATTCTCGCCGGCGGCCATGTCCTGCTGATCGGTGTCCCCGGATTGGCAAAAACAAGATTGGTTCAAACACTCGGCATCGTTCTCGGACTGGGAGACAAGCGGGTTCAGTTCACACCCGACCTGATGCCGGCTGATATTATTGGGTCTGAAATTCTAGAGGAAAACGATGAGGGCAAGCGGCACTTTCGATTTGTCCGCGGACCTGTCTTTTGCCAGCTCCTCATGGCCGATGAAATCAACCGCGCAAGCCCGCGCACTCAGTCGGCTCTTCTCCAAGCCATGCAAGAACGTCGCGTATCGATTGCCGGGCATTATCATGTCCTACCCCAACCCTTTCATGTTCTCGCGACACAGAACCCGATTGAACAGGAAGGCACCTACCCGCTGCCCGAAGCCCAGCTAGACCGGTTTCTTTTGCAAGTGGATATAACGTATCCGGATTCTGAGGCTGAGAGAGAGATCATCATTGCCACCACGGGCGCGCACGATTTACAGCCGGAGCAAGTTTTGACCCCGAGCGAACTCATGGAAGCCCAGGCTTTGGTCCGGGAGCTTCCGGTCGGCGACAGCGTGATTGAAGCCATCTTAAAATTAGTCCGCGCTGGCCGGCCGGAAACCACTGAGATCGATGAAGTGCGTAATTGGGTGGCATGGGGCCCGGGACCCAGAGCGAGTCAGGCCTTGATGCTCGCGGTAAGAGCACGCGCTCTACTTGATGGCCGTTTAGCACCGTCCGTCGACGACGTTTTGGCCCTCGCCAAGCCAGTCTTACAACACCGCATGGCATTAAGCTTCACCGCCAGAGCCGACGGCCGCAGCCTGTCTGATGTCATTGACCTTCTCAGCCAAGCCGCTGACAAAAACTGAGCCGCCGTTTCATCGCATGACCTCATCCGCACAGGTTCTTCAGCACAACGCGGAACAGGCCGCGTCAACGCTACCGCCGCTGCTCATCAACGCCAATCGCGTTGCCGCCACCGTTTCGCTCGGCAGTCATGGCCGGCGCCGTGCGGGACCGGGAGATACCTTTTGGCAATTTCGTCAATACAGCCAAAGCGATCCCGCTTATATGATCGATTGGCGTCAATCGGCCAAATTCGATCATGTGTTTGTCCGTGAACGGGAATGGGACGCTTCGCAAACCGCTGCACTGTGGTGCGATTGCTCACCGTCAATGGCCTTCCGGTCGTCCAAAAAAGTGCCGACCAAGTCTGAACGCGCTTCTGTGATCGGTCTGGCTCTTGCCTCCCTGATGATTTCTGGTGGAGAACGCGTCCGCCTGCTTGGCTTTGAACCGAGCGCAAGTTCGGGTCGCCTTGCTCTCATACAAATGGCCCATAATCTGGAGCGTGCCATCACAGACCAACCTGCGTCGACGGTGCCTGTGGCACAGGCGTCGCTGCCGCGGCATATATCGGTTGTCCTGATCAGTGATTTCCTGTTTCCCATTGAGGAAGCTGAAAGTGCGTTGTCTTCTTTTACCGGCCAAGCGTCCAGTGGCCATCTCTTGCAAATCCTTGATCCGGCTGAAGAAAGCCTTCCATATCGCGGCCGTATTCGCTTTCAGGGCATGGAAAACGAAGGCAGCCTCCTGATCGAACGCACGGAAGATGTTCGCAAAGACTACATTGGAAAAATGGCTGAGCATCGCGCCAGCTTGGCAGCATTGACGGACCGTCTCGGGTGGAGCTTCAGCGTTCACCACACCGATAAACCACCACACACAGCTCTAGCCGCCCTTCACATGCGCATGGCAGAAGAGAGATGATGAGTCTCGGCGCCGTAACCTTCGCGTTCCCGTGGATTCTAACCGCCCTCGCTATTCTCCCCCTTGTGTGGCTGTTGTTGCGCGTGACCCCGCCGGCGGCCCGCCGCCTAACTTTTCCAGCCATACGGCTTTTGTTCGGCATGGTTTCCAATGAAAAATCGTCTGCGCGCACGCCATGGTGGCTCATGCTCATGCGCCTGAGCTGTATCACCCTCATTATTATTGCCTTAGCCGATCCGGTTTTGAATCAACGTCAGAGCATGCGGCAAAGCCCGCTGGTGGTCGTTGTTGATGATGGGTGGGCCGCTGCGTCAACGTGGCCTGAACGCCAAGCAGCGCTCGTCCGGCTGCTAGAAAGTGCAGTTCGTTATACACGGCCAGTCATACTAGCAACCACAGCGCCGGCAGATGCTGGTGCGCAAAACCCGCTTTCATTTGGGTCTGCCAGCGACGCTCTGGCCGTCGCCCGTGCCTTGGAAGCAAAGTCATGGTCGACCGATAGACAATCCGCATTGCAACGCTTACAGGATGCAAATCCTAGGCCGCCTGCCGAGTCCGTATGGCTTACCGATGGCGTTGCGTCTGACACAGATATAGAAATGGCGGCTTGGTTGCAGCGGCTCGGACGCTTGACGGTTCTCACGAGCACCACCGCCGCTGGCCCTATAGCTCTTGGCCCGGCCGAACGTGTTCCTGACAGCAACGGAAACACGATCGAAGTGACAGTGCGCCGCCCTGCCTCTGAGTCAGCCGTGCCGATGATTTCAAATATTATTGCGCTCGACCAAGCGGGCCGTACCGTAGCGCGCGCCGAGGCCAACTTCGATGCGGGCACTGCCGTGACCTCAGCCCGTTTCGTTGTACCGACCGAATTGGGTAATCTCATGACCCAACTCATCGTCGAAAATGAAAGCAGCGCCGCCAGCGTGTTTCTCTTAGACGATCGATGGACGCGCCGGCCGGTGGGGATTGTTTCTGCTAATCCCGACGGCATTGTGACGCCGTTGCTTGAAGACGGGTTCTACGCGACCCAGGCATTACTGCCCTACGCGGACGTTCACGCTGGCACAATTGTTGAGCTTCTCGAACGAAATTTAGCGATGATTATCTTAGCCAGTGGCAATCGCGTCACCAGCCCCGAAGTGGCGTTGCTTGAGCCCTGGCTCCACCGTGGCGGAGTCCTTATACGGTTTGCCGGAGCCACCTTGGACGGCAACGTCGACCCGCTATTACCTGTGCGATTGCGTGGCGGCGGCAGAACGTTCGGTGGGACGATGTCATGGACCGAGCCTGTTGGCATGGCCACGTTTCCGGATGACAGTCCCTTCGCCGGACTCGCGGTTCCTGACGATGTTTTGGTATCGACGCAGGTGCTGGCGGAACCGTCTGCGGGCCTCAGCCAGCGCACCTGGGCGCGGCTTGAAGACGGCACCCCGTTGGTGACGGCTGAGCGACGTGACAGCGGTTGGATCGTTTTATTTCACGTCACAGCGACACCGAATTGGTCGACGCTGCCTTTGTCGGGTGTAATGGTCGACATGCTGCGGCGTATTCTTGATTTAAGCCGCGGTGTTGAAGAAGCCACTTCGGTCTTGCCGCAAGGTCTCTCTGCGCGGGAAATTCTGAGTGGAACCGGACAGCTTATTGTTCCGCCGCCAACAGTAGTAGCCATAGATCGGGATGACATCGCCGACCCAGATCTGGGACCAACATATCCTCCCGGTTACTACGGTTCTGGTGATACCAAGATCGCGATCAACTTGGGTCCGTCGATTGGTCCGATCGTTGGTCAAGGCCGCTGGCCAAGCGACGTCACGGTGACCGGTTTTGAGTCCGTTGCAGCGGAGAGGACACTCAAACCATGGCTCTTGTTTTTTGCGCTGGCGCTGTTCGTTATTGATTTCATGATCTCGCTCTTCCTGCGCGGCATCACGCCTCAACTTCCTCTGGCACGCGTGGGAGCTGCAACGGCGTCTATCGCCTTATTAATATTGATTGCATCGCCCCATCACGCGCTCGGCGCTGATGCGATTGATCCGGCCGTCATCGACGCCGTGCTGGAAACGCGCCTCGCTTACATCCGTACCGGGCGTCAAGATATAGACCAGTTGTCCGCGCAAGGTCTTGGTGCGCTGACAAAAGTCTTGGCCGCACGAACGTCAGCAGTAATGGCTACCCCGGCAGATATCAATCCTGAAACGGATGAGCTTTTTCCATACCCCGTTGTTTATTGGCGTATCACGCCCGAGCAAACACCGCCGTCCGAAAAGGCCGCACAGCACATCAACGATTACCTCGGCCGTGGCGGCATGATTGTTTTCGACGCGCCAAATCAAGTTGGTGCCAACGCCAATGATGACGGCCAGCAGGTCAGCCAAGCCCTCAACAATGTTCTCGCGCGTTTGAATGTGCCTCCTCTCGTTCAAATTCCCGAGACTCATGTCTTACATCGCAGCTTCTACCTTCTGCCCGACCTGCCCGGCCGGTTCACCGGCGCGCCTGTATATGTAGAGCGCGGCTCGATCACAACCGACGGTGTGTCCTCCATCATCATCGGCAGCCACGATTGGGCCGCAGCCTGGGCCCGCGACAGCCGCGGCCTGCCCTTGTACCCCGCAGTGCCGAGTGGTGAACGGCAGCGGGAATGGTCGTACCGCTTCGGCGTCAATCTGGTGATGTACGCCCTGACCGGAAACTACAAAGCGGATCAAGTACACCTGCCCGCAATCATGCAGCGGCTGACTCAATGATCGGTATTACCTTTACATCTCTGGTACCGTTCCCGCTGCTGATAACAGTACTCGGTATTGGCTTGGTCATCGCGGGATACGCCTTCGTCAAGAGGTCACGGGCCGCCGGTTTACGAACGCTTGTCATTGTCGTGCTTGCGGCCGGTGTTTCGGACCCGCGGGCAACCATCGAAAACCGGGCCCCTCTGGACGATGTCGCGGTGGTAGTTGTCGACGAAAGTCTGAGTCAACAGCTCTCAGACCGGCCAGCGCGTACGGCTGAAGCCCTTGAAGGCCTGTCATCTGCATTTGAAAGACTTAAAGGCATTGACGTCCGGACGGTTAACCTCACCCCCCAAACGGCGGGAGGGCGTAGCGACGGAACACGCCTATTCGAAACCGTCTCGAAAGCGACAGCGGATATTCCCAACAGCCGATTGGCCGGGGTCGTGCTTATCACAGACGGTATTGTTCACGATGTGCCGCAACCCGACCAGTCGGGCATTTCCGCACCCGTTCACGTTCTTCTCACCGGCGAAAAGGACGAGCGTGACCGTCGTCTGGTGGTGTTTAAAGCCCCTGAGTTCGGCTTGGTCGATAAGACCGTTTCCGTTCGAGTCAGCGCCGAAGACACTAGCGTACCTGCCGGCACACCAATATCTGCAACTCTGCGGACGGATGGTGGCGCACTGCAGCCCTTTACAATTCGAGCTGGCGAATCGTTGGATGTTGTCGTCTCGCTTGATCATCCGGGCGCCAATGTCTTCGAACTGGAAGTGGCGGAAGCGGAGGGTGAAATTTCTCCGCGCAATAACCGGACGCTGGTCACCATCAACGCGATCCGCGACCGGCTTAAGGTTCTTCTTATTTCCGGCCAGCCGCATGTGGGTGAGCGCGCCTGGCGTAATCTACTTAAATCTGACCCCAATGTGGATCTGGTTCACTTCACGATCTTACGGCCGTTATCAAAAGACGACGGCACACCTTTGAATGAACTCGCGCTCATCTCGTTCCCAATCCGCGAGTTGTTTGAAGAGCAACTCTACGATTTTGATCTGGTGATCTTTGATCGCTACAGCCGCCGGGGCCTGGTGCCGTTTCAATTTATGATGAACGTTGCTAGCTACGTTCTCGACGGCGGAGCGGTGATGCTGTCGGTGGGGCCTGAGTATGCCGACTCCTTCTCCCTGTTCGATAGCCCCTTGCAGAACGTTTTACCGGCCGCGCCGACAGGTGTGATTTACGAGAAACCCTTCCTGCCGCAAATCAGCGAAATCGGAGAACGGCATCCTGTGACCGCATCTCTCACGCCGCCAGGACAGCAAGAGCCGACTTGGGGCCGCTGGTTACGCCATATAGAAGTTGCGACGACGTCGGGTCAGGAACTCATGCGCGGCGCGTCGGACCAGCCGCTGTTGATGCTTGATCGAGTTGGCAAAGGCCGGGTTGCCTTGCTGCTTAGCGATACCATCTGGCTCTGGGGTAAGGGCTTTGATGGCGGCGGCCCACAAGCCGAAATGCTGCGCCGGCTGGCACATTGGCTGATGAAAGAACCAGAGCTGGAAGAAAATGCTCTCACCGCCTCGGTTGAAGACGGCATGTTGCAGATTGTGCGCAACAGTCTAGATGAAACCGTACACCAGATCACCGTCAATGCTCCGGATGGCACGTCACAGACAACGCAGCCAGAATACACAGAAAGCGGCCGCTTTGTCGCTCGCGTCCCCATAGGCGATCAAGGGCTCTATCGCATTGAAGATGGTGTGCTGTCGGCTGTGGTCGCGGTCGGTGCCGCCAATCCATTGGAAAACCAAGATGTGATTGCAACCGCCGCGCATTTGGCACCTGTTGCCGACGCCACCGGTGGCGGACTGTTTTGGATCGGCGACCGCGGTGTCCCCACCGTGCGCCGTGTTGCGCCGGACCGGATCTCCAGCGGACAGTCTTGGATTGGTCTGCGCACCAATAATCAATACGTGGTCGACGGTATGCGAGAATTCCCGCTGGTTCCGGCCTGGCTCGCCCTATTTGCCCTTTTATCTCTGCCACTTCTGACATGGTGGCGCGAAGGCCGTTCGGCAGTAAACTACCCAACATGAAAACACGCACACTAGGTAAACAAGGTCTTGAAGTCTCTGCCCTTGGTCTCGGCTGCATGGGCATGTCGGTATTCTACGGCAGCGGCAACGACGATGCAGCATCGGTCAAAACTTTACAGCACGCCATGGACCTCGGTGTGACGTTCTTTGATACCGCAGAGCTTTATGGCAACGGCCATAACGAGGAACTGCTGGGCAAGGCGGTAAAAGGCCGGCGGAACTCGGTGATCGTCGCAACAAAGTTTGGCCTGCGTCTGATTGACGGCGGCGGCGTGACGCCACCCAACTGCAGCCCCGCCTATATCAAGGCCGCCTGCGAAGAAAGTCTACGCCGGTTGGATGTGGATGTGATCGATCTTTATTACGCCCACCGTGTCGACCCGACGGTTCCCATAGAAGAAACCGTGGGTGCCATGGCCGAGTTGGTGGAAGAAGGCAAAGTGCGCTACCTGGGTTTGAGCGAAGCCGGTGCGGGCAACATCCGCAAAGGCCACGCCGTGCACCCTCTCACCGCCGTGCAAACCGAGTACTCCTTGTGGAGCCGCGACGTAGAACCGGAAGTCATACCCGCGTGTCAAGAATTGGGGATCGGTTTTGTGCCTTATTCGCCTCTCAGCCGTGGCTTTCTCACCGGCGCGTTCAACAAAGCAGATGATGCAGTAGCCGACGGTGACACCCGCTCATTCATGCCGCGCTTTAAGCAAGAACATTTCGACGCCAACAAAGCATTGGTCGACAAGCTGGGCGAGATCGCCGGTGCCAAGGGCTGCACCACCGCGCAACTGGCCATCGCCTGGGTGCTGGCCCAAGGCGACACTATCGTGCCTATCCCAGGCACACGAAAGATCGAACGGGTTGAAGAAAACCTGGGTGCGCTATACGTAACACTAACAGCCGAGGATCTGGCCGCAATTGAAGCCGCCAATCCCGCCGACGCTGTGTCTGGCACGCGTTACCCAGAAGCTGCAATGAGTTCAGTAAACCTTTAGGCTCATCCTCATGGTCGACGCCACTGCCGATACGGCTGCAGCCAAACCGAAATCCGACCCGGGCTTTTATCCGACGGTGCGCGTCATTCACAAATGGGCCGGGCTCGCCGGGCTCGCCTGGCTTTCAGTGCTGGGCATCACCGGCTGGATTCTGGATCATCAAGACTGGCGCTGGACCCATCAGTGGGCCGTACCCGAGTGGGTCACCTCGGCGCGCATTGACCGCTTGGTCAACGGCACGGTCATGCGCCACATCGAGGTGGATCAAAATGATCCCGCGCGATGGATCGGCGCTTCGGAACGTGGCCTGTGGCTGACGGAAAACGCAGGCGAAGCCTGGGTAGACATTCCGTTCCAAGGCATGAGCGGGCACCCACAGGTGTTCCGATTTGTCCCGGCAGAGAGCCATGGACTTGACCTGATTTACCTGGCCACCGACGACGGCATCTGGACGATCTCATCTGATGAGGCCGCAGCACAGCCCTTCGCTCTCCATGGCCAACCGATCTCGGCCCTGGGCCAGGGCAGCACAACAACCGAACTTGTGGGCGCGGTGCATCATGGGCAACTGTTCCGCTTCGACGTGCGCGTGCCCGATGAGGTCACTTGGATCGACGTAGACGAAGTGGTCGTCCATGGCTTGCCGGAGACGGTCTCCCTCTACAATTTCATCTTCGATCTGCATGTGGGTGAAGGCACCCTGCCCCAGCCCTGGTCCATATTGATCAATGACTACGGCGGCATATCCATGGGCACCCTCGGCCTCACTGGCTTGATGTTCTGGTGGCTGCCGCGCAAATGGCGCAACCAGGCCCCCAAAAGAGAACTCAAAAAACGCCAGCAGATTCTGCGCTGGCTCTATCGGTGTCATGGACCGGTCATTGGCATTCTAGCGATCATCCCAATTCTCTATCTCAGTATCACCGGCATCGCCGTCGATCACATTTTTTTTCTGATGGACAAAGGCAAAGGGATCCCGCTCGCGCGTGAAAACCTGACCCCGATTTATGACTACACATCGCTCGAAGGCGAGATCACACATGTGGTCGCGTTTCCTGGAGACCCGAGCTCGTACGCGGTGGCGACACGTTTCGGCGTGCTCAACTCTGATGACGGCGGGCGGACCTGGGCCGTTGATGAAAGCCTGCCGACGACGCTGGGTACGGATGCAGGCAACGTCAACCTGTTCCGCGAAGGCGAGTTTATTTTCGTCGGTGTAGGCTCCAAGGGAAACGGCTATCGCAAGATTGATGAAACAGGGTGGACCTTCGTTGAAATGCCCGCGGACTTGCTAGCCATCACCGACGTCACCCGCCGCGGCGACACCTGGTATCTGAAAAACTCACGCGGCATTTCATCAGGCACTTTTAACGACAACGTGTTTGAGGCAACGAACATCCCCTACCCTGCTCTTGAAGGCACAACGTTCTTTCTGTTCATGGCCGATGTGCACACGGGCAACACTTTTCACAGTGAGTTTATCTGGGTGAATGATCTGGTCGCCCTGATGGCGATCATCCTTGCCATAACGGGCCCCCTGGCCTGGTGGAAACGCAAGTGGATGTAGCCCCCCACCACAACATCTAGTTTCAGCTACCCTAAAAAAATCCTTTCCTGGAGATGTGTGAGGAACAAGCCCATGAAGGAGCGGCCGTTGGGTTGAGTGAGACCATGAATGAAATCTCTAAACCGCTGATTCAATGATATAAATCGCGCCTGCCGCAAGGTCTGAAATATCAACCCCGTCAATGACGTAGAAAAATGACCACAACCAAATTATAGCCCTAGATGTTGTGTTCGCCGACCCGATAAAGTGAGCCATGTCACCTACCGCACGTAACATCTGGGTCGTCACCCATCGCTGGACCGGGATTATTTTCGGACTGGTGGTTGTGCTCATCGGCGTCACCGGCTCGCTGCTGGTGTTCGAAGACGACCTGGACATATTCCTCAACCCGGGCCTCTACCGTGTCGAGGTAACAGGCACACCTCTTCCCTATGACGCGCTCATTGAAGCAGCAGCCGCAGCTGGCCCCAGAAACCTGACACCCGGTTATTTTTCCCGCATTGATGACGCGCCAGACCGGCCCGTTGTGGTGACCCTGCAAGGGCGCGGCACCACTGAAATTCAAGTGTTCGTGAATCCCTACACAGCTGAGATTTTGGGAACACGCGGCGGCTTTTCTTCCCTGGCCTTGATACGCCGCCTCCACGGCGACCTGGCGCTTGGTGATTTGGGTGAAGACCTCATCGGTGTTTTGTCGATCGTCATTTCCCTTATGTGCCTGATGGGTTTAGTGTTGTGGTGGCCCAATAAAGGGGCATGGCTACGCAGCCTGAAAATCAATTTCCGCGCCCGGCCCCGTTTGATGCTACGCGACCTGCACAACGCCGGCGGCGCGTACCTCTTTATTTTCATGCTGCTGTCCGCCGTGACCGTGCCACCCATCGTTTGGAAGCTGACGACACCAGGCGCGGGCCAAGGACAGGCAGGGCCACCGCAAGCTGTCGCACCCCCCGCAGCAGGTTCAGCACGGCCGACAGGTCTCGGCATAACGCCGCCGCCCAACATTCCTTGGCAGACAGCGATTAACGCAGCACAACTGGCCGTGCCCGATCAATGGGTCGGCTTCACCCTACGCCCGCTGGGACCCGCGCCGTTTTATATGGTCCGTCTGTTTCCGCCAGGTGAGACTGGGACACCGCAAATGACGACCGTATTCGTCAATCGCCACAACGGCGACATCATCCGCATATCGTCGCCCGCTGCCATGACCCCGACCCGGCTGATCTCGGCTGATTTTGTCATCACCCTGCATTCCGGCGCCATTGCCGGACTGATCGGACGGATCATCATGTTCGTCGCAGGGCTCGGTTTTGCTGTATTGTTTGTATCAGGCATCGCGACGTGGTGGATGCGTCTGACATCACGTCGAAAAGGCAATGAGGAGGTTACAGAGACATGACCCCACGCACGCGCACCTTCTGGCTATTGGGCCATCGCTGGATCGGCATTGTCCTCGGCACCATCATCGGGCTGACAGGACTAACCGGTTTGCTCATCGTTTTCGAAGACGAGATCGACGCCATGAGAAACACACCATGACCGCCTCACCAGGCACTCTACCTCCCACCTTCGACCGTGCCGACGGCCATGCGGTGTTTCCAAAAACCGACCATGACGAGACAGCGCGGCTCAACCATCTGACTAATTTAAATGTGCACATTGGGCGCACGCTCTCGCCGGGTGTACGCACGGCCTATGAGGGCCGGGTCAAACCCGCGTACGAAAAAGAACACGGGCACGCACCTGAAAACGAGACGGTCGTGCGCAAGGCCATGTTGCATGACGCCTATTATCAGCAATGGGCGGCGCTCCGGCGCAACACCCAGGAAGCCACGCAACAGACCAGCCGCGAGATCGCACTCACGCGTCTCGATCCGTTGAGCGATGCTGCGAAAGATCTCAACGAAGGCCGCAATACGTTATCGCTCGATCCCGATTTACCTATCCCAAACTATCAGGCAAAGGTCGACAACCACCTCATGCCCGGCAGCTACTATGAAAGCATCACCGGAGAGGATGTGACCGCGGCGGCCACCTATGAAGTGAGTCTGTTCCCAATCGGCGGCGCCAGTTTTGGCGCCAAGGGTGACGGCGGCGGCCGGGCCATGGCCAACTTTATCCGCGATCAAAACCCCAGCTTCAAACCCAAGCGTATTGTCGACATGGGAGGCGGTATCGGCGGCAACACTTTGCCCATCGCCGACGCCTACCCGGACGCAGAACTTATTGTCGTCGATGCGGCGGGTCCGCTGCTGCGTTACGGTCACGCGCGGGCGCAGGACATGGGCTACAGCAACGTGCGGTTCATACAGGGCGCGGCGGAGACAGTGGATTTAGAACCGGGTTCGGTCGACCTCATCGTTTCGGTCATGTTCTGGCATGAAACCTCTACGCCGACCGTGCGTGATGGCCTTAGGCACATGCACGACCTGCTCGCCCCCGGCGGCATGATGCTGCATTTGGAGCAGCCCAATTTTGATGCAAATACGCCGGTGTTCGAGCGCTTCATGCGCGACTGGGATGCCTATTACAACAACGAGCCGTTTTGGCCCAAGCTGCACCGCACCGACATGGTGCAGGCCATGGCCGATGCAGGCTTCGCCCAGGACAACTTGTTCGATGCGGGCACGGAAGCGGACATCGAACCAGGGCGGTTCCAGCCCTGGTCGACCATCGTCACCCGCCACCGCCACGAGACCAAAGATCTCGGCGATACGGGGCGCAAACTGAGTGTGCTGGGTGGTTATAAAGGCGAGCGCTGGTGGATGTTCGGGGCGAGGAAGTAGGCAAATAACGACCACCCTGTCCTCTCCAATGCTCGGGCTTGTTGAGCGCATCTGAGCACATGATTTTGCCACGCACAGACCCAATCACGCCTTCACGCAGCGCTTGCACCGTCCATGCGCCGGCGTGTTCATCTGGAATGTGATGTCGATGTGTTTCGATTCAGACGCCAACCAGCTGGTTATCCCGGAACCCCAATAACGCAATCGCTCTGATCCCGCTGAAGTGGCCTCGACCCTACATCGGTGTCACGCGCCAGATGACGTTGCCGACATCATCGGAGACTAGCAACGCGCCGGTCTTGTCTTCTATCACGCTGACCGGGCGACCTTCGGCTTCACCCTTGGCATTGACGAAGCCAGTCAGGATATCCTTGGGCATGCCGACTGGGTTACCATTCTCAAAGGCGACGTAAATTACCCTGTAGCCGGCCTGCGGCTCTCGGTTCCACGAACCATGCTGGCCGACGAAGATACCGCCGTGATATTCAGCTGGCAAAAGAGACCCCTGGTAGAAGTGGATGCCAAGCGAGGCAGTATGTGCGCCGAGCGCGTAGTCGGGCTGTATGGCCTTGGCGACCAGGTCGGGACGTTGGGGCTGGACCCGTTCATCGATGTTCTGGCCGAAGTAGCTGAACGGCCAGCCGTAGAAGGCGCCCTCTTTCACCGAGGTCATGTAGTCGGGCACCAGGTCGTTGCCAAGCTCATCGCGCTCGTTGACAGCGGTCCACAGAATTCCGGTGACCGGCTCCCAGGAAAGCCCGGTCGGATTGCGCAAGCCGAAGGCAAACACGCGAAATTGGCCGGTGGCGCGATCGACTTCCAGGATGTTGGCGCGGTTGGTCTCCTTGTCATAGCCGTTGTTGGCGATGTTCCCGGTGGACCCCACCGCCACATAGATTTTGGTTCCATCCTTACTGGCGATGATGTTCCTGGTCCAATGCCCATAGACCGGCCCCCCTGGCAGGTCAGTGACCTTAATGCCGGGTTCCTTGATGGATGTCGCGCCCTCGGTATAGGGAAAACGCATCAGCGAATTTGAATTGCCGACGTAGAGATCTGAGCCCACTAGAGCCATACCAATGGGTGAGAAAAGCCCATCAATGAACGTCGTCTTGGTTTCGGCAACTCCATCCCCGTCGGCATCGCGCACCAGGCTGATCCGGTTGGCGCTAGGCACCCCGGCGCCAACTCTGCCCATCATCAGGCGCCGTACCCATGTCCGTATGCTGCGCCTTGGAGCACCTGCTTCTGACGGCGGCGAGTTGCTTTCCGCCACTAGGACATCGCCGTTAGGCAGCATGTAGAGCCAGCGCGGATGATCGAAGTCGGTTGCGAATACCGACACCTGCAAACCCTCCGCGGCGATCGGCCTGCCGCCCGGCTTCCAGCCGACTGCTTTGGATACATTGACCGTCGGTATCAAACTTTCGTCCGGCGGGGGTAATTGGGGATTAGCGCCGTATCCCGTCTGCGCGGCCACGGGATCGATATTGCCAACGATGGCGAGCCCCAGCGATACTAGACCGATGCAAAATCCCATACGGATTAATGTCATAACCATGCCCCTTCCATTTATCACATCCGGTTTTACGACGCGTCCGAGAATTCTAGCTGGTATCCCTGATCCGCCCAAAGAAATCCCTGATATTGTTTGAAATCTCCCTGATTACCGTATTTAGGGAAATTTCTGTCAGAACCCCAGCAAACTTCTAGTTTGGGTCGACCCGGGCTTGTGCAATGGGCTGAATTTAGAAATTTCCCCTCTAAATTCCGTATTTTACAGGGAATTCGCATGAGAATGGTGAACTGATGACTGCGCAAACAGCCACCCAGTCTTGAGGGCATGGGGCGGCCAGCCCCAAGCGGCCCGCAGGTTTGATTCCGTACTTGGGATAGTAGCCGGGATGCCCGAGGACGAATACCAGATCAACATGCTTGTCTGTCAATTGGCGTAACCCCTCTTCGATGGGCTTTCCACAGACGCCTTGCCCCTGCGCCTCGGGAACGACCGCGAGCAGCGGCAGGAGCGATACGGCACCGGCGTATGCCGGTTCGGCCGCCGGTGCTTTGGAAAATATTAGGTGACCAAGAGGGCGGCTGTCCTCACTGGCCATGAGAGACAGCATGTGTTGAGAACTGGAGTCATTCAGTATGTCTTTGACCAAATTCGCTTCTTTTTCATGACCGAAGGCCAAACTGTGAATACGCAGCACTTGCGGTAAGTCAGACGGTTAAGTTTTCGCAACCTGCATCTGATCGACTCAATTCATTTCACGCGGATGAGAAAAACCACTGCTCATTCTCTTGAGAGCCAAGGGCCGCTATACTAGTGCATCGGTGAACAGTCACGAGAAATAGGGTCTATTATAATGCACCGTTTGATCGTCCCTGTTCTGGTTTGTCTTGCGGTGCAGTTTGTCTCCGCAAGCGCAACTATTGCCCTTGATTTTCGCACGGTGCCGTGGCGAACAGTCTATGTGTATCCCGTTAATCAGCAGCGCGGCATTTATGATGCAGTGATCCATGCCTTTGCAGTGGTCAATACCGGAGATGAATCGGTCACGCTGGATACAATCGAAATCGAGGCCCTCAAAGACCGCACGGTCGTTCAAACCTGGTCTGTACCGCTGTTACACCTGGAACGGACCACCAAGGCCGCCGCGGCGCTTTATGCCGAGGGCGGACTGGAGGACGCCGAGTCCACGTTCCACACCCGGCGTCTGGCCGGATCGACAACAACGCCGGCCAATACGTCCGTCTTGGTGACGCAGAGCTACATGCTGGGACGGTCGCGCTATCTCGTCTTCCCGCAAAAGCCCGACATACTTCGGCTGACAGCGCATGGTACGTCCCTCTCCGGCGTGCCGGTGAGCGCCACGGAAACCGTGAACGTCGAAATATATCGCCTTAAGAACGCTTACACCCTGCCCGTTGCCGGTCGCGTGATGATGTCGGGCGGCGCTGATGCCCATGTCAATCACCGCTGGTCGCAGGCTGCGGAGTTTGCTCTCGACTTCGATGCATTGGGAGACAACACATCACGCTACAGCGATGCTGGGCGCACTGTTTCGGAGTATGAGATTTACGGCCGGGACGTTCTAGCCAGCGCTGACGGTACCGTTGTCGAGATCGTGGCGAACCATGACGAAGCTGACGAACTGCTGCGCGAGCCTGACGAAGAAATGGCTGCATACATACGGCGAATCAGCGTATGGAACCGCGACATGGCAAGCCGCAACATTGCCGCCCTGTGTGGCAACCGGGTGGTCATCGACCATGGCCAGGATGAGTTCAGCCTGTCGTGCCATCTCAAACAGAACAGTGTGCGTGTGGCTATGGGGGATAGCGTCCGACAGGGCCAGGTCATTGGGCAAGTTGGCAAGTCGGGCAACGCCAGCGTGCCGCACCTACACTTTCAACTCTCGGACGGGCCGGGCCAGTTTAATTCACGGAGTCTGCCGGTGACGTTTACTAACATCCGCGCCGACTGGGGAGGTAACCTCAACGGTAAATATTTGCTGGGCGGCCAGATCGTGGAGGCAAAGCCTCCTAAACAATAAGAGGAGAAGCCTGGCAACGGAGTAAGGCGACGTGAAGCTACGGAAGTCGTCTGCCGTTGACCCAAAGCGAATGTTGAACATCTGAATGCTTACGCAAGACCCGCAGGGCATGTACGGTAAAACAAATCTTCTTAGTTCTCCGGCAAGGGGCCGTATGGGACAGCACTTGAAAATCGGCATCGTTGGCGCCGGGCTCGGCGGAATGACGGCGGCCATCGCCTTGCAGCAGCGGGGCTTTTCCGTTGCCATTTACGAGCAAGCAGCTGATTTGGGTGAAATCGGCGCCGGCATTACCGTCGGCCCCAATGCCGCTAAAGTACTGTCCGCGCTCGGGCTGGAAGACGAGATGGCGGCCTTGGCCGACGCCACGCCGCATAGCGGCATCCTCGACCACAAAACTGGCGAACGTTTGAACTACACGGTGCGTGGCGCAGAGGGGTTCATAAAGGAATACGGCGCCGTCTCCCGGCTGGTCCATCGGGCCGACTTGCACAACGTACTAGAGCGGGCGTTCAAGCCAGAAGGCGATGCGTTGCGGCTCAACCACGAACTCAGCGGCATTGCCCAGGATAACGACCGGGTGACGCTTGAGTTTAGCAACGGCCAAACCGACCACTGCGATGTAGTCATTGCCTGTGACGGTTTAAAATCCATCGTCCGCGATACGTTGTTCCCAACGGAGCCGCCCGAGTTTACCGGGTTTGTCGCCTGGCGCGGTCTGGTTGAGCGCTCACAGGTACCGAACGTCAGCCTGGACCCGCACTTTTGTGCCTATACGGCGGAAGACAAAATGTTCGCCCGCTACCCAGTGCGTCACGGAAGCCTGATTAATTATATCGCCAATGCGCGTAAGCCCGGCTTCGACACGGAAAGCTGGAAAGCGACGGCGGACATTTCAGAAATTCTCGGCGAGTTCGACGACTGGCATGACGACGTGGTCAGCATCATGCGGGCGACCCCCAACGGGAAGTGCGCACGCTGGGCGTTGCATAGCCGCAAACCCCTTAAGAGCTGGATCACCGGACGGATCGCCCTGCTGGGCGATGCAGCCCATCCGATGACACCGTTCCACGGCATGGGCGCCGGCATGGCTATGGAAGACGCCGCCATATTGGCCCGCTGCTTCGAAGCGTCTGGGGCGAACAACTGGAAGGACGCTTTACAGCGCTATGAACAGGCGCGCATCGGCCGGGCCAACAAATATCATGTGGCTTCACTCAAACGGGGCATGACTTATATGAGTGCGGACCCTGCCGACCGCGCGCAAAAACCAAGCGCCGGGATGGAAAAGGAAGCCGCTTACGACGCCATATCCGTGCCCATTTGACGGCAGAAACCACTTCCCCTGTTGGGGAAAGACTGGGTAAAAACCTCTGCTCAGGCCAGCGACTTGAGATAAGTGGCCACGTGGCCGGACCAGACCTCGGGCATCTGATCGACAATATCGACACCGCCGCCTTGGATTTCTGCGTAACTGAAATGCGGAAACATCTCCATGGTACGTCCGGCCATATCGTAGAGCATGTCGCCCGTATTTACGAGCACCAGCACCGGTTGGGTCAGCTTGCCCATGGCGACACCGGCGTCATAATGGAATGCGGCATGGTGGCCGTACCAGAACGGGCCGAGCCCCATGAGTGTCTGGATGGTATAGCCGGTGCACAGGTCCAGCCCGTCAGGCTCGTCTTTAATCCACGGCAAACGACCGACGAACATTTGCGATAAATGAGAGCCGTCTTCTTTTGCGGCATAGTTTTTTTCGCGCTCCAGCGAGGTATCAATATAAACCTGCTGTTCAGCCTGGGTCATGGGTGCTGGACTGGACAACACCAGTGATCGAATACGGTCGGGATAGGCCAGGGCAGCTTCGGTCACCACTTTGGTGCCGGTGTGATGGCCGCCAACGTGAGCCGACTCCAAACCAAGGTGGTCAAGCACAGCCGGGATCGAGGTGGCGTAGTCGCCGATGATAGGCGGGCCCGGGGGTGGGTCGGACATACCGAACCCAATCGTATCAATGCCAATGGCACGGATGCCAAGTTCCGCCAAGACAGGGTAAACCCGGTCATACTGACGGCTGGTCATGGGCGATTGGTGACAGAGGACCAGAGGTATATCGCCCTCGACCGTGTCTTGAAAATGTATCTGACCGAATGGCCCCTCTGCGTATGCGCGTTTAACGGTCATGTGCGTCCCCTTCAGCTGCTCAATTGTGCTCTGTTTTATCGGACCCAACATTATTAATTTTGGTCATAGGCAGCGTACTCCGCAACGCGGCCTTGGGCCAACAACTCTTGGCGTAGGTGCCCGCCATGGCGGGCATCTACCTATCCGGTGCTGCCTATTACCTGTATAATATCCCTTGCACACCGTGTCCGGCATGCTCATTCCAGCGTGTGCCTGCACGCCAAAGCCAACGCAAGGAGGCTTAGATGACCAGGCTGGTCCCCCAACCGATTGCTCATGCGATGATGCCCCTGCCTGTCCACGACGCCCATGCCCGCGAAGATTTTATTGTCGGGCTTAAGCTTCACATGATGGCGCACGCCTACCCCTACGATGAACTCGTCTACGAACGGCGAGCCAAGCCGAAGTTTGTGAAAGAGCACGGCCGGGCGCCGGAAAATTGCGACGAAGTACACGCGCTGATGATGGGCGACGACTTCACCAAGATGTGGAGCGGGATCGCCCGTGCGGCCCAGGAAATGCTGTGGGCAAACGAAGGCAAAATCGCCGCGCGCGATATGCCGCGTATTGCAGCAGAGGCCCGCAAGCTCAGCGCTGCGCCCAAAGGCACTCTGACCCTTGATCCTGATTTCGAAATGCCGCGCTATGTGGAGGCTGTCGATATCCATTGTATGCCCGGTGGGTATCAAACCAGCCTGAGCGACGATGACCTGCACGCCGGCGCCATGTATGAACGGGGCTCCTACTACTACACCACGGGCATGGCCGGCCGGTTGCGGGACGGCGGCGGCAAAGGCACCGTAGCAGCGATTAAGAAATTCTTTCCTGACTTTGAACCGAAGCGCATTCTCGACGTTGGCTGCACGACGGGCGGCGCGACCATGCCGCTGGTGGATGCCTGGCCCGATGCCGAGGTGCACGCCATTGATGTGGGCGCGGCGATTCTGCGCTATGCCCATGCCCGTGCCGAAGCCCTAGGCCGCTCGGTGCATTTCTCGCAACAGAACGGCGAATGCACCAACTTCGAAGATCGCGACTTTGACCTCGTCGTCAGCGGCGGCATGTTTCACGAAACATCATCGAAAGCCGCGCGGAACATCGTCAAAGAAATGCATCGCGTTGTGCGTCCGGGCGGTGTTGTTATGAATCAGGACATTCCCTACGGCGGTGACTACAGCCTGCACGACCAATTCATGCTCAATTGGGATTGCTATTACAACGCCGAGCCGTTCTGGCGGCAGTGGACGGCAATCAATCGCACTGACCTACTTAATGATGCCGGGTTCGACCGCACGAATATTGTTGAGTCCTGGGCCGGGCGTGATGCCGCCGGCACATTCAGCTTCTTCGACGCCCCGTTTGATGAGAGCTTTCCCTCCACCGGTGGCGGCATCGGCCGGGTTCAGTTTTTCGGCGCACAGAAGTAACACCCAAACAACGCCCGATTGCGGATTCCATACCTATGAAACTGTTCTACTCGCCGGTACACGACTTTATTCATAAGTCTGTGGTGGTGGCAGAAGAGGTTGGAGTCTGGTCCAGCATCGAAGAAGTACCAGTTTATCCACGCAAACATGGCTATTCTCTGGCGGCGATCAATCCGCTGGCCAAAGTTCCAACGCTGGCGCTGGACAGCGGCGCTGTTCTGTTCGGCAGTCAGGTGATCGCCGAGTATTTAGATTCCATCAGCGCTAACGGGGTGCATGTGTACCCGGCTCCAGGCCCGGATCGCTGGGATGCGCTGACGAGGCTGGCGCAGGCCGACATCTTTTTCGATATCACCACACGGCTAACCCATGAGCGCCTGCTCGACGAGCCCGGTGAACACATCATCGCCTGGCATTGGCCCAAGCTGATGCGCAGCCTCGACCGCATGGATGAGGATGCTGCACGTTTAAAAAAATTCGACATCGGCTGTATCGGAACATTGCAGGCCATTACGTACTTCGAACGCCAGGTAGTGCTGCCGTGGCCACCGCCGGCATCAGTATATTTCAACTGGCGTGACGGGCGGCCCAATCTAGCGGTTTGGTTTGATCACGCGATTCAACGCCCCTCGGTCGCAGCCCATTTCAAGACAACGTTTGACGGTGACGACAGCCCGGATTTCTGCCAGGCCAAGGTGGCCGGGGTGTTGCAGGCGCAAGGGAAGAACGTTAATGCCGGAGCGCTGCCGGCGTCTGACTTCACCCCACCGGCAAACGCTTCAAGCGACCGCTCATCTCAGCACTAAGGTGATAAAACGAGATTACTAGTTAGCAGCGGGCTCAGCCAGATTATGACCAATGCATAAGACGACTGCGCCGCCGTCACTGATGGGAAGGATCAGATGAACCGTCTTAGGGGAAAAAAGCTAAGGAAACTGAGTCGTTTCAACCGGCTATGGATTGCCAGTGCTATACTATGCGCCATTACAACCGATGTTCAGGCCCAGACGGAAACTATGCCCTGTGACACACCGCGCTTTTTATTGCACTTAAGCACTGGGGCAAAGGCCGTGCGCAGACAGGCGAACGCCCTCATCAACGGACAGCCTATGCGAGTCTACGAAGGCCAGCCTCTGGAGTGGTCGCATTACGTGGTGACCCCCTTACCCTGCGAGACCGGCGGCGAACCCGAATTCCATAATGGCGATGACGTTGTTGCCGGCGTCTTTAATGGCAGTGAGCGAGACGATACGGTGTCCGATCTCGTGCCCGCGCAATGTAGCACGCCGATTTATCTGCTGGGTCTCAATACGGTGAAGGACAGCGACCAGTACCGCATCTATGCGGAGGCCTTAAGGGATTCCAGAATTGCGCCGCGTCACGGCTTTGTCCGGATTTTCGGGCGCACTCCCGACCCAGTGCTTAAAGGCGTCTGGCCTGACAATACGACGGCAACGCTCTCCATATGGCCCTGCGTCGAAGCGTTTGAAACTATGTATCATTCTGACTGGTATCAGAACGAGATATTGCCCTTGCGGAAAAATGCGGCACGCTACCGGCTAATGATATTCGAACCGGCACCGTAGAGAAGGCTACTCCGCTACCGCCGCTTGCATGCGGGCCGCGACGTCAGCGGATGTGCCCGTCTTGATGCGCACAATCACAGCAGCCACGCCAACGACCGCGTTCATCACTGCCATGTACAGGAAGGGAGTTTGGTAGGAGACGCCATTGAACAGCTGGCCGCTGGCCCAGGAATGGATGAGCACGCCAAATATTCCAGCGGCTCCCATTACGCCAAAGACAGAGCCGCGCACGCGGCGGGGCGCCTCCTGACCTACTAACGCGGGACCTGAAACGATAACAGCCGCCTCCCCCGCACCAGCCATTATTGCAACCAGAATCATGAACGGTGACTCAAACGGATCACCCACTACGTACAGGGCAAAGTATCCGACAGCTGCGATAAACAGTGAGACTGCAAGCGTCGTGACACGATCGAAGCGGTCTACCAGGTAGCCCATCACCGGAAAGAAAATAATTAAGGCCAGCTGGGAGGTGCCAAATAGTCGACTCGCGAACCCTTGCGCAGAATCAGTGTCCATGCCCCCATCAACTCCGACGGCAACAATCCATAGAGTAAAAAACGTGGTCATCACCAAGAGATCACCACGGGAGATAAAATAGGCCACCCCAGCAATGCTCAGCCGTGGGTTTTTGCGTGTAGCGCCAAACCCTTCGTGAAAAATCTCCTTAAGGGATTGGCGATCTCTTTTTTGGTCTTTGGGACGGCCGTCTTTCACACCAAGATATGTGATGAAGGCCCCAAAAGCCGCGAAAGCCGACATGATCCACAACGTGAAACGGCCTGCCGTGATCGGATCAAAGCCCATACCCTTAAACGTATTGGGCAATTGCCCAAAGAGAAACGCCCCGATGAGAGCAACACCAAGGCCAGTGATGACGCCATTGATACTGATCATCTTGCCGCGCGACGCGTTCTGGGGGTAATCAGCGATAACCGTGCCGAGGCTCAGTGTGCCCATGGAGAACCCCACACCCATAACGATGCGCACCGCGACATAGGGCTCAACGGACCGCGCCAAAGGCCAAACCAAGCAACCCAGAGATATAATCGTGAGCGCGCCGATAAAAATCGGACGACGGCCCACTTTGTCCGCCAGTATTCCGATAGGGATAATCAGGAGAATTGCAATCGATTCAATGATAACAATGAGATTGCCCGTAAACACACCCTGCTCAGAAGTCGGCATGCCCAGGTGTTCGTTTAACAAGTAAGGGGCGATAACACCGGATGCCGTGACAAAAATGATCACGGTCATGGCGCAGAAGAACAATGATGCGACGTTGATGGGGACGATGCCGGGTTGCAGCCAGATCGGCCCGAAGTGACGCTGCGTTCGATCAATCTCAAAGTTTGGTTGGCCAGGCATGCCTATCCAGGCTCCGCATGTGTTGGTCCTAGCGCAATCATAGGCTATGGATTACCGCAAGGCGATATTGCCACCATCAGCGCAACAGAAGAAATTTTCACGGTATTGGATAGATGAGCACTGAGTCCTTTAAAGCTCTCCTCAAACGCGCGTTGAACAGCCCTTATGCGGAAACGGATATTGGCTTGTCCCTGTTCAGGACATGTCTTGAAACCATGCATGCGCGGTATATGGAGGATTATGAATTAAAGGGGCCAAGCCTTGAGTTGGGAGTTGGTGATGGCAGTTCATCGATGTTCATCAACGGTGAGAAGAGCGGGGCTATTTCCGTCGGCTTAGATATGCCGTTGGGGATGACGTTTGAGACTAAAGGGTTGTGGTGGCACCCGGTGGCGACTCACTACCGCAGTTATGTTGGCGGTAATATGGAGAACATTCCGTTTGCAGGCGCGGCATTCGAAACTGTCTATTCGTCTGAAACCATGTTTTACGGTATGGACATGCGGGCAACGGCCACAGAAATCTCGAGGGTTCTAAAACCTGGCGGAAAATTCTATTGCTTCAATGCGACAGAGCAATGGTTCAATTTCGACGCCGTTCTCAGCCAACTGAAGTGCAATATTCCATCCTTTTCTGTGCCCACTGATGATGAGTTTGTGTCAATCTTTGAAGACACTGGGCTCACATGCGAACGGCGGTCCTACTTTTTCTCACCGGCCATGGAAATTCTTTTGCACTCGGTTGTGGATACCGGCGCAGGCCGTGTCGCGGAACATAGCTTGCTTAATCGCGCACCACATGAGCTGGCCCGCAAGATTGAGGTGTTGTCCGAACTCCTAGAACACGAGTACGATTCTTCCAGCGGTGGGTTTCATCACTTTTTGGTATTCACCCAAACAGGAGACGCAAAGGAAAACAAAATCAAGGGCACAGATGTGTTGAGTTTTGATCCCTTTGATCATTTGAAATGCCCTGTCTGCACAGGAACGCGCTTTGATTTTGAAGAATCCGATATCAAATGTTCAGGGTGTGACGCCACATATGGCGTGGTGTGTGGTGTGCCAATGCTTGTCGATGAAAAGCAAAGCGGCTTTTCATCCATTGACTTGGACGCTTCAGTCACAGCCCCCATAAATCGTCATCTTGGATACGCACAAAAGACAGCCGGTACGATCTTCAATAAGTTCAGCGACACAGTGACGCAGATGCTTGAACAGGCAGATGGCAATGCGCTTGATCTGGTAGTGATGGCTGAACAGGAAATTGAGTCGAAAGTCTTGATCTCCAGGCAGACAGCCTCTGCCCTTCGATATCTGCTCAAACGCGCCTATCCGAACCACAGCGTATCAATGCGCATTTTGAAAGACCCGAAAGAATCTCAACCGATGCTAGAGCCTTCCGGTGTGCCAACTTTGGCGCTCTATTTCAGTGGTGGAACCGCATTGCCGGAATCCTTCAGAGAAGCTTTGCAGGTGCGCGCCGTCCATACCGTGCACAGGGTCTCACTTGATATAGTGAAGTAAAAGACGTCGTTGCCCAAAAGAAAAAGCCCCGCCCCTTAATCTCCCCCAGGACAGGGCTTTCGTCTTTTCTTGGTTTTATCGGTGTAGAACTTTTTTTCTGACGCGCTATTGCATCGTTTCACCTAACTCAGCGCGGACTTTCTGCCTCAGCACGTCAATAGCAACTTTTCCGCCCTTCATGTTCATATGCCAAAAGGTCCAACCGTTGCAGGCGGGTGCGCCTTGCACCGCGGCGCCCACTTGATGGATCGAACCCTTGTGCTCAGCTGAAATCAATGTGCCATCGGCTTTGACTTTTGCGGTGAAGCGTCCGGCAAAGTCTGTAAGGACGGCTCCTGGCCTAAGGAGACCGCGCTCCACAACCGACCCGAACGGTATGCGCGGCTGAGAGCGCTTGGACGGCGTATTGAGAAGGGTTTGGTCTTCGATTTTTTTGATCGCTTTAAGACGCTGACGCGCAGCCTTGATGTAATCCCCATCGCGTTCGATTCCTATGTAGGTGCGGCCCAGCTGCTTGGCGACGGCGCCAGTGGTGCCGGTCCCGAAAAAGGGATCGAGCACCACCCCGCCAGGCTTGGTGCCTGCGAGAATGACTCTGTACAGCAGGCTTTCCGGCTTTTGAGTCGGATGAAGCTTGGAGCCTTCGTCGCCCTTGAGGCGTTCGGCGCCCGTGCAGAGCGGCAACGACCAATCGGAACGCATTTGAAGCCCCTCGTTGAGGTTTTTCATGGCGTCGTAATTAAAAGTGTATTTAGAGTCTTTAGACTTGGACGCCCAAATCAATGTTTCATGAGCATTAGTAAAATGGGTGCCACGGAAATTAGGCATCGGATTGGTCTTGCGCCAGATAACATCGTTCAGCACCCAATAGCCGATATCCTGCACGGCCGTGCCGACACGAAAAATATTGTGGTAACTACCGATCACCCAAAGAGTGCCGGTATCAGAGAGAATGCGGCGCGCGGCGGTCAGCCATGCATTAGTAAAAGCGTCATAAGCTGCGAAGTCGTCAAAACGGTCCCAGGCGTCTTCTACACCGTCGACCCGGCTGTTGTCGGGACGGTGCAACTCTCCACCCAGCTGCAGATTGTAAGGCGGGTCCGCAAAAATGAGATCGACCGAGCCTTCCGGTAAGCTGTTCATGACCTCAACGCAATCGCCGCCGTAAATCACGTTTGTTTTAAGCGCGGGTGTTTTAAGCGCGTCAGATTGGTCTTGGCCGTCCGGCTTTTTCTTCACCATACAAAGTGCATCCCCGAAACTTGGAGCGGTGCGCTTCTCTTGTGGAAGCTGGTGCCCAAGCGATATCCCCAAAAAATGCGGCCTCGTTGCGTGGACCGCCTGTGTATGACACCTATAATGGAATCAAGGGGTTAGAGAATGATTAACAGACCATCCACAGGCTCTTGGCTCAGGAGTCCCAGCATCCCAACATGTGGGAGCCCAGGACTCAGTCGACTCAAGATGTGGGGCTGTCTATAAAATATTCAGAATAAGTTTGAGGACTAATTTCTAAATGAAAATGTCCACTCATGGACTTGAGCAGACACCGTTCAGGATATTAAAGGAGCGGGCCTAGCCGCTCATAGGCAACAGATGCTGTCCAAGAATCCGCCCAAATGTCAAAGCCGGTGTCACAAGCATGCCGCCACAGATTGCATTACCCATGGTCGCCCCTGCCCCGAGGGCTTCTCCCGCGGCGTACAAACCGGGCACTGGGGTACCGTCGTCCCTGATGATCTGTAAGTCGTTATTGACCTTAAGACCTACCACGCCTGAAACCGAAATACCTTGCGCGCGAATTGCATAGAACGGGGCTTTAGCCACCGGCCGCGGCAGGTGTGAGCGCCCAAAGCAATCTACGCCACGCGCTTGACCATCGTTGAATGCCGTGACCGTCTCCGCCAGAACATCACCAGGAAGCCCGGCTTTTTCTGCCAGCGCTGCGATGGTGTCAGCCACATAAAACATGGGCTCGCCGCTTTCCGCAGCGATCTTGATTTCATCTGGACTGAATGCGGGACACAGGGGTGGCGCCTCTTTCAACGTCACGGCATCGCAGACAATCCAATAACGCACATTGGGTTGGCTCTGCAGTATGTGTTCACGCAAGTCCACGCTTGGCTCGTCTTCACGAATGAAGCGTTTACCATGAACGTTGACGTAAATCTCCCACGGCATACGTCGTTCCGGCCAGTGTTCCAGATCACAGCGCACTTTGCTTGGCACGTCATAGCTCTGCATCACCGAGCCAAAACTGGTAAGATAGTGTTCCCGGCCACGGGAAACGCCGCCCGCGGCCAACCCAAGCGTTAGGCCGTCGCCTACACAATGGGGGTAGCAATAATCTGCGTAAGCCGGGTGTCCTGAAAGTTCTTCGTACAGAGATGCATTGGCGACGTACCCACCCGCGGCAATCACAACGGACCGCGCTGAAAAGGTTTCCTCCGCTCCTCCGTCCGTGCTGGTAACCACGCCGGTGACGGCACCATTGTCGTCTTGCACCAGCCGGGTTGCCCGTGTGCTGAGTTTGAGAGTGACGCGCCCGCTCTCAACCACGGCCTCAAATTGCGGCCTCAACACGGCTAGAACCGACTGGCCGAGCTCGGCGCCCCAGACATAGCGTTGGACACTATAGGGTTCGTGGTCTTGACCTTTCACGGGATGCCCAGGCAGAGGCTGGAAACCGATGGTTTCCAACCAGTCCATTGTTTCCGCCGCATTGTTGACAGCAAGGCCCACTAATTCACTGTCGGCAGTGTTTTTCGAAATACGCATAACGTCTTCGAAGTGTAGCGCTGGGGAATCTTCGATCCCTTTTTCCTGTTGCAGGCGCGTGCCCGCCGCGCTCATCTGCCCCCCACTTAAATGAAGGGTGCCACCAATGTCCGGCGCAGCATCTAGCACCAGAATTTTGTCGCTGCGTTGTGCAGCAAAGATAGCCGCCGGCAAACCGACTGTCCCAGCGCCGATGATGATGACGTCCCATGGCTTATGCATAATACGACCCACACATAATGTAGCCCCTTATAGAGACGCGCTTAACCGTCTCGTGTGAACGAAAATAATCTAAGAGTTGGGCCAGTAGCCTCAACACATCTTACATCCGTTTAGACTCAACGGTGAGTATTTATCGGTCACTGCTTATCCAGTGCCGCCCGCTCAATGACGTCTTGAACGGGCGCATAACTCTTGCGGTGATGAAGCGTCACGCCGAGGCGATTGAGTGCTTCGCGATGCTCTAAGGTGCCGTAGCCTTGATTGGTCTCCCAGCCATAGCCTGGATACTGTTGAGCAAGCTCACCCATCAGCCGGTCCCGCGTGACCTTGGCGACGATGGACGCAGCGGCGATGGAGAAGCTTTTTCTATCGCCTTTAACAACAGTTTGCATCGTACAGGGCAGCGGCGGCGTTCGGTTACCGTCGACCAAAGCAAGATCGACAGAGGTGTCGAGGTCTTCCAGCGCCCGGGCCATGGCCAAATGCGTCGCCTGCAAAATGTTCACCGTGTCGATCTCTTCAACAGAGGCCATACCAATGCCGGTGACAGCTGCGGGACTGGCGGCCAACGCCTCAAACAAGGCCACGCGTTTAGCATGGGTCAGCTTTTTTGAATCATCAAGGCCATTCACGAGCGCTTGTTCCAGAGTATCGCGATCCAAAACCGCCGCTCCGGCTACCACAGGCCCGGCCCATGGCCCCCTCCCCGCTTCGTCAATCCCCGCAATGCGGCCACCGGCTTCAATCTCCAAGGCAAAGTCAGGCATGTTTTATACTGGTTTCCAGTGGCGGGAATGACAGTCTTGCCGCAGTATGCCGCCGTCCACCGTGAGATGCCATGACCGACGCTGCCACACCCTCGCTCTCTATTGTTATTCCGACGCTCAACGCGGCTGCAATGCTGCCGTCTTGCCTGGAGGCTCTTCAGTCCTGGCCGGATGGCAGAGAAATTTTCATTGTCGATGGCGGCTCGGACGACGAAACGGTTACTGTAGCTTATGCCTATAAGGCGACTATCCTCCCGGCTGAACGGGGCCGTGGCGTACAACTACAACGCGGCGGCTTGTCGGCAACGAAAGACTGGTTGCTGTTTGTTCACGCCGATACGGTGATGGCTAAGGGGTGGGAAACAGAAGCGCGAGCGTTCATGGGCGATATACGCAACCGTCAGCATATCGCGGCGTTCCGGTTTTCTCTTGACGATGAGAGCCTCCAGGCGAAGCGGATCGAACGTATGGTCGCCTGGCGCTGCCAACGGCTCGGGCTACCCTACGGTGACCAGGGTCTGCTGATACACCGTAAATTGTATGAAGCCGTTGGCGGCTATCGCGCACTGCCGCTGATGGAAGACGTAGATTTGATCAGACGCGTTGGCCGCAGAAACGTACATATGTTTGAAACGTCCGCGATGACGTCCGCGGCCCGCTTTAAGCGGGGCGGCTGGTGGGCAAGACCGTCACGCAATCTCTTTTGTCTCTTTCTTTATTTATGTGGCCTGCCGCCCCACTGGATTGCGAAGCTATACGGATGACAAAACCAATCCTTATTGTCATGGCACGGGCGCCCCGGTTCGGCACCGTTAAAACTCGGCTCGCACGAGATATAGGCGTCCTACAAGCGTGGCAGTTTTACCGTCAAACATTGAAAGCGTCTCTTCAGCGCTTAGGCCGCAGCAGCCAATGGAACACCTGGCTGCAGGTCACCCCAGACCGGGATATGCGGCCACTTGGGCAGTGGCCCGCGTCAGCAGGGGTCATTGCTCAGGGCCGGGGCGGTCTCGGCCCGCGCATGGAACGCGGGCTGACGGCGTTTCCGCTTGGAACGCCTGTGGTTCTGATCGGCAGCGACATACCCGATGTTACAGAGACTCAGGTGCAACGCGCCTTTAAAGCTCTGAGACAATCTGACGTGGTGTTGGGGCCGGCTGCCGATGGCGGCTTTTGGCTGGTGGGGTTCGCCAACCGGCGGCCAGTACATCATCCTTTCGAGAACGTACGGTGGTCTACACCCCATGCGCTTAACGATACCCTTAACGGCCTATCCCACCGCCGCATCGCGCTGGTGGACCGGATGCGCGACGTGGATGACGGAGAAAGCTACAGACAGAGAGCATCCACTACTTCAAGCTGACCGGAAGGAACAAGTATTCTGAACAGACAGCAAGTGGCGTGGAGATGACCGTGACGAGTAGTAACAGTGGCAGCGACAGAAACGTGCCGCCGATCTTAGCCCACAAGCATTTCGATGCGCCGTCTGCATTCACACCAGAAAGCCTGTTGCGCGAAGCACGGCGGCAAAAAGACGCAGACATAGATTCTGTTCCACAGACCTGCCTGCTTGATCCGGATGGTGACATCTTGCGCCAACTCAAAGCCGAAGGCCGAGCGGTAATGCATGATAGCTGGGTCTGCTATCACACCGACCTTTACGTCTTCGAGGAAGATGGCATCACCATAGGCGTCGTTGGCTGTGCTGTTGGCGCTGCTTTTGCTGTTTTGATCGCCGAGGAACTGTTTGCTTCTGGCTGCAAGCTACTGATCAGCGTGACGTCGGCCGGTCAAATCGCGCCAACGCAACCCCCGCCCTATTTCGTCCTGATCGACCGGGCTCTCCGTGACGAAGGTACCAGCTATCATTATTGCCCGCCGGCTCTTTTCAGTGAAGCACCTGGAATACTTCTATCGCGACTGGCGGGAGCGTTCGACGATCTCTCCATTTCAATGCAGCGTGGTGCCACATGGACCACCGACGCACCATTCCGGGAAACCGCGGACTCCGTTGCGGCCATGCGTGAACGTGGACTCCTTGCCGTCGAGATGGAGGCGGCCGCTTTGTATGCCTTTGCGACAGCCAGAAATAAGGCCGTCATATGCTTTGCCTATGTGACAAATCAGATGGGTCAGATCGAAGGCGACTTTGAAAAAGGCGAAGCCAACGGCAGCTCGGATGCGCTGATGATCATCCGCCGCACAGCCAATCGTTTGGTGGGGGAGGTCTGAGGCACAGTTCAGCCGTGGGCACGCATACTGCACTACTTCTCCTGTAAGCGCGGGATCAACTCAACGAAGTTGCAAGGCGAGTGGCGGATATCGAGCTGGAACTTTAAAATTTCATCCCAACCATCTTGGACCGCTCCATTGGAGCCTGGGAGTGCGAATAGATAAGTACCGCGAGCAACACCAGCGGTAGCACGGGATTGTACGGTTGATGTGCCGATGGATTTCAAACTGACCCAGCGGAACAGTTCACCAAAGCCGGGTATTTCTTTTTCACACACCTGATCAAACGCTTCCGGGGTGACATCGCGCCCCGTCAGCCCCGTTCCGCCATTGGTGATGACAACGTCAACGCCCACATCGTCAGCCCAAGCATTAAGTTGTTCGACGATGGCGGGCACTTCATCTTTGACTATCTTACGTTCGGCCAGCGTGTGCCCAGCTTCGGTAAGACGGTCAGCGAGGATTTTGCCAGACGTGTCCGTTTCCAGTGTACGGCTGTCGGTGACCGTGAGGACACCAATGTTGATAGGTACAAAGGGTTTGCTTTCGTCGATACCGGCCATTGTGGTCTCACATTACTTGTGTGTGCTTAATTATTTATATGTATAGCGTACGGGAAAGTTATAACAGTCACACTCCCCCGAGACTTTTCAGCTTTTCTTTAACCTCCAGCAGGTCGCGCCAGGCCAGGCGTTTCTGTTGGGGTGAACGGAGCAAATACGCGGGATGGAACGTGGCCATGGCCGGGATTGATGAGTCCAGGCCAGGCAACGCCACCTCTTCCCAGCGCCCACGCAGCCGGGTAATTCCTTCAGTGCGATTGAAGAACGTTTTAGCTGACAAGCCACCGACCATAAGAATGACCTGCGGCTTTGCCAAAACCACATGGCGTTCGATGAAGGGCACACAGAGACCAACCTCTTCCGGTGTGGGTTTGCGATTGCCCGGTGGTCGCCACGGAATAATGTTAGACATGTAAACATTGTCGCGCATGAAACCGATGGACTCGAGCATGCGGTCCAACAGCTTGCCGGACACACCGACAAAGGGCAGGCCTTGGCGGTCTTCATCGCCACCCGGCGCCTCGCCGATGACCATGAGTTGTGAGTCCGGGTTGCCGTCAGCAAAGACGGTCGACTTGGCCGTTGCTTTCAGCGCGCAGCCGTCAAAGGCTTCCAACGCCGCTCGCAGGTCCGCCAGGGTGTTTGCCGCTGCCGCAGCGACGGCCGCGGTTTGGGCGTCGGGATTTGGCGGTGCTGTAGTGGGTGTAACTGCACCTGACGCGGACAGGCGTGCAGGCCGGTCCGTAGCAGGCACGGCCTGAGCTACAGGTGAAGCGGCCGTGGGCTGTTTTTTTGAGAGGGTATATCGGTCGAGCGGTTCTTCGCCGATGGCCTCATCAACTCCGGACCCCAGGTAAAACCGGAGCACGGCGTCTAGGCTAATATTCTCGGCAGGTACCTCGCTGGTCATGCCACTAGGCTTAGCATGTCCCGGCGTGACGAACCATATATGGAGCACCATATACATAGACCACATATGGGCTGAACAGGTATGTTGCCGCACAGAGTGATTTGCCGGAACGAAGGATATAGGGCATGGAACGGGAAGCGATGGAATTCGATGTGGTCATTGTCGGTGGTGGACCGGCGGGGCTATCAGCGGCCATCCGGCTCAAGCAACTTGAGGCTGAGAAAGGCCGGGACGTTTCCGTTTGTGTGCTGGAAAAAGGCTCGGAGATAGGCGCCCACATTCTCTCTGGCGCGGTGGTCGACCCTATTGGATTGAACGAGCTTATTACCGACTGGAAAGAAAGAGGCGCGCCACTGGATACCGAAGTGAGTGAAGACCGATTTTATTTCTTATCAAAGGGCGGGGGACTTCGGATTCCTAACTTCATCATGCCACCGCTAATGAACAATCACGGTGCGTATCTTGTCAGCCTCGGTAATGTATGCCGCTGGCTGGCGGAGCAAGCCGAGGCCCTCGGCGTTGAAATATATCCGGGGTTTGCTGGTTCGGAAGTACTCTATTCGGATGATGGCGCCGTGCGTGGCGTTGCTACCGGCGACATGGGCATCGGCAAAGACGGCGAAAAGACCGATATGTTTGAGCCGGGCATTGAGCTCCTCGGGAAATACACATTTATCGCGGAAGGCGTACGCGGCTCCCTCGCCAAAGAGATCATTACTAAATTTGAATTAGATAAAGACTCCGACGTTCCCAAATTTGGCATTGGCCTCAAAGAGCTGTGGGAAGTAAAACCCGAAAACCACACGCCCGGTCAGGTGACTCACACCATGGGATGGCCACTCTCTAGCGATACCGGCGGCGGATCGTTCATGTATCACTTAGGAGACAATCAGGTGGCCATCGGGTTTGTTGTCCATCTCAATTACAAGAATCCGCATCTTTCCCCGTTCGATGAATTTCAGCGATTCAAACATCACCCGAAGATCAAACCTATTCTTGAAGGCGGGCGTCGTATTTCCTACGGCGCACGAGCGATTACTGAAGGCGGTCTTCAATCGGTACCTAAGCTAACCTTCCCCGGCGGCGCGTTGATTGGATGTTCGGCGGGATTTGTCAATCTGCCGCGCATCAAAGGCAGCCACAACGCTATGAAGTCTGGCATGCTGGCCGCAGAAGCGGTTTACGATGCGCTTGAAGCTGCGCGCAGCGGTGATGAATTGACAGCTTATGGTGAAGCGTACACCTCGTCATGGATTTACAAAGACCTCAAGCGCGTGCGTAACGTGAAGCCTTTGTGGAGCAAGCTGGGCACATTGGGTGGGCTGATACTTGGTGGCGCCGACATGTGGATGAACAACCTGGGTATCGGACTGCCTTTTACACTGAAGCACGGAAAACGGGATGCAGATACACTGCTGCCAGCCGCCCAAAAAAAACCCATTGCCTACCCAAAACCCGACGGTCAGATTTCTTTCGACAAATTGAGCTCGGTGTTCATTTCAAGCACCAATCACGAAGAAAACCAGCCGGCCCATCTCAAACTCAGTGACGAAGCTCTGCCCATCACCAAAAATCTGCCCGAATGGGATGAGCCGGCCCAGCGGTATTGTCCCGCAGGGGTCTATGAAGTGGTGAATGACGATGCCGGAAGTGGCAAACGGTTCCAGATCAACGCCCAGAACTGCGTCCACTGTAAGACCTGCGATATTAAAGACCCCAGCCACAACATCACCTGGACCGTGCCTCAAGGCGGTGGCGGGCCCAACTACCCCAATATGTAATGTGCTAAGCCACACCCTGGTGAAGAGCCACAATGTAACGAGGTGGTGAGGCGCCACGGGCGGAATACGGGTTTTTTGGTGGCCATTTGCCCCTTATGATAGAGGCATGACCCAGATTCGATCTTTCGCAGCTTCGACCCTAGCAGGCATCGCTGCCCTCACCCTTGCGACAGCCCCGGTTTTTGCCGAGTCTGAGCCAACGGGCTTGGCGGCATCGTACCTGTCAGCCATTCACGCCCAAGCGGTGAACGACTCTGAAGCAGCAGCGTTTTATTTGGATGAAGCGTTAAAGATTGACCCGGAAAACCGCAGCATGGTGTTCCGGGCCTTTTTACAAAAGGCCCAGTCGGGAGATATCGAGGGAGCCTTGCCCTATGCGGAATCCGCATACAGTGATCGTCCAAGCTTGTCTCTTGCGCCGCTGCTGATTGCCACAACCCACTATGGTGTTGGCCGTTTTCAAGAAGCCGCTACCCTGATTGAGGGCATTTCCGGCCCCAACAATATTGGATTGTCGTTACCTTTAGTGCGGGCTTGGGCACGTGCGCCGATCACCGATTACTCAAAAGCATTGGCAACACTGGCGCCCTATGAAGGGCGGGCGGAGTGGCGCGTCCTTTACGCCATGATGTCAGGCATGATGAATGAGTATTACGGCCGTGATGAAGCAGCGCTGGTGTATTACCGGGCGCTTGCCGAAACGGTGAACACTCAACCACTTTCGGTTCTGCGAGTTGTGGCTGAGGGATTGCATCGCTTGGGTAAGAGCGACGAAGCTGTCGCTGCCGTCGCCCGCTTCCGCGAACAACGGAATTCCATTATTTGGGCAGCCTACCTAACAAAATACGAAGATCCAAAGCAAGCGCCCGAGGCAGTAACGGCGCAGATGGGCATGGCCGAAGCGCTATACTCAATTACCCGTACGCGCATGGCTACGGCGCGCCGCTCTTTTGGCACACAGACATCTCTTATCTACGCCCACCTTGCTTTGCACCTTAATCCGGATCTGAATTTGCTCCGCCGTGAAATCGCAGACGCCATGTCAAACTGGGGTCAATATGATTCCGCCAATGACATGCTGCGCAGCATTAAGCGGGACGAGCCTGGCTACCTGGTTGCTCGTTTGCGCCTCGCTGAAAACTTGGAACGCGATGACAAAACCGACGAAGCCATTGATCTTCTGGAAGACCTGGCACGCCGGCGGCCAACTCTGCCGGAACCTCTGGTGTCCGTGGGTGACATCCTGCGTAACCGTGAACGCTTTGCGGAAGCGGTCGACGTGTATGACCGCGCCTTCGAGCGCTACCCAAACGGCGCGCCGGAAAGCTGGGCCATGCATTTCACCCGCGGCATCGCTTTGGAACGCGCACAGATGTGGGACCGGGCAGAAGATGATTTCAAACGCGCGCTAAAGCTTAACCCTGAAGAGGCAAGCGTTCTTAATTATCTTGGATACTCCTGGCTTGACCGCGGCAAGAACGTGACCGAAGCCAGAGAGATGATTGAATTAGCACTCAGTAAGAAGCCGCAGGACGGATACATTATCGACAGTCTCGGCTGGGCCATGTTCCTAATGGGCGAGTACGACAACGCCGTTGCCCAGCTTGAACGGGCCGTGGCGATGAACCCTTCAGACCCAACCATCAATGAGCATTTAGGCGATGCCTACTGGAAGGTGGGGAGGGAATCCGAAGCCAGGTTCCAGTGGCGGCGCGCCCTCTCTATGGAACCAGAAACGGATCAAGCGGAAGATATTCGCGAAAAGATGCTCCGCGGCCTCGCGCAAAACTGAGTTTGAATTATGGCGGATACCGTGACAGTGGCCGCTGCCGCCAAGGTTAATCTAGCTCTCCACATCGTTGGGCGGCGAGATGACGGTTTTCATTTGCTTGAGTCCCTTGTCGGATTCACAGAAATTGCAGATCACATTACACTGACAGCATCAGATGACATTTCGCTGGATGTATCCGGCCCTGAACAGAAAGCCCTGACAGACTCTGACGATAATCTCATCATTCGCGCGGCCCGTTTGGTTAAAGATCACGTGAACGGAACGAGGGGCGCGCACTTTGCACTCGAAAAACACATCCCCGTTGCCGCCGGATTGGGTGGTGGCTCAGCCGATGCTGCGGCAACTGTGCAAGGATGTGAGACGCTTTGGAACATCACCTCTACTGTTCCTATTGAAGACGCGACCTTGGCCGCGGGGCTTGGCGCCGATGTGCCGGTGTGCCGTTTCGGACGTGCGGCGTGGGTATGGGGAATTGGCGAACGTGTTATACCGGCGCCATCTTGGCCTGATTTATGGATGGTTCTGGTCAATCCGGGCATTCCGGTTTCCACAGCCAAGGTATTTCAAGCGTTCTCTGGGCAGCTTAAGAAGCCGGAAATCCAAAGTGGCGCCGGTCCAACTTGGTCACCCTCAGTGGACGAATTCATAGAATTCCTGGCGTCGCGGGAAAACAGTCTGACGGACGCAGCCTTGTCCATCGCACCGGTGATTGCCGAAGTGCTTGCCGTAATAAGCGCGGCACCCGACTGTCTTCTGGCGCGCATGAGCGGCTCGGGACCGACCTGTTTCGGCCTTTTTGCGTCAGAATCTGAAGCCCAAACCGTAGCCAAAGCCTTGGCAGGGGGGAAATCGGAATGGTGGGTCCGCGCCACACGCCTAGTTTCTCCGCCTGACCATGAAATCCATTAAGACACAAGCGCCGGTGCCCAAAAGCTGCTAAAATTAGCTCTCCCGCGCTCGTGACTTGAACCACCTTCAAGGAGCACTAGAGTCCCGTCCATGAAATATATAAGCACTTGCGTAGGCATCGCCCTCTTCGTCGCCCTGTGGCTCTCGCCGAGCGCCCAGGCGCAGTTGCCGGTTCAGTCCACGGTGACGACAGAGCGGGTTACCGCAACTTTAATGGCCGAACGCCCCTCCCTCGCCCCGGGTGAAACGATTTGGGTTGGCTTGCGTCTGGAAATGGCCGAGGGCTGGCACAGCTATTGGCGCAACCCCGGCGACTCTGGTTTGCCGACTATGATCGAGTGGTCACTGCCAGAAGGTATCGCCGCCGGTCCCATTCAATGGCCAACACCGGAACGCCAGCCTTACGGCACGCTGATGAACTTTGGCTACAGCGATGATGTGACCCTATTGGCACGTCTCTCCATTGCTGAAGATGCACCAACGGGATCGGCAATGGTCATGGCCCGTGCGACGTGGCTCGTTTGCGCCGACATCTGCGTGCCGGAAGACGGTTCCTTTGCAATTCGCATGACCGTTGATCCTTCCGCGCCGCGTGCGTCTACGCTTGATGGCGCGCATCTTATGAATATTGCTACAACGCTGCCCGAACCGGTGCCCGGGCCGCTCAGCGCCACGGTTAACGATGACTCCCTGGTCGTTACGGCGGAATGGGCTGATGTGCCCGACGGCGAAATCGTCTTTTATCCTTATGCCACTTACTTAATAGACAACACAGCCGAGCAGGTGATCACCCCAACCGCGACAGGGTTTCTCATCGACGTGGCCACTGTTCCAGACCCGGACGTGGAAGCCAAACTTGGCGGCCTCATCACCATTGGCACAGGCAACGCACTGCGCGCCTTCGCTTTTGAAAATGCACCGATGACTCTAGGTGTCATGCCAGTCACCAACGCTGTGGCCAGCGTAGCCGATATCGGACTGATCGCAGCTTTGTTATTCGCTTTTATCGGCGGCCTGCTCTTGAACCTGATGCCCTGCGTGTTGCCCGTTCTATCCATAAAGGCCCTGGCCGTGGTGAGACACGCTGGCGACGCCTCCACCAACAGACGCGATGCCGTGGCGTATTCGGCCGGCGTGTTGGCGTCATTCGGAGTGGTGGTTGCCACACTGCTTGCGTTGAAGGCGGGCGGAGAAAGTTTGGGCTGGGGTTTCCAGTTGCAGTCACCCAGTTTTGTCACCGTATTGGCGTACATCATGCTGGCTGTCGGACTAAGTTTATCGGGCGTGTTCAACATCGGCACCGGCTTGATGGGGGTGGGATCGGGTTTGATAAAAGGTGACGGACCGATGGGGTCTTTTCTCACAGGAGTCCTCGCTGCCGTTGTCGCCACCCCGTGCACAGCGCCGTTCATGGCGCCGGCCATGGGCTATGCTCTCACTCAGCCACCGTTCATCGTGCTTGTTGTATTCGAAAGTCTAGCACTTGGACTGGCGGCACCATTTCTGCTGATCGGATTTGTGCCAGCGATGGCCCGCGCACTCCCCAAACCCGGCGATTGGATGGAGACGTTTAAGCAAGTTCTGGCCTTTCCCATGTATGGCGCCGCAGCCTGGCTGATATGGGTGGTCGCACAACAAGCCGACCCCATGGGCTTTGCCGCAACACTGACCGGTTTGGTGCTCATTGCTTTTAGCGCATGGCTGCTCGGTCGCGCGCCGGGAGAAGGCCGGGGCCGCTTAACTGCGATGGGATTTGCCGCAGCGGCGCTCATTGGAGCCTTCGTGATGGCAAGCATACCCACACCACCGCAACCGGGGACGGCGCAGGCGTCGTCTGCCAACGCAAACTGGGAGGCTTATACGCCAACGCGGTTGAAGGAATTGAACTCATCGGGAACACCAGCGTTTGTGAATTTCACGGCGGCCTGGTGCATCACGTGTCTGGTCAATGAACGAGCCGTGCTCTCCAACGATAACGTACAGGACGCACTTGAAGGCAAAGGGGTGGTGCACCTCAAAGCCGATTGGACCAACCGCGACCCAGCAATTACGGCTGCGCTAGAATCCTTCGGACGCTCTGGTGTGCCACTTTATGTGCTGTATGACCGGCAGGGCGAGCCCCGTGTGCAGCCGCAAATCCTGACTCCGGGCAGATTTATAGAGGCCTTGCAAGCCCTATAAACCCCGTACCGGAGATTCGTCGAACGGACGCCATTTGGTGGCTTTTGGAGCGTTGCGGGAACGGCCATTTTCCCTTATGGTCCGCCCGATTCCTGGTGGGGCGTAGCCAAGTGGTAAGGCACCGGTTTTTGGTATCGGCATTCGCAGGTTCGATCCCTGCCGCCCCAGCCAACCAGTCTCAGGCTTAGAGACAGGTTTCTCCCCTCTCCCACCGGCATTGTCAGAAAACTTAGGCTGACGGCTAGAACGCGTGAAATCATGGCACGGACTACTATACCGTCGCCCGCCAGACGTTAGCGATCAAGGCTCGCTGTATCTTGTTGTTTATCGACAGTCGCCATGAAGCCAGCAACGATTTCTGCCCAGCGTTTGGGGTCGGCCATGAACTCGAGTAGATCGCCTTTCGAGAATTCAACGTACTTGAAGTCGGGACGCGCAGCCGACAGCCGTTTGTCCATATTGGTGACCGGATCGCTCGTATCCGTCAGCAGAAGCACTGGACCCTTAATCTTCGCGATATCCGGCATCATGTCGTAGTGGAACGCTGCCCAGTGGCCAATGTCCGGGCCCTGCATGAAGCTGTTGAGGATCGTCCAGGTTTTTCCGTCAAGGATCGCCTGCCGTTCCGGGTTGCTCGGGTTAAAGCCCCGCGACAAGTGTGATCCATCCGCCATCGGTGTGCGCGGCTTGCGGTTTGGATTCGAAAGATAGGCCTCGGCTTCCTCGGCCGTCATTGCCGCAGCGCCATGCATCACAAGCGCTTTTACCCGGTCACTATGGTTGGCGGTGAAGGATGCAGCGATATGGGCGCCGGTGTGGTGGCCACCTATGACGACCTTGTCCAGGTTCAGAGCATCCAGCAGTCCCACGAGATTATCGGCATAATCCCTGATCGATGGTTGCGTGTTGGGCGGGTCAGACAGACCGTATCCGGGCGTGTCAACGGTAATGGAGCGGATGCCCATCTCTGCCAAAGCATTCTGCACGCCTGCCCACTGGATCATCGACATCGGTGATTGATGGAGAAGGATGATTGGGTTCGGATCGTCACGCGGGCCGATGTCCCGGTAGTGCAGCTGGCCCATGGGCGCTGCAACATACCCCTTGCCGCCCTTGAGAACGCCATAGCCTTTCCAGTCGTCGACGGAAGTTCCGCGACCAAGTTCATCGGCCAAGGCCGGCGTGAATAGGAACGCGGCGACGCCCATCGCTGCGGCGGCGACTGATCGAGGGTAAATGCGATTTGACATGTTTGGTGCTCCTTCGAGGTTGGACCTATCGAGAACGGTACTGCGCTTTAAGGTAGCAGAAACGAGCCTCTGGAGTCATTCGCAAACGGTGTTTCGCTACCTTTTGAAATTTATCATGCTCAATATACGGTGCAGGCAGTTGGCTTTCCAAAGACTACTAGGACGACACAGCGTTTCACCCCCACATCTTCTCGCAGATTTCCATGCGCTGGTTTTCAGGGCCGAGGAAGGTGAAAGCCCTGGCTCCAGCGTACGGTTCGGCACGGACGGATTGTGGTTCGGACAGCACGGTCGCCAGTTTGCTTTCGGACACTGAACGGAACACGGAATCTATATCGGTGCAGGCGTACGTGGCCATACAACAACCGGGATCAAATTTGTCTGCGACTGCTGGAAGCGGGTCCATGACCCTGCGTTCGAAGGTTCGCATTTCGATACCGTCCAGACCGTATTTCGGTGCGTCTCCCTTGAAGACCGTCAGTTTGGCTGGAGAATCCGGTGGCATATCCCAGGTCTCGTAGAACAAACCTTCGGTGGTGTCCTCGTCGAAGACCGCGACGAGACCCAGGGTATCCTCAAAAAAGCCCCGGCTGGGGCCGTCTTTGACGACGTCCATATGGATATCGAAGATATGTCCGACCGGGTTGGGGGAGGTCGGGAAATCGTAATCCCGAGCTTTGCTTCTTGCCATGGTCATCACGAAATACGTGCCGCCGGGCGGGTAGACATAGAAATAGGTATGAATATTTGCCCCGGCGTCGGTGAGGTCGATGGTCTTGAGTGGCCGGCCGACGACAAAATCCGGATGCGCTTCGAGTTTGTCGTACAACCCCTCGATATCTTCCATGACCACGAACTCAACACCGCTCCAACGGGTGCCCATGGGTGTGGGGTGTTTGCGGTCTTGTCCGGCGACGACCCGAATCATGCCCCGGTCGGACCCAGGGGAGCGGAGGACGGCAAAAGATTTTCCAGCGCTGTCTGGTGCAATGCCCCAGAGCGACTCAAGGTGACTGTCGACAACGCCTTCGCATAGCGTTTCCAATCCATAAACGTCCACCACAGATGCCGCCATGCGCTGGGGGTCCGAACAGGCGTATGTCATGCAGGCGGGCGACGTTAGGGCTGAGTGAGTCATCGGATTCCTTCTGGCACAACAAGGTTGGAGATCATAGACGAGCCCTCAATATAGCGTGCCTTAGCTGATGCGAAATTTACGGTCAGGCCTGCCTCGATGTCTCTTCGAGGGTCATGCCCGATTTGAGGTTTTGCAAACCAAGGGTAGCTGCCACGGCCAGCGCCAAGGACGGTACGACCACCACGGTGAACGCCCAATTCCACCCAAGGGGTTCAACCAGCTGGGCGACAAAAACGGGATAGGTGGCAAAACCGACTTGCGCCGCGGCGCCGCAAACTGCCGTAGCAGTGGCCCGGGCTTTGGTCGGAAACATTTCGGCGACCAAAGGCAATGCAACCGCAATGGCCCCGTAAAAAAACACACTCATGACGGCAAACCAGAAGATATCAGTGGCTGGTGTCCCGCCGAGCCAAACAAACCCCAGGAAGGCGAGCGTGCCGATCGCCATCCACAGCGCAATGGTGTTTCGACGGGTGAGAAAAAACTCTCCTATGATCGCCGCGGCAATATAGCCCACAGCACCGATGCCATAAGACAGGCCGGTTATCCCCACGGCAACTTCCTCTGTGTACCCGCGTGTCTCGGTCAGAAATGTTGGGAAATAGAATGCGGTGCCGGCATAAGCACCGCCATGCAGGAACAACATTGCTGCGCACAACGCGACGCGCCGTCGGAACACAGGCTCGGTCAGGGTTTTGATGTGCCCCGCCCAATGTACTTTTTCTTCGGACTCGACGGTCTGCTGCAGGCCAATGAATCTTTGGCTTTCCGAGAGAAAACGTGAAACCACGATGGCCACGGGAATGATCAGAAACGCGGGCAGAAACATCTCCCGCCATGAATATGCAGCCAGAATCGGAACTGATATCACGGATGCGAGAAACCAGCCAATTGGATAAGCGACTTGTAATAATCCGGCCAACAACCCTCGATACCGGTCGGGCGACACCTCTGACGTGTAGGTGGTCGCCAAGGGGATCATCGAAACAGTGAGCCCAAATGCCAATGCGCGGAGCATCGTCAGCGATACAATGTCCGGAGCGAAGGCGTGTAGCCCGACCAGGAAGGCAGGGAGAATGAGGCAGACGGCAAACACCCTGCTTCGACCGTAATGGTCTGCGGCCACGCCGATCACAACCATCATCATGGCAGCAACCATGAAGGAGACCGACAACACCCAGCCGATGATGTCGATCCCGACTTCGAATTCCGCCATGATCCCCGGTATAGCGTAGCCGAAAAAAGACTGATCCAGGTTCGATAGGACGAGCCCGAACAGGCAAATCGCAAAGATTTTAAGGGGGTGCCCTTTGATGGCCTGCCAGAACTCAGTCACGAAAAACTTTTCCTCAGACGTTCATTTGTTTAACGCGCAAAGTATAAATTTAGTCTCCATCTATGCGCATCGCCCACGTTTGAGCCTTGAGCTTTGCCGGCAAGAGTTACACATGACGCACCGGCAGCGGTATGCGCCAACCACTCTGTCAATTCTATTAGAGAGGCGTTGCACACCATTGGCTAGTCCTTTTAAAGAGTTAGGCGTAGGCTTGTTTTCTAACCTACAGGGAGAGACTTATGGCTGGTTATGTAGTTTCTATAGCTAGAGTTGATGATTGGACCGAAAACTTTCAGAAATATGCCGACCTCGCCGCGGCCCTAACGGCAAAGCTCGGGGCTGAGTATGTGATTCGGGGAGAGCCGGTCACGAACTGTGAAGGTGAAATTTTTAATGATCGCGTTGTGGTAGTTTCCAAATGGCCATCCGTGGAAGCCGCTCAATCGTATTGGAATTCAAGTGAATATCAGGAGGATATAAAACCTTTACGCGACAACACCGGCGTATACGACGTCGCTATTTTTGAAGCACCGTAAGGAGTATCTGCGCCCTAATATGGTAAACACATATACATCGGAAATATGGGGGCTGCTCTGATCTTGACACTTGGCTTGGCCTAGCGAAGCAGGGCAAAGTGTCCGAATGGACCCCGCATAAAATTGTCCGACTGCTACCGCACCGTTAGTCGACGCGGGAAGCCCGTTGTTTATTACCGCCGTGGCAAGAAAAAGATACGCCTCCGTGAAAAAGAGGGCACGCCTGAATTTTTGGCGTAGTACTTGCGTGCCGCGCAGGGACCGAAGACTTCAGGAAGGGGCCTGCCGTTCATCTAACTCCGCTAAATCATTACTATTCAGAGCGTTAGTGCGTTGTTGTAGTTTTGCATAAAACTTAGGTGATGCACTGATGGTGCAGTATTCGAAAAGAGTTATCTGCTCACTCTAGCCGGAAGAGTAGGAGCAGCTGTCTATCATTCAGGCAGGAAGACGAATCAACCCTTAATAGAAAAAACTTTTCAAAGCAGGCTTTTGCAGTAGCGGCGAACTAGGCAAGTTCCGCGTAGAATTCCTGCAAGCCCTTAACAACGCTTTCCGGATCATTGTCTGGTTGGTAATCCGCACCACCGACGATGCACTGCCTAGCATCAGGGCGCATCTCACCCGCACGCTCAAAAAGCGGCCACAACACATCGTCCTTAGAGCACATGATCATCAAGGGACAAGAAATCGATTTATACAACGCCTCAACGTCTTGATTCCAAACCGCCGTAAACGCCATAGGCATGGTTTCATGTGCAATTAGGTGATCAACCATTTCACGATTATGGAGGTCCAGTGTCGTTGAGGCACCAATCATCTTGAGGTATCCCCAGGCTGTTTCTAGAAATTCTCCGGTGGGTTCTATCTTGAAGGGCTGCACAAAAGTTTTCATGTACTCGTGCTTCTCTTCTTCATTGACTAACACTGGGCCAATGACTGAAAGACTAGAGACATTCTCTGGCGCCTTTCCCGGCATCTCCATTGCGATGCACCCGCCCGTATGATGTCCACAAGCGTGAAAGGTCGTGATTCCTAGGTCTTCGATCGCCTCCAACAAGCGGTCTGAGAGGAATCCAATCTCCGGAATTGCTTTGGGCTGATAAGACCCTCCAAACCCAGGTGAGTCGAACGCATAGCAGTGATAATCGTTGGCTAGCAGCAGCATAACCTTTTCAAACATAGCGCCTGAACTTGCCGTCTGATGGAAAAAACAAATCACCGGTTTGTCAGCTAAACCGGCTTCCCGATAATGCACCTGACCCTCGGAGCAGTTCGCATATCCTTTTGTAATCATTGCCTTCCTCTTCCCTAGAACATCGCCATGCAGCACCTAGCGATTCGGTATTGCTCAAAATCGTATGCATTCTAGTACGCAAAATAACTTGGTGGGGGAGTATCTTAAATGAGCAAATCGACGGTTTTTATTTCCGGGGAGGGGATTGGAATCGGTAAGGGTATGGCCGAAGCGTTCGCAGAGGCTAGATATCGGGTGATTGTTACGGACGTTCTTGTAGATGAAGGAACCCGCGTGGTCAGCGCGCTAACAGGCTCGGGCGCCGACGCTGAATTTCACGAAATGAATGTCACCGATACGGACCAAGTGAATACGGTGATTGCAGGCGTAGAGGAGTCATACGGCCCAATTACCACACTGGTCTGCAACGCAGGCATCGCCAAAAACAATTCCACTAAGCGCGATGACCGACGATCAGTGGAGTCTCACAATCGATTTCGACCTAAAAGGCATGATGCGTTCTCCCTCTATTCGGCAGCCTGAGGCGCGCCTTCCTTGGTAGTGGTGATTGCCGCTTTAACGGCCCGGCGAATGCTTTGGTATCCAGTACAGCGGCACAAGTTTCCCGCTAGAGCCGTATCGATATCCGCGTCACTCGGATCGGGATTTGTTTCCAGCAGCTCAACCGTGCACAACAGCATGCCAGGCGCACAATACCCACATTGAAACCCGGCGTTGTCCCAAAAGGCTTGTTGAAGTGCACTGAGCGTACCGTCGTCTTGGGTTAGCCCTTCAATGGTCGTGATCTTCGCTCGGCCCAGGGTCGCAGCAAGCGTTATGCAAGATTTAGCAACCCTGCCGTCGATCGAGACTGTGCATGCGCCGCAATGGCCGGTCATACAACCCATATGGGTGCCGGTCAGGTTGAGGTCCTCTCGCAGGAGATCCAACAGCGATTTGTGCGCTGGGATTTCCAGTTCATGAAGCCTTCCGTTGATACGCAAATTGACGAGAACGGTATCTTCCAACATATCTTCCATAGTTCGCGCCCCCTTACCCGGCTCGTTTTACTGCGGCTTCGATGGCACGGCGAGCCATAACGCCCGCCATGGCTCTCCGCCAATCTCCGTCGCCCTGGTGGTCCGACAAAGGTTCTTTGATTGCCGCAGACGCCTTGGCTTCAATCTCTTCGGCGAGATGTTCAGACCACGCCTGTCCGCGGTAATCGCTTAACGCATCTGATATATCAACAGGCAGTGCCGACACGGCGCCGACTATGATGCGCAGGCTCGTTATCTTATCGCTATCAAGGGTGACGATCGCAGCAGCGTTTGCTGACCCATACCCTCCAGCGGTGATTTTAAGCTTCTCATAAGCCCATCCGGCGTCTGGTGTCATGGGCTTAAGTAGAACCCGCACCAGCAATGATTCACTACCGAGGCCGTGGCTTGCGTCTTTCATGAGATCAGCCAACGCCATGCGTTGCTCTTCACCGTCTTTTAGAATGTCTACATCTGCGCCTAAAGCCAGAAGTGATGGAAGAATGTCATATAACGGGTGCATGGAAACGATATTGCCGCCAATTGTGCCCCGGTTGTGCACCTGCATGCCGCCGCCAATTTGCGCCGCGGCATAGGACAGCAAGGGCAAATTATTCTGGATGACGTCACTTTGTTGAACATCACGATGCACAGTGAATGAACCGATCTGTATTGCCCCGTTTTCCTCACTGATGCCTTTCAATGCGGTAATCTGCCCGACGTCTATATAGACCTCTGGCATCAACGCGCCATAGTTGACGCTTGGCATAACCTCCTGGCCACCAGCAATGATCATCGCACCCGTGGATAAACTGCCCATGATCTCAGCAGCCTGCCCAAGGTCACGGGGACGTGCAAACGCAGGATACAAACTCATAACTAAGCCACCTTGCGCTGGGGTTGCGCTTTCTTAGCTTCCTGTATTGCTGACCAAACCCGTGGTGCAGTCAGTGGCGTTTCAGTCATCATCACACCGAAGGGTGACAACGCATTGTTCACGGAGTTAACGACAGCAGCGGCAGACCCACCAACACCGGCCTCACCGGCACCCTTTAGTCCCTTATAGTTAACCGGGTTTGGGCTATCGTGGTGGGCCAGGGTGATCGGCGGCACATCGCCGATACGTGGCATGACGTAGTCCATAAAGTTCTTGGTCAACTGCCTGCCGTTCTCATCGAACGTAATGTTCTCGGCCATCGCAGCGCCAATGCCAAACATGATTGCACCGCACGCCTGGCCCTCAACCAAAATGGGGTTGATGACGTTGCCGCAGTCGTGCGCGACGGAAAACTTCAGAAGCTTTACTTCGCCTGTATTGACGTCGACTTCGCTGATCGCAACGTAGGCCGCGTTCGAATAGCTTGGATAGGGATTAATTTGCCCTTTTTCGTTGGGCGTATGCCGGACCAACCCCGGTTTAAACATAGCGGTCGCTTCCAACGGTGGATCAATGACTGAACCGACGTCGTAAGCCCGCGTGTAACAGGCGTAACACACCTCTTCGAGACCGATCGTCTTGTCGCCGGATACGATAATGCCGTCTTTCATGGTGACCGAGCTTTCGCCCACCTCCATAAGAGCCGCCGCAACCTTAATGATCTTCTCGCGCACCTCTATGGCTGCCTTTGCGGCAGAACCGCCGCCGACGATCGTTGATCGTCCGGAGGAGTTCCCGAATCCATAGGGGCACGTTGTTGTATCACCCTGAACCACTTCAATAGTATCCAAGCGAACACCCAGTTCATCGGCAACGATTTGTGCAATACCGGTCGGGTTACCGGAACCTGGGGTGGTTACACCGGTCAAAATGCGCACCGACCCATCCGGAGCAACCCGAACAGTAGACGAATCATAACCCGCGACAAGCGTACCCGGCAGAGTTCCACCTTCAGGGGTTAACTCAAACCCAACGCCTATACCGATGTAGCGCCCTTCTTCACGTGCTTCTTCTTGCTGCTTCTTCCAGTCTTCATAGCCGATGATGTCCATGGCCTTTCGCATGACGCCTTCGTAATCACCGGAGTCATAAATAAGGCCCGTAGGACTGTCGTAAGGGAATTGGTCTTTCTTGATAAAGTTCTTTATGCGCATATCGACAGGATCGAGACCCAATTCGCGAGCCGCATTATCAACAGAGAGTTCTAGGGCCAACGCCGTCACTTCTTTGCCGTAGCCCCGTGAGGCATTCCAACCCGGCTTGTTCGTCACCACGGCCGACAGCTGAACATCAAGGTTTTGAACCGAGTACGGCCCAGGCATTGTCAGACCAGTTAACATCGCCATTCCCCAGCCGGGGCAGGATGATGGCGCGCCCGTGTTCGCAAGATAGTGGTCGCGAAGACCTAAAATCATACCGTCTTTCGTGACCGCCAGTTCAACTGAGTGGACCTGCTCACGCGCCCCGATGAGCAAGCATTCCTCACGGTCTTCCACCCACTGCACCGGCTGCCCAATCAGCTTGGACAAAAAGCAAACCAGCCCCTCTTCGGGATGGCCGTGCATCTTCATGCCAAAAGCACCGCCGATAACCGGCGCATGCACGCGAATTTTGTTCTCAGGCATGCGTAGAATTTTAGATAGGACGTGACGTAGAGGATGCGGATTCTGAACCGTCCCATAGAGAGTGAGACTTTCAGTGCCGGCCTCGTACACAGCATTATAAGTGCGTGTTTCGATCGGCTGAGTCGAAAAACGATGAACCTTCACATCTGTTTTAACGACTCGGTCGGCCGAAGAGAAAGCCTTCGCTACATCGCCACCACCAAAAGGGATTTGCATAATCATGTTGGCGTCCCAACCTGGAACAACCATCGGTGAATCATCCTTTAACGCGTCTTCCGCATCGATAACGGGGGTCGTGACTTCGTAGTCAACAACAATGCGAGAAACCGCATACCGCGCCGTGCGTTTGTCTTCTGCAACAACAACGGCGACGGGCTGACCGAAACACCACACATGATCTAGTGCCAGGCAACGAATTGTGGCGCTGCGACCGCCAAAGACGGCTGGGTCGATATAGTGAGGAATGGGGTCTATGTACTCAGCTGCTTGCGCACCCGTAACCACACGCACAACGCCCGCCACTTTTTCGGCACCCGACGTATCAATGCTCTTAATATTCGCTGCAGCGTGAGGACTGCGCAGAATATGAGCATGCAACTGTCCGGGGAAGTTTATGTCATTGGTATAGGTCGCCTTGCCCATGATGGGTGCGCGCCCTTCAATGGTCCGCACAGACTGGCCAACATAGCCTTCAGTTTCGGGTTTTTGATCGCCCACTTCAGCCTCCCCTGATTCTTGCCTTCTGACCTGATTCTGGTCATCTTGAGACTTAATTTATAGAGGCACGTCTAATACCAGCGAACAGGATTGCATACAATTATGTATGCTTATATTTGGCGCTTGAGCCATTGTGTAAAATCCTAGAGAGCATTGTCAGAGGAAAGCTGGCCTCACAACAGAAGCCATTATGTCGCAGCTCTCAAACTGAAAATTGCCGCCACTCAGACAGCGCTGCATTGCGATTAAGCTCTAACGTTTGGCGGCTGCGAAGCGCGCTTCTTTCTTATGTCGACAGCAAACATCGGTCCAAACCGGTTCCACCAAGCACGAATCGTTTCGTAACTAATATCTATGCCGCGTTCGTGTAGCAGGCCTTCAACTTGCCGTAATGAAAGCGGGAAACGGACATACATCATCACGGTCAGACGGATGATCTCAGGCGAAGTCTTGAAATATTTGAATGGATTTCTCATCCCAGGGCGCTATGAGACGCCCACCAGTGACTCAAGCCATTTTTCTCTGACAATGCCCCGTGATGGCCCCACGCCTTGAGGTTCTGTGCAAGGAAGCGCATCATGCACTCTGACAAGTTGGATATGGTTTCGTATCACTCAGATGACCCCGAGAAGGGGGAGGGAGACTAGAACATGGTTCACATTCTCAATCGTCGTGCGCTTTTAGGTGCTGCCGGAGGCGTCGGCATCACATTGGCAGGTACTGGGTCCGCTCTGGCCAAGTTGGTGGAATTTGATATAGAGCCCCGCGGCTCCGACGGCATTCTGGAACGCCTGCCAACGCTGGACCTGGAAAGCTACGATGAGATGAGCACCAGCACCCGGCTGTGGATCGACACCAAGCTCACCAAAGCGGCCGAGCAACGCGCCATCGAAATCATGAAAGCCAACGGCTATGGCCCCGATGATGAAGTGCCCCGCGACACGGCCATCGCCATACTCAAGGACGATCCCATCATTTCGTTCCGCAATCACACCTGGCAGCGCCTGCAAATGCATATGTGGACACAGCTTCGCCGTGAGTTTTACAGCAACTACGATGCCTACATGTCTGAAATGGAAGCGGCTGATAAAATGGGTCCCGGCGTGCTGGAGTTCAACCCAGGCATCGAGCCCGAATACACCAAGCATGAAATTCACATGCAGCCAGGTGGATACACCGGTGATGAATTTGCCGGCCACATTTATCACTACGGCACTAACAATTTTTACAACGGCCGCAACTATCAGGATCAGTTCCACACAAGCCTGACCCGCACCATTCCGGTGCCGGAAGATGGCAAAGTCATGCGCATCCTCGATATGGGTAGTGGTTGTGGCCAGGAAGTCGTGACCCTCAAGAAGCGCTTCCCCGATGCGGAAGTCTGGGGTGTGGATGTGGGCGCACCCATGGTGCGCTATGCCCATATGCGGGCCGTGGACATGGATGTTGATGTCAACTTCCGTCACGCATTGGCCGAAGAAACTGGCTTCCCCGATGGCTATTTTGATATCGTCACCTCATACATCCTGCACCACGAAGTGCCGGAACAGGCGACCTATGACATCATCCAGGAAGCAGCACGGGTGCTGAGGCCAGGCGGTGTGTTCTATCCCATCGATTTCTACACCAGCCCCGGACGCAAGGCCCAAGACGGCCGGGCGTGGCGGCGCATCAGAGACTGGATGACCCATCGCTGGAACCACGAGCGTTGGCTCTACGAATATCAACAGGCCGACTTCGAGGGAGAAATCCGCCGAGCCGGGCTGACCCTCAATCGGGACGAGGCCAAAGAGCAAATGACCTATCCCGTCGGGCGCAACCGTTCTCGCAACATCATGGGTACTAAGCCTGTGTAGGCTGCGTGCCACGCAATTCGCAAAAATCAGCGGCTCCATCTTCGGTGGGGCCGCTTTTTATGCGCATCGCTTATAGCCGTCCCGGCGGCAGTGTCTGAAGAAAATGGCTTGGTTCACTGGCTGGGTTGCTTACGTTAGTCTGACAATGTCGGCTGAGCGGCTGTTTAGGTGGTGGTCTTGGTTGAATGGCACGAGCTAGTTGCTTGATACGCTCAGGCGTTAGACTTTTGGTTAGTTAGTTTGCTTCCTTTAATCTGACAATACCGTCCTAGCGCATTGGGAGCGCGTAAAGTAAACCGCCATCGCGCCACAACGCGTTGTATCCACGAGGCAGTTGAATCGCACTATCATCGCCGAGGTTGCGCGAGTAGATTTCGCCATAATTTCCAACCGTAGTAATGACGTCCGCGGCCCACGATTCACGAAGGTCGAGAGCTGCGCCGTTGCCAGGATCAAGGCCTAGCAATTGCCGTGCTTCCGGATCGAGGTGGTCACGCAGCGAATTAGCGTCAACGGCAGCAATACCGAGTTCCTCAGCCACGATCAGAGCGTTCATCGTCCAATCAACGACGGCGGTGAATTGCGGATCATCCGCGTGCGTAAGGAGGGCGAGAGGCTCCTGGGATAAGAGTTCTGGCAGAATTGCAAATTTCGTAGGTCTGCTTGCTCGAACCGGTGCAAGTTCCGACAAATCGGCGGCCAAAGCATCACATTCACCGCCTAAAAAGGTGTCAGTGGCGTCTTTTAGTTCGGCCGTGCGAAGCGCCGCAAACGTCAGTTCCCTCCTGGTGAAATAAGACGTAAGGCCACGGTCGGCTTCCGAACCGCCACGCACACAAATCGTATGCCCCGCGAACGCAGAGGGCGCCGTCGCCCGCATCGCAATAGGTGCGAGGAGGGCCGTGCCGTCAAAAAAAATCACGCGGCTAAAGGCGAGCCCGGGCTGCCGTTCGCGGCGTAGCGTAACTGTCAAGCGCCGCGCAACAACATCCGGCTCGCCGCTCTGAATAAACCGCTCGACGTCATTCGCCATCACATACGTCACCTTGGCATCTTGGCCAAGGACTGCGGCTGCTACTGCGCGGCAAAGGTCAGGCTCAAAGCCCGATACGCGTCCATCCGAATCAATGTCTGTGAACCCGTGCACACGGGCGACAATGCCGCATGTAAGACTCCCCCGAGCTTTGATCGTTTCGATCCGGCTCGCGGCCATTGTCGAGGGCATTACGGGTGTGGCGATGATGACCAATGCGGATATTAGGATTGCGAGACGCATGCGTTTCCTACGATGACGATAATTGGCAACAGGAGCGACGAATTCTTCAACTGTAGGCGTTCGTTTTCGATTCTAAAATCCATTGTTTCCCTGTGCGGCCTTGCCCACAAGGCATATATGGGTGATGGATCTGTACAGTCGGGTATAGGCCCAAACATTGTTAACTTTGCACAACGTGCACATTGGCTCATATTGGAAAACATGGTGACATTTGCTCTCCGGATTCTGGTCTTTATGGGATGCGTGCTCTCATCAATGGACGGACACGCAGACGGTGATGATTTTTTCGAGATCATCGATGTTCCGATGGATCACCAGCTCATCTTCGTGGGGACCGTAAAGGATGAAGACGGCAACTACATGAAAGGTACCCTTGTGCGATGGAAGGCGACGGGAACTGTTGGCGTCGAAGGGGAGGAACATACAAGCACTGCTGGGACATGGACCAATATGCTCGGTCGGTTTCGGACCGTAGATATAGCTCGGATCGTTTCAAGAGAGGGAGCTAAGTTGGATCCGCAGAGAGTAGAGTTTACCGTTGAAAAGTCTGGCTATGAGATGGTTAGTCGTTTGATCCGAACACGCGGTCGCGAGCGCATGGGTATACAAGAAATCGACTTCGTCATGCAGAAGTCTGAACCAATTCAGGTTCCGCAAGAATGATCGAAGCTCGAGTAATGGGGAATTCGCGATGACCGTTTTTCTCGTCATTCTTCATGCGCTCGTTTCAATAGCACTTATTGGCGCGATCACACATCAGGGCCTTAGTGTTTGGCGCCGACCATCGCCCGCAAGGGTGTTCTTCGACCGCTTCAGGGCAGTGCCTGCCCCCGGTTATGCCACCCCAATTGTTGTGCTCTTCGTGACCGACTTCGCACTCGGCGCTTACGTTTATCCGGCCTACATACTCGACGTAAAGGCGTCGCTAGCGGACTTTGGCTTTAACACCCATATCTTTCTATTCCAGGCCAAAGAGCACATCGCGGTTATCGGACTCATGCTTCTCCCGGCATATTGGCATTATTGGAAGTACACCACCCCGGACAAATTCGTGATGATACGGCGGTATATCACTACGGTCGTAATGCTTGCCGTGTGGTGGAATCTCGTTATCGGTCACTTGCTAAACAATGTAAGGGGGTTGATGTGACCCGCTTTATTTCACTGCCCCTCTTCTCAATCGTGGCCAGTCTTGGCTACGCCGTAGCGGTCTACGTGAATTACCCATTGTTTAGATACTACCCGCTGGTGGAGCGGTTTTCGTTGATTGACATCCCCGACCGATCACTTGGCCCTGCCATGGCCTGGTACGGCTGGATCGCAATCGCAATCATTCCTGCCATAATAGTAGGTGTGATTGGCCAACTCTTTCTACCCGCGCGCTGGCTCGATAAGCTGGCTCGTCTCATTTGGGTCGTACCATTCATGATTCTTTACGCTGGGTGGGTGGCTGAGAAGAGTTGGTTGCTTGGGGCGGGTGGCTGAATTATCGCACCCTGCCGTCTATGGCAGGCTGGTTTCAAGGGCGGCCTGGTATTCTAAAGGAGGACAAGATGCTGCACAAACTTATGGGCATTCTTATGCTGTCGGCGTTGCTCGCCGCACCCGCGTCCGCTAAAATCGCCGGTACAGGCACTCTCGAAGGGACGGTCACTGCGCCGGAGGCATTCTCCGCCGCGAAAGTATTTGCCCGTAAAGCCGACTCGAACATTACCTATGTCGTGTTCACCGAGAGCGGAAAATACTCCGCTGTGAACGTCATGCCCGGGAGCTACGACGTCTGGGCAGAGCATCAGGGTCTCACCTCCGATCACACCGACGCTACGGTTTCAGCGGACAAGACTGCTCAAGCTGCCATCACCATGACGGCGAACGAACCGGTGCAACACCCGGTTGGACCGCGCAACCTGCCCGACCGCATGCTTGTACCTATTGACGAGCTCTACCCGCCCGGCGAGGGCCGCGACATTGTTCAGAACAACTGCACAGTCTGCCACGCCTGGAACTTCATTCCCGCGCAGCCACAATCCCGTGCGGGCTGGGGAGCCATCGTTGACTATATGACAACCTCACCGCACTGGGGTGTTGCCGACAGCGATCCATTCCTGGTGCCAGAACGGTTACCGCTCTCGAAGCGTGAAGTGCTGCTCGACTATCTCGAAAAGAACTTTGGCGACGGCCAACCGGTGCGTGCGGTGCTGGAAGAAGAAACGGAGCCGCACGACGAGGCAGTTCTTGGGAAGGCGCAATACATTATGTACACGTTCCCCAAGACTGAGGACGAACCCAACATAATGCGGCAGGAAATCACCTTCGACAGCAAAGGTAACATCTGGAGTACGGACACGCGCACCAGCGCCCTCTCCTTCCTCAACCCCTCAACCGGTGAACACAAATATTACCTGACCCCACATTCCTCGTGGGCGCCACACGGCATCGCGATTGACGTAGACGACACTGTGTGGGCCGCAGCCTTGAAGGTCGGCATTGTACATTTCGATCCGAAAACCGGCAACTGGGATGCTTACGGCAAGGACACGGAAACTCACAGGGACATGGGTGGCCTTACACCCTTCCTCGATTCCAAAGGTAACGTCTATTGGACCGACATCCGGTTTAACAAGATCGGCCGCATGGACCGGGCGACCGGCACCTGGACGCACTTTGACAGCCCGACCAAGAACGGCTCGCCCTACGGCGGCGTGGTAGACCGTCAGGATCGGTTCTGGTGGAATGAGTTCCACGCCTGCGGTGTGGCGGTTTACGATCCCGCGACTGTGTCAACGAAAGCCTATCCTTCGCCGAGCCAGCCCTGTCTGAGCCGCCGCCCCGGCCTGGATTCCAAGGGGAACGTTTGGTACGGCGTCTACGACCGTGGCCGTATTGAAAAGCTTGACCCCACCACCGGTGAGACATCCGTCTTCCAGATCCCGGTAAAATTCGCCACGCCCTACGACACGTGGGTGGATCCGTACGACAAGGTTTGGTCCAGCTCCGATAATTACTTCGTGCGGTTGGATCCTGAGAACAGCTCGTTTACGTACTATCCGACGCCATGGAGAAATGACATGCCGAAAATAACGATCGCGCGGGGCGGGGCGGTCTGGTTCCCAGCGCGCGGAGGCGCGGACTCACCAGCAGCATTGGGCGTGCTATGGATGGACAAAGCCAAGATGAACACTTTCAAAGCACAATTTCCACCGAACGATCCAAACGCGAACGTGCTTAGGGGCAAGGCCGCACCGGTGGAAGTGGCGGGGAATGCCAACGACGGAGGCAAATGGCTGAAGCCAGGAGAATCAGAGTTCGTTAACCCGGACCTTGGGGCTGCGGCGGAGTAACGTAGCTACATCCCAAATTTAAAGGGAACCACCACACGAGCTAGTCGTCCAGAAAACCGCGCACGATCTCTGCGGTCTCTGCTGTCTTTATGTCCAGGAACCCGTGCTCCCAACCCGGCAGGTCCAGGAACCGGCTGCCCTCCTGGGTTAGAAGCGGCTTGATGCGCGGCGTTTGTTCCCACAGATCATCCTCGGGGTTGAGCACCAAGATCGGTTGGAAAATCTCCGCCATGGTTGCTTCCACGTCATACTGGTAGGCGGCCTGGTGGCCCCAGTGGCTGATCGCCGGGTTGATGGCCTGGGCGTAGAAGACATTTCCGATCATCCGTGGTGTGCGCTCGGGCATGCTCCAGCGCACCGAACCCTGCCAGGCTTCCGCCAGGTGAGCCCCAGCTTCGTCAATCTCCTTGGGTTTGATGATGACCTCGCGGTGAGCCCGCTCCTCGGGCGTCCAATAGGCGATGGAGACAAGCACTGCGCGGCGGACCGCATCGGGGCGCCGGCGCGCCAACTCCAGCGACACCTTAGAACCGGTGTGAAACCCCATCACGTCGACGGTCTCCAGTCCTAGGGTGGTGATCACGTCGTCCATGGCGGCACCGAAATCCTGGATGACCGGCGGTTGCGGTGTTGGATCGGAATTGCCAAAGCCCGGAGAGTCTACGGCAATCGCGAGCCGGTCTTTGCCCATCTCGGCCAGGAAACTTTCGTAGATCACCGCAGCGTAGGGACTCATGTGAAAGCACACTAACGGCGGACGCTCTGTGTCGGTCTCGGGCCCGGCCATATACAAGTGCATCTGGCCGAAACGACCGTCCAAGTAGCGGCGTTCAATGTCCGCAGCCATGATCAGCCCTCCCCGTCTAGGTGGGCACGCACCATCTTAACGGTCTCTGCAGACTTCAAATCCAGGAAGCCATGGCTCCAACCGGGCAGATCACGCACAGTCACGTGTTCTGCCAGCCCTTTGGCGCGGTTCGTGTACTGGATCAAATCGTCCTCGGGGTTCAGAACCAGCACCGGCTTGTTCACAGACTTCAGGCGGTCCTTGAAAGGGTAGTCGAAGGCCGCCCGATGTCCCCACCAGGAGATGTCCGGCCGGCGCATGGCATCGTTGATCTGATAGGCGAGGTGGTCGAGGGTCCAGCCCTTCATGCGCCAGACCTGATGCGCCCGCCACTTCTCCACCATGTGCGAACCGTCTGCCTTAGGTTCTAGGAGGGCGTAATTGTTGCGGAATTCGTCCAACTCTTCATCGGTGAAGATCGGCGCGGAGACGATGACGATACGACGAATCTGGTCTGGGCGCTGGTGGCCGATCTCCACGCATGTCTCCGAGCCGGTGTGATAACCCATCACGTCCACCTCGCCGAAGCCCATGGCATCGATTAGGTCTCCCATCGCCCCGGCATAGTCACGGATGTGCGGCGGCTCCGCTGGTGCGTCAGAGTCGCCGAAGCCGGGCGTGTCCGGTGCTATACACACCCGGTCCGCGCCCATGAAGCCAACGAAGCGTTCGTAAACGCGGCTCGAGTTAGGGCTCAAGTGAAAGCACACCAGCGGGGGCTTGCCGGTCTCCACCGCAGGCTTGGTGATCCGGTAGTGGATCTGCCCGAAGCGTCCGCGCGCATAACCGCGCCGCACCGGCAGCGGAGTCGGACCGGCCACCCGGCCGGGCACGGCGATCATGCCGGCGATGGCGGGGCCAGTCATGGCCGCTGCGTCGGCATCACCGCCCGGACCCAAGATCGCACCAGCGGCACCCACCGTAGTCAGTCCCAGCGCTGTGCGCCTACCCATGGACGCGCTCGTGCCTGTCGTGTTTATCGATGTCATCGGAGCCATCCCCTAATTCTCGATTCAGGCAAGCATACACCATCAAGAGGCAAGGGGAGCACGTCTACATGCCCCTTCCGAAAGTCCGTTTTTCCGGAGGCTACACCAAGAGGCCGCGAATGGTAGAGAACTCAAAGGCAACGCTGGTGATATCGGTGGTCGGTGATATCGCCGGAACGTCTGTTTCTCTCTGACTTGCTGTCACAAATCGCTACTGGTTCTTTCGGCGCGCGGCGTCGGCAGCAAGGTCGGCATCAACCTGTGCCTTACGCGCCTTAAGGTATTTAACCGCGCTCGCGAAATCGACGCCTTGAATGGCATCCATGGGCGTATCGGAATAGACGCTTGCCGTCTTGCCGATGTATGCGTCGGATTCCGCCTGATCGAGAATCCACGCGGCGAAATCAGCGTACATGATCACCCGCTGCCGCGGCACCGGTTCGCCATCGACGGAAATACGCACGCCGCCGCGCGGCGGCTCGATCAACAACTGTCCGGGCCGCAAAATGATGTACTGCAACCCCGATTTCTTAGTGATCTCCTCCATCTTTAGCATGTCGTTGTAAGGGCCTCGCAGGTTGTAGTCCCACAAGCCCGATTGCGGCGTTACATCTTCCGGCTTGGGCGTGTCGGCCTTATAGCCCTTTGCCGCCACCCGCGGAGCCGCCATGGAACCGGTTACCATCAGCTTGGTATTGCCCTTCTTTTTCATGGCGTTGATGATATTAGTGGTGCCTTGGGACATCAGATCCGTTTCGGGCACTTCGATCGTTGGGTCGACCGAAGGGCCGTACACCGAGATCACCCACTCCTCACCCTCGCCGGACAGCGCGGCTTCAATGGAAGCCTGGTCGTACACGTCGCCCTCGAGGATGGTGAGACGCGGGTGCTCGGCGAAGCGCACGCGATAGGGCCGCCGCGCGACGGCCACCACTTCATGACCGCGCCACAACGCCTGGGGAATAAGCTCATCGGCGGTGCGCGCCGTCGCGCCGATGACGACGATCTTGATGCCTGAAGGTTCGGCTCCTGAATGCGCCAGAGAACCATTTGGCAGTGCCGTGAAGGCCATAAGCACCGCAGCCGCGGCCATAACACACCTGAAGAGTGCTTGGCCCAGGCATACGCTCTTTTTCATCCAACCGAAGATCGTCATGGTTTGCTCCCCCTGGGTTTGTCTCTCTAACGCCTTACAGGCAGCCCTCCGACCGCCGCCTTACCCCCATTAGATAATAAAGCATTGTAAGAGTAAATTGGGCATTGTCAGAGGGAATCTAGCCGTTTGGCGAATGTCATAATGTCACTGTTCTTAACCTACAAGTTGCCACCACTCAGCTAGCTGCCCCTCCTTTTTGCCTCACCCGCCGGCATTCGGGGTGCAGACCACCCAGGTTCTTGCGCCGCAGGACTGAGACTTGATAACGAAGGGCAACGTTCTCTGTGGCAATACGTTTCAGCGTCTTACTCAGGACCATGGTTGCCGGAAAGAAAAGCGTCGCGAATTGGATCATCTCAATCCGATTGCAGACCCAAGGCCGTTTCCTCTGACAATGCCGTCTCATCCTAAAGAATCGGAAAAATCAGTCGCCCCGTATGGATTCGAATTCGATGATGATATCGACCCGGTCTCCAACCAAACCATCAGCAACACCATAGGTTATACCGAAGTCACTGCGGTTGAGACTCCCGGTAGCGGAGATACCCATAGCGTAGTGCTGGTCGCCAAAAGGATAGGCCCCACTTTTGTTCCAGGTCACGTCTAGGGTGAGCGGCCGCGTTTGGCCGACTAAGGTGATGTTCCCCCTGACAGACCCCGTGCGTTCTCCGGTCTGCGCGCTGGAGAGTCCGTTAAACTCAATCTGTGAATATTCATCTGTGTTCAAGAAGTCGCCGCTGCGCAGGTGACGATCCCTGGCACGATTGAGGGATTGTACGCTTTCTGCGCCCACAACGACGCGAACATCGGAGAGTGTCAGTGTCTGTTCGTCAAAACAAAACGAACCCTCGACGTCTTCAAATTGGCCGAAGGTTTTTGCAAAGCCGACATGGCCTACCAGGAATCCGACTAGAGTGTGCGCGGGGTCCAATTTATAGCAATGGCTTTCGGCCATAACGCCCTGCACATGTCCGGCACATACAAGGGTAAAAGCGACCAATCCCACAATGCAGTTGGTCTTAGTGTCCCTATTCATTGATCGTGTGCCTTTCAGGGTCGTGATTTAGTGACCACATCACGTCTGTAGCAAAGGACAGGGTGAGCAAACTAACAGCGCCTATAAGAATAGCCGTTTCCGCCGGCTTTCCAAGCAATGGCGGCAGGCAGATCAGCAACGCCGCCGCTTGAATTACCGCGACAGCTTGGCGCCGTTTGCGCGGTTCCAAGGGTTGTCTGAGCCGGGCCCATAGAAGACCTACTACCACGAATAGATACCGCAGCAGTCCGGCCCATAGCACCCACCATCCCATCCGGCCGGCCTCAATGACGAGCAGGCAAAGAATGAGAATGAAGAAGGCATCGAGTTCCATGTCGAAGCGGGCGCCGAAGGGACCGGCGGTGCCGGTGCGGCGAGCGATCCAGCCGTCCACACCATCAAGGACCAGAGCAAAAATTCCGATAAACACAATCAAGAGGCTAGAGTCGATAACGGTCTGGGGAAAACCAATAAAGCCCGCGAAAACGCTAACAAGGACCGCGCGACCTAAAGTAATGTAATTGGCCAGACCAAATGGCTGGCCTGGGGCGTGTTTATGATATTGAGTCCAAACCCAAAGGGAGATGACGGCGTAGACGAGGCTTGCACTGCGTAGATGGCCGACCAGGATGGGGCTGAAACGCCACAGAAGCACTTCCAGTATGGCCAATAAGACTAGGCCACAGGCGAGTGCAGCGGCTGGTCCAGCTACGTTTTTACTATGTAGCGCCGATTCTGGGTTGCTTTCGATCATCGCCGGTTTCTATTTGACCTTCGAAATCATAGTCTTACTTATAACCATGGGTTCCCAAGCCCACCATGGCGGCACCGTTTGGACAAGCCCAAATGAATAAAACCCAAGCCCGTTCGTTTTGGATCGTGGAACCCGGACGGGGTGAAATTAGATCTACACCCTGCAGCGAGCTCAAAGCCGATGAGGTCCGGATCCGTACGCTCTACACTGCTTTGAGCTTGGGAACGGAACGTCTGATTTTTCGGGGTGGTGTTCCAAAGTCCCAATATGAAGCCATGAAGGCCCCATACCAGGAAGGAAGTTTTCCTGGCCCGTTGAAGTACGGCTACTGCAATGTCGGCGTAGTGGAAGATGGACCTAGCGACATAAAGGGCCGGACTGTTTTCTGTCTTTATCCCCATCAAGACACCTTCGTGGTTTCTGCCGACGCAGTGTTGCCCCTGCCCAGTACACTCTCCCCGAAGCGGGCTGTACTCGCCGCCAATATGGAAACTGCCATTAACGGATTATGGGACGCCGGCTCTCTGATGGGCTGCCGGATTGCAGTTCTAGGGGCTGGGGTCGTCGGATGCATGATGGCTGTTCTTGCGTCCCGCATCCCTGGAACGGATGTGCATTTGCTAGATATTGACCCCGGTAAAGCCAACGTAGCAGACAAACTGAATGTTGCTTTTGGCGCACCGGACCAACATGGAGGGAACGCGGATATTGTGGTGGAGGCCACCGGGTCCGCCGGAGGATTGGAAACAGCTATGGATCTCGCAGGCTTTGAGGCCAACGTGGTGGTCATGAGCTGGTATGGCGATACAAAGGTTCCTTTATCCCTTGGTGGAAATTTTCATTCGCGCCGATTGAAAATTACATCGTCGCAAGTCGGCGCTGTCGCCCCGTCTCATCGAGCGCGGTGGTCCAACCGCGACCGGTTAGAGCTTGCCCTAGACCTTTTAGGGGATGAAATTTTCGACCACCTCTTAACGGGCAGTAGCCGATTCGAAGACTTGCCAGAAACTCTTGCCGCACTTTCCAGTGATCCGAGCGGCACTCTATGCCATGTTATTGGTTACGGTGAGCCATGATCACATTTTTATAACCACGGAAAACGCTATGTATACGGTAAGAGTGCGCGACCATTTCATGATCGCCCATAGCTTCAAGGGCGAAGTTTACGGACCGGCCCAAAGGTTGCACGGCGCGACCTATGTGGTCGATGTGGAATTTCTGCGGGAGGAATTAGACGAAGATGGCCTTGTCGTAGACATTGGACGGGCCAGTCACGCACTCAACGAAGTGCTTTCCGGATTGAACTACCGTAACCTGGACGAAGATCCGGGTTTTGAGGGAGAAAATACCAGTTCGGAATTCATGGCACGGGTTGTGTTTGACCGAATGGTGGAAAAAATAGCCCGCGGAAGCCTCGGCGCCGGAGCGACGTCCCTCGTCTCCATGAAAGTGACCCTCAATGAGTCCCATGTGGCATCGGCGTCTTATCAGGCTGAGCTCTAGAGCTCGCACGGCGCTGACGGATGCCGCCAATTTACTTTGTCATTCCCGGTGACCTCAATAGCCGAACAGGCGGATATATCTACGACAAACGAGTCATTGAGGGGTTGCGAAGCCTCGGCCAAGACGTCGAGGTTGTGACGCTTGGTGGAAACTTTCCTTTTCTCTCTACAAAGGAAAAAGAGAGTGCCGAGCAGGTTTTCGAAAATCTTCCAGACGAGGCCATTTGCGTGGCCGACGGGTTGGCCTTCGGCGCCCTACCGGAAATGGCGGAACGCCATGGAGACCGGATCGTTTTCATCGCCTTAGTTCATCACCCGCTCGCCATAGAAACAGGCCTGACGGAAGCAGATAAAAAGCGTTTTCTTGATAGCGAAAGACGAGCACTAAGGATGGCGCAGGGCGTCATCACGACGAGCGCCCACACCGCTGATAATATGCAGCCCTATGGTGTGACTAAGGAAAGACTAAGCGTTTGCACACCGGGCGTCGACGCGGCACCTCAGGCGATCGGATCGCAAACCGAAAGCGTGAATCTACTTTGTGTAGCGACACTCACACCCCGCAAGGGTTATGATACATTGATCAAGTCATTAGCGGTGCTAAGGAACATGCCCTGGCAGCTGACATGCGTTGGCAGCTTGGACCGCAGCCTCCCTACAACAAAACTCATTCGTGACCTGATCCGTGAATTGGACCTTGAGGACCGGGTGCGTCTGGCTGGCGAATGCAGCGAGGCAGAATTGTCCGGCCACTACCACAGATCAGATCTGTTTGTTCTCGCCAGCCACTATGAAGGGTATGGCATGGCCTTGGCCGAAGCTTTAGTTCGGGGCATTCCGGTGATCGCCACGGCAGCAGGCGCGATCCCCGATACAGTTCCCCCCAAAGCAGGCCTACTGGTGCCTCCAGGAGATCAAGCCGCTTTCACGGCCGCGCTCTCATCCTATTTCGAAAACAGCGCTATGCGGCGGTCCCTGGTAGCGGGCGGGCAGGCGTCACGAGAGTCTTTCCCTACATGGGACGAAGCGGCTGCCACGTTCTCGAATGCTTTGCGAAGGTTTGCGGAGTTATGACCGGTTTTTCTGTCGATTGGCTCACCTTGCGGGAAACTGCTGATGGGCGTGCCCGACATGCAGGGTTAAATCGGCAAGCTATATCGCTGCTTAAGAATAGAGATCATGAATTGACGATCGTCGATCTGGGCACTGGACGTGGAAGCAACGTCCGCTATCTGGCGCCAATTCTGGGTGGTATACAATTCTGGCAATTGGTTGATGCGGATGAAGGACTCCTGCGATCAGCAATAATAGCGATCGGCGAGTGGGCGCAGAAACAAGGCTGGTCCGTCAACCAAGATGGCAAACGTATCGCGATTGACGCTCCCAAGGGCCGATGGACCGTCACAACGGAATTGGCAGACCTTGATCAAAACTTGGATCATCTCAGGCTGGACGACGCCGACCTAGTTACAGCCTCGGCCTTTTTGGACTTGGTTTCAGAGTCCTGGGTAGACCGGTTTGCGGCGCGCGTTGCCAGCTCTCATCCACTCTGTCTTTTTACCTTGTCCTATAATGGAGATTTGGTTTTCGATCCGGTGGATGCCGACGATAGTTGGGTGGCCGATCTTTTGAACCAGCATCAAGGAACCAACAAGGGGTTCGGAGCGGCTTTAGGGCCTAGGGCCGCCGGCTACTTAAAGGACGCTATGGCGAATCGCGGCTATGAAGTTGTTACCGGTGATAGTCCCTGGCATTTGGATGACCAAAGCCATGCTGAAGAAGCGGAATTGCAAAGAGTATTGTTGAGCAATTGGGTGATAGCCCTAAAACAATGGCAGCCACAGCACGGCTCGCGCCTCGAGTCTTGGTTAGATCGCCGCATGGCTTTTCTAGAGAGCGGGTTTTCCACACTCCGCATCGGGCATGAAGATTTATTGTGCTGGGTGGACGATGAAACTAGTTTGCCTCATTGACTCATGTCGAAGTTGAACATGACATCCTGTCCGAAGAAAGACGTTCGGCAGGGCGGCCTTAATGCGTCTGATAAATCGAAAATTTTGTGCAGGGTAATGCTAGGAATGCCGTCGCCAATCAGTACAGGAGCGACTGTGACTTGCAGGCGATGCAGCACGCCAGCTTGCAGAAAACGCGAAACGGTCAGGCCACCGCCTTCTATGAATAGGCTTGTGAGGCCCATCGCGAAAAGACTATCGACAATGAGTTTCGGTGAAATCCGGCCTTCATCGGAGTCCAAACCCAGAATTCTTAACTTGGAAGACGATGCGGATGTATCGCCGACAAGCCGTTTATCACACACCACAAGTGTTGGTGTGTCAGCCTCCGCGAAGATTTTGTGATTGATTGAAATACGGTTCGTCGGATCGATAATGATCCGCACCGGATCTGGGCCAGAAACTTTGCGTGTCGTAAGCTGAGGATCGTCCAGCTCCACGGTTCGTGCTCCCACCACCACCGCGTCTGACAACGCCCGCATACGGTGAAGATGTAGTATGTTTTCAGGCCCGGTAACGTAATGGGATGAACCATTCGAGGCAGCGATACGACCGTCAACGCTCTGACCCAAATGAGCCGTTATGAATGGCTTCTCCTTCGATACCGTTGCCAGTGCAAGGTAGAGAACGAGCATGTCCCATTCAGCAGACGGTAGACCTTCCGCGGGCACCCAATCACCAGCGTCGTTCCGCTTCGTCAGTACGGCGCTACCGGATTGAGAGTCAAAGTCCAAGCCGGAATCAGCATGCCAGCCAATGGACGTGGCAGACTCAGGAATTTCACTCTGGGCCGTTGTCTGTTTCAGATTGCAAAGAAAGTCCCAAATAGTATCCGGACTCAACGCACTGCGGGGGGTGGGCACCGGAATTCCCTTTCGGCCGCTAAGGGTTTGAACTCAAGGACGCGAGAGAGAATGTCGCCGCTTCTTCGATCATGTTGGCGAGAATACGCGACGCCCGTTCTACGACCACCCGGCCGAGGTCAGCATTGGCTTGTGTTGCATCGCCACAAGCCCCCGCGGGATTTAGATCCTGGCTGGACCAAGAAAACGCCGCATCGGAGACCGTGGTTAGATGAGGATGATCGTTGACGGTGTTTTCTAAAGAAGACTTAAAGTCTTTCGCCTTGTCCAAGCGCACGAGTTCTGAACACAAGTGGAGCATGATTGACGTTTCAACGGCACCTCCATGGAGACCGAACTGCAGTTCTCTGGCAACGAACAAATCTGCAAAAATATCAAACAGCATGTAGTTGGCCTTGACCACCAACATATCATGCTTGACGCGGAGGTGTTTGGCGACGCTGTCAACCATATGGATTTGTCCTCCATGGCTGTTAAAGATCACAAGTTTTTGTATACCTGCACGGGCGACGGACTCGCCAATCTGTAGCCAAACATCGAATAGAGTCTGAGGTTCGAGACTGATGGTGCCAGGGTAGGCGGTATGTTCGATGCTGTCGCCGTAGGGCAGGGTTGGGAGTACCAGAGCCGAGACTTTTTCGGAAACCTGCGCCAGTGCCGCGGCAACGATGCCCTCTCCGATAATCGTATCGGTGGCGAGGGGCAAATGGGGTCCATGCTGCTCCGTAGCGCCAACGGTCAAAACGGCAACCGCTGACTGCCTATCCAACTGCTTTAGGTCCTCTGTTGTGAGGTCATGGAACAATTTTCTGAGACGAACAGTCATAGGACAACCATCTAGGTGGTTAGAAAAAGGGCATGCCGCTACATGGGGTCGTTAGTGTGCCTCCGAAACGGCAACATGGGCAGCGCTTAGTGTTGGCCGATGAGGGCCATGAACTCACGCCGCGTTACTGCATCCTCGCGAAAGCCGCCAAGCATTGTGCTGGTGACAAGACTAGCTCCCGCCTGCTTGATGCCACGTGTCGTCATGCATTGATGAACACATTCCAGCACCACGCCCACCCCTTTAGGCTGAAGGATATCGCTTATCGTACCGGCGATCTGAGCGGTCAGTTTCTCTTGGATTTGCAATCGGTGGGCAAAGGCCTCCACCAAACGGACCAGCTTGGAAATACCGACGACGCGCCGGTCGGGCATGTAGGCTACGTGGGCTTTGCCGATTATGGGAACGATGTGATGCTCACAGTGGGAACTAAAGGTGATGTCCTTGAGGACCACCATTTCATCGTATCCGTTGGTTTCTTCGAAGGTTGTCTTTAATATTTCGTCCGGATTAACGTTGTAGCCGTTAAAGTATTCCTCATAGGCTTTGACCATGCGCGCCGGGGTATCCAACAAACCCTCTCGTGAAGGGTCGTCACCCGCCCAGCGAATGAGAGTGCGAACAGCATCTTCCGCGCCATCCCGTGTGGGTCTGTCGCAATCGGCAGCAACGGTTTCTGCCGGTGGTTTGTTTATGGAATCCAGTGACATTCAAGGACATTGCAGTTTGGAGCACATTTGTTCAAGCAAGAATCACCGTAAAAGTGTCGGATTACTTATGTGTTGGATTCATTGAAGCGTAACTTATCGGCTAAAACCAACGTGTTTGAGGGCAATGTCAGAGGCAGTTTGTTTGCCCAAGGCGTGTAGCTATTCCTAGGTGGGCTATGCCGCCAAATTACGCCATTAGCACAGAGCACCTGCATAGCTCAAAAAAGAACAAAATACCTTTTGAGCAACAAATATCCTCTGACAATACCCAAAACCTTCAATCCCCATCGTTCAGTCACTCTGGCTGATTGGCGGTAACCTGCGAACTGATATATGCTATTTTAAGGGCCTTGTGGGTCCATCCACTTTAACCTGACAATGCCCTTTTCTGCGGACACCTATTGTCTTTTGTGCAGGTCTCCATCTTCATCACAAAGTGCAAAATGACTGATTTTAAACGTTGGGGGCAGCTCGTCTCCGCCTTGATAGTGCTACAAATCGTCCTGGTGCTGCCAGATTGGCCCGGCAATCTCGTGCCACTTTGGTTTGTTCGCCTGCCCGCCGAGTTGCCAGCTATCGTATTGGCCGTTCTACTGACGCACGGACTTTGGCAGCGGCGGTTATGCACACTGATTGCAAGCGGCTTAACGGTTCTGATCTGCCTAAAGTTTGCGAACCTTTTTGCCTTCACCGGCTTTGCCCGTCCCTTCAACATTTTGGTCGATCCTGGGCTCCTTGGAATCGCCCTTCATACCTTGAGCCAGGGCCGTGAAATACTTGTCGGGGTGAGCTTGGCCATTACCGCGATAGCCTCGATCGCGATGGTATTCGTCGCTGCGCGATGGGCGCTCATGGTTCTAGCTTCGACCTGGCCATCGGGGCTCCGTATGCCGGCGTTCGTTTTTGTGGGGATACTGGCTATCAGTGCCGTCGGACTTAAGGACATAAAGATTGGCTCAGCATGGTGGCCGGTGACCAGCGTGGAGACCACGAAATTTGCGGCCGAGCGGGCGCAGTCGATTAGTGAGGGAATTCGCAATGACGCGCAATTCCGCCAAGAAATGGCGACAGATCAAACTCGCGCCATCCCATCGGATAGATTACTCGCAGGCTTGAAGGGTACTGACTTTCTCTTGATTTTTGTCGAGTCATACGGCCGAACGGCTCTGGACGATCCTGCTCACGCGGAAACGCTGCGGGCAACGCTGCAGCAATTTGAAGACGGGCTTGTCACCAATGGCTTCGCTGCTCGAAGCGCGTGGCTCACCTCCCCAACATTCGGCGGTCAAAGCTGGCTTGCACATGGCACCTTGTTGTCTGGGTTATGGCTCGATAATCAACGTCGCTACAGCAGCTTATTCATGCGCGATCACGCGACACTTATCGCCGATTTCCGCCGCAGCGGTTGGCGCACTTTAGCGGTAATGCCCCAGATTATGCTTTCCTGGCCGGAAGCCACCTTCTTCGGTTACGACAAAGTCTACACTGCGGCAAACCTGGATTATGCAGGACCGCGTTTCCACTACGTGACGATGCCCGATCAATACACGCTCTCCGTATTGGACGAGTACGAGTTGAGCTCTCCTGATCGACCCGCCGTCATGGCTGAAATCGGGCTCGTCTCCAGTCACCACCCATGGACGCCAATACCTCGTTTGGTGCCTTGGGATGCCGTTGGTAGGGGCGAGATATTTAACAAGGCGCGGGAGCCCTTCACCGGGACCAATTGGCTCGACCGGGCACAGTTGAAACACGAATACACCCAGTCCATCGAATACGTCTTGCAGACATTGAAGTCGTATATTGTCACCCGCGGCAGAAACAATTTTTTGCTGCTCATCGTCGGCGATCACCAGCCATCGCCCCTTGTAAGCGGACCATCAGCGCCGCATGACGTGCCCGCCCATTTTATTAGCGGAGACCCTTCGCTGCTCGGTGCCATAGACGACTGGAAGTGGACCTCGGGTATGTTGCCAGACGAGTCCAGCCCGGTCTGGCGAATGGACAGCATGCGCTTACGAATCTTGAGCGCGTTCACGCCGCCGGGGGATGCGCCGGTGTCAACAAGTACCGCTCAGTCAGGAGAGTAAAATGTGATGAAATTTGTTCTATTACGCTAGGTAGACATACTCCTACAGATTCTGGAATACTTGATTTGAACAGATCTTTGCTTCTCATTGCGGCTGTCCTTGTAATCGTCAGCACTGCCTCGGCGGGATTCTGGGCGCTTCAGGACCGCACCCTGTATGCGCCGGATTGGACCGGTGTGCTCCGTGGCGTTTCCTATAGCCCGAGCGGAGTTTACAGTGAGGCGGATCTCAACCGCATTTCGGCAGAACGCATCCGCGCCGACCTCGAACACTTGTCGCGTTTCACGAATCGCGTCCGAACCTATACCGTCGACCGCGGTCTCCATATCGTACCGGCAGAGGCACGCCGTCTCGGCATGACTGTCTCTCTCGGAATCTGGCTCGGACCAGACCGGGATCTAAACGAGAAGGAAGTCGCCCGGGCGATCGAAGTAATCATCGAAAACCCGAAAACCGTCGATCGAGTCTTTGTCGGCAGTGAAGTGGTGCTGCGAGGTGAACTTACCGCCCAAGAGTTGGCGACCTACATCGCCCGCGTCAATCGCTCGATACCTGCAAATATTGCGGTCGGCAGCGCTGACGTCTGGAACGTATGGCTCGATAATCCGGTTATCGCCCGCTCATCCGAATTCATCGGGGTTCACCTGCTTCCTTACTGGGATGGCGTGGCTATCGATGATGCGATGACTTACATTGAGGATCGTTTGGCCCGCATTCAGAGCAAGTTTCCGGCCAAGTTAATCGTCATCGCTGAAACAGGGTGGCCATCCGAAGGCCGCATGCGGCGTGGCGCGGTTGCCACTCCCTCCCTCGAAGCGGCTTTTCTCCGAACTTTTCTCGATCACGCTGCGCGCAATCATTACGACTACTACATAATCGAAGCTTACGATCAGCCGTGGAAGGCCGGTCCGGAAGGTGCCGTGGGAGCGTTCTGGGGCGTGTTTGATGCCGAGCGCGGCCCCAAGTTGCCCCTCACTGGGGTCCTGAGTTCGTTTGCCGAATGGCCAATTTTTGCACTTGCATCAGCCGTCGCTGTGTTCGTCACCGGTGCCTTGCTGTTGACCAGACTGCCGACCGTACGGTTCGTCGGCTACCTGACTTTCGGATTCATGCTCGGCGTGATCATCCTGACTGCCTTGGTGGTCTTTGATTCGACGGCGCTAATATATGCAGACTTGTGGAACGTCGCCGTCGCCGCGATCGTCATCCCGACCGGCGGATTAGCAGCCGTGTTTATATTGACCGATACGGCGGAATTCGTCGCTAGTTTATGGAGGCGTGAACGCTTCTCTCCGCCTTCCCCGGAGCCCGGTTACGCTCCGTTCGTATCAGTGCAAGTCCCGACTCATAATGAGCCCCCCGACATGGTTCGCCGCACGCTGCAGAAACTGGTAGCGCTCGATTATCCAAATTTTGAAGTCATCGTTCTTGATAACAATACGAGCGACGAGCGACTTTGGCGGCCGGTTGAAGCCTGTTGCGAAAATCTCGGGCCGCAGTTCCGCTTTTTCCATATGGCTGGTGTCAAAGGCTTCAAGGCTGGGGCCCTCAACAAGGCTCTTGATGTCACCGACAGCCGGGCCGAGATCATCGCCGTCATCGACTGCGACTACCATGTGGAGCCGGGCTGGCTAACGACCGTCATTCCTGGCTTCGTCGACCTGAACGTGGCCGTCGTCCAAGCGCCACAGGATTATAGTGATGCCGACGAAAGTCTGTTCAAAACCATGACTTATCAAGAATACGGCACGTTCTTTCATGTCGGCATGGTCGAACGGAACGAGCACAACGCGATTATTCAGCATGGGACTATGACGGCGGTGCGGCGCAGCGCCCTGCTCAAGGTTGGTGGCTGGAGCGAGTGGTGCATCACCGAAGATACCGAACTTGGCTTCAAATTACTTGAAGCCGGCTACCGCTGCATCTACGTGTCGAGGAGTCTCGGCCGTGGTCTCATGCCCGATACGTTTGCCGCCTACAAGGCCCAGCGCCACCGTTGGGTCTATGGCGCTATGCAGATTGCCAAGCGCCATGCCAAGGCGCTTCGATCGCAGGACAGCAAGCTGACCCCCGCACAGCGTTATCATTTCGTTGCCGGTTGGTTGCCGTGGTTCGCCGATGCGTTCGCTTTAGTGTTTGCTGTCGGGGCACTTGTCTGGTCAAGTTTGATGATCGTCGACCCCAAACAGTTCGACGTACCGATGATGGCGTTATCAGCGATCGTACTTCTTCTGTTTCTGGTCAAGGTCGCCAAAACCCTCTGGCTCCACGCTGCCAAAACCGGTAACGGTCTTGGCAGCGCGATCGCCGCATCGGTTGCCGGCCTCGGCCTTTCGTGGACTGTCGGCCGAGCGGTTTGGCTTGGATTGTTCAGCTCGTCGCAGCCGTTCCTGCGCACGCCCAAATACGAGGGGACGGCGGCATTATGGCAAGCATTAGGCGCGGCTCGCGCAGAAGCTATTCTATTCGTTCTAGGGATCGTTGCGGCAGCCGCCGTATCACAGACCTCGCAACCGGGCGATGTCGCCGCCATCGTATGGGTCATCGTGCTTGTCGTTCAATGTCTGCCTCATGGCATCGGCGTGCTCGTTGCCACCGTCAGCGCCTTGTCTGCTCATGCCAAGCAGTTGCCCTTCAAGGCTGACGCGTCTTTGCAGGGTATTGTCAGAGGAAGATGAACGACCCAACATGTTTTTTGGGAATCCCTTCTCCTGATTTTTAGGCCCCTCGTTCGGCGCCCTGCAGACCCTCTTCAGAAATAGCACGCAAGAATATTGCCCCAAATTCCTTAAGCTTCTTAGGCCCAATCCCATTGATATCTGACATGCCATCAAGCGTAGTGGGCCGCGCACCCGCCATCTCGATTAACGTCGAGTCAGAAAAGACGACATAGGCAGGAACATTTCGCGCACGTGCCAGGTCGAGACGGAGCTTTTTAAGCTGTGAGAGCAAGGATACATCACCGGGACCAACCGGCTGATCGATCTTCTTTTTGACGGACTTACGCTCTGAACTGGTTACGCTGCCCTGCCTGTAAGAGAAAGACTCGCAACCCGCCAGAAGCGCGCACCCGCGCTCGCTGAGTTCGAGGCCGCCGTATTTTTCAATATTTATGCTGAGGAAACCGGCAGCAACGAGTTGCCGAACAAAAACCGTCCATTCATCCTTGGGCCACTGCTTTCCCGTTGCGAATGTCTCTAGGTTCTGGTGCCGACGCTCAAGGACCTTTTGCGATTCCGCACCACGCAAGATATCGATGACATGGCCGGCACCAAAGACTTGGCCAGTCTGCCGAATAGTGGATAAAAGCGTTTGCGCTCGCTCTGTGCCATCAACGACTACCGGCGGGGACAAGCAATTATCACAGTTGCCGCAAGGACCGGACTCCTCATCGAAATAAGCTAGCAAGGCGATGCGCCGGCACTCAGACGCCTCGCAATAGGCTAACAGCGCATCAAGGCGGTGATGTTCCCGGCGCCGGTGAGCTTCGTCACCCTCGTTGGCGATGAACTGACGGCGCATCCCCATATCTCGCAGGCTATGCAAAAGTAATGTCTCCGCCGGAGCGCCATCGCGGCCTGCACGCCCGATCTCCTGATAGTAAGCCTCCATGCTGCCAGGCAGGTTGAGGTGGCATACATAGCGAATATCGGGTTTATCAATGCCCATCCCAAAGGCAATCGTCGCGACCATCACAACGGCATCTTCACTCATGAACCGGTCCTGATTGATCTTGCGCTGATCGGCAGTCTGGCCGGCGTGATAAGGGATTGCATTGAGCCCTTGCTCACTAAGATAGACGGCAACCTCATCCGTAAACTTACGCGACAAGCAGTAAACAATGCCGGCTTGGCTGGTTTTGTCTTCCAAAAATCTCATCAGTTGCGATTTCCAGATGGCTTTGTTCGCAACCGTCAACCGCAAATTGGGGCGGTCAAAACCATGCACGACGATCCGACCATTTCCACGGAATAGTTTCTCTGCGATATCATTTCGCGTCGCCTTATCTGCGGTGGCAGTAAACGCGGCAACAGTACTTTCGGGAAACAAGTCAGGTAGCCGCGACAAGTGCTCATAATCAGGTCGGAAACTGGCTCCCCACTTTGAGATGCAATGGGCTTCATCGACCACGAACATGGCCGGCTGGATTTCTGATAGCGCAGCGAGCATCCGCTCCGTCATCAATCGTTCTGGTGAAAGGTAAAGCAGCTTTGCGCCGTCTTTAACTCTCCGCCATTCGACAATGTTTTGCTCGCGTGAATGCCCAGAATGGATACAGGCAACATCTACGCCATTGGTACGCAACGCAGCAACCTGGTCATCCATAAGCGCAAGCAATGGCGAAACGACAATCGTCAAACGGTCCGCCATCACTGCGGGTATCTGGTAACAAATAGATTTGCCGGCCCCCGTCGGCATGACAGCGAGCACGCTCTGACCAGACGTTAGCGTAGCAATAACTTCTTCCTGACCTGGACGGAACTCGCCGTAGCCAAAAACGTCTCGTAAAATCTGTTGCGCGCTATTCATGAAATCCAAAAACTCGGCTTAATATATGCGTTCCTTATGTAAACCTCATCAATGGCGAACCATGATTGGGCAAGCCCCTAACCAGCGTCTACAAACTGGCCATCCTGCCAACGGCCTTCTTTGATCGAGCCATCAGGATTGGTCAGCCGCCCCTGTCCATTGGGCATGCCGTCTTTCCAATCTCCGAAATATACGCCACTGTTAGGCAGAATGAATCTGCCTTCACCGCCCGGCTTACCGTCCGTCCAGTCGCCGAAATAGATCCCGCCGCTGGGATAAACGAAGGTTCCCGTTCCGTGTTTATCGCCATGATTGTAGCCTCCGGCATAGGTGCCACCATCATTATATATGACGGTGCCGTGCCCATGCTCGCGATCATCATGTAAGCCAACGTATTTACCGCCGTCCGACCAAGCCCACGGCCCATTCGTTTGAGGTTCGTCGCCGGTCCATTCGATCGCATACTTGGCACGATTTACAAACTTATATACGGCCTGCCCTTTGCGTTCATCGTCCACCCAATCACCAATGAACTCACCGCCGTTTGCGAGCTTTAACGTTCCAACGCCATGACGATTGCCGTTCTCCCACTGGCCATCGTACTCCGACCCGTCGTCGTACTTCATGCGGCCATGGCCGTTAACACAGTCACCGTCGACACACTGGGCAGCAACTGGAGCCGCCAAAAACAACGCTAGTAATAATATTGTAAGGTGTTTCATTCCTAATCCTCGACCAATCCAAATAGTGGTAATGCATAATACGGCATACGGCAGTCTTTGCTCTAGACAACTTCTGCCGATGCAAAAATACAACCCACCGGGATGCGGACTTGCAGTTTCTCGTCTGTCCCGTAACCTTTGCAGAACGAGCAGATATGGTTCTGGGACGTAATAAGCACTTGGCACTCACGTTAGGATAATGCGCATGGTCACCTTGGTATTTGGCGGAACAGGCAAAGTTGGCTCCGTGGCGGTTCGTCACCTGGTTGAAAAGGGATGCAACGTCCGTGTTTTTACACATGCCCCAGAAAAACTCGCAACGTTGCCGTCGAGTGTAGAAGCCGCCGTTGGTGATCTCGACGATCCGGAAACCATACCGCCTGCATTTGAGGGCGTTGACGAGATGATTCTCATTCTTATGGTGAATCCAAACGAGCAAGCGCGGGGACTGGCTGTTGTAGAAGCAGCCAAGGCGGCTGGCGTAAAACGAATGGTCTTTGTGTCTTTGGTACATGGGCCTGGGACAGAGAAAGTGCCGTTTTATCAAAGTAAGATTGCGATTGAGGCTGCCTTTAAACAGTCCGGCATAGAATGGGCGGTAGTACGGTCGAGCAGCTTCTTTCAGTCTGACGCGGGCTTAAAGGCCGACATTTGGGATAAAGGCATATTCAGCGCGCCCATTGGATCATTGGGGGTTAATCGTATAGATACCCGCGACGTTGGGTATGCCGTCGCAAAGGCAATGACGATAGAGCCATTTGAAACCGGAGAATTTCGGGTGTTTGGACCAGATGCCCTAACCGGTGACAGCATCGCTGAGATTTACACCAAATTGCTCGGCAAGCCTGTACGCTACGGCGGCGATGATCTTGAGAAATGGGCCGCGTTCAAAGGGGACTCGTTCCCTCCCTGGTCTCTCAATGCGTTACGTAATATGTACGCTGCTGTTCAGCAGAGTGGAATGAAGCCTGAAGAAGGCGAACAAAAAAGCAGTCTGTTGCCTGAAAAGCTAATCACTTTTGAGGCGTTCGCTGAACAATTAATAAAGGGATGGAATTAAAGCGCCCCGCGGGGGTCTCGACAGCCACCCATAGGCTTACAGTGTAAAAGGGGTATTGCATGTATGCAGCATGCGCGCCGTTATTCCTCTGTTACGTCATCTTCACTAATACTATCCGCGTAGGTCCGCCGGCTATCGCCACGCTCAATCACTTCGCGCTGATCTGAGACACCACGAAATACGCGGCCGATATAGGCCGATCGTTTAGCCCGCCGCGCCATCTGAGTAGATTCAGTGAGGCGGAATTCTTCAATGTCTGAGCGGCTGACAAAGCCCTTGTCATCCATCACAGTTTCAATGGTGTCCAAGCGGTCAATAACGACGGAGAGTTCCTGGGTCAAAGCCATGATGGTTGCGTGCATTTGATCCATCGACGGATCGTCAAAGTACTGTGGCCGGCGACCGCGGGCATGCCGCCGCGGCAAAACCTCTGATTGGCCGGAGAGTCCGCCGCCAGTTAATCCGTCAGACATGTGCTTCTCCTACTTACGGGCCGAAAAATACCAAAAGTCACCGCCGCCCCGGTCACTGCCAACGATGTCGTCGGGGTCGGCATTGGCCTCGACGGCATTGGTCGAGGCAACGCTCTGCTCCATAGACGTGAAAACACCTTCAGGTTTAAAACCAGCCTTCGAACAGATCGCCACCATATCCATTTCATGGATGGTGCTCCAGAACGGCTCGTTGTTATTGAGGGTGTCCCAGTCAGCGAGAAATTGTTCGAACGGGCTTTTGCCTTCAAAAGGCGGCTGCTCTCCCACCACCAGCGCGCCGCCGGATTTAAGGATGCGATAGGCGTCGCGAATGATATTTTCAACAGCGGCGCGCGACGTCTCATGAAACGTCGTAACGCTGACGACCACATCGACGCTACCGTCTTCAAAATTTGTACGCTCGGCATTCTGCTGAGAGAAATGAACAGCCACACCGAGGGACTCAGCCCGCGCATGGGAATAGCGCAGTTCTGCAGCACTGACATCAATGCCGCAGACTTCAGCCTCTGGAAATGCTTCCTTCAGCGCACAGGTCGGGCCGCCCATGCCGCTGCCAAAATCGATTATCTTCTGGGGGGCAATGTCCGGATAATATTTTCGGATAAACTGGGCTGCAGACTTACCAACACCGTCCATTTTTTCGCCGAAAAGGCCGTCCGTGAAAATATAGGCACCGCGATCGTAGAGGGCGCCGGCGGTGATATCACCCGTGCGCAAATCCGCCGCGTATCCGCCCGGCATAACGTGATGGTCATTGTCACGAATATAGCGGGGCATTTCGAATTCCGGGTCGAGCGTTAAATTGCCTAATGTCTCTCCACCGCTCAGCTGCTCTGCCTTGGTGATAAGATCGGATAATTGCCGCTGAACGCTCTCGTCGACGGAATCCCAAAGCAGCTCTTGTGTGGAGCGCTGGAACGAACTCGCCAACTGGTAATAGGGATGACGCTGCATCGATCGGCGGATTTCATGACGGGTTGCGGGCTCTCGTTTCTCGTTTTCTTTAAATTCAGGGAGCACCTGTTTTTCATAAACGCTGACGATCCCCGGCATGATTTGAGTCATAGAATGTTGCGCCATGCTAAAAACGAATTCTTGGCGCGCTTCTTCGTCTGCCGTTGGCTTTGGTAACACGCCGTGTTCAAACTGAAGTGGCATGACGCAATCCCTACGTGTCAGGTCCAACTGCCCCAAGGCTGCAGATTGGTAGTAGTACTCATATCGTTGGCGGCCATATAAAGTTCTGTTTGCGTTTTGGCGACTACAGACTCCGAAAAATCAAAGTCTATTTGCTTCTCGCCGCGGGCAAACCAAACGGCACCGGTCCGCGTAGCCTGCGGCCCATGCGGTTTCTCGCCAGAACGGAATATGTAAGTTCCACCGGTAACGCGGCCGGCCACGCCCATGAGGAAATCACCTTCCAGCAAAACCAACTCTTCCCAGGTTTCGTGGGCTTCCAGCCGTGGATCGAACCAATCGGCCGCCATGTGCGAAACAAGTGTGTAGGCCGACGTTACCGGGTCTTGGCGAAGCATCTTATAGCGCAGTCCATCACCAACTTCGGAGGCAGGGCGGCCTTCAAAGTCGGGTACCGAAACCCACGGGACCTCGTTAATATTGGGAATATATTCTGGTGCCGTTTTGCCTGCATCGCCGGCCACAGGATTAATCATCCAGAGAAACGCACAGGGTTCGGTAGTGGTCAGGCGTTGGAGTTGTGTTCCGGCTGAGAGGTGCAGATACGCGCCCCGGCCCATCTCCCAATCATCAACCGATACCGAACCTTCGAGGACTAAGATTTCCAGGTCGTTGCCAAGAGGCTGGGAAGGCTGCCAATGCCAATATGGCGCCACCTGAACGAAACGCGTTTGCGCACCAGAGTCAGGGTCTCGGCTTAAAAGTGTAGATCGAGACCCCACCTCGCCAGGCGTCAGCGGATCAGGCGCCAAAGATAAGGCTGGCACATCCACAAATTCAACACGCTCACGGCTCATTGAGGCCCCTCCTCTTCAGTCTTCGTTGCCTTAAGCCGGTCTCTGGCCGCCACATAAGATGTCGGTTGCCAACTCCGTGTCTGCATACTCCTTGGCATGAATGAGCTTACCATCCCGCCAGCGCATGAGGTAATGATACTGGTTCTCATAGAGCTTCCCGGATGAATGCATGCCGCTTGATTGCGCCTCGACAGCAACACAATCATCTTCTGCGACTAAACTCACGACTTTATATTTTAGGCCATCTGGGAATGCGTCAAGGACAGCACCAGCGAGCTGACGAAGATCGCTTTTGGTAAACGTACCAGATATCAAAGTGCTGCCCATAACCTCAAGTACGCCATCGTCAGCATATATATCGAGAATGGCTTTCGTGTCGTTACGGTCTACTGCATCGAAGTAGTCCCGCGTGCGTTGTTTGTTCAGATTCTGCTCAGACATATGCCCCTTACTCCATGAGTTTCTTTAAACCGCCTCTTCAACAATCAAGATCAACTTGTCTCGTGTATCCATGAAGTTTAGTTGATCTTCGTAATTTCTGACACTGGCGTCAGAGTCCGATTCAGCGTCCGACATCGCCTGTGCCAAATCTTCGAACCAAAATTCTGCAATACCATCGAACGCTGGGCGGCGCCCATCCAGGTACGTTGAGGCCAGCGCATGACACTGGACATAGCGATGGATGACCGGCAGCACGTCCACCGCCACTTTAGCATGCGTGTTTTGCCAATAGTCGCGGAAGTGTTCGACGGTTTTACCCTGGCGAACATTGATAGGGCAGACCATTTTCTGTGCAATATGGGCAAACGGAGCATCCTTCATGACCAAGATGCGCGATGTCACGACCGGCGAGCTGTCCTGGTCGATCATTGGGTCTAGTTGAGTGCTGAGGGCCCCATTTCTCAGGGAACGCTCTACTTCGATTGCCCCGGCTACACTGTCGCATTCGAATTCTAACAAGGCATCGTAATCGGGGTCCGTAGACGGCGTATAAGTATTCTCGTGCTGGTGACCGGCGGCAAGGGTGAGAAAGTAAGAGGCGCTATCCTCTTTCGCCGACGCCGCAGCCGTACTCAACACGTGCTTAAATTCATCTAGTGATACGCTCTCTTTGCTACGGAGAAAGTGGAATACTTTGTAAGTGGGTGTAGCCTTCGTCATCGCGCGGCCTCTTCCAGCTCCAATCCGGTACGGATGTTGTCGAGAGAGAAAATAGCGGCAGCAACAATGAGCATGGATGGAACGACCGCCCAGGTGAAAGCCCATTGCCAGCCGATGTTCTCGATTGCGATGGTCACAATGATGGGAAAGATCGCGTGGCCGAGATAAAGAGAGAACGAAGCCGCAAAGCCGATGGCCGTCGCTCGCACACGCGTCGGGAATACTTCTACGATGAGCATATTGAGTGCGGCAGCATTGCCGTAAAAAAATGCGGCCATGATGCCAAACCACAGCATATCTTCAAACTGGGTTTGCGGCAGCCAGAGCAATCCCATTGTTGCCAAAGCACCGAGCAAGGCCCAAACGACGCAGGTGTTACGACGAGTCATAACAAACTCGCCGATAAACGCAACGGCAATGTATCCCAGTATACCAATGCCGTAGGACATGCCGACCATGGCAGTCGCGGTTTCAATGGAATAACCGCGAAACTGATTAAAGTACGCAGGGAAGAAAAATGCCGTGCCGGCATAAGCGCCGCCAAAGAAAAAGAAGGCGATGAAGATCATCACCGTGCGTTTGCGCAAATCAGGCGCAAATAATTCATACAAACGCTGCAGGAATGGTTCTTTGTCTAACTTGGTTTCCGCCTCGTGACGGGTACGCTCTTCCGTGAAGCGTTTGCTCTCGGGCAGCTTGCGCACCAGCAGAAAGGCGATGGGGATCACTAATAAAGCCGGGATGAAAATGTAACGCCATCCGAAATTCACGATGAGCGGCACCACAAAGAGCGACGCCACGAACCACCCGATAGGGTAGCCGCACTGTATAAGCCCAACCATTAGCCCGCGGTAACGGGAGGGCGCGGCCTCGGCAACAAAGGCGATGGTAATCGGCCCCAAGCCATTACTGAAACCCATAGCGAGCATGCGCACCAGGGTCAGACTAACCAGTCCAACGACAAACGTGTGAAGCCCAACCAAGAGGGCAGAGACTGCAAGACAGAACAAAAACATGGTCCGCCGGCCATAGCGGTCGGTCAAAGTGCCGATGACAGCCGCGGTCACCGCTGCAAATGTAAATGACAAGGCCAGGACCCAGCCCACATCGGTGATGCCGGCGCCGAATTCTTGTTGAATACCGGGGATGGCGTAGCCAAAAAGAGATTGGTCCATGCTCGTCAGGCTCCAGCCCACCAAGCAGGTAACAAAAACAATGAGGGGATAACCCTTCATCTGGGACATAAAAGAGCCTATGGCTGTCATGCGGCGCATCCGAATAACGAAAACGCCAAACAGGAATCCTGAGCCATTTCTATGAGCCCCCCGACTCGACGGCTCAATGATCAAACCGTCCTGCGGCGGGTATTATTCAAGTTTATGGTGTCGTGGACAACATAGGTCTGAAAACCGTCTATTGTGGCCCATTGCTGCCAATAGGGCGGCTGGAGAAAGGATCACGCAATGCCATTCATAGAACGCTTCCCTGCCCTCCAAAGTTCGTTGTGCATCGCTGCTACATGTCTTTTGGTCGCGTTCGATCCCCTACCGTCTGCGGCGCAAGAGCTCAACCACGACCTACTTTTCGACATAGAGATCGAGGTGGGTGGAGCCAACACGGTGGGAAGTACGCGTCTCGGAGACCGTGGCATTTATACGATCACTGGTGGACACTTTGAGGGCCCTACACTCAAAGGCAAAGTACTAGATGGAGCGGATTGGGCAATCGTACGACAAGACGGCACCATAGATCTTGATGTGCGGGCGACCCTACAAACGGACGACGGTGACATTATATACATGCATTACGATGGTTTTCTGACAGCGCCGCCGGATGTAATGGCGGCTCTTGGTGAAGGTGGCGCTGTAATCGGCGATCAATACTACATGCGAACCACACCACGCTTTGAAGTTAGTAAAGAGCGACTGGCTTGGCTTAATAAATCTGTGTTCGTTGGGGTTGGCCGTATTACCGATACAGGCGTGGGCTATAGGGTGTACACCATAAAATAACACCGGCAGGTGTAATGAAACTTCGCGCTGCCACTTTATTCTTAAGCGCTGAATCAAGTATACAATAGTGAGCGGCACTAGGCCTTAGACTTCAAAACCGGGGGACAAGATGGCCATAGAATTTGGGGCTTACCCAAGCAATTTGATTGAAAAGTCAGCACTGGCAGCTTGGGCAAAAATCCCCACGCCTATCATCGGTGACGAGCTCAACAGAACAGGCCTTCTTGCTTCACGCATTCGTCCGCTGTCGCCCAACTTCTCCTGTGCCGGACAAGCGCTCACTGTTGAATGTATGGTCGGCGACAATAGCGCTTTGCACTTTGCACTTCGCGAAATTTGGGACGGCGCTATCATCATTGCTGACGGCCGGGCACATACAGAAACAGCGATTTGGGGTGAGATTTTACACACCTGCGCCATTCATCAGGGCGCCGGCGGCGTAATTGTTGACGGCGCCATGCGAGATTCCGACGTGCTTCGGGAGTCACAATTGCCAGCCTATTGTGCCGGCATTTCACCGCGGGGGCCCCATAAGGGCTTTGGCGGCAGCATTAATAAACTGATCCAGTGCGGCGGCGTGCCGGTAACACCGGGCGACCTAGTTGTCGCAGATCAAGACGGCATTGCGATTATTAGACCTGGCCAAATGGACGGCTTAATGGACCGGTGCCAAAAGCGCATTGATGCCGAGGCGAGAACGCTGAAGAGGATCGCTGCGGGTGAGATCACCATTAATATCCTGAACTTTCCACCAGCGGAGTCTATTGGCGGCTAGTGCTCAATCAAATTTTGGCGGCCGTCCAAGTGTTGCGATAGACAATACACCTATAGCCAAAGCCACAACGGCGAACTGCAAAGCTATGTCGTAATTACCGTTGATGTCGAACACGCGGCCAAAGATCGGCGGGACAATCCCGACACCCGCATAGAAAAAAACAAACACCCATCCGTAGAGTTTGCCGTAAGACTTCAAACCAAAATAGCGCGCTGTTAAATAAGGGACGAGATCAACCTCAGACCCAGCAGCCAAACCAATGGACATCGCCGCCCCAACTACGACCCAAAGCGGCAATTCTGATCCCGATAACAGCACACAGCCGATCATCGGCATTGATAAGAAAAAGGCCGCGACATAGGGCGGGTGAAATTTGTCTACAAGAAATCCTGTAGTCACGCGCCCGAGAATGACCGCTGCCCCCATTACGCCTGCGATCCGCACAGCCATAGAGCGAGGCATGTTAGCGTCGGTCAGCAAAGGCACAAGGTGAACCATCAGTGATGAAATCATGCCGCCAATCAACATAAAGGCGAAAGCAAATTGCCAGAAGCGAAGGGAACGAAAAGCCTCAGGCACCGTAAATCCAGAGTGCAAAGCAGGAGACGGCTTTGTTTCAGCCTTATTTTTCTGCCGGCCATTCTCAAAGAAAAGAAAGTAGGCTGGAATAATGGCTAACGCAGCGGCAACAGCCATCGCCAGATACCCTGCACGCCAATCATACCGGTCGACTAAAGCACTGAGAAAAATCGGTACAAGAATGCCAGCGATTCCTGTACCAGTGAGCGTCAGCCCTAGGGCGAGCCCGCGTCTATTGTGGAACCAAGTCGCGACGCCGCGAGTCCAGACCAGGGGCGTGGTGCAGCACCCCGCAACGGACAACGCAAAGATTGATGCATAAAAAACCAGGATGTTGCCGTTCATCTGTGTAATGCCAACCATCGCAACCGACAACAAACCCAGGGAAAACAGAGCGATTTTACGAACACCATATTTATCGGCCACATAGCCTACGAAGGGTGCGGTTGCGACGAAACCAAGCGTAAGGAACGTCTTGGCACCTGACACCTCAGCCCTGCTCCACCCGAATGTATCGGATAATGGATTGAGCATAATGCCAAGGCTGTAGACCATGGCGCCCGTGACACCAGCGCCAGCACCTATTGCGGCCGCAATAAGGATAGGCCAGTGCGCGCGAAATTCACTGTATTCTTGATCCATTAAAAATATCCGTTTTAAAAGCAGTGAAGAGGGCTACGGATTTGCAGCCAACAGAGGATTGATCGGCAAGCTACTGGTCGCGATAAAGGACGAATCCTCCATGCGGTACCAATTGTGATAATGGCCCGCGATTTCCCGGATAGCATCGCCCGGACCGGCGACAATCTCTGAATCGTCTTGAAAAAACCTAAGCTTACCCGATGTCACATAGATCAATGAATCCTGCGTGCCGGTCGTTTTGGTGGTGGGGCCACCTTGCTTGCTATTCGCGACCCGTACAGAGTTACCATCGAAGACGTAGCGCTTGATGCTCAGTCTGATGGCGTCTGCTGGAGCGTCTTTCAACGCGTCCGGTGTGCTGGCCCTTACTCGCTTTCCATCTACGTCCCATTCGGCCAAATTTATAACGGGCGCGTCTGCTGCACGCACATGCATAGCTTTAGCAGCTTCGTTAATTTTTGTGCCGGTTACGGCCCAGGCGATGACGGTCGCATCGCCGTCACTACGTATCACTCCACTGGGATAGCTGACAACGTCACCCTCAGCCACCGCGATTGTTTCGCCTGCAACATCCACGGTCCCCGTTCCCTTGAGCATGAAAATTGCCGTTTCCGACGTTATGGCATGGACCATACCACCCTGGACAGCCTTGAAAGCCAGAACACGGATCGTCCCGGTGGGAAACGAATACGTTTTTTGCTCATACCGTGACGCGTTCGCGGGCGCCTGATCGACGGCTTCCTTCCCCCAGACAATACGGATTCTAGACCCGAGATCATCTATGACCTCCCACTCTGCGAGGATCATGGGCTCGACCGAATCACCGGAAATAAAATATTCAGGAGTGGGACTAACCGGCGACATAGTTCTAACGGCATGGGCCGGTAAATTCTGCGCCAAGGCGGCCAGAGGCGCGAACAAAACGAGACAACCAATAACTCTAATGATACGCATGAATTTTCTTCCGGCTGTGCAGAACGGAGACAATCACAATCAATTAAAAACGTAGTCCTTGGTAACTGTGCTCGTCAGGTTCAAGCTGAGCGTCGTGGAGGGTACTGTGCTGCGCATGGTCGAGTGATGCAAGCAATCTCCATGGACAAAATTGCCCTCACCCGGCGCCCTGCGGCGCATCTCACCGTCTTGAATGGTCGTTTCCAGGTGGCCTGACATTACCCAGACGATGCCCATACGGTTGGTTTTATGCATTTCATTGAGGTTGTAGGGCTTCGGACTATTCTGCGAGAATCCCAAGCCCCAAGTTTGCCCCACTTGCTTTGCGCTCATGGAGCTCATAGGGCTGGTCTGAATAAGTGGCACCTCATAGTATGTCCACTTGGCGCGTCCGTTGGCATCCAATGTATACCCGGTCATGCGGTAGGCTGTGGACGGTTTTATTTCTTTGATCTGCATTACATACATTCCTTATTGACTGTCATCACGAGCTACTTGGCGTTTCGTTCTGGTTTACTTGAGGCCGCCGGGCATGGTGACAAGGAGATAGTTACATTCTTCCTGGCCTAGGAAACGGGTCATGTGCCCCTGACCATCAACGTCTTGCGCCAACATCATATCGCCGCGTGCCAACTGGCGTTCTTCGCCGTTGCTCACGGTGATATGCATTTGCCCAGAAAACACCGCGATGAACGTCGGCGCACTCGTTGGTGTGAAATCAATAAAGTGACCCGGCAAGGCATGCCCAATTTGCCAATCGGTAACATCTTGGCGGGCAGAGTTTATGCGCCGGTAGTACGTGCCTTCTTGAACTTCAGCGCCACCCGGTGCGGTCATATTTAGATCAATCTCATCCAACAGCGAATGACCCATTGGGTCGGTGTAAATATGTGGCATCAACATAACTTTCCCCTTTTTCTCTTTCTAATTCCTAGTTGCCTGTTCCGGTTGTTAAAACAAGCGCACTCTTGGCGCCCATTCCATCTCACGTTTCGAATTAGTTCTATGCATTGCTGTGACTTGTAATTAATGAGATATATCAAAACTGAGGCTGACCCAGCTGCATACGCCCGACGCGCAATTTGATCATGTCATCGGTGGGCGCCATGACGCTGCCTGCCTGAGCGTCGCGCAAATAACGGCCCAGCGCGTTGGCACCGCCGTAGCTACGGCCGCCTCCGACATTCATCGCAGTACGCGTCACGAAGAGTGATGTCTCATCCGCCGCGCAAACACATTCTATGAACGGCCTCGGGTCAACAATATCGCCATTCTCGATGAGACCGGCGACGGTGTAGAGCAACGCCCTAGTGCGATCCAAAGCAATCCGCATCTCTCCAACATAGCGTTGAATGCCGTCAATCTCGGCGAGCTTTGATCCGGTATCTCCGTATGCCCGGCCGGTAACGTGATCAACGCAGGTTTCATACGCACCTTCCGCAATTCCAAGATAGACCGCTGCGAACGTAATCATGGAAAAGGGCATGAACACCGGCAGGACTTCCGTCTGCCAGGCCGACTCCCCGCCAAGCCGATTACCCTCAGGTGCTGACCCGGAGAAGGTCATGGGAGATGAAGCATTGGCGCGCATACCAAGCCCATTCCACGGGCCATCGATGGACCATTCAACGGCCTTCTTCTCCAGTACGAAAGATGTGAATTGCCCCGGTCCGGCGCCGTCCAGCATGGCAGGCGTGAAATAGAGATCGGCGTGTTCCGACGACGTAACCCAGCCCTTACGTACATTGCTGAGATCATATCCGCCTTCAACAGGCGTGATTGAGCTTTGCAGCGACCAGGTATGAGAACCCGTACCGGCTTCGGCGATAGCGGTCGTCGTAATGCGCTCGCCCGCCGCGATGGGCTTTACGAACCGCTCCACCTGCTCATCCGTCGCTAGGCGCCACATGGGTTCCGTCGATTCACAATGCATTTTAAAACACATGCCGGTGGAACCGCAGGCCCGCGACAACCGTTCGATCACCATCACAGCCGACAGCACATCAGCACCCATACCACCCAAGGCTTTGGGAATACGGAGCCCGAGTAAACCTGCTTTAGCGAACGCGTCAAAGTTCTCTTTTGGGAACGTCGCAGTTTCATCAACTTCATCTGCACGTGGGCGAAGTTGAGTCTCCGCGAGATCCTCCGCGATTTGCAAAAAAGGTTGCTGTTCAGGTGTGGGTTCAAAAAGGGGCATAACGAGCTGACAGCCTTTTCATATGGATGGAGCGAGATTCTCCAAATCCTAGCAAACGCTCGCCAAAAGAGGAGTCTGAGCGATTCTAGTAGGTATTCTCTGGCGTTCGTGGTTCGCTATATGAACAGATACACGACTGTATTGCCCTATGCTTGTGCACGCTGTTTCGCAAGATATGGAGAACACCCCATAAATGCGCAATTTTATGACCTTTGTTCCAGCGAGCCTGGCTTGGGTAATTGCCTTCTTAATAGCCTGCGTACCCGTTTTCGCGGAGACACTTCGCATCGGTGTACCTGGCCGCACCCCGGGACTAGGAAATCCGTTCGCCTCTATGATCACAGGTGGCGTTCATCCGAGCACACTCATTTTCGATGGATTAGTGCAAATTGACGAGACCGGAACTATCGTTCCGGTACTAGCAACGTCTTGGGAAGCGACATCACGATACACCTGGGTATTTAAACTCCGGAAGAATATTGCCTTCTCAAACGGAGAGCCGTTTAACGCGGAAACAGTCACAGCGATCATCGACTATCTAAAAACGGACGCCGCCCAACGCTATTTTGTGTCCGGAGAAGTAAAGCGAATTGCAGTTGCTCGAGCGTTGGACAATTACACCGTTGAATTCACGACAGAATCACCGGACGCAATATTCCCGAAACGCCTGAGCATGATTTTAATGGTGCCGAAGAACGCTTGGGCGGACATGGGGCCTGATGACTTCGGGCTACACCCCATCGGTACAGGGCCATTTACACTCGTTGATTGGGGCATGGCCACGGGACGAGCGCACTTTGTCCGCAATCCATCATCCTGGCGCGCAGTGCGGCAGTTGACGGAAATCGAGTTTGTGGTGATTGCTGAGCAAATGAGCCGGGCGCAAGGGTTGATGTCTGATCAAATCGATATCGCGTTCGGCCTGGGGTTTGAAGCTCTACGCCTGATGGAAAGCGAAGGCTTCCCTACATTGGTCAAAGAAGCGCCGCTGGTTGGCGCATTGGCGCTGCCCAATACAGACCCTGTTCACCCGCTTGCCGACGTGCGTGTACGGCGCGCATTGAACTACGGCACCAATCGCCGCGCCATTGCAGACATCATCTTAAATGGCTCGGTACAAGCCAATGGCCAGGGCGCTATTCCAGGGGTAGTTGGCTACAACCCCGCCGTCACAGCGTATCCCTACGACCCCGTTCGTGCGCGCGCGTTGCTGCGAGACGCAGGATACGAAGACGGACTAACAATGCGGGCTGATGTGCTGCTCTCCGCCAGCGTGCCTGAAGCGGAGTTGATTTATCAAACTATAGCGCAAGACTTGCGCAATATTGGGATCGACCTGGAGATACGGGCAACATTCGGGACGGAGTGGATCAGAAAGTGGTTCTCAGGAGACTGGGGTGAAGCAGATATCATTTCATCGATATGGAACACCGCCGCCTATATGGACGCCATCCGCGCGATTGAGAATGTGTCCTGTGAGAAGGTCGGCGCGTTCTTTTGCGTGCCAGACATGATGGACGATATCGAAGCGACGCGGACGAATTTCGACCCTGTATCTAGGGAGCGCCAATTGGAAGACCTTATGGCACGCCTTCATGACCTGGCGCCATCTCTGTATCTATTTCCACAAACCAGCGTGTTCGCATTTTCAAAGCGCGTCAAAAATATTACCTTTGGCCGACAACAGCTAAAACTGGAAGATATCGAGTTACGCGATGAGTGATGGGTCGCCGTGAGCAACAAGCCATTCAAGCAATCCGATCTGTCCTTTGCTATCGGGCCGAAGTTCCAGACTGTCTGGGGCTTGCGGGAAGCTATTGTATTTATGCTGGAAGGTGTGGGAGTTAGTTCGTTCTTTTGGTTCGCTTTTTCTGACAACGTGATGGGAATGGCATGTGCCCTAACTGCCGTGGGAGTCGCCGTTGCGTTGCTGCTGTCCCACCTCGGTAGGCCCAGCGTTGCGTGGCGCGCCATTACAAATATTCGCCGATCCTGGATCAGCCGCGGCACGGCGGCGATCGGATTGTTCTTCGTTTTAGCGGCCACGCACATCGGAAGCCTCGTTATTCCTGGTGTTGAGTTTGTACAAAATCTATCCAGCCCTCTCCTTCTTATACTTTTCTTCGCGGGAATTTTTATTCTGCTTTATCCAGGCTTTGCCATGCGTGCATCTGCGGGTATTGCTTTTTGGTTGAATCCAAACCACCTGAGCTTGTCGTTCCTGAACGGTTTTTCGTCAGGAATGATTGTCTACCTTGCCGTGGCCAGCGCCATTGAACCGCAAGAGACAGTTGGTCTAATGGGCGATTTGTGCACCATACTTCTACTCGTGACCGTGATTTCTACCTTGATCTTAACTCACCAATCGCTACAGCGAGACGGGGCAGCAGCCCTTTCGATGAGAACATTAATTAAACACGAGCCAGTCTTGTTCTGGCTTCTAGCTTTAGGTTTAGGCCTTGTCGCGCCTCTGATCATTATTGGTTTTGATATAGCTGGACCTGGAAGTATTGCTCTTGTCGCTGTGGGGCGCATTATCGGCGACATCGCTTTTCGCTACGCCATCCTTAAAGTCGGCGCGTTTGAGTCCGTGTTGTGACGCGAATAAAGGAATCAAATTGAATGTCCGCATCAGGTAAGGCCACAGACGTCAAAGATGATGCCTGGACCCCGTCTGTTTGCATGGGTTGCTACAATTGCTGTGGTATCAAGATCCATCGCATTGAAGACAAGATTGTCGACGTCATTGGCGATCCCGCTGCACCCAACTCGCGCGGCTACATTTGTGCCAAGGGCAAGGCCCGCTTTTTGGACCTGCACGACCCCAAACGGCTGACCACGCCACTGAAGCGCGGCAATCCCAAGAAAGGCCTCGGCGAAGATCCAGAATGGCAAGAAATCTCCTGGGATGAAGCCTTGGAGACCGTCGCTAGCCGCCTAAAGACCGTCCGTGAAGATGACCCCCGAAAACTGGTGATCGCCCATTTTGATATGCCGGGCTACGGCATCTCTAAAGCGTTCGGTGCTGCTTATGGCACACCGAACCTGCACTGGAACCGCGCTGACTATTGCGGCGCCGCACCTCATATGGCGCATCTCTTACTCAATGGGTCGTTCAATGGTGAGTTAGACTTTGAGCGCTGTAATTATATGGTTCTGTGGGGCACGCAACTGGGTGCGCTGGCGGAAACCATTCCTCTGCACACAGCCGACATGATGGCGGATGCCCGGGCGCGCGGCGCAAAGCTGGTGGTTATTGATCCGTTCTGCACCAACGCCGCCGCTAAGGCACAAGATTGGTTGCCCATCAAACCAGGTACCGATGGCGCGCTGGCATTAGCCATGCTCAACGTCTTATTGAATGAGCTTGGCCTTTACGATGAGCCGTTTCTCAAACAAAAAACGAATGCGCCTTACTTGATTGGAGAAGATGGGCATTACCTGCGCGACGAGTCATCGCACAAGCCCATGGTGTGGGATGCCGAAGACAATCAAGCCAAGACTTTTGATGACCCCAGTCTGAACGATGTCGCACTTGAAGGTAACATGACCGTCGGTAACATGCGGGCGCAGCCTTCATTTCAGAAAGTGAAAGATCACCTGCGCCAGTTCGATGTAGAGTCCGCCGCGCGTGTGACCACCGTACCAGCGGAGAAGATCCGCCGCCTTACTCAAGACTTTGCCGAGGCAGCGCAAATCGGAGCGACAGTGGTTATTGATGGGCATGAGCTACCTCTTCGGCCGGCAGCAATTCATTTCAAGCGGGGCTCCGGTGCACATAAGGGAGGTGCACACACCACTCTAGCCATTCACATGCTTAACCTCATGGTTGGGAATTTGGATGTGCCCGGCGGGCAACGCGGTGTGAATCCCATCGGTCCGTTTTGGGCACCTGAAGAAGACGCGGACGGCATCCTGGTACCAGCACAACATATAGCCAAGTATCACAAGCCTTATCCGCCACGGCAGGCGAAGATTCCTGAAACATTAGATCTCAACGAGCTATTCCCCGCTGCTTTGTTTACCCGCGGTATGTTTGCCTGGGGTATACGCGACCCCGAACACTTCGGAATTCCTTACACACCTGAAATTCTTCTGCATGGCCGCACCAATCTGATGATGAACAGCCATAACCCCGAAGCCATGGCAGAGGTGCTGAGAAAGATTCCGCTTCAAGTATCGTTCGCGACATTCATCGACGAGACGACAGAATTCGCTGATATTGTTCTGCCCGACAGTCATGATTTTGAACGTTGGGATCTCTTTCCGGCTAACGACCCCTACGCCTTCATCGCGCCGGGGCCAGGTGAATGGTATTGGCTGATGCGTCAACAAGCCGTCGCCCCACCCGGTGATGCGCGACCCTGGACGGAGGTGTATTTAGATCTGGCCGAGCGGGCTGGATTTCTCGACGAGGTGTTCGAGCAAGGCCAAACCATGTGGAATATCGATGACCGACACAAGTTGGAGAGCGGCAAACGGTATTCGGTCAAAGATATTGCCGAGCGCCAGGCCAAGACATTGATCAGCGATGACTTCTCTTTTGATCAACTGACCGATAGCGCCTGCATGATCACCCGAGAGAAAACAATCGAAGAAGCCTATCCCCGCGCCTTTATGGATGCGCGCGTTCCCATTTATATGGAGCACCTCATTAAGACCGGCGAACAGGTCGGTAAAGTTGTTGATAAGCTCGGCATTGACTGGGACCTCAATCCCTATACCCCGCTCTTGCATTATTTTCCTTGCCATGCCCATGCGGAAGATGGGGCTTTCGATTTGCACGTCGTGAATTTCAAAGTGCCGTTTATTACGTTTTCTGTAACGTCTGAGAACGTATGGATCAACGAGATCAGCGAAGCCAATCCATACACCTACAATGTGATGATCAATACTAAGACAGCGAAGGAAAAAGGTATCGAGGACGGCGACCGTATAAAGATCGTGTCGCGGTTTGCTGAAGGCGAAGGCACCGTTAAGACCACCGAACTGATTCATCCCGACTGCATTGGTATTCCTTCAACATTGGGGCATTGGGCGCGCGCTTATTCCGTGTCGAAATACAAAGGCACGGGGTTCAACAATTTCCTGCCGGCGCCAGATGTGGCTTATATCGACACGCTCAGTGGTCAGACGGATTCCTGCGTACGGGTGAAGATCGAGAAGCTAGATCACGCAGGAGACCGCCACTCATGAGCAAGTACGGCATGGTGATGGATCTCGACCGCTGTATCGGTTGCAATGCCTGCGTAATCGCCTGCAAAGTTGAACACAACACAGCGGCGGGCATCAATTTCACCAAGATTCTTGAGCAGGAAACTGGTACTTACCCGGATGCGGGACGTCATTTCCTTCCAGTGATGTGCAACCACTGTGATGACGCGCCGTGCATCGACGTTTGCCCTACCAGAGCGACATACGCCCGTGAGAAGGACGGCATCGTGCTCGTCGATTGGGACAAATGCATCGGCTGCGGCGCTTGTGTCCTCGCCTGCCCTTACGACCAGAGATTCCAAATCTTCGATGAGCGCACCACGTTTCCTGATGGCACCGACTATGAGCGGCCCGACGTTAACCGTGCAGAGACGGGCGTAATTGCAAAGTGTGATTTTTGCTATCACCGCATTGATGAAGGCCGGGAGCCGGCCTGCGTTGAGGTTTGCCCAACCAAAGCCCGTATTTTTGGGGTTGTTAAGGCCAGCGATTCAGAAAGAAATATCAATTCTTATACTGAACAAGACCGCACCTGGACACTGCTACCCGAGAAGAAGACTAAACCGTCCGTATACTATGTGAGCCAAGGAGAACCGCCATGCTCGTCATGACCCAACAACCATGGTCTACGAATGCGATAAAGGATTTAGATGGTCTTTTATCCGCCACTCAAGGTGAGAGAGGGTCAGCAAAGGACCCACTGCTAGTGTTACTGCCCCTTGGCGAAAACAACCGAAAACCGACGTCTGAGGCGGGCATCTTTAAGGCTTTAGCCGCATTGGCAAAACAGCAAAACCTTTACCTCGCGGGGGCTGCTCCTGTTATACCAAAGGGGTCCAAAGTGGCGCAGACTATAGGTTTCTTGTTTGGCCCCGATGGCAAAGGCCTTCTGCGCACACCAAAAATAACGCCGGACTATTTGACCGGTTTTAGCGACACAACATGCGAACTTGGTAAGAAAGCTACATTTCCGACCGTTAAGACTCCGCTTGGTGTGGTTGGCATACTGGTTGGTGAGGACATTTTTCAGACTCAACTGGGCCGTGCGCTCACCTGGAACGGCGCCGAGATTATTCTCAATCCAGCCATCGAGCGGCGCGATTTCAGTTATGAAGCGCGCCTTAATGCACGCCTCGTGCGGGCATATGAAAACTTATCCTACATCGCAACGGCAACACCTAGTCATGTAGATCGTGACGGCCATGCAGTGTCTCTTCCGCCCGGCAGTGGATTCTGGGCCTGGACCTATCGCCAACTGCGTATCGGGAAAGATGAGACCTTCCTATCGACACCGGCTGATATTGAAACGCTGCGCATCCGCCGGCAGAACCCATATTACAATCCACCGGTTCATGTGCGCGCAAACCTTTATGTGAAGGGCTTCCAAGCCGTCAAAAAGCAACAGTCCAAGCGCGCAACACCAAAAACGAAAGCGGCATGGATCAAGGAAGCCACCGTGCGTACTGACGAGCAAGCCGAGCGTAACGTCATCGATGGCCCACGCGAAGACCGCTACGACGTACTTGTTGTTCAGCCAGAGCCACGGTTTATTCAGAAAAGCACCAACGACCCGAAAGCAGTCATTCAGAAGAATCTAGACGACGCATTATCGATCACTGAACGTGCAGCGTCAGGACCGACCACACGCCTTTTGTGCTACCCGGAATTCTTTCTTCACGGCCAAGGGGGATACGGGCGGCGAACCCCTGCCACATTCGAGCGCTTTGCTATTTCTTTTCCAGGGCCGGAATCTGACCAATTGGGAGAATTCTGCGCCAAAAACAAAGTCTATATCGCTGGATCCGCACTTGAAAAAGACCCCAAGTTTCCCGGGCGCGTGTTCAACTGCGCTTTCATCATCAACGACAGCGGTGATTTGATTCACCGCTATCGCAAAATTCATTGCGCTGATGTTTGGGGCTTCTTCCCAGACTGCACACCCGGCAGCATCTTTACCCAATACGTCGATACGTTTGGCTACGATTATCTTTTCCCTGTCGCTGATACGCCACTTGGCAAACTGGCAACCATGGTGTGTTTTGATCATACGGTTGGTGAAACCGCGCGCATGCTGGTGCATCGGGGTGCGGAAGTGATTATCCATTGCACATCTGACCCTCATGGGGCCGACCGCTTGCCTTGGGAACTGACACGCCAGACCCGCGGGTTTGAGAATACAGCGTTTATTCTCGCGCCTCGCAACGGCGGCGAGTATCTCGATCCTCACGGCGTTCACCCCAGCGTGCTTGAACGCGGTCACAGCCGCATTATTCATTTTGACGGCTCAGTAATGGGTGAAATTGATACCGCCGGCCGCGCTTTCATGTCGGGATCTTTAGATTTGAGAGAACTACGCCTTGCACGCCAGGACACAACCATGAATTCGCTCATTTGGGATGATCCAGGCGCGTACAATGATATATACGCCAAGGAGATCGGCATGCCGTTGGATGTGTGGGCCGGTGACCCCTACGTCAATCCATACACCGGTTACAAGCAGTTACGCGACGTATTGGAACGGTACAACAAGACGGGCGTGTACCAACCTCCGAGCACGGACGTAGACTTCGGCATCCGCACCGGTATCTAGCACGAGTATCTAAACGCGGACATCTGATGCTTTTACTCGGCAGCTTCCTTAACAGGCTTGGTCCGCGGTGGAATAATTTTATGCTCAGCCATGTTGTCGAGCGCAAGCTGGTAGTTCTCGTGAATACGCGCCGTTGAATCCATCACCTTATCTGCAAACTGGTTAGGTGGGTAAAAACTCACTGCATTGTATACCGGCCGGTACATCTCGATACGATTGCGTATCAACCTGTTGTAACCGCCGGTGCCGGAGCGCAGCCGGCGCAAGCCCTCAACATCGATAAAAGTCGCCGCCCGGGTACACTCACCCATACCTGCCTCAGCTAGTACGCGGCCGTCATAGTCAAAAATCTTTGACCGGCCCTGGCATTCGTTTTCGGCGTAAGGCGCATTGAGAATGCCAGCCGTATTGCACGACACCAAATACATCATGTTTTCAGAAGCCCGCACCGTCTTGGCGGACTGCCAGCCATTGTTGTCAGCAGCGCCAAAATCAGAGGTGGGGTGCAGCAAGACTTCGGCACCCCGGAGCATGAACATCCGCGCGGCTTCGGGGAACATGATCTCGCCACACGGCATCATGGATATGCGGCCGAGTTCTGTGTCGGCGACAGGAAACGCGCCTTCAACTCCGACCGTGTCGAAGTAGTGATCCATGAAGTCATGGGGAGATCCGGCGTGGGCAGTGTTGATCCGTCGGTATTTGAGAATGATGTCGCCGGATGTGTCGATCAAGAAGCTGGTGTTGAAATAGCGGCCCTTGAACTGAGGGTCACGCCAGTAGCCGTTCGCTCCAATAAACAATCCAAGCTCTTGCGCAAGTTTCTGTAGCCGTTCGGTCTCTGGCCCAGGCAAATCAAGACAGGCCTTCTCAATCCATTCATCGGCGGACTCACCAACGGGGAATCCTTGCAAACCGAACTCTGGAAACAGAACCAGCTTGGTCCCGTTTCTTGCCTGCCCCCGGATCAACTGTTCCCAGCGGTCCAAGCGAGTGTTAACCACAGCCATGGCCTCTTCCCGGTTTGCGCAACTGTTTAACGCATGGGTGTGAGTTTGCATGCAGGTGACGCGCCAGGGCTCGATCATTGTTCCATTCTCCTGAGGTTTAGACTCCAGCCTAAGAAGGGCTACGCCAATAGGACATCCAAAGGTGCGGGCTAATTTCCCTGGTGAACAAGCTCAAAGACTAGTCCTAGATCTCCGGCCGCGCCCGATAGACCTCTTCATCCAGTTCACCCTCGAATTTAGCAACTGCTGCAGCCACAGTGAGATCGCCCGTCACGTTCACCACTGTGCGCATCATGTCCAGGATACGGTCGAAAGGCAGAATGAAACCGACAATGATCGCCGTCTGCGCGCCTGTCAGGCCAATAGAATCAAGTACGGCTGCTAAAAGGAAGAGAGAAGCCGATGGCACAGATGCTGTCCCAATGGACACCAGCGTGGTGGTCAAGCCTATTATCAAATAGTCGGACATGGTCAATGGAATGCCGAACGCTTGCGCCGCAAACAATGCGACTATGCCTACATAAAGCGCCGTGCCATCCATATTGACGGTAGCACCGAGGGGAATCACAGAGGAGCTGACGGGCACGCCAACGCCGTGGTTCCCTTCAGAGGCCGCCATGGTCACTGGCAGGGTCGCCGCGCTTGAGGATGTGGAATAGGCGACCAATTGAGGGTCAACCGCCCCTCTGATAAACGGCATGAGCGGCAACCTGACAATGAACCGAATAATCCCACCGTGCACCAGGATCATATGAGTAAAACAGCCGATATAAACGGCGATAGCCAGAACGAGAATATTCGCCAATGTTGCCACGCCTTGTGTGCCTGCAACCCAAGCGATTAGCGCAAACACACCGAACGGCGCGAGCTCCATAATCAAGAAGGTGATCTTGAGCATCACCTCAGCTGCAGCGTTGAAAGCGTCGCCAAGAATTTTGGCTTTATCACCACACAGCACAATGCCGGTGCCAATGAGAATGGAAAAGATAATGATAGCTAGGATGTTACCCTCAGCCAAAGCAGCGATGGGATTGGTCGGAATGACGGCATATAAACGCTCCGCCACCGTCATTGCCGAGCCTAAGGTTCTCGCTTCTACTCCAGATAGATCTACACCGACGCCGGGTTGCAAGATTGAGCCCATAACCAGGCCAACAACGATTGCAGCTGAGGTGGTGAGGAGATAGAGAACAAATGCACGCGCGCCTATGGAACCGAGGCGCTTGGGATCGCCCATGGAAACCACACCGGCCACCAGCGTCGTGAAAATCAACGGCACCACGAGCATGCGAATAAGGCGGACAAAGACGTCGCCGATCCAGCGGATAGACTCAGCGCCATCCCCCCAGATCAGGCCGACAATAATGCCGGCAAGCAATGCCGCGAAAATGCGCTTCCAAAGCTTAATCTCAAACCATGTCTTCAGCATGCTGGCGTCCCCATCACGGTTTTTTGTTGTGCGGGAAGCATAGCAAATTTTTAGCTTGCCCGAAGGGTCTCGAGCACGAATTTATCTGATGCATTTCAAATAGTTAGGTGGAGATGTGATTAACGAGGAAGAGCGGTGTGGCCCATTAAGTACTCATCAACCGATCTGGCGCATTGGCGGCCTTCACGAATCGCCCATACCACGAGAGATTGTCCGCGACGCATGTCTCCAGCCGAAAATACGTTTGAGACTGAGGTTTGGTACTTAATAGTATCCGCTTGAATGTTGCCGCGTGGATCCCGATCCAGCCCGAGTTCGGTCAGCAAACCTTCATGAACGGGATGAACAAAACCCATCGCCAATAAGACAAGGTCGGCTTTAAGTTCAAAACCGCCATCGGCCACATCCACCATGGTCATGCGGCCGTCGTCGCCCTTAGCCCATTCAATTTTGGCACACTCAAGCGCACTGACTGCGCCGCTGCCATTGTCGACGAAAGACTTGGTCGTCACGCTAAATTCACGTGCTACCCCTTCCTCTTGCGAGGAGGACGTGCGGAATTTCAGCGGCCAATATGGCCAGATTAACTCTTTGTTTTCATGATCAGGGGGACGATCAAGAATTTCCAATTGCGTTACTGACAACGCGCCATGTCTGTTTGAAGTGCCAATGCAGTCTGAACCGGTATCCCCGCCACCTATGACAATGACGTGCTTACCCTTGGCGAGAAGGGCGCCATCTTTTTCTTCGCTCGGCACCGTATTGTCGCCGGCAACCCGTTTGTTTTGTTGTGTGAGAAAATCCATGGCGTAGTGGATTCCTTTAAGGACCCGCCCTGGCACGGGCAAATCGCGCGGGCTTTCAGATCCACCGGACAGCACTACAGCATCGAATTCGCGGCGGAGTTCGGCTCCCGCCACATCAACACCAACATGGACGCCGGTACGAAACTCAACACCTTCGGCCGCCATTTGTTCCATGCGCCGGTCAATAAGATTCTTTTCCATTTTGAAGTCGGGGATGCCGTAACGCAGCAATCCGCCAATACGATCATTCTTCTCAAACAACGTTACAGCGTGGCCGGCACGGGCCAACTGCTGAGACGCCGCCATGCCCGCAGGACCAGAGCCCACCACTGCAACTTTTTTACCCGTACTTTTTGCGGGAGGCTGGGCTTCGACCCACCCCTCTTCAAACCCTTTGTCGATGATCGCGCATTCAATGGATTTGATTGTGACCGCCTTACTATTGATATTTAACGTGCACGCTTCTTCGCAGGGCGCAGGGCAAATACGGCCAGTAAACTCTGGGAAATTGTTGGTTTCATGAAGTGTGTACAGCGCTTCACGCCAACGCCCATTGTAAACCAGGTCATTCCAGTCCGGGATCATGTTGTTGACGGGGCAGCCGTTGTGACAGAATGGAACACCGCAATCCATGCAACGAGCGCCCTGGGTCTGCATGGCTTCGTCGCCCATCGGCAGACTAAACTCACGCCAAGTCTTTAGCCGTTCTGAAACGTCTTTCGACATGCGGTCGGTACGTTCAATTTCTAAAAACCCGCTTGTTTTACCCACGCGCCGCCCCCCGGACCGCAACTTCTCCACTCGGAGGAGGAGACCCAGCGTCGAACTGGCTCTCTGTTAATGCGCGCCGATAGTCCGTCGGCACAATCTTAATAAATTTGGATAAGAACGAGTCCCAATTATCAAGAATGTGCTTCGCGCGTTCACTTCGAGTGTAGTGCATATGACGTTCGATAAGACGTTTCAGCCGTGTTTCATCGTCTAATAGCGGATCACCTAAAAGTGGGCCTTTGAGTTCTCGGTCTGTGCCGTTTGCATCTGACTTGACGGCTTCCAGCTCGACCATCTGCATATTGCATCGTTTGTCGAAGTCCCCTTCTTCATCGAGAACATAAGAAATTCCACCACTCATGCCGGCGGCAAAATTGCGTCCGGTCTTACCCAACACTACGACACAGCCACCGGTCATATATTCGCAGCCGTGATCGCCAACGCCCTCCACGACAACAACCGCGCCCGAATTGCGCACACCAAAGCGCTCTCCGGCAACGCCGGAGACATAGCATTCGCCTGCAATGGCCCCGTACAACAAGGTGTTGCCGACGGCAATATTTTCGGACGCCGTTAATTTTGACTCTTCAGACAGGTAAACTGCGATCCGACCGCCCGACAAACCTTTACCAAGATAGTCGTTCGCCTCACCGACCAACTCCAAACTGATGCCACGGGCCAAAAAAGCGCCGAAGCTTTGCCCCGCGCTGCCGCGGGCAACAATTGAAATGGTGTCTTCCGGCAAACCCTTGTGGCCATATTTCTTGGCTATTTCGCCTGAAAGCATAGTGCCAAAGGTGCGGTTGCGGTTGGTAATCGGTGTGTCAATTTTGACCGGCGTTCCGTTCTCTAAGGCTGGCTGCGATTTCTCGATCAGCATGTTGTCGAGCGCTTTATCAAGCTGATGGTCCTGCCCTTCGCGATGGTGGATGGCGATTTCGGGACCCACATCTGGACGGTGGAACAACTTGCTCAAGACTACGCCCTGCGCTTTCCATTGGCTCACCGCTTTACGGGTGTCTAAGCGGTCAACGCGTCCAGTCATATCTTTGAGGTTCCGGAAACCCATTTCAGCCATGATTTCACGCAACTCTTCCGCCACCATGAAGAAGTAATTGACCACATGATCAGGATTGCCGGAAAACCGCTTCCGCAATTCAGGATCTTGTGTCGCAACGCCAACAGGGCACGTGTTCAAATGACATTTGCGCATCATAATACAGCCGAGTGTAATGAGCGGCGCCGTTGAGAAGCCGAACTCATCGGCCCCGAGCAATGCGCCAATCGCAACATCACGGCCCGTACGGAATCCGCCATCAACCTGCACGACAATCCGGCTGCGTAGATTATTGAGCACCAGGGTCTGCTGGGTTTCAGCCAAGCCAATTTCCCAAGGCAAGCCCGCATGGGTAACTGACGTTAACGGACTAGCACCGGTACCACCTTCGTAACCGGAGATCGTGACATGATCGGATCGTGCCTTTGCGACACCGGCTGCTATGGTTCCAACACCCACTTCCGAAACCAATTTTACACTTACCCGTGCACCCGGATTCACGTTCTTAAGGTCGTGAATCAACTGGGCTATGTCCTCAATCGAATAAATATCGTGATGAGGCGGTGGCGAAATAAGGCCAACGCCCGGCGTCGATTGGCGCACTTTGGCAATCTGACTATTGACCTTATGGCCTGGCAGTTGACCACCCTCGCCCGGCTTGGCGCCCTGCGCAATTTTGATTTGCAGGTCATCCGCGTTGACCAAATACTCAGCCGTCACGCCGAAACGCCCTGACGCGACCTGCTTGATAGCAGAACGCATGGAATCACCGTTCGGCAGGGGCGTGAAGCGATCAGTCTCTTCGCCGCCTTCACCCGTGTTGGACTTACCGCCGATCCGATTCATAGCTATGGCCAAAGACGTATGCGCTTCATGGGAAATGGACCCGAACGACATTGCCCCCGTCACAAAGCGTTTGACAATCTCGGCGGCAGGTTCAACCTCATCAAGCGGAACGGGCTTAGCTGCCGGCCGGAGCACCATAAGACCACGAATGGTCAGAAGGCGCTCGCTCTGCTCATTAATATGACGAGCGAATTCAGCGTAATCTTCACGGCTATCGCCCCTCGCAGCATGCTGTAGTTTAGCAATGCTGTCAGGTGACCATGCATGCTCCTCACCTCGAAGGCGATATTGATACTCTCCACCCGGTTCCAGCATGGTCTGTCTAACGTTCCCATCGCTAAACGCCAGGCGGTGGCGCTCATACGTTTCCCGGGCAACCTCTGCCAGGCCAATCCCTTCAATGCTCACGGATGTTCCGACGAAATATCGTTCGACAAACAGACTGGATAGACCAATGGAATCAAAAATCTGAGCGCCACAATACGATTGGTAGGTCGAGATTCCCATTTTGGACATCACTTTTAGGATGCCCTTGTTCATGGCTTTGACGTAATTGGCCTTCACTTCTTCGGCGCTTAAATTGCCGGGAAATGAAGGCCGAGCTGCTTCCAAGGTTTCGAATGCGAGATAAGGATTAATTGCTTCAGCGCCATAGCCGGCTAGTAAGCACATATGGTGCACTTCGCGGGCTTCACCCGTTTCCACAATAAGGCCGACTTCTGTACGCAGGCCGCGCCTCACCAAATGATGATGGACGGCCGCAGTTGCCAGCAGAGCGGGGATAGCAATTCGGTCAGGGCCAATCTTTCGATCCGACAGAATAAGAATGTTGTCGCCGTCGTTTACGGCCTCCTCGGCTGCACGGCATAACACCCTAAGCGCTAACTCCATGCCCTTGGCTTTCTCTTCAGCCGGGTAGGTACTATCCAGCGTATGCGACTTAAAGCGGTCACCGACAAGGTCAGAAATGTGGCGGATCTTGTGCATCTCTTCGTCGGTTACAATGGGCCGCTGGGCCTCAAGGCGCCAATGGCTCCCGCCTTGTTCCAGACCCAACAAATTTGGCCGCGGACCGATCAAAGTCACCAGTGACGTCACCAGTTCTTCCCGAATGGCATCGATGGGGGGGTTAGTCACCTGGGCAAAGCACTGTTTGAAATAGGTGTAGAGCAGTTTGGGCCGGTTCGATAACACAGAGATTGGTGTGTCACGCCCCATAGAGCCAATCGGATCTTCACCCTTCGTCGCCGCGGGTTCCAGGAAAAAACTAAGGTCTTCTTGGGTGTAGCCAAATGCCTGCTGACGCTTCAACAACTCTGTTTCAGAGACTTGCGCATCATCGGCCTTTGGGTCTGGCAAGTCTTCAAGTCGGATCTGTGTTTTTGCTAACCACTCTCGATACGGCTTTGCACTCGACAACGTGCCTTTGAGCTCATCGTCATCAATGATGCGCCCTTCGACCATATCAATCAGCAACATCTTACCAGGCTGTAACCTCCACTTTTTTACAATTCTGCTCTCTGGAATGTCATCAAGAACGCCGCATTCCGAGGCCATGACCACCACGTCGTCTTCGGTGACGATATAACGAGCTGGACGAAGACCATTGCGGTCTAGCGTGGCTCCAATTTGGCGGCCATCAGTAAAGGCCACAGCAGCGGGGCCGTCCCAAGGCTCCATCAATGCCGCGTGGTACTCATAAAAATCTCGGCGAGACTCATCCATGAGAGGATTGCGGCCCCACGCCTCAGGAATCAGCAGCATCATGGCATGTGCGAGCGAGTATCCACCCATGAACAGAAGCTCGAGCGCATTGTCAAAACAAGCGGTGTCTGATTGGCCTTCAGGGATGAGCGGCCAAAGCTTAGAAAGGTCGTTACCGAACAGATCAGACTTCATAGAATGGCGGCGCGCTGTCATCCAATTGATGTTTCCACGCAACGTGTTGATCTCGCCGTTATGCGCGATCATCCGATACGGGTGCGCAAGACGCCAGGATGGAAACGTATTAGTCGAAAAGCGTTGATGAACCAAAGCCAGTGCCGTCACCACACGGGGGTCCATTAATTCAGTGTAGTAGCTGCCAACTTGTGCGGCGAGCAGCATGCCTTTGTAAACGATGGTGCGAGATGACATGGACGGTGTAAAAAAATCCCCACCGGGATCGATTTTGCGAGCGCGGTCGCCGTTCGCAATCTGCTTGCGAATAACGAATAACTTACGTTCAAACGCGGCTTGATCGGCGACATTCTCCCCAATGCCAATAAAGATTTGCCGCACTTTCGGCTCGGTTGCCTTAACGGTGGCCCCTAAGCCCTCGCTATTGACCGGAACATCTCTCCAGCCAAGCACGGTCTGGCCTTCAGCGAAGACAAACTTCTCTACAAACTCTTCGCAAACACGACGCTTTGCCGCGTCTTTTGGCAAAAACACCATGCCAACGGCGTAGTCACCGGCAGTCGGCAAAACGAACCCGAGTTTGGCGGTTTCTTCACGCAAAAATGCGTCTGGGATTTGAATCAGGATGCCAGAGCCGTCACCGGCCAGTTCATCGGCACCGACAGCACCACGGTGCTCCAGATTCTCCAAAATACGGAGCCCTTGTTGAAGGATTTCATGGCTCTGAGCACCCTTGAAGTTGGCGACAAAACCAACGCCACAGGCGTCATGTTCCTGAGCGGGGTCATACAAACCCTGCTTTTCCGGCATTTTTATGCCGGAAAGCGCAGACCGCTGATGGCCGCTATTCGCTCCGAAAGCGTTCAAACCTTCCTCCAAACAAAGCTATCCCCTCCCCTTGGTGACACCAAGAGAGGCCCCTCACACCGTTCCACTAGCCGATTGCACGCCCTTTGCTCAACAGTTGATTTCGCGAACCCGCAGAAACCCTTGTTTTTTGGTTGGCATAGCACCGTGATTTGGGCAGGAATCATAGGCTTTTAGCACCTAAGCAATTCTGCTTACAGGGGCTATCAGCGGGAATTTACGATAGAGAGGCGGAAATTAGAGGCTTTGGCGCCGCAGCCACGGCAGATACAGTCAAACTAGCATTGTTAGCGCCCGGAGGGCCTGGTGAACGGGAAAAGCGAAGACAAAACGGCGATAGAGATCGGGCTTTTTCAAGCACTACTCCCCATTGCAACTTTGATACTCCTGCTTGCCATTGCCGTAGCTGTTTTTGGCGACGCAACCACAGGGGGGCCTGCTCAGATCGCGCTCATCTTTGCGGGTATGCTCACCGCTTGTATCGGTGTGCATAGAGGTGTTGCTTGGAAGGCTCTTGAGCAGGCGGCTGTTGACGCCATCTCTAGTGCCATGGTTGCCATACTTATTCTACTGATGGTCGGCGCGCTGATTGGTGTTTGGATCGCGTCAGGCGTCATTCCAACGATTATCTACTACGGCTCAATGATCCTTGAGCCGTCGATTTTTTATGTGGCCAGCCTACTACTGTGTTCGGTCATTTCAGTTGCTATAGGAAGCTCATGGACAACGGCCGGCACAGTGGGCATTGCGCTGATGAGTGTGGCCGGCGCTATGGGTTTATCCCTCGAAATGACGGCGGGAGCAATAATTTCAGGGGCTTATTTTGGCGACAAACTCTCACCGCTCTCAGACACGACAAATTTAGCAGCCGGCCTTTCAGGCACTGAGTTATTTACTCACATTAGATTTCTTCTCTGGACGACGGTTCCTGCTTACCTCGTCGCTTTGATTTTCTTTTCCTTTGCCAGCTTAACTGTCACAGACATTGTGCCGGCTGATCAAATAGAGGCGATGCAAATCACGCTGACGGAGAATTTTGCCGTCAACGCGTTTCTTTTCATTCCATTGATATGCATGTTTTTGTGCGCTGTGCGCCAGTTTCCTCCGTTGGTAGCTATTTTCTTGTCCATTTGCATCGGCGCCATTATGGGTACGTTTCACCAAGAAGGTGCGTCAGAATCAACCACCATGCTAATCGCGGCAGGAAATCATGTACAAACTTATTGGCTTGCCGCCGCAACAGGTTTTGAGCTCGACAGCAACAACGCAACACTCAACGAGCTGCTTTCGCGCGGCGGCATGGTCAGCATGCTCACAACCGTGTGGCTTATCATAAGCGCGATGTTTTTCAGTGGGATGATGGAGCGCACAGGCATTCTGCAACGGCTATTGGTCGCACTCCTGACATTCTTCAAGAAAGATGGTCACTTCGTTTCGGGCGCTGGCCTAACAGCACTCGCCACCAATGTAGTCGCATCAGACCAATACATGTCGATTGCGCTCACGTCCCGCATGTATTCCGAGGAGTTTCGGCGCAAGGGCCTCGACCCGAAAAATTTGTCACGCGTCGTCGAAGACAATGGAACCGTTACTTCGGCGCTCGTGCCATGGAATACCTGTGGCGCCTTTATGGCAGGCACATTAGGCGTGGCAACGTTTGCCTATCTTCCCTTTTGTATATTTAATCTCATGAGCCCGATAATTTCGCATATATATGCTGCGGTTGGATTCAAAATTTCTAAAAGTAGTGGTGAAGTAACTACCACCTCCCGCGCCTAAGATGGATAAGCCTTCTCCATCACCAGAATCCTGGCATGGCAAGCGTGCACTTGTGACCGCCAAACCGGCTTCAAAGGTGGCTGGCTGAAATGGGCGCCTATGTGTATGGGCCTTCGCTTCCCAGTCTTTTCGTCGTGGGAAAGCCACACCTCGGCTTTCTGGACCATCCCCATTATCTGTTCTGCTGTGAATCGTTTACGGCTCATCGTCGCCCCCCAAGGTTCAGGTTAACCGGCCTCTCTCATTCTAGCTGGAGCTAATTTTTGGGTTGCAGGCCAACTTCCTCGTTCAGGAAATCGTCTTCATCTGCATCGCCATGAATAAGGTCTTCATGGCCCTGGACATCAGGGTCGTGGTCGCCACCATCCGCGTCGGTTCTCAAGGCCAATGCCCACGCCTGATTTATAACAGCGCAAACCGTATCTACCTAAATGTCGAACATCGGCCTCAAACCCATTCCGAATTTTCTCCGTCTTGACCTCTATCCAGTTGTGCCAACAAATCAAGCAGGAAACTCTAAATTTCAGCGTGGTAATGTCTTAAGAGCAGTTGCAGGGAAATCACTAAACACTCCATCCAGGCCAAGGCTAAAATATCGTTCGTATTCCACCTGAGGCTTAGCGTTGTAAGGTTTGATGAGATATTTCGGCTCATTCCGGAAAGTATAGGCGTGCACCACAAGCCCGGCTGCATGCGCCCGGGATATAAGGTCTGTTGCAGGATAAGGGTTGCCTTCCCGGTCCTGAGGGACAATCAGTACTTTCCAAGGACCGATTCCGTCAGCGTAGTCTGCAATGGCTGCAAGTCCTTGATCCGAGATCATGGAGCCATACGTAAGTCCAGTATCGGCCAGCGTTTGATCATAAGGCTGCTGCTCGCTTGTGCCAAGGAGTTGCACGAGACGCACATCCGTCATCGCATTTAGCGCTTTGAGATTACCCACTTCAAAGGACTGGATAAACACCCAATCGTCCGACGCATCGAGCCCTGCGGTATTAAGGGCACTGACCAGCGCGCCCTCCAAAGGTAAACCAATCGAGCGAAAGTAAGAGGGGTGTTTGGTTTCAGGATAGACACCGATGGACCGACCCAGCCGAACACGCTCGCGCTGGATCAGGGCCAGGACGTCCTCCAAAGTGGGGATGGAGAACTTGCCATTATTCGACTGATTTCTGAACGGTAAGCGTTCCGTTGCGCGAAGAGATTTTATCTCCGCCACCGTAAAATCTTCCACGAACCACCCTGTTATTTCACGGCCATCCACGGTGTGCGTGGTCTTCCTATCAGGGAATTTCTCGGCAGCGTCTGTTGTGTCAGACAATTCATTCTCATGGCGAGCAACGAGAACGCCGTCACGCGTACTGACAAGATCGGGCTCAATGAAATGGGCACCTTGCTCAATTGCAAGAGCGTATGCTTCCAGTGTGTGCTCTGGGAGCGTGCCGCTTGCACCACGGTGAGCAATAACAAGAGGCCAAGGCAGCGGGTCAGCGCACACCTGCACGGCCAAAAGACTGATCATCAAACCAAGAAAAGAAATGAAAACCTTCATTCTCAAATAATCTCACAGATAACGGGGAAGAGGCTTCATATTTGCATCATCAACCATACGAGCGACGTGCACCAGTGCAGCAATACGTTCGCGCGGTGTTGTAATCATTTCGACATGCGCCATGGCAGCATCAATGTTATTGGCTTTGGCGCGGCGATATCCATCGCCTGCTGAGCCAGGCAAGAAAGTGTCTGAGACGTCAAACACAAACGGTTAGACGAAAGGTTATGAGTCTGACGGTTTGGATTGAAGGCGCAGCCAGCTAAGTCAGGGCCCAAAGCAGACAGGACGCACAAAACGAACGGAAATTTTCTCAAACTCTCAGTACGCGGCAACTTCCTTCTGGCCGATGACCTTGTCAAAATGCGCCCATACGCCTTCTACACCATGCCATTCGCCGGTTGTCGCATTCTTCGAATATTCGGTCGACCGTGCTTCAAAGAAATTAGCATGTTCGACACCATTGAGGATTTCGGTAAGCCAATCTAGCGGGTGCTCTTTAACGTCGAAGACGGGCTTCAGACCGAGTTGCTGAAGACGCCAGTCGGCGATGAACCGGATATAGGTTTTGATGTCTGCCGGCGTCATGCCCTCAACGGGGCCCATTTCGAACGCCAAATCGATAAACTTATCTTCAAGCCCAACAACGGTCTTTGCGCAGTCTGCAATATCGTCTTCGAGAGCCGGCGTGAGGCACTGTGTTTCATCACAGAATGTATGGAACAGCTTGATCATGCCTTCGCAGTGCAGACTCTCATCGCGAACGGACCAAGATACAATCTGGCCCATGCCCTTCATTTTGTTTTGCCGTGGGAAGTTCAACAACATGGCAAAACTGGCAAACAATTGCAGGCCTTCGGTGAAGCCACCGAACATCGCTACTGTACGGGCGATTTCAGCTGGATTGTCGACCGTGAACTTCTGCATGTAATCATGCTTGGCCGCCATCTCTTCGTATTGAAGGAAGGCTGTAAATTCCGTGTCAGGCATACCGATGGTTTCAAGCAGCAAGGCATATGCGGCGATATGAACCGTCTCTATGTTCGAGAAAGCTGCCAGCATCATCTTAATTTCTGTGGGCTTAAAAACGCGGCTATACCGCTCCATATAGTTATCGTTTACTTCAACGTCGGACTGGGTAAAGAACCGGAAGATCTGAGTTAACAGATTACGCTCAGAATCTGTTAGTTTGTTGGCCCAGTCCTTGCAGTCTTCGCCAAGGGGAACCTCTTCCGGCATCCAATGAACCTGCTGCTGCCGCTTCCAGAACTCATGCGCCCACGGGTATCGAAAGGGCTTATAACTGTGACTTGGCGTTAATAGACCAGGGAGCGTTTGAGGTGTAATTAAGTTCATGAGTATTCCGGTCCAGCCTTAACGGCTCTTCATTAGTTAGTGCGTTAAAAAGTCTCACTGACAGGCAAGGCATTCCTCGTAATCAGTTCGGTCAGAGACAGCGAGTTCCCGTTCCGGCCAAGCGCGGGTGTTATCCCCTTCGACGCCCGCAAACGAGGCCCGTTGAACCGACTTTGAGCGGCAGTAGTACAGGCTCTTCAAACCTGATTTCCACGCCTTCCAATGCAGCATCATCAGGTCCCATTTATCGATGTCGGACGGCAGGAACACGTTGATAGACTGGCCTTGGCATACAAATGGTGTGCGGTCACCGGCCATCTCAACAACCCATCGCTGATCCATTTCGAACGCCGTACGGAACACAGCCTTTTCGTCGTCCGTTAATCCGTTGAGGTGTTGAACCGAGCCTTCGTGTTCAAGAATAGAATTCCATGTTCCTGGATTGTTAAGACCCTTGCCCTCCAAAAGCTCCGTTAAATGTTTGTTCTTAACGGTGAATGAGCCTGACAATGTTTTATGCGTGTAGATGTTGGCTGGAATAGGCTCGATGCAGGGGCTGACACCACCGCAAATAATGCTGATGGACGCTGTCGGGGCAATCGCCATCTTGTGGCTAAAGCGAGCCATGAGGCCAGATTCAGCAGCGTCTGGACAAGGCCCGCGCTCTTCTGCAAGCGCGACCGAGGCCGCATCAGCACCTTTGCGAATATGCTTAAACATGCGCACATTCCACGACTTGGCCATAGCGCTTTCAAATGGAATGTTGCGGTCCTGCAAGAACGAGTGATAACCCATGAGGCCGAGACCAACTGACCGTTCCCTTTGGGCGGAATATTTAGCGCGGTCCATGCTGCTGGGTGCGCGGTCAATAAAGTCCTGCAAAACGTTATCAAGAAAACGCATCACATCTTCGATGAAGCCATCTTCCTTTGACCACTCATCCCAACGTTCCGCGTTAACGGAGGAAAGACAACAGACAGCAGTTCGGTCAACGCCGAGATGATCGGGCCCGGTGTGGAGCATGATTTCGCTGCAAAGATTGGATGTCGTGACTTTAAGGCCCAGGTCGCGCTGATGCTTGGGCATCTGACGGTTCACGGTATCGGAGAAAATTAAATACGGCTCACCCGTCTGCAGACGCAGCTCGAGCACTTTTTGCCATAGCTCACGGGCACTCACCGTCTTTCGTACAGATTTGTCTTTGGGGCTGAGCAGATCGAATGGTGCATCATCACGCACCGCCTCCATGAACGCATCAGTGATGTTGAGCCCATGGTGCAGATTGAGGCTCTTGCGGTTGAAGTCTCCGGATGGTTTGCGAATTTCCAGAAACTCTTCGATTTCGGGGTGATGAATATCGAGGTAAACAGCCGCAGACCCACGCCGCAATGAACCTTGAGAAATAGCGAGTGTAAGAGAGTCCATGACCCTGACAAAAGGAATGATCCCTGATGTATGACCAGCGTTCTTAACTTTCTCACCGATAGAACGAACACCACCCCAATAAGTGCCGATACCACCGCCATTAGAAGCAAGCCAGACGTTCTCGGTCCAAGTATCAACGATTCCATCGAGGTTATCGTTGACAGAATTTAGAAAGCAGGAAATGGGCAGCCCACGCTCGGATCCGCCGTTGGATAAGACGGGTGTGGCTGGCATGAACCAGAGACGGGACATGTAATCATATATGCGCTGGGCGTGGTCCAGATCATCGGAATAGGCCAGCGAAACACGGGCAAACATATCTTGGTAGGATTCGCCTGGAAGCAAATACCGGTCTTCCAGCGTGGCTTTGCCGAAATCCGTTAGCAACGCATCACGAGATCGGTCAACTTTGATCGATGGAACAACGGCAAACGACTTATCGCCCGAGGGGTTTTGATCCGCAGGCTGCGTAGTTGAACGAGATACGGTTTTTTTGTCAGCTTCCAGAGCGTAGGCCATGTATTCCCCTCTTAACGTATCGCGCCTGGGGATAGTGCTAAGTCCAGACGTGAAAACCACTTCCAACCCGACGCGTTAGAGAGAATCAAACCATTTTCGCCGCTGCATTCCCTTTAAAAATCAAAGAGTTGGCAACGTCGCTCTGGCAACGATATTCGTTGCGATTCAGATATTGGCTGCCTAAACCTAAAATCGGCCCTTACAACAGCCCCCTCAGTTCCCTCATGCCCCCGATATAGATACCGAAAGCAGAAGCGCCACTACATATGGTGCTGAAACACGAGGTTTTCGTCAACTATATTTTGGTATTAGAGGATAAATATAACACAAGATATGGTGTGTATTGACCTTGACAGAGTCACAAAACCGTCGCCTCCCGCAGAAAACTTAGGTTTGGTATTTCGGCTCCGTTTGACCCGTATGCGCACGAATAAGGCAGCCTTGGCCATGCACAAGTTGCAATGCTGCATTGCACAACGGTAATTTTCAATGTACTGCGCAACGTAATATAAGGGCTGTGGATAGTTTTTGAGGTTAAAGAATATGGCTTACAACGACGCAAACGACCTAATCCGTTTCTTGGGAGATTCTGCCCAAGAACTCACCATGCGGGCTGTAATGGCCGCGTCTGGTAACGCAAAAGACATGATCGATGAGGCTGACGAATTGATGGCTCTTCGCTCGAAGCTTTTACAACGTATTTGGGACGACCAATTGAACGCGCAGATGCCCCTCCCCCTCGGCATGCAAGAGGCCGCCTAAGGCCCTACTACGCTGTTCCAATAGAAAACCCGGCCTTTGATAAATGTTGGCCGGGTTTTTTTGTTCAGATTTGAAAAACGCTTAGCTGCCTTTGTAGCCCAACCGCCTGGCGTTGGCTGAACATGCCGCGCGATCTTTAAACGCCTTGTTCGATGCGCCGACGGCCTTGCCGGAGAAATCAACAGGAGGCTAGCGCCATTTACCAGACTTATCCGCAAAAATTTTCAGGTGCCACCTGATCTGCCGCGGTAAGCCAAAATAGCCGAAATACGCTCTTTGGCCGCGGGTATGGCTTTCTCAGCCGAATTATCAAACAACTCCATGAGGTCTTTGAGGCCTTCGTCCAAAGCACCACGGACCTTACCGAATTGCTGATCGGCCGATGAAATCAGTCAGCCAAAACCTTTCTCAAGCTTTCCAATCCGCGCTTTGTTCTTTTCGGAGCTAAGCTGTTGCTCCGCTATATCTTCAAAGTCGGAGAGCTTCTTAGCGACTTCCGCCGAAACTACTTTCAAGCGCGCCTCGACTTTCACCGAAGCTTTTTCAACCGCTCTACTTCAGGGCCGATAGCTTCTGAAGCCTGACCTGCGACATCAGAAATTCTTTCTTTTGCCGCAGCGCCGGCTTCAGAAGCTTTCGGTTTCGTCGCTCTGGAAGACCAGGCCGGTTTTTCGCTTGTTCTTGGCGTGGCCATGTTTCTGTCCCCAGATGATCCCTGATACTTCCATGCTTTAACAGGGCAGGACTTGACCGTAAATCGACCCCGAAACACGAAAAACTGCGGTTCAAGACCGCAATAAGACAGGCTCGTTTGAGGGCCGCCCCGAGTGGCTGTAGGGTTCCAGGCCTAAATACAAGGGAGTCAGCAATGACCAAACGTATTGCACTTATCGGGTCTGGCCTCATTGGCTGCGGTTGGGCCGTAGTATTTTCTCGCGCCGGCTGGGATGTCGCCTTTCACGACATCAAACCTGGACGGGCGGACCAAGCCGTCGAGGACACTAAAGCATCTCTGGAAAATCTTGAATCCTGTGGGTTTCTTGAGTCAGCCGCCGACTGCGCGCAGCACCTCTTCTCCGTAAAAAGCCTCGACGCTGCAATTGAGGGCGCGACATTTGTCCAAGAGAACGTGCTTGAAACGCCGGAAGAAAAATTAACTGTCTTTGAAGAGTTGGATCGCAAGGTGCCGAAGGATGTGACCCTTGGCAGTTCGGCCTCAACCATTCCCGCATCGGCTTTTACAGAACAGCTTGAGGGACGGGAGCGCTGCATCATCGTCCACCCCTGCAATCCGCCTTATCTGGTTCCATTGGTTGAAATCGTGCCGGCGCCTTGGACTGCGCAAGCGACAACAGACTACTGCATCAAGCTGATGACCGACGTGAACCTGGTGCCGATCCTGCTGCACAAAGAAATGTATGGCTTTGTACTCAACCGGCTGCAAGTTGCGCTGGTCAATGAGGCAATGCACTTGGTCGGGAAAGGTGTTGCGTCCGCCACCGATGTGGAAAAAACATTAAAGAATGGTCTCGGTTTACGCTGGTCGTTCATGGGGCCTTTTCAAACCATGGACCTGGCGGCGCCGACCGGCTTCAAAGAGTACGCCACCAAATTCGGGCATTCCTATCGCAACATGGGTAAGGAACTGGGTGTAGCGGAAGAATGGTCCACAGACGCAATTGATCAAGTCGATCAATTTCTCCGAGACGAGGTGCCGCTGGACAAGCTTAAGGAGCGCGGCCAATGGAGGGATCGTAAGTTGATGAAATTGGCGGCAGACGGCGAGGACTAAATCTCGAATATGTCACCTGCCCCATCTACTGCCGGGTCACCAGTTTCAAGGCCAAGGGCCCATTTTCCAACGGGTATGGCCGCTTTATCCCATATGAGCGATGTGTGTGATGCGATGGCCCGGATATCACGGAAATGGCGCTGGACCGGGTTGTGGCCCGCCTGACCCGTAGCGCCCATCATCGACACCAGCCGGTCAACGGCTTTGACACAAAGCTGTGCCGCATAGGTTAGCGTCATGCGCTGCATGACCCAGCGCTCACCGGTGATCGCACGCCTAGCGAGACCGTCTTCATGAAGACCGGCCAGCACACGCTTGACCAGGCGGTCAGCAACTTTTATGTCCATGACTGATTCCGCGACCCGCACCTGCACCCCTTGTTGATCTGAGACCTTCTCACCGAATTCGCGGCCCCTGCGTGCTTTGGTAATGTCGAGGTAGTCCGCCAGTGCACCTTTGGCCGCACCGATGAGTGGCCCAACGAAGCTGGATTCAATATAAGGCACAAACTCAACACCGTAGATGTATGATTCGTGTAACGCGGTACCAGCGGGGGACATACCAGCCATATCATCGCTCAACATCGTGAAGTCGTCGGGCACAAATTGATTAGCAACCTTAAGGCTGTTGCTGCCCGTGCCTTTGAGCCCGTCCGCATACCAGTCGTCGATGATCTCGTATTGGTCGGCTTTCAACAAAGCCATGCGGTAGGGCGGACGCACATTTGCTGGCAGCGCCTCGTCGGTAACCACCGGTGCGCCGACGATGGTCCAGGACGCATGATGAATGCCACTGGCAAAGGCCCAGGTGCCGGAGAGCTGATAGCCACTATCTACTTTTTTCATTTCACTCTTGCCAGTAAAGGCAGAAGCGATGACTGCGTCAGGATTTTTTTCAAAGACGGCACGTTGAGCGGCTTCACTAAATCGCGCCGCCATCCAGGAGTGAGACAGGACAACGGCGACTATCCAGGCTGATGAACCGCAGCCGCGGGCAATTTCTTCGGCGATGGACGTATGCGCGCCCCAATCCAGCTCAAGGCCGCCAAAGCGTTTGGGCGCGTAGTGCCGGCAGAACCCTGCCGCTCTGAAATCCGCCATGGTCGAGTCTGGGATCCTCCTCAGATTTTCAGTCTCAACAGCCCTCTCTTTAAAAACTGGGGCAAGGCTGCGGGCCTTCTCCAGGAGGTCTTCCAGGTCCGGGTGGATAATTTCTGGGCTACGGACGTCGTTCATGGGGGCAGTATGAGAACGGTATTTGATTCCGTCAAACCACAGAAAAACTGCCAAGAATCGCTGGCCGAGTCGCTAAATGTGTCGATTCACTAACACCAGTGATACCCTTCCTCGGCCAAAGTATTTCTCTTTTTGAGAGAAAATAACTTGTCGTTTTATGCACGCTATGCGGGTAATGGCGCTTTAATCAAGGTAATCAGTAGGGGTAGAAGATGAAAAACAGGGCGCACAGATAGACAGACAGAGACATAGGTTTAGGCATTTTCAGAGACATTGGCGGGGTTATCTCTCCTTCCTCCCCACCCTATAGGCTCCGGCATTCCTGCGGCTAACTCCCCCCAAGAATTCGCCGCTCTTTTTTTGAAGACGCTGGACAGCCAATCGCTACACTCCCGTTGAGGCACAACGGAGGACGCATCCACTGAAAATCTTTAGCTGCATTACTACTGCATTGGCTTTGATGTTCGTCACGCCTTTTGCCCAAGCTCAAGACGGCGACCCCGTGCAAGCGCAGCATGTGCGCACTATGGTCGTTACCTGCAAGATCGACGAGACGGTGCGATTTTATCGCAACATGCTGGGTATGGATGTCATCCACGATGACGGCGGCCGGTCCATTCAAGTTGCGGCGCAGATAATCGATATTTCTGAAACCAGTGAACTCCGCATGGCCATCTTCGTCGGCAAAGGAGAATACCCAGCCGGACCGATTATCGGCAGCCGTATCGGATTTCGCGGGCTGACGGATACAAATAATCCAGCCTGCGCCAATGCGGACGAGCCAAACCGTTGCACCATGCACGGGGGCATCATCATGCCGGTGCGTTTTTCCAATACGGAAGAGGTTCTCAAGCGCGCAAAGGCCATGGGCATAGAGGTCATCAAGGAGGGGCCCTCGCCGTCCCGCCTGACGACTCAGACATTGCTCTATGATCCCAACGGCATCGTATTGGAACTGTTTGAACTAAACGTAACCCCACTGCCCTAGGACCTTTTTATGTTGCGCTTTACCTTTGTTATTCTGGCCAGTGTTGTACTGGTTTCTCCGATCAACGCGGCCGGTCCGGTTCCGCTGACCGTTGTCTCGTTCTCGGCACCAGACTCTGCTCACGGCCGGCGCTGGGTCGCGTTCGAAAAAGAGATTGAAAAAGAACTTGGGGATCGCGTTGAACTGGCGATGCTCACCGGCGGCCAAGTGGGCAACGAAGAAAACATGCTTTCAAGCCTGCGCCGCGGCCGGGCGCAGATGGGCATAATCTCAATCGGGGCGTTATCGGCACTAGTGCCTGAACTTTCAGTCTTATCTGCACCCTTTCTTTTTGAGTCCGAAGCTGAAGCCGACTTCGTCATGGATGAGGGGCTGTTCGAACCCTATGCCAAACTTCTCGCCAAGCGCGGACTAGCGTTGGTGAAATGGGAAGACGGCGGCTGGCACAACATTTATGCACGACAGCCTCTGACGACACCGAATGATTTGAGAAACTATAGCTTGCGGTCATCGGCAACTGACGCGACGCGTTTATTTCTTTCGGCGTTTGGCGCAGATGTCGTCGTGCTCGATTTCGGCGATATAGTATCCTCTCTCGAAACCGGCATGGTTGACGGCGGTGTGACCACTTCGGTGATGTACCGGGTCACTGGACTCTACGAGAATGCGCCGCACTACACCCTCACCCGCCACGCCTTCTCACCCGGGGCGTTGGTCGCTAACAAATCCTGGACGGAAGACACGCCACCGGAGGTGCTGGCTTTAATCTTTGAAGCGCACGGCACGGCGGACGGAGGGCGTAAAGCTGTACGCGCCGAACTAGAACAGTCCGAGGCGTTCTTGAAAACCGAAGGCGTTATCATGCATGAGTTATCGCTCGGTCAACGTAGACGATGGACGGAGGAGATAGCACCGGTGATCGAGGAGCTCATCGCCACCATCGGCGGCGACGCGCAGCGGATTTATGATCTTGCCCTCGAGGGTAAACGGCAGTTTGCATTGACAGAAAGACGTTAGAACGAAACGTTAGACTTTTTCTGCTGCAAAAACTCACACCAACTTATCGAAGGTGTAACGCCTGGTTCAGCCGAACAAAAATTCTTTTGTAATATGCTAGGGGCATTTTCGTGGATCGGAATCCCTGACAGGTACTAAATTTCGTATCCCGATAGAAATGTACCGGCAGAGACCCGCCACTGAGCAGATGCTGTGTGTCAGACGCGCCGGCGCAACTCTGAGCGGGTCCACAGGCCGACGGTACCCACAATCAGCGAAGCAGAGATCAACATAGCGATGCCCGCACCGACGGGGCCGTACATTTGTGTCAGCAATACCAGCAGCGGCACATAGACCAGCAGCACAACGAAGGCGTTGACCCGAAGCGGAATGCCGGGGCGGCCCATGGCGTAGAGCGCCGGGTCGAAAGCGAAGCCGGCGATCGTGATCGACGCTGCGGCAACCAACAGAACAAGCGTGGCGTAGATGGGCACAAAGTCTGCACCGAAGAACACGCCCAAAAACGGCTCACCGATCAGTGACATCACGACAAGGATCGCCACACCGGCCCCACCGGCCAGCAGCGCGGCACGGCGGATAAGACCACCGAACGCCTGCCATTCGTTCTTGGCACCGAGACGGGCAAACTCGGGATAGATCGACTGGGTGAGCAGTTCAGCCGGCTTGGTCAGCGCCGTCGCCACCTCGCGCGCGACTTTGAACAGCCCGGCGGCAGCAGGAGTAGCAACCACACCGACGAGGAACGTGCTCATGTGGCCGGTGACCATCTGTAATGAGGAATGGAAATTGGAGGCGAGGCAAAAGCCCCAGATGCCGGCGTACTTTTGTGTCACACCCTGCAATGACCAACGCATGGTCGTAAGCCGGCCTTGCTTGACACCCTCGCGCCAGCCTAGCAACACCAGGGTCAAACCGCCGATCACGCTCGCGATAAACCAGGCCAGTAGGTAAGCCCATAACTGTGCCTCAAGCATGACAGCGATGGTCACGCCAGTGAGACGCAGCGCCGGGGTGATGGTGACCTGCCAAGCGAGGATATCAAAACGGTCGTAGAGGCGTAGGAGCCCCGTGGGCGTCGCCACGATGGTGAAGAGGATCATCAAGCTATAGGGCTGGGCATAGGCAATCACGGTGCCATCCCAGCCGACGTAGGGCCCAACCAGAGGCGCTGCGAACCAAGCCAGAGTCGCGCCAACGATCACTCCACCGACATCAAGCACCGTGGTGAAAGAGATGAGGGTTTGGAACCCCGGCGTATCGTCTGCTTCAAGACAGTCAGCGCCGTAACGGATGACCACCTGCCAGGAATGGAACGTGGTGATGCCAACGATGACCTGAACGTAGGTCTGCACCAGAACGAGAATGCCGAATTGTTCGACACCCAGGCCGTGCGCCGCAAGACTGAGGTAAGCCAACCCGAGCACGCCGGTGGCAGTCTTGCCGGACAACAGAAACCCCGCATTCTTGAAAACGCGGCGGAAAATCACGTCGGAGAACCAACGCGAGAGCAAACTTTGCTTTTTTTGCTTTGGCTCTATGGACATTGCTTTAATTATTACACCTTTGAGTACGACACTATAGTGCGCCCTACTATGAATGAAACGCGACTGTGGCACTCTCAACCCTATGGCAAACCAAGACTTCAGCGATTGCCCTAGCCACCAGGCGACGGCGTGGCACAAATTAAGGCAAGGGTCATTCAAATAGGCGAGCCTGTCATTGAATTGTCGTAAGACCTGCCGCGTTTGGCTGGATCAGAATACGTGCCGCCGTCTATCAAAAGCGATGGCCCATTGGTAGGGCTTCAAAAGGCATGGGAGAGCATTCGCAAGAAAGCAGGGTCGGTGGACGTGCTACTACATAACTAATCTCGTAACGTTACGTTACAGGAATCAATCCTATATATATTCTATATACGTTACTAATACATAGGGACGGTGCCACCCTCGCCCCTTTTTGAAAGCCTCTCATGAGTCTCAACTTCGAAGAACTGGATTACCGTGAAACCCCCATCGGTGCGCTCAGCCTGCGCCGCCGCAAGGATATAAAAACCGGTGTGGACATCTTCGAGATCAAGCTCGGCGACGCGTTTCTCATGTCCAGCTTATTTACCGATTCGGAAATTGCGCTGGCGGATTTGGGCGTGGAGCCTTGTAAAGGCGACGCGCTTGATGTGGTGGTCGGCGGCCTGGGTCTCGGTTACACGGCACAGGCTGTCCTGGCTCACGAAACTGTCGGTTCGCTGATAGTGGTCGACGCTCTTGAGGCGGTGATTGATTGGCATGTGACCGGCGTGTTGCCGCTGGGTGCCGCGCTGGCGGCGGACTCCCGCTGCCGGTTTATCCACGGCAATTTCTTTGAAATGGCGGCCAACGAAATAGGGTTCGACGCCGGCTCACCCAAGCGCACCTTTGACGCCATCCTGGTCGATATCGATCACTCGCCGGAAGCGCTCTTAGATGAAGGCAATGCCGCGTTTTACCAACCCTATGGTTTGAACAAGCTGAAAGCCCACCTCAAACCGGACGGGGTATTCGGGCTGTGGTCTAACGAACCGCCGGACGATGCCTTCTCGGCACGGCTGGCGGATGTCTTTACCGAAGCACGCGGCGAGCCAGTGGTCTTTCACAATCCGCTGCAAGACAAAGACTTCACCCAGACGGTGTATTTGGCCGTGGCTTAGCCGACCGCCAAAGACCGCGATTCACCCGGTGCATTGATACACTTTTTTGCAACTTTTTCAGTGCCTAAGCGTTTGCCAGGGGATAAAACCACACTAGTACTTTAAGCCAGTAAAGCAGGATGCGATAACTCCGCAAGCACTCAAAGAGATCTATAGAAAGCCGTTCTACGGGTCTTGGGCGTATTGGAATGCCTTGCCCAAAGGCGGCTTGGTGCCGCACGCGCAGGACTACTTTAAGACACGCCCACAAGCCTGCGGCCGGGCATGCTGATTCTCGATATTCACTCACCGGAGGAAGTGTCCGCCAGCTTGGCAGGAACAGCCGCGGCCCAAGCTGTGGGCGAGCTCACCGGCTCACAGGAAGACGCGGTTTATTCCGCCGATGTCCGCGCCATCATGATCGGGCGGTCCTGGACGGCGGTGAACCACCCCTGCGGCTACATTCACACCCGCTTCTACCGCTCGGTGGAGGGCTTCAAAATGGTCAGCCCCGGCATGGGCTTGCCGATCCGGACCGGCAACCCCCACCTCAAAACCGTGATGGTGTTTAACGATGTGGCCTCCATTGGCGATCCGGTCGGGATGGCGGATACTGACGGCGTGGCACAAACCCACGGCAAAGTGAACTGGATCAACATCGGCGCGGGGGTGCCGGATTAGTCCTGATCCAGCCCAGAATAGGAGGGGGCTATCATGACCGAGGACAGTGAAAGCACAGCGCCGATGTCGGGACGTATCCGCTTGTGGTACGCGCGCGTAATCATGGGGCTGTTGATGTTTCTGTTTCTCGCCCAGCTTTATGCCTTTACACCTTTGAACGGCATCGACATGTTTGGCATGACCCTGTCGGCCGAGGCCCACTCTATTACGTTTTTGCGTACCAGCCTGGGGGCCATGGTCTCGTGCCTGTTTTTCTGCTGCCTCATCGGCCTGGTGCGGCCGCAGCATTTCCTCACCTGCCTGACCTTTGTGGTAGACGTGATAACCATGATTGTGGCGCTGCGGCTCTACGGATTTGCTGTGAACGGCATTACGCCCAAAAACATCTCAGAACTGCGCAACGAAGGCCTGGGCTGGCTGATTTTCCTTTCCGGCTGGATAGCGTATCCTAAGGCCAAGGCCTAAGCGACAAAGTTGAGGAGACGCCCGAATGCCGCACGATTCGCACGATCACGACCATACCGATCCACCGTCCGATTTAACCCTCAGGGTAAAAGCGCTGGAAACGGCGCTGACCCGTAAGGGTTATGTGGCCCCGGAAGCCATCGACGCTGTCATCGACACCTTCGAGAACAAGGTCGGCCCGCGCAACGGCGCAAAGGTCGTAGCCAAAGCCTGGAGCGACCCGGACTTCAAACAACGCCTGCTGGACGATGCCTCCGCCGCCTGTGCGGAACTGGGCTTTGCCGGACAACAGGGCGAACAGCTCAAAGCTGTAGAGAACACCGAAGATGTGCACAACATGGTGGTCTGCACTTTGTGCTCCTGTTACCCGTGGCCGGTGCTGGGCCTGCCGCCGAGCTGGTACAAAAGCCATGCCTACCGCTCGCGCTCTGTGATTGAGCCGCGCGCCGTGCTGGAAGAGTTCGGCGTTTCCATCCACGAAGAAAAAGAAGTCCGGGTTTGGGATTCCACTGCCGAGTTGCGCTACCTAGTTCTGCCCGCCCGCCCGGACGGCACCGACGGCTTAAGCGAAGACGCGCTGGCCGATCTCGTCTCCCGCGATAGTATGATCGGTACCGGGGTCGCGAGTGCGGGATGATCAATATAGTTCACGATATAGTTCGTGCGTCATGCTGAGCATGAAAACAACACGCGATGCGGACAAAAGTGTATGACCAACTCTGTACACGACATGGGCGGCATGCATGGCTTCGGCAGCATCCCTTTCGAAGACAACGAGCCTTTGTTTCATGCCGCGTGGGAAGCGCGCGTGCTCGGCATGATGCTGACATCCATGGGCCTGTTCGGCGTCACCCTGGATAACGTACGCAGCCGCATGGAGCACATTCCGCCGCTGACCTATTTAAAAGTGGGCTACTACGAAAAGTGGCTGATCACCTTGGAAGAGCTGGCGGTTGAGAAAAACCTTTTAAGCAAAGACGGGCTGGCCGCACTGGCCGAGGGCGAAGAGGTGCCCTTGCCGAAAACTATGGAGCCGATCCCGACCGAAGGCATTATCGGTTTCATGGCCACGGGTGCGACGTCGGCGCGGCAGATCGAAACCAAAGCACAGTTCCAAGTGGGTGACACGGTGCGGGCGAAAAACCTTAACGTGGACGGCCACACCCGCCTACCCCGTTATGTACGCGGCCACATGGGCACGATCATCGCCGACTGCGGCGGACAAGTATATCCGGAAGTCAGCGCGCGGCTCGAAGGGGACGGGCCGGAGCGGCTCTACACCATTCAATTTACCGCCCGAGAATTATGGGGGGCGGAAGCGAACGTGAAAGACACGGTGTGTATCGATTTGTGGGAACCGTATTTGGAATCCGCTTCATGAGTAATACTGGTCACGATATGGATCATGCGAAGCCTGCAAACAAAAAGCTGCGCAGGCCATGAGCAATACGGTTCATGACATGGGCGGTGTGCACGGCTACGGGCCGATCCCGTTAGAAGAGAACGAGCCGGTATTTCATGAGACCTGGGAAGGCCGGGTGCTCGGCCTGATGATGACGGCCTCGGCGCACCTCAAAGGCAACATCGACAACACCCGCTCTGAATCCGAGATGATGCCACCGGAGAAATACCTTAACTATGCCTATTACGAACGCTGGTTCGTGCGCATGGAGAAGGCGTGTCAGACCAAAGGCCTGGTGACGGCGGAAGAGTTAAATGAAGTCTGGGTCGGAAACGATTTACCGGAGAACAAAGTCGCTGATCCTCTTTCGCCGGACGACGTGCGCCGCAACTTCAAGGCCGGACGCAACTACAGTCGCCAGATCGATACACCGGCACAGTTTGCGGTGGGCGAAACGGTGCGGGCGAAAAACATCAACCCCATAGGCCACACCCGCCTGCCACGCTACGCGCGCGGCAAGGTCGGTGTGATTACGGGCGAGCACGGTGGACAGATTTTCCCCGACACCAATGCAACGTTTTCAGGTGAAGGCCCGGAGCGGCTTTACACGGTGCGATTCACCGCGACGGAGTTATGGGGGCCAGATGCCAACCCCAATGACACGGTCTGCATCGACTTGTGGGAACTGTACCTCGAGCCCACTTAGCAGCGAGAAGCTTGAATAAGAGAACCCATGTTCCTGAACCGTCATGCGTCATGCTGAGCCTACGAAAACGATTTTAGAGAGCAGTCATACCGAGTATACCAACAACAAAAGCCAAGGTGAGGTATAACACAAATGTCAGCTAGTGATCCTCAATCGTTTACCGATTTTCTCCCAAAGACAGAGGGGGAACCTATATTTGCCGAACCTTGGCAGGCACAGGCGTTTGCGCTGACGGTGACGCTGCACAAGAACGGCGTGTTTAGTTGGGATGAATGGGCCGAGACCCTGGGCGCTGAGATTGCCAAGGATAAGGACGCTAACGGCGTGGCGGACGGCACCAACTATTATGCGCTGTGGCTCGGCGCCCTGGAACGCTTGGTGACCCATAAAGGCGCGACCTCCGCCGCCGACCTCGCAGCCCTGAAAGACGCCTGGAAAGAAAACTATTTGGCCACCCCGCACGGGCAACCGATCCCCGAGCCGAGGAGTTAAACTAAAATAGTTCAGCCGCCTGTAGTTCTTTTTCTGATCTCTCGTTTAAGGAAGGCATAAAGAACGGTCCAAAAATTAAGATGTCTGAAGGATTATGTAGCAACAAGCCTGAACGAAAACTATCAAACGACAAGCTACTCAAATGGTATTTGTTGCCAAGATTTTCCATAACATTTTGTATCGTATTAGCGCTAATTGGAGCAAAATTAGAATGAGGCGCAAACCTCAAATCAATAACTAACCATGTTTTGAGATCAATCAGACCCCGAAGAAACGTTGTGCCATGAATATGTTTGGTTGCTGCAAAAAGAATAGTTCCGCGTTCACCAAGAAACTCTAAATTGTTCAGGTGAAGCAATAACTGCAGAGTGCAAAATTTGTTTGGAAAAATGTTCATCACGATTGAGCAACATAACGACCTTAATTTCATCATTATTATTACCCGCCTACGCTCTGACTTTTATAACGCCCGCTCCATGGCACTACGCTTAAAACTCCCATACCCCGCCCACAGCACCGCCAACATCACGGCACCAAAACTTGCGGTGACGATGACCAGCGCGTAGCGCAGGTCCTCCGGATTGCCGAACCAGTCGGTGATGGCGCCAAGCAGCGGCGGGGTCAGCAGTGAGCCGATGAGGTTGATGACCAGATAGAACACGGCGGTGGCCTGGCCGCGCAGTTCGCCGGGGGTGATGGCGATGATGCAGCTCGGGCTGGTGGCGGCCGAGGCGGTGGTGGCGACGATGGCGAAGAACACCATGAACGAGGCCAGCTCAGGTGTGGGCATCAGCGGATAGAGAATACCGAAGATGACGACGACCACGCCGCCGCCGCAGACGGTGAAGTACGGCCCGTGGGGTTTGCCGCTGTTGACGATGCGCGCGGCAATCCATCCGCCCAGAGTGGTGCCGATGAGGCCTCCGACGATGAGGATGGTGCCGATGACCAAGCCGGCCTGGCCGATGCCCCAGCCCCACACCCGCTCGAACAAGGCGGGCATCCAGAAAATGGCGACACCGATGGAGGTGTTGCACGACACGGCTGCAAAGAGGGTGGCGTAAGCGCCGCCGTGACTGCGCATATAAGCGACCGCCTCGCTCAGCGTGGGGCCGCCGGCTTTTTGATTGACGGTTTCGCGGCGCGCGGGTTCCCGCACCGTAGACCACACCAAGGCAGCGACGATGAGACCGGGCAGGCCCACCAGCATGAAGGCGGTCTGCCAGGCAAAGAGTTCGCCGAACAGGGGCAGCACCACGGGAGGTGCTGCGGTGATCATTTCAAACAATTGGCCGCCGATAACATAGGACGCTCCGGCACCGACCGGCGCGCCGATGCTGAACAGAGCGATGGCGCGGGGGCGCAACGGTTTGGGAAAGTAATCGCTGATCAATGAAAAAGCGCAGGGCGCGACCGTGGTCTCGCCGATGCCGACGCCAACGCGCACCAGAAACAAGGCGCCGAATGATTTCGCTAGGCCGCAGGCGGCGGTCATCACGCTCCACGCCACGATACCAGCGGTGAGAATGGCGGTGCGGTTTTTACGGTCCACCAGCCAGCCGATGGGCAGTCCGGCGGTGACAAATAAAATCACGAAGGCAGGGCCGATGAGCAGCCCAATTTGAAAATCGCTTAGGTGGAGCGAGGCTTTGATGGGTTCGATCAGCAGGGAGAGGATGTAGCGGTCCATGTAGGCGAGCAAGTAAACCAGGCCCAACAGCGCGGCCACATACCAGGCGTATTTCACTTCGGGGTATGGGGCGGGGTCAGAGGCCATAGGTTCGGTGGGATGCGGGGCTGAGGGTATATCGGTCATGGCCCTAACCAGCGGCGGCGCGTTCAGCAGCACTGCGTTTGAAACTAGAGAGGCCAAACACCAGCACGCCCAGCATGACAATACTGAAGCCGAAGGCGACGATGACCATGGCGTATTTGAGATCTTCCGGCGCGCCCATCCAATCGGTGACGATGCCGACGACCGGCGGCGCGATCAGGGCGCCCAGCAAGTTGACGACGAAATAGAACATGGCCGTGGCGAGGCCGCGTAGCTCGCCGGGGGTGATGGCAATGATGCAGCTCGGGCTGGTGGCGGCGCTGGCCGAGGTGCCGATGATGGCGAAAAACAGCATGACGGATGCCAGCTCCGCCGACGGCATCAGCGGATAAAGCATGGCGAAGGGCGCGAGCAGGAGTGAACCAACAAGCACGGTGTAGTAAGGCGCGTGGTGCACGCCCCGGGCAATCAGGCGGGCGGCGATCCAGCCACTGCCGAGGGTGCCGATAAGTCCACCGACGATGAGGATGCCGCCGATCATCAAACCGCTTTGGCCGACGCCCCAGCCCCAGGTGCGTTCGTACAAGGCGGGTGTCCAAAAACTGATGACCGCAATGCCGGTGTTCGAGGCAGCCCCGACCAATACCGCGAAGTAAGCTGCACGGTTGGCGCGAATGTAAGACACGGCGTCGCTTAACGTGGGGCCGGCGGCAGCATCGTGCAGCCGTTCCTGCCTGTGGGGTTCGCGCACGGTGAGCCACAGCACAAATGCCACGACCAAACCAGGTAACCCGACCAAAAGGAACGCGGTTTGCCAGGCAAAGAGTTCGCCGACCAGGGGCAGAATGAGCGGCGGTGCGGCGGCGATCATCTCGACCACCTGGCCGCCGATGATATAGGTGACGCCGGCACCGGCGGGTGCACCCAGCATGAACAATGCTATGGCGCGGGGGCGGCTCTCTTTCGGGAAATAATCGGCTATAAGGGAAATGGCGCAGGGGGAGACGGTGGTCTCACCAATGCCGACACCGACGCGGGCCAGAAACAACGTGGCAAAACTGCTGGCCAGTCCGCAGGCGGCGGTCATGATGCTCCATACCGCAATGCCCGTGGTGATGATGATAGTGCGGCGTTTGCGATCCACCAGCCAGCCGATAGGCAAGCCGATGGTGACAAACAGGACGACAAAGGCCGGGCCAATGAGTAGGCCAATTTGAAAGTCGGTCAGGTCGAGCGAGGTTTTGATGGGCTGGATCAATAGCGAAAGGATGTAGCGGTCGACGTAGGCGAGAATGAAAACAAGGCCGAGCAGCGACGTCACATACCAGGCGTATTTGGTGTTGGGATACGGCGTGGCCTGTTTATGGATTGCTTCCGCCATGGGACCCTACCCTGCTCCGCTGTCGCTCGCGGCGGCCAGCTCGGCAGCGCTTTGTTTGAAGCTCTTGAAGCCGAGCCACAGCGACAAAGCCATGAGAACACTGAACCCGGCGCCGAGATAGGCCAGGCCGTATTTCAGATTCCCAGGCCCACCCATCCCATCGGCGATAATGCCTACAAGCGGCGGCGCAACCAGAGACCCGAACAGATTAATGGTGAAGAAAAATACCACCGTGGCCTGGCCCCTCAGTTCTCCCGGTGTGATGGCGATGATGCAGCTTGGGCTGGTGCCTGACGCAATGGACATGCCGAGGAAAAAGAAAAAGATCATCACCGTAGCCGTCTCCGGCGTGGGCATGAGCGGATAAAGAATAGAAAACGGAATCATCATGAGTGCGCCGCCGAACACAGTGTAATAAGGCGCATGGTGCACTCCACGCGCAATCAGCTTGGAGGCTATCCAACCGGCCGACTGGGTTCCGAGGATTCCACTGACGATGAGAATGACGCCAACATAGATACCACTTTGGCCAACACCCCACCCCCAATTGCGTTCATACAGAGCGGGGATCCAAAAGCTAGCGGCGCCGATGGCCGTGACCCCGATGATACCACCGAACACCGCCCCATAAGACGCTTTGTGTTTCCACATATAGCCGACGGCTTCCCCCAGGGTTGGGCCGCCAGCGCGCTTGGACAGCATTTCCTGGCGCTTTGGTTCGCGTACGGTAAACCAGACCAGGGCCGCAACGAGCAAGCCGGGCAACCCGACAATGAGAAACGCTGTCTGCCAGGCAAAGAGCTCGCCGACGATGGGCAGCACCACAGGCGGCGCGGCGGTGATCATTTCAAACAACTGGCCGCCGATGATGTAGGTAACACCCGCGCCAGCCGGTGCGCCGAGCATGAACAAGGCAACAGCGCGCGGCCGGATGTTTTTAGGAAAGTAATCGCCAAACAAAGAGAAAGCACAGGGCGCGGCCGTTGTTTCACCGATACCAACGCCGATGCGCACCAAAAACAACGCCACGAAGCTGTTGGCCAAGCCGCAAGCGGCTGTCATCACGCTCCATACAGCTATGCCCGTGGACAGAATTACACGGCGGCTTTTGCGATCCACCAGCCAACCGATAGGCAAGCCGACGGTGACGAACAAAATGACGAATGCCGGCCCGATGAGCAGACCGATTTGAAAGTCGGTCAGCCTCAGTGAGGTCTTAATCGGTTCGATTAAAAGAGAGAGGATGTAGCGGTCCACATAAGAGAGGATGTAGACGGCCAGCAACAAAGTGGCCACGTACCAGGCGTAGCGGACGTTCGGATACGGCGCTGTTGCCTGAGCCGCAACGGCCGGTGAACTGGCTGAAACCGATGTGTCAGTCATAAACCCCCCTCTTTGGGGCAAGAGCCTAGTCGGGATTGACTGGATAACAAGTGGTTTTGCGTGATTCGACAGGCGGCCAGGCCCGGCACCCAGGGTTGAACCGGGCTGTAAACCGATTCACACCCCCCTCTTGGAGAGAGCCTGCTTGTGAAGTCAAGTGGGAGAGTGACACCATGAACAAAGCTTTTACGTGCGGATCGCGCGGTGCCCGCTCATTGGCATTGGCGCTTTTGTAATGCTGCTGGTCGCGAATATAAAAATCGGCAGCGGGCTGGACGTGGCCAGTTATGTGCTCGGCGCTGGTGCGCTGTGGTACGTGTTCGAACTCGTTATCATGACACCGTTCAAAAAGAAGCCGCCGCCTGAAGTGGTAGAGCAGTACCAAGCGCAAAAAGAAGTCGAACACAACACCCGCTTTGAAGAAGAGATTAGGGGGTGGCGCGCTGGAAAGAAACCGAACAAAGGCGCCCTCGGCAAAGATCACTTTTAGTCTCGTGGTTGGTTAGCTGCCGGGCTCACCAGCTATTCTTGGATCAAACAAACCTTTGAGGCGCACGGCCGCTTCAGGTTCTTGACGCGCCATACGCGCCCACACCGCGTCCGACGCCATAGCGGTGTACACCGGCGCAGCATGATCAGGCAGCGCATAAAACGTCATACCGTCTGCTGTGAGGCGTTCTTTTTCATCAGCTTGAATTTGTAAAAAGCGGTCGCGGCTTTCCCGCTCGTAGCGCAATGACTCTGTGAGCAGCAGTGCCTGCACATCGGCCGGCAAGCTCTGCCAGCGGCCCAAGTTCATTTGCAGAGTCATGATGAGACCGAGAACGCCGGGATCAATGCGGTAACGCACAAATTTCTGAAAACCCTGATCGGACATGGAGGTCGACGTCCAGGCGATGGCGTCTACCGTGCCGCGCTCCAATGCAGTGTAAACTTCGCCGGACGGAATATCCACCGGCGTGGTTCCGGCAGCGTTGAGAAATGCGCGGTAGGTGGGTGTGGTACGCACGCGCAGGCCGGCCACATCGGGCAGACCGCTAGGCAGGAGTTGAGGTTCAGTGCGCATAAAGATGTGCAGCTTAGGCCCGGTTTGATGCCAGCCTAAGAAGTACGCATTGAGTTTGGTGGCCCAGATATCCTGAATGGCATCGAATGCGCCGTTGGCGCGGGCCTGTGAGGGCGTGACGGATGCAGCGAGAAACGCATCCGCTTCCGGCACCAGCCCGAGCATATATGTCGCCGCGCCGAAATACATATCGACCACACCCCGGCGCAACGCATAGACCATTTGCCTCTGGGGAATCACTTCCGGTCCGCCTAGGTATAGAATGCGCGCCACACCTTCAGCGCGTTGATTGAATGGGTCTATAAAGTGGGCGTTGACGTCTTGGGCAAATTCAATGGACCGGTTCCACGCCGTGATGAGCGTGAGTTCTGTTTCCGCGCGCGCCATTGATGCCAAAAAACACGCCGTTATGACTGTAAGTGTAAAACGCATGGCGCGAGTGTTTCACCCACCTGGTATGGCGTCAAAGATTAGATGTTGGAGTGTAGACACTCTCCATGCGTGCCAGCAAAGGGGGTTGGGCTTACCGGCGCTTATCAATGGATCACTGGGCCGACACTGAACCCGCTCATCTTTGACGATCTCCGGCTCTTTTTTGAAGACTATTTGAACACTAGCTCCTTGTTTGTTCAGCAAAGCCAGAAGGGGTTTGGTGATATCAGTGTGCCACCCGCTATGCGCCGGTGACAGCCTCATTCAACGGCTGGTATCCGAGCATTGCCGTAAAAGTGAAACTGCCCGTCGCCAAGTCCACTGACCACGGGTAAGACCGATGTCACGGTCACGGCCGACATCGCCAAGATGTTTGGCCGCTGGTCAGTCTTTGCCCTTGCGTACTATACAGTACGGGGCGATAGCGCGGCCCTTCCCCGCCGCAACACCTTCGCTGGGTCTTTGGGTTCTGACTAAAGAATCAATCAAGATCGGAGCGCAGGCGCATCTTACGATGTCCGTGAAACCAGCAGCATTAGTGGGACACCTCCTCAAGTGCGTTCGCCTATGGACGGCACAAGATTTCGCGTGCGGTATCAGTCTTGGGCTGCACCTCTATAGGATTGGGCAACAATGGCCCTGATACCACGGTCGGCCTGCGGTGAACCTGGAGAGGGCTTTGGTAACAGTCGGTTGAGACGGCAGGTTGCCGCTGGCCAACACCGCAGCCCACGCTTATTCTCTGGTGAAACTAAAGTGACCTTGATCCTTTTTTAGGAGGGACGGCCATGCGTCGGCGAGATTTAATAAGAGCAGCCATGGGCGCAGCAGCCGCGTCTACCTTCACAAATGCCAGCGCTTGGGCGCGGGACATACCAGCCGTCACCTTATCGGATGGCGAGACCACCCTGACCAAGGCCGATATCAAGGCTTTTGCCAAAGGTCTGAACGGTATTGTGCTCCGGCCAGATAGCGACGGTTATGACATTGCCCGCGAGCTATGGAACAAATACTGGGACCTACGGCCAGCACTCATTGCCAAGTGCAATGGCGTCGAAGATGTCATAGCCACGGTAAACTTCGCCCGCGAACACGATCTACTCACGGCCGTGCGCTGTGGCGGCCACAGCATGTCCGGCAAGAGCATGTGTGATGGCGGGTTGGTCATCGACATGACTCCCATGAATAACGTGGATGTTGATGTCCGCAACAAGATCGCAAGTGTTGAGGGTGGGGCCCAACTGGGAAATATGGACCGCAAGACCCAACCCTTGGGTCTCGGCACCACGGCCGGCGTGGTTTCGCATACCGGCGTTGGCGGTCTAACTCTCGGCGGCGGCATGGGACGGTTACAGCGCCGCTTTGGCCTGGCCATCGATAATGTGCTTGGCGTTGAAATCGTAACCGCCGACGGCAAAATGCTCAGGGCCAATGAAAAAGAAAACCCGGATCTCTATTGGGGCGTGCGCGGCGGCGGCGGCAACTTCGGCGTAGTGACAAAATTCTTTTTCCGCCTTCACCCCATGAATCAGACGATTCTCAATTTCTTTTTCAGCATTCCCATGGAATACGCCAAAGACGCCCTTAAGCTCTATTTCGATTTTTCCATGAGCGCCCGGGAAGACGTGTTCGCAATGGGTGGCGTGTCGATGCAGCCGGACGGCACCGGCAACGCCCGCATCAGCGGAAACTACTTTGGCCCCTTTAGTGAAATCGACCAGATGCTCCGGCCAATCCGCAATTTCGGCAAGGCCACAGTGGATCGCGTGTACCCTATGCAATATGTCGACGTGCAGCGTTCCATTGATGACGGGGTCAATGCGCCGGGACGGCGGCGCTATGCCAAAGGCGGGTTCCTGCGTAACATTGATGAAGATCTAATAAACACCATCGTCGATGGTATGGAACCGTTGCCAACGCGTCATATCGGCGTCGGTCTTTTGCCCATGGACGGGGCGCCAGCTCGCGTTGGCGCAGACGAGACTGTGTGGGCCCACCGGGATGCGCTCTACAACATCGACTCCACCAGCAATTGGGCGGTGTCGGACTCCGACATGGATGCGCAAAACATTTCCTGGAACCGGGCCTATTGGAAGGACGTGGAGCCCTTCCTTGGCGGGGGGTTTTATGTGAACGCGTTGATGGATGAAGACCAGGGTCAGATCAATTCCAACTACGGCCACAATCATGCCCGACTAGTCGAGGTGAAAAACACATACGACCCTGACAACTTCTTCAGACTCAACGCTAACGTCCAGCCGACAGTATAAGCGACGAACGGTAATTTTGAACGAGCAAGAGGTAGCCCTATGCGCGCACTAATTGTTGGAGACGACCGCGCCATGGAGGATGTCGCACGCATGCTCCTAACCTCTGACGGGTTCGACGCTGATATCGCCGACCTAGATAAAGATGCTCTCTCGCAAGTGCGCCCCACGTCCTATGACATTAGCGCCGCTTGATATCATAACGCCGAACATCGACGACTTGAAACTATGCCAGCTCATCCGTCAGGATGCTGGCCTGGCCACGTGAAGGTAGAGATCGCATCGGCCAAGACCCAAGCCTTTGGCCGACGCCGCGCGAAAGAACTAGGCGCCGATGGTTACATTACCAAACCGCCGGACGTATCTAACTTCGAGCCGGGCACTGCCTGGCCTATCGGGCCACCTTCGGTGGTAAGTCTGTGCGTTACATCACCGACAATGAACTCTACACGGAAGAGTCTGGATTTCAGAATGAGTCCTTCGGACAAAAAATTATCAGTTTTATAAAGCATGCGGACATATTGATTACCAATGCCACCTTTTATAATGAAGAGTATGAAAGCAAAGTGCACTGGATTCACTCTTGCGTTGGCCGAGTAGTCGAAGTTGCAGCTGCAACCGGCGTCGAGAATCTACATCTATTTCAACATGACCCCAGCCAAACGAATGATGACATCGATCTAAAACTGGACATAGCCCAGGACATGATGGCGGCGCTGGAAAGCGTGACAAAAATATGGGCACCGGCTGGGGGCTACCTTTTAACCCTGGGCCTCAACACATACTCGGCGTTTTTGTTGTGCGGCGCCGGTCTTAGTTTCTCTTTTGGACTTCGGAACTGCAGGAGTTTAGTCTTCCGCGCCAGAAGGAGATCACCATGTCCGATGAAGCATATAAAGCCGCATCTTATGGCGAACAAAGCATAGGTTTCGGCGACCGTCCGGCGATTGTCATTGTCGATTTTCAACTGGGTTTTACCAATCCTAAATTTACCTTGGGAAAATCCCCGTACATTCATGCCGCTGTCGAAAAGACGGCAGAGCTTCTCAAAGTAGCGCGCGCGCGCAAAGTGCCTGTGGCCAGTTGCCGCGTCGGCTGGGGTTCTAAGAACGACATGGGCTATTGGAAAATCGGGTGTTTGTATGAAGGCTGGTTTTACGACGACGAGCAAACGGCCATGGACCCACGGGTCTATGACCCAGAATATGATTTCAATTTCTGGAAGCACGCGCCGTCCATTCATTACGGCACACCGCTGAATAACTTCCTGACCAAACAATGCGTTGATACGGTGATAATGGCCGGTTGCACCACCTCGGGATGCGTGCGTGCGTCGATCAACGATGCGTTTTCAGAGGGGTACCGCGTTATGGTCCCCCACGATTGCGTTGGCGACATGGATGAAGGGCCGCACAACGACAATTTGCGGGATGTCGGCCGGCGCTATGCCGATATCGTCGACGCGGCCGCCGTGGTGGAATACCTGACCAAAGTCCCCGCACGGGTCGCAGCAGAATAGAAGGTTTGAAGAAATGGATTTGTTATTTGACCCCTATACGATTCTCAAATTTCTGCACATTGCCATGGCCGGGCTGTGGCTCGGTATGGACATGGGGGTCTACACGGCGTCCAGTAAGTTGCGGAACCCAGCATTCTCCATCGAGACCCGCGCCGCCATGGGTAAATTAGCCGGCATATTGGATATGGGGCCACGCTCCGCCGTGGTGGTGATGCTCATGCTCGGCATTACCATGACGTTTCTTGGAGGCTGGGGATCGGCTGGCGGGTTTCACACCGAACTAGCCATTACCGCAGCGTTGGTCGGCCTCGTCTGGCTAGCCGGCCTTTGGCATCAGTTTTGGGTGGATCATCCCAACCTGGGGGAAACCCGGGCTGAGCCGCATATCAAGCTGGGAAAACGCTTTCGCACCATCGACATCGGCTTGCGGGTGGTCGTCACCGGCATCTTGGCCGTCGTCGCCATTTGGTCGCTGATGGGCGATGGGCCCATTGCTGCGACATGGCTTGGCGTCAAGCTGGTGCTATTTTCGCTGATAGTCGCCTGCGGGGTCGGTATCCGCGTAAGCATCCCGCCCGTTAGGGCTGTCATCGCTGATATTTTCGCCAACGGCTCAACTCCAGAACGCGAACAAGCGTTGAAAGATACCCGCGGCATGGCCTTGGTGTTCGTCAAAAGCATATGGGCTTTGGTCGCGATTATCATCTGGGTATCGGTGGCGAAATTCTAGAACGACGAAGTTCACCCCAATAAAAAATGCCCGGACCGAAGACCGGGTGTTTTAGTACCAGGTGTAGCGCTACCCGTCTTTCTTCTATGCCGATTTTACAGCCCACGTATCCCCTATCGCGGCGGCCGTTTGCTTGGTAATTTAAAAATTGCGTTTGACGATGCCATCCCTTGAAACTGCCGATAAAAAATAACGCGCGGCAAGAGCTGCAACCACTTGATTTCGAGAATATACCGGCACACCCATGGCAGAGTGTTTTCCGTCCGTCACTTTATGGCTATATCCGCGTCTATTGGTTTCTTTGAACATGTTGGTGAGTATGCTTCTATCGCGCGCGGATGCCAGAGATGTTGCAATCGACAAGTCCAATGGAAAGCCCGGTGAGCGGGGCCATCATTAAGGCGACCATGATTATAACGGTCGCCATTAGAAGAAAGCGACCTTTGGCAAAGGCGAGGTCGCGAAGAGCAAGAAACATGAGCGTGTCCATTTATCGACATCATGGAAACGCCCCGGACATAAGGCGAGGAAGAATGACAATCCTCACCCAACGCGTCAGTTGCACAGTCAGGCCTCGAGCGCTAAACAGGCCCGCTTGTCAGGTCAAATAATTTGTCAGGCTACATCACAGTTCATTAGGGGAAACGCCCGTGCCTACCACAAATATCAATGGCCATAGCATGCACTACGAGACCCACGGCAAAGGGGTGCCGGTACTGGTGCAAGGCGGATGGGGCTCTTTCTGCCATGGTTCACACGGCCACTTGCCGCGCGGGCTCTCCGACAGCTACCAGGCCGTCATCATCGACTACCGTGGCCTGTTCGAGTCGGACGACGATCTGTCCGTAGAGTCCAGTATCGATATGTACGCGGATGATGCCATCCAGTTGCTCGAGCACCTCGGACATACGGGGGGCGCCCATCTTATCGGATTGGTCGGCATGGGGGCATGCATCTCCCAAGTGATGGCGATCAAACGCCCGGATCTGGTGCGTTCAATGATGAACATGGGCGCTTGGTCTGACGCTACGGACCCTCTGTTTCATGAGCAGATCGAGCTGTTCCTCGACGTACACCGGGGCATGGGATGGGAAGCGTTTCAACGGTTCGTCTGTATGATGTCGTTCCGCCCCGATTTTTATAATGACAATTACAAACGCCTGTTAGGTCCCGACGGCCCCTGGCGGGAACTCAATGGCCGGCTGGGCGCCCACGAGCGGTTCATACATGCCTGTCTCAACCACAATGTCACCGCGCAGCTCGCCAACGTGAAATGTCCGAGCCTAATTATTCACAGTCACATGGACACCGTAACCAGCCCCCGCATGACCCGGCCGATTCAAGACGAAATTCCGAACGCAGAAGGATTAGACCTCGTTGACTTTGCCCACGTGGTAGCCGGCAAAGAGCAGAAGATTCAATTTTGTGACGTTGTATTTGATTGGCTGGAAAGGACCTGACAACAGGTCTGACTTGGCTTCGTATACGCCCAGGCGCAGTACTCCACACTTAAATCTGGCCATATAATAAGGGTTTTGTCGCATCAGAGCCTGTATTCTCTCGTATTAGATGTAACAAAGTGTGTTAATATAAAGATAGATCCGAGTCAAAACTATGTCGAAATACAGGGGTTTTTAGATTCGCGTCCCAAGGTAGGCCTTACCAGACACAGAATCCGGCTTTTCAAGCCCATCCACCAGCGGATCGCCCGTAGGCACGCCAAACAGATATTTTCCCGTCGGGGCCATGGAAATATCCCATTGTAGTTCGATGTGAGTGGTGACCGTACGGCAGTCCCTAAAATGGCGTTGGACTGGATTGCGACCGGTTTGAGCAGACACGCCCATCATGCCCGACAACCGTTCTGCCGCCCGCAAGCACAATCGCGAGGCAAAGGTCATATCGCGTTTGGCCGACAGCAAATCCTCACCCCTAATATCCTGACCGGCAGCGCCGCGTTCGTGCAGCATGCGGCATAAGTCCTCAACAATCAGATTGGCGGCATGGATTTCCGCCGCGGCTTCACCCACCCGTCCTTGAACAGGCACTTGCTCGACGATGGACTCGCCAAACATGGCGCCCTTTCGATTGCGGGTAAGGGCAGCATATTCCTGAAGGGCCCCCATGGCCGTGCCGACGAGAATGCCGGCAAACCAACTTTTCTGATAGGCGCTGGTGCGCACTTTGTAGATGTAACTGTTGTGGAGTTTTGAACCCGGAGGATCAGGCTGGAGCATTTCGTCGCGTTCAATCAGACGGTGGGCGGGGATGCGTGCACCTTCAACTTTGACGTGGTGACTGCCCGTCCCTCGGAGACCTTCTGCCTGCCAGTTATTTTCGCTGGTGAAATCGTCCGGGTACAACAGAACAAAGTGCGTAAAGATGCGCTCGTCGCCTAAAGTCGCAATTACCATGGCACCGTTGGCGTGATCAATGCCGCTCATGAACCCCCACCGGCCCGTCAGCACATAGGCATCGCCGTCTTTTTTAAGTTTACCGCCGCCGGCAGACCCTGTTGCAACGATGGGGTCTGGGTTGTCGGCAAAAAATTCTTCTTGGGCATCGGCACCGAACCGGGCAATCCACATGACGTGAGAAAATACCAGGCCGGTGGTCCAGCCCACTGAACCGCAGGCCTGCGAGACCTCGCGAGAGGCCTCCATGTGAGCACCCCAATCCATCTCGAACCCACCAAACCGTTTGGGCATGTATATTTTGTGCAAGCCGGCCGCCTTGAGATCAGCCACCGTAGCATCTGGGAGTTTCCGCAAATCTTCCGCTTCATTGGCGCGGGCGCGGAGACTGGGGATTAACGCGCGGGCTGCTTCAACGATTTCCGCCTTGGTCGGGATATTGGACCCGGCAATAGCACTGGACATATTTTTTCCACACAGAATTAAGGTCAAGTTCGTCGTTGGTGGGGATTCTGCTGATTCATTAGCCAAAAGAAATTACTAACTTTCGCCTGTCCGCAAAACGAACCGCGTCTGGTGAAGCGTTAGCCGCGTTTCCGGTAAATGCGGACCATATTGTTGGCAGGCATATCAACTGTCTGTTCGAACGCCAGGCCATGTAATTCACCCACGCGATCAACATCACCTGCATCACGCACACCCCAATCGGGATTTCGCGTTCGTAAGTTCTGATCAAAAGCTGCGTTTGAGGGAGCCGTATGCTGCCCGTCGATTTGAAAAGGGCCATAAATGAAAAGCGGCGCGTTGGCTGCCAAAACATTACCTGCTCCTTGCATCAACCCCTTTGCCACGGACCAAGGCGTAATGTGCATCATATTCAGGCAGAGCACTGCCTGAGCTTCACGAACCGACCATTCTGATGTCGTGGCGTCAAGTTGCTGTGGCGGCAATAGATTCTCAAGACCTGCACTTTCCGTGAGGGACCTGATGTCACTCAAGCGGCCAGTCTCCCGCTCTGTTGGCTGCCAGTTGAGATGTTCGAAATGAGCGGCCAACACAGCGGCATGAAAACCACTACCAGAGGCGATCTCAAGAACAACACCTGCTGGCGGAAGAAAAGGTTTTAACGCTGTTGCCAGTGGCGTCGCATTACGCAGTGCTGCAGGTGACGCAAAATGTTCCACTTTGGAGACGATTGCGGTTACTAGATCTGAGTTAGATTTCATCGTCCAGACGTGACGTTTGGCTTGCGCTGGGTTTCCGGAATGCGCCGCACCGGGGCGGTCGGGTCTTGCCCTCTAGCTGCCAGCTGACGTCTAAGACATACCGCGTGCACATCATCGCCTCTTGCTGCGTTTGCGACGCAGGCCTGCTTGATACTGAAGCGATTGGTTTGATCAACCGCTGATAAATCTGGAGCGCGCGCTGTGCCGCGGCGCAAGGTCAGTTCGCGGAGTTGGCAAGCGCCATAGGATGATGATCCAGCCACACCAGTCCCAGCACAGGGATCCACCGTGCCGAAACGTGCTGGTGGTGGTGGCAAAACACCTGGGATTTGAGCGGTCGCAACGGAGGCAGCAAAAAGCCCTCCGCACAGGACAATTCTGGACACAATCAATCGTCTCACAGCTGCCATGGCATCAGCATATCAGACCGCTAACAAAAAAGGGCGGCCCTTAAGGCCGCCCTTTATCTTATTGCCGTGAAACAATTCTTGTTCGCTTAACCTACTCCGCAGCCTGCGCCAATTTAGACGACGCCTGGAATACGGGTGGCCGCGGCGCGACCAAATGTGTTTCCTTCTCAGCGTTGGCGAGAATGGTGGTGAGGTCAGGCCCCTTATCAAAGACCGGGGTCTCCTTGGGACGATTGGCCTGCATTTCCTTGCGAAGCTTCTTGGTCGCGGCTTCATTGACCTTGCCAGCGTTGCTGCACACCACACCGTAGCGTTTTGCACCTTCAGCCGTTACCAAACCGCGTTGCACTTCCAACGCCACCTTCTCGGCAGGCCGTTCAAGCGGATTACCAACGCCACCACCACCCCAGGTAATGAAGGCGAGAATATCGCCGGATTTGACCTTGATGTTATCGCACTTAGATTGGTGATGCTCGACCACACCCGTGTCGTAGCCGCCGCGGAACATAACCTTGCTGGAGCGTTCCCCCGGCTCGCCACCAGTGACGCCCCAGGGGTACGTCAGCCAACGGTCATCGTGGATCGAGATTTCGCCATCTTCGAGGAAGCAGTAATCGACCCGCAAGGCATTGCCACCGCGGAAGAAGCCAGCGCCACCGGTGTCTGCCACGGTTTCATGTTTCTCGATTCGTAGCGGGAAATAGGCTTCCAAATATTCCTGCGGAACGTTGGTAAAGCTTGGCCACATGGAGTGACCATCGGGGCCATCATCATGCGGACGCGCCGGAATACCACCGAAACCAATTTGGTATAGTTGATACCATTCACCACGGCTGTCTGTGCCCGAATACATAAAGTGGGGCGAGGACGAGAAGCCCGCTGCCGCCAGAAACTCAGGGTTCTTCTGGCCAAGGAGGGCAGCGAAGGTATCAAAGATGCGGCCCAATGCATGTGTCCGGCAGGAAAGCGCCGCCGGAAAGTTCGGCTTCAGCAGCGTCCCTTGAGGAATACGCACATCGATCAGATCATAAAACCCGTCATTGAACAAAATTTCCGGGTCGAAGACCATGATCATGTAAACACCCCAGAACATCTTGAGCATGTTTTCATTAAGGTAGAAGTTGATAGATCCAATCGCTTGTGGGTCTGTACCCTCCCAATCGAGGATCACCTTCTTACCTTCACGCCACATGGTGCATTTGATTTTGTATGGTCCATAACCACGGCCATCGTCATCGATATAATCTTCAAAAAAGACAGGCTCTTCGCCGATGGCTTGCATAATCAACCCGCCGACGGCGCGGAGGTTACGGTCAAGAGCAGCTTGAGTTGCGGAGACGTAGACATCGTCACCGAAGCGGTCACACATTTCTTTGACGCGTTTCTCGGCCACACGACAGGCGGCGAGAATGGCGTTGAGGTCCGAGCGGTTCCACTGTGGAAGACGAACCTGATTGAGCATGAGCTCAAGCAGAGTTTCCTGCAGCACACCTTTTTTGTAGAGCTTAGTCGGCGGCGTAACGAGACCTTCTTCGAAAATGGTCGTCGCATCCGTCGGCATAGAGCCAGGGACTTTACCACCGTTGTCGGTCATATGACCAAAGTGGCAAGACCAGCCGACAAGGCGGTGGTCGTAATATATCGGCAGAATAATAAGCCAGTCGTTGGCGTGACTGACGGCGCCTTCGACTTTATAGGGGTCGTTGGTGAAGAAGACATCGCCTTCTTCAACAGTGCCGTCATAGTTGTTCAGAAAGCCTGAAATAAACGATCCAAACTGGCCGACAACCATTTTGCCGTTACGGTCCGCAATCAGCGGAAAGGCGTCATGCTGCTCACGAATGCCAGGCGACATCGCCGTACGAAACACAGTTGCATCCATTTCGAAGCGCGCGTTTCGAATGGCACTCTCAATGATATCGAGGGTGATTGCGTCAATCTTGACCTTCTTGAAGGGCTTCTTGTTGGCCTGGATGATTTGCGCTTTTGTTTTCGATTTAGCCATGAGTTATCTCCTAACCTCCGCCCTACTTCTTCGCCTTGGACTTGGATGCGCTCTTTTTCGCGCCTTTCCAGCCCTTGGGTGTGATGAGAATACAGCCGACTTTATCAACTACACCCTGGCAATCGGCCAGGATGACAGTGGTTGAGTCGAATTCAGTAATAACCGCCGGGCCAGGTATCTTATTGCCGGCTTTGAGCTTAGCGCGATCATAAATCTTCGCTTTATGCTTTTTGCCGTCAGCCCAGACGGTGTGCTTGTCATCAATCACAGCAGATGCCGCACTTGGGCCACCCTTGCCGGCCTTCACCGCTTTCACGTTAGGCGCGTCCCCCATGACAATGGCCCGTAAGTTTACCACTTCGTGTTCAGCGTCGAGCGCGAATGTGAACATGCGTGTGTGACTGGTGTCGAACGCTTTGGCCGCTTTCTCCAATCCGTTCTTATCAAAGTCCTGCACTTTGCATGGCACGGTAAGAGCAAAGCCCTGGCCAGTATAGCGAATGTCAATTTCCCAGACGACCTTGTGTTCCTTCTTAGGAATGCCTTCCTTAACCAACGATTGGGCCGCCGTCTTAGTTAGACCCTGGAGAATTTTTCCGACTTCTTTGCTGCTGGTCTCGGAGAAACGGCGCACAACTGTTTGAGATGATTCGTTACGCACTCGGGTTGTGGCGTCGCCGTATGCACAGAGCACACCAGGTCCCGGCGGAATGATGACCGGCCAAGACCCTGTCAATTTACCAAGCGCGTTGGCGTGGAGTGGGCCCGCACCACCAAACCCGATGAGCGCGAATTCGCGCGGGTCATAGCCTTGTTCGATGGAAACCAAGCGCAACGCACCAAACATATTTTCGTTGACGATTTTGACGATGCCTTCCGCCGCTGCTTCAACCGAAATCTTGAGTGGGTCAGCAACGGCCTTCTTGATGGCCGCACGGGAAGCCTTTACATCCAGCTTCATTTCTCCACCGATCAAGGATGGCGGCAGGTGGCCGAGGGCCACATTCGCATCTGTCACAGTGGGTTCCGTCCCGCCCTGGCCGTAGCAGGCCGGGCCCGGATCCGCACCCGCACTTTCCGGCCCAACGCGGAGCGCGCCCGTTAGTTCCGGCACACGACCGATGGAGCCGCCGCCGGCGCCGACCGTGCGCACGTCCAGGGACGACATTCGAACGGTCACGTCACCGACACGCGTCTCACGCCGCAACTGCGGGTCACCATTCTCAATGAGCGCCACGTCAGTTGACGTACCGCCCATATCAAAGGTCAAAAGGTTTTTGAATCCAGACTGCTTAGCAATCCAAAGAGCGCCGGCCACACCGCCGGCAGGACCGGACATCATGAGAGAAACGGGCCGGTCCGAAGCGTTGTCGAAAGACATCAGACCGCCATCAGAACGCAGCACCTTGTATTTACAATCGCCGGTCTTTTTCTTGAGCGCTCTTTCAAGGTTGACGAGATATTTACCAACGGTCGGGCGAACATACGAGTTGGCGACAGCCGTGAGGGCGCGCTCATACTCATACATTTCAGGAAGCACTTCGTGACTGAGGCTGACGGGAATACCCGGAAGCTCTTTCTCCACGATAGTGCGAATCTTTTTCTCATGGGCACCGTTCGCGAATGCGTTCATGAGGGAGACCGTAACAGCCTTCACTTTTTGCTTTTTAAGAACCTTGCAGGCTTCAACAACCGAATCTTTGTCGAGCTTGCGGACGACATCCCCGCGGGCCCCAATACGTTCATTGACTTCGACCGTATTCTCGAGCGACGCCAGTGGTTCGGGTTTAGGCCAAATGATCCACCCGGCGAGACCGCCTGGCACAAAAGACCGGCCGATCTGCAAGACTTGGCGATAACCGTCAGTAACGATTAGGCCAACTTTAGCCCCCTTGCCTTCGAGGATGGCATTGGTGGCAACCGTCGTGCCATGCATCAACTCGTTGACTTCGGTTGGTTTAATTCCTGCGTCTGAACAGATTCGTTTGATACCTTTCATCACACCAATGGATTGGTCTGCCGGCGTCGAAGGCGTCTTTGCCCGATAAGTTTCACCAGTTTTTTCGTTGATCAGGAGCAGATCCGTGAAGGTCCCTCCGACATCACACCCGAGTACGTAAGACATTGCGCAGTCACGTCCCTATTTATGAATTATTCTAATTAAGCTGCATGGATATGAGATCCCATGCAACCACTCGAACCCCCACGAAGCGTTTGGAGAGAAAGCCTCGCAAACCTAGCGCAGCTATCTGGTCAAATCGACTCAAGAAAACATGACCAAGGACCGCGTCGCCCAACTAACCCAGAATCAGGCCGAATGCCAGCCCTTAGCCGACAATTAGGCCGCTTTCGCCACATCAGGGAAGACTCCAGCCTTGCCAAGCATGGCCGGGATGGGTGCGCCGAGTCGCTCTTCGACCCATGCGGCATTGGCAATAATCTTGTCAATATCCACGCCTGTTTCGACACCCATGCGGTTAAACATGTAAATGAGGTCCTCAAGCGGGATATTGCCTGTGGCGCGCGGCGCAAAGGGGCAGCCACCGATGCCGCCTGTCGACGCATCTATAAAATCGACACCGGCTTCCACAGCCGCATAGGCGTTTGCCAGGCCTGTGTTGCGGGTATTGTGCAAGTGAACCCGGATCGGCATGCCGGGCACAGCTTCTTTCACCTTAGAGATAAGTGCGCCGACACGACCCGGATCGGCACAGCCGATGGTGTCGGCCAAGGCGATTTCGACCGGCTCGGATTCAGCAACACGCCTGGCGATGTCGACAACGCGCTCCTGAGGCACTTCCCCTTCGAACGGACAGCCAAATGAAGCGCCAATGGTCACACCCGCTTTAACACCCTCCGATTTGGCCAATCTACCAACGGAATTCCAGGCATCGACGGTTTCCACAGAGGTCATGCCTTGGTTCTTGGTGGCAAACGTATCGGTCGACACCACCGCGTACCCGACTTCGTCCACCCCGGCGCCTCGGGCCCGTTCATAGCCCTTCATATTAAGAATAAGGCCGATAAATGAACAGCCGGTACCTTTGGGAAGAGCCGCCACAACCTCAACCGCGTCCGCCATCTGCGGTACGCGCTTTGGGTTAACAAAGCTCGTGACTTCAATACGCTTAATACCCGCATCTATAGATCGGGTGATAAACTCAACTTTCTCTTCAGTGGACAAAATCTTCGGTTCGGCCTGAATGCCGTCGCGAGGCCCTACTTCGACCAGGGTGACTGAGCGCGCCATATTTTTGGCCCTCTCTTTAGTTTTCGCTTTTACACAAAGCTCGGGTTTATGAACTTGGCTGGAAACAAGGGTTCAGCCCATGGCCCTGATATTAGCCCCGGACCGCCCCTTTGCAAGGTCATGGCAGGGCTGGGCGCTTGAAAGGTGGCTGACTGGCCGCTAAATACCTGCCGGGGAATGTTCACGTCTTGGTGCACGGTTGTTTTTTACACCATCGGACCTTAGTTCAGATAGAACGGGCATCAGTATAAATAATACCGGCCCCTGGCAGAAATGGGCCGCCATACAGAGAGGACCACGTTATGTCGGAAGAGGCCACGGGCCCACTTAAAGGCCTTCGCTTGATCGAGATGGGTCAACTTCTCGCGGGTCCGTTTTGCGGCCAGCTGATGGGCGACTTCGGCGCCGAAGTGATCAAGATCGAACAGCCCAATGCAGGCGACCCAATGCGCCAATGGGGCCGCGAATTGGTGAACGGCACCTCACTGTGGTGGCCGATTCTAGCGCGCAACAAAAAGTGCATAACCCTGAATGCCCGAGTGCCCGAGGGTCAGGAGATTATCAAAGAACTGGTGAAGAATTCGGACTTCCTGCTTGAGAACTTCCGCCCAGGCACACTGGAACGTTGGAACCTCGGGTATGATGTTCTTTCAGCCATCAATGAAGCGATCATCATGATCCGGGTCTCCGGATACGGTCAGACGGGCCCTTATTCCCATAAAGCCGGATATGCAGCTGTCGGTGAAGCCATGGGTGGGCTGCGCTACGTAATTGGCGACCCCACAACGCCCCCGAGCCGGGCCGGCATTTCCCTCGGTGATACGTTGGCCGCCACCTACGGGTGTTTAGGTGCTCTCACGGCCCTGCATAACCGCCATGTAACCGGCAAAGGGCAAGTAGTGGATTCGGCGATTTACGAAGCTGTGTTCGCGATGATGGAAAGCCTCGTCAGCGAGTATGATAAAACCGGCCACATTCGCGAACGGACCGGCTCGATACTGCCACAAGTCGCACCCTCCAACATTTATGAAGCCTCGGACGGACAGTTTCTCATCGCCGCCAACCAGGACACGGTTTTCAAACGCTTATGCGAAGCCATGGGGCAGCCGGAATTAGGGAGTGACGAACGCTACGCGACGCACCATGCACGGGGCGAGCGGCAAACGGAACTGGACAATCTGATCAACGATTGGACCAAAACCAAGACCGTTAAAGAACTAGAAGATGCCATGGACACAGCGGGTGTGCCATCGGGGTTGATCTATCGCGCTCCGGAAATGCTCGAAGATGCTCACTTCAAGGCCCGTGAAGCCATCATTGATGTCGCCAATAAACACGTTGGCACAATCAAAATGCAAAACACATTCCCGAAATTCTCTCGGACGCCTGGCAACGTGCGCTGGTCTGGACCCGACCATGGCGAGCACAATGAAGAGGTCTACAAAGACCTACTCGGCATGACCGATAAACAAATCGGGGATTACAAAGAAAAAGGCATCATCTAGGGCACTCGCCGGCAATGGCAATCCTGCAGCCAGTTGCTGGCGATGAAATGATCAACACCTAACACAGTTGTGTTGGGTTCTGACCGCCAAAACCAGACCCGTTGCCACTCAAAAAGCCTAACAACATGAGGTCTCCGAACACAGAGAAATCAGGAAGCACTGGCGCAATGCCATCAATCAAAACAAAGTCGGTGGGCAAAAGGTTAGCAAACTTCAACGTCGCCCATACCGCCGCAGTCGCAATTTGAAAACCCGCCTGATAGGTACCGCCGCCTTGAAACAACATAGCTAGGAACGAAACTGCGCCTGGCGGCAAACCACCGTGACCAGGAGTATTGAAGAAGTTGACGTCAATAGAATACGTCAACACGCTGAGTGCCCCATCAAATTGCGGGAGGTAAAAGCTATCAAAGGAAGTGTGACCAACCTTTAGAGCGCCTGGGCCTGTATAGACGTGTTCGACTTCGATATAGGCGTCTGGGTTACCACCTGTAAATCCGTTCGACGTATTCGCCGCGGCATCTTGTCCAGACGTCGTATCCTCCAGAAGGTTCGAGAACCAGTTAAACGTATTCATACCTCCATCTGAGAACAGCCGGGCCGCTTGCGCATTGCCGATGATAAATACGATGGTATAGAGGACGACAGCTACTCCAATGAGAGGCTGCCAGAGGGTTCTAAGGCAGGGCCGTTCTGGGGCCATAAGTGTGGGCTCCTTGTTCTAAGGTGCGATTGAGGGGAGGGGACATTTTTGGAGACATATGCCACCCGTAAAAGTTTTAATTGCATGAATTTAAACTCGCTTAGAGAGATTTTATTGAGAATAAGTGCCAGCTTGCCAGGGCGCTCCAGAGGTCCTAAACCGGGGCAAATAGGGATCAACGAAGGACTTAACCATGAGCGATTCAAAAAACCTCGATCAGGATTATGATAAGGCCGGTTTCGGCGGCGCACTGAAGTTCGGCAAAAAGCCGGCACTTTTGCTGGTCGATTTTGCCAAGGCCTACGTCACTAAGGACTGCGGGCTCTATGCCGGGGTCGAAGACTCGGCCGAAGCAGCCCGCAAGGTGCTCGCTGTCGCACGGGATGCCGGCATCATGATCGTCTTCACCCGAGTGGAATTCACCCCTGGTGGTGCCGATGGCGGCGTCTTTTACCGCAAGGTCCCTGCGCTCAAGAACTTCGACCGCGGCAGCCCCATGGCAGAGTTTGTCGAAGGCCTAGAGCCACGGGATGACGAAGTGGTGGTCACCAAACAATACGCCAGCGCCTTTTTCGGCACTAACCTGGCCTCCACCCTGGCCGCCGAGGGTGTGGATACGCTTCTGCTCACCGGCTGGAGCACGTCGGGCTGCGTGCGCGCTTCAACCCTGGATGCCTGCCAATCGGGTTTTATTCCCATAGTGGTGCGTGAAGCGGTGGGCGACCGAGATGACCGGCCCCATGAAGCCAATCTGTTCGACCTTCAGGCCAAATACGCTGAAGTGAAGGGCATGGACGAGGTTCTTGCGTATCTGAAAGGGCTCTAGGGTCCGCTTGCTGGTCAACCGGAGACCTAAAGGTGCGCTGGGGCGAATGAAGCGACCATGATAGTCTTCTCTAACCTTAGGGAAAAATCACATCATGGCACTCCAAACCGAACACGACTTTCTCATTACCGGCAGCCACGACGAAGCCAACCGGCAAGCTTATGCAGCGGCCTTACGCATGCACGTTCTGAGCGGCATTGGCGACGGATTAAAGGACGTCTACGACCATCGGGTTGAGCCGGCCTTCGAAAAGGCCAATAGCCGGACACCGAAAGATGGCCGCGAAGCCATGAAGGCCATGCTTGATGACAGCTACGGCAAGACTTGGTCATCGATGATCCACACCTGCCAGGAAATGGTATGGGACTCGGTCCGCCCTGCCATCGAACGCGCCCAACCTGAATTCAATGAAAAAATTCGCGGCCTCAATGCTCAGTACGGAAGTTTATCGTTAGACGCTGAAGTGGAAGTCCCGCGCTATGTTACTGCGAGCGATATCCACCTGATGCCCGGCAACTACCACACCGAGCGGGATACGGACGACGCCAGCCAAGGCGCCTTATTCGACCGCGGTCTCTACATTTATCAGGGTGGGTTCGCAGGGCCTCTGTGCGACAACAACGGTCGCAGTCAGGCCGAAGTGATCAAACGGCGCTGGCCGGAGTTTGCGCCCACCAAAATTCTCGACCTCGGCTGCACCGTCGGCAACAACACCCTGCCTTATGCAGATGTGTTTCCGGACTCAGAGCTTCATGCCATTGACGTTGCCGCACCCTGCCTGCGTTACGGCCATGCCCGTGCTGAAGCGCTGGAGGCGCCGTGCCACTTCCACCAAATGAATGCGGAGAACACATCATTCGAGGAAGAAAGCTTTGATCTCGTTGTCTCGTGCATTCTGTTTCATGAAACGTCGCGCGCCAGCATGGAGAACATTCTCAAAGAGAGTCACCGCCTGCTGAAACCCGGCGGTCTTATGCTGCATATGGAAGCGCCGCGTACGGAAGGGCTCGATCCTTACGAACAGTTCCGGCTTGATTGGGACACCTACTACAACAATGAACCCTTTTTCTCGGCCTGGATGCGCACCGACGTGCAAGAGGTTTGCACCCGCGTTGGATTCGACCGCGACAAGTATATCCATATAGCCGCACCAGACCTCGGCACCGTGTCCGATGAAGAGTTCACCCGTTACGCCAAGACCGACAACGTTGGGGCAAACGGCCAAGGTCATTGGGGTGAAATGGTGATGTGGAACATGTACGGCGCCTGGAAATAGAAGCCAAAGGTCTCTGATCATGTCTGGACAGCTCGAGCACGGTTTTCTCGTCACCGGATCTCATGACGAAGTTAACCGCCAAGATTTCGTTACCACTCTGCGCTTGCATATCTTGCAGAGCGTCGGTGGCGGGCTGAGAGATGTTTACGACCGCCGCGTGGTACCGAAATTCGAAAAGGCGCATGGCCGAAAGCCCGAACATCATCGGGAAGTGCGTGATGCCATGGCCGCTGATCCATATTCCGCCGCTTATTCCGCTATGAACCGGACCTGCCAGGAGCTGATGTGGGCCTCCGTACAGGATGCCGTCGAAGCGGCACAGCCCACGCTGAACCAACGGGTTGCCGATGCTAAGGCAACACACGGTTCGTTAGCCTTGGACCCAGACCTCAGCCTTCCTGCCCACCAACGGGTTGCAGATTTTCATTCTATGCCGGGCAACTATCACAGCGAATGGACAGACGGTGATGTTAGTCAGGGCGCTGTCTTTGATCGCGGTTTGTACCTCTATCAGGCCGGGTTTGGTGGCCCATTGAATGACGGCACCGGTCGCACGGAAGCGGAAGCCATCAAACGGCGCTGGCCAAACTTTAAGCCCAAAAAAATACTCGACCTTGGCTGCACCCTCGGAAACAACACCCTGCCCTACGCGGATGTGTTTCCTGAAGCCGAAGTTCACGCCGTCGACGTGGCCGCACCGTGCTTGCGCTATGGTCATGCCCGCGCTGAAGCTTTGGGCGTACCGGTGCACTTTCATCAAATGAATGCCGAAGCGATGGCGTTTGAGGATGAAAGCTTCGACTTGATTGTGTCGTGCATTTTGTTTCATGAGACCGCGCCGTCGGCAGTGCCAAAGATCGTCAAAGAATGCCAAAGATTACTCAAACCGGGCGGCCTAATGCTGCACCTGGAAACGCCGCGGTCGTTCGAGCTAGAGCCTTATGAGGCCTATTGCCTCAACTGGGATTCTTACAACAACGATGAACCATTTCAGGAAGCCTGGACCGCCACTGACATGCGCAAGGTCTGCAAGGACGCCGGCTTCGCGGAAGACAAATACGAATACGTTGTCGTCCCTGATCTGGTCTGCGTCAGTGAAGAAGATTTCGATGCCGCCGCCACGGGCACGGTCAACGCCAGCACCGGCGCGATTCATTGGGGCGAAACCATCAATTGGCATCTGTACGGTGCCTGGAAATAGAGCAGGAGCGAGCAATTATGCCCTTACAGCACGAGCATGAGTTTCTGGTTACCGGCAGCCACGATGAGATGAACCGGCAACACTATGTGTCGCGCTTGCGCATGCATATTCTAAACCAAATCGGCGGCGGCATGCGCGATGTTTATGAAAGCCGGGTCAAACCAAAATTCGAAAAAGACAACGGCCGCATTCCTGCTGGCGAAAGGGAAATTCATAAGGCTATGATGGCCGATCATTATGGGCGCACCTGGTCGACCATGATGGTCAACTGCCAGGATATGGTGTGGGACTCGGTTCGCCCATCGCTTGAGCGGGCACAGCCGGACCTGAACGAACGCATCCGGGGGCTTAACGCCCAATATGGAAGCGTATCGCTCAATCCGTATTTGAAAATTCCCAAGTACCTCGCTGCCAGCGACATCCACCGCATGCCCGGCAATTATCACACGGAGCGGGCCGAAGACGACGCCAGCCAGGGTGCCCTCTATGACCGCGGACGCTTTGTTTACAATGGCGGCGCAGCGGGGCCGTTGGCCGATGGACTACCGCGCACCTTGGCAGCCTATATCAAATCGCGCTGGCCCGATTTTAAACCTAAGAAAATCTTAGAACTGGGTTGTACCATTGGTTCGTCGACGGTTCCGATGGTTGACGCTTTCCCAGAAGCAGAGGTGCATGGCATCGATGCGAGCGCGCCGGTCCTGCGCTATGCCCATGCGCGGGCCGAGGCTCTGGAAAAGCCCGTTCATTTTCATCAAATGGATGCGGAGGACATGGATTTCGAGGATGAATCCTTCGATCTCATCTATTCCTGCATCATCTTCCATGAGACCTCGCGCAAGGCGTATCCAAATATTTTGGAAGAGTGCCACCGCGCGCTCAAGCCGGGCGGCATGATGGCTCACATGGAGCTCACGCCGGTCGCCAACATGAGTGATTTTGACGCGTTCTACATCGATTGGGATGCCTATTATAACAACGAGCCATTCTATCAAACCTACACCAGCATGGACCCGGAAGAGTGGGTCACCAAAGCGGGTTTTAAAAACGAGAGATTTTGGCAAGTCTCTATTCCAGACTTGGATCGCTCGCCAAAGGAATCTTTTAATGACGCCGTGCGCAACCCAACTGTCGCCAATACCAAAATCGCCCGTGTCGGAGAGAGTGCGCGCTGGTATACTTACGGCGCCTGGAAATAATCTACGACAATCACTTTTACCTACCTCCCATTCGCAGGCCAGCGCGTTCTCGTCTGCGCTGTTTCGTCCACTCAACGGTTTAACCGCGCCATACCGATTGTGGGGCCGTAGCTACGCCTGCTACGTGCGACCTATACAATATGAACTTTGCCGTTAGGGGCCGGGACTATGGAAGACGTGCGTATTGCCATCATCGGTGCCGGAATGGCTGGATTAACCTCGGCTCTGTCGCTTCAAAAGAACGGCTTCAAGCCCATTGTCTATGAGCTGGCCCCAGAGTTGGGCGAAGTGGGAGCGGGATTGACCATCAGCCCTAACTCAACTCTTGGCCTGGAATACGTAGGATTAGCCGACGGCCTATCCAAGCGGGCAAACATTCCTCTGTCTCAAGCGATCATGCACTACCAGACCGGTGAAATTCTGGTTGAAACCGAGCGCGGAGATTTACCGAAGCAGAAATACGGTGCGCACTATTATCAAATTCATCGCGCTGACTTGCATGAAATGCTGAGCGACGCGGCTCAAGCGAACGATCCGGATTGCATGGTTCTTGATCATGCCTTCACGAATTACCGCAAGACTGACGACGGCATTGAAATAACGTTCGCCAATGGCAACACGGTCCCATGTGACGTGGTCATCGGTGCAGATGGCATTCGCTCAGCTGTTCGTGAATCCATGTTTGGGCCGGAAGATCCAAAATTTACGGGTAACGTTGCCTACCGCGGCCTGGTGAACAAAGGGGACTTGTCGAATGACGTGGTCACGCCCGCGTCCGGCGTCGCCATCGCGCCTCGAAAAGCTTTTACGCGGTATCTCGTGCGTGACGGCGAGGTTATTAACTTCGTCGCGTTTGTCCGCCGCGATGGTTGGAACGAAGAAGGCTGGTCCATTCCGGCCACGACGGAAGAGTTGCTAGAAGAATTCGGCGACTGGCATCCACGCATCCGTGCGCTGATTGAAGCCGCACCGAAAGACAAAGTTTTTAAGTGGGCCTTGTATGACCGCGACCCCCTGGAGCAGTGGACCAAGGACCGTGTGACTCTGCTAGGCGACGCGGCCCACCCAATGCTGCCCTTCATGGGCATGGGCGCGGCCATGGGCATTGAAGATGGTGTTGTCTTGGGCCGCGCGTTCGCCGCGGCTGACTCAATCGACAACGCCTTGGAGCGCTATGAAGCAGCCCGCAAAGAACGCGCCAACTTTGTTCTTTTGCGATCCCGCGTTGCCCGTGACCGGCTGCAAAGCGATAACCCGGAACAGTACGACGACTCCAAACACAAGAATGAAGAAAGCCTGGGGCTGTTCGACTACAATCCAGGAACCGTACCTGTCTAAATCATAAGGAGCCCGGCTATCACTATGATCCGCTTCCCGCTCCTCACATTAAGTTTGATCACCACTTTGACGGGAGCAAGTGTCGTATGGGGTGACAATCATGAACGGCCCTTGGCCGCTGATCTGCGCCGCCCGACCATGCCGGTGGCTGACCTTGATGCCTCGGTTAAATTCTTCACCGACGTGCTCGGCATGAAAGACGGCGGACGCCAAATCTACAACAGCCCGATCCTCAGGGCGGCTATGCGCATTCCCGATGGGGTAGATATCACCGTTCTCAGGCTCAACGATCGCAACCGGATCGGGGCTATGGTGTTGGTCAACGCCCCCCGGCATGACCATCGATTCGGCTGCGAACACCGCCAACGCAACCACATTAGCCCTCTCTACCCATGATATTTACGCGGTCTATGCGCGAGCGGTCGCTGGCGGGCATCAGGTCATAATGTCGCCGAAAGAGGCCGCAGCGGCCGAAAACTACCCGCCGGAAAAGGAAATGATCCTGGTGGAGCCCAGCGGCCATCGCCTCATCGTCATACAGCCCCCGCCCGCAGACTAAGTCGGCCGGTCAAAAAAGAGGCTTGCCGCACGCTGCGGCTGTTTGGCCTCATACCGTTCTGGATGTAGACTTTCCCCAACATGAAACCTTTGTTGGAGGATTCTATGGTTGGCCAAACCCCTCACGACCTTTTAGCCACGCCTACACACGATGAATTTGCGCTGCAGAGCTATGTTTCGACCCTACGCATGCACATCCTCAATGACATCGGCAGCGGTCTCCGCGGTGTCTACGACAATCGCGTAAAGCCCAGCTTCGAGTCTGAAAAAGGCCGTGCGCCCAAAGACGAACATGAAGTGCGCCGGGCCATGATGAAGGATGATTACTGCCGCACCTGGTCAAGCATGATGCGGTCTTGCCAGGAAATGATATGGGATTCGATCACACCCTCCATTGAGCGCGCCCAGCCGACCCTCAACGCGCGCGCGGCTAAACTTGCGGAAGACCCGAAAGGGTCTTTGACACTGGACCCCACGCTAAAAACACCACCTTACGTATCAGCCGCTGACATTCACCTCATGCCGGGCAACTACCACACCGAACGCAGCGATTACGACGTGTCACAGGGTATGCTCTATGATCGCGGCGTCTACGTGTATGCGGCCGGCAATGGCGGCCCGTTGGGTGACACCATTGGGCGATCCCTGGCCGAGCACCTGAAGATCCGCTTCCCCGATTTCAAGCCAGAGCGCATTTTGGATATCGGCTGCACGGTCGGGCACAACTTGTTGCCGTTCGCCGATGTGTATCCAGACTCAGAGATTCATGCCATTGACGTTAGCGCGCCCATGGCGCGCTACACCCACGGACGGGCTGAATCTCTCGGCAAGGCCATACATGTGCATCAGATGAATGGCGAGGACATGTCCTTTGAGGATGAAAGCTTCGATCTAGTCATGTCAGTGGTCACGTTCCATGAGACCTCGCGCACCGCCATGAAGCGCATCCTTGAGGAATGCCAACGCGTACTCAAGCCAGGTGGCCTTATGATTCACATGGAGTTACCGAGAACGGCTGGCATGGACCCGTTCGACGCGTTTTATATTGACTGGGACGCCTACTACAACAACGAGCCCTTCTATCAGGCGTTCACGTCAACGGATATGAAGCAAGCTTATGTTAATGTTGGTTTTGACGCGCATAAGTACATGGAAGTGATGACCCCGGATATTCATGTGGTGCCGCGTGAAGACTTTGACGCAGCGGCACGCTTAAATCGTCAAGAAGCCAAACGCTATGGCCGAATGGGAGAAGCGATCCATTGGACTGGCTGGGGGGCTTGGAAGTAAGCTCCTGGAATTAGGCTTTCTGTGACGGCGCAGTCATAAGTGCCGCACAACTTTGAGAGGGACACATGAGCGACGGGATTAAAATCACTCCGGTAAACCGTGGTAAACGGCCGACCTTCTTTGATGACCCGGCTATCGACCAATTGATGGCGATTGTCATGGCCATGTCGGCGGAAATGTCTGTGGTCTATGACCGGGTCGATACCATTGAACGTCTCCTGGATAAAAAGGGAACGCTCAGCCGCGACGACATTGAAGCTTTTCGTCCCGACCAGGACGTCGAAGACGAGCGCAATGTGCGGCGCAACGAGTACATTGCCCGCCTGTTCCGAATCATCCGCGAGGAACGGGAAACTCTCACGCCCCATGACAAAATGGATGAGTACAACGCCTTAATGGATGAATTGGCGCAGAAATAACGGTGAACAAAAATGAGTAAAACAACAGACGCCCCTATTACCCTCCCCCGCACTGCCAAAGGTAAGCGGTCGGTTTTTTTCGACGACCCGGCAATCGACCAGATGATGACGTTCATTGTCGAACTCTCGGCGGAGGTCTCGGTTGTTTACGACCGACTAGATACAGTGGAGCACCTGTTGGATGAAAAAGGCACCATCAGCCGCGATGACATTGAGGCCTTCCGTCCCAACGAAGAGATTGAGACGGCGCGCAACGCCAGGCGCGAAGCTTATTTGAAGCGCGTATTCCGCATGCATCAGGAACACGCCAAAGACAACGACAACTGATTCCACCCGTGAACCCTGTAGAACCTATGGTGGCCCATGTTATGGGCACCGGCTTTGCCGACCTGCCCGAGAATGTAGTCAGGGCAGCAAAGGTCTTCGTGCTGGATACGTATTCCTGCGCCCTCGCCGGTTCAACTGGCCCGTCGTCAGATGAAGCTTTAGCGGCCGCAAAGCTATGGGGAACGGGAGACGGCGCGCGGATCTGGGCGCGCCCCGACCGCCTACCGCCAAGCAGTGCCGCCGTCGTCAACGCCTATCAAATTCACTGCCTAGAGTTCGATTGCGTGCACGAAGGCGGCGTGCTGCACCCCATGTCGACACTCATGGCTGCCACCATGGCAGAGGTTGATAGGCAGGCAGAGCTCGGCATAAAGATTAGCGGTGAGGATCTGATTCAAGCCGTCGCCATGGGTATCGATGTGTCGTGTTCCATAGCGTCCGCATCTAACGCCCCGATGCGCTTCTTCCGCCCCGCTCTGACTGGCGGGTTCGGTGCGACAACTGCTGTGGCCAAACTGCGCGGCTTCGATGGCCCGGCATTACACAACGCACTTGGTCTCTATTACGGACAGGCCGGCGGCAACATGCAGGCCCACATTGAAGGTTCACGGCTGCTGGGACTGCAAGTGGGTTTCGGCGCACGCAACGCCATAGTGGCCTGCGACCTTGCCGAAGCTGGCATCGAAGGGCCGAAAGACATTCTCACGGGGATGTACGGCTACCTTGTTTTGATGGAAGGCGACTACGACATCGAGCCCGCGTTGACCCAATGGGGCAAGGTGTTCCGGCTGTCCGAAGTTGGGCACAAACCTTTTCCCTCCGGACGCCTGACGCATTTTGCCGTTGATGCCTTACAACGCATGACTGCTGAGCATGGGTTTAGTGCAAACGATGTGGCAACCGTCGAATGCCGCGTACCACCACTGGCCAGTCGCTTGGTTGGCCGCCCTGATATTCCTAAGCCGGAACCCAACTACGCCAAACTATGTTTGGGCTACGTCTGCGCGACCACACTGCTCAAAGGCACCGTTGGTCAGACGGATTTCCAACCGGGTGCTCTTGTCGACGACACCACGCATGACTTAGCCCGCCGTGTCACCGTCGTAGAAGACGGTAACTCTGATCTCAATGCCTTTGGACCGCAGATCATTACCGTCACCCTCAAAGACGGCGCAGTTCACAGCCTGACCATTGAGACTGCCATTGGTGATCCGCGTAACCCACTGCCCCGCGACAGACAGCTGGAGAAATTCTGGACCTGCTGGGAGGCCGCTGCGTCGCCCCTGCCCCGCGAAAACGGTGAAGCCTTAATCGCGGCCATCGATTCGCTCGATACATTAGACGACGCCGCCCAGCTGACAGCCTTGGTATGCCCGTAAAAATCGCCCATTACTTGCGGCCCTTGATGATAATCAATGAACACTGACAAGCGCCCTTGCAGTCTGACCGATAGATGACCGCTAAACGAACAGGACTCGCCTCCTGCTGCCATGCCGATATGGTGACCCTAACGAAAACAGCCAGGTTTAAGCTCTGGTCAATGTGGAGAAACCGATGATCCCCCTCGACCAACACACCATGCTGGCGCAAACTAACCACGACGAAGAATCCCGCCAGGATTTCGTCAACGATTTCCGGGTTCACCTCGCCAGCCAGGTCTTTCCAGGTAATTTCCCGACCTATTTCAACCGGGTCCTGCCGCAATTCGTCAAGAACAAGGGCCGCGAACCCACGGACCGGCACGAAGTGCGTAAGGTCATGACGAAAGATCCGTATTATCAAATGTGGAGCGCTATGCAGCGGTCCAGCCAGGAGATGATATGGGACTCCGTGGTGGATTCTGTTGAACGCCAGCTGCCTGAACTCAACGCCAAGGCGAAGCAGTCTGGCAATAAAGGTTCATTGATCTTGGACCCCGATCTAGAAATACCGAAGTATCACACGGCAGCGGACATTCACCTTCAGCCGGGTGCGTATCACTCCGACCAAAGTGATGATGATGTCGCGGCTGGAGCCGTATACGACCGCGGCACTTACATTTATTCCATGGGCGGCCTGGGCACCGGAAATAATGGTCTCGGGCAAATCACCCAAGGCTTTTTCAAGAACGAGTTCCCGGACAAAGAACTTGAACGCGTGCTCGACATGGGCTGCACCATCGGTGGTTCAGTGGTCTACTGGGCCCAGCAGATGCCGGATGTGGAGTTTCATGCCATTGATGTGGGTGCTCCGGTTTTGCGCTATGGGCATGCGCGCGCCGAATCACTCGGCGGTGCCGTTCATTTCAGCCAGCAAAATGCTGAGTGCACGAATTTCGAAGACAACAGCTTTGACCTTGTGACGTCGCACATTCTGCTGCACGAAACGTCGAGGACAGCGATTCAAAACGTGTTTAATGAGTCCTACCGGATACTTAAGCCGGGTGGCATTATGATGCACCTGGATCTGCCCCAAGCCCATGGCACACCGCCGTTGGAAGGATTTCTCTTTGAGTGGGAAATCTACAACAACAATGAGCATTTCTATGCCCAACTGCGCGATATGGACCTCGTTGAGGTATGTAGGAAAGCCGGATTCAAAGAAGAAAACATCCATCCTAAGTCTGCCGGTTCGATTTGGATGGATGATAAAACACCCTATGCCGACGATGGGTTTGAGTTTCCCATCATCATAGGAATCAAGTAAGCGGCATCAAATAAACGACACACCCTTTTCGGGAAAGGACGGGACGCACCATGCCCAATGATGATGATAAGAAAATCAAACTGCCGCGCACAGCAAAAGGCAAAAAGCCGCAGTACTTCAGTGACCCAACAATTGATAAACTATTATCGATGGTGTTGACCCTTATGGGGGAACTTTCAGTCACACGGGACCGGCTCGATACGGTGGAACGTCTTATTGAGAACAATGGGCTGTTTAAGGTCGATGATATAGAGGGTTACGACATTCCCGATGACGTCAACCAAGCCCGCATGGAACGGCGCAGTGCCTATATCGCGCGCGTTTTAAAAAGTGTGCAGGATGAATTGGATTCCTTGCAGGCCAAGGGTGATGGGAAGAACACCCAGTTGCCCGAAGAATAATCGCTCCGTTTTGAGGTGGCGTGCAATGTCGCCGCCTCAAAATTTGCAATGCGCCTAAAGACACGATCCGTGACCGGATGAGAGGGCATTAAGTGCCGTCATATCTTGTAACACGTATTCTTTGAAATCGTCTTGATCGAGAACCGGCTCAGCGGAAGAGGTATTCCCATTTGCCGAGTTTGGCCGCGCAACATGATCCTGACGCACCAGCAATGAGCGGACATGTTGACAAAACACGACGAAATAATTTGCTTTTAGCATGATGATATTCCTTTCTCGGTCCTTGTTATCGGCTACCAAACGCCGAGTGCGGCCGGGCCATACTTCAAAATGGCTGCGCCGAGTTGCATAGCGGCTACGCCGGCGGGATAAGCAAGAGCGACTGCGAGTGCGTAGTATCTAATCATTTGTGCCCCCGAATTACACGGGACGCGGAATTGCGCCGGGATACGGTGGCAGAGCCGAACGGTCAGTGAGAACTGGCGTGTATGTCAAGACGGCGACACCCCAATAACCTCATCCAACCGCCCGACCTGAACAACTACAAACGACGATCGGGTCTTAGGGGTTGCGAGAATTTGCCGATTTATCGCTGCTTTTCATAAGAAAGTGAGGAAATCAGGGCCTTTTCAACAGGGCTGCCTTGCCCATGGGAAGGCCGGGGGGTATAGGAAACGCCATCTCATAAACGTCCGGACAACGCCCCTATGACCCAGCGTGGCCAACCCCGCTCAAGCTACAAACACTTCCTAAAAATCCCCACCCGATGGCGCGACAATGACGTGTACCAGCACGTCAACAACGTGGTGTACTACTCATTCTTCGACACCGTTATTAACGAGTACTTGATTAAAGAAGGTGGTTTGGACTTCGAACACGGCGATGTGGTTGGCTTGGCCATCGAAACCCAATGCGCCTTTCACAAACAGATTCAGTTTCCACAAGTGGTGGATGCCGGCTTGCGGGTCGGCAAACTTGGCAACTCGTCTGTACGATACGAAGTGGGCCTGTTTATCGAAGGCGATGAAGAGTGTGCGGCCAGCGGCTACTTTGTGCACGTCTTTGTAGAGCGGCCAGAGAATAAACCGACACCCATACCGCCGAAACTAAGGTCGTGTATGGAACGGTTGTTAACCGATGATTCAGGAGGTGACGCATGAGCCTACCCCAACGCAAAAAACTTCGAGAACTGATGGCTGCCAGCGGCATGATTGTCGCGCCCGGTGCTGGCACGCCACTTGACCTGCGCCTCATTGAGCAGGCGGGTTTTGATGTGGGTTACATGACGGGATATGGCTGCGCCTGCGTCCGCTACGGCGTGCCCGATGTAGGTCTTATCGGCTATGGCGAACTGGAGGAAACCGTGCGCGCCATGCGCCAGGTCACCGAGATTCCGCTCATCGTTGATTGCGACACGGGCTACGGCGACATCGCCAACGTCAAACGCACCGTGGAAGGCATGGAAGCGCTCGGTGTGGCCGGCGTACAATTGGAAGATCAAGTGTGGCCGAAAAAATGTGGGCACATGGCCGGCAAGTTTGTTGAGCCGCGCGACGTGGCGGTGCGCAAGATCAAGGCCGCCGTGACGTCACGCACGGACCCGGATCTTTTGATCGTTGCCCGCACCGATGCCCGTGGCCCAGAAGGTATGGACGAGGCCATGGCGCGCGCCCAGATGTTCATAGACGTTGGCGCCGATATGATTTTCTTTGACGGTCCTAAATCCTTAGATGAACTCAAGCAGATTTGTGATGCGAACATCGGACCGCAAATGGCCAATATGAGCGAGACCGGCCTGACACCCATTCTCTCCGCCAAGGAGCTAGAAGAGATTGGTTTTAAACTCACCATATGGCCATCGACCACATCACGCATTGCTGTACGTCAGGTGTCTAATTTCCTCGCCCACTTAAAAGAAACCGGCGACTCGCGGCCTTGGCTCGACAAGATGGCGTCACTGGAAGAGACCAACACCAAGCTTGGGCTCAACGAGGTGAAGTCTTTCGAGGATGCTGTAACTAGTGGCTAAGCGGGAGACAGCGTCATGCTGAGAATCTGGGGACGGGCCAGCTCCATAAACGTTCAAAAAGTCATGTGGGCCGTTGCTGCACTCGGGATCAAACACAAGCGTATTGACCTTGGCGGTAAATTCGGCGGCCTTGATGCGCCAGAGCAATTGGCGCGCAATCCACACGGACTGATACCCGTCATAGACGACGGCGAAACAGTGGTGTGGGAGAGCCATGCCATCGTGCGCTATCTCGCCGCGCAATACGGCAACGGCACCCTATGGCCGTCTGATCCCGCCGGCCGTGCAGCGGCGGACATGTGGATGGAATGGGCACAGACGGTTTTACAGCGGGACTTCATTCAACTGTTTTGGGCGCTGTACCGCACGCCGGTCGAACAGCACGACCACGCACTTCTGGCTGAGCTCACTGCGAAATGTGGCGAAGATTTCAAATCACTTGACCGGCTGCTCGGCGACCAGGCCACTATTACAGGAGGGACACTGACCTACGGCGACATACCCATCGCCACACAGTTCTTCCGTTACTTCACTTTGGAGATCGAGCGGCCATCGGTTCCGAACGTGGAATCCTGGTATGACCGTCTCAGCAAAGACACTACATATGCGGAACATGTAATGGTCGATTACCAAGCGCTTCGTGCCCGCCTCGCTCATTAAATCGTTCAATGTCTCAGCCCTCTGCCCACTCCCTCGTCACCCACACTGGGGTCTGTGCCTGCGGCACGGTCGCATTTGAATTTGATGCGATTGCAAATATCACCGTGCAGGCCTGTAACTGCTCCATTTGCGAAATGACCGAATTTCAGCACCTGCTGGCCCCAGCCTCACGGGTCCGGCTGCTGACGGACGAAAAGGCGCTAACAACTTACACATGCAACACGGGAGTAGCCCACCTTATGTAAATTTAAAACCCCCGTTCAGAGTGCAACTATCGTCTGAGGAATCCTTGCGCCGTGAGGCTCCACAGGCCAGAGTCGTTATGTATCAATGACCTTGTAGGACTTAAGACTATGGCACCAGGTGCTGGCAGCGCGTCTGACGGCGTTACCGTTGAAGAGTTGGTCAGCCGTGCGGCGGTAATAGGACCAGGGCTGGCCGAGCGCCGGGCCAAGACCTATGACCTGCGCCGCCTGCCAGATGAGAATGTAGCGGACATTGTCAGCGCTGGGCTCATCAAAGGGTGCCAGCCTAAGCGCGGCGGCGGATATGAATTGCCGTTCGGGGCACAGACCTCCGCCGGGATGGAGATTGCCAAACATTGCGGCTCGTCTGCCTGGATTGTATCTGTCTGCGGCACCCATCACTGGATGATCGGCAAGTTCGCACCGGAAGCACAGGACGACATCTGGGGTAAAAACCCTGATGCCATTTCAGCCTCAGCCTTCGCCTCCGCTTATCAAGAAACCAAGAAGGTCGATGGTGGATTTAAAGTGTCGGGGCGCTGGATGTTTTCCAGCGGAATTAACGCCTGTGACTGGTGCATTATTGTCGGGCGCATACCACGTGAAAACGGCCCGCCGGACGCCTGGTTTATGCTTGTGCCAAAAGAAGAATACGAAATACAGGACAACTGGCGCACTGTTGGTTTGCGCGGCACGGGGTCCAGCGACCTCATTATTAAGGACGCTTTTATCCCGGAGCACCGCACCATCGGCGTGGTCGAAATCAACAGCCTCGATACACCGGGCACCGCTGACAACCCAAACAGCGTGTACCGCATGCCCCTGCATGGGGTGATCAATTATTGTGTGTCCGCGCCAGCTCTAGGCTTGGCTATGGGCGCCATGGACAGTTTTGCCGCTGATATGTCGCCGCGCACAGACGTGTTTGCACAAAAGATTTCTAGTAACGCGACGCTGCAATTGCGCACGTCGGAGTCCTCCGCAGAGATTGATTGCGCACAACTGCTCTACACGGCGGATATAGCCCGCATCAGAGCGTCCCTTGAAGGCGGCGCACCCCTAGAGTTGGAGGATATCGCCCGCATGAAGCGGAACGCATCCTATGTCGGCCAGCTTTCCAAACGGGCCACCAACCGCTTGGCTGAAGCCATGGGCGCACGGGGGCTCGATGAAAGTAATTTTGTTCACACGGCCAAGTCGGACATTGGCGCCGCCTGTTCCCATATTTCCATGGTCTGGGATACCTGTGCATTGCCCTACGGCATGGCTAAACTCGGTGTCCTAACAGAGGCCCAGATCGGGCCGTAACTCTCATACGAAAAGGCTTGTAGTTGCTCCGCGTACCTATACGCGGTAAGCCGCGACCAAAAACGAAACGAAGGAATTCTGGAGACGCCATCTATGGCCCCCGACACATCCCAACAAGAGCGCGCCCTGACGACTGAGAACCTTGTGGCCCGCGCTACAGCGCTCGGCCCCAGCCTCTTTGCCCGCCGCGATGAGACAGAGAAGAACCGGCAGGTCCCCAAAGAGTCCATTGCCGAAATTGTCGAGTCCGGCGTTCTTCGCGCCTGCATGCCATCACGATTCGGTGGGCACGAATTGCCGTTCGGCGCCCATACAGATGTAGCCATGGAACTGGCCCGCTATTGCGGTTCAACGGGCTGGGTCTCGGGCATCATTGGCAGCCACAATTGGTGGCTGGGTAAATATAATCCGGACGCACAACATGAGGTCTGGCAGGGTGATCCAGATGCCCTCGTTGGCGCTGCGTTTGCGTCTGCCAAGGGATCAGGCGGCAAGCCAAAGGACAACGGCTTTGTCGTCTCCGGCACGTGGTTGTATTGCTCCGGCATCGATCACTGCGATTGGGTTTCGCTGATGACGCCCATTTTTTATGGTGATGGTCCGCCTGACATGGTCATGGTGCTGTTAAAGAAAGGCGAATACGCCATCGACGACGTCTGGTTTTCGCCGGGTATGCGTGGCACCGGCAGTAACAACGTTATCGTCGACAATGTGTTTGTGCCGGCGCATCGCGTAACCCGCATGGCGGAATTGAACACCAAAGACTCACCCGGCCGTGTACTCAACCCCAGCAACGTCTACAAACTACCGATGCTGGACGTATTCGGATATTCGGTGGCGATGCCAACCCTGGGCTGCGCCAGAAGCACGCTCGATCATTTTGTTAACGGCATGCGTGACCGTGTCGCACTGGATAACTCCTCTGTCGCTCAATTCCAAAGCCTGCAATTACGTGCAGCGGAATCATCCGTTGAGATTGATGCCGCAGAAGCAATTTACCGGCGTGACTTGCAGCATATGTGGCAGGCGGCAGACGATGACCACGACCTCAAACAAGAAGAATTACTACGCTTCAAACGCAACTGCGCTTACGTTACGACGTTGGCCAAACGGGCGGCGACCCGCGTGATTGAGGCCATGGGCGCCGGCGGCATGTCGGACAGCAACCCAGCACACACTTCTTTTTCAGATACATTGGCTGGCGGCGCGCACCGCGCCTTGCAGTGGGATATCAACGGCACCTTCTGGGGTAAGCAATTATTCGGCCTGATGGACAATAAATCAGATCTCGAACGCCGTACCGACGCTGCAAAAGACCGCAAATAATATATGGCACCCGACACCGCCCAAACCGACACCGCTACCGTTACCGTCGAAGACTTAGTGGCCAAAGCGGCTGCACTGGGACCAAAGCTGGCTGAGCGTAGGGATAAAGCGCGTGAGCTGCGCTGCCTGCCAGAAGAAACGATTGCCGACCTCATCGACAATGGTTTGATTCAGGCCTGCCAGCCCAAGCGGTTTGGCGGCCCGGAACTGCCTTTCGGGTCTCACACCGATGTGGCTATGGAATTGGCCCGTCATTGCGGCTCTACGGGCTGGGTGGTTGGCATCCTTGGCAGTCACGACTGGTGGCTAGCAAAATGCCACCCGGACGTTCAGGAGGAAATTTGGGGTGCTGATTCCAAAGCATGGGTTGCTGGTGGCTTCGCGTTCGAACGGTCTGAACCAACGAAAGCAGATGGCGGGTTTCGCCTATCCGGAGAGTGGGTGTTTGGCTCTGGTGTGCGGCAAGATGGCTGGTTCGCCATCATGGCCCATGTTCAGGAAGAAGACGGATCAAAAACACCGACCATGATGATTTTACCATCGACTGATTTCCGGGTTAAGGAGGCCTGGGACCCGCCGGGCCTGATCGGCACAGGCAGTCATAACGTTGTGGTGGACGATGTGTTTGTGCCCACGTATCGCACGATCTCTTTCCTCGAACTCAACAAACGCAAATCCATTGGACAAACCATCAATCCGGGCTGGACCTATAACCTGCCCATGCCGCGCGTAGTCAATTATTCCGTCGCCGGGCCGGTCATTGGCATGGCCCGCGCAGCACTAGATGCATTTTGCGAAAATATCAAATCAAGAACGTCTTACGTGGACCGCGCCCGCCTGCAAGGCTTCGCAACACTACAGGCCCGGGTCGCTGAATCTTCCGCAGAAATTGACGCGGCCAAGGACATCTACGACGCTGATATGCGATTCATGCGCGATGCCGCTCAAAATGACCGCGAAATTACGCAGCACGAACAATATCGCTTTCGTCGTAATTGTGGATATTTGTCCATGCTATGCAGACGGGCTACGCACCGGCTCGCCGAAGCCCTCGGTGCTGGAGGCATGAAGTCCAGCAATCTCGTGCATCAATTCAACCTGGATGTGCTGGCGGCAACGGGGCACCAGGCTCTGTCATGGGATTCAAATGCCACGCCTTATGGACAGCTTATGCTTGGGCTTGATCCAAACGTGCTTCCCGGCCAGAAAAAAGTTACCCCTACTCTCTCGCTTGGGCATGATTGAGCAAAGCACTTAATCCTTCGTCTTCAATTTCCAGCTCACCGAGCTGCCCGATGATGTTGGCCAAGTACTCAAGGCTGCGGCCTTCCGTGCCCGTGCCTTGCAACAGGTATGTGATTTTATCTTCCAACGGCCAATGACCGGCGAACTGATCGTGTGTCACATCAGCTAAATAGACCCTTGCGGAAACGGCTCGGCCGTCATCTAGGGCTACGTCGTGGTGTTGGGGCAAGTAGACATCGGTCACCAGTTCCCGTTCATCGAGATAGGCTATCACATCCACCACATCTTTTTGTTCGATAAGATAAGCACGGCCCTTACACGTGCCACCAGGCATCAAACCGCTGACCAGGCCTGGCACGTCGGACGTGCCGCGGTAATGGATCGACTGGATGCACATGTCCCGCCGGAAGCCATCAAGATGTGCCGGTACCATTTCGGCAAAGGGAAATCCCGGCCGCCACATCAACGAGCCGTAGCCAAACACCCAATAGTCGTTGGATTCAGAATGTGTTGTCATCATGCCCTTGTACCGCCACATTCCGGCCCGTCAACCATGATAGAGTGAGTTTGATGGAAAATCACCAATCCCCACATGTATCCCGCCGACTAATTTGGATATGCGGTGGCGCCGTTCTGGCCGTTGCTGCACTCTATAGCAGCCTGTGGCTAATGTTCGCGACCAGCCTGCGCGACGTTGCCATGGACTGGGTCAACGAACAGCGTGCTAAGGGCTGGGCGATTGCGGTGCATGCCCCCCGCATCCACGGATTTCCTAAATGGCCCGCCATTGATCTCCCTGCCGTGTCCGTAACGGCCCCTCTGGAAGACGGCGGTTGGTCATGGCAGGCAGACATCTTAACCCTTGAGCCAGCCGCATTTGATCTGACCCGCCTTACCGTACACGCGCCGGGAACACACCTTGTCAGCGCCCCCTTGGTGACTAATGGATCATGGACGCTTCACGTAGAAAGCGCCGCCGTGGAGCTTGATCTCGACAGCCGCGGCAAGTGGCAAGGCGCACGGATCGATTTTGATCAAGCCGAACTGCGGGATTCCTTTGAGCGCCCGTGGATCGGCGCGGTCAGAATCGAAGCCACGTTAGCGCTGGCCGACAATTCTAGCGGGCCGGGTGACGTGTTTGCCAACTTCACGGGCGCCGCCGACGCGTTGCGTTTCGGCGTGCGGTTGGGGCCGTTCGATCGTACCATGCGTGCATTGCGGCTTGAGGCAAACCTCGTCGGCCCCATCAATCCCGGGCGCCTTTCGGAAGCCTTGGAGGCCTGGCGGTCCGATGGCGGGAAGCTGGAGGTACGGCGCGTTCTCTTGGACTGGCCACCGCTGGCTATTGCAGGCGACGGCACCATGGCGCTGGATGACCGTCTACAACCCATTGGCACCTTTTCCACCCGCATTACAGGCTTTAACGAGACGCTCAAGTCCATGGAGGCCGGCGGGATACTTCCTCGGAGCCAAGCAGAGTCCGCGCAAATAATCCTTGGGCTGCTGGCTAAAACACCCCGCGGCAGTGATGAACCCGAACTGTCCTTACCTCTGTCCGTGCAAGATCAACGCTTGAGCGTCGGCCCGTTTAATTTGATGGATGTGCCGGAGGTGGGCTGGGAATAGGTGCTGGTGGCTTTATTCCGGCGGGCCGTATTTATCGATCACCCACGGCTCTTCCGCCGCGTCTGCCGTCCACTTCTGCATAGCTGGCAAACCGAGCACGGCGTCAGCGTATGCTGAGCTCACATCGTCCATCTCAACGCAATAGGTCTTAAAGCGTGTCACCACCGGCGCGTACATGGCATCGGCAATGGTGAAGGTGCCGAAAAGAAAATCGCCGTCGCCACCATACTTCGCGCGCGTGTCACGCCAGAGTCCTTGTATGCGGGCGATGTCTTTGCTGACATCCGCCGCCCAGGCACTCGGCTCATAGGTTTTATCCAGGTTCATGGGCATGGCCGGGCGCATGGCACCGAACCCGGCATGCATCTCCGCCGCGATGGTGCGGGCGCGGGCTTTGGCATGGGGGTCGGTAGGCCACCACGGCCGGTCGTAAAAGGCATCGGCCAAGTATTCGAGAATGGCCAGTGACTCCCACACTGTAATATCGCCGTGATGCAGGACCGGCACCTTTCCGGCGGCAGAGTGCTCAAGAATAGCGGGTGAGGTCGAATCCTGATCCAATGGGATGACGACTTCCTCAAACGGAACATCGAAGTGGGTCATGGCCAGCCAGGGCCGCAGCGACCACGACGAATACCTTTTGTTGGCTATAACGAGGGTCAGACCTTTGGCCATGGTTTAGCGCTCCAACTATTCCGCTTGCTTGGCGTCAATGATGCCGCGGCGAATGGCGCGTGTACGGGCGAACGCCTCTTCCAGCGCATCTCCTTCACTGCGGCGGATGGCACGCTGCATGGCGGTGAGGTCTTCGGAAAAACGCTGCAAAATTTCCAGAGTTGCTTCGCGGTTGTTGAGAAAAATGTCGCGCCACATGACCGGGTCAGAGGCGGCGATGCGAGTAAAGTCCCTGAAGCCCGAAGCCGAGTACTTCATCACTTCCTGGCGGAGATCATCTTCCAAATCCGTTGCCGTGCCAACGATGGTGTAGGCGATGAGGTGCGGCAGGTGCGACGTAATTGCCAACACCCGGTCGTGATGCTCGGGAGTCATGATATCGACCATGGCCCCCATCTGGCGCCATAGCGTCGCTATCTCGTCCACAGCTTCGTCGTTTGTTGTTTCCGACGGCGTGAGAATCGTCCAGCGACCATCGAACAGTTCAGGGAATCCCGCTTCGGGCCCCGAGTTTTCTGTGCCGGCTATGGGATGACCGGGAACGAAGTGAACGTCCTTCGGCATATGCGGCGCTACCGCTTTTACCACCGACTGTTTGACCGAGCCCACATCAGTAACAATGGCGCCCGGCTTCAATGCAAGGGTAATGGACTCCGCAATCGTGCCGTAGCTGCCGATGGGCGTAGCAATGACGACCAAATCTGCATGCGCGACTGCCTCCGCTGGATCTTCAACAGCACGCGAGACAAGCCCCAGTTCCACGGCTTTGGTCCGGGTGCCCTCCGAACGCGCGCACCCAACAAATTCTTCAGCCATACCATCTTGAGCCATACGCCTGGCCATGCTGGAGCCGATAAGACCGATACCGATGAAGGCGACTTTCTTAAACAGCACCTCAGCCATCGTCGCCTCCCATAAATTTTGTCAGCGCAGAAAGCACAACTTCCATTTCTTCGTCCGTTCCAAGCGTGATGCGCAAATGATTGGGCAGACCATAGTCTGTTACGCGGCGCGCGATGATACCTTTTTGTTGTAAATATACATCCGCATCGGCAGCCGTGTAGCCGTGCGTATCGGGAAAACGCGGCACCACAAAATTCGCCGACTCACCTATGATCTCCAACCCGAGTGCGCGCAGACACTGGAGCGAGACACCCATCCAACGGATGTTGTGGGCGGCGGCGTCAGCTGTGTGATCCGTATCCCGCATCGCCGCAGCGGCAGCGGCTATGGCTGAGGCATTGATGTTGAACGGGCTACGCAAACGCTCCAACACATCAATGATCGTTTTTGGCCCGTATGCCCAGCCAACCCGCAAACTAGCGAGGCCGTAAATTTTGGAGAATGTACGGGTCATAATTGTGTTGGGCGAGTCTGATGCTAAAGCCAGGCCTGGTTCGTAGTCAGCGCCGGTCATGAACTCGGCGTATGCGCCATCGAGCACGAGCACGATATCTTCGCGCAGGCCTTCACGCAGACTTATGACGTCGGCGCCCGGAATGTAGGTGCCTGTGGGGTTGTTCGGGTTAGCGATAAACACAATCCGGGTGGTATCCGTCACCGCAGCGAGAATGGCATCAACATCCACCGTGATGTTGGTTTCCGGCGCAACGACAGGTGTGGCCCCGACACTGCGCGTGTACAGGCCGTACATAAGAAACCCATGTTCGGTATGGATCACCTCATCTCCCGGGCCAGCATAGGCGCGGCAGATCAAGCCCAGTATCTCGTCGGAGCCAGCACCGCAAATGATGCGGCTCTCCTCCAGTCCATGGACCTCAGAGATAGCGGCTTTGAGGTCTGCTGCACTGCTGTCGGGATAGCGCGCTAGTTTGTCTTGAACTTGCGCATAGGCGCCCACCGCTTTGGGGCTTGGCCCCAAAGCGCTTTCGTTCGATGACAACTTGATCACCCGGTCTTGCCCGGAAAGGCTCGACTTGCCGCCCTCATAGAGTGGGATGTCCATGAGTCCGGCCCTGGGCTGAGGGAGCGCCATGACAAAAAGACCTACTTAAACATTGGCTGAAACTTGGCCAGTCTTAGTTGCAAGACTGGCGGAAATCAAAGAAAACATTGACAGGGCAGTCCCTTGGGGCTGTCTTGGACAATTATCGTTAAACCATGGACAGTCGACTATGACCGGTTCAGACCCAGCCCCGGCTGTCACAGGCACGGATGAGCACTTGTCTCCCAGGATCACGCTGGAGGGCCCGCTAGTGCTGCAGTCCGGAGTATCTCTGTCACCGGTGACCATTGCCTATCAGACCTATGGCGCCCTCAACGCCGACAAATCCAACACCATTCTCATATGCCACGCCTTAACCATGGATCAGTATGTTGCAGGTCCTCATCCCTCCACCGACAAACGTGGCTGGTGGGATGCCCTTGTTGGCCCCGGCAAAGTAATCGATACCAACCGGTTCTACGTCGTGTGCTCTAATGTACTCGGCGGCTGCATGGGATCGACAGGTCCTAAAGAGATCAATCCGGAAACGGGCCAGCCCTATGGATTGCAATTTCCCGTCATCACCATTCGCGACATGGTCCAGGCCCAGGCCCGATTGCTGGAGCAGCTGGGCATCGACAAAGTGTTTTGCGTCACCGGCGGCTCTATGGGCGCCATGCAAGCGCTCGAATGGGCGCACAGGTTTCCAGACCGGATTACGGCCGCCGTCCCCATCGCCGGCTCCTACCGGCATTCGGCTCAAAACATCGCGTTCCATGAAGTGGGGCGGCAGGCGATCATAGCCGACCCTGAATGGCGTCAAGGCAATTACCTGGAAGAAGGGACCACTCCGCATCGGGGCCTGGCCGTCGCCCGTATGGCTGCGCATATCACGTACCTGTCTGAGCCGTCTTTACACCGCAAATTCGGCCGCAAACTGCAGGACCGCGACAGCCCGACCTATGGATTTGACGCTGACTTCCAGGTGGAAAGTTACTTGCGCCATCAGGGCTACACGTTTGTCGACCGGTTCGATGCTAACTCTTATCTCTACATCACACGGGCGATGGACTATTTCGATCTTGCAGAAGAAAGCAGCGGACAACTCGCGAACGCCTTTAAGGATTCGCCGGTGCGGTTTTGTTTAATCTCGTTCACATCCGATTGGCTTTTTCCAACAGCCGAGAGCCGAGAGATCGTGCATGCGTTGAATGCCAACGCGGCCAAGGTGAGTTTCGTCGAGATTGAAACGGACAAGGGGCACGATGCTTTCTTGCTGGACGAACCCGAATTCCACGGCACCCTCAGAGGTTTCATAGAGGGCGCGGCGACATCTGTCGGCTTAGGTTCGGCGAACAAGGAAACGTCTAGTGACTGACGCAGGCACGCTCCAAAACGCTTCGGCACCAGACCGTATCCGCGTCGACCTCCAGCTCGTTGCCGATCAGATCCAACCGGGCAGCCGGGTTTTGGATGTGGGCTGTGGCGACGGCATACTATTGGCGTATTTGCGCGACTCTAAACAGGTCGACGGGCGCGGTTTGGAACTGTCTATGGCACGCGTTAGCGCTGCCGTGCGGGTTGGGCTGGCGGTGATACAAGGTGACCTTGAAACGGACCTCGAGAACTATCCGGCCAATGCCTTCGACTATGTGATCTTGAGCCAGACCCTGCAGGCTACGCACAACCCCAAAGAAGTTCTGGAGGATCTTTTACGGGTCGGCCGGCATGCTGTGGTGTCATTTCCCAATTTTGGCCACTGGAAGGTACGACTATCATTGCTGTTCAGGGGCCGCATGCCGTCCACGCCGACGTTGCCCGACCAATGGTACAACACCGATAATATTCACCTTTGCACCGTCAAAGATTTTGTGAATTTGGTGAACTCATTGGGCGTGACTATCGAAGCTGGCTTTGCACTCAACGGTAAAGGGCGGCCCCGCCAATATGGTGCGACCGGCCGTCTTGCCAATTTGTTCAGCGAGCAGGCTTTGTTTGTTCTGGGGCGGCCTCAGAATTGAAGGCGGCATCGCTAGCCTTCCGCGCCGGTGCCACAAAATTTATCGATCGCACCGGTGCCGCGCCGGGTACAAACACATAATCTTTTAGACGACGGGCGGATACAGCGGCGGGCGGCGCGGCATAAATTTGTTTCGTCGCCTCAACGATATTGACGCCGGCTATGGTTGGAAAAAAACGGCGGCCAATGCGTTCCACCCCCAACGTCCAGGACATAAACCGAGGCCACCACATGGGTGGGAAAAACAGAGCCGTTGTTTTGACCGCTGGTGCAAAAAGGACGTCGCGCAAAAGGCGGTCGAGCTGGCCCATGGAATAGGGGCGTCCTTGGGCAAACGGCGTGCGTTCGATTCTAGACCACAACCCGCGCCGGTTGGGCACCACGATAATGAGCCGTCCGCCGTCGGCCAGCACCCGCCAGCATTCCCGCAAAAGATCGCGGAAGTAAGCGCTACTTTCCAAGGCATGGACCAGAAGAATGCAGTCCATTGACCGGTCAGAAAACGGCATGGCCACATCTTCGGCCAAGGCCACAGCACCAGGCTCCCCCGCAGGCCAATGCATCACGCCTTGGGCCGGTGGCATGATTGTCACCACCCGGTCAGCCTCCTCCCGGAACTGGCCGAGATAAGGTGTGGCGAAGCCTACGCCGACGACCCGTTGACCGGAGACGTCCGGCCACAGCGCACGGATCTGCCGGCGCACGGCCCGGCGCGCCAGCCGCCCAAGAGGGGTTGCGTAAAAGTCGCGGAGCTCAATGACATCAACCCACATAGTAGTATTTTACCACAGCTTTCCTCCACCTGAGCACCCTGCCCGGCCCCGCCCGTGCCCCACTCTGGCGCCACACCCGAGACCTTGCTTGAACGTACTGAATGGCGGAAACTTAGTTAATAATTGAAGTGGGGCGGAACGCCCAAGGTGTTTCAACCGTTGGGAGGAAGCGGGTTTGGCAGCATTTAGCGCCACGTTATAAGATCGTAGCGAAGGGAAACGGAATTTGTGAAATTTTTAAAGAGTATCCGCCTTATAGGAGGGCTGCGAACGCGCCGAAACACAAAGCTGGGCCAAGAGGAACGAACGGTAAATGTCTGCGCCCCCAGAACTCCGCCACCAATATTATCAAGGCCAAGCCAAAAGCTCCAAGGAAAACAATAACGGAATCGAAGGGAATGCCTAGCGAAAGCGCTCCCGCCAGCTTGATATCATCCCACCCTATACCTGGCTGGTGAGAAAGCATTTGGCCCGCAAATCTGGCCAGCAGCCCAACTGCTAGCGCCGCTGCAAACATGGCACCGGCCTCCACAAACGATTGTTCCGTAACCCAGACCAGGCTGAGTCCCAATCCCAAGACCAACATAATCAAGCTATTGGGCAATCGGTGTTGCTCGAGATCAATGATGGAAAGGGTTAGCAAGAGAACCGCCAAGACCCAGAGAATAACCGCATGTTCCGGTTGCCCGGGCACAAAAGACAGAGAAACCAAGGCAAAAAGACTACCGCAAACGAGCTCAATATAGGGGTACCGGGCGGATACAGGGGCATTGCAATGGCGGCATTTTCCCCGAAATACCAGCCAAGAGATAACGGGAATAAGATCAAGCGGCCCTAAATTTGTCCGGCACTTGGGGCAGTGCGAGCGCCCGTTCACAAAATCTTCGCGTCTCGGTAACCGGTAGGACAAGGCGGTTGTGAAGCTACCGCAAATCAATCCCAGGATAAAACTCATCCCGTGGATCAAAGACCCTGGCAAGATCTCCATGCTTGAGAATGCCTAAATTTAGGGATTCGGCGCCGGCGGATCAGCGAATACCGACACCGCCTTATCAAAATTATCCTTCGCCCAGGGCTGCAGAGTGGGACTGAGGGCAAACAGGGCTTTGACACTCATTAACACCCGCCGAGTCATACTGCGGTAAAAACGAGCTGGCCGGGCGATCTGGGGTTAATCATCAATCGCGGATTCGGCATGCTTTTCGGTAACCTGGGTGAATTCTGAAATTAACCCTATGCGCAAAGATTAGGGCACGCAAGCAAGCAGCTCTAGCGCCAGAATCGCCGTCAGCTCCTATTTCGGCCTATAAATAAGCATCTTAGACCGAACCGGGACTCGTCTATTTGACCGTGATGGTCACCTTAGCTGACATCACCGGCGGGTCATGGGGAACATGATCCTGGTCACCGAGAATCATCTGCAGCGTATATTCGCCGGGTTCCAGTTCAACCGACGCCTCGGTCTGTCCGCCACCAAAGTGCAGAAGATCAGGCTCGCCTGACACCAGTGGTTCGTCAAAATTTGTGACGTCTCGGTTAATGGCAAGGTGATGATGGCCAGAGTCGGGATAGTCCACGCCAGAAGGCGCCACCCCCATGCCCTGAAGTCCAAATTTAACTGCAACGGGACTGGAGACGATCTCGCCGTTAGATGGAGAAATAATGTACGAAGACGCACCAGGGGGGCGGTCCATACGAGGCCAGTCTTGGTCCTGCGCGCAAGCAGACGTTGAAACCAGGGTGACCGCAAAGGCTGCAGCAAGTAAACGCATTGGCTCTCTCCCCAAAAAATGAAACGTTTGGTGTTCTAGCCTAGGCGATAGTTGAGCGCATGAGCAAGGGTCACATGACAATCGCTCTGCGCTTTCGTCATACGTCAGTTAGATATGCTGTAAGTCCAGTTTTTTAAAAGAAGGGCATCCATGATCAAACCTATATCCACCTGGCTGATTCGTATAGCGACGTGGAGAACGGTGATAATCAGCATCATTGTGACAGCTGCAGCTATCCAAATTCTCACCCGGACACCCCTACCAGAGCTCATCACCGCGACAGGTGGCCTTGAACCATTTGATCTACAATAGCCGCTCACAACCGCTGACATTTTAAAAGAATTACCCGCTTACACACCGGAAGCTGTGAGCGCGTATCTCCTGTTTTCTGCGGTGAATATTCCGTTCCCCATATCTGCCGGGTTGTTTCAAGTGCCGCTCTGGGCGCGACTCATAAAGAGCGCCGGTTATGACCGCTTTATTGCCGTTGCAAGAACGCGGCGCAGTTTTTGTCGCCTTCGTGCCAGCGGGTTTTGATCTCGCTGAGAATGTCGGCTTCGTCGTTCTCGTAACCAATCCACCAACGGAAATGACGGCCCTGATTTATATCACTGCCTTTTCCGACACCTGCAAAATGCAATCGATCAACATCATTTTTATTGGCAGCAGCTTGTTAGCGCTGATCACTGTTTTGGCCGTTTTAAATCGGCGCAATTTTCGAGGTGAACAAAGATGATTAGATGTATCAGCGCGTAGGATCTGACACCCTCCGATCTGAAATTATGTGAGGGCGGCCAATTCATAAGAAATATTAAAGAAATGGTGCGCCCGTAGGGATTCGAACCCCAGACCTCTGCCTCCGGAGGGCAGCGCTCTATCCAGCTGAGCTAAGGGTCCATTACGTGGCGGTATATCCGGGCGTTGCAGCGCCCGCAATTGCAAATCGTATGACCAAGTCCATAGCCGGTATACGCCAACCACTGTGGTCGTTATCGTCACCCAAAAAGATCACGCGCGAGTTCTAAAGCGTCGACAAGCGCATCAACCTCACCTTTGGTGTTGTACATTCCGAATGACGCGCGGCACGTGGCGTGTATGCCCAAATGTTCCATCAACGGGCCGGTACAGTGCTGTCCTGCACGAACCGCGACACCTTTTTTGTCCAGAATGGTCGAGATGTCATGTGCGTGACCTGCTCCGTCCAGTGTGAACGAAAAGATCGCTCCTTTATCTGGGGTTGTGCCCTGCACCTGTATCCAATTTAAACCACCCAACCTTTCGACCGCGTAATCGCGCAAACTGTTTTCATGGGCAGAAATGGCCTGCATGCCGTGACCCATCATGTAATCAATCGCAACGCCCAAGCCGATCATCTGAACAATGCCAGGCGTTCCTGCCTCAAACTTCATTGGCGCGTCATTGTAGACTACACCGCCTTTGGACACTTCCTTGATCATGTCACCACCACCGATGAAGGGCCGCATTTCAGCCATCCGATCCGATTTGACATAGATTGCGCCAGACCCTGACGGGCCATATAGCTTGTGCCCTGTTATCGCATAAAAATCAGCGTCAATATCCTGCACGTCGACTGGCATGTGGACAGCGGCCTGACTACCGTCAACTAACACAGGCACACCTTTGGCGTGGGCGCCGGCGCAGATCGCTTTTACGTCGACCTTGGTACCCAGAACATTTGACATATGGGTGACAGCAATCAGCTTAGTGCGCGGCGAAATTGCATCCAAAACTGCCTGTGGGTCCAACGCTCCAGTGCTGTCAACATCCACCCATTTCAGAACAACGCCCTGCCGTTCGCGTAGAAAGTGCCAGGGCACAATGTTTGCATGGTGCTCCATCACCGACAGAATAATCTCGTCTCCTGCCTGCATGCGTGGCATCGCCCAGCCATAGGCTACCATATTGATGCCTTCGGTGGTGCCTGAGTTAAATATAATTTCGTCTTCACTGCTAGCGTTCAGAAAACCTGTGATCTTTCCCCGCACTGCCTCGTATTGATCTGTGGCCAGGTTGCTTAGAAAGTGTAGGCCGCGGTGGACGTTCGAATATTCATGGCTGTACGCGCGGTTAACCGCATCAAGTACAATTTGCGGCTTTTGCGCAGAAGCCCCATTGTCGAGATAGACCAATGGTTTGCCGTTGACCTCGCGTGATAGGATCGGAAAATCGGCGCGGATGGCTTCAATATCATACATTTGTCAGTCCTCCGGCGGTTAACCCTCCCAAGGTCAACAGCAACATCAATCCTAATAGTAAACCCGCCATGACCGCGACCAGAACTCCTAAAGCCCTCAGCAGGGAATTCAGACGCAAAGCCGCGCTGATAAAATGCAGCAACAGCCAGAATGCAGTCACCACCACCAAGAGTGCCACCAGACCAGCCAGCGTCGGACTAACAAGGGTCAGCAAAAGCACTATGATCTGTGCGGCGGCCCGCAATGCCTGAAGCCAGGTCAACAGAGCAAGCATATCTGTAAGCGTACCCTCGCCCCCCATGGCCCGACCGGCCCAGAACAGCGTGTGGACAGACACAAGCAGGCCACCTGCAATCAGCAAAAACAGTGCCAAAGGGCGTTGCAGCAGAGCCAGCATCGGGACGGCCTGTATTGATGCAGGATCATTAGGAAGCGGCGACATCACATTCGAGACGCCCGCCAAAAAAGCATTGACCGCCGACACTGCGATAAGCGCCATGTACAGTTCGGTCCGGCCGATGTTCCAACCCATCACACGCCCGGCCGTAGCCTGCGGGTCGCGCAGTGTGTCGACCGCCAGTTCAATCCAGAACTTCATATGCCGCGCTCCTGTGCGATGCTGCCCGCGATCCAGAACCAACAGAAAAGTGTGATCCAGACTAGGCCGACAATCTGCAACTCTAAACCCGGACCGATCAGGCCCGCGGTCAAACCATGCAGTAAAAGCAGGGGGCTTGATGCAAACAGCGCCCAAAATAACGCAAGTCGCGCGCCATAAGCTGTTCCACTACCACGAAAAATGCGCCCAACACCGCGTGCAAGAAAGGCGATCAAGTACAGCATAAGCGGCGCTATAAATACCCAAGCCATCAGCGTCCCACCCATAAGGATATCAAGATCCTGACCGGTCAGATGCGCCTCGCGCGACAAACGCGGCAGCTGCGCGATAAATACCAATAAACAGGCACCCATCAAGTAGGCGAGCGCCCGATCCTCGCGCGGGCCGAGCACCAACATGCTCCGCACCACGCTGCCCGGTCCTCGATAGGTCGCGGCAATGTTGCGAATGATCGCCATGTCAGCTCCTGTGCCGCTCCAACCAGCCTTCCAGCTGGTCAACTAACGCCGCACGCAGATTCTCATCCTCGATTTCTTCGACTGCTTCGGCAAGAAAGGCGAGAGTCAAAAGATTAGTTGCAGTTGGTGCTGGAACGCCGCGCGAACGCAGGTAGAATAGCGCTTCTTCGTCAATTGCACCCGATGTGCTCCCATGGGAACACACAACGTCATCGGCATAGATTTCAAGCTCTGGTTTGGCTAGGAACTGGCTGTCGTCGTCCAGAAGCAGCGATTGGCTGATTTGGTAGCCATCTGTCTTTTGCGCACCGGCCTTGACCAAAATTTTGCCCTGAAATACGCCAATAGCGCCATTGCGTAGCACCTTTTTGAACACCTGGCGGCTTTCGCAACGCAGCGCATCATGGGTTACAAATACTGTGTCATCATGGTGAAAATCACCGTCACCAACACAGGCACCCGCCACGTGTGCAATAGCATCATCACCGGTCAATTCGATCACACATTCATTGCGCGTCAGTCGCCCGTTGGCCGTGAGTGTGAAGGACTTAAAGACGCTTTCCTGCCCCAGCCGCGCAAAGATATGCGTGGCCGCGCAACGCTCGTGATCACGGCCTTGCGCACGCACATGGTGAAACGCGGCACCATCTGCCACGTCTATTTCCATTACTTTATTCAGTCTCGCAGCAGCAGGGCCGGCCTCAAGAACTGTGAGCTTGGCGCCTGGATCCAGCTTGATCACATGATGCAAAATGGCTTCGGATGCTTTGTTTAGATGGTTATAGACCAGACTGATCGGCTTAGGCGCCTGTCCAACAACCTGAATCAGGACCCCGTCCGTGGCAAAGGCGGTGTTGAGTGTTGCCAATGGCCGCGCAACAGGCGCTTGCCCATTTGCCTCAAGCTGACCGTACAAGCCCGCCGCCCAATGGATATCGCTACTGCTGTCCGCCAAACGGCTGATCTGAACATGCGCCATCGCCAGATCATCAGAGGCTTCGGCATCAAAAACACCATCATTAAAGACAATGCGAAGGGCGTCCATCTCAGAAAAAACGGGCGCCTCTTTGGTGCCCAACACCGCAGCCGTCGGAACATCCACACTGGTCAGCGCATCAGGCCGTGTGAATTTCCAATATTCGTCACGCCGTTCAGGCAAGCCCATTACACGCAGCCGCGTCAACGCCTCGGTGCGCGCTGCGTCAGACCATCCCCCTTTGGGCAGGTCAAGCGCGGCGATCCGCGCCTCGGTTGTGTTTTGTTTTTCTGCCGGGGCTGCCATTAGGCCACCTCGGAAAGAATGTCGGCATAACCGTTGTTTTCGACTTCGAGTGCCAGTTCGGGCCCGCCGGTTTTTACGATGCGCCCATCAGCCATGATGTGCACTACGTCGGGTTTAATATGGTCCAGCAGTCGCTGGTAGTGTGTAATCACAAGAAAGCCCCGGCCCGCATCGCGCAGCGCATTTACACCCTCCGAGACCAACTTCATCGCGTCCACATCCAGGCCGGAATCAGTTTCGTCCAGGATGCACATCTTGGGCTGCAGCATGGCCATCTGCAGGATTTCGTTGCGCTTTTTCTCGCCGCCAGAAAAGCCCACGTTGACAGGGCGCTTGAGCATGTCTGCATCGATCTTCAAGTCTTTGGCACGCGCGCGCACCTCTTTCAGGAAATCGGCGGCACTCATTTCTTCTTCGCCGCGCGCCTTCCGTTGCGCATTCACGGATGTGCGCAGAAACGTCATGTTGCCCACGCCAGGGATCTCAACCGGGTATTGAAAAGCTAGGAAAAGGCCCGCCGCGGCGCGCTCTTCGGGTTCCATTTCCAGCAGATCATCTTCGCCCAGATGCGCCGAGCCGCCCGTAACCTCGTAACCATCGCGACCCGACAAAACGTATGAGAGCGTCGACTTGCCTGATCCGTTTGGGCCCATAATCGCGTGCACCTTGCCCGCTTTGACCTCAAGGTTCACACCTTTCAGAATTTGCTTGTCTTCTTCTTCAAGTTTGACGTGCAAGTCTTTGATATTCAGCATTTGTAACCCTGCCCTCTTCGCCGCTGATGCAGCGCTTTTTTTCTAAATCTTCGGCTGTGCGTACAGCACCGCCAGCTATTTTTATCGCCTGCGTAGTTTTGCTGGCGTTGATATCCGAACATGGCATCAAAGGTTAGCTGTTAACACCATAAGCGTTGCCAAGAAAAATTTCCGCTTCATCCGACCGATCCCTCGAGCGAAATCGCAACGAGTTGCTGCGCTTCCATCGCGAACTCCATCGGCAAGGCCTGCAAAACATCCTTGCAAAACCCGTTCACAACCAGCGCCACCGCCTCTTCTTCGTCCATGCCCCGGCTGCGGCAATAGAACATCTGATCATCATCAACCTTGGATGTCGTTGCCTCGTGTTCGACCCGACTGCTGTTATTCTTGACCTCGATATAGGGTACCGTGTGTGCCCCGCATTTGTCACCGATCAAGAGCGAATCGCACTGCGTGTAGTTGCGCGAAGATTTTGCCTTGGGGTGCATGGAAACCAGCCCACGATAGGTGTTTTGGGCCTTACCTGCACTGATACCCTTGGATACGATACGCGACTTGGTGTTCTTGCCAAGATGAATCATCTTGGTGCCGGTATCGGCCTGCTGCATGTTGTTGGCGATTGCTATGGAATAGAATTCGCCCTGACTATCGTCACCGCGCAGAATGCAGGACGGGTATTTCCAAGTCACAGCCGACCCGGTTTCCACCTGTGTCCACATCACTTTGGCCCGGTCGCCGCGGCAATCGGCTCGTTTTGTCACAAAGTTATAGATCCCACCCTTCCCGTTTTCATCGCCAGGATACCAGTTTTGGACGGTGGAATATTTCACCTCAGCGTCTTCTTCTATGATGATTTCAACCACAGCAGCGTGCAGCTGTGCGATGTCGCGCTGGGGCGCGGTGCACCCCTCTAAGTAGCTGACGTAACTGCCTTTGTCTGCAATAATTAACGTGCGCTCAAACTGGCCAGTATTTTCCGCATTTATCCGGAAATAGGTCGAAAGTTCCATTGGGCAGCGCACACCGGGCGGCACATAGACAAATGAACCATCCGAGAATACCGCCGAATTGAGCGTGGCGTAATAGTTGTCAGAGACTGGCACGACCGATCCAAGGTATTTCTTAACCAACTCCGGATGATCCTTGATAGCCTCGGAAATTGAACAAAAAATCACACCTGCTTTGGCCAATTCATCCTTGAACGTTGTGCCGACAGACACAGAGTCAAATACCGCGTCAACGGCCACTTTGCGCGGCGCACCTGTAGTTTCTTCAGCACCCTCAACACCCGCTAGAAGCATTTGTTCTTTCAGGGGAATTCCTAGCTTTGCGTATGTTTCCAATAGCTTCGGATCGACCTCGTCCAGCGACTTTGGTTTCACCTCCATGCTTTTGGGGCGCGCATAGTAATATTGGTCTTGAAAATCAATCTCTGGATAATCGACCATTGCCCATTTGGGCTCTTTCTTTTGCAACCAGCGCTCGTAGGCGGCCAGACGCCATTCAAGCATCCACTCGGGTTCTTCGTTTTTGTCTGATATCAGTTTTACGATATCAGTGTTCAGCCCTTTTGGGGCGTATTCCATCTCAATTTCGGTTTCCCAACCGTATTTGTATGCACCACCAACTTCACGAACAGCATCGACCGTTTCTTGATCGACCCCTTCTTTGACCATCACATCGTCTACGACATTATCCATATCAGACATTCCTCTCGCAATTGGCTGGCTTAAACCGCCCGTGCTTGGTGTTTTTTTAACTTTTGCGCCCAGACATCGACAAAACGCATTATCTCTTCTTCCGTCGTCTCGAGACCTAACGAAACTCGGACCGCATTTGCGGCCATATCGCCTAACCCCATCCCTTCAAGCACGCGACTGGACTTGACCTTGCCGCTGGAACAGGCCGAACCCGCCGATATGGCAAACCCAGACAGATCCATTTGCATTACCTGTGTTTCACCCTTCCAACCCGGCGTCGCAAAGCAGGATGTGTTGGGCAAACGCGCCGCACCTCTTCCGATGAAAATAGTTGTATTTGACGCAGCCTCAAGAGCGTTTTCTAGAATATTTCTAAGTTTGTCGACTCTGTCCCATTTTCCAGCTGAAATGTCTTGCTGCGCAGCTTGAGCTGCCGCGCCGAATCCAGCAATGCCGATCACGTTTTCAGTTCCCGAGCGGCGCCCCATCTCTTGCCCACCGCCCCGCATCATGGCTTGCGGATCGTCGGCCGTAAAGTTGATCAACGCGCCGACGCCCTTGGGGCCACCCAATTTGTGCGCAGACAAGAGCATGTAGGCCGGGCGAGTATCGCCACGATAGGTCACTGGCACTTTGCCAGCCATTTGTGTGATATCACAGACCACTGCATAAGGCAGGGTGCCCGCGAGAGAGGAATTAATATGATTATTTGATGCTACATGCCCATTGGGCAGCATTATTCCGGTTTCACTATTTGCAGCCGATATCGCAACGAGCGCCACTTGCCCACCATTCGTACTGTACCCCGCGCCAGAATCCCGCAGGATATAGTCGACAAACTGACCGACGGCCGACCCATCCAACGTACCATTTTTGTCAAAAATGGCTGGTAACTCTGTTTCACTCCAATCACCCAAACAATCATGCTCTGTCGGTAACGCAGCAAATCGCCCGCCATGCCGCCCCTTTTGCGCAACAGCCAACGCCGCCGCCTCTGTGGCTGAGCCTGTGAAAACCACCTGTGTCGGCAAACACCCCACCAAATTTGCCACCTGCGCGCGAGCCCGCTCTATGAGCATTTTGGCGGTGCGCCCTTCGGCATGCACGGATGATGGGTTACCAATTACATCCATCGCAGCATTCATTGCAGCACGTGCATCGGACCGCAGCGGGGTCGTTGCATTGTGATCTAAATATACCCGGGTCATACATCCGCGCCCCACAGATACACAAATTTCCAATCAGGCATCATCGACGACCGCAAATAAATGCGGCACCGCAGGACAGGGGGCCAACTCGTTTTGTATCACATCCGATAGTCTGGTCTGATGCAGGAATACGTACACATTGGCAGATAATCCTTCCCAAAGTCGGTTGGTCAAAGATTGCGCTTTGGAGCCGGAAGTCGCACCCGAAGCCCCTGCACCCTTGTGCATTGCATCGACCGTTTCATCCACCGCTGCCAAAATATCGGATACACGAATATCTGACGGTGACCGCGCCAGTCGATATCCCCCACCCGGACCCCGCACCGAAGTCACAAGCTTTGCGCGGCGCAATTTCACAAATAATTGTTCCAGATAAGGCAGTGAAATGTCCTGCCTGGCCGCAATATCGCCCAAACTTACCAACGCGCCAGACGGCTGCAACGCGATGTCACTAAGCGCGACCATCGCGTATCTTCCCTTAGTAGACAGTTTCATAGTCCCACGCCCCCAATTGACGTTGCGGCCCTAAGGCCATACATCCCATACATCATAGGCACCGCTACCTGTCAAAGGCATCTGGTTACACAGCACTACCAAGTATTTAGAAACATTCTAATGTCTCCGATTGATTCCGTCAAGAAATCGGATCCAACAAAACGCGCGAGGACAAACACCACATGCCCGAGGTCATTTTTCCCGGACCCGAAGGCCGCCTCGAAGGCCGCTATCATCCGCAAAAGGAACGTGACGCACCGATTGCGATCGTTCTGCATCCGCACCCGCAGTTTGGCGGCACAATGAACCACAAAGTGGTCCACAGGCTCCACTATGCGTTCTATAATATGGGCTTTACGGTTCTTAGGTTCAATTTTCGGGGCGTTGGCCGTAGCCAAGGTGAATATGATCAGGGCATTGGAGAGCTGTCAGATGCGGCATCTGCATTAGATTACCTTCAATCCATGAACAACAACTCCAAGCATTGCTGGGTTGCGGGCTTTTCTTTTGGCGCGTGGATCGGGATGCAATTGTTGATGCGGCGGCCAGAAATTACCGGATTTATTTCCGTATCTCCGCCCGCAAATATGTATGATTTTTCGTTCCTGGCGCCCTGCCCTTCATCAGGGTTGGTGATCAATGGCACCGCTGACCGAGTCGCCCCACCGGCAGACACCGAAACACTTGTTGGTAAGCTGCATGAGCAAAAAGGAATTACAATTACGCATACCCAGATTGAAAATGCAGGGCACTTTTTTGACGAACCTCATTTGGACACGCTAATCGACCATACAACTGATTATGTGAAGCGCCGCTTGACAGAAACCTCGCGCTAGGGCGCGGCCGTAACTTCAGTATTGGGCTTCGATTTTTGAGAGCACGGCATTACCCGGCGCTTTAAGCCAAGCTTCGGTCTTGGCTGTATGTGGTTTTGGCTCCTATAATTTGTAATATTAACGACCGAAAGCCAAAGAGGCATTTGGTCTCTGTAGGTATGAAAATAGCGTTGTCAGGCCTAGTATGCAGACAAGCGATTGTTTGTCGGGCATAGGTGGTTCGAAAACGGTAATGCGATGACCAATTTTCTTACAGTCGCCTCGGATGAGCTGCGCGTACAGATATCTCCGCGTGGGGCACGATTGTGCGGCGTTTATCTACGCCACAGTGCAAATCTAGTGCTGGATGCAAATGAGGCGAAGCACCCAAGCTGGTTGACGTGTTATCCCGGCGTGTTGGTGGGGCCCGTGGCAAATCGGGTGCACCATGGCCGGTTTATGATCGACGGGTGCGAATACCAGATGCCTCAAAATGAAAGTGGTGCAACCTGTTTGCATAGCGGGCCACATGGACTTCAGACACAACACTGGCAAGTCATCAAACAAAATAACGACAGGCTCATATTGCGCTGTTTACTCGCAGATGGGGTCTGTGGTCTGCCGGGGCACCGTGACATCACTGCCGAGTACGCCGTCGCAGGGGCCACCTTGACACTCACGATCACTGCCACAACCACAAAACCTACGCCAATGAACATTGCGCATCACCCATATTGGCGACTAGGCGATGCAGGGCTACATTATTTGCACGTGAACGCCGATCACTACCTACCTGTAAATAAATCAAATATTCCAACCGGCGAAGTCAGATCAGTGGATGGGACTCGCTTTGACTTTCGCACGCCGCGACAGGTTCCGCACAATATTGACCACAATCTTTGCCTGTCTCACAATCGGCATGCCACCCCATACCCTGCCGCAACACTTACCGGAGCAGACGGATTGCAGATGAAAATCGAAACCACTGAACCGGGGCTTCAGGTTTATGGTGGTGCGCAATTACCCGTGCTGCTAGACGCCAATGTCGGCCCGAACGCTGGTATTGCGTTGGAACCTCAGGGGTGGCCCAATGCAATGAACGAAATAAATTTTCCTTCAGTCCTGCTGCGTCCTGCTTCGATGTACCGACAAATTACAAGATATTGTTTTGAAACCATAAAATGAATACCTTTTTTGATGCAGTCATGCACAACTGTTTAAAGCAAGGTTGCATTACAATTAACGCGGCGGAGCAGAGAAAAGTCCAAACTCCAATCCTGGTGACAAACAAAATGCTGAGCGTTAAATTCCAAGAATGAACACGCCAGTTTCGACAATCCGCAATTTGGGATCCGCAATGGATGCCGCCTGTGCCAAGGCAGGGATTCTTAATGCAGAAACCCTGCGCGCACTTGGCCCAGACGAAACATACCGCCGCTTGCTACAGTCTGGCACGCGCCCCCATTTTACCGGCTATTATGTGCTGGTCATGGCAGTACAAGGCCGTCCCTGGAACGATTGTAAGGGCGAGGAAAAGAAAGAGCTACGCAAACGATTTGATGTACTCAAGGCAAACGCTTTTGATGGTGATCTATCCGCCTTTGAACAAGTGATGGATCAAATTGGAGTTCGAGTGAAATCAAATCTACAAAACGATCCATTTTAAAAAGTGAGTGGCCGGATAAATATTATCAGTTATATAAATCAATATACTAAATCGATAAGTTCATCCTGTAAATAACTGAGAAATGAGATCCTTAAGATCGGAGCACCCTCATGGGCGCGCCGATTCATAATTTGTAACGTGTGGACGGGATCAGCCGACCAGTTCGAGACCCGAAAAGAAATATGCTATCTCGATGGCTGCAGTTTCCGGCGCGTCAGAGCCATGAACAGAGTTTTCGCCAACCGATTCCGCAAAGTCAGCACGGATCGTGCCAGCGTCGGCATCGGCGGGGTTTGTCGCCCCCATCACTTCACGGTTTTTTGCAATCGCGCCTTCGCCCTCAAGAACCTGAGCAACGATCGGAGCGGATGCCATAAATTCGCACAGCTCGTCGTAAAAGGGGCGTTCAGCATGCACAGCATAAAACACCCCAGCCTGCGCTTTTGTCAGATGGATGCGCTTTTGGGCGACAATGCGCAGACCAGCCGCTTCGAACTTGGCGTTGATTGCGCCGGTTAGGTTGCGGCGGGTTGCATCGGGCTTGATGATCGAAAACGTGCGCTCGAGAGCCATGGGATCATTCCTCTTGGTATGGGCGCATAGGTTAAGCGCCCCGGTGTTGAAATCGCGGTTCCGATAGCATGGGGTTTCATGCTTGGAAAGGTGCGATTGACGACGCCCGCCAACTGCGGCACACCGCCCGCATGCTACGGATATCTGACATCAACTATGCGGTCGCAGGCAGGCCTTTGTTCGAGGGCGCCAGCGCCGTAATTCCCGAGGGTCACAAAGTTGGCCTTGTGGGACGAAATGGGACGGGCAAGACGACGCTGTTTGGCCTCATCCGGGGCGAGCTGGCGCTTGAGGGCGGCAATATATCTTTGCCGTCCGGCGCGCGCATCGGTGGTGTTGCTCAAGAAGTTCCTGCATCGGCCACATCGCTTATCGATACGGTGCTTGCTGCCGATACCGAGCGAGCAGAGCTGATGGCTGAAACCACACAGGATCCGACGCGGATTGCAGAAATTCAGACCCGGCTGAGCGATATCGACGCTTGGTCCGCTGAGGCGCGCGCAGCAACCATCCTCAAAGGGCTTGGGTTTGACGATGCAGAACAGCGCATGCCTTGCTCGGATTTTTCGGGTGGCTGGCGCATGCGTGTCGCGCTAGCAGCAGTCCTGTTTTCTCAACCTGACTTGCTGTTGCTAGATGAACCAACCAACTACCTCGATCTCGAGGGTGCACTTTGGCTTGAAAACTATCTGGCAAAATATCCCCACACCGTGTTGATCATCAGCCACGACCGCGGCTTGTTAAATCGTGCTGTTGGCGCAATTTTGCATCTCGAAGATCGTAATTTGACATTCTATCAAGGCCCCTATGACCAGTTTGCGCGGCAACGTGCTGAAAAACTGGCGCTTGCAGCTGCCATGGCCAAAAAGCAAGAGGCCCGCCGCGCGCATCTGCAGTCTTATGTGGACCGGTTTCGATACAAGGCTGACAAAGCCCGCCAAGCGCAATCGCGGCTCAAGGCGCTTTCCCGTATGCAGCCTATTTCGACCCCTCAGGAGGCTGGATTGCGCCGCTTTGACTTTCCTAACCCAGAGGATCTTTCGCCCCCCATTGTTCATCTTGACGGCGCGAGTACAGGCTACGGCGACGCCCCAGTCCTGTCGAAACTCTCGCTCAGGATTGACCAGGATGATCGCATCGCCTTGTTGGGTAAAAACGGTCAGGGCAAATCGACATTGTCAAAGTTCCTTAGCGATCGCCTTCCCGCGTTTACGGGCAAAATCACCAAATCGACGAAACTTCGCATAGGCTACTTTGCCCAGCACCAGGTGGATGAACTGTTTATCGACGAAACTCCACTTGATCACCTGCGCCGCGAACGGCCCCATGAAGGTCCATCGCGTTGGCGTGCGCGTCTTTCTGGTTTCGGCTTGATGGCTGATCAGGCCGACACGCTTGTGGGCAAGCTTTCGGGCGGGCAAAAGGCGCGTCTGTCACTGCTGCTGGCCACGCTGGACGCGCCGCACATGCTAATCCTGGACGAACCTACAAACCATCTCGACATCGAATCGCGCGAAGCGCTTGTAGAGGCGCTCACCAATTACACGGGCGCTGTTATCCTGGTCAGCCACGATATGCATCTTCTCGAACTCGTCGCAGACCGGCTGTGGCTCGTCGCAGACGGTACTGTCAAACCTTACGAAGATGACCTTGAAGCATACCGCAAGATGCTGTTAAATGATTCTAAGCCAGCAAAACTAGCAGTCGAAAAACCAAAAGCCAAACGCCCCAGCCGCGACGCAATCCTTGCGTTGCGCTCAGAAGTACGCAAATCCGAAGCCCGCGTCACCAAACTCAACGACATGCGTGACAAACTCGCTAGTAAACTCGCCGATCCCGGGTTGTACGAAGATAGCAAACTGGGCGAGATGGAAGTCTGGCAAAAGAAATACGCCGAAGTCATGCAGGCCCTTGACCGCGCAGAAGCACATTGGCTGCAAGACCTCGAAAAACTTGAAACCGCTCAGGGTGCTTAACACTCAGGGTCATGGCAAATATCTATGGGTTTCGGGATATATCCCTAGAGATTTAATAACGCGCCACAAAGCACTGAAAATGAATTTACAATGATCGATACAGCCTTTCTCATCACCGCATTCGTAACCATGTTCGTGATAATCGATCCGATCGGTCTGGCCCCATTGTTTGTGGCACTGACCCAAGGCGTTCCTGCCCGCCAGAGGCGCAATATTGCGTTCCGCGCTTGCGCAATCGGCATGGCGGTTCTGATCCTGTTCGGTCTTTTTGGCGAAGCGCTTTTGGGCTTCATAGGCATCTCCATGCCCGCCTTTCGTGTCGCAGGTGGCATTCTGTTGTTTCTGACGGCTCTCGACATGCTGTTCGAGCGGCGCACCAAGCGGCGAGAGGATAAGGCTGAGGATGACGATCAAATCGATCCATCCGTCTTTCCACTTGCCATCCCCCTGATCGCGGGCCCCGGTGCGATCGCCTCTGTAATCTTGCTCACGGGTCAGAAACCGGGGATGGAGGGGCTTGCTCTGGTTTTGGCGATTACGGCGTTGGTGCTTGGTGCTTGCCTTGTTCTCTTTCTAGCATCCAATCTAATCGAACGGGCCTTGGGAAAAACAGGGATCACTGTCGTGACCCGCTTGCTGGGAATGCTGCTGGCCGCGCTTTCCGTTCAATTCGTGCTGGATGGGTTGCGCGATTTTGGGCTGATTGCAGGCTGACATTCGTGCGCGCGTGCCTATATTCAAGGAATGAGTTCAGACAATATCGCGCAATTACTTTACCTTGGCACTCTCGTCGCTGTTCTAGGCGGCGGTTTTCTTTTGTCCAAGCGGCTTAAACTGGGGCAGACTCTGCAAATGGCCGCGGTTTGGGTTTTGATCTTTATTGGGGCGGTCGCAGCTGTCGGCGTCTGGAGTGATATCCAGGATGATTTGTTCGCTCATCAGACCCGCTTTGATGACCAAGGCACCATCACAATTCCAAGAAGCCTAGACGGCCACTATAATCTAACCCTCGACGTAAACGGGGTGCCAACGGAATTCGTGGTTGATACCGGTGCCACCCAGATTGTGCTGAGCCAAAAAGATGCCGATAAACTTGGTCTCAATCCTAACGAATTAACGTATTTCGGGCGCGCCCTTACCGCAAATGGTGAAGTTCGCACTGCGCCCGTACGGCTCGATACTGTGGTTATCGGTCCTTACAATGACCGAAACCTGCCCGCGGTCGTTAACGCGGGTGACCTAGGTCAATCCCTGTTGGGGATGAATTATCTACAGCGCTGGTCCCGAATAGAAATATCTGACGGAAAACTGACACTTTCGCGCTAGTACACAACATATGATTACATTAACTATCAGGCGTTAGATATTGTTGTAAAACGAAAGATATATAAATTTAGGAAATCAAAAAGTTTAGGTCTCTGCCTTTTTTTCCCATCGGCCGCTCTCTTCTGACCAGTACTGCGCCGAAGCTGATGCATCTTTAAGCGCCTTCCAATGTTCCCGGGCAGTGTTCAGCTGATCCGGGTCATTGCCGTCAAACAAAATGCAGACCCGCTCCAATGATGCGACTTCTTCGGCTGTTACAGCCGCGCCATCAACCGACATCACACAAGTTGCCCCGTTGTCAGCCGCTCCGACAGTTAACAAGATAGGTTGATCCGAGTCGTGCGGACCACCGGCGATGCCGTGGGGCAAAAACCCGTCATTCGCCCCAAGCCAGAGTTTTTCGTCCAGCCAAGCGAGGCGGGCAGCATCGGTGCCACGCACCGCCACCCGCCACCCGGCTGCACGGGCCTTGTTCAGCAGCATCGCCAGAGTTTCCTCCATCGGGCGTTGCGTGAGATGATAGAAATATGCAGCCACAATAATAGCTTAGCCTTCGAACTGATCTGCCACTAACCGGTTCAACGCCATAACACCCCAGCCAGTTGCGCCCTTGGGCGACAGCATCGTATCAGATTTGACAGAGGCCACGCCAGCAATGTCCAGATGAATCCACGGCATATCGGGTTTGACAAATCGCTGCAGGAATTGTGCGGCTGTCACTGACCCTGCAGCTCGTCCACCAACATTTTTCATATCTGCGATACGTGACTTGAGCATATCGTCATAGGCTTGGCCCAGTGGCATCCGCCAAGCCCCCTCGCCCTCGGTCATCGCGGCCTTTAGAAAGGCGTTGCAGAGTGCATCGTCATTAGAAAAAACGCCGGCGTTTTCATGACCTAGGCCGATGATAATTGCACCAGTCAACGTCGCAAGATCTATCATGCCTGCAGGTTCAAACCGCTCTTGCGCATACCACATGACATCACACAGCACGAGGCGGCCCTCAGCATCCGTGTTGATGATCTCGACTGTGTCCCCTTTCATCGACGTCACCACGTCGCCGGGGCGGGTTGCATTGCCCGACGGCATATTTTCAACCAGCCCAACCAGCCCCACAACATTCGCTTTGGCCTTGCGCAATGCCAAGGCGCGCATCGTACCGGCGACAACGCCCGCGCCACCCATATCCATGGTCATGTCTTCCATGCCACCCGCCGGTTTCAGGCTGATGCCACCAGTGTCAAAGACAACGCCCTTACCGACCAACGCAAGCGGTGCGTCGCCTTTGGCGCCGCCGTTCCACTGCATCACGACAACTTTGGAGGGGCTGTCAGAGCCTTGGCCAACCGACAACAAGGTGCGCATGCCAATTTTTTCCAACTCTGACTCGTCGAGCACCTCGACCTCGAGGCCAAGATCACGCATTGCGCTCAGCCGATCTGCGAATTCTGTTGTGGTCAGCACATTTGCTGGCTCATTCACAAGATCACGGGTCATGAACGTGCCCTCTGCGATAGCCAAAAGCGGCGCCACCGCAGTTCTAATTTCGTCATGACGTGAACACATCACAACAATCGCACCATCTGCATGACCCTTGTCACTCGTTTTATGATCAGTGAACGCATAGTCACGCATAACTGCGCCAAACGCGATTTCAGCCGCTCTGCGCACACTGTCCAAAGCCAACAAAATATCGCCATTGCCACGAAGCTTGCCAAGCGTAGCACCAACCTTGCGTGCGTCTTCAATAGAATGGTTCCGCGCGAGGCAAATTACATCCACAGCCGAAGCCTCCATGCCAGCCGGCCAAGCCATCGACATAATCTGGCCCGGTTTGACCTTGGCAAAGCCATCACTGGCAACAAATCGCTGAACAGCGCCTTTTGTAAGTCGGTTGACCCGCCGTGCTGATAGTTCAAGCTTGCCTTCAGGCGTGACCACTACGGCCACTCGTCCCTTGCGTTCTGCCAGTGCGTTTAAGTCGGTTTCAACAAAGGAAAGCGGTGTCAGTTGGGTCATTGGTGCCTCTGCAAATATTGATCATCTCACAGATCTAGCCCGGCCAATGCCTGCTGACCAGCCCGATCCAACGTTTAGGAGTTTTCCCCGCCGGTTGCTTAGGCTAGTTTGTCGCAAACGCTGCCGCGTCACTAAAATCAGAGCCACTATTTAGGCGGGGGATCACCTTGGCAAAGTTCGACCGCTATATGCTGTCTCAACTGCTTGTGTTGTTCGGGTTCTTTGCGCTCGTTCTGGTGGCTGTGTTCTGGATTAATCGGGCCGTTCAGCTTGTTGATAGATTGATTAGCGACGGACAAACTGCGCTCGTATTTCTTGAATTCACTGCGCTTGGATTGCCACGATTAATCACAACGGTATTGCCGATTGCTGCATTTGCTGCGTCGGTATACGTGACCAACAGGCTCAACAATGAAAGCGAGCTTACGGTTATGCAGGCAACCGGAACATCGCCGTGGAGACTGTCAAGGCCAGTTGTCGTCTTTGGCGTTATTGCAGGTTGTATGATGACCGTACTCAGCCATTTTTTAATACCAGCGGCGGCCGCACAGCTGAGCGAACGCGAAATCGCAATTTCGCGCAATGTTACTTCGCGGCTACTGACCGAGGGTACCTTTTTGACACCTGCTCTAGGCATCACCTTTTACACGCGCGCAATCAGCGAAGATGGTGTGTTGCGCGGCGTTTTCCTTGCTGACCGGCGCGAAATGGAAAAACGCGTCATCTATACCGCTGCCGAAGCTTATCTCGTGCGTGATGGCGACGGAACCTCGCTGATTATGGTGGATGGGCTGGCGCAACGAATGACTATGGGTCAGCGTCTGTCTACAGCCAAGTTTCAGGATTTTTCGTTTGATATTAGTGATTTGTTAAAACAAAATGATACAGCTGATCCGTCCATTAAGTTTCTGAAAAGCGCCGATCTAATGGGCGACTGGGCGCATATTGCGGCTGAAAACAACACCACGCCCGGCGCAGTTGCCGAAGAATTACATAGCCGTTTTGCTCGTTCAACGTTTTGCATCGTGACCGCGCTTATCGGCTTTGCCACCCTTCTTGTAGGCGGATTTTCGCGCTTTGGGGTGTGGCGCGAGATCGTGATTGCATTTGTGATGTTGGTGGCCCTTGACGGGGCACGCTCTGGCCTAACGGGCATCGTTCTGAACGACGCTGTCATGTGGCCAATCCTTTACGGGCCATCAATTGTTGGTGCTCTTACAGTTACTGGATTGCTATGGGCTGCTGCACATCCCACATTTTGGCGCCGCGCAAAGGGGGCCACATGATCTTGCACCTGTATATCGCGCGACGTTTTGCACTGAGTCTCGGGATTATCACAGTGCTCTTGCTGGCGTTCATCCTGCTCTTGGACATGATAGATCAGACCCGCAAATTCTCTGACATTGGCGTGTCCTTTGGTCAGCGACTCGGCCTAACACTGCTTAATGCACCCGCAACACTGAACCAGATCCTGCCACTGATAATGATCCTTGGTACGGTTGCGCTGTTTGTGGCGTTGGCGCGATCGTCTGAACTGGTTGTTATGCGGGCGGCGGGCCGCTCGGCGCTAAGAGGGCTCGCCGCACCCATTTTGGTAGCTTTTCTTGTTGGTATCTTTGCCACAACCACGCTTGGACCGATCGTGGCGGCTACGTCCAAACGCTATAGCTCACTGGCCGAGACCTATCGCTCAGGCGGTGTTTCAGCGTTATTGATATCGAAAAATGGACTTTGGCTGCGTCAGGGGGGCGTGCAAGGCCAAACTGTGATACGAGCTGCGCGATCAAACGCGGACGCCTCGGTTCTATATGATGTAACGTTCGTGGCCTATTCACCTCAGGGTGGTCCCATTCGGCGAATCGATGCTGCCAGCGCGACCCTGAAAGATGGCGCCTGGTTGCTGCGCGATGCCAAGGCCTGGCCACTTACCGCTGGGCTTAACCCTGAGGCCAGCGCTGCAATACATGATTTCCTTTCCATTCCATCAACACTGACCCTAAATCGCATCCGAGAAAGCCTTGGGACACCGGCAGGCGTTTCCATCTGGGACATGACCCAATTCATCGGACAATTGGAACAAGCCGGCTTTTCTGCGCGCCGCCACCATGTGTGGCTACAATCGCAATTGGCACGACCTGTTTTTCTTATGGGTATGGTTCTTGTTGCCGCAGCCTTTACGATGCGGCATACCAGAATTGGGGGGACTGGCACTGCGGTGCTGGCCGCAGTGTTACTGGGGTTCGGGTTGTATTTCATTCGAAGCTTTGCGCAAATTCTGGGCGAAAATGGCCAGATTCCAGTCATGTTGGCAGCATGGGCGCCGCCCGTGGCTTCGATCCTGTTGGCGCTTGGCCTTTTGTTGCGGGTAGAAGATGGTTAGGCGCGCACGGCCATGGGGGATAGCCGCCCTGCTTGCACTGATGCTGCATACGGTATCGGCATTTGCCCAAACAGGGACTGCTGGAACAGCTGATGCTCCAGCCGTTTTGATCGCGGACAACGTTCAGGTCACTCGAGATCGAGTACTGACAGCAAGCGGCAACGTCGAAGCATTTCGGGGCACGACTCGACTGACCGCACAGAAAATCAGCTATGACCAAGCCACAGGCAAACTAATCGTTCTTGGTCCGATCACAATTAAAGATGGAGCAGGTGTTACCGTTTTAGCCAGTCAGGCAGAACTAAGTGATGATCTTCAAAACGGCCTGCTTACTGGTGCGCGTATGGTGCTGAACGACCAGCTGCAATTGGCAGCAGTGCAGATCAATCGGGTCGGTGGGCGGTATACACAGCTTTACAAATCCGCTGTCACCTCTTGTCGTATCTGCGAGAGTGACCCGACCCCGCCGCTCTGGCAGATTCGGGCGAAACGCGTGATCCATGACCGCGAAGAACAGCAACTCTACTTCGACGAAGCCCAACTCAGGGTACGCGGCGTGCCCATCCTATACTTGCCAAGGCTCCGCTTGCCCGATCCGACCCTCAAACGCACATCAGGATTTCTAATCCCATCCATCAAGTCATCTTCAGAACTGGGTACCGGGATCAAGATACCCTATTTCATTCGGATCGGTGATCATCGCGATTTAACCCTAACCCCCTATCTATCTAGCAGCACCCAAACCCTAGAATTTCGATACCGGCAGGTCTTTGCCAAGGGTCGCGTCGAGTTTGCCAGCGCTATAACCGATGACGATCTTGAGCCCGGAAACGGGCGTGGTTACCTATTCGGCGCGGGAGAATTTGATCTGCGTCGAAATTTTGTGCTGCAATTCGACGTCGAACTGACCTCGGACGACGCTTACCTCAAGGATTATAGTTATTCCGAAAAGGACCGGCTCGACAGCGAATTGCGGATCAGCCGGACCCTGCGCAATGAATACATTCGTTTAAGCTATATCAATTTCAAATCTCTTCGTGACGACGAAGACAACGATACTTTGCCAAACGATGTTATCGACGCTCTTTACGAACGACGCTTTTTCCCATCTTTGTTGGGCGGAGAGTTCCGGCTGGTCGCAGCCGCGCATAGTCATTTTCGGAAGTCCCGCGTGGACATGGACATTAACCTTGACGGCATTGCAGACGGACGCGACGCAATGCGCCTGAACATCGAAGCAGATTGGATTAAAAGCTTTCAGCTTGGCGGCTTACAGGTCGAGACAAGGCTTGGCCTTGCTGCGGATGCGATGAATATCGAACAGGACAGCAGCTTCAACAACACTGACAGTGGCTTTGCCCCTCGCGCTGGGGTGATCGTGCGCTATCCACTGGTCCGCTACGGCACCATGATAAACCAAGTTATCGAACCTGTGGTGCAAATCAGCTGGGTCGGTGGTGACGAATTGGCTGTACCCAATGAGGAAAGTACACGCGTCGAATTTGATGAGGGCAATCTATTATCTTTGTCCCGCTTTCCTGCACGGGATCTTCGCGAACGCGGTTGGTCGCTGGCGTATGGCGCACGCTGGTCGGGCGATACGCGTGACAGCTGGTCAGCAAATGTAACACTTGGACAGGTTTTGCGCGATTCCGCGCAGCTCGGGTTTTCCGAAACATCCGGCCTTGCGACGATGCAATCAGATTTTCTTTTTGCGGGCCAGCTCAAGTTCAATGGTGGGCTGGCTGTATCTGGACGCACGCTCTTTGACGAAAGGTTCGATGTTTCAAAGGCTGAATTGCGCGGCGATTGGAGCAATCAAGATGTGGATCTGGGAGGCAGCTATATCTGGGTGTCTGATGACGAGACCGAAAACCCATTGTCGCCGATCAGCGAATTGATCTTTGACGGTGGTTATAAGATTGACCGTTTCTGGAGAGCTAATCTGGATTTGCGCTATGATCTAGAGCGGGGGCGCGCAGCTAATGCTGGTGCTGGGCTGATCTATTCGAACGAATGCGCGACCATCGCGATGACAATTAATCGGCGCTATACATCCTCGACAAGTGTTGAGCCCTCCACCAATCTAGGCTTTACGGTGTCCTTGCGCGGGTTCTCGGCGAATACGGGACAACATCAATCTGCGCGATCATGTGGAAAGCAGGCGAAATGAACGGTATGACAATGAAAAACTTTATCCAGTCAGTGGTTCTAATATGTGCCGCACTGATGTTGAAGCCGACTGTCAGCACGGCGCAAAATCTCTTTGCCAAAGTGGCGCAGGTGGACGATTCAGTCATTACCGAATTTGAGGTGCAGCAGCGCATCCGCTTCCTGCAGGTAATGGGAGCACCAAGCAGCAGTCGTGTCGAAGTGCTGGACGAGTTGATAAAGGACCGCTTGCGCGATGGAACCGCAATACAATCGGGTGTGATTCTGTCACCCGAAGACCTACAAAAAGGGCTAAGCGACTTTGCAGCTCGCTCAGAACTCAGCGCCGACGTGTTTGTGGAGGGGTTGGAAAGCGCCGGTGTCGCCAGCGAGACGTTCCGCGATTTCGTTGCGACCTCAATGGTTTGGCGTGAATACATTCGCGCGCGATATGGCAACCGGGTTCGGATCACTGACGACGAAATAGACAGATCCATGTCATCGATTGGCACCAACACAAGCATCGAAGTACTGGTTTCTGAGATCATTATCCCTGCCCCGCCAGAGCGTGTTGAAGCAGTGAATGAACAGGCTGAAATCATTGCAGCCTCAACGACCGAGGCCGAGTTTTCCGACTATGCGCGACGCTTCTCGGCGACCGCCTCGCGCGGGAATGGCGGACGGTTAAAATGGTTGCCGATCACGCAAATGCCCCCGTCACTCAGGCCAATTTTACTGGCTCTTGCACCCGGGCAGGTGACCGCGCCTTTGCCAATCCCGGATGCCGTAGCGCTGTTTCAATTGCGTGACATTCGCGAGACTGCAGGGGCAAAGATAGACTACGCAGCCATTGAATACGCTGCTTATTACATCGCTGGCGGCCGCGGTCCCGAAGCGATTGGCCGTGCGCGCGCGATCAAAGCTCAGGTAGACCGTTGTGACGATCTATACGGCATCGCCAAGGGGCAGCCCCAAAGTTTGCTTGACCGCGGCAGTCTGCCCCCCTCAGAGGTGCCGCAAGATATCGCGCTGGAATTGGCCAAGCTTGACCCAGGCGAGGTGTCGACTGCACTGACCCGCGCAAATGGCGAAACGCTGGTGTTCCTGATGCTGTGTGGCCGCACGCCTGTTTTACCCGAAGATCAGGAGATCGATCGAGCGACTGTATCGGCACAATTGCGCAATCAAAGGCTGTCAGCGTTTTCTGAAGCTCTGCTTGAAGAGTTGCGCGCCGAAGCCACAATCTTCGTCTACGAATGACCCTAAGACCCGTCGCCATCACCTGTGGCGAACCGGCCGGGATCGGCCCTGAAATCGCCGCCAAGGCTTGGGCAGCATTGCGCGATGACATCCCTATGGTCTGGATCGGTGACCCCCGGCACTTGCCCACCGACACGCCACTGGCATTGATAGATGACATATCACAGACTTCGGCGCGTTGTGCTGAGGCATTGCCCGTATTGGCACATCGCTTTAACGCTCCGGCGACCGCCGGCATACCCGATCTCGCAAATTCTCAAGGTGTGATCGACGTCATCGCACGGGGCGTTGATCTTGTCCGCTCTGGCACTGCCGCCGCGCTCTGCACAGCGCCAATCAATAAAAAGGTGCTGATGGACGGTGCTGCTTTTGCTTACCCCGGCCACACTGAATACCTCGAAGCACTGACAGACGCACCACGTGCCGTTATGATGCTAGCGTCGGAAACTCTGCGTGTCGTGCCAACGACTATTCACATAGCCC
>JAQWRV010000038.1 GCA_029243545.1 Rhodospirillaceae bacterium
CTAGGAGGCCATCCCTATTGTGCGGCGCACTTCAGCCCGGAAATTATGTCTCCGTGCTACAAAAGAGCCCATAGCTCAGGTGGTAGAGCAGCTGACTTTTAATCAGCGGGTCGCAGGTTCAAGTCCTGCTGGGCTCACCAAATTTTCTAAATAGACTGAGATCAGGCGACGTCCACCGCTTAGGACTTCGAACTCTAAGTACATTCTGCTTCTGCATTGTTAACAAAGCTGTGATATTAAGTGCGTATGAGAAAGCTTCTCAAACGACTGATTCTCCATTGGCAGGCCATCGTGTGTTTCGTGTTTCTTGCCGGTGTTTTTTACTATGCGGGAGACGGCTGGACAGATGCTTTTTTTGCATTCGCGATTCCACTTGGAATTGGAGTTATTTATTTAGTAACTTTCTTGCTGAACTCCGATGACAATGAGGATGGGACTGGCACGAACGATCTAATGACTCGTATCGGTGCTTTCTGGATGAAGCTAACAATGCCGCGTCAGAAACCGCGTCCTATATCTAAACGTAAAGAGTAAATCCCCTTTGGCCTTATAGTAAATGATATAGCTCATCGCATCGTTATGGTTTAAGGACACTGGTCTGGAGCCAATAAGCCTATTTTCATGGCAAATATGACAATGTTTTAGGTCGTAGTCCCCTTGAAATTGACGGCTATAAAAGCCAAATTTTGCCCGTTCCGCTCTGTTACGGAAGCAAACGAACGGCTGGAGCAATACAGGGAGGTAGCTGCCGTGGAGACCATGGTCGAACTAGATCATTTGTCCAAGCATTTTGGGTCGTTTGTTGCCGTTGACGATATCAGTCTCCAGGTTGCCAAAGGCGAGGTCCTAGGATTCCTCGGTCCCAACGGCGCCGGCAAGTCCACGACTATGCGTATGGTAGCTGGATTCCTGACGCCGACATCGGGCACCGTCACCGTATGTGGGCACGACGTTGTCGACGATCCAGTGGCCGTGAAATCGAGGATCGGATATATGGCTGAAGGATCACCGTCTTACGAGGATATGACGGTACGCGCTTTTTTAAGTTTTATCGCTGATATTCGCGGTATCCCTAAAAATGCCCGAGCTGGGCGTATTGGTGAGGTCGTCGAGAAAATAGCCCTGGAAGAGGTGATCGACAGGTCCATCGACGTGCTCTCAAAAGGGTACAAACGCCGCGTCGGTATGGCGCAGGCGATTATTCACGATCCACCCGTGCTTATCCTCGACGAACCGACGGATGGCCTGGATCCCAATCAAAAGCACCACGTGCGCAGCTTGATCGAAGAAATGGCGCCAGAGAAGGTGATCATCATCTCTACGCATATCTTGGAAGAGGTCGAAGCGGTATGTAGCCGGGCAGTGATTATCGGCAACGGCAAGTTGCTGGCAGACGGAACCGCCGATGCGCTTCTAAGCCAGTTACCAGACCACAACGCAGTTTGCATCGTCACCGCAGCTGCCTCGGCCAATGACCTGAAATCAAAATTGCAGTTGATTGAAGGTGTCGATAAGATTGATCAGGTGGATCGCGGTGAGGGAACGGCGCAGCTGCGCTGCTTGCCCGCCAACGGCATGTCAATTTTGGATCGAGTTAGTGAAGCGGCGCGATCCAGTGGCATCGCATTTACAGAGATCTATCAAGATCGTGGAGACTTGGACACCATGTTCCGACAGATCACGGTGACGGAAGGAGGAAGCCGGCATGCGTAATATGTGGATCATTGCGAAACGAGAACTCTACGGCTATTTCGCAACGCCTATGGCTTTTATATTCATCGCCATCTTCGTTGCGTTAAATGGCGCTTTTACATTTTACATTGGCCGCTTCTTCGACAGGGGCCAAGCAACCCTAGAAGCCTTCTTTAGTTTTCACCCCTGGCTTTATCTTCTGCTTGTGCCGGCTGTGGCTATGCGGCTCTGGGCCGAGGAGCGTAAGAGCGGGACTATCGAACAATTACTGACGTTACCGATTACAACGGCCGATGCAGTGGTTGGTAAACACCTGGCCGCCTGGATTTTCTGCGGTAGTGCTTTGGCCCTTACATTTCCGATTTGGATTACGGTCTCTTATTTAGGGGACCCAGACAATGGCGTAATCGCCGTCAGCTATTTTGGTAGTTTCTTGATGGCCGGCGCTTTTTTGTCGATTGGATCGTGTATGTCTGCCCTAACCCGTAATCAGATTGTGGCGTTCATTGCTGCTTCTGCGGTGTGTTTTATCTTCACAATGAGTGGGCTCGATCTAGTCCTAAATTTCTTCCGCGGGTGGGCTCCCGGATTTTTGATTGATGCAATTGCTGCCACTAGCTTCCTAGTACGTTTTGAATCGATCACCCGCGGTGTCATCGAACTCCGTGATCTCATTTTCTTCCTGTCGATGATGGTTTTTTGGCTGTTTGCTAGTACCGTCGCTGTCGACTCGAAGAAGGCGGCATGAGGGGTATTGAAGTGACAAATACAGATAAAAACCGGCTGGCCGTTATAGCAGTAGCGATTGCTGCAGTGTTGTTCCTTGCCGTAAACATCATTTCCCAGACGCTTTTCAGCGCGACGCGCGTCGACGTAACGGAAGGGCGCGTTTTCACGTTGTCGGTTGAAACAATTCCCGTATTTCGTGACATTGAAGAGCCTATCATCGTCCGCGTCTATTTTTCGCAAGCTCTGTCTGAAGCCAGCCCACGCCATGCGGTTTACTTTCAGCGTATTAGCGACCTTTTGAGTCAATATTCAGCTCTATCCAGTGGCATGCTGCAAATAAAGTATTTTGATCCTGAACCGTTCTCCGATGTGGAAGACCGCGCCGTAGGCTTTGGTCTTCAGGCCGTGCCTCTGGGGAATTTGAGTGAGGTAGGCTATTTCGGACTGGCCGCGACAAATTCGACTGATGATCAGGAAGTTATCCCGTTTTTTAATCTCGAACGCGAAGCTTTCATCGAATACGACCTTACAAAGCTGGTCTTTACGCTTTCAAATCCAGACCAGCCGAAAATAGGGCTCATTACATCGCTTCCTGTCGACGGTGGTATGACCCCTGGTATGGGTGGCATGCAGGGGACGCCCACACCGCCGTGGCAGATCATGAACCAGATGCGCGACTTCTTTGAAGTCGAACGGCTGGATATGGAAATTGAAGAGATCGGTGAAGACGTCGATGTCCTGGTTCTGGCTCAACCTGATGGTCTCAGCGAAGTTGCAGCTTATACGATTGATCAATGGGTGCTCGCTGGCGGTCAAGCCATAGTCTTTGTCGATCCTAATCTAGAATCAGGCAACAATCCCGCGGGTGGCATCCCGGGCGGAGCCGGTGACATTGCTAATGCCAAGAAGCTTATTGAAGCTTGGGGTTTGTCTCTCGAAGAAGGCGTAGTCGCGGGGGATTTGCGCGCGGCTGTGAGGGTGAATACCGCCACAGGTAGCAGGGCGGTTATTTCCGATTATCCAGCTTGGTTGAATTTGCAGGCTGATGCGCTGAACAGTGAAGATGCCATTACCGGTGACCTTAAGAACGTTACACTGGCGACTGCCGGTGTTTTGAACGCGTTGAAAGAGTCAGGGTTGGATGTGCGTCCGTTGATTCAGACGGGCGTTGATTCACAAAAGATAGCTGCTGAAGATGTTGTTGGACTACCCGACGTAGTGGCTATGTTCCGAGAATTCGAGCCTAGCGGTGAAAGGCTGTTGCTTGCAGCCCGTGTGACAGGACCGGCAAAAACCGCGTTTCCCGATGGACCGCCGGACATGCCTGCTAACCCCGTGGCGGAAGACGAAGAAGAGGGCGCTATAGAACCTATGCATCTTTCTGAGTCTACTCAGCCCATTCAAGTGATTGTAGTCTCTGATGCAGATATGCTGGCGGATCGTTTTTGGGTACAGATCAGCAACTTCTTAGGCCAGAGCATGCTGATGCCTACGGCAGACAATGCAGCCTTTTTGATTAATGCTCTTGAAAATCTTACTGGCACACCGGCTTTGTCGTCCCTGCGCGGGCGCGGACAAATCAGCCGGCCCTTTACAGTAGTCGAAGACCTTCGCGTCGCGGCAGAGCAAAAATTCAGAGCAAAAGAGACTGAATTGCTTGGCCGCCTTGAAGCCCTGCAAAATGATATTAATGCCATCGAAGTGCAACAAGATGGTGAAGGGAAAGCCCTAATCAGTGGTGGCGATCAGCGGGCTATTACAAATTATCGCGGTGAAATCCTCTCCACGCGAAAAGAACTTCGGGAAGTGCAGCGCGCCCTACGTGAAGAAATTGATCAGCTGGAAGGTTTGACCAAGTTCATTAATATCGCAGGTATCCCGATTGTATTTGGTATTTTACTAATAGTTGCGACGCTGATGCGCCGGCGCCGCATCGCTTCAGCAAGTTGAGGGAGGCCACACTTATGTCACCAAGAAACTTTGCGACATTATGTGTTGTTACAGTTGTTACCGTCGTCATCGCTGGATGGATCGTTGCAAGCCGTCCAGTCATCGAGGCGTCGGACTTTGATGGCACCTTGGCTTTTCCTGGATTGGTCGAGTCCCTCAACGATCTAAAGACCATAAAGATCAGACATAAAGATGGTGTATTTACATTGCAGTCTACGGGGAACGGATGGGTCTTCGTGGAGCGGGATAGTTTTCCAGTCCAAGATGATAAAATCGGCGAGCTCGTTATCAAGTTATCCCGGATGGAGAAGATAGAGCCGAAAACAAAATTGGCTGAGCGTTATGGCCGCTTGGATCTCACCTACCCAGAAGGCAAAGAGGATACCCGGGCCAAAGCGGTTGAGTTTCTTAATGCAGATGGTGAGACGGTGGCTTCTCTGCTTGTCGGCAAGCGAAAATTTACGTTAGGCTCTTCTGAAGGTGGAACATACGTTCTCTTCCCAGATGACACTCAGGCTTGGTTGGTGACGGGGGAATTGAATCCTGGCGTTCGTGCACGGGATTGGTTGGTGCGCGAGATATCGGACATCAAAGACAAAGACATTAAACGCGTGACGGTGACTCACCCAGACGGTGAGGTTCTGGCGATATCCAAAGCCAGAGCAGAAGATACCAATTATGCTGTTGAAGATGTCCCACCCGGAATGGAAATACTTCGCGATACCATCGCCAATGATGGTGGTCGGGTTTTGTCCAATCTTCTCCTCGATGACGTGAAGACCAGGGCCGACGTCGAATTTCCTGAAGACAAAACCATTACAGCCATATTTGAGGGCTTCGAAGGATTTACGGTAAGGGTAGACTTGATCGAAGACGGAGACCAAAACTGGTTGCGTTTCCAGGGAACGGCACCGGGTTCAAATTCGCCGGCTGCCAGTCCTGAGGGCGACGGTGATGGTGCAGAGGCTAAAGACTGGAATGCCATCATCGCAGACCTCAACGCTAAGAGCGATGGCTGGGTGTTTCAGCTACCAGGCTACGAGGTTTCCGGAATAAAGAAGCGTATGGCTGATATGGTTCGCGAAACTGAAGTAGGCGGGGTTTAATTCTCGGATAACCCCGGGCTCAATCGCTGTCACGCAGCATGGATATAGCTTCGTGTACAATCCGTAGGGTTTCCTTCCAGGATATATGGCCCTCGATCTCACCGGCCGGCACCCAAGCGACCGCAGCGGCATCACCGCCTGGGCGGGGATCCCCGCTAATGTACCGAGCGGCATAGTCGATCAGCGCATAGTGACGAAGCAATGTACCGTTATCGTCGTGGCGTATGAGGTCCACCACATCGATGAGTTTTGGTATGCTGATCTGCACGCCTGTTTCCTCATAGATTTCACGATGTGCTGTTTCAATCAATGTTTCGCCGGGCTCCTGGCGGCCGCCGGGTATGGTCCACATACCGATGTTCGGTTCTGTACCGCGTTGTATCAGGAGAATTTCATCAGCCTCATTTAGAATGACGACGCCAACACCAACGGTGGGAAAATGATTTTCAGCCACAATTGACTCACTCAACCTGATCTAAGCGTTTGTATCGCGGCATCTTGTTCGAACAGATAGAGCAGCGTGCGAAGGGCTTCACCCCGCACGGTCTTGAGGTCGGAATCTTTTTCGAGAATTAGCTTGGTGTCATCCCGTGCCATCAGCAACAAATCGCCATGGATTGCGAGATCGGCAAGGCGGAATTCAGGCAGCCCGCTTTGCCGGGTACCCAGGACTTCACCACCGCCCCGAAGTTTAAGGTCTTCTTCAGCGATTAGAAATCCGTCATCGGTCTCCCGGAGAATATTGAGGCGCGCTGTTGCCGTCTCTGTTAACGGCGCCTGATAGAGTAATAAGCACGTTGAAGGCTTGTCGCTCCTGCCGATACGCCCTCTGAGTTGGTGAAGTTGGGCCAGGCCGAAACGTTCGGCATGCTCGACCACCATCACTGTCGCGAGCGGCACATCGACACCCACTTCGATCACAGTAGTTGCCACCAGTACTTTGGGGCTGTCAGGCTCAGTACTGCCAAAGGACGCCATTGCAGCGTCTTTCTCAGGGCCTTTCATACGACCATGAACTAGCGCGACTACGCTTTCGCCGAGAATTTGGCTCAGATGTTTATGGCGGTCTTCCGCCGCCGCTAGGTCAGATACTTCAGATTCTTCTACCAGAGGGCAGACCCAATACACCTTGGCTCCGGATTTAATGGCGCGTTGCGCCGCTCCGATTGTCTCAGACAAACGCTCCAAGTTGACGAGACGGGTGTCGATCGGTTTGCGGCCCGCTGGTTTCTCGTCTAGACGAGAGGCATCCATATCGCCATAGGCCGTAAGTGTGAGGGTGCGCGGAATGGGGGTTGCCGTCATCACCAGCATATCGACCGCGCGACCTTTCTGGGCCAATTCAAGGCGCTGATGGACACCAAAGCGGTGCTGTTCATCAACCACGGCCAGCATAAGGTCATCAAACGCGACGTCTTTTTGAAACAAGGCATGGGTGCCGACGAGAATATGCGTCGAGCCGGAGGCAATATCAGCTAGCACCTCTTCCCGCGCCTTGCCTTTGATCCGCCCGCTGAGGAACGCAATGGATACGCCGCAGCCTTGGCATAGGGGTTCTAAAGTTTGGAAGTGTTGTTGGGCGAGCAGCTCTGTCGGTGCCATCAATGCGGCTTGTCCACCGGCTTCGATGGCAGAAAGCATGGCAAGCAGAGCGACCACGGTTTTGCCGCTGCCCACGTCACCCTGAAGCAGGCGCAGCATGCGGGTATCACTGCCCATATCGGCATCAATTTCTGCCAATGTGCGCTGTTGAGCGCCGGTCAGTGTATAGGGCAGAACGGCCACAACAGTCTTTCGTTTGGTTCCGTCGCCTTTTATCGGTCTGCCAGACAGGCGGCGTGACTTGGCGCGCACCAAGGCCAGAGCGAGTTGGTTAGACAAAAATTCGTCGTAGGCTAAACGCTGCCTTGCAGGACCGTTTGGGTTTAGATCGCCCTCAGAGCCGGGGTGGTGTGCCACGCGCAAGGCTTCCGCCCATGGAGGCCAAGTATCCCGTTGGATTTGTGCGGAATCGAGCCATTCCGGCAGGTCGGGAACTTTATCCATCGCCCCAGTTACAGCCTTAGCCAAAGTCTTGGGCGCAAGACCAGCCGTAAGTGGATAGACGGGCTCTACCCGTTGAATTGCCTCTTTTTGTGACACAGGCACGATGTGATCAGGGTGGGCCATTTGGCGTTGACCGTCGTAGACCTCGATCTTGCCGCTGATGGCACGGGTTTCGCCGACCGGTAGTGTTTGTGCCAAATAATCTTTCTGGGCGTGAAAGAATGTGAGTGTTATCCGACCGGTGCCATCGCCACAGGTCACTTTGTAGGGCAGGCGGGAATTGCGGTTAGGAGGGGGGTTGTGAGCCAGCACCTCGACCGTGAGGGTGCAAACGCGCCCCGGCGGGGCGTCGCCGACTTTAGGCGCAAACCGGCGATCTATCACGCTACTGGGCAGATGCCAGAGGAGATCAACCAGCCGGGGTCCGGCAACTTTCTCAATCAACTTGGCAATACGCGGACCCACACCGGCCAACGTCGTGATGTCGGTGAAAAGCGGATTAAGGCGGGTTGGTCGAAGGGCCATAAGGTGAGTGTCGCTGAAACCTAATGAAATGCGAAGCCGGTGAATTGCGCAGCTGGTCTGGTGCCGCTATACCCTGCCTCCAGACCGGCGGCCATGGGAAGAATATCCCAACGGCTTGAGCCGGTGGCTGTGTTTCTGCGTGTTGGATTGCGCTTTCTACACAAAAAGGGCGGTAATGTGAGTACTGAAGATCGGTGCATACAGAAAAAGCGGCTGCTCCACCGGGCGACGCATAGGGGCACCAAGGAATCCGACGCCATTGTCGGTGGGTACGTCACAGCCAATATAGATGAACTGACGGAAGCCCAGTTGGACACTCTTGAGGTCGTCTTGGATTGCTCTGACCCAGACTTGATGGATTGGCTGAGTGGCCGCCAGCCCATGCCCGAGGATGGGACTGCGGGGATTCTAAAACTTATCAAAGACTATCAGCAAAACCTGCTAACGGATTGATTTAATGAATGAAGTTGTGCAGGTACAATATAGAACCATGGCTGGCGCGCCCGAGGGCGTCGATGCTATGGTTCTCGCTGACCAGGCCCGGAATTCTGAAGTCGGGCATTTTCACATAGCAAGCGATGATATTCGGCTATCGACTCTGACCGAGTGTCTTTCATTTTTCGCACCCGATGTTACGGTATTGCCGTTCCCGGCATGGGATTGCCTGCCTTATGACCGGGTTTCACCCCATGCAGAGGTGGTCGCACGACGCATGCATGTTCTGTTGCGTCTCGCGGCAGTTGGTAAAGAAGCGGAGGCCGGGCCAAGAGTCATCATCACCACAGCAAGCTCCATCCTCCAACGGGTGCCACCTGTCTCGGCTTTTAGGGGCATGGTACGTGAAATTAAGCCGGGGTCTCGCCTGGACACGGAAGAGTTGGCGGGTGAACTGACTCGTACTGGCTATCAGCGCGCAGAGCAGGTTATGGAACCTGGCGAATTCGCCATTCGAGGTGGGCTCATTGATCTTTTCCCGCCGGGTCATGAGGACCCAATACGCCTTGATCTGTTCGGGGATGAGGTTGAAGCCCTGCGTGCATTTGACCCAATAAGCCAGCGCACCACAGCGCCGGTGAAACGCCTGCGCCTCATACCCATGAGCGAAGCAGTTTTATCACGGGACGCCATTTCACGTTTTAGAACGGGATACCGGGAGCTATTCGGCTCTGTATCGGGGTCTGACCCGCTTTATGACGCCGTTTCCGAAGGACAGATGTATCCCGGCATGGAGCACTGGCTGCCACTCTTTCATCCTGGGTTGGATACACTTTTGGCCTATGTGCCCAATGCGTCGGTCTCGCTAGATCATCAGGTTGATGTTCCGATCAAAGGCCGTCTTGATCTGATTCGGGATTATTACGAGAATAGACGGGCGGCAGACCCGGTCAGCGGCGGCAAGAAGCTTGGCCTGGATGAAGGGGGTCCTACCTATCATCCGTTGCCTCCGGACCGGCTGTTCCTTGATGAGAAAGAGTGGAGACGCCTCCTAACGGAGCGTGTGCCCATCGCTCTGGCTCCGTTTGAAGCTGCGGATATAGATTCTCAAGCACAGGACGCCGGCGGACGCCTTGGGCGGGACTTTGCCGACATTCGAGCTAGGCCTGACGTCAACGTATTCGAAGCGTTTAAAGACTACGCCGCTGAACAGCGCAAGCAGGGACGTCGTGTTGTGTTAGCGGCGCAATCCCCAGGGTCGCGGCGCCGTCTGGTGGGCTTGTTGCACGATCATGGTATGGCGATGGCCAAAGCTGTGGCCTCCTTTGAAGAGATTACAAGCGAACATGAAACGACACTGTCTGTCGTTGAGCTAGGGTTGGGTCGTGGCTTTGTTACAAACACCCTCGCTCTCGTCACCGAGCAAGACCTGTTGGGAGAACGGCTGTCCCGGCGGGCGGGGCGGCGTAAAGCGGAAGCTTTTATTGCCGATGCGTCACAATTGGGTGAGGGGGACTTGGTCGTTCATCTCGATCACGGTATTGGCCGCTATGACGGTTTGGAAACGCTCGATGTGGGCGGTGCGCCACACGATTGCCTGAAGCTAGTATATTACGGCGATGACCGGCTTTACGTGCCGGTTGAGAATATCGAAGTGTTGTCCCGTTTTGGAGCGCTACAGGATAGCACGACGCTTGATAAGTTGGGTGGCGTCGCCTGGCAGGCGCGCAAGGCCAAGCTTAAAGAACGCATCCGTGAAATGGCGGAGCAGCTGATACGCATTGCCGCCGAGCGCGAACTGAAAGCGGCGGAGATGTTTACGCCGCCGGAAGGGGCTTACGACGAGTTTTGTGCCCGGTTCCCCTTCACTGAAACCGATGATCAAGTGCGTGCCATCGCAGACGTGCTTGAGGATTATTCTAAGGGCCGCCCAATGGATCGTTTGATTTGCGGCGATGTGGGTTTCGGAAAGACTGAAGTGGCTCTGAGGGCGGCGTTCATCGCTGCCTTAACGGGTGTGCAGGTAGCAGTGGTCGTGCCGACGACGCTGCTTGCCCGGCAGCATTTTTCCACCTTTATCAGCCGCTTCGAAGGGTTTCCGGTTAAAATTGGCCAGCTGTCCCGTTTGGTGACGGCGCGGGAAGCAACCAGAGTCCGTGAGGGACTGACAGATGGCACCCTCGATATCGTCATCGGCACTCATGCTTTGCTCTCCAAACACGTCGAGTTTGCCAACCTTGGTGTACTGATCGTCGATGAAGAGCAGCACTTTGGTGTGGGCCATAAGGAACGGCTGAAGCAGTTGAAGACCGACGTGCATGTGCTAACTCTGACGGCCACTCCAATTCCGCGCACGCTGCAAATGGCGCTGACCGGTGTCCGGGATTTGAGTCTGATTGCAACACCGCCGGTCGATCGCTTGGCCATTCGGACGTTCATACTTCCCTATGATCCGGTGGTCGTGCGTGAAGCTCTCATGCGTGAACGCTTCCGTGGCGGTCAGTCGTTTTATGTATGTCCGCGTGTGGCGGACTTAGACCGTATCGCCAAAGAACTCAGAACCCTGGTACCGGAAGCGAAATACGCCATTGCCCATGGGCAAATGACACCGACGGAGTTGGAAGACATAATGACCGCCTTCGCCGACGGTGAATTTGATGTTCTGCTGGCCACCAACATTATTGAATCCGGGTTGGATTTACCTCGGGTCAATACCATCATCATTCACCGCTCCGACATGTTTGGCCTGTCACAGCTTTATCAATTGCGCGGGCGGGTAGGTCGCTCAAAAACCCGAGCCTATGCTTATCTCACAGTACCCTCAAATAAGAAACTCACGGCCACGGCACAAAAACGCCTCGACGTCATGCAGACGCTAGACACCTTGGGAGCGGGTTTTTCTCTTGCCAGCCACGACTTGGATATCCGGGGTGCCGGCAATCTTCTTGGCGATGAGCAGTCCGGTCACATCAAAGAAGTGGGCGTGGAATTGTATCAGAAACTGCTTGAAGAAGCGGTTGCGGCCGCCAAACAGGGGGGTGGCGTAGACCCTTTATCCGAGGAAGAGACGTTTTCACCACAGATCACATTGGGGGCCCCGGTCCTTATTCCGGATACATACGTTAAAGACCTGGGTGCGCGTCTTGTCTTGTATCGCCGTGCTGCAGATTTAGCGGATCAACACGAGATTGATGATTTTGCTGCTGAGTTTGAGGACCGGTTCGGAAAAGTGCCGGCAGAAGTTGAAAATCTGCTTGAGGTTGTGGCAATTAAAGCGCTGTGCCGCCGCGCCCATGTTGAGAAAGTCGACGCTGGGCCTAAGGGCGCCGTTTTAACCCTGCACAACAACATCTTCCCCAATCCGGCCGGATTGGTCGAGTACATTTCTCAGCAAACAGGAACCGTCAAAGTGCGGCCAGATCATAAGATCGTTGTAATACGGCCGTGGGCTGAAGTGGATGAACGCATGGTTGGCGTTAAACAAACCTTAGCGCGGCTGGCTGAACTGGCGGTTGTGGAAGAGGCTGCTTAAGCCTTTTTTCGGCGAGCGTATCCGTGTCCGCTTAAGCCAAAGCCGACCAACGCCAATGGCCAGGGTCTTGTAAATATGCAGACATCTCGGAGCTATCGATCAGGATGCTTTTGTACTCAATGTGCCCGAAAGTATTGACTAAGAATACTCACCCGAGACCTACGCAGTGATCGGGCAAGATAAAAGTCTCGAAGCCTTGCCCATTTTTATCGACGAAGAACGTTCCATGAAAGGCGCGTAAAAATTATTTACTCCAATAACTTTAATTATATCGCCGGATAAAAATGAATTATGCCATTGGCTGGCCTGAAAACTTAAAACCGAGAATGTAGCGTCTGGAATAAGTTTGAGCCCAGAATTTGTTATCTGGAAAAACATGGTTGAGCCCCTTTGCGCGTATCCATCGTGCAGCGCCTGATCTACCGGCAGTGCACCTTCACCCGTTATTAAAAAAAATAATAAGGACACGCAGCACTACCCTTGCGGGATAATTAATCCAAAAAATTGCGCCTAAACGTCGATATGGGTAAGTAACCAATAAATGGTCGACTCGCGTTTTTTGAATGAACTGGTTTGTCTAAATATTAGAAAAAGTGCTGCAGTATTTGTGTGAGCAGACTTCAGCGGTGGGTTATGCCTGCAAGGCCTATAATGCTTTCGCCTAAATAATATTATGTACAAGCCATTGATTAGTAGTGCTAATTAGTTATATGGGGGGTAATTCGTTCCCGTACCCGCACGCGTTGACGCTAACAAATCAGCTATTTGAGAAAACTGAAAAGCTGTTTTTTCTGCTTTTCCATTGTTGCAGGCTAAGAACAGGCGCAACCTGGTATCAGTTGCGTTCCATACAATTGATTCCGTTTCAGACTGCAAAGGGGGGCTTTAGCCATGGCTGACGGCAATGGAAAACATAAGACCTACGCTACAAATTTCTACAAAACAGATATCGATAATGTGTCTTTCTTGGGTAATCCACATATCGACAACATTGCCACCACGTTGATGGCAATGGGGAATGAGTTGTGGACCAACCGCAAACGCATTCATGTGCTCGAAAGTGTGATGCGCGACAAGGGTGTTACTGCCGACCTGATCGAACAGTACGAGCCAACTGATGAAGAGAGAGCTAGGTGGGCCAAGGAACGCGAAGTTCTCGTCGAGCGGCTCTACTCACACTTTGCCCGTGTCGATGAGTACGAATTTTCATCCGAATGGAAAGATAAATAGGGAAGGGAGGAAAGATCATGAGTGAATTGTTCAATCGCCGTTCCGCCATGGGGTTTACCGGAGGCGCCGCTGGTCTTGCGTATTCTCTAATGGGTTCGCATTCTGCAGTAGCTGCTAATCTGGGAAGTGCGGATATCGAGCCCCGCGGGACTGATGGCATTCTTGAACGCTTGCCCAATCTTGATCTGGAAAGCTATGACGAATTTAGCACCAGCACACGGGTTTGGATTAACACGGACTTAAACAGGTCAGCCGAACGCCGCGCGGTTCAGATTTTGCGGGAAAACGGCCTCAACCCACGTGAAGAGATGCCGTTTGAAAAGGCTGTAAGCCTGCTGGCCGATGATCCGGTCATTTCTTTCCGTAATCACGCCTGGCAACGGCTACAAATGCACATGTGGACCGAACTACGCCGCGAATTCTATAACAACTACGATGCCTATATGTCGGAAATGGAAGCGGCAGACAACAAAGGGCCAGGCGTTCTGGAAATGAGCCCAGGTATAGAGCCGGAATATACAAAGCATGAAATTCACATGCAGCCGGGCGGTTATACGGGCGATGAGTTTGCCGGGCATCTCTACCACTATGGGACCAACAACTTCTATAATGGCCAGAACTATCAGGATGAACGGCATGTAAGCCTTGCCAACGCCGTTCCTGTGCCGGCAGACGGCAAAGTAATGCGCATTCTAGACGCTGGCAGCAGTTGCGGTCAGCAAGTAGTGGCGCTGAAAAAACGCTTCCCCGATGCCGAAGTCTGGGGCGTTGATATCGGCGCGCCGATGGTTCGTTATTCGCACATGCGGGCCGTTGACATGGGTGTTGATGTCAACTTCCGTCATGCATTGTCCGAAGAAACCGGATTCCCGGATGGCTATTTTGACATTGTGACCTCGTATCTTCTGCATCACGAAATTACAGAAGAAGCGACGTATCAGACCATCCGTGAGACAGAACGGATTTTGCGTCCCGGCGGCGTGTACTTCCCAGTGGATGTATATACCAATCCGGGCAGACGCCGGATCGATGGCACTGGTATGCGTCATATCAGAGATTGGATGACCCACCGGTGGAATCATGAGCGGTGGTGGTATGAATATCAGCGGGCTGATTTCTTCGGTGAAATGGAGCGCGCTGGAATGAACGTCATTGAAGGTGGTCCTAAGACGCAGGTGTCGTCTCAGGTTTCCATGAATGGCGGTATCGCCAACGTTATTGGCATCAAGCCAGCTTAGTTTGTAACTTATTTTTTGGGGCGGTTCAGCTTTGTGTTGGGCCGCCCCATTTTTTAAGACTGAAATTTTCTTAGAGAGGGGCTGTGATTCTCTCATTGTTGGGCCAGCATCATACTGACCTACTTTCAGCTGATAAAAGGGGACTGTTCGATGACACGTTCAAAACTCAACCGCGACGCGGGGCTACCAGTTAGTAAACGTACGTTTCTCATGGGATCAGCCGCGGCATTGACGACGAGTGTTTTACCCACTTGGCGCCGCGCGCAAGCCGCAACAAAGTATGACCTAATTGTTATTGGTGCTGGCACTGCCGGTATGCCGGCGGCGATTTTTGCGGCGGAACGGGGCGCGAACGTGCTCGTGGTCGAGAAATCTCCGATCCTTGGTGGCACGCTCGACCGGTCGGGAGGGCAAATCTCAGGCGCAGGTACAGTGTTCCAGAAACGTGCCGGTGTTGAAGATCACCCGGACAATCACTATGCCGATAACATGCGAATCAGCAGCAACACGGTTGATCCAGTGATAACCCGCTTGTTCGTTGATAACGCTGGCGACAGCATTAATTGGCTAGGAGCCAATGGCTTTGAGCCGTTGGACGGGCATCCGGTACTTGGCGGTGGGCACGAGTTTTTCACAACCCGGCGTTACCACTGGGGCAAGGATGGCGGTAAAACGATCCTCGCTGTCATGGCTCCGCTTTATAAAAAGGCCGAGAAATCCGGCAAGGTGACGACACTGATGAGCACGGGTGTGATCGATCTTGTTCAGGATGATGACGGCGCCGTCGTTGGCGTTACGACCGAAGACGATAAGGGCGGTCTCATGGATTACATGGGCAAGAACGTACTGATTTCGTGTGGCGGTTGTGCGGCCAATCCACGCATGTTTGCGGATTTGCACAATGCTGAACTGACGGCCTTAATCGCCCATCCGTATAGCCAAGGTGCAGGCCTGACCCTCGGTCAGAGCGCCGGCGGCTATATCCGCGGAGGCGAAAAATATTTAGGTTCCTTTGGCGGCTTAATGTCCGATGATAGCTATCCCGCCAATAGTGAAGGAAGCATTCAGCATGTCCCAGATAAGCGGCTGCCCTCGGAGATCTGGGTCAATTCTGACGGTCAACGGTTTATGCGCGAAGACCATCCCAGCGTCGATTACCGTGAGCACGCGCTAAACCGGCAATTGGGTCAACGCATGTGGGTTATCGCCGACCAGGAGATGATGGACAACACCACACCGTTTATGAATGGCTGGTCTAAGGACAAACAGATGAAGTCCTTTGATACTCATCCGATGTTTACCAAAGCTGAAAGTTTGGATGCCTTGGCGGTTAAGGCCGGGGTTAATCCGCTTGGATTGGCGGCGTCAGTGGCAACGTATAATCGCGCTATTGCTGAGGGCGCCGGCGATCCGTTCGGACGTCAGCATAGGCCAATGGGTGTGTCTGATGGTCCGTACTATGCCGTGCGTCTAACAGCTTACTCGCTGTTGTCATTCGCCGGGCTAGCTGTGGACGGAAAACTTCAAGTCATTCGGCCGAATGGCACAGCAGTGCCTAACCTTTACGCCGCAGGCGAAGTGATTGGTGCCGGAGCGACGTCGGGGAACGCTTACACCAATGGTAGTATGGTGACACCGGCAGTCACGTTCGGACGTCTGCTGGGGCAACGGATGCTGAGCTTCAGCGCCTAACGATCAGGCGGCCAGAAAGGCCGCCAATCGATCCGCGTGTGCATGGCTATCGCTTGAAACCGCAAGCCGTTCTGGGTTTGCTGTGACGGAGTCGAGGCACTTGGCGTAACCGACAAAGTGGTGCCCTGGATCTGCGCAGTTCATAAAAGGCCCTGATAACTGCACCAACGAGTCGTATGCGTGGTAGTCGATCGCTGCGTTGATCACATAGTGATAGGACTCCCGCTGCCGAGGTGTTGCAGAGACAGAGAATCTTAACCTCAGATTTACTCGAACAAGAATTCCTTTAAGTTCAAGTTTGCGATTGAACGATGATGATGGCGTACAGTAGCGCCAAGAGACTCAAAGAAATCTATGGCTTCAGTTTCAAAACGCGGCGCGATATCCAGCAGCGCGCGGCCGCCAGCTTTTAGGCTGCGAAATAATGGTTCATATGTTTTTACACTGTACTTAAAGCCACAGGAGCGCACAGATAAAATGAAACTTTCCGGATCTATTTCGCCAGGCATAGTTTGGCCAAAAGAAAAATTCTGTACCCGTTGAAGATGAACCATTTCGGTGACTGATTTTTCCGCAGATTTATCGATATCAATAAAGTATGACGTTCCAGAATTTGGGGTGCTGCCCAAATAGGCCGAGTCAAACATTCCGCATCCACATCCTAGGCTAACAAAGCCCGTCATGTTTGTCGGCAAATGTGTTTCCAATTCTATGAAATCAGGGACGACCCAATGGGATGCGTACACATCGGCATCTACTACCCTTGGTGCTGCCATATCCAAAGATCTTTTTTCCCTAATTTTATTAAATATATATTTCATCTGGCGCTTATGTTGATTAAAGCCGCTTCCTTCGCCTTTCCATCCTTGAAGAAAACTGCAGACTTCAATTGAGTATGCAATGCGAACTGGTAGGGACCGCATAAACAATGAAAGATCAAATTGAATTACCTCTTTGTCTTGTAAGCGTCTAATCATAGTTTTGTGGATGGCATATTGAATTGCCAATCGGGCGTGAACGAGCTTGGCGCCGTCTGTCGCATCGATCATTGCCCAGAGACGGTCGTTTTCTGTCTCTAGGAGATACGAATAAATCTCAATTGCCTCAATATAATGCTTCGCGTCGAAAGCTTGAGTGGCTGAGAGATAGGTTGTTTGAAACCCCATAGGCTTTGTTGTTCTTTAGGTTGGCTGGTTATCTATAAGCGTCTGGAAAGATCCGACTCTAGCTCAAACCCGAAATCCAGCACAGTACTTTGGGGTAGAAACCAAAACCAGCACTGCTCCAACCTGGGCCCCGCTGCGATTTTTTACCTTAAATCCTCTTGGCCTCATAAGCCAGCGGCGTAGAATGTATGTACCTCATTCTATGTTGTTTATCTTCGTGTGTAGCGAGGTGGCTCTAGGAGGGACTTATGTATATTAATTTCTGGTATGCGGCAGAACGTTCGGAAGTTATCACTAACGAATCGCCGACTAAAGTTCGCATGTTGGCGCTGGATTTTGTACTTTTCCGGGATTCAGCGGGCGAGGTGCACTGCTTAAGTGACACCTGTATCCATCGTGGCGGATCTCTTGGGCGCGGTAAGATCAAGGGTGATTGTGTTCAATGCCCTTATCATGGCTGGGAATTCGACGGTGATGGCGTCTGCCAGAAAGTGCCGTCTCTAGGGCCTGCCGGTAACCCACCGAAGCGCGCGCGTACAGACCGATATCCGGTCGAGGAAAAGTATGGCTTGGTGCATGTGTTCTTAGGCGACCTGCCTGAGAAGGAGCGTCCGCCGATTATGGAAATTCCTGAATACGGCGATGAAGGATGGCGGTCCACCGTCCAGGAGTACAATTGGGAAATTGATGTTCAGCGGGCTGTTGAAAACGCTCTTGACCCTGCCCACAACGAATTCGTTCATCCTACCCACGGATTCTCCGGCGCCAATGCTGATTATCGTGTAGCAGAACTGACGGCCGATGAATCTGATTGGGGCACGGGCTTTCTTACCGAATACGACTCCCCGCCGCTAGAAGACGACAAGATGCGCGAGGGCGCGGGGCGTGACAGCAACGCTATAATTACTGCCGGGTCCTGGACTCATGGGCCGACTTGTAACGTCACGCGCATCAATCCCGTGCCCGACAAACATATTCATCAATACAGCTATAAAACGCCTGTGGATGAAACCCGTTCACGTTCGTTCCTAATCAACCTGCGCAATTTCGTCATTGAGCCTGAGAATGATGAGCGGATGAAGACCCGCAACGATGTGGTCGCCGGGCAAGACGGTGAAATTCTCGAGTACATGAATCCATTAA
>JAQWRV010000006.1 GCA_029243545.1 Rhodospirillaceae bacterium
AGAACCCGCAGATCTTGGCGCACGTTGCGGAGGCATACGCGTGAGGGGCATTCGTATAAGCCTAATACCTTGGGGCCGGGCATACAGCGTCATGATCCAGGCTTGCAGACTTATTTGGCTGTTTTTCGGACCAGAAGCCCAAGAAACGTGGCCCAAAACCCATGCCTTTTTACCGATCTCCGCCCGGTTCGCGGCTCCCTTCTTCACATCACTAGGTTGGCGTCCGATCATCCACTACGCTGTTCACTAGCAATATTCTTGGGCTCAGTTGGGGTTTTTATGAACGCATACACGTCCACTTCGAGCGCCGTTCAGTGCGTCTCCGTCTTGATAGCAACCCTTTTTATCGCCAACGCCTCATCTGCCGCAGATCACCCCATGGATGCGTTGTCGAGTGGAGAAATAGAACGCTCCGTTCAAATCTTACGAGATGCCGGCCACCTCAGAGAAAAAGCCGCTGTCCCGATGATGAGTCTCATTGAGATGCCGAAGACGGAGGTTCTGTCTTGGCAACCGGGTGATGCCATTCAACGCCGTGCCTTCGTCAACGTGCGGCAAGAGCAGACAGTCTTCGAGGCAGACGTCGATCTTTCCAATAACGCTATATTGCGTTGGGAGGAAATTCCTGGCGTACAAACCCAGCAGGTGTTTGCCGACATCATGACCGGGCAGAGCGCTATGGCAGCTTATGAGCCCTGGCAGATGGCTTTGGCAGCGCGTGGCTATGAGGACCTCGACGACGTCTCTTGTTTTCCAGTGACGCCCGGTTATTTCAATCTGGCCGACGAGAAGGACCGACGCGTTGGTCGGGTCTACTGCTATGACAAAACATTTGGTAGCGGAAATACCTTCGCCCATCCGGTGGAAGGATTATATGGCCTTGTCGATCTGGATACGAGTGAGGTGTTGGACGTAATCGACACGGGGATCGTTCCCGTAAGTCAGGATGATCACGTTTACGAAGAAGAAAAAATATCCACCCGGCCAAAACTCCGGCCCGTCCGTCAAGATGTTCCGCGCGGATCAAATATCGCTCTCGCGGACAATGTGGTGTCCTGGCAAAACTGGTCGTTCCATATGCGCATGGAACGCCGCGACGGCTTGGTTCTCTCTCTTATAAATTACCGTGACGGTAAGAAGGACCGCTCTATCGCCTATCAAATCCATGCGTCTGAAATGTTCGTGCCCTATATGGATGCCAGCCCCGGCTGGTACTTCCGCACGTTCTTGGATACGGGAGAGTACGGCTTTGGCGCGACATCAACGCCCCTCGCAGAAGGGGTCGATTGCCCGGCGGACGCCATCTACCGCGATGTGGTTCTTCCCAACGCGTCGGGAGAGGCTGAAACCTCCGACACCATTCTCTGTCTATTCGAGCGCAATACGGGCCGGCCTTTGTGGCGTCATGCTGCCGACCAAAATCAGGTTCTGGAAAGCCGCCCAGACGTTGAACTTGTGGTGCGCCACATTCCGACCATCGGTAACTACGATTATGTCATCGACTATGTGTTTGCCTTGCATGGCAACATCCGGGTTGATGTTGGCGCCACTGGTATTGATGCCGTCAAAGGCGTCGCAGCCCAGCGCGCTGACGATCCTGCCGCTGCGGCTGACCTCGCAACCGGAGATTTGGTTGCTCCTGGCCTTGTCGCCGTATGGCATGATCACTTTCTGTCCTTTCGTGTCGACCTTGATGTAGACGGAACAGCCAACAGTTTAGAAACAGCAGCGATTACGCCGCGCCGGCTGTCACCGGAAGAGGGCCCCCGCCGCAGCCTTTACGGTTATGAGAAAAGTTTTACCGAACGTGAAGGAGCGGTGGATCATTCTGAATATGGTCAGGTCTGGCGCGTGGTCAATGAAGGCAAAAAAACCGATCTCGGTCACCATCCCGGTATTCATGTGGAAACGGGGCACCAAGCCCTATCGAAATTGTCAGCCGATGATTATTCACAACAGCGCGCGGCCTTTACCGCCAATCCTCTGTGGATCACGCAGTTCGATGCCATGGAGCGCTATGCCGGCGGTGCTTACCCCACCCAAAGTCAGGGTGGAGACGGCCTACCGGACTACACGAGCGATGCGGCCCCGGTGCGCAATGAAGACGTCGTGCTTTGGGTGACCATGGGGTTTCATCATCCGACACGGGTGGAAGATTGGCCGATCATGCCGGCCAAATGGCACCACTTCACCTTACGGCCGTTCAATTTTTTCGACGGCAATCCTTCCATGGACGTGCCCAGCCAATTCAGACGCGGCTTGTTCTAAGCAGGTATGATTCAGGTCTGCAAACCACTGAAATTGCTCTAAGATTGACTAAATCGAAGGGTTTTCCGTCATACGGTGAAACCCTAGCAACAATGTGGGATTACGTATGCCTGAGCTAAATCAAAATCCATTAGTCGTGGACGCCTGTAAGGGCTTTGGCAACCGGCCTGAAAATCTCATTGAGATTCTACATGTTGTTCAGAATTGTGCAGGTCACTTGAGTGACGAAGATCTGAGAAGTATTGCCGACGCATTGAATCTCACCCGCGCCGAAGTGCACGGTGTCGTTAGTTTCTACCATGACTTCCGCCGCAAGCGTCCGGGTAAGACGATCATCAAAATCTGTATGGCCGAAGCTTGCCAAGCCGTCGGCTGCAAATCCATCAAGGATCATGCTGAAGAAACACTGTCGACCGCGATGGGTGAAACTTCGGTAAACGGTGATGTTACTTTGGAGCCGATATATTGCCTCGGGAATTGCGCACTGGGGCCTGCTGTCATGGTTGACGGGGCGTTGCACGGCCGGGTCACTGCTGAGCGGTTTGACGCGCTGGTGTTGGAGGCCAGTTCATGAGCTTTGCACCTGTCACCGTGTTCGTGCCAAAGGATGCTGCCGCGTTGTCGGTTGGCGCCGATGATGTCGGGGCTGCGCTGTTGAATGAAGCGCAGAAACACAATTTTGAAATCAACCTCGTGCGCAATGGATCCCGTGGACTGCTGTGGCTTGAGCCGCTGGTGGAGGTTGATACGCCTAACGGGCGCATGGCTTACGGGCCTGTGACCCCGGAAGACGTGTCAGGCTTATTTGAGGCCGATTTTTTATCCGGTGGTGCGCATGCGCTGAGTCACGGTAAGACAGACGACATTCCATACCTGGCAAATCAGGAGCGGGTGACTTTTGCCCGCTGTGGTCTCATCGATCCACTCGACTTGAAAGCCTACGAAGCACACGGCGGGCTCGTAGGTCTCCGTAAAGCGTTATCGCTCGGCCCTGAGGAAATCGTTGTGGCTGTTAAATCCTCGGGGTTACGTGGTCGTGGCGGCGCTGGTTTCCCGACTGGTATCAAATGGGAAACAGCACGGACCGCTTCTGCCGATCAGAAATACATCTGCTGCAACGCCGACGAAGGGGACAGCGGCACCTTCGCCGACCGCATGCTGATGGAAGGTGACCCTTTTGCATTGCTTGAGGGCATGGTGATCGCCGGTCGCGCGGTCGGCGCCGACACGGGTTATATTTATATCCGATCAGAATATCCCCATGCCATCCAGTCTATGCGCGCCGCCATCGCTATATGGGAAGGCGCAAACCTATTGGGTGATGATATCGCCGGGTCCGGTCAGGCGTTCCATATGCATATGCGCGTCGGCGCTGGCGCTTATATTTGCGGTGAAGAATCATCCATGCTGGACAGCCTGGAGGGTAAGCGTGGGCAGGTGCGGGCTAAGCCGCCGATTCCCGCGATCTCTGGTCTGTTCGGCAAACCCACCATTGTGAACAACGTGCTCTCTTTGGCGGCCGTGCCGTTCATCTTGTCGCGGGGTGCAGATGCATACAAAACTTATGGCCAAGGAGAGTCACGCGGCACGCAGCCATTCCAGTTAGCCGGTGACATTGCGCGCGGCGGCCTTGTTGAGAAAGCCTTTGGCGTGACCCTGTCTGAATTGGTGAATGACTTCGGTGGAGGAACTCGGAGCGGACACCTTGTCCGCACGGCACAGGTGGGCGGTCCGCTCGGTGCCTATATTCCCGAAACTGGTTTTGATGTCTCGATGGACTATGAATCACTGGCTGACGCTGGCGCCATGCTGGGCCATGGTGGCGTTGTGGTGTTCAATGATACGGTGGACATGGCACAACAAGCTAGATTTGCCATGGAATTCTGTGAAATTGAATCTTGCGGAAAATGTACACCCTGCCGCATTGGGTCGGTACGCGGTAAGGAAACTCTTGATAAGATCATTGCTGGTGAAGACCTCAAAGGGAATCTGAAGGTGCTTAACGATCTTTGTATCCTTATGACGGATGCGTCACTCTGCGCCATGGGTGGGCTGACGCCCATGCCAGTTAAAAGTGCACTGAAACACTTTCCGGACGATTTTAACTCTGCACGGCAGCCCGTAGAGTAGAGGACGCAGACCATGGCCCTTCTTACAGAAAAGGATTTTGGAACGCCCGGGCCCAAGAGTGGGCGTGTGGTCGCGCTTGAAATCGACGGCGTTAACGTCGAAGTTCCTGAAGGCACGAGCATTATGCGGGCGGCGGCTGAAGCTGATCTCTCGATCCCCAAGCTATGCGCAACGGACTCTGTGAAAGCGTTCGGTTCTTGCCGGTTGTGCCTGGTGGAGATCGAAGGCCGTCGCGGTACACCGTCGTCCTGCACCACCCCCGTTTCTCAGGGTATGGTCGTTCGTACGCAAACGCCGCGCTTGGCCGACCTGCGACGTGGGGTAATGGAACTCTATATCTCAGATCACCCGCTTGACTGCCTCACCTGCTCCGACAATGGGGACTGCGAGCTTCAGGACATGGCCGGCGTCGTTGGCCTCCGCGACGTCCGCTACGGATACGCAGGTGACTCTCATACGGCATTAGGCAAGGATCAATCCAATCCATACTTCGATTACGACCCCTCCAAGTGTATCGTTTGTTCTAGATGCGTTCGCGCTTGTGATGAAGTGCAAGGGACACTGGCTCTGACCATTGAAGGCCGCGGGTTTGCCTCTCGGGTTGCTGCCGGCATAGGAGAAACCTTCTTCGACTCAGAGTGTGTGTCTTGCGGCGCCTGTGTCCAAGCCTGTCCAACCGCAACGCTCCAGGAAAAATCCGTTGTGGAACTCGGAGTACCCGATCGGACTGTGCTGACCACCTGTGCCTATTGTGGGGTCGGCTGTTCCTTCAAAGCAGAGCTCAAGGGCGACCAAGTCGTTCGCATGGTCCCAGAGAAAAACGGCAAAGCAAACCATGGACACTCCTGTGTTAAAGGTCGGTTTGCCTGGGGTTATGCCACCCACAAGGAGCGCATTACCGCGCCAATGATCCGCGACGCCATCACAGACCCATGGCGCGAAGTGACCTGGGACGAGGCCATAGCGTTTGCCGCGACACGCCTGAAGCAGGTGCAGAAGGACCATGGCCGCAAATCTATCGGCGCAATCTCTTCAAGCCGCTGCACCATTGAAGAAGTCTGGGCCGTGGTCAAAATGGTACGCACTGCTTTTGGCAACAACAACATCGATACCTGCGCGCGGGTGTGCCATTCCCCGACGGGATACGGCCTCAAGCAAACCTACGGTACATCGGCGGGCACACAAGACTTCGACAGCGTCGAAGAAGCCGACGTTATGTTGGTCATCGGCGCGAATCCGACCGATGCGCACCCCGTCTTTGCCTCGCAAATGAAAAGGCGTTTGCGTCAAGGGTCCCGGGTTATTGTCGCTGATCCGCGGGCGATTGATTTGGTGCGCACGCCGCATATTGAAGCCGCGTATCACTTGCCCTTGCAGCCCGGCACCAACGTGGCGCTGATTAATGCCTTCGCCCATGTGGCTGTAACGGAAGGCCTGACGGACGAAGAGTTTGTCCGCGCACGCTGCGACCAGCCGTCCTTTGCCGACTGGTTTGAATTCATCAAAGGGGATGAGAATTCTCCTGAAATCGTATCCGAGATCACCGGTGTTCCGGCAGACGATATCCGTGCCGCCGCAAGGCTCTACGCTACCGGTGGCAACGCTGCCATTTACTATGGTCTCGGGGTGACCGAACACAGCCAGGGGTCGACCATGGTCATGGGTATGGCCAACTTGGCCATGGTCACCGGCAACATCGGCCGCCGTGGTGTGGGCGTAAATCCGCTGAGGGGCCAGAATAACGTTCAAGGGTCCTGCGATATGGGCTCCTTCCCCCATGAGTTCTCAGATTATCGTCCTGTATCCGACGACGACGCGCGCGCGCAATTTGAAGCGGCCTGGGGGCGGACCCAAGACGCCAAACCGGGATACCGGATTCCCAATATGTTTGATGAAGCCTGTGCGGGTACCTTTAAGGGGCTCTATGTGCAAGGCGAAGACATCGCCCAGTCAGACCCCAACACCCTGCATGTGGAGGCCGCACTCAAGGCCATGGATGTGATTGTCGTCCAAGATCTTTTTCTTAATGAAACGGCGCGCTTTGCCCACGTTTTCTTGCCAGGCACCTCCTTTCTAGAGAAAGACGGATGCTTCATTAACGCAGAGCGGCGGATTAATCGCGTTCGGCCGGTGATGAAGCCGGTAACGGGCAAAAATGAGTGGGAGGTCACGCAGAATCTTTCCAGGGCGCTTGGGTACGATCACATGCAGTTTAATTCTGCTGCGGAGATTATGGATGAGATCGCAGCGCTCACACCGACCTTTGCCGGTGTATCCCATGCCAAACTGGATGAAGGTGGCAGCGTGCAATGGCCTTGCAACGATGCTGCGCCGGAGGGAACTCCGATCATGCACATCGACGAGTTCGTCCGCGGTAAAGGACAGTTCGTGCTGACGGAATATATCCCGACAACAGAGAAAGCCAACCGTAAATTCCCGCTCATCCTGACAACGGGGCGTATCCTGTCCCAATACAACGTCGGCGCTCAAACGCGGCGGACGGAGAACGCATTGTGGTGGGATGAAGACGTTTTGGAGATTCACCCATCCGATGCTGAATTACGCGGCATCCAGAACGGCCATTGGGTTTCCATGCGCAGCCGCAAGGGCGAGACGACGTTGAAAGCGGTGGTATCAGACCGTATGGCACCGGGTGTTGTTTACACGACGTTCCACCACCCGGAAACCGGTGCGAACGTTGTCACCACGGAGAACTCGGACTGGGCCACCAATTGCCCCGAATACAAAGTGACCGCTGTGGAAGTGACGCCGGCCAATCACCTGTCCACATGGCAAGAAGAGTACGCTGAGTCCACGCCCGGTCTGCGCCGGGTCGACTATGCTGCTGACCTGGAAACCGCAGAGTAACGTGGTCACTGTCAATCATTTTGGCACGCCGCCACCGACCGATCGTATTATCAGAACCAGTGGCGTTTCATCGGCCCCTGAATGGGATGTACCCGAGGAAACACCGGTCGCCTTTGTTTACAACCAGCGCAATTATGCCGTCATGCTGGCCACACCGGCGGACTTTGTCGATTTCGCTGTCGGGTTCTCGCTCACGGAACGGGTGATCGATTCGCCTGGTGACATCTCGTCCATCGATATTCATCAGGAGGAGCGGGGCATTGATCTTCGCTTCAAAATTTCGTCTGAGCGGCTCGAGCGTCTTGATGCGCGGCAACGCCGGCGCAATATGGCCGGCCGGGCCGGGTGTGGTGTTTGTGGGCTTGAGAATGCTGATGTCTTTTTTGAAAGCCTGCCGCGTGTTACGGACGAGAAAGCATTTCTCGCATCTGCAGCTCTGGCCAAAGCGCACGCGCTTTTCTCAGATCATTTACCACTCGGCGCGCGCACCCGAACCGTTCATGGCGCAGCCTGGGTAGGCGTTGATGGTGAAATCATATGCGTGCGGGAAGATGTCGGGCGTCACAATGCCCTCGATAAATTGATCGGCGCCCTAGCGGCTGACGGAACCGACTTCTCAGACGGCTTTGTTATGATCTCAAGCCGGTGCTCCTATGAGATCGTCGAGAAATCCGCGCGTGTCGGGATCCGCGCCGTTGCGGCTTTGTCTGGCCCGACAGCCTTTGCCCTGCGAAAGGCGAAAGAAGCGAACCTGGCTTTGTACTGCCGTTCCGGCGAGGGTTTTGTTGAAGCCATTTCATAAGAGTCGAATTATACGGCCCGAGTTTTGCGACCTGCCCAAAACAAAACCACTGCTGAAGGTCTCAGCGGCGGCTCTGGAAAATTCGAAATGAATGCGCGGGTTATAAACCGGCAAACGCAATCTTCTGATCGAGGAAGCGGATCCATTTTTCAGCATCAGACTTAGTGTTTTTATAGTTGGTGGCACGCCGCATAGAGCGGCGGGCGGCGGTAAAGCGGTCTCGCTCCAACTGGGTGATGCCGATGAGCATCCACACCATGCCTTCTTCGTCTTTGGTCAGGCCTTTTTTATCGAGGCTTTTGCCCAATGCCGCTTCTGCATCAGCCCACTTTTCGTCTTGCAGATAGGCCTGGCCAAGGCGATATGACAATTTACCTTTATCTGAGAGGTCGGCAGCTTCCTTCAACGGCGGAATTGCTTTACCAAATTCGCGCGAGTTGAAATAGGCGTTGGCGAGAATTTCCAAGTGGTCCGGTGTGCGCTTGACCGATTTGTCTTTAAATCCGCGGTTAATAATTCCCGCTGCTTTGATCGGTGTCTCCTGGAACATGTACATCCGCGCCATGCGTACCAGTTCAGATTCTTCTGTCAGAAAGCCCTGCCTATCGGCCATGACCAGCATAGCAAAAGAATCGTCATCCCGGTTCAATTCGCCATACAGCGCGGCCAACTGGATGAAGTATGTTTTCTTGGTCGGGAATAGGTCGACCATAACTTCCAGCAAGTCTGCCCCTGCCACATAGTCTTCAAGCTCAAAGTAAGCTGCCAGCAGAAGCTGATACCATGGTTCGCGTGGTTCCAGCTCAAGGTCGATGGCTTCGATGACCAGTGGAATGGCGGTGCGGTATTGCTCGATCTGGAAGTAGGCGTTGGACAGCAAAACCAAGGCGCCCGCGGTTACGGTTTCCGCTTCCCGGCGCCATTCCTCCAGAATGTTGATGGCATCCTGGTAACGCTCGACCACCATATAAAGCTGGCCGAGGTTATATTTGGTGGAAATCACCTGGCCGGGCGGAAGGCCGATGCCTTCGTCGGGATTGCTCAGGCCGATGGCATTTTGGAACGCCGTGATAGCGCCGTTATAATTTTCCTGCTCTGCGAAAAGATACGCGTAGGTCATCCACATGGAAGCCTTTTCGTATTCGTTAGTTTTCTTGTCTGCCAAGCCTTCACGAAGCTGAATATCTGCGGTGGCGTAATCTTTAAGTTCGATGGCCGCTTGAGCCGCTGTGAGCCGTTCGAAAGTTGGCTTCTTCATCGCTTGAACTTTGACAGTTCTTGGTTTTTGCGGCTTTTTCTCTTCCTGGGCCTGGGCATAGCCACCAGAGAAAGTCGGCACAGTCAGGTCGCCACCGGTGGCGCTGAACAGAACTGCAAAGCTGACAGCTCCCCCTAGTAAAGTGCGTAATTTCATCGGGTCTAGCCTCCTATGGCTGCGGATGGCCCACAGCGTTTCAGTTGCGTGCGCTTACTGTTCAAGCTCAAAGGTGATGACCACCTGGTTATTGTACCGCCGGGCCGGCCGACCATCGACGATTTTCGGTTTGTATTTCCACCGTCCGAGGGCTCGTTCAGCGGCGCGCTCAAAGTAGCCGGTGGGTTCAGCGGCGACGACGGTAATGTCGGCAACCCCACCGCTTTCAGTGATGGTGAATTCAAGTTGTACCCATCCATTAATGCCACGCGAGGCCGCGCGCTGCGGATACTGCGGCGGAATACGCACCAGCGGAATAGCATCTCCGTCCGTTGGGGCAGCAAGGCCGGAGCGGTCCAAGTTGAGTCCGCGCGACAATGCAGGGGCGTTAATGCCAACCCCACCCGAATCAGGTGCTGTCGAGGCGTTGAGGTTCATGGGTGGCGGTGGCGGTGGCGCATCGGGCTTGTCTGGCCGGTCCGGCAAGGCACGGTCTTTGGCCTGTACGCTCTCGTCCCGGTCAACCCGGGTAAAGTCGATGGCAGCGCCTTGCACTTCCTCGGTAATGGCATCCATGCCATGGGTAATGAGGTAGTTCATGAGCCAGAACAGGGAGATGGTGACGACGACGGCTAAGGGAATAGAGGCCCCTACGCGCATAGTGTTGGAATTCATCGCTTACTCCCTGCTTTTGGGCCGCCGTATTTCAGTTTGACGCGGTCCAGAGACCAATCCATAGCTTAAATGTAGCAGTTTTCTTGGCTTTGGTACCACTTAGTCTTTTTCGGTGGCGATCGCGGTCCCCGGGGCACCAGCTTGACGGACCTGATCCATCACTTGCATCAGAATGCCAGATTTGGATTTTGTATCGGCTTGAATAACAACTGATCCCAATGGGTTCTCGGCCAACAGCTTTTCCACCCCAGCCCGGACGGACCGGACATCCACTTCTTTGTTGTCCATCCACACTTCGCCACCATCTCCAACGGCGATCAGAATGCTCACCCGGCGCTGGTCTTCTGCGGTTTCAGCAGGTGGCCGGATGACTTCAAGGCCAGACTGTTTGACGAACGTTGCGGTGACGATGAAGAAGATCAGCATGATGAACACGATGTCGAGCATCGGAGTCATGTCGACCGCGGCTTCATCTTTCTCTTTTTGTGCTAGACGGGCTCCCACGCTACGCCTCCGTTAGTTGAGTTCAGCAATGGACACACCCGCGGCGCCGGCAAGCCGGGCCTGGTCCATTACACCGACCATGAGATGACTCTCAGATAAGGGATGCGACTGAACAACAACCGAGCTATCCGGGTTTTCTGCGATTAGGCGTTCCACATTGGCGCGCACGGCCCGCACATCAATATCCCGGCCTTCCATGGAAATGACACCGGCTGCTGAAATAGAAACCAGAATAGTCACCGCCTTCGTTGGCGGCGGATCTTCTGAGTCCGGTCGGGTCACATCAAGGCCGCGTTCATTGACGAAGGTCGCAGTGACGATGAAGAAAATCAGCATGATAAACACGATGTCGAGCATCGGGGTCATGTCGACTTCGGCTTCATCTTGACCAGCTTTGTGACGTCTTGCTGTCACGACGTATCTCCTTAGTGATCGAGCTCGAGGTGCTCAGCCACCTCAAGCACTTCCGTTTGCGCTTTACGGGCAAGGCGGAAACTGAAATAGAGGCCAGATAGTGCAGCCACCATTCCGGACATGGTTGGGATCGTGGCTTTCGACACGCCACCGGCCATCGCGCGCGGGTTGGATGAGCCGGTAATGGCCATAACATCAAACACTTCGACCATACCCGTCACAGTTCCCAAAAGCCCGAACATGGGACACAGCGCCACTAGGGTGGCAATGAAACCTAACCCCACGACTGTGTTCTCTCGCACTTCCGAGATCAATTGGTAGCGAATCTGATGGGCATGCCAAGACTTTCGGTCAGGCCGGGCATTCCATCGGCCCACCACATTAGCAACGACTTGCTTGTGAAACAGGGCAAAGTAAATGAACCGTTCCATAATCAGCGCCCACATAAAGAATGTGATTACCATAATGGCGTTGAGAACAGGTCCGCCCTTCTCCAGGAACTGCTGGATCTGGCCGAAAATGTCGAAATCGCCTCCCATTATGCGCTCTCTGCGTGGCCTGCGACGATCCCGGCGCTTTGCTCCTCAAGCACTTCAACCACAGCCTTGGAACGGCCAGAAGCGATGGAGTGCAACAGGATCAGCGGAATGGCAGCGGTGAGGCCAAGAACGGTGGTGATCAGGGCTTGTGAAATACCACCGGCCATCATCTTGGGATCGCCGGTCCCGAACAAGGTAATCGCTTGGAAGGTTTCGATCATCCCAGTCACGGTACCCAGCAGACCAAGCATTGGCGAAATGGCTGCCAGGACCTTGATGGTCGATAGCCCACGTTCCAGGGCTGGCAATTCCTTGATAATAGCGTCGTCCAGTTTGAGTTGGAGATTTTCAACGTCTATGCCCTGGTTCTTCTCATACGTCTGCATCACTCGGCCCAGCGGATTATTGGCATTGCCGGTAGACTGCTTCTTCTGCGCACTTACCCGCGCTGCTGTCGTCGACAGGGTCAAAATACGAACGAGAGCCAGCAAGATGCCCAGTACGAGGAGTGTGATGATGACGTAGCCAACAAGGCCGCCTTGGTCGATCCGCTCTTGCAATGAAGGGGTCTGGATCAGAAGACCAAGCAAGGCGCCACGGGAGGGGTCGACGGCTGCCGTCACCGTGCCGGATTGGGCGCCAAAGGTGTCTTCACCAGCGCTAACGAATATAGCACTCGGCTGGCGGGCCAATTCTGTCAGGCGTTGCGTTTCAGGCAGGTAATCAACAAATTTGCCCTCAGACAAAGCCGTAAACGGACCGATACGGACCACTTCGGCAATTCTTTCATTGCCATCGACGGTTACGACAGGCGCCTGGTAGCGGACGACACCACCCTGCTGAGCGGCTTCTTCAAGCAGCGTGTACCAGAGCGTTTCAAGTTGTTCGAGTTTCGGTAGTTCCGTGCTTTGCGCCAGTTTGTCGATGGCATCTTCACGGCCGGGCAGCTGAGAGCTGACGATCGACTGACGCAGCTGACCGCGGGTGTCACCCGCAACCTGCCGGACAACACCGAACAGTTCACCGAAGGCACCGAGGCGTTCTTCTAGAACAGCTTCAAGCTCAGCCAGGCGAATTTCGTTTTCCTGGAAGTTGGCTTCGAGCTGCTCACTGAGGCGTTCTTCCCGCACCACAGCCGCCTTGGCTTCATCGAGAAGGCGTTGCTGGGCAGCTTTCGCTTGCTGGAATTCCCGGACGCGGCGCTGGTTATCAGCATTGTCGGCCGTTCTGCCTTCTTTGACGCGGCCAAGAAGTTCTTGCAGGGATTGAGCTGGAGCAGAAGCTTGAGCCCAGACGGAAGGAGCCGATACCGCCAGTCCGGCGGCCATCAATATTGCGGCCGTTAATAATTTTGTTGTGCGGCTCATTGGGCGGCCTCCGGTGCATCGATCGGCAAAAGAAGAAGGTCAGGCGCGGCCTGCTCACGGGCGATGGACAGCGCTTTCTTTACAGGCGAAACGAAGTCTGAATCGATGGCTTCCCACTGATTACCCGCTTTATTCCAACGCGCAATTTGCTCGTCATCCAGGGTCTTGTAGATGAGCGCGACCCGGCCAACGCGAAGGAAATCGACAGTGATCTGACGGCCGTCGGCTGTATTAACAACTCCGCGGTATCCTTCGATGGTACGTCCGTATTCGTTCTCGATCTGATAGGCCTCAAGCACCCGGCGGAATTTCTCGGCGGGGGTGGCATCAGCACGCAACATCAGAGACTTAAGGCTATTAATACGGTTACGGCGCTCTTCAATCAGGAAAGGTACGTCGAGTTCGACGAACTGGCCCAGACCATCAACCATTCGCAACATCAGAGGCACAACTTCCCGGTCAATCGTGGTGACGCGATCGATATCGCGCTGCGTAACGATAATTTCCGCTTCCTGCGCTGCAATAAGTTCGCGTAACTGATCATTGTACTGGCGCAGCGTATCGAGCTGTTGCAAGACCGCCTTGTATTCGGATTCGAGGGCCGATGTGTCATCATCTAGCGAATTGATCTGTTCCTGCGCCTTGTTACCCTCGGCCTGCGCCAACTTCACTTCTTGTTTGTTAGCGTCTAGCACTTGGGCCGATGCCGAGAATCCTGTAGCTAGCGTAAAAGCCAGCAAAATAGGGAGTCCGACAGCTATAGACCCTGTACGGGCCGACAAAAATATTCCCATAGCGTTCCGCATGTGTGCGGTCCCCTTTTCCTTAACAACGATTAAACCCCACCCAATCATTTGGGCCGTTTGATTCGTATGAATACGCCCACCTTACCCTGGCAGGACAACGTGGGCGTATCCATGGACCAGGGCCCACCTTAGAATCAACCATTTATTCACTACAATCAGATCAAATGGTCCAAAATAATGCAAGGGAAGGAAATTTTCCCCTCTACGCCGGTTTAGAATCGTGTTTTGATCGTTTTCTTGCATCGAATTAGCGTAACCAAATGATACGATTCGCTTGCGCTAGTCCTTAGCTGGAAGGTTTTACAGAGGAATGCCCCCCTCTACTGACCGACCCTTACCAGCGCCGGTGTCCGGCCAGTGAACGTAAATTATGGCTACGGGCGTCTTGTGCCCTTTTTGCCGTTCTGATTTTGGCTTTTGCGCCGCCGGTTGCGGAGGATTTGAAAGGCCGCCAGATCGAATGCCGTGACAATTCAAACGATTCTGAGGGGCGACTGATGTCGATATGTTTCATCGCTGGCCGTAGCCTAAACCAGTTCATGGTGAAAATGGGTTGGGCGCAGGCCGATCGCGCAATCACGAGTATGTGCAACGGCATTGAGAAGTTGGCACAGGCTGGCCGGCTCGTCCTGTGGTCAAGCGATTAATTGCCGGACACGGATGAATAACGCTTTCCGGGTCTCAGGCGTTCAGTCTTCATCATCTTTTAGATTTTCGATCATCTGAGCCAGCTGACGGAACAGGGCATCTTGCTCTGATGTCGGAAGCCCCTTCAATGCCTGGCTTGGAACTTCCCGTGCTTTGTCCATCAGGTCCTGTTTGAACCCTTTCGCGGTGTCAGTGAGATACGCGCGCGCGCGGCGCTTGTCGTCCGGATCGGGAACTCTACGGATCAAGCCGTCCCGTTCCATCCGGTTCAAGGTGTTGGCCATGGTCGGTTGTTCAACCTGAATGCGTTTGCACAGATCGGCCTGGGTGAGGCCGTCTTGCTCATACAACATCACGAGCGCTGGGAACTGACCGGGCAGAACCTGAAAGCCTGAGAGATGCTGCTCCAAGGCGCGATCAAAAAGGCGGCTGAGTAGACCCACCTGATACCCCAAAGCATCCTGACGCCGTATGGCCATGCATTTTTCCTATGATCCCACCTATGGCCTTCATTTGGGCCAGTGGCCTATGGTCCGGCCAACCTCAATCGCATGCAATGCTTTTTTTACCTAAACGGTTTTATTTGTCTCTAGGCTGGTGATAGCCCTTCTGAGTCATGCAATTGGCGACCAGGGCATTAAAAAGCGCGCTGGTGTCTGATTTATCAGCAATGGCCATGGGGTCGTCTCCTCTAGGGTTAAAGGGCCCCGTGCCACGCTCATTAAGGATGCCATACCCCGGATGGCCGGATTGGCTCAGTTCCAAGGTAGACTCCTCCGCCTGGCGCCGGCACGCGGCGTAGTCGGCCTGAGTCAGGGCTTCATTCTTGGCCAGTTGCTGCCACCCGCCCGATGGAGATGCGCAGGCAGTTAACGCGATGCTAGCTATGGCTAACGCGCGACACAAAAGCGCGTAGTTGGGGGGCCGGTCGTTTTTCTTGACCATGCTGAGCCGACCTGATTGTGTGCCGCGCAAATTCATACCCATAATTCACCACGCTTACGGAAAGGCATTCTCGCATGGCTCAGGGCGGCTCCACCACCGGTTCTTTCTTTGAAGACTTGAATGAAGGGATGTCGGCCGCCTTCACCAAAATGGTCACAGAAGCGGACATCATCAAGTACGCCGATATTTCCGGTGATACCAATCCCGTTCATCTCGATGCTGACTATGCTGCGGCGACAATGTTCAAAGAACGCATCGCGCACGGCATGCTGACCGCTGGGTTTATCTCGGCTGTATTCGGCACCAAATTGCCAGGCCCAGGATCTATATATGTAAACCAGTCGCTTAAATTTCGTGCTCCGGTGAAAATCGGCGATACTGTCACCGCCACTGTGACGGTGACCGGAAAAGTGCCTGAGAAAAAGTTTGTGACCTTTTCGACAGTGTGCACGGTCAATGATAAACCAGTGCTTGAGGGCGAGGCCACGTTGATGGTCCCAGCTAAAGGCTAACCAGACCGCTTATGCGCCTTATTCGCTACATCGATGATGTTCCCGCAGCCCTCAAAGGATGTGTCGTTGCGCTCGGCAATTTCGACGGCCTGCATCGCGGCCATCAGGCTGTCATTGGCAAAGCCAAAGCGCTTGCCCACAAGAAAAATGTGCCACTGGCAGTGATGACATTTGAGCCGCATCCGCGGGCCTTTTTTACACCCAACCAGGACGCCTTCCGGCTTAGTCCATTCCGCATCAAGTGCCGCCAAATGCGAATCATGGGCGTCGACTTCCTCTATGTGCAGAGATTTAACGCTGCCTTTTCCAGCAATTCAGCCGACGTGTTTGTCGATAAATTTCTCATCGATGGTCTTCAGGTCAGCCACGTCGTCGTCGGCTATGACTATGTCTTTGGCACCAAGCGGGGCGGCAATGCAGATTTTTTGAAAGCGCGTGGCAAAGAAGCGGGATTCGGAGTTACAGCCGTCGAGGAATTTAGAATTGATGCCAAGGCTCAGGTGTCTTCGACGGCGATCCGGGAATTCCTGGCGGAAGGAGCCTGCAAGGAAGCCGCGGTACTCCTTGATCGCCATTGGGAAATTGCGGGCCGAGTCGAGCACGGCGACCAACGGGGCCGTCATCTCGGATTTCCCACCGCCAACTTGCCGCTCGGCCAACATCACAACCCCCGTGAAGGGGTCTACGGAGTACGGGCAGGTATCGACCGTGGTGGTGAAACCGTTTGGTACAATGCGGTTGCCAACTTCGGCCGCCGCCCAACGTTCAACAAAACCGATGTCCTGCTTGAGGTTCATTTCTTCGATTTTGATGAAGACCTCTATCAAAAGCAGTTGCGGGTTGCCTTAGTGGAGTTCATCCGGCCGGAGCAAAAATTCGACGGCATAGAAGCCCTCAAGACCCAACTGATGAGGGACTGCGAGAGGGCCCGGGAGATCCTGGCCGACCAAGACTTCCCCGCCAATCCCTACCCGTTCGTGCCGATATCTGGTGACTAATCAGCAGCAGCACAGCTTGATTCACCCCCGCAGCCCTGCTAAATCCCGCCCTATGACCGCCCACCCTATCATATTGCTGATTACTGAGCGAATTACCGCCCCGGTCCTGTAAGCCAGGATCGGGTATTCCCGCGCGCCTTTTTCCCGTAAAGAACACATTGCTCGGCCGGATTCTGCGGATATGACTGATTCAAAAACCACTACAGGCGCTGACGCTGATACCCCGTCTGAAACCGAATCCGCCGATTACAAGTCGACGGTCTTTTTGCCCAAGACCGACTTTCCCATGAAGGCCGGCCTGCCCAAGCTCGAACCCGCGCTTTTGGCCCGCTGGTATGGGATGGATCTCTACAAGCGCCTGCGGGAAGATGCCAAGGACCGCGAGAAATTCGTCCTTCACGATGGACCACCTTACGCCAACGGCCATCTGCACATTGGCCATGCGCTCAATAAAATCCTCAAGGACGTCATCGTCCGCGCGCAGCAGATGATGGGCTTCGACGCCAACTACGTGCCGGGCTGGGACTGCCACGGCCTGCCGATCGAATGGAAGATCGAAGAGGGTTATCGCAAGCAGGGCAAAAACAAAGATGAAGTGCCGGTGCTGGAATTCCGCCAGGAGTGCCGGGAGTTTGCAGCCCATTGGGTCGAGATTCAAAAAGAAGAGTTTAAACGTCTCGGTGTCATCGGCGACTGGGACAACCCCTACTTGACCATGAGTAACGCCGCCGAAGCCGCCATCGTCCGCGAGGTCGGCAAGTTCGTCGAGAACGGTGGGCTTTATAAAGGGTCCAAGCCGGTACTGTGGTCGGTGGTGGAAAAAACCGCCTTGGCCGATGCTGAAGTAGAATATGCCGATCATACATCGACAACTGTTTGGGTCCGTTTCCCCGTTGTGTCGTCACCTATCGAAGCGCTTACCGGCCAAGCGGTCGTCATTTGGACGACAACACCGTGGACGTTACCGGGCAACCGCGCCATCGCGTTCGGCGCTGATATTGACTACGCCGTTGTTGAAATTATAGAGACAGCGGACGAGTCACTCGCGTTTGTTGGAGAACGATTTGCGGTTGCCGAAGCGTTGTTGGCAGAAGTTTTGAACAAGGCTGGTGTCACAGGCCACACCGTCGTTAGTCATCATAAGGGTCAAGAATTCGCCGGCACCGTCTGCCGCCATTGCCTGCGTGAAGATGGCTTCGATTTTGAAGTACCGTTGCATGCGGGGTCTTTCGTCACAACGGAACAAGGCACCGGCTTTGTCCATATCGCGCCTGGTCATGGTGAGGACGATTTTCTTCTTGGCAAAGACGTTGGTCTTGGAGTGCCGGACACAGTGAATGGCGATGGGCTCTATTACGACACCGTGCCCCGCTTTGCCGGCAAGCATGTGTTCAAGGTCAACCCAGACGTGGTCGATGCTCTCAAAGAGCGCGGCCGGTTGCTGGCCGAAGGCAAGCTCGAGCACAGCTACCCTCACTCCTGGCGCTCCAAGGCGCCGCTGATCTTCCGCAATACGCCCCAGTGGTTTATCTCCATGGACACCAATGATCTGCGCGAGAATGCCCTAAAAGCCATCGACGACACCCAATGGGTGCCATCCCGGGGCCGCAACCGTATTCATGCCATGGTCGAAAGCCGGCCCGACTGGTGTGTGTCGCGTCAGCGCCAATGGGGTGTGCCGATCACCGTATTCGTCAGTAAAAAAACTGGCGAGGTGTTGCGCGATCCGGCGGTGACGGAACGTATTGCCCGTGCCGTCGAAGAAGAAAGCTCCGATGCTTGGTTGTCGTCTGATCCCGCGCGCTTTCTCGGCAATGAATACGATGTCGAAGAGTGGGAGCCGGTGCAGGACATTGTCGAGGTCTGGTTTGATTCCGGCTGCACCCACGCTTTTGTGCTGGAGCAGCGCGGCGACCTGCAGTCGCCGGCCGATCTGTACCTGGAAGGGTCGGATCAGCACCGGGGCTGGTTCCATACCTCATTGCTGGAGAGTTGCGGCACCCGCGGCCGCGCGCCTTACAAGGCGGTGCTGACCCATGGCTTCGTCCTCGACGAAAAGGGCCGCAAGGAGTCCAAGTCTCTGGGTAATGTGACCGATCCGCAAAAAATTATGGATCAATCCGGTGCCGACATCCTGCGTTTGTGGGTGGTGGCGTCCGACTACACTCAGGATTTGTCGGTCGGACCGAACATTCTTAAGCAGATGTCCGATTTGTATCGACGTCTTCGCAATACGTTCCGCTATCTGCTTGGCAACCTTACAGACTTTGATGAGACAGAGCGTCTCGACATTTCTGAAATGCCTGAGCTTGAACGTTGGGTGCTGCATCGCCTGTGGCAGATGGACAAGCGTATCCGCGAAGCCTGTAAAACCTATGACTTTCATGGGCTGTTTAACGAGCTTCATCATTTCTGTGCGATTGAGCTGTCGGCGTTTTATTTCGATATGCGCAAAGACGTTGTCTATTGCGACTCCTTCAACAGTCTGCGCCGCCGCGCTGCGCGCACCGTGCTCGACACGCTTTACGACTGTTTGGTGAAATGGCTGGCACCGTTCATCTGCTTCACAGCCGAAGAAGTCTGGCTGGCGCGCAATCCGTCTGACGACGGCTCCATTCATTTGCAGCAGTTTCCTGACGTTCCCGAGGCGTGGCGCGATGATGCTTTGGCTGAAAAATGGTCCCACGTGCGCCGCTTGCGCCGTGCTGTGACCGGTGCATTGGAAAAAGAGCGGGCTGCCAAAACCATTGGATCAAGTTTACAGGCCCATCCAGTTGTCACTGCCCCGGCAGATCTCATAGCCGCCTGCGCTGATCTCGACATGGCTGACGTGTGCATCACGTCCGATGTCACACTCCAAGAGGGCGTGCCGACGGCAGATATGTTTACACTGGAAGACGTGCCTGAAGTCGGTGTGGTGGTGAATACTGCAGACGGTGAAAAATGCGCCCGCTGTTGGAAAGTGTTGCCTGACGTCGGCGCACAAACCCATCCAGGCGTTTGCGGGCGCTGTTCTGACGCTGTTGATGCAATGGCCGACGTGGCATGAAGTTGAGTATCCGCTTTGGCTTGATTGTCGCCGTCATCGCCTTTGTCATAGATCAGGTGACCAAGCACTACATTGTTGACCGCCTGTTCCGGCCGGAGGGTGTGACCCAGACCCCATACTTCACCCGTGAGTTGATCGAAATTTTGCCATTTTTTCAGCTCAGACTAATTTGGAACGCAGGCATCAGTTTTAGCCTGTTCAACTCGGGGGAGGCGACGACGATTGCGATTCTGGTGGTGGTCCAGTTGGCTATTGTTGGGGTGTTGCTGTGGTGGCTACGCCAGGCCGAGACCCGCATGATTGGCATTGGAATCGGCTTCATCGTTGGCGGTGCACTTGGTAATATCGTTGACCGCATCAACTATGGCGCAGTAGTCGATTTTCTCGATTTTCACGTGGCCGGCTATCATTTTCCGACATTTAACGTGGCAGATTCCTGTATCACCGTCGGCGTCGCATTTTGGATGCTTGACGCCTTCCTCACGCGCCACCACCATAGCCCTACAAAAACACCGGAATGAGGCCTGCATGACTGCCACTGTTCGAACGCTCGTATTAGCTGCCTGTACCCTCGCTGTTCTAGGCGGCTGCTCCGACACACGGCGCGCGCTCGGTATTGATAAATCATTGCCTGATGAATTCGCCGTCGTACGCCGGGCGCCCCTGGTCATGCCACCGGACTACAATCTCCGTCCGCCCGCGCCAGGGTCGGAGCGGCCACAGGAAGGCACCACGGCGGAACAGGCCCGTAACACGCTCATTGGCCGCAATCGTCTCGACGGCTACCGTGTGCGCGGCTTCAGTGCAGGTGAGATTGAGCTTCTCGATAGTGCCGGTGCCGACTTCATTCTGCCGGGTATCCGCGTTACGCTGGACCGGGAAACCTCTGCATTCGCGACGGAGAGCGACAGCTTTACCGACCGTTTGGTGTTCTGGAGCTCAAACCGTCAACTCGGCACACCTATTGACCCTGTTGCTGAACAAAAGCGGCTCAACCAGAATCAAGCCCTCGGCAAGGACCCAACCGACGGTCCGATCCCGGTAATCTCCAAAGGCGGGTCGTCCGTGCTGGGAATCTTTTAAGCTCTAAAGATTAACTGCAGCGCACCCGAGCCCGGGTTGCGTACGGTGATTGAGTCCACCAGGCCAAGTCCGGGCACGTTATGTTGTCCCCGCGGCGCATAAGTCTCGGCCTCCAAGTCGGCGCAGGCCTGCACGCAGTAATCTAAATCATTCACTTCAAACATTTGTGCAATATAGCCGATGTTGGGTGCGTGTGCTGTGGGAACTAAGTCATCACATTCGTAGTTGATCGGGCTGGACAGGGCTATCTTGCCGAACATGTGGTTGCCTTGCATGAACTTAACCGCCGTCTTGGCAGTTTTTGGTAAACCCAGGAAGTTGTTCTGTTGAGGGCTGCCGAGAATCTCATCAATGAGGATACCGCTTTTCAAAACGGTCTCGTAAAAAGCCACCGCTTTATCCAGGTCGCGCGCCACATGAGATGTAGTGACCACCGGCGTGTATCCTGCCGGTGTGCGGCCATGTTCCTGCACATAGGCCCGCATCTGCCCGACACGGGTCTTTGGGTCATCACCGGTTAATTCCACCAGATTAATAGCAACCCCATCGGGGCCATTAAAAATCACTTCCGTCGGTGCGCCTTGCGCGCCAGACATTTTGTAATGGGTAGGGTCCGACCAAAATTTAAAGCCTTTGCTTTTGAACTTCTCCGTGTCGGCATGAATATCGTCTGTGTAGAAATTCAAATTAAACAAGCCATAGGCTCGTGATGTGTCATCAGGGCGGATCGTTGTTTTGTCATTTGCGTCGAAGTCGAGCAGTAAGACCCGTCCGACCGGGCAACCGGGCAATTCGCAGAACACGGCGTCAGCGGAGGCACCGTGAGGCAATTGCCATAGCTCTTCGAAGTCGGGGCCAGACCACTTAGTTTTTTCATGCACCGTCAGGCCAATGAGATCGCGATAGAAGTGCTGCGACTTATTCATGTTGGCGACACTGATGACAGCGACACTCAGCGGACTGCCGTCCAGCGCTACGATTTCTCCCATGGATCTCGCTCCTTCTTCATGGCTATCCCATTTGACTTCTTATAAACGCACCGATTCCGCCAAGCGCACGCCGTCCGTCCGACAATGAATCAGCCCATATGTGCCAGACATGAAACATCCCAGGCCATTGTTCTAACATGACTGGCACTTCATCGGCACGTGCACGCACGGCGAGCTTGCGGCTGTCGTCCAACAATACTTCACGCATGCCGACTTGTATCATCAATGGCGGCAGTCCACGCAAGTCACCATAGATGGGCGAAACCATGGGATCCTTGGCGTCCAATCCGTTGAGGTATGTTTTCGCCATACTCAACAAATCATCGCGTTTGGTGGTTGGGTCATCCTTGGCCTTGGTGTCCATGGTTTCGCCGTCACAGGCCAAGTTGACCCAGGGTGACAGAGCGACCAAAGCCGCCGGTTGATCCAACCCGTCTTCCTTGAGACGCAGTGCCGCGGAAACGACGAGACCGCCGCCGGCGGAATCCCCCATCATGACGATGTGCCCAGGCTTAATGCCGCTCTCCAATAGCCCCGTGTAGGCGGCAACGCAGTCGTCCAATCCGGCGGGGTAGGGATCTTCCGGGGCAAGCCGGTAATCCACCAGCAAGGTCCGGGCTCCAGAAAAGGAACTCACGTCTGCTGCAAGGCGCTGATGTGATGTTGGGCTGCCGGCGACAAAACCGCCACCGTGGAACATCAGCACTACTTTATCCGGATTTGCATCGCTGGCGCTGACCCAGCGCGCGGGAACGCCATTGAGCACAATGTCATCGGTCGCCACACCGTCGGGGAGTGGTGCGTCGGCGAACCAGCCATCGATGAGCGCACGCATGTCGTCCGGCGTGCCCAACGGCTTATCAGCTATGTAGGCGCCGAGACGCTGTAAAACAGCGTTCACTTCCTCTTCAGTACTTAAATTCTGGGGTGAGTCTGTTTCGCCGCCGTCGGCTTCGACGCTTGATTGTAAATCAAGAGGGGCGCCAGCCGCCGACATGGAGTTGGCAATACGGGCGTATACGAACGCGAACAACGTCGCCGGTAAGGCATAGTACAAAGGTGCAAAAACCAAACCGACAAGAACTGCCAGCACCATGCCAATGCTTTCGCCAACAAAAATTGGTAGCAAAAAAGTAGCCAGCCAAGGTAATAAGCACAGCACATAGATAGCGGCCATGCGCGTGCCCAATCCCCGTGATTTTGCCCATGCTTCACTGATTATGGCCGGCCGTCCCGTCGCGGCCATGGCCAGCACCAAAGATAGGCGGCAGAATACGGTAAGGACGAAGACGCCCCACATACCCAATGCGGCTGCCGAAACCTTTTCAGTGGCCTGGCCGAGGACGCCTGAGAGCACCATAAGGATGGCGCTGATGGGGAATGCGCCGAGAACAATCACGCCGAGAACGATTAAACCAATGATCAGTTGCCACACCAGCATTTGACCTTCGAGCCCGCGCAGGGTGAACAGCGGGCGTGTGGTGAGATCCTCGTCGCCGAGGATGATGGCGCGATACCAGGTTACGGTGAACGGCAGAAAAACGATCGCACTGATGATACTCAGGATGGCAAGAGTTGGATTGCTGGGATCCATGAGGTCAGTGCCGGAGAGCCAGGCGACCATATAGAGGAGCGCTATAATGGCCATGGGAATTGCCACATATAGGGCCATTCGGCGGCGATGCGCCCAGCAATACTCAAGGATTTCCCCGGTGGTTTTGAACACGGGTAACTGCATGCGCGGGTCTCACTTTGCTCTTCTTGCCTTCTCGGGGCGGACACTACCCCGCTGTTGCACCAATGTGAACGGTTCCCAAGGGCCCCTGGTGTTGACCGGTGTGTCCCAGCAGTCCAAATAGAGCCATCAACTCTTTCCCGGCGAAGGATCATGTCCATGCGGTTTTGCTTTTTATTCGCCCTCTGCGTCACTTTGCTCGGAGCGGCCTCTCAGCGGGATGTAAGCGCTGACATATTTGGTGCCGAGACCTTCACGCTCGGCAACGGCATGCAGGTTGTGGTGATCCCCAATCACCGGGTGCCCATCGTCAGCCATATGGTGTGGTACACGGTCGGCTCTGCTGACGAGACGTTGGGAAAGTCTGGCATCGCTCATTTTCTCGAGCATCTCATGTTCAAGGGTACGCCGACTTATCCTGCCGGCGAGATCACCGATTTGGTCGCCCGAAACGGCGGCCAGCAAAACGCTTTTACGTCATATGATTACACGGCTTATTACCAAAACATCGCGGTCGACCGGCTGCCCAAAATGATGGAGCTGGAAGCCGACCGCATGCGCAACCTGATTCTCAGCGAAGAGGATGTCAGAGTTGAGCGGGATGTAGTGCTGGAAGAACGCCGCATGCGCGTCGATAGCCGCCCCGCATCAATTATGGCGGAGCGTTTGGATGCGGCTTTGTGGGTTACCAATCACTACGGCATCCCGGTCATCGGCTGGCAGGAAGAAATTGAAGCCCTTAACCGCGAAGACGCGTTCAATTTTTATCAGCGATGGTATGCGCCAAAAAATGCCATTCTTGTCGTTGCCGGTGACATCACCCTGGATGCAATCCGCCCTCTGGCCGAAGCCACCTACGGAAAGATCAAGCCCGTTGATGCGGTGACGTTGCGCGAACGGTCTACCTTCTTGCCGCAAGCGGCTGATGTCCGGGTGACCATGGAAGATGCCCGTGTGCGTCAGCCCCGCTGGCAGCGGTCTTATATCGCGCCCAGCGTCAATGTGGGCGACCAGGCTGATGTTTATGCCTTGCAGGTGCTAAGTGAAATTCTCGGCGGCGGGTCGACCAGCCACTTGTATCAAGCGCTCGTGGTTAATCAGGCTGTAGCCTCCAGTGCGGGTACTTTCTATTCTGAAGATGCGGTCAGTTATGGCCGCTTCTTTTTATCAGTTTCTCCTAATCCCGGTGTATCCATCGATACGGTCGAAGCGGCACTCGAAGCCGAGTTAGAAAAGTTTCTCGCGGACGGTGTTTCTGATGAAGACGTTGCGCGCGCAATAAGACGGCTCGAGGCACAGTTGGTTTATGCCAAAGATTCACCAACCAATGCGGCCCGGGCGGTCGGTGCATTACTTGCGGTCGGTCTGACGTTAGACGACATCGAATCATGGCCTGACCGCATGGCTGAGGTAACGGCTGAGCAAGTCAACACCGCCGCAGCACGCATATTTACTGAAGCGCCAAGCGGCACCGGTGTGCTGCTCCCTAAAGGAGGCGCGTCATGACGGTTTTGCGGACGGCACTTTTTGCAGCGGTAGCCTTTGCCACGTGCGTATCTATCTCTGCCCAGGCTATCGACGTGGTCGAAGTTAAAACCGATGACGGGCTAACGGCCTATTTATCCGAAGACCACACTAATCCGATTATTGCCGTAAGTTTTCAGTTCCGCGGCGGTGCAACCATGGACTCAGACGACAAACTCGGTTTGTCTTACATGGTGTCCGGCCTGCTTGATGAAGGGGCCGGTGATCTCGACTCCTTTGCTTTTCAGTCTCAGTTGGAAGACATGGCCATCCAGCTTAGCTTCGACGCCGGTATGGAATCCTTCTCGGGTTCGCTTACCACGGTTACGGCAAACGCCGAAGACGCGTTCCGCTTACTGGCTTCGGCCTTGTCGGAGCCACGGTTTGATGATGAGCCGGTGGAACGCATCCGCCGGCAGATTCAGGTCAGCCTGGCCCGTGAAGCGGAATCACCCCAACGCATTGCCAGCAAGACTTTGTTTGAAACGTTGTTTCCCGATCATCCCTACGGGCGGCCCACACGCGGCACACCAGAGAGCATACAAGAGATAACCCAAGCAGATCTCAAGGCCTTCGCAGGCGAACGCTTTGCCAAAGACCGTTTACTGATCGGCGTCACCGGCGACATCACGCCAGATCAATTGGAAAAGCGTCTTGGACAGGTTTTTGGCGACTTGCCAGAGTCTGTCGACGCAGATTGGCACGTGGCTGAAACCTCACCACGCTACGCTGGTACGGTTGTAGTTGATAAAGCTGTGCCGCAGAGCACCGTGTATATGGCGCACAGCGGGCTAAAACGCACGGATCCTGATTGGTATACGGCCATCATCGCCGATTACATTCTCGGTGGCGGGTCCTTTGCGTCGCGTTTGATGGAAGAAGTGCGCGAGAAGCGTGGCCTGGCTTATGGCGTCAGCACCAACCTCGTGCCCTATGATGCATCACCGCTGGTGTTGGCCTCGGTCGGCACACGGAATGAGTCTGTGGCCGAGAGCATCACCGTCATTCGTGATGAATGGGCAAAGTTTCAAGCCAGTGGTCCAACAGCCGACGAACTGGAAGGGGCGAAGATGTATCTGACCGGCGCCTGGCCGTTGCGCTTTACTTCTTCGGGCCGCATTGCGGGCATTTTGGTGTCGGTCCAGCGAGATAATCTGGGCCTCGACTATCTCGACCGCCGGAATGATTTTATTGAGGCGATAACCCTAGAAGATGTACGCCGCGTAGCAGCTGGCCTCTACCGGCCGGAAGATTTGACGGTGGTGGTGGTTGGCCAGCCTGTTGGCCTAGAGGCTTCTGGTATAGAAGCAGGCGGAAACTAAAGGCTGTTCTGAGGGCAGTGGTTCCAGCGCGCCTTGTCTGGTAAGGTTGCTGCTGTAATGAAACTTAAATTAAAACAATCGAGCGGATGACGTCCCTTGATCCCACCCAGACTGATGCATGGGCTGCCTTAGTCCGTCATCGTGATGCGTTGGCCGGCACTCAAATTCGATCATTATTTGAAAGCGATCCCGATCGCTTCACGCGGTTTTCACACACCCAAGGTGGCTTAACGGTCGATCTGTCGAAGCAGCGGGTCACGGTGGAAACTGTTTCCCTGCTGCTCGATCTGGCAGCGGCCATGAATGTGGAAGACCGTCGCGCGCAGATGTTTGCCGGTGAAACCATCAACATCACAGAAAACCGCGCCGCTTTACATGTTGCGCTGCGCGATTCATCGGGCCGGTCGTATATGGCCGATGGTGTCGATGTCGCGCCAGGCATTGCCGCGACGCGGGACCGCATTGCTGAATTCGCTCAGTCAGTAATCGATGGCAGTTGCACCGGACACACCGGGCAGTCATTCGACCGCGTCGTCAATATCGGTATTGGTGGATCTGACCTCGGACCACGCTGCGTGGTAACGGCTTTGGGAACGCATTGCGGCATTCATGCAGACTTTGTCGCGACCGTCGACGGTAATGCTCTGAATGACGTTCTGTCTGTTGCCGATCCGGCTCGTACTCTATTTATCGTTTGCTCCAAAAGTTTTTCTACCCAGGAAACCAAGACCAATGCAGACGCAGCGAAACGTTGGCTCACCGGCGTATTGGGTGCTGACGCCGTTGCTGCACACTTCGTTGCAGTATCGGCAAATCCTGATGAGGCAGCCGCTTTCGGTATTCCCCAAGACAACGTGTTCCCCATGTGGGATTGGGTGGGTGGCAGATACTCACTGTGGTCGGCCATAGGGTTGGCCGTTGCTGTCGGCTGTGGGCAAGATGCTTTTGATCGGCTACTCACCGGAGCCCATGCCATGGACCAGCATTTTGAATCAGCACCGCTGGATCAAAATCTTCCGGTTCTGGCTGGGCTCATCAATGTCTGGAATCGCAATTTCTGGGACTGTCCTGTGCTCGTCGTGCAGCCTTACGACCATCGTTTGCGTCTGCTGCCAATGCATCTGCAGCAACTGGTAATGGAGAGCAACGGCAAAGGGGTAACAGGTAGTAGCGACGCAGTGTCGCACGCTGTTGCCCCAGTGGTATTTGGCGGCTCCGGGTCTGAGAGTCAGCACTCATTTATGCAACTCATCCACCAATCACCAATGGTTGTTCCAGTTGAATTCATAGTCTCTTTAAACGGGCAAAATGACCCAAACCGCGATAAAATATTTGCCAATACCTTGGCCCAGTCCGAGGCGCTCATGAACGGCCTCCCAGCGGAAGAAATCTCCCAGGAATCCGGGGAAAACCTCGCCGCTCACAAATCCTGTCCCGGCAACCGTCCGAGCTCTACCATCCTCTTGGACTCCCTATCACCTGAAACCCTAGGGGCCCTGCTCGTGTTTTATGAGCATCGCACGTTTGTGGAAGGGACTTTATGGGGACTCAACTCATTCGATCAATGGGGGGTGGAACTGGGCAAGCACTTAGCCTCGGGATTGCTCTCTGACATCGCAGCCGGCCATGCCCGCGCTGGGCAGGACTCCTCAACCGCAGGGCTCTTGGCCGCTTATCTCGCCCAATGAAAGACGCCATCAACATGACCGTACGCATCTTGCCGCCGAAGAAAGACGCCGTCCACATGACCGTACGCATCTTGCCGCCGAACCTGATCAACCAGATCGCCGCCGGCGAGGTGGTTGAACGGCCGGCTTCGGTTGTCAAAGAGCTGGTTGAAAACGCTCTTGACGCTGGCGCGACACATATTGATATCACCATGAATGAAGGCGGCCGCTCGCTTATTGTTGTGTCTGATGACGGCGCGGGCATGGATGATCGCTCGCTGGCGCTGGCCGTCGAACGCTACGCCACCTCTAAACTTCCCGATGATGATCTCATCGATATCGGCTTCTTCGGTTTTCGTGGTGAAGCGCTACCCTCTATTGGTGCTGTAGCGCGATTGAAAATCACCAGCCGCACACGGGAAGGCTCTAGTGCCTGGTATGTCATGGTTGCGGGGGGGCGGCGTGACGGTCCTGTGCCGGCACCCCACCCGCGCGGCACCCGTGTTGAAGTGCGCGATCTGTTTTATGCGACACCGGCCCGGCTGAAGTTTCTCAAAGCCGCACGCACCGAACTTAATCATGCGGTAGATATGCTCAATCGTCTGGCCATGGCGCATCCTTATGTGGCGTTTACCCTGAATGCCGACGGCCGCACCCGTCTCTCACTGGACGCCGAAATCGGCGACTTGTTCGATGCCCGCTTGGCCCGTCTTGGTGCAGTCGTGGGGAAGGATTTCATCCCCAACGCCGTGCCCGTAGATGCCGGACGCGATGGTTTCCGGCTGACCGGATACGCTGGTGTGCCCACCTATAACCGCAGAAATGCTCTGGCCCAATATATGTTTGTCAATGGCCGCCCGGTGCGTGATCGCTTGCTCCACGGCGCGGTCCGCGGGGCCTATCAGGATTTCCTCGCCTCTAACCGTCATCCCTATCTGGCGTTATTTCTCGAGTGCCCGCCGCAAGAAGTTGACGTCAACGTGCACCCGGCCAAAGCGGAAGTGCGGTTTCGCGATGCCGGTAAGGTGCGCGGTCTCATCGTCGGCGCACTTAAGCACGCGCTTTCGGAAGCCGGTCATCAAGCCTCAACCACCGTCAGTGACGCGGCGTTAGGTGCTATGCGTCCCGAAGGCGCAAGGTTGCCGCAGCGGGCATCTAATTCTTTGTTTAGCGCAGCGCAGGCGGGCCAAGCGCCTCTTCATAGTACCGGCCCTGGAACAGGTCTTGCTGAATCACAGATGAACTATGACGGTGCGCCGACGGCCGCCGTCATTGAGGGTGATGATGAGGCGAGTGCGGACTTTCCCCTCGGGGTTGCCCGCGCCCAGGTACACGAGACCTATATCGTTGCGCAAAGTGAAGACGGCTTGGTTATCGTTGATCAACACGCCGCCCATGAACGTCTCGTTTATGAGCGTATGAAGGCTATGCTCGCCGACAAAGGTATTAATCGGCAGCTGCTGCTGTTGCCTGAGGTTGTTGAACTGGATGAAGCGGCGGCACAGCGCTTGGTCGACCGGGCAGAGGAGCTGGCAGAGTTGGGGCTGGTGTTGGAAGCATTCGGCGACGGCGCCGTGGTAGTGCGCGAAGTGCCGGCGCTGCTGGGGGAAACCGATGTCCAGGGTTTGGTCAAAGATCTCGCTGACGAGGTCTCCGATTTCGGTGAGGCCTTGGCTCTGAAAGACAAACTGGCTGACGTGTGTGGTACTATGGCTTGCCACAGCTCAATCCGCGCCGGACGGCGCCTTGGCGGTCCCGAAATGAACGCGCTTCTGCGCGAAATGGAGCACACTCCCCATGCCGGTCAGTGCAACCATGGACGTCCGACCTATGTGACCATTAAAATGACCGATATCGAGCAGTTATTCGGCCGGCGGTAAAATGAAGACCCGGCTGGGTTTAGGTGCAGCGGCTAATGCTGGCGGAGATGTTCCGTTACGTGACCACGTTTGCGCTCGAGCCAGTGCGCAAGCACGGACACTTGAAGAAACTGATTGACCTGGAGTTCCGCTATAAGCGGGGCGACCCCGCCTGGGCGGATCACACCTTCAATTGCCGTACCTTCATTGTTACCGCAGCTGAAAATGCCCCAAGTTCGGCACGGCCGTTGTTCTTGGTTCTGGGCTGCCTATAGAAATTCCTTTGTGCTCGCTGGCGGACCGGTTCGAACGGGTATGCCTGGTCGACATGTTCCACATGCCGCGAGTGCGTGCCGAAGCGGAAAATTACTTTAACGTCAAACTTCTCTCCGGTGACATCACTGGCATCTTTGCCATGATGAAAGACGGTAAGCATCCCGGCGGCTCTATGTCCGTACCGACGGCCCGTATTCCACATCACAGCGACGTTGATCTTGTTGCCTCGGCCAACTGCCTTAAGTCATTGGCGCCATCATTGCGGACACCGAATGTTTTGCCCTTTCTCGCAACCGTTCCGTCATCCGTAAACTGCTTTTGCCCGGATTGACTTTCCCTGAAACCGCCACCCACATCGACAATCTGGAGTGGCAATGGGTCATCGCACCCGCAGAAGATCACGAGACGCAAGGCTAAGAGCACAACGTCAAAGTGGGCGACGATGATGAAAGCGAAGAGGTGTTGGAGGATGAAGAGGTGGGCGCAGATGACAGTGATGCTGGCAGCACACCCGAAGACCTCGGCAGTGGTTTAGAAGACGACTGACCTGGCAGCCTCGCTTAATGCAGCTGCGCCCGATACGCCCGCTTGCCTTCTTGGATCACATCGTAAATCTGCTGAGAGCGGCCGCCCATTTCTTCGATGAGTCTTTTATGGGTTGGGGCGGTGGCTTCGCGCCACGCTGACCGTTGAGCGTCCGTTAACCGGTGCACCGTGGTGCCTGCGCGTGCGCTGTCTTCGACCACGTCTTTCGACAACGCGCGAAAGGTGGACCGGATCTCTGCGTTGGAAGCAAAAGAGTCCGCAACGATTCGTCTCAGGTTATCTGGCAAGCCGTCCAGCCAGCGCCGGTTGGCCACTAGCCAGCCGCCGAGATAGAAATGGTTGGAGAGAGTATAATGACGGGCATATTCGGTGATGCCGGTCCCCCCATAGACCAGTGGCACTGCCGCTCCGCCGTCTAGCAGGCCGGTCTGTAAAGAGGGAATCAGGTTCGAGCTTTCGAGAAAGATGATGTCCGCCTCCAGCACTTCCCAAATTACCCGGGTGGCTGTGTCCGACGAGGTGCGCATGCGGTAGCCCTTCACGTCCTCGGGCGCCAGGATCGGCTTCTTGCCGTATAAATTCTGCGCGCCCATTTCAATCCAGCGCAGCACGGTGAGGTCTTTCTCCGCCACCAACGCCTGAAACTCATCCAGCAGATAGCGGTCTAAAACGAAGTCGTATTCCTCAATGCTATCGAACAGAAACGGCGCCATGGTCACTTCGATTTCGGGGATCATGCTGGAGACTGCCAGAAATGAACTGGACGCCAGTTCAATCCGCCCACGGCGGACGGCGGCCAGTGCCTGCTCCTCGCTGCCTGCTTCACCGTAAATCATCAGGTTAGGCTCAAGTGCTCCGCCACCGGATTCGGTCAACGCGGCGGCATAGTCTTTGAACAGCACATCGCTGGGTGAACCGGAATTAATGAACGAGCCAACACGAACCGCAACGGGCTGGCTCTGGCTCGCGGCTTCACCGTTGCTAAGGCACAGTCCAAAAAAAACGCCGAGCGCGGAACAGAGGGGACGACCTATCATGCTGATGAGTATACCATGGCGGCTATGGCAGACCCATCAAACAGCACGGCAAAACATTCGGAGAAGCAAGCGGTCGAAGCGGTTATCCGCGCCAACTACAACGCCTTCACCACTCGGATCACTGACGACAACGCAGAATACGCCGCCAATGGGGTCACCATCTGGGATGTATTCGAGCCTGAGCTCATCATCGGCATCGAGGCCCGCAAAGCCTTCCAGCGCCGGGATATCGATCAGTCGGTCGCCCGTGGCGCGCTGACCTTCGATGTCACCATCCAGCTCATCACCCTGCATGGCAATATAGCCATTTCCCGCCATCATGTGGACTTCAACTACGAGCCGCCCAACCCGGTGTCCGGTCACGTGCGGGTCACCCAGGTACTGCAAAAATTCGGCGGCCAATGGAAGATCATCCACACCCAGGAAGGCATGGTGCCAACCGGGGTGCCGGAGATTGAGCAGTGACCGACGTTTCGGGATTTATATAAGTCCAAGCAGATTGCCATAAATTCTTGGCATAATTCTAGTGAAGGACTAGAGGCAGCAATGTACGGATTGAACAGTTCTGAAATTATCACACTAGTGAGTACTTTGATTGCGATTATCGCATTCCTTAGGCCAGAGGTTACGTTACTAGTTAGTCGAGCCTTAGTGAGCTCCTGTATCACGCACCATGTAACATCGAAGAAGTGTACATAATGGTATGACTGATCACATGTCCCGCTTGAAAGGCGGCCTTAAAATTGGCGCAGATGAAAAGCCCAAATGTTATTGGTGTACCAGCCACGCTGACTACGAAGCATATCACGATGAGGAATGGGGTTTTCCCGTCGTCGACGACATCGGCTTGTTCGAGAAAATGGTGCTGGAAGGGTTTCAGTCGGGCTTGTCTTGGCTGACCATCCTGCGCAAGCGCGACAATTTCCGCAAAGCGTTCAAAGGGTTTGATTTTAATAAGGTCGCCCGCTTTGGTGAAAAAGACGTGGAGCGCCTGCTGCAAGATATCGGCATCGTTCGCCACCGTGGCAAAATTGAAGCCGCCATCAACAATGCTCAGCGGGCGAAGGGGCTGGTCAAGGAAGCCGGTTCATTGGCGGCCTATGTGTGGCGTTATGAGTCCGACGTCAAAGCCCGCCCGAAAAAACTCACCAAAGCGACGCTGATGAAACTCACCCAGGCGCCGGAAAGCGCGGCCATGAGTAAAGACCTCAAAAAGCGCGGCTGGAAGTTTGTCGGCCCGACCACCATGTACGCCTTCATGCAGTCCATTGGCATGGTCAACGACCACATCGAAGGCTGCGCATCGCGTGAAGCGGTGGAGAAAGCGCGGACGAAGTTTAAGAGGCCGGAGAGGCTCTGGTAAGAACTTGTCATGGCTCAAAAAAACCTAGCCCCAAGATCTATCAACGATCAGGGTGAGTCCCGTTGTGTTGATATTTTTAAACGCCCCGATGCCACCTACGAATTTGAGGCCTACCGGCGCGACCCGGAAGACGACCGGGGCTGGTTTCCCGACGGCGGTTTTGGTGACCAGGTGTTTGCCACCGAAGACCAAGCTCTCGTGAGCGCGAGAACTAAAGTTTCTTGGTTAAATGAGGCTTTGAGGAATGGTTTTCGCCCGCAACACGGGAGCACTGCGCAACCCATCATCCCTCCCGCTGAGCTTCACTGCGCCGGCGTGGAATACGGATATACTGGTCTTGAAAACTCGATGTTGTCTGGGTCAAGAGGGAAGTCGGTGCCGAAACGGTCCGTCTGCTCAACCGGATGATGACTCATCATCATGTCGGGGGCTTTGCCGCCCTCGACCCACTCTTCCATATGGGAGAGGTAATCAATGGCATAGGCACCTTCACCGCCGCTGCAATGACTCATGCCTGGGATCATAAACAGGCGGAAGAACTCTTGAGTGGATTCTAGTCCCCCCATGGTGCGGGCCGCAAGCTCGTAATAATCAACCGTATTGAGGGGGACGACCGAATAGTCGGCCCAACCGTGGTAGGCGAGCATCTTGCCGCCGGCATTGCGGAATTTGCGCAGGTCCGGATTGGAGCCCGAATAGATCCCTTCCATCATACCCAGGCGCTTGTGGTCCTGGTCAAAATCGAAGTCTTCTGGCTGCCATGACGGGCCAGGGTCGGGCAGAAAGCCCATGTAGCGGAACATGTCGCCGATCATGAAGTAATAACGCCCGGGACGGCCTTCCTCGGTAATGTATGGACCGATCCAATTCATCTCAGATCCGGGTTGCGCGCCGCCTGTGTAGGTCGGTTCACCGGCAGAGGTATGTGGACCGCTGTAAATTTTACGAACAACCTCCACCTGGTCCTTTGTCAGGCAGTCATCGCCGCCCAGCAGACCGCACTGCAGTTCGCCGGGGTCGAAATCACAGGTGCGCGGATCATCGATCAGGCCGTCTTCCGCGCCGTCATCGCCATCGCATTTAGCAACCGCCGCATCGTGAAGCATGGGAATTTTGGAGGCCGGGAGAATCTGCGCGCCGTTTTCGTCCAAGTTGGCCGTCGTCGTCCAGATCAGTTGAAGTCCGGCCCCGGTTTCATCAATCACCGGTGCGCCAGCGACAATCCCGTCAAAATCCCACGGGAAGCGTTGTGCTTCCACTAGGCCCTGCCGGCCGCCGGTCGAACACCCCATGTAGTAAGACAGCTGTGGCGCATTGCCGTAAAATTCTTCGGTGATGGCCTTGCCCGCGACCGTACTCACATGGGTAGCTCGGTATCCAAAGTCAATTTCCGTATAGGAATTGTTGTAAGCCCACTTTGCGTCGCCACCGGTGCTCTGGTGGCCCATGTCGCTTACCACACAGGCGTATCCGTTCTTGACGTGGTTATTGCAGTAGTTGCCATTAACCGCGCCACAATATCCACCGCATCCCCGTTTGATAAATTTACCGTTCCAATTTTCGGCGGGAAGGTGCACTTCGATTCTCACGGTCGGGGTGACATATCCTTCGATACGGCAATAGGCGGTTATGTCATCGGTGCCGGCGACATAGGTGGAGGCCGTGACTTGGGTCGGTGCGTCTGTCAAACCAGAAAAATCTGCTTGCGACAACGCCTGGCAACGTGCGGCAGAATCGCTCTGGGCATAACCCGTCGTCACAATGCCGAAACAGCATCCGGCGGCAAAAATAGCAATAAGTTGAAAGCGGCTAACCTTGGTCATGACACACCTTTTCTATTACTCAATTTTGATAAGAATCGTTAACAAATGGCGAGACTAAACAACCTAATAAGTTGTCCAGGACAGCAGGCGCTGGCACAACACGTTGAACCTCTGGTGTCGTCAAAAACGGAGCCCTATAGGACAGGACCGGCTGACCAATATCCAGCCTATCACTAAAATCTGGCCAGACGCTGCAGGAATCCCGGGTGGGTGCATTTCATCTGAGTCCCACCGGGTCCGCTCCACATGAGACTCGCCGGTTTCCCGCACAAAACGAAAACGGGTTTCTGTTGGAACGTCGTTATGTGACACTTCCAGCCATCGGGTATTCGGTAAGTGCGACAACCATTTGGGGGGAGCGATGCAAAAGCTTTTCGACAAGGCGGAACTAAGCCGCCGGCAAATCCTCATCGGCGCGTCTTCAGCAACCGTTGGGATGGCGGTGTTCTCAGGCGGCGGAAAGACGGTTCACGCGGCTGATTCTTGGGATTTCATAATCGTTGGTGGCGGCACGGCAGGATTACCTGCGGCGATCTTCGCGGCACGGCGCGGTGCGCGCGTTTTGGTCATCGAGGCGTCCCACCAGCTTGGCGGAACCTTGTTTCTCTCCACCGGGCAAATGAGTGCGGCGGGAACGCAGCTGCAAAGCCGCAAGGGCATCAGTGACTCCGCCCAATTGCATTTTGACGACGTTATGCGTATCAGCCGCAACACGGCTGACCCGACGCTCGTACGTTTGGCCGTCACGCATGCGGCAGACACCTTCGATTGGCTCATGGATAACGGCTTAACGCCGCCGGACGAGCATCCACTTTTGGGGCTCGCTCATGACCCCTACAGCGTCGAGCGCTATGCCTGGGGACCAGAAGGCGGCATTTCAATCCTTGAAGCCATTGAACCCCTGGTGCTGGCGGAAGAAGCAGCCGGGCGCCTGACCATTTGGCGGGGCATGCGGGCGCGGGAGCTGCTGATGCGCGATGGCGCTGTCATCGGTGTGCGCGCCGAGGACGATAGCGGAAAAGTAACCGATACCTTCTGTCAGTCCGCGCTGCTGGCCAGCGGCGGCTATGCCTCTAACCCGGAAATGTTTTACGCGCTCAATGGCATCAAACAATATGGCAGCGCGTCCTATCCCTATTGCCAAGGCGACGGCTATACTATGGCACTTGCCGCTGGTGCCTATACCCGTGGAAAAGAAAATTACAGATGTGGCTCGCCGCGCATCATGGCCAGCACCGATGAACCGGCGCTCCCCGACACGCGCTTCATCGTTTGGCCGCACCTGCGGCCACCGTGGGAAATTCAGGTGAATGTGAACGGCGAACGATATGTTGCTGAGGACAGCGCGAGTTTTGACGAACGCGAACTGGCGCTGGCGCGGCAACCCGACCTGCGCACATGGCTGATCTTCGATCAGTCGATCTTGGATGCGTCCCCCACAGGAATCGACGGATGGGACAAGCAGGACTTTGCCGAGGCGTTCGAGTCTCATCCCATGTTTTTTAAAGCGCAAACCTTGGATGAGCTGGCCGAAAAAAGCGGTGTTGATGCTGTCGGGCTTGTAAGCACGGTTGAACGCTATAATCGCTCTCAAGCCAGCGGCAAAGACACCGACCATGGACGCGCCTATATGCCGTTACCCATTCAAAAGGCGCCGTTCTACGCCATCCGGCAACAGGGCTTTTCGATCACATCGACGGTTGGAATCGCTGCGGACGATCAATTGCGCGTCATCCGGCAAGACGGCAGCGCCATTGACGGCCTTTACGCCGCCGGTGAAATACTCGGGTCGGGTCAGCTTATGGGTAAGTCCGCCGTCGGCGGCATGATGATCACACCGGCTTTGACCTTTGGTCGGCTTTTGGGTGGGTCTCTTTTACCGCTTAAAGTGTAGAGCTGGCGAATCCTGCGGCGCATATCACGCTGTTTGTAGATCAAGGAACTCCATAGAGCGCTCCCACGTGAGATTGCGGGCGGCGGCATCGTGTGAGTCCTGTTCAGGGTTGAAGAAGGCATGGCCCGCTCCGGGATAGATATGCATCTCAACACTGGGATGATGCGCAGCGATGTTTTGCACCTCGGCTAGAGGCACCACAGGGTCGCCATCGCCGTAGTGCAGAATGGTCGGGCATCGTGGCGCGAGGTCGATCAATGCCGGAATATGGCTGCCGTAAAAGTTCACCTGGGCGGCGAACTCAAACGCGGTTGAAGCGGCGGCCCGCCAGGCCCAACTGCCGCCGCTGCAAAACCCTGAGATAATTGCCGGACCTGAAGGGTTTGCGGCGGTCTGGGTGGCGGCACGAATGTCGGAGAAAATCTGCTCTTCCGTCAGGGCAGCATAACGCTTCACGCCCTCGGCAGCTTGCGTGTAGGGAAAAACCAGGCCCGGCTCGAGCCGGTCGAACAAGGCCGGTGCGACGGCGCGATACCCCGCCGCTGCCCAGCGTGCACACACATCGCCCATGTGAGCCGTCGCGCCATACACTGCATGCAACGTCACCACGCCGCCCTTGCAAACGCCGTCCGGTTCGGCCAGCCACGCCGACAGGTGATGTCCATCGGTGGCGCTAAGATCAATCAACTGAGCAGGCATAATATCTACCGTTAAGTCATCCAAATTTGGCCAGGCGCTCCAGGAATCCCGGGTGCGTGCGCTCCATCTGAGTCTCACCGGTTTCCTGCACGGCGTTGCCGAAAGACAGAAACTTAAGGCCTTCGTAGAGAGCTAGTAGTACAGGCGGATAGCCGCCGATGTTTGGGCCGTCTAATCCGTTGCGGAACACGACGATGCTCTTGCGCGCTTCCGCGTACAGATTTCCATCCTCACTCAAGGACGATGCGACCCCGCTGTAGTTAATCAGTTCGGTTAAGGCCGGCTTTTCCGATGTACTTTCAGCCGCCGGACTGCGTGTGACAAACCGTTCCTCTGATAGAACGTCGGCGGAAAAGCTGTGGCGGGGCTGCACGAAGCCGCTGAAGTCCACCTTGCCGATACGGGGGTCATCGGGAGGGATAGTGAGATTGCCTATCTGGTCCACCGCATAAAGCAGGCTCAACGGTTGCACATGGGGTATGGGCACCGCGGCGCCGGTGAGGGGGTTGGTATACACGTCGATGACCGCGCCCGTAGCCAGGTCGGTGGCGTAGGGCGCTTCAAAGATACGAAACAGGTGCCTGCCGTCTGGCTGAGGCGTGTAGGCGATACCTTCTAGCATGGCGAAGCCATGGATGGGCGTGATCTCGAAATCGGACAAGGCGTATTTGACTCCGCGCGACAGCCAATAGGCCGGGCGTCCGTCCAGGCTGGCGCGGAGGCGGGCATAATTCACGCCTGCGTTGGCGCCGGAAGCACGATCTGGCTGAGCCACGGCGCTGCTACTCATTCCTGGTCCTGCCAGCAAAGCCAAGGCTGACGCCAGTCCGCTCATGCCGGTCAGCATTTCGCGCCGTCCTGGCCAGATGATTTTATCCCCTGTCTTAGGTTCTTCAATCATGGCTACTCTCCTATTTGGTCGTTGCAATGAACCCCCCAAGTCTACAATGATTTTGCTCCAGGAGTGTGTATCCAGATAGCATGGGAACAGACCTCTGCACCGATAGGGAAAAATCAATGAACAGAAGGGGAATAATACAATGAGCCGTATTGTTATGATGGCGGCCTCTCTAGGCCTTGCCGTGGGGGTCTATTTTGCAGGAACGATGGCAGCACGGGCGGAAGCCGACAGCCTGATGGAAGATTTTGGTGATATTCTAATCATGTATCACATGTATTCAGCCTCGGACGGCAAGACCTATATCGAGGAAATGCCTGTGCCGGCGGCGCGCACGCCCTTCGACCTGATGACCTATTTTAACCGCGAGGTGCAGAAGGTGACCATCGGCTACTGGCCCGATGGTGAGGAGAACACCTGGCATTACGCTGGACATAAAAACCTGCTGATCTATCTGCAAGGCACACAGATTCTGACCACCGGCGACGGTAAGGAATACCATCTTAAGCCGGGCATGGTCGCTCTGGCGGAGGACTGGACCGGGCTCGGCCACACCAACGTTTGTGTCGCCAAGACGGGGAAGAAAGTCTGCATGCTGATCCAAGTTACCGTCGACGACCTGGACCGGGAACTGCCGCTGCGGCCGCCACCGGGGAAATAGAACGGCTATTCTCCTCCTCGGCGCCTCACCGCATAATCAATTCAGAACTTCAAACCAAAACCCCGCCCTGGCAAGCCAGCGGGGGGGTTTTTAGTGTCGAAACGTTCAGGTCCTTGATGGGTTTGTGCCCAAGAAAACAGGGGTGAAATGTTTTAGAAGTTTGAAAAGGTTACAGTTTTCCCCGAATGAGATACGTCAGCGCGCCCCGGCCATAGGCCCGGCTATCTTCAACGCCCCAGCCGTCCGGCGCCGTGATTATTTCGTCCCTGGCCGTCTCCACAACCATCAGACCGGGCTCCGTGAGCCAGCCCTTCGCAGCTAAAGCTTCAAGCGTCCGCTCCACCAAACCAGAGCCGTAGGGCGGGTCGAGTAGGGCGAGACCGTATGGCTGCGCGGCAGCGGGCAGGGCCGTTGCATCCATTGTTAGAATGGAGACTTTGTCGTCGACGCCGAGCGTTTCGATGTTGTCCGCTAGCGCCCGCCGTGACGAGGGGCTGTGTTCCACAAACGTTACATGTGCAGCGCCGCGGCTCAGCGCTTCCAAACCGAGCGCTCCGGTGCCAGCGAATAGATCCACCACCCGCGCGCCGTGCAATCTGAAACCATAATTTTGAAAGCTGTGTTCCAACCGGTTGAACAAGGCCTGCCGCGCCCAGTCCGAGGTCGGGCGCACGGTATCGCCTTCTGGTACACTTAACGCTCTGCCTCTGAACGTCCCGGCGGTGATGCGAATGTGGCCGGGCGCATTTCTCTTGGCCGGCCCTTTTGCTTTCCCTTTGTGATTCATCTTTAAGAGCCTGGAAATGCGGCGCCCAATTGCTCCTTGAGCACCTTTTTGGGTACTTCCTTTGTCACGCCGATCTTCAGATTGCCGATCTGGAACGGCCCGTAGGCGGTGCGGATGAGGCGGCTTACTTTAAGGCCGACGTGTTCCATCACCTTACGAACCTCCCGGTTCTTGCCTTCTTTCAACGTCACCGTCAGCCAGGTGTTCACACCCGGTTTGTTGTCCAATTTCACATTGATCGCGCCGTATTTCACGCCTTCTACTGTTGCGCCCCTGGCCAGCGGTTCGAACATTTTTTCTTTGACGTCGCCGTAGACTCTGGCGCGGTATCTTCTCGTCCAGCCGCGCGAAGGATGCTCCAGTTCGCGCGCTAGTCCGCCGTCGTTGGTGAACAGCAAAAGGCCTTCGGAATTCAAATCAAGACGGCCAACGGAGATCACTCGGGGTAGCATTTTAGGCAGCACATCAAACACGGTCGGACGTCCGCGCTCGTCTTTGTGCGTCGTGATCAAGCCTGTCGGCTTATTGAACAGCCACAGCCGCGCTGTCTCTAATGAGGGAAGCCGTTCACCGTCAACGCGTACGTCGTCGGAGGCCGTGACTTTAACACCCGGTGTGTCCAGGGTTTCGCCGTTGACCGTGACCCGGCCCTGCTCAATGTATTTTTCCGCTTCCCGGCGCGAGCATATCCCGGCGCGGGCGATGACCTTGGCGATACGATCTCCTGCTGCAGCATCGGTTTTCTGACCCGTCATTGAGCGCATGCAGAAATAAAACTCTGGTTGATTAAGCGGTCACCTTCGGAAATCTGAAACTCAGGATGCCACTGTACACCGATGCACCAAGCCCGGGTCGGGTTTTCAATGCCTTCAATTACCCCGTCAGGAGCTACCGCGTTGACGATGATGGGGTCGGGCACTGCTTTGACTGCTTGGTGATGGGCGCTGTTCACAGCCAGCGTCGTCGTGCCGACGATGCTATGCAGCTGCGTGCCTTCCGTCACCGTTACTTCGTGTCCGGCTTCGTCTCGGGGGTTTGGCTGCTCGTGGGCAAGGGCGTCGGTCACTTCATCGGGAATGTGTTGAATCAAAGTGCCGCCCAGGGCAACCGCCAACAGTTGCTGGCCGCCGCAGATGCCAAACACCGGTTTGTTCATGTCCAGCAGTGCCTGGGTGATACTCATTTCGAAGTCGGTACGTTCGGCTTTGAGCACAACGGTGTCATGCACGATCTCATCGCCGAACAGGCGTGGATCCACATCAAACGCGCCGCCGGACACCACCAAGCCGTCGATCATGTAAGCATAACGCCCGATCAGCTCGATCGCGCTCGGCAGAATGACCGGAATGCCGCCGGCTTCAACCACCGCTGTGCAGTAGTTTTCACGCAGGGCATACCACGGGAACTTCGAGTAACCGCCCGCGTCTTCCCGGTCGGCGCTGATTCCGATAATGGGTTTTTTATCTGAAGAACACATGGCCGGGGAATACGCTTTCCCCAACCCCAGCGTCAAGCCTGGCGTTAGGCCGATGTGCGAAGCGGCATACCAGAGTCGGCGTTGGCGGCGTTTTGACAAGCTCGCCATGCTGCGGCTGAGGTCTGTTCGCTTTGGCTATTGAAGGTTTCAGCTAGAACGCTGCCCCAGTCGCCAACGGAGAATTCCGACGGCGCCATAGCAAAGGGGTCGTCGACCATCTGCATTGGTTGCGCATTCATCATCTCTGCAAGTATTTGCAACAAGTACATAGGGATACCCATTTGCGTTGCATCGCTGCTGCGTGCTGCCTGGTTAACATCGAACGGCGAGGTTGGACCCGCACCAAGAGACGAGGCTTGGTGTTCAACCAACGGCAAGTCTGGCTGGACACTTTGTTTTGGTTCGAAAAGTGAGGCGATGTCGGCGGTTTCATCTAGTCGCTCGGCAAACTTATCTTTCAGCCAGGAGACCACACCGGCAGCGGAGCGGGAGACGCCATCGGCGGAAAAGAACACGTTCTTGTTGGCATGGGCTGCGGCGGGTAGCAGGTCGACCGCCGGCTTGGTCGGCTCTTGTTCGGCGGCGGTTATCAATGCCGTCGCGCCCCAGGCGCCGAGAAAATGAGCTAAATAGAGTTCAGCTGGAGAGGCTTCGCGGCCAAGGGAGGTTTCTAATGTCTTTGAATTTTCTTCAGCAAAAAGGGCGGCAAATTTTGATGAGATATCCGCATCGTGGCGCATGGCCAGCATCTGAATTTCGGCATCTTCGTTGAGCACGGTCAGACGGCCGGTGGCGCTTTCTTTAACCTGGGCGGCGAGGTTGCCAAATCCCAGTTCATCGCCTTGGCGGCGCATCATGTCAAGCCAGGTTCCGCGGGTGAACTGAAACAAGCCCGAGGCGCTTGAGGTCTTGGCCTGAGCGTTGGAATTGAAGCCGCTTTCCTGCGCAGCCTTGGCCATCAAGTAGTGGAAACTGACGCCGCTTTCTGCGCTCGCCGTTTGTATGCCCTTGAGGGTGATTCGTTCGACCGGATGGCCGCCGATATGCACCACGCCTGCGCTGTGGTCGATCATGGCTTATCGTCCCTTACAAATTATCCCACCGTCAGCCTACTCCTCGAGGGTTACCAGAACCTTACCAGCGCTGACTGACTGTTTCTGGGGTGTTCTGAAGCCTTGACGGCCCGGTCCTTGCCGCCGATGGTCCTGGCATGACCCAACAGGACTATATGGCCCTGGCCCTTGATCAGGCTGAAGCCGCTGCCCAACGCGGCGAGGTACCAGTCGGTGCGGTGCTGGTCGACCCGGCTACAGACCAAGTGATCGCCGCAGCCGGCAACCGGGTTGAGCAGGATCACGACCCAACCGCCCATGCCGAGATGCTGGTTATCCGCGTCGCAGCTTCTGAACGCGGCACGGCCAGGCTGGAGGGTATTGACCTCTACGTTACCCTCGAGCCGTGCCCTATGTGCGCTACCGCGATATCCTTCGCCCGGCTCCGACGTGTCGAATTTGGCGCCTACGACCCCAAGGGCGGCGGTGTTGAGCATGGGCCGAAAATCTTCTCCCATGACACCTGCCATCACCGGCCTGAAGTGGTGGGCGGGGTGCGGGAACAGGACGCTGCGGCGCTCTTAAAGACGTTCTTTGCAGACAAGAGGTAGCCTGGCTTTGCCGGCAAGCGATAGCCCAGCTTTGCTGCCAGGCGTTAACCCAGACATAATACCTTCATTACCCGCTACCGCACATGTGCCGTTATTTTTTCATTATTCTTTGGATTGAGAAGCGGAGCCGTTTCCACTCAGGAAGAGGATCTAATGCCGCGCGCCTACGCCGGGCGCTACATTCAGCTCGACCCAATTATGGCGCCGTTCCAAACCAACTGCGGCATCCGTTAAGAGGTGGTTACGGTGCACCTCATTATCGGTAAAAATTCAACGCCCCGCTACGCCTGTTTCGTTGCGCTCATGCTGCACGAAGAGATTATGTTTTGGTTGTGTAATAGTGGCTTGACCACAGCAGATTTCACCGACGAAAGAAAAGCAGGCCTGGCTGCAGAGATTATTAACTTTGTCGAAGGTCTAAGACCGATGAACGCTATTACGATACCGTGGAACTTGCCGGCGGCTATGACGAGATCGACAAAAACTCTCAAAATCTGTCAAATCTCTGCAAATAAACCACTGCGTTAAATTACAAGCCGGCTAACCCGTGTATTCCACGACTCCACACCTCCATGGACCGGGCGTACACAGCCTCTCGCCACGTCTCTGAATCCGGGCAGAATGCTTCCTTGAGATCATCCTTAACTTTGCGGGCAAAATTCGTATTGAGGTCGCCGTGCAAATGCAGCCAATTGTCTGCTCGTAGTGCCTGATAAACTATCTCAAGCGGATGGGTGCCGAATTCCAATGTATTGCCATAGAAGGGCACCGGTGCGAGCTCACGGGTTATTCCTGTGAGATTGTAGCCGTCATGGGCTTGTCGTCCGCCGGGCGCTGCCATGATAGTGACGCCATCCGCGCCCCACAGGTCGCCCGCGCGTTCGATGCCGGGATCACCCTCATTGCCAACGATATAGCATTCGCCATGCCCGGAAGGCCCAAGGCCAGTATGAAAGTCGATCAGAGCGACATGCTGGGCAGCCGCTGTGTGTGTTTTTAGAACAGAGAGGATGGTCGTGCGTGACCATGTCGGCGCGGTACCACCGTAAAATAATCCGTCCGTCCGGCTGAATTGTCCGCCCATGGTGACACGATTGAGTTTCTTCTGTCCGTGTTTGTCGGCGTAGGCTTGAAGCGTTTGCTCGGCACTTGCCAAAGATTCGTCCGTCCAGTCTTCTGGGCACAGCGCTGGGTGTAGTTCTTCGTATTCCGGTTTTTCGGGTACCGGCTCAGAGAAATCTAGGAAGTTGCGGTTAAGGTCGACGTTGCCTTCCGTGACGCGGCGCCGCCAGGCAAACCCATGCGGGTTGACGGCATGCAATAAGACAACTGCCATATCGTCGGGCCTATCGCGCCAGCGGTTTTCTTCAAGCCAACCTACTTGTGCAGCGGACCCTACAAACCCTTCCCCGCCATGGGTCGCCGACATTGTCGCGAACACCTTGGGTGCGTCCAGGTGCCCGAAAGTTGCAACATCCAATGCGAGTGCTTCACCGCTCGGACCTTTAAGCGGGTGTGTATGCGAGCCTATCGCCGCGCCGGCGTTCTCTGCTGCGGTGAGGAACTTCTCGCGGGCCGCACCGTACGTTATAGAAAAGTAGTCGTGTGGTGCGTTGGCCATTTGATCTATTCACTCTTTTCGCGGGCGATGGCGCGCCAGCCGATGTCACGCCGGCAGAAACCGCCCGGCCAATCGACCTCTTTAACGGCAGTATATGCCTTGCTCTGCGCTTCCGTGACCGTCGCACCCATCGCGGTCACGCCAAGAACCCGTCCACCAGACGCCAAAACCTTGTCTCCATCGGCTTTTGTCCCTGCATGAAAAATCACCACTTCGTCTAGTGCACTGGCGGCACCGAGACCTTTGATTTCTGATCCTTTCTCATAGCTGCCCGGATACCCATTAGCAGCCATGACGACGACTAAAGCCGCATCGTCATGCCAGCGCAGATCGAAGTTTGCTAGCTGCCCATCCGCGGCAGCGATCAAGGCTGGGAGGAGATCAGACTTGAGACGCATCATCAGTACCTGACATTCCGGATCACCGAACCGAACATTGTACTCAAGAATCTTGGCGCCAGAATCGGTAATCATCAGGCCTGCATACAACACACCGGCATACGGCGCGCCTGCATCGGCCATGGCTTTGACCGACGGCGCGATAATTGTTTTCATCACTTCAGCTTCGAGGGCTTCTGTCATCACCGGCGCCGGTGAGTACGCGCCCATGCCGCCCGTATTGGGACCTGTATCGCCATCACCAACCGCTTTGTGATCCTGCGCCGAGACCAGCGGCAGAGCCGTCGTGCCATCAACTAAGGCAAAGAAACTGGCTTCTTCACCGTCTAGAAATTCTTCAACGACAATCTCGTTGCCGGCGTCGCCAAACGCTTTGTCAGCCATCATGGTGTCGACTGCAGCGTGGGCCTCCTCAACGGTATTGCAGAGGATCACACCCTTACCGGCCGCCAAGCCGTCAGTTTTGACGACAATCGGCGCGCCTTGTTTGGATATGTAATCTTTTGCCACTTGAGAGTCGGTGAATCGCCCATACGCTGCTGTGGGTACTCCGCTGCGCGCCAGCATGTCTTTCATATAGGCCTTGGAGCCTTCAAGCCGCGCTGCGGCCGCGCTCGGACCGAAAACTTTAATTCCCGCGTTCTTCAATCGGTCAGCTAGGCCTGCAACTAAAGCCGCTTCCGGCCCGACGATGACAAAATCAATGGCCTGGTCTTTAGCAAAGTTTATAAGACCATCAAGGTCATCGGCTGAAATCGGCACACACTTGGCGGTTTTGGCGATCCCCGCATTCCCCGGGGCGCAATAGAGATGATCGCACAAAGGTGACCCTGCAATAGCCCAGCACAATGCGTGTTCCCGTCCGCCCCCACCGACAACCAAAACCTTCATAGTAAGCACTCCACTTTTCGGCACTGAGCTGTTGCATGAATCCGGTGGGCTTTGTAACACAGGATACCAATGGTGCGACCTCTGACTTAGAGTTCTTGCCCCCGTGTGGAGAAACTGAATTTAAATGTTGCATCCTTTCCCCAACTTCTCTGACCTGCAGCGGGTAGCTGACGAGCGGTACGACACCTTGAGGTCTTGTCAAAAGCTCAAAAAGTCTGGCGCAGTTATTGAACCTGGTATGGATTTAAGAATCGCGGATGCCCTGTTTAGCCGAGAAATGGGTTATGTAGACCTTGTCCTTGCAGCCGTTACATTGCTGCACGCCAACCCAAGGGTCGTCTCTATACTCGACCTTGCCTGGCAAAAAGATGAACAGGCCCTTGATGCGCTTCTGGCAGACGGAACCTTGGTCGCCTTTTTGAACACGCCTTTGATACAGGCTCTTCTATATTCATCCCCAATTCCTGATCTTGCGATGGAGCGATTGCTTACACATGTTAGGCGCCGACTACTTGACTGTGCGATCGATCAAACGTGGCGTTCTGACACTTTTACAATGAGTGCGGTAGCCGCCCTCTCGGCGCATTCTTTTCTCACTGAATACGTGTTTGAAGAAACGCAGAAGGAATCGGACCTCATCACTAATCTACAGAATCGGCTCGGGTCACACTCAGCTGCTGATATTGACCCATTCGATTTGGTTTTGTTGGGTTGTTACCGCGCCTTAGGAGACCTCGAATCGGCCCAGAAAATTGAAGACGCGTTAATAGTCAATTCGAATTCAACCTTAAAGGCGCTTTGGCGCATACAGGTGTCCGAACCAGAACATGAGCGTCACTTACAAGGGGGTATTCAACGCATCTCTGAAATTAATGACGCAACGTCTCGCGCCGTCCGTTCCCTCTATGAGGAGAACCCATACCCACGCTGGGTCTGTTACCCGCGCAATCATCCCAAGCCACCACAAACGGTGCTGAGCGAGTGGTATGGCGGCGTCGATCTTGAGGCATTCGGAGCGCCTGACTCTGTAGACATTCTCGTGGCGGGATGTGGTACAGGCCAAGCCGCAATTCTAGAAGCGGCCATGTGGCGTGATTCAAGGGTTTATGCGGTTGATCTTTCGTTGGCGAGTTTGTCGTATGGGCAGCGCTGCGCAGAAGAAATAGGTCTTTCATCTATTGAGTTTGTACAGGGCGACATTCTTGAACTTTCATCAATGGATAGGAAGTTTGACTACATCAGTTGCGTTGGTGTGCTGCATCATATGGCGGACCCCCTTGCAGGTTGGACAGTGCTGTCGAATGCATGCCGTCCAGGTGGCGTCATGCTTATAGGCCTGTACGGCGAGATTATGCGAAAATCCATTGCAGCAGGGTCTTCGTTTTTAAAGGGCTTTACGGCAGGTAATACACCGGAAGCTATTCGCAAAGCTCGCCAGGCCTTGATCGACCATGCACATGAGAGTGGGGAGTGGGACGAAACCTACAATTCCATTTTTAATACATTCGATTTTTACGACCTCTCTATGTGCCGCGATCTCCTGTTTCATGTGCAAGAAGTAGATTTTTCAATCCCAATGATCGAGTCTGCGCTTAAACAACTAGGTCTGAAATTCTGTGGTTTTTTCGGCGTTGGAGATGACGCGATTCAAAAGTATCGAATATTTGCACCTCACGATCTGATGTGTACCGACTTAGCATCCTGGGAGGAATTTGAAATACAAAACCCGGGAATATTTAAGGGTATGTACAATTTTATCGTTCAAAAACCTGTCGCAAGCTAAGAATGTAGTTTGAGAAACGGTCATGGATTTAGTAAGTAAGGTCGATGAACTGAATCGGTTTTGTCGGTCTGGCGTGGCTTCTGATTCGGGTGTTCCGAAAGACGCAGAGGAGATCATATCTGACGCGTTATTGAATCGGCTCTTCGATAGCTCCAAGCTCTGCACAGCCGCTCTGAAGCTATTGGTGTCTGACAAAAAGACAAAGCGCATTATTGATTGTGCATGGCCCAACAACAGGGACGCGTTAGATCCCTTTGTCGCGGATGAGCCTCTGATTTATTTGTTAAACTTACCGTTGGTGCAAGCGAGGCTTCAGACGACTCCTATACCCGATTTTTGCGTCGAGCGCCTATTGACGTTGGCGCGGCAGGTTTGAGGTTCAAAATCCTCGAATCTTTGCAGGTATGTATGACTTTATGGTTCAGAAATCTCTTGATCTGTAGCCCCTACCGTTGATCCACTCGCTGACGAAAATATCTATCTGCGGCATAAGGTTAGAATGATGATATTTGCGCGACATATTACGGCGAGCCTTGCGCTGGCAATTCTAATTACGGTAACTCCGTTAGGAATGGCGCAAACGGCGTCTGCCCAAGACACTATTCGTCTTGCCGTCACGGCGTTGCCGCCCAGTTTATTCAATCCTTATCGCAACACAGGCCTTCCCTACGTCTATACCTGGGGCGCTGTTTTCGATGGCCTTACTTCTATTGATGCAGGGGGGAATGTTCAGCCGGCCTTGGCAACATCCTGGGAGAATATTGATCCTCTAACCTGGATTTTTCATCTGCGGGACGACGTAACGTTTTCAAACGGCAGGCCATTCACGGCTGACGCTGTCATCGGTGCTGTGGAATTTCTAGCAAGCGACGATGCCATTCGTGAGGTGGTTGCGCGGATGATGTTTTTTCTCGAGTCCGCGAAAGCACTCGACGATCATACAGTTGAAATTGAAACCTCCGTGCCTACGCCACTCTTGCCCCGGTTCCTGCCGCAATTTCACATTGTCGATCCTGACTATTTTCGAGAAGTGGGTCTCGAAGAATTCTCCCGGGCTCCGATAGCAACCGGCCCTTTTATAGTTGAGGTTATCCGCCCCGAACGGGTGACCTTTAGAGCCTTTAAAGACGGCTGGCGTCCTCCTGTCGAAGAACGACTGGAAATTCTGGCCATTCCCGACAACGCAACGCGAACATTGTCGGTCTCGTCAGGTCGTCTCGATGTCGCCCTCAATATGGGGCCTGAAGAAACCCAAACCATTGAAGCGCAAGGCGGTGGCCGTGTGTCCTGGCGCGACTCTGCCGTCTGGGCTTACAACTTCGTTGAAGGCCGGCAGCCGGCGCTTTCCGATGTGCGGGTGCGCGAAGCCGTCAACATTGCCGTCGACCGGGAGGCGATTATCGCTGGACTACTTGACGGAGCGACCGTTGCCGCAACGCAGCCAGCGCCGTCCACGGTGTATGGCTTTAATCCCGACTTGCCACCCATTCCTTATGATCCTGAGCGGGCAAAACTGTTGCTTGCCGAAGCGGGATACGCAGATGGTTTTGAGATGATGGTCGAAGCGACGGCAGGCTCAAGTGCTAATGACAGCGCGGTCAATTTGACCGTTTCGCAATATCTTCGCGCCATCAATGTTGATATGGAAGTTCAGACGGTGACGACCAACCAAATCATACGCAATGTGGTAGAGGGAACGTGGAAGGGACATGCCTTTGCCCTGCATTACAACTTTGAACCGACTTCAGATGTATTGCGCGCCCTTGATACCCACTCATGCCTGTGGTCAAAACCTTGGTATTGCAATCAGGACGTTATGCCGCTCGTCGAAGCGGCTCAGACCGAATTCGATCCGGACCGCAATTTGTCTCTTAGACGTGATATTATGGCGTTCTACCGGAGTGACTGGGCGGCCCTCTTTATGTATCAAGCACCGCGTTTTGCCGCTCTAGCCCCTGGTGTATCCGGTCTGAACGTAGTCAATAACGTGATATCGTTTGACCGGATCAGCCTTGGGGTAGACCGTTAGACGAGGACACGGCAGTTGGCGGTGATGGAAGGGTTTCTATATGACCATTGTGATTCGGATTGTTGCACTCGTTGCGCGTGCCTGGTTCCAACGTCACGAGTTAGATGGCAATGCCATTGCAGATCTAGTGCCGTCGCCGCATGGTGAGGCCATCGAAACATTGCATTGGCCGCTTGTGGGGAAAACGCAGCTCAACGATGACCACTCTTCGCGACAAGTTGCTTTAGGGAAGTGCACTGAAGGGGCGCCGGTTGAGATAAAGTTCACACCGGGTGGGGCCGGAGGGGTGGGTCGAGCTGATGTGCTTTCAGAGCATGGCTAAGCCTCCGTCCAATATGACTTCCAATCAAAATGTACCTGAATTCTCAGTTTCCGAAGTGTCTGCAGCGCTCAAACGCACCGTTGAAGAGGCGTTCGGCTATGTGCGTATAAGGGGCGAAATATCCCAGCCTAAAGTCGCGGCGTCTGGACATTGTTACTTGCGTCTCAAAGATGACAACGCCGTCATTGACGGAATCATCTGGCGTGGCAGCATGAGTAGGCTCGCGCACAAACCGGAAGAGGGTATGGAAATCTTAGCCTCCGGCCGGTTAACTACTTATCCCGGCCGCTCAACTTATCAAATCATAATCGATTCTTTTGAGCTGGCCGGTGAAGGCGCATTACTCAAACTACTTGAAGACCGGCGTAAGCAGCTCACGGCCGAAGGTTTGTTCGCTGAAGAGCGAAAGAAACCACTGCCACGCTTGCCGGAGATCATTGGCGTCGTGACGTCGCCTACGGGCGCCGTCATTCGAGATATCCTTCACCGGTTGAGTGACCGCTTTCCCCGTCGGGTGCTGTTGTGGCCCGTACGGGTGCAAGGCGAAGGGGCCAAGGACGAAATAGCCAACGCCATAGATGGGTTTAATGCTCTTAAGCCTGGCGGACCTATCCCCCGGCCGGATCTTATTATTGTCGCGCGCGGCGGCGGCTCGCTGGAAGATCTTTGGGCGTTCAACGAAGAGAACGTGGTCCGGGCCGCCGCGGCATCAGTGATCCCCTTGATTTCTGCTGTTGGGCATGAGACGGACACAACCCTCATTGATTTTGCCTCAGATCGGCGTGCGCCAACGCCAACAGCTGCTGCCGAAATGGCCGTCCCTGTACGCCTTGAGCTTATTGCCCAAGTAGATGAAAACGGTGTGCGTCTTGGGCAGTCGGTCAATCGGCTTTTGTCTGAGTCCCATTTGCACGTTAAAGGGCTTAGCCGTGGCTTGCCCAATTTAGCTCAATTGGTTGAACAGAAACAGCAAGACATAGACGGTTTGTCGGATCGCTTGGAGTCTGGCCCGAAGCGGTTATTAGCGGCAAAAGGCCAAGAGCTAGCAGTAGCGGCGACCGGTTTGAAGCCGGCGCGTATCAAGCTGGATGTCGAACGCTATAAGAAATCGCTTGCTGACTGGTCGAAGCGATTAGATATAGCTCTTGGCCGATCGACTGAACGGGCCGGTGAAAAGCTCGAGGGGCTGGTGGCCCGGCTGGAGTCCATATCGCCTAAGCGTGTGTTGGAACGCGGCTATGCGCTGGTGACCGACGTCCAAGGCGCGCCCGTGACTGTGGCTGCTGGTGCATCGCCCGGCTCAAACTGGCAGGTCGATTTCCAGGATGGACCTGTCGGTGTGACGGTGGGCTCGGGGGCAGGTTTTTCAACTAAAACCAAGACCAAAAAACCTCAATCGCGATCCGGCTCCCAGCCTAACTCTCAGACCGGAAATCGCCAGGGGAGCCTTTTATAAGTGCGCCGTGTTGCTCTATGCTTTTGTGCTGTTCTTTTTACCTCGGGGGTTTTGGCTGAAAACTTGCCCTTGTCCGGCCGTATGGAACAAGGCGGTATTGTTATGGGGACGATGCCGCAAGGCGCGACGGTATCTTTGGACGGCCGCACTTTAGCGCTATCAAAATCTGGGCGTTTCGTCTTTGGGCTTGATCGCGATGCCAAGCCAACGGCAACGCTGACGGTACGCTATCCTGACGACACGGTGTCGGTCGAGGTGCTTTCTATTGCGAAGCGGGATTGGAAAATCGAACGGGTCGATGGCCTACCGCAAAATACAGTCATTCCTGACCCAGAAACGGTCAAGCGTATTCGCAGCGAAGGCGGCATGATTGTCGCCGCCCGCAATCGCACCGAACCATTGCCGTTTTATGAAACCGGTTTTCTGCTGCCGGCAGATGGCCGTATCTCAGGCGTCTTTGGGAGTCGGCGTATCCTTAATGGCCAGCCGCGCTCGCCGCACTCTGGTTTGGATATCGCGGGACCTACCGGAACACCGATCCGCGCGACGGCGGACGGCGTGGTTAGCCTGGCCCACGACGGCATGGTGCTGACTGGGAAAACAATCATGATTGACCATGGCTTCGGTTTGGATTCTGTTTATATCCACATGAGCGAAATTCATGTGGAAGAAGGCCAGACGGTACGTCAGGGCGACGTCATAGGCGCTATCGGCATGACTGGCCGAACCAATGGTCCCCATCTTCACTTTGGTATTTCCTGGTACGGGGTCAAGCTTGACCCTCAAACAGTGCTGGCGGTGGCGCCCGCATCAAGCGGTGGATTGGGTGAGGGTGCCCTTCAATAGCGCATCCAGCGCTGCCGTATCCTTCCACGCTACACCAATGCGCAGCACGTTGACCTGCTGGCGCTGATCGGGCGTCAGCCGCATGGCATCCTTTTCGGTTGTCACCGGCAAAGCCTCAAGCGCAAACGCTTCATCAAGAATACTTTGAATATCGGCAGGCTGGTAAAGGTGGTGATCGTCAAACGTGTGCGTCGCCAATAGGTGTGCACCGACATCAGAGAGCGACTGGAAGAATTTTTCCGGCCGGCCCAGCCCTGCAAAAGCAACCACCTTGCGTTGGTGAAGAAAGGCCGCGTCCGGGCTGGGCGCTAAAGTGGCGTGCAATATGGGGATGTCGGCGGGCAACCGTTGAGCAATGTCAGTTCTGTCATTTCCCATAATGATAATCGCGTCTGCGCGCGCCAATCCCGACCTGATAGATTCCCGCAACGGCCCTGCTGGCACAATGCGGTGATTGCCGAACCCTGTCTCGCCATCAATCACCACCAATGATAAGTCTTTCGCAAGACTGTTGTGCTGATGCGCATCATCGAGAACGATCGCTTTCGCGCCAGCTTCTGTGGCCTGATATGCGCCGTCGATCCGTTTGGCTGCGACCCAGGTCATGCCGTCACGGGCGTGTAGTAAAGCTTCATCGCCAACATCTAGAGCACGATGCGTTAAGGTATCCACTTTGACCGGACCTTTCAGGCGGCCACCGTACCCGCGTAGAACCACTGCGGGGCGGCAAAACCCTAAATCCGTCAGGCGAGGCCTAAGGTCGCGCACGACCGGCGTCTTACCCGCCCCTCCCACAGTGAGGTTGCCAACTGAGATCACCGGTACGGGTGCCTGCACATAGGTGCCGTTGGAAGTCCGCCATGATGAAATAGCACCGTAGAGACGTCCAATAGGATCGAGTGCGCGGCCAAGGACGCTATCGTTGGTCCAGAACTTAGGCGGACGCATGGTCTTTTCGCTCCGTCGTCTCAGCTTCTGCTGGCGCAATGACGCCTTGACCGACAAGCGCGTCCGCACGGTTACTCACATCTATTAGCGAGGTCTCTAGTTTCTTCCTGATCCGTTCTAAGTCTTCTGCGGTGCTTTCTCGTGGCACTTTGATGGGATCTCCCCACACGCATGCGCCCCGTGAAAACGGCAGCGGTAAAACCAATCGGTCCCAGGTGTTAAGCACGCGCCTGCGGCTTGTCGCAGCCGCGGCGGGAACGATGACCGCACCCGATAGTTTGGCTAGGGACAGCGCACCGTCGCTGAATCGCATACGCGGGCCACGTGGGCCGTCGGGAGTAATGCCGACTGACGTCCCTTCTTTAATAAACCGGATCAGCTGGCGTAGCGCATCGGTGCCGCCTTTGGAACTCGACCCTGTGACGGTGGAAATGCCATGCCACTTGATGGTCTTGGCGATCAGCCGCCCGTCGGCATGGGAAGAAATAAGCATGTGGAACGGTGCTTTGGAGCGCCAGCAATAGGGCATGAGGAGCAAGCGGTTATGCCAAAACGCGACGATGACGGGCTCAGCGCCGGACCATGCTTTAGCCGTCGCCGCATCATTTTCTCGTGTCCAGGAGCTTGTGACCCGCACCAGCCACACATAAAAACCAGACAATGCGCCCAGGATACTTTGCACGACTCGATTACGGAAAATGGCTTTGTGGACGCTTTTCATCGTTTGGCGCTGTTCTCCGTGTCTAATTCCCCGCCACGCTCATACCGTCGATCCGCACGGTCGGACTGTCGATACCGTAGCGCAGATCCAGGTCGTCGGCCGGCGTCAGAGAAGGGAACATGTCTTTGAGATTGCCGGCAATGGTGATTTCGTTAACCGGGTAGGTCAATTCACCGTTCTCGATCCAAAAGCCGGCGACTCCGCGGCTGTAATCACCGGTTACACCATTGACCCCCTGGCCAAAGGCATCAGTAACGAAAACACCCTGCTCGATTTCCTTGATGAGGCCTTCCGGCGTTTGCGTGCCAGGCATTAAATTCACATTGGTCACGGATGGTGCGGGGGGAGACGAAGGGCCACGGCTGGCATGGCCGGTCGACTGCAGGCCGAGCTTGCGGGCCGAGCGTAAGTCCAGCACCCAGGTGGTGAGGACGCCTGCGTCGATAAGTTTGTGGTCGGAGTTGGCCAAGCCTTCGGCATCACACGGTTTAGAGCGAAGGCCGCGGGCGCGATGCGGCTCCTCTACGATGGTAATACCGGATCCGAACACAGCGGTGTCTATGCGGTCTTTCAAAAACGTCGTTCCGCGGGCAACCGCATTGCCGTTGATCGCACCGAGAAAATGATTGAGCAATCCGCGTGCCGTGCGTTGTTCGAATATAATTGGATACTTACCGCTTTTGATTTTGCGTGCGCCCAGTTTGCGGACGGTCCGCTCACCGGCGGTGCGCCCGACATCAACCGCATCGCGTAAATCGCTAGCATAAACGGCTGAGGTATAATCATAGTCCGTTTCCATCCCGGTCTCGACATCACCGGCTAGAACGGATGCTGAAAAGGAGCCGCCCGTACTTTCATAGGTCCGTTGAAACCCATTGCTTGCGGCAATTGCCACTCGGCTGCGGCCCCAGCTGGCGGTCGCACCTTCCGAATTGGTGATGCCATCGACGGCCCGGGCAGCCTCTTCGCAAGTTTTTGCGGCTTCGACGAGAGCGTTGGTGCCCAAGTCATCGGGGTCGCACATATCGAGGTTGGGCATGCCGGTAACGAGTTGGTCCGGGTCTGCCAGGCCAACGTGTTCGTCATCGGGCACGGTTTTGGCCATCGCCACGGCCCGGTCCACCAGTTCTTCTAACGCCTGCTGTGACCGGTCGGAGGATGAAACGATGGCTTGTTTCTGGCCAACCAGAACTCGCAGGCCAATATCGCCGCCTTCTGACCGCTCCAATTGCTCCAGTTCGCCCAGGCGGTAGGTCACTGCGGTGGACTCGCCGTCTGCCAGGATGGCGTCGGCATTATCGGCTCCTGCTTTTTTAGCGGCGGCAATCAAATCAGTCAGCAGGGTAAGGGAGGCTTCGGACACACAGTTCTCCAACGTTATGCTTTGTCTTTCCATTCCGGCCAGATCGGCTTACCACTGCCGGGTAGGCCGTAGGCAGACCATTTTTCGCTGACCATGTCCACGATCTCGTCTGCCATCCGGATTTTTTTGCCCCAAGGGCGATGGGTCTCAGGCGGAATTTTTGTGGTCGCATCCAAGCCGATTTTACTGCCGAGGCCTGACTCGGGAGAGGCAAAGTCGAGATAGTCAATGGGCGTGTTTTCAATCACGGTGATGTCCCGCGCTGGGTCCATGCGCGTCGAGACCGCCCACATCACGTCTTTCCAATCACGTGCATTAATGTCGTCGTCAACGACGATAACAAACTTGGTGTAGACGAACTGACGGAGAAAACTCCACACCCCCATCATCACGCGCTTGGCATGGCCAGGGTAATCTTTCTTCATGCTGACCACGGCCATGCGATAACTGCAGCCTTCCGGCGGCAGCCAGAAGTCGGTGATTTCGGGAAACTGCTGAATGAGCATAGGAATGAAAACCTCGTTCAAAGCTTCGCCGAGAATGCTCGGCTCGTCCGGTGGCCGGCCGGTATAGGTGGCCAGGTAAATCGGTTCACGCCGCGTGGTGATGGCAGAGATTTTAAAAACCGGAAACTGTTCAACGGCGTTGTAGTAGCCGGTATGATCGCCATAAGGACCTTCATCTCCAAAGTCATCCAACATGACATGGCCTTCGAGCACGATTTCCGCCTCTGCAGGCACTTGCAAAGGGATGGTCTTGCAGTTCACTAGATCGACCCTACTGCCCCGAAGCAGGCCCGCGAACTGATACTCAGATAGCGTATCTGGGACGGGTGTGACTGCAGCCAGAAGAGTGCCGGGGTCAGCGCCGATTACTACGGCCGCTGGCAATGGCTCCCTCTTGTTTTCTTTCCAGCGGTCATATTGTGCAGCACCACCACGGTGTTTGAGCCAGCGCATCAATGTGGTGTCTTTGCCGGTTACCTGCATGCGATAGATGCCAAGATTGGCAGCGTCCCGCTTGTCATCGCCCGGTCCCTGGGTCACGACCAGTGGCCACGTAATCAGTGGTGCCGGCTCTCCCGGCCAGCAGGTTTGTATGGGAAAGGCGGTTAGGTCGATGTCATCGCCAGTGAGGACGACCTCTTGGCACGGCGCTTTGGATACTGTGCGCGGTTTCATCGTCATCACGGTTTTTAACAGTGGCAGCATGTTTATTGCATCGCGCCAGCCGTCCGGCGGTTCGGGTTGTTTGAGGAGCGCCAGTGTCTCGCCGACACCGCGCAATTGTTCAGGTGTTCGGTCCATGCCCCATGCAACGCGTTCAACGGTACCGAACACATTGGCGAGTACGGGCATCCCGTAAGGCGTGCCATCTTCCCGTACGGCATTCTCAAAGAGAATGGCTGGACCGCCTTCGGACAAAATGCGCGTGTGGATCTCCGTCATTTCCAAATGTGGAGAAACGGGTTCCGAAACACGAACCAATTGTCCATCCCGATCCAAGCGGGTCATAAATTCGCGGAGAGAGGAAAAGGGCATTGAAACGCCGTAGGTGATCCGGGGACAATCTCTGGGGTAACGCGAAGAGCTAGAGTCCCGGCTTTACGGGTTGGCCTGCCAGGCGTCAAGGTTGCCAGCCACAAGGCAGCGCAAAATTCAGAAGACTAATTAAAGGTTGAAGGTATGAGACCTTAATGATCGTGATTATCTGTTGCTGCCAAATTTAGACGCGAAACAAAGATTCCTGCACTATTCAGCACCTTAAATGTCCCGCATAAATCCGTGTCAGAGACCCCTAAAGTCCAGAAAACGATATTATATCAATGACATAGAGTTATATTTGGTTCGTATTTTTGTCTGAGTAGGGATCATCCATGTGTATTAATGAAATGATCGATAGTAGGGAAAACGGTCAGAATCGTGTCCTAAACTAGTTTTGCAACATAGGTCGGGTTCGAGAAGCTCATTGACCTGGGTATTGCCCTGTCGGCTGAGCACGACCACGGCCGGTTGACCAAAACGATCTTGCTGGAGGCCCTAGAGTTCACCAATGCCTATGGCGGAACGTTATATCTGCGTGGAGATGGCGACACGCTGTCGTTTCAGATCGTCCGTCCGCACAGCCTGAATTTGCCGTTGGTCACCATGAGAAAATGGATGGCACCGGTTACCCCAAAGGTCTCAAGGGGCCCGATATGTCATTACCGCCTCGGATTATGGGTGTCGCTGACATCTTCGAGGCACTGACGGCCGGCGACCGGCCTTACAAGCAAGCCAAGACTCTCAGTCAAGCGGTGAAGATTCTTTGGTTCATGAAGAAAGACAATCACGTCGATCCAGAACTGTTTGATCTATCCCTAACCTGGGGCGCCTAGCGTGATTAGGCCGAGCAGTTCCTGCGCCCCTATCAAATCGATGATGTCGATATTCCCCAATACATCACGGCTTAGCAGGCCGCTGAGTAAGTAACTCTCAAAACCGCACGCCGATCAACGCCAGCACGACAATAAAACCAATCTCCCGGTTGGACTTGAACCGCGTCAGGCAATTGGCCGCGTCGTTGGTGTCCAGCGTGGCTGCTTGCCAGGTAAACTGACACGCCGCAGCTAACAGGCAGGCGCTGGTGATCCAGGAAAATTGAACCAAGCCGGCGGCTAGGGCCAGCAGCACTATCGTGATTGTATACATGGCAATGACAAAGGGTAGGGTTTGATGGCTCAGTGCTAGGGCGGAGGACTTCACACCGATCAGCGCGTCATCTTCCTTGTCTTGGTGGGCGTAGATGGTGTCATAGCCGAGCGTCCAGAAAAACCCAGCGGCGTAGAGAACGGCGGCCGGCCAGGCGAATGAACCTGTTACTGCTGTCCAGCCCATCAGGGCACCCCAGTTAAACGTCAAGCCGAGCCAGGCCTGCGGCCAAAAGGTGATGCGTTTCATGAAGGGGTAGGTGACCACCAGCACCAGAGAGGCAATGCCGAGGCCGATGGTCAGTGGGTTGAACTGTAAAAGGACCACCAGCCCGACTAATAGCTGAAGTCCTAAAAAGGTGCATGCCTGCTCTACTGAGACGGCACCCGACGGAATGGGTCGCAAAGCCGTGCGCGCTACTTTGGCGTCGAAATCCCGGTCGACGATGTCGTTGTAGGTGCAGCCAGCCCCGCGCATGACAATCGCGCCGATGATGAATAAGCCCATGAGGTCAAAACGGAACGTATCAATACCGCCTGGTGTTGTCAGAACAATTGACCAAAGACAGGGCCATAATAGAAGCCATGTGCCGATCGGACGATCCATCCGCGCTAACTTCAAATAGCTTTGCGCCCAGACCGGCATATACCGCTCGATCCAACTTCCAACGGGAATATCGGATTTTTCTGTGGGTTCATCCGGCGCGTGTTGGGTGTCGATCATGGCGGCAGTAAGGTAGAAGGAACCCTTAGTCTGAACAATATCCGATCTTATCACTCACTTTGCGTTGTCCTAATGCCTGTTTCGAATTCACCTCTGCGCCTTTATGTCCCCGACGACCTTGGCGTCGGGCTAACTATTCCCTTGCCTACCGATCAATCCCGCTACGTGGTTCAGGTCATGCGCCGGACTGTCGGAGACCCTATCCTATTATTCAATGGCCGGGATGGCGAGTGGCAGGGTGAGGTGGAGCGAGCGGACAAGAAAGCTACGACGGTTGCGCTGAGCAAGTCGCTGCGACCGCAAACGCATGAGCCAAATCTCTGGCTCCTGTTTGCGCCGGTCAAACGGACAGCCACAGATCTTATCGTGCAAAAAGCGACAGAATTGGGCGTCACCGTATTAGTGCCGGTCATAACAACCCATACCAACAAAGACCGGGTAAAGGCGGAAAGGCTTACTTCCATCGCCGTCGAAGCGGCAGAACAATCGCGCCGCCTCACCATTCCTGAGATACGCGCACCTATTCATCTCACAGGTGCGTTCACGAATTGGCCAGACAGCCACTCTTTGTACGTCTTGGATGAAACTGGTACAGGTGCGCCAATCGCTCAGGTTCTGGCGGATTTTAAGGCCCAACAGACGGGCAGTGGCGCGTTTGTGATGGGGCCGGAGGGTGGGTTCACAGAGACAGAGCTTGACCTCTTGCGCGCGCTGCCGTTTTCTACATTTGTCTCCTTGGGACCGCGCATTCTTCGTGCGGAAACGGCGGCCCTTGCAGCCTTAACGTGCTGGCAAGCGTTGTGTGGGGACTGGTGCAGCTCAATAGAGTGAGCGCGCCGGAAATACCTAACTGAGGCCGGAACCGTTAATTCAACATGACATCGTTTCCTACTAAAGAATTCACGCCTGTCACAGGGACAGATCAGCTTGTCGCCTACATTGAAGAAGGCTGTAAGCCTGCCGAAGACTGGCGCATTGGCACAGAGCACGAAAAGTTTCTGTACTGTGACGAAGAACTCAAGGCGCTGAGCTATGACGGCGAATGCGGAATTCGCGCTTTGTTGGAAGGGCTGCAGCGTTTCGGTTGGCAGCCGGTGCTTGAAGGTGAAAATATCATTGCCCTGACAGCGCCGGGTAAAGGGTCTGTGACTCTTGAGCCTGGCGGGCAATTGGAACTTTCCGGCGCACCTTTAGCCACTGTTCACCAAACTTGTAGCGAAGTTACCGTGCATCGTAACCAGGTCAAAGAAGTTGCTGAGGAGCTGGGTATGGGCTTGCTCGGTCTCGGCATGACGCCTAACTGGGGGCGCGAAGATATCCATTGGATGCCCAAGGGCCGTTATAAAATTATGCGCGACTATATGCCGAAGGTCGGCGGCCAAGGCATCGATATGATGACCCGTACGTGCACGGTTCAGGTCAATCTTGATTTCTCGTCGGAAGCCGACATGGTCAAAAAAATGCGCGTCGGTATTGCGCTACAACCTATCGCCACTGCGCTCTGGGCTAATTCACCTTTCACCGAAGGTAAGCCCAACGGCTTTCTCAGTAAGAGGGCTGATATTTGGCAGGATACAGACAACGAACGCACCGGCATGATGCCGTTTGCCTTCGAAGACGGTATGGGCTTTGAGCGCTATGTGGATTACGTGCTCGATACTCCGATGTATTTTGTGTATCGCGACGGCTATGTGGATGCCTCCGGTCAGTCTTTTCGCGATTTTATGAATGGTAAGCTGCCGGCGCTACCCGGTCAGATGCCCACGTTGGCTGACTGGGAAGATCATATATCGACGGTGTTTCCCGAAGTGCGTCTAAAGCGTTTCCTTGAAATGCGCGGCACGGACTCCGGACCCTGGGCGCGTCTCTGCGCGCTTCCCGCCTTTTGGATTGGTTTGCTCTATGACGACCAAGCGCTTGACGCCAGTTGGGATTTGGTGAAGGGGTGGACGACGGAACAACGCGAAACTCTTTTCCGCGCCGTGCCTAAGCAGGCCCTTAAGGCAGAGATTGCTGGCCGTAGCGCCCAAGAAATTGCCCTGGACGTGCTTGATATTGCCCGCGCCGGCTTGTCCCGACGGGCCGTGCTGGATTCTGCAGGGAATGATGAAACGGGGTTTCTTATGCCACTACAGGAAATTGCGGTATCTGGCGTAACCCAGGCAGAAGAGATGCTCGACGCCTATCGCAATCAATGGGATGGTGATATCACCAAGATCTTCGAAGACTACAGCTACTAAAGCGGTCGCCCATGATGATGCAAGACAACGACAATCAACCGAAGTTGGAAGAGTGCGATACGCTTGATCAAGTGCGTGAGCATATCGACCGCCTCGACAACCAGATAGTACCGCTGCTGCTTGAGCGCAATCACTACGTCATGCAGGCGGCGAAGCTCAAAGGCGACGTCAATGCGGCCCGTGTTCCGGCCCGCATCGAAGATGTGGTCGAGAAGGTTCGTGCGGTAGCGGAGCAACGGGGCAGCAACCCCGAGATCGTCGAAGCCATTTATCGGGCAATGATCGAGATCAATATCCAAGTGGAGCAAGATCACATCGCCAACCGGGATCAAGAGACCTAGGCCGCATGTGTGCCTCCGGTGCGTTTTTCGCCGAAGGACCTGGATACCGGCTGCGCGCGTTCACTCTGGATGATGTTCCCGCACTCGCTGCGTTTTCTGAAGATGAAAACTATTGGCGCTTCCTATCGCACGGACCACGCAGCCCTGAGCAAGTGCATTCGTTTATCGAGACAGCGATGAAAACGTCTCAGATTCCCGATGGCAAAGAACGCTGGTGGGCCGTTGTTGATCCCCATGCGGATGTTCTCATTGGAACCGCCAATCTTAAACAGATTGGCGATGCTGAAGACTGTTTCGGCTCTGTGGGCTGCTCTCTCGCACCGACTTCACAGGGCAGGGGACTTGGGCCGATACTTGGTTGGGACGTGATCGCTCTCGCGTTCGATCGTTTTGGCTTTGGCAAAGTGGAATGTACCTGTGCTGAACACAATGAACGATCCGTTCACATCATGCGCCACACTGTCGGACTGACCTATGAAGGTATTCGAGTGACTGTAGGTGACGGACCGCGCAATCCTTGGCCGGTCCATGTGTTTTCACTAACTGAAAACGAATTTCGTACGAAGCAGAACCCGACAGACCGCGAAGGTTAAATTCCAGGCTTCGTAAAGAAGTCTGGATAATCCTCGCCAATGCGGCGTTTCAGCCAGTTAGGAATATCTTCAATACTGTTGGTTTTTTCCGCCAGGTAACGCATGAACAGGTGCCCTGGTACATCACCCATTTCCAGCCAGCCTGACCACGTCACATCTGCGGCAATGAAGGCAAAACTCTTAGCGCTCATCAATTCCGGATTCTGAACATCATTGGTATTAGCTGAAAAGGTAATCAGTTCTGTCAGCTTTAGGTCACCCGCGCGTGGGTTGCCCGATGGCAACGGTTCCGAAGACCCAGGCCGGTACATCAGAATGTCGTTATTGAAAAAGATGCGCCCTTCGCCAAATAGCGGCGGTCCAACTGGGTTCACAAAAGCGGCCGGCGGCTCCCATTCTATGTCAGGGTTAAACCCACCGGTCGGATTAATGCGCACCAGGGGCCCGGGCACGGGTGGTTGATGACGCACGGGAACAAGCTTCCCCGTGAATGGATTGTCATAGAGATCATCGATGACTGCACCCGTTACGGCATTTTGAGTGTAGTTGCATTCCACATATTGCAGATCGATGGTGCGGTCGTCCCGGATTGTCATGCGGTGTTGGCTGACACCTTCGCGGCGGAACATCAGTTGCGCCCCTTGTCCGTCAGGTACGCCATAGACGTGCGCGACATAATGGAACATGCCGATCCCGCCATCGAGCCGGCCACGTATTTTAGCGTAAGCTGCTAGCCAGTCGTATGGATTGCTGAAGTCATAAGGGCCGGTGATGGGGCCGTCCTTGCGATCTTGGCCAAACGCAGGGCCAACTGCGCTAAGCCCTACGCTTGCGGTGGCAGCGGTTATAAACCGGCGGCGGGAGTGTCTTCGCAAGGTCTCTGGTAAGTGGGGCATAACAGGCGTCGGTCCTTATATGGTGCGGGTCGTTGGGGAATCTGACTTAATTAGCGGGTTTCTGTCCACCCTTTGAGCAATGAAAGGTTTGTACACTGGAGTATAGGATAGGCGCGCGGGTAGGGTCCCTGCCTAACAACACTCAACCTTATTTGTTGCATCCAACCTCATACAGGGAGAAATCCATGACCTTTAAAGGAACGGGAGTCCCGCTCGTTAATCGCCGGCAGGCACTTCATTTTGCATCAGGTATAGGTCTCGCCACTGCTGCGTCCTCCATCATCACAACGCCGGCGGACGCTGTTGGCGGATTGGGCAACGATGCCCGTATCAACGGACCCTACGTCGACCTGCGTACCAAGGAGGGCAATATGGAAGCCATGGGACGCATTTACGGTAATACCGATGCGGGTGTGCCTAAGTTCGGCTGGTATGACGGCTATGTTATGGGTGTGGCCCCCGGGGGGCCGGTCAAGAATATCTGCGGCTTTAAAGGTATGAGTTCCTCTAAACTCATTCCCAATGAAGGCAAGCCGGGCTGGCGCAAAGTGCTCCGTGAGGTTGGGTTCTATTACGACCTCAAGACCGGTGAGATCATGGAAGAGATGGAAAACCCCTATACGGGAGAAAACATCCGCGTCGTCCACGTGGCCAACGATCCGTTTAACCAGTCTATCGAACCCTACTATCCACCACCGCCCAGCTACGGTGGACTGAACGAGCAGAAAGAGACGCCGTCAAAGGTGCCCATCATTATTCCCTGGAATGTTTCCGGCGACGGGCGGTTGCTAATGGAACGGCACATTCACTTGTTTTATCCAGCGGCTTTAGAGCCCGATAAATGGGTGCGCGAAAGTTCCGGCCCAATGAACCGGGTATCAGAAATGTTTTTCTTCAACATGTCTTTGGAAGATGTGCAAAACCCGGAAATGACATCGACGGAATATTCAGGCACGTGGGGTCGTATTACACCGTGGCTGCCATGGATGCTGATGGGGCAAGCCCCCGGCAACGTGGTTTACCAATGTTTCATGGGTGGGTATGACGCACTGGAGGGTATCCCCAAGGACATCCTGGATTACACCGCGAAGAACTTTGAGAAATATCTCACACCGCCGGAAAGTGACTACGGCCCGTCTTTGTCGAGCCTTGAAATCTATGCCCGCGAGCAAGAGCCGGTGGAGCCGGGCGGCGTGTAGGTCGAATACGCATACTAATATTAGGGGCGCTCTTCCGGACAAGGAAGAGCCCCCTTTTTTGTGGTAACTCCACCGTCATTTTCCTCTGAAAACAGCCCTACTTATACCTTTGTATAGGGTCCTCATTTGAATATCCTTGTTTTGCATAGAATGCCGTTCATGTATTGAGTTGGGGGTTCTTATGCGGCGGTGTTAAGCTTGGTCCGGCTTCTCATCCAATGGGAAGTCCACATGAATGTGGTTGTCGTCCGGATCGCGGAAATTCACTTGAACCAAGCCTACGTCGGGCATGTCTACCATGTCGTATGAACAGTTCTCGGCTTTAAGACGGTGCAAAAATATTGGCATACCGGTTGCCGTAAATGCGAAATGTTCAATCTGCAGATTGCCATGATTAGGCTCTGTGGGACCTACCTCGATAAAATGAACCCAGGCGGCGCGGTAATCAGCTTTCACAGCATCAAGGCTGTCGCCCATTTTCTCTTCAGTATAAAGCCACGCTCCGCCGGCCCCGCCGAAATGGGGCCGCGGTCCCGGCTTCATATCCATCACCCGTGCGTAAAAAGCCAGCATAGTCTCGACGTTGGCAGTGCGGACGTTGATGTGATCAAGGGTGAGGTTCAATCCCATAGGGTGCGATTCAAAGCGCTTCCGGCGCCACTTGGAACATCCGCCGGTCACTGCCTTTTTGCGATCTAACCCGACCGGCTGTCGGCCCGGCAAAGTGGGCTGGCAACAGGGTCACATCACGGTCGGTGAGACTTTCGACCAGTGCGGCTCGTGTCGCGTTAGACTTAGCTTTGTCCTCACAGAAGGTTGTTGTCCATTCCGGGTGGGCAATACCGACGGCGTTATGTAGGCAGTCGCCTGTTAAAATACCTTCGCGGCCACCGGAATTGATTTCCAGGCAATAGTGCCCCGGTGTGTGGCCGTGGGTCGGTAAAATAGTCAGGGCATCGTCAAGCGCGAAGTCGGTCTCCACGATTTCCACCTGGCCGGCTTCGATCACCGGCAGCACGCTTTCTTGATACGCGGGCGCAATGTAGGAGGTCTCCGTATTCTTTGCCCGCTCCATGGCGGTGTCTAGATCGTTCTTCGAGAACACGTACTTAGCGCGCGGAAACGTAGGTACCCATCGGCCGTCTTTCAACTGTGTGTTCCACCCCACATGATCTGCGTGCAGGTGCGTGCACATGACGTAGTCCACTTGCTCCGGCGTTACACCCGCCTTCTTCAGGTTGTCGAGGAAAGGGCCTTCACGCTTGTTCCATTTATCGAGCATGCCGCCGAACGTTTTGTGATTACCGATGCAGGTATCGACCAGGATCGTGTGAAACGGCGTACGGATAATGTAGCTATGAAAACTAAGGATGATCGCCGGTATTTCAAAATTGTAGAAATGCGGCTCTAGCCAAGATTTATAATTTTCTGCCGGGCTGAGGTCATCAATCGGGTACGCCCGCTCTGCTGGGAACGGGTCAATCATGTCAATGACTTTCTCTACGGATACATCACCGAAGAATTGCGGTTTCATGGCTTTGCCCTTTTCTCAGGTATTGCTCAAGAGTGGAAGCAAGGAGTATCAGCAATATTGATTGTCGGTGCTATAGCCAAAGCTATGGAAAACAGTCAATTGAGGAAAAGAATGATACTCGGTAAACGTCGCCATTTTGGATTCGATAATGGCAAGGCAAGGCTGGACCTGGATGCTCTCTTCGTGCTCCTCGCTGTGTCGTGCTGGTCCCAAGGGATTCCGCGAGAAACTGTCGATCGGTCAATCTCTGGTTCTGGTTGCTTCGGGTTATATCAAAGTGGTCAGCAAGTTGGCTTTGGACGCGTTATCACAGACGGTGCGACCTTCGCTTATCTTTGTGATGTAATTGTAATGCCCAATTTTCGAGGACGCCCTATAGGCAAATGACTGATAAAAGTGATTATGGAGCGCCCAAACTATAAAACGTTCCGCCGCTGGGTTCCGGCAACCCGCGATGCTCACTAGATGTGCCGGCTCTTTGGATTCGACGCTATTGAGGATAGGTAAAAACTTATGGCAATTCGCAGGTCCAACAGCGAGATTTACGGAGCGTCGTCAACATCAACCAAGTGATAGTTCAGCACATCAAGCCAGGGTTCCCACTTTGTGACGCGCTTGTGTAACCCGTCAAGTCCTAGCACAGGGAAGAGAAACAGCGACGATGCATCGTCGCGATAGTGGCGCACCACTTGGCGGGTCAGAGCGGTTCGGCGGTCTAAATCCATCGTTATTCGCGCTTCGTCGATGACGAGCTGGATGGATTCATCGCAATACCACGGTCCGGCGCCTGTGCATGCATGATTCAAAGGGCTTAGAAACGGCCTCAGGGCGTCACCGGTGGTGTCAAAAAAATCCGTGGGCATGGCCTCGCCGCCCAGTTCTCCAAACAACGTGGCTCGCAAAATCGTCGGATACGTGACCACGTTGATTTCCATGGTGATGCCAACATCTGAAAGATCGGATTGGATCTGCTGCAAAATAGCAGCGTCGTTGGGCATGAAGTTAGACACGGTTTCTAGCGTAAAGCTAAAGCCATCAGCGCGGCCGGCTTCTAACATCAGTTGGCGCGCTTTGTCCGGATCATATGGATAGGGTTCCAAGTCCGGATCATAGCCGTCGGTTAACGGAAGGGCCGGTTGACTGACCGGTTGTACAAGGCCCGCGAGCAAAACATCGGTGAGAATGTCCTTGTTGACCGCGTAATTTAAAGCTTGGCGAATACGTACGTCGGCAAATGGTGACGCTGGGTCTTCTGCCTGCAGCGCAAAAACATACACTCGATGCGGCGTGCGAGTGGTAACACGATGGCCAGCCGCCTCGAGTTGTCCAATCTGGTCCGTACTGATCGCCAAGGCTACGTCTACCTGGGCGGTTTCCAGGGCTTGGATGCGGGCGGTTGAGTCCGGGACGATAAATATCTCCAACCTGTCGACTCTTGGAGGCGTCCACGCATAGGGATTAGCTCGTGCTGTGATTTTGTCCGGACCCCAGCGCTCAACCACAAACGGGCCGGTGCCGACAGGTTTATCTACCAGTCCCTGAAAGCCACCCTCGCGCAAGTAGGAGGGTGGGGCAAACTTGATTGCTGCGAGATAAGCCGGCGCCATCGCGTTGGGTTCGCGGGTATGAATGGAGATAGTTAAATCGTCAATCACGTCCACTTTTGGGTAATTGAGCGTATCGCGGTGACGCATGTAGCTGCGGGCATCGTCGCTGCGCAGCCGGTCAAAAGTGTATTTCACCGCCTCGGCGTTGAACGGCTCACCATTGGCGAAGCGCACATTAGGGCGCAGGCTGAAATGCCATTCCGTATCAGACACGGCTGTCCAGCCCGTGGCCAGCCATGGCTCGACTGTGCCGTCATTGCTGATGCGCGTGAGGGAGTCGTAAAAAGCTGCCCAGATAAAATTGGCGGTCACACCACCGCCTGCGATGGCGTTGCCTTTGAGTTGAGGGCTGGCCGTAGCGGCAAGGCGAAAGGTCTTGTCTGCTAATAAGGCCTGACCTGATGCAAGCAGACCAAACATACTGAGTACTAGGGTGAAAATAAATCTCATAAACGGATGCTACTCCGATTTATCGGCAGAGGAGAGTCGGGATTGTTCAATCCTCAAGATCAACCAGATCACCCATGGGGTCGTCATTCCGCGGTTCCCATTGATGCACCCGTTTAGATATGCCGTCGAGACCGACGACGGGGCACAAGAAAAGAGATCCCGCCGTTTCCCGGTAACCTTATGGCTTGTTTCGGTAATCGTGTCCGCTCCTCCATATCGGGTGACACGACGGATCTTTCCATCACAACCTGTATTTTTCGGCGCAAAACCAAGGGCCTATGCCCGTGCAGCTATGGTTGGAGCCACGCATCATCGGTCGCAGGGCGTTGCCGTACTAGTCATTGAAATGCATCATCAAAGAATCGTGATCGAACTCACCCTGGAAAACAGCACCCAGCAATTTGCCATACGTCACAATTGTTGTTTTTATCTCGACGCCGACAGCACGGAGGTCAGAAGCGACTTGCTACAACATGGCGCTGGCTGGGGGTTGGCTGGTTTCTGTCCTGGTCCGGCGCTCACCGCTGTTGTCATCGGTGTTGAACCGGTCGTGATGTTATTACTCGCCATGGTGGTCGGTATGTTCTTAGCTGACCAACTCTTTGCACCTAAAAAGTCCAAGCACTAGCAACATAAAAGAAACCCCGCCCCCGATTGCTCGAGAGCGGGGCGCATTTGCGACACACCTTTTGGGGTGTGGTTTAGTTCATCACGCTTTAGTGGCGAGGTACCTCGGTGCCAGGCGGTTGCCTTTGTTGTCAGCAACCTTAAAGCCGGCCTTGCGCATTTCACCAGGGAAATCCACCTGCTGCCATTCCAAGTACCAGTCTTCATGGTTCCAGCGGTAATTGTACCAGCGGGTAAATTTATTATGCGCTGTCTCTATAGGGTCGTTCTGGTCCACGGCTGAAAACACGCCGCCCGGCCGCAGGACGCGGGCCATTTCATGAATGATGTCTCTAGACGCCTGTTCCGTCACTTCGTGGAACAGCAGGTTGGACGTCACAATATCGAAATGATTGTCGGGGAACTTAGTGTCTTCAGCTAAGCGTTGAGCAAAGTTGACCTCAACGCCGAGATCCAGGGCCTTCATGTGAGCGTAGCGCACCATGGGCGCGCCAATGTCCACACCCCATACTTCCGCTTTAGGGTGTTTACGTTTCATGGACGTAGCGAATTGGCCGATGGAGGTGCCGATGTCGAGAATGCGTTTTACTTTACCATCCTCGGGCTCCATGGCGTTACGTGCCATCGTCATGTGGATCCGGTCCTGGAAGTTGACATCCACATAGGCGCCGAGATCGGTGCCGGCATGATACATGTGCCCAGCAAACTCATCGCCCACATAGCCGCCCGGCATGGAATGAATTTCATGGGCGGTATATTCGGGAATGTGCATGTCCAGATTCAATTCCAGACGGTCGGAATACATGGCATCGGCCCGCTCCATTTCTTCCAGGAACGGATCAGCCATTTTGTAATACTCCTGTTGGAGCATCTGGTATTTAAGCTTCTGGTGGGTGTGGCGCATACGACCGGTCATGGCGATGACCGAGTCTCCCTCCAGAAGGCTAACCGCCTCTTCCCAAGACATTTCGGGGTCGTCTTCGATACCTTTGGCGTTTAAGATTTCTACAGCGCGAGCAGCGGCTTTCTTTTCCAGTTCATATAGCCGCCACGCGTACACACCCGCGTAAAAGTCGCCTTTGGTTTCCATCGCCATATTAGGGAAACGCACGTAATTGCGGATGCGTCCACGCATGTCCATGGTACGCGGTGTGTCCTTGGCTGCGTATTCCAAAAGGTCGTCCATGTCCTTAGCGTGGGCTTGATTGTCCAGAAAGGCGGTGGATGCGGCCGCGGCGGCGGTGGTAAACAGGCCGCGGCGGTTCATCATCGGAAACAATCTATCAGTCATAGGTGCTCTCCTTATCTTTGAGCCACGGGGCCTTTATTCTTTTCAGATTCGTCCAGATCGAGGGACGGTGGGTGGAACGACGACGCGTAGGCGATGTCGCCCGATTCCTTGAATGGATCGTAGATCTCGGCGACGAACGTATCACGTTGATCTGAGATTTTTCTCTGCTCTTCTTCCGTCGGAATATAATTCTCGATCATTTCTCGGGTGACCGAGCCATGTTTCTCCAACAGGAGTTCCGTGGTGTCGGCACGGCGTTGCAGAGTCCACACGTTGGCGGCGAGTGCCGTCATAGAAGTGAAAATGCTGTCAATTATCGGATCTTTCAAAAAATAAGCGCTGTCGTAGTCCGCTGCCACGAACTCCGCCGCTACCTTCTTCCGGCTGGTCTCTAGGGTAGATTTCACCTTCGCCATAACGCGGCCTCCTTTGTGGGATGCGCAAACTGGGGGAACATTGGAAACGCGAGAATAGATTATAGTCCCGCTCTTCAGGGGGTAGAGTCAATCAGTCTTGTAAGGTGTTAACTGGAGCCGAGTGGTCTTCTGCTTCAGACCCTGGAATATATCCAAAAAGCCAGGGTTTACCCCTGCCACCTAATGGTGAATTGACAAGGGGTCACTAGGCGCAAAACGGCACCGCCGTGCTAGCGTCCTTTCAAATCAACTGGGGAGTGCGCGCAATGACAGATCAGGCTTTATCTGAGAACAATATGGAAATCCGCACCGGGCTTCTGATCTACTACTATGACAGCCTGGGTGGTCCGGAAACGGCACTACGTCGCGAGTGCAAATAAGAAAAGGAATTAACCATGACAAAATCTATTAATAATTTCGACGGCACACCGTTAGAGGTGTCAATCGGCCGTAGGGCTGCCCTGGCTACCGGTCTAGCCGCCGGTGGCGCTGCGTTTGCAGGCGGCACGGCTTTGGCTGACTCCCATGAAAGTGTGGAAGCATCCCTTCTCGGCCCCACATATGACCTCACTACCGCGGCCGGTAATGTGGACGCTTACGCTAAGATTGGCTCCAATCTGGATATGAAATCTACGCATTACGGCTTTCTCGATGGATATGTCATGGGCGTTGCGCCGGGCGGAGCGATTAAAACATTTGCCGGATTCCGGGGTCTAGGGACCACGCGTCTCCTGCCGCTGGAAGGCGAGCACGGTTACCGCCGGGTGTTGCGCGAAGTGGTGTTTTACACGGATCTTGAAACCGGCGAAGTGCTCGAAGAAATGGAGAACCCATTCACGGGTGAAAAAGTGCGCGTTGTGCCGGTGGCCAACGATCCGTTTAACCGCATTATCCGGGAGTCCGAACTCTCCCGCCCCAGCTTTGGTGGTCTCAACACCAATGAGAAGCTGGAGGCCAAACCGTTCATCCTCAACTGGAAGCTCTTTCCAAATGATCGGTTGATGATGGAGCGCCACATCAACCTGTATTATCCCAATGCACTTGACCCGAAAAAATGGATTCGCGAAAGCGCCGGGCCCATGAACCAAGTGACCGAGACCTATGTGTACAATATGTCTCTCGCCGATCTGCAGAATCCCGAGCTAACGACCTTGGACACCACAACGGTTTGGGGTCGCCACACACCGTGGTTGCCGTGGATGCTGATGGGGCAAGCACCGGGGCACTGTTTATACAATGTCATGGCCGCGAGTCTTCATTCTCTGGAAGAAGCGCCTGACCAGCGCATTATCGAATACATTGCCAAACACTATCCCAAGTATTTGGATGCGCCGACGGAATGGGAAGAGCCGTCGCTGTCGTCGCTTGAATGGTATGCCCGTGAGCAGAAACCGGCGCCTCCCGGTGGTGTCTAGTTAGAGCCACTTATGCTGATTAGCGACCAGTGCCGTGACCTGAGCGAACAGCTATCACAATGAAAATGCTGGCTACGGAACGAAGGCGCACAAATACGTCAAGGCCTTAGCCGGTATTGTTCTGGCAAGTGGCGTGCGTACCTGGCCTGTGAGAACGTCAGCTGTCGGATGTGCGGCGGACGACACAGGTGGCTGGGCCGATATCACTACGGTTAGCGGCACCATTTGGCGCTACGGCGCAGAGCCGAAAGAGTTTTTCAGCGAAAGGGAGAGGGTGGAATAGGGGCGAGTGGGCGTTGTCCTGGTAGCTATGAAGCCAAACGTGCCATCACGTTATACATGGACCCGAAAATGCTAGGATTGCTATCCTCAAGCGCTTGCCAACGGGCGGGATCGCGGACCGCTGCAGGATTTGGGTGTAAGCGGCGAAAAGTGGCCAAGGTCGCGGTACTAATTTTGAGGCCACTGAATACAAACCCACATGCATTCAATAAGTGTGAAAGTGTAATAAGGGTGTAGCGGTGTTCTTGGACGTTAAAAACAAGATCACGGCATTCGAAAAGAGAAAAGAAATCGGCAAATCTCAACAACCCCTTTGCAGGATGAGAATCAGAAAGGCCATAAACGCGTTTGCGAAACTCTCTCATGCTGCCGGCAGTCGCCTTGTACCCATGCTCATCCCGCAGTGCGATACCAGCGACAACAGCCTGGCGCCCGCTTTCCGTATAGACCTGCAAATTGAACTCACCCTTTCCACTATATACTTTTTTCAATGCGCTTAAGCCGTCTCTGGGAGTCTTCAAGTGGTGCAATACGCCGGCGCAGGCAATTTCGTCAAATACTAGATTTGTCTCAGGTAGGCGAAGAATGTCGCCGTGATGAAAGGTTACGTTCTGCAGTCCAAATTCACGCTTCTTGCGTTCCCCATAAGCCAAACTTCTACGGCTTAGATCAAACGCCGTGATGGAAGCCTGTGGTTGGGCAAGACTGTACACAGCGGCCTGCTGGCCTGTGCCACAGCCCGCAATCAGAATGCGGTGACGACCGTTCTCGCCGGAAACGTTCTTTGGTGATGGCGTTGATTGCCTGAAACCAATGGGAAGCTTGCCGCCACCCCAATTGACGCCCGTCCATCGCGGGTAGGGACTCTCTTCATATTGTTGCTGAACGGCGCGTGACGTTTCGTTCTCGATCTGCGTAAGAGAGGGTATATCACCACGAAGACCGTATTCAGTGAGGGGTTCACTAACATGCATTACGATGAAATTTCCCCACCGGCTTACTTCTGCGCTGTCATCGTGTTGAGGAGTCACTTCCACGACGCCCTGCAAGGTGTGCAAAGGATGGTAGGTAGCATACAAAGCGATGGCGTTAGAATTGACGGACGCCTGGTTATCAATCGCGTTTCGCAATAATGATCTGAGACCGTTGATCTGTTCTAGCTCAACCTGAGGTGCGGTGAACGCGTAATCTGTGAGGAAGCATTGGGTCGCCAGAGCTGTCACAATTGCAATTGGCGCGCTTTTTGATGCAGTCACCCATTCATTTAACAGCATAGCCCGCAACTCAGTGAGGGCATTTTCCAGGAAAGCATCTGTGCAGCGCACGTTCTCAATGAGCGCCACAAAAACCTGATAGTTTTTCGATGCACGTTTGGCCAACAGCCAATCCTGCAGAGATTGAAACTCCCCATTGATCAAATGCTGATGCAGCTCTGTAAGAAAAGGTTTGATCAATTTGCGCGCCTGTATGGCAGCATTTTTGGGCTTAATCTTGGTAATGTTCAAACAGTCTATGAGGGCTTGAGCGTAACGATCACGAATAACCTCCACTGGCAACGCACCCAGCGCATGCGCGAGGTCTTGCCAATAGTCTGGAGTTCCTGCGTTAGCCTGGGCGCTCCTATAAAAGTGCTGCGCGGCGTATTCGGTTTGTCCGGCAGCGAGGAGAGCATGACCATAGGTGTTGGCTATCCGGTTGTCCTCTGGCGCCAAGGAAACGGCGCGCTCCAGGGCAGCCCTGGCGTCCTCCACAAGGCCGGCCTGTAGCAAACACAATCCATGCAAATGCGCTAATTCGGGTTTGCCAGCCTGCTTAGAAACACATTGGGCCGCCAAGTCTAAAGCGTCTTTATAACTCTTGCCATGAAGCGCCATAGTCGCCAGGTCTGTTAGCGCAGTCTGATTCCAGGGCCTATCTTGGAGTTTTTTGTACAAGGTGGCCGCTTGATCAAATTGACCCGCCTCGTAGGCCGCATGCGCCGCCAATAATTCGTCAGACATCAAATAATCCTGATACCATCACTCAAAAAAGAACCTAATGAATAGGGAGGCCTGCGACACTTACCGATCAGTCTATCTGTTTATGGATTGGTCAGGAATCAAATTCCATCGCGCGCTGAAACGTTAATCAAGCGTTCGCCTATGCCGAAGCATGGCGATGGCCACCGCAACGCCGGTGAAGATCAGCATCGCGTTGATCGGATTTTGCACTTCAGCGAAACCACCACCCTTGAGCATGACGCTGCGGACCACACGCAGGAAGTGTGTGAGAGGAAAGATCTCACCGATCGTCTGGGACCCGGCCTTTATACCCCTAAAGGGAAACATTAAACTGGAGAACAGCATCGATGGCAAAAAGAAAAATATGGCCATCTGCAGCGCCTGCATCTGAGACTGCGCGATGGTCGGAAACGTAAACCCGACAGCCACGTTGGCGATAATGAAGACAGATATGCCTGCCAAGAATAGCCCTACGGGCCCAAGAAACGGCACATCGAATAGATACTCGGCTGCCAGCAGAACCACCGCGGTTTGCACGATGCCCATGCCCACATAGCCGATGTAGTTGTCGGACTCCGCGCTGTCGGAACAGGCCGCGAGAAGCAGTGATGTATAAGACCCAGCGCCGTAGACTGGTTGACCGTCCATGCGCATGTCATGCGGTATTTCCCGCACCCAAAGCCTTCATCAACATCTTATGGTGGAGGCTGAAAAGCGCTTCAAGATCAACAAAATCATTGCCGTCCGATGAATCTTGTTCGAATAAGATATGCCACACCAAAGACATAAATATAGGTGCGATAACCAGGCTTGCAGTCAGTTTAGGGTCTTCAACAGTAAACTCGCCATTGTCATGACCTCGCTTAAGAATATCAGCGATAAGGCCCAGCGTCCTTTCAATCACTTGTTGATTGTAAGTATGCGCAACTTCGGGAAAGCGTCTGCTGTCACCGATCATGACTTTAATAATGCGGGGCACTATGGACTGACGCACTATGACCGGGGCAAACCGTAAGAAACCTTCGATGGCTGCCGTGGCGGTTGGCGCCTCGCTGACGATCTTTTCCAATTGTTGCCGCTTCGGCGCGGCCGCCATATCGATCAGACCCTGAAAAAGCTCTTTCTTGGATTTAAAATAGAGGTAGAGAGTGCCTTTCGACAGCCCGGCCCGGCGCGCAATATCGTCGACCCGGGCTGCGGCGAAGCCGTTTTCAAAGAATTCGTCCATGGCGGCCATAAGAAAGGCCGTGCGGCGTTCGTCCTTGGCTTGATTTGTGCGGGCTCGCATAGACTCATCCTGAAAATAACCGACCAGTCAGTATTTAGGGTGCGGTTCATGGGGTCAAGAAGGTTTTCAGATAAAAAACTGACCAGTCAGATAATTATATGGATGTAGGAAAGAGGACCAGCTTGGCGCCAAAAATAAAAGAGAAATTTGGAGGAAAGGTGTTCAGTAAAAGCCCAAGGAGGGCTCAGCGGAGTTAAGGAAGGTCCAGTCTCAGCTGTTGTTCAGTTTATTGAGGGCCCGGCGTACGGCCTTGCCGGCTGCGTAAGCGCGGTCAGGTTTCCCGGCTATCTGCTGCGCTTGTTTCGCCACACCGACAGCCATCCTTGCCGCCCTTTCCCGGGCCACCGGGTCAGAGGCAACTTTTTGCACAAGATGGCGGGCTAATTGACGGAAAAGCATGGGCATCTCCTCACCGTAACGAATTCAGATGGCGCTCGCCAGACTGAACTTTAGCGATTCATCGTTATAATGGTCCTTTAACGTCACCGTGTTCTATGAGGAGACCGTTTTAAATGAAAGCGTTTGTTTTATTGGGCCAACGTTAAACAACAGTTCCTCTGTGTGCCTTGGTGTTTATTCTCGCAGTTCTGTTCGGAGCGTCTTCCTTCGCTCAGGAAAGCACCTATTCTGTCAGTGAGCGGTGCGTCCAAGAAAATATTCCTGCGGGAGCCCAACAGCATTCGCATTGAACTCAACGAAATTCTTGCTGCCGTAACGGATTAAGACTCACAATAGATATGATAGGAAAATGTCGAAGAAAAGGGAGCGGGAGCCATTACTCAGGAAGAAATAATTGAAGCCTTGAAGTCGTTGCCGGCGGCGACGTTGTCTGAGGCCACGGCCAAACCGTGCGATATATCACCACCGGTCTGTTGTCAGGTGCCAGGCGCACGCATGGTAGGTCCCGCGTTTACCGTGCGCTGCCCCCTCGGCGATAATACTGCCGTTACCCGCGCCGTCGATCTGGCGCCTCCAGGCAGTGTCATCGTCATTGATTGCGGTGGACCGCCGCGCACGGCTGTCTGGGGTGAGACTGCTACCTTCGCAAGTCAGCTCAAAGGCGTTGCAGGCTGTGTGACCAACGGTGCCGTCCGCGACATCGACGCCATCATCGAGACAGGGTTTCCCGTATTTGCCGCCGGCCTCTCGTTGCGTGGTTCAACTAAGGGGCAGCCCGGAGAGAACGGTGCCGACATCACCATCGGCGACATTACCATCCGACCCGGCGACTTTGTTTGCGGCGATGCCGATGGTGTGGTGGTGATTTCTGCCGATGAAATCGAGTCCGTCCTTGACGTCGCTATCCGCATGCTGACCGAGGAGCGCAGCCGCAATGACCGGATCAAAGCCGGGACCCCATTGGCCGAAATCCTCGCGGCGTCAGGCAATCGGGGCCAGTCGTAGCCGCAGGCCCGCCCTGCTAATAGTGCACTTGACCCTCGGCGATGTCGGCGAACCGCCGGCGCATCTCTCCAGCTGTCGCCAATGCGTCGGGCGCGGTTTGTACGCCTGCGATAGGATCAGCGGTGGTCTGCGTCAGTTTCCGAGCGATCTGCCAGTCACCGTTATGGTCGCGCACCAAATCCATGTAGTAGCGGCCGCTACGCGCCCAACTCACTCTGCCGTCCTTGGGAATCAGCACCGAGGTGTACAGCCTCATCATCAGGCCTTGACTGCCAGACGATTCGAGCAGTTCTGGTGTCACCTCGATGCGGACGTCAAAACTCTTTAGGAACCCTCGATAACTGTCTCCGACGGTTTGGCGTCCGTGCATCGTCTCACTCCCCCCATGGGGTGATAGACCGTATCCTCCGCTAGTCGAGCGACAAGACCGTCTGCATTCGCGGTATTCCAGGCCTTAAAAAACGAATCATGAAAAGCGTGGACCGAGGCGTCTTCGGCCCATGCACTGCTTGACAAAACGATAGCAAAGCTGACGATAAAGCCAGAAACGCGCATCAATTATCTCCGTGCTGGGCCAGTCAATCTGCAAGCTACAGCTAGAAATTGATCGGACGCAATAATCTAGCCTAGAGCCTCCAGCGTGTATTTATTATAGCTATATGATGTACTGGAATGAGTCAGGTTCGGTCCGAATGAGGGTTCAACCATGCTGATCAACAATTGGTATGTCGCTGCCACATCTAAAGAAGTGACGGATAAGCCCCATCGCACGCGCATGGTCGGCGCGGACTTTGTCCTGTTTCGCGACGACAGTGGTATGCTCCAGTGTCTTTCTGATGTGTGTTGTCATCGGGGCGGTGCGCTGCATCGGGGCGAGATTAACGGCGGCTGCATCGCCTGTCCTTACCACGGCTGGGAATTCAATGGCGCCGGTCAGTGCACCAAAATTCCGGCTCTCGGTGATGAAGTCACTATTCCTAAGCGCGCCCGCATTGATTCCTATCCCGTTGAAGAGCGCATGGGCCTGGTCTGGGTCTTTGTCGGCGATCAGTCAGAAGCGGAGCGCCCGGACATTCCAGATTGGTTCGCACCGTTCCTCGATAATCCAGACTGGCGTGTCACCCGGTATAATTACGAATGGACCGACTGCAATTGGGAGCGGCTTTGCGAGAATTCCATAGACACCGCCCATCCGTCGTTCGTTCATAAGCGCTTCGGCAATCGTATCTCACCCAAGTGGACCACCGTGCCCATCGAGACAACCGAGCATGGCGCTAAGTCCGCTCGCGTAAGGGCCGCGCCGGCGGTCAGCCAAAAACGCGGCGGCATTGCCGAAATCCTTCCCAAGGACCGCAAGACGACAAAGGTCACGCTCGAGTGGAGTATGATCGCCTTGGCCGAAATGCTGTATCAGGAAATGACCACCGAGATTACGCAGGTGTTGTTCTCCGTGCGCACGCCCGTGGATGACAACGCCGTGCGGTCCTACGGGTTCCAGGCCCGCAATTTTCTCAAGGAACCGGAACACGACGCCGAGCGCCTTGAGGCTTTGTTTGAAGCGGTGAAGGAAGACCACGGTATCGTTCGCCTCTTGAAGCCGCATCACACGGTATCGTCTAACGCGCGCGAGATGCTGATTGAGTCCGATGCCATGGAACTTGCGTTCCGCAATAAGGTCGAAGAATGGCGGGACCTCGGTCGTTATGTGGATGGGGAAGCGCTGGAGAAAAACGGCAGGCGCGAGGTTTACGTTGCGCCGTCGCCAACCCGTAGTGCTGATCCCAAGGGTTGGGTGCATCAAACGTTGCCGACCTTGCTGGTTAAGAAGCCCGTTTCAGCAGCAGCAGAGTAGTTAGGGTTAAACCGCCACCACCGGGTCCACTTCATCCAGCTGCAACTTAAACATCTGCGCTTACCAACCGCCTTTTGCCATCAACTCCTGGTGCGTTCCGCGTTCGGCGATCTTGCCTTCCAGCATGACCAGAATTTCATCGCTATCGATGATGGTGGCCAACCGGTGGGCGATGGTCAGTGTGGTTTTGCCTTCGCGCAGTCGCTTTAGCGCTTCCATCACCCCTTGCTCCGTCTCGACATCCAGGCTGGATGTGGCTTCGCCGAGTAGCACAATGGGAGCGTTCTTGAGGATAGTGCAGGCAATGGTTACACGCTGGCGCTGCCCACCGGACAATTTTCTGCCGCGCTCGCCGGCTTATGACTCGAGACCATCCGGCGTTGCGGCAATCCAGTCTTTGAGGCTGGCATCGTTGGCTGCCGGTTCAATTTCAGCATCCGTCGCGCCCGGTTTGCCCAAGCGGATGTTTTCAGCAACCGTTTCGTTGAAGATGTAGCTGCGTTGCGACACGACCGCAAACTGGGTCTGCAAGGTATCGAGTGAGAACGCAGTAAGCGGCTGATCACCGATGGTAATGCTGCCGTCCTGCACATCCCATTGGCTCAGGAGTAAATCCATCAAGGTTGATTTACTAGCACTGCTTGGGCCGACCAAGGCCACATGCTTGCCGTCTTTGATATCCAAGGAGAATTTCTCGACGACTTTGGCGTTCCGGCTCCATTCGGCGTCATCGGAGCCATACTCAAAGGTGACGTTTTTAGAATGCAGCGACGATGAGCTGGTTGCGGTGACCGTCGCTTCCGGAGAGTCCTGAGCCGCGGGTGGTTTCCATCATGGCAAACAAGCGTCGCGCCGCGATGAGGGAGAGCCGGTAATCAGTGAAGTTATTGGCCAGGCCAATGGAAGTATAAAAGCCGACCACAGACACGGCGATGATCGCCGGGAGTTCCGTGGGGGCTGAAATTTCTCCAGCCAAGGTGAGTTCAATGCCCCACCATCGTCTTACACGGGCCCTTGAAATGGCCCTTCAAACAGTCTTAGGCTGGTGTCCAACAGTTAAAATGCCCCGCAAATACTCAAGGTTGGAGGTGATTCCATGCGACCGTTTGTGCATTGCCTAGACCCGGAAACATTACCCTGGGAACCGATTTTTGAGACCGGTGTGAACAGAAGATTTTACAACACCGACCCAGCGAACCAGTCATTCACCTCGATTGCGCTAGTGCCCAAAGGGTGGGTCGGACCGTCAGGCGCTCACTACCATACCTCTTTTGAAGAAGCCTACATCCTGGAGGGGTCGCTGACCCTTGATGGGACAGAATACTTAAAACCTGAATCTTATCTCTATCGTCCAGGGATGATCGTCCACGGCTGGACAGAACTGTCTGAGGAGTCGGCCCTCATCATCATTAAGCGAGGAGGCGCCGCTGATATTATTTCGGTCGGTGAAGCCTTGCACGATTACGAATACCCCTTTGAAGAAATCTATGATGGCCGCCAGCATATTCTCCATCTGAAAACAGCAGAGATGGGGTGGACACCAAAAGGAGACGGCTTAAGCAGTTGTAACGTGAAGGTCCTCAGCGTGGACAAGGACAGCAGTGACAGCACGTATCTGATGTCGCTTCCATCCGGCTGGCAGGGTGAAATCCAAAGCGCTGACGGCCGTGGTCTGGAGTGTATCATTGTGCAGGGGGCGGCCGAGCTGGCAGACGGCACTCACATGGACCGGTTGCACTACCTTTACCGGCCTCCCGGAGACCGTACCGCCCCAATTGTCTCTGCGCCTAAGGGGTGTTTGGTGCTGGTCTGGGAAGCGACGCCCCATTGAGCAAAAGACCTTAACCGTGGGTACATTCTCATCGACTAATTATCGCCGCCTTGTTCTCGGGCTTCTGCTAATCACCTTTACGCTCAATTATATCGACCGGCAGATTCTCGCTATACTTCTGCCCGCCATAAAGACCGATATGGATCTGTCGGACACTCAACTCGGTTTCCTGGCAGGCACGGCATTCGCCGTATTCTACGCGTCCATGGGCATTCCCATGGGCCGGATTTCTGACCGGGTCAATCGGCGCAGCATGATCGCCACAGTGTTGGTTGTCTGGAGCATCATGACGGCACTCTGCGGTCTCGCGCAAAACTTTGTCCAGTTGATGGCGGCGCGGATCGGTGTGGCGGTTGGCGAGGCCGGATGCGTTCCTGCGTCCCACTCCCTCATTTCTGACTACTTTCCGCCAGAACGTCGTGCCATGGCGTTATCAATTTTTTCATCGGGCATTTCGCTCGGCGTATTGTTCGGGTTTCTTGCTGGCGGATGGATCAGCGAGTTCTTTGACTGGAGGGTTGCGCTTATTGTCGTCGGGTTGCCGGGCGTATTACTCGCCGTTGTCATTCGTTTGACCATCCGAGAGCCAGTGCGCGGCCATGGAGAAGGGCTCGCTGATACGGGCACGGTGCCATCCTTCACAGAGGTCGTCTCGCATATGTGGAAGCGGCGGGCCTACCGGCATTTCATTGCCGGTGGCGGCCTCACCGGTTTCGCCTACTTCAGCATCTTGCAATGGATGCCGTCGTTTCTTGATCGTTCCTATGGCATGGGCCCGGGAGAGATTGGCACTTGGCTCGCGCCGATCATGGGCTTCGGCGGAGGTGCTGGCGCGTTACTCGGCGGGCGCCTTGTGGATGGGCTCAGTCGCCGGGACGAGCGTTGGTATATGTGGCTTCCTGCCGGCGCAGCTTTCATCGCGGCCCCATTCACCTTGATGATTTTTCTACTGACTGATCCCACAGCCATGTTGCTGTGCCTCAGCATTCCGGTCTTACTCTTTGCAGTTCACTTGGGTCCCATGGCGTCGGCGATCCAAGGATTCTCTCCCGTGCGCATGCGCGGTGTTGCGGTGGCTGTATCCTTATTCATAACCAACATTTTTTCACTCGGCCTCGGGCCGCAGATCGTTGGCATCGTCAGTGATCTTTTAACGCCGCGCTATGGTGTAGATGCGTTGCGCTATGCCATCCCCAGCGTTGCCGTTGGCGCGTTGGTCTGGTCTGCCTGGCACTTCTTTTTGGGCGCACGCACATTCTCTAAGGACCTCATCTCACCAATCAAGCATGATCCGGCGGTGTAGCGGCTCGTCCAACGCCGGCTGGCATCGAAGGGCGTCAAAGTGGTTTGCCTAGAGCAAGGTGAATGGCTCGAATACTTGGAGATTCCCAGCATCAACGACGACTGTGAGGCCGCGCGCCAGCGACAGTGGAATCCAAACCCTAATATTCGTTGCAATGCTGCGGACTATCCGGTCAACGATGACGACACACTGCTCAAACCGCTTATGCTCAACGCGGTTGGCGGCACTTCCATTATGTGATTGTGCCATGCGCCGCGGTTTCATCCGCTTGATTTGAAAATCCGGTTTATGGACGGTGAAGGCAATGATTGGCCTCTGTCCTATTGGGGCCTCGAACCCTATTACGATCTTAACGATACGATGTCTGGGGTCTCAGGACTCAGTGGCGATTCAGGTAATTCACCGCGCAAAGCACGACCGCTCGGTCCGCTACCCATCGCCAAAGGAGCTGTCCGTCTGGTCTCTGCCGTCATGCACACTAGGATTCGATGGGGCCGCCGTATGCGCGTTCTTCGGGCTCCACGTCGGTGGCGAGAAAGAAAAAACCCACCAGGGTGGGTGCACCACTATTCGAGTCCGTCGTGTAGGCTTTATGGCTCGGATACAGGCCGCTCTTGGCTGAGAACATGCCCGTATCTGGAAAGGCCTCGTTGAGAAGGTCTTCTATGTCCACTGCAACAGGGATGATCGGCTTAGGCTTATTGATGAGCCCATAGAGCTCAATGCCGCCCAAGGTGGCAATGGCAAACGCAATCAAGGCCGTTGCACCGCACAAATTTCCCCTGGTGGACGACCCACCCAGAACTGTATCAGTCTTTAATGAACTTTGCCGCACCCATCGTATATTTGATCTCAGGTTTGCCGCATATTCGACCGGTCGATTTCAGGAGCTGCATCACGATGAGAATTATAGCACATGTTGCCCTACGTATTTCTGCAGCACTCATATTGCTCCTGTGTTCTGGCGCAGGCGCTAAAGAAAACGTGCTCATCATCGGCGGCGCCGGGAACACCGGCTCGATCATTTCCAAGATGCTGATCGCCCGGGGCGATGACGTCACTGCCTTTGTCCGGCCGACCACCGACCGCTTCCGGCTCGAAGGGGTGCCGGTGAACTACGTGGTCGGCGACGCCATGAAGGCCGATGAAGTTGCGGCGGCGCTTGAAGGCAAATCGTATACGGTCATCCTCGATAACGTGCAACTGCTCGAGATCAATGAGCAGCAGAGTTACACCAGTATGTACGCTAACTTTGTCCCCTGGGCTAAGCGCATGGATGTCAAACAGTTCATCGTTCTGGGTGGGGCCTGTAGCGAGCGCCCGCGCGAAGACTGTCCTTTGAGTCCGCCCCTGTACAAAGTGGCGGCCGACCAAACCATCGCCGAGTACATCCTCCGTGGCGCTGGCGTGCCCTACACCGTTTTCCGCCTCGGCGCGCTGTTTCCGGGCGGGCCCGATCATCCCGACGCAGGCATCCGCACCGGCACGTCTTTTTTGTCTGCCAATCTCAGCCTATTCGGCGCCATCTGGCGTGGCGATTTCTACGATCATATTTTTGGCTGTATCGGCACGCAACGCTGCATCAATGAAATTTTTACCCTGGATGACCCCTCCATGAAGCCGAAGCTCGATAACTGGCTGTGCAAGCGCCGCTATGAAACTGATACCATCAATTATTTTGATCCGCGCTGTGGCGAAGAGCCGCCCCTTGTTTTGCCCCATGCGGTGACTGCACCAGAGCAAAATCCATGACTGATCTCACACGCCGCACCGTTCTTGCCGCTGCTCCCGCTGCTGTTACAGCAGGTGCTGGCGTCAGCATAGAGGTCGCTACTGCTTCACCGCTGCAACTTTTAGAATTCCCGACACCGGAATCTCACGTCTGCGCTTTTATCAAGATTCTCGCTAGTCTTGAGGACGCGACCGTCTTCCATATGTACAAAGGCACCATGGAGGCTCTGCTGCCCGGCCGGGCGCCGGTCAAACTGGTTGACAGCACCACCGTCATCCGGCGTCAGGTCGAGGTGGAGCCCGACGGCCATCACATCAGCATTTGGGAAGCCACGGTCTACCATCGCCCCGGCCATATTGAACCACTTGAGTCTTTTGAGAACCCACTCAACGGACGCATGGTGCGGCCGTTTCATCAGCGTGAAGGCCGTGGTCATTCGCTATGGAACAATGAAGGGTCAAAGTTCCGGCGCGCCGACGGCACCTGGGTCTCGTCCAACCACACCGGCAAGCCCTACGCACTGGAGTGGACACAAGCGGGAGAGCGCATCTGGACATCGCGCTACAACGCCGGCGTCTACGTCAAGCATCCATTGGATCCCGAAAACTGGCCGCTCGAATTCGCCGGGCCTGATTTGCTGTATTCTGAAAAAACCACGAGTAATGGCTTGGTACGCGAGCTCGCCGATCCGTCCATCGTTAACGCCTCGGCCACCTATTCGCTCAATCAAACCATGCTCTGGTGGCCCTGGCTGCTGATGGGGCAGACGCCCGGCTTTCTCGTGTGGAATACCAATGGAGTTAAACTCTCCAGTGCCGATGCCCTCGCCGTTGCAGACCGCAAGTTGATCGAAAAAATTCACCCCACCATCTTTGACTCTGGCGCGCCATGGGAGGGGCATGTGAACCTTTGGACCGACTATCCCAAAATGCGCGAGCCGGTGCCCGCCTGAGGAAAACGAGGGTGGAAAGAACGAGTGTGACGGGAGTCCTGAACACTTTGATACGTCCTGAAGACAAATAGAGGAAGGTTACATGTCTCACGTTGCTATGAATCGCCGTTCGCTCTTGCAGAGCGCAGGCGCCGCGTCCGTTGCCACTTTTGTGCCCTCCGGAGCGCCCGCCCAAAAGAGAGCCCAAAACAAAGCCCAGGTCGTCGTCATCGGCGCCGGAATTTCAGGCCTGGAAACAGCGTTGATTTTGCAAGAGCAGGGCGTGGATGTTCAGGTCATCGAAGGGCGCGATCGCGCGGGTGGCCGCATACTGTCTTTGAGTGACATTCCGGGTGCTCCCGAAGCCGGGGCCAATACCTTTGGCGGCGGATATGCCCGTGTGCTTGATGCAGCAAACCGCTACGGCGCAGCCTACAAGCCCAACAGACAATCCTACCTGCGCGGTTTGGAAATCGTTGTCGACGATAAAATCGTGACCATGGACAAGTGGCCCGACCATCCAAAAAACCCACTTCCGAAAGAGCATCGCGACGATACGCCGTGGGGTTACTACGCCCGCTTTATGCGAGATAACATGCCGTTGACACAGCCTGGCGATTGGCTCGATCCAAAATTCGCCGCGTTTGATGTGTCTTTTGACGATTGGATGCTGAGCAAGGGCGCGACCGAAGAAGTCGTCGACATGTGCTGTAATCACAAATGGGAATACAACAATTCCACCCATGATGTTTCTGCGCTGGTGGTGATGTTCGAATATCTTTGGGGGCGGTCGGTGTTTGCTCCCAACGGCGTGCGTAGTTCGTTTATTTTCGAGGGCGGCAATCAACGCCTGCCCGAGGCGATGGCTGGAAAACTTAAGCGTGATGTTCATTACGGAACAGAGGCCGTGGCCATTCGATCCGATGACGACGGCGCGGAAGTGCACTGTGCAGATGGCACCGTCTACCGAGCCGCGCGCGTGGTCAGTTCTATTCCTTTTCCCGTGCTGCGGCGGTTGAAGGTCGAGCCTTACTTCACGGGTGTACAACGTAAAGCCATATGGAGCATACCGCGCCAAATGGTGACGCAAGTGCATCTGGTTGCCACGTCACCGTTCTGGGACGACGATGGCTTCAAGCCCGGCATGCATATTGCCGATGCACCGGTGGGATACGTTATGCCCACCTTCGGTGGTGATGATCCCAACGAGCTGACCAGCATGATGGCGCTGATGCTCGGCAACAAGGCCGAACGCGCCGACCAAATGGACGAGGACAGCGTCAAAAAGATGGTCATCCATACCATCGAGAAAATCAGACCGGCGGCCAAAGGCAAACTGGAAGCGGCGGGCTACAAGTCTTGGTTCCGTGATCCGTTTGCCTCGGGCGATTGGACCAACTTTGGCCCCGGTCAGGTGACGCAATTTGCCGGCAAGATGAACGCCCCCCACGGGCGCATTCATATTTGCGGCGACGCCACAGGGCTGTCCGCCCGCGGCATGGAGGCGGCGCTTGAGTCCGCCGAACGTGTCGCTGTTGAGATTCTCGACGTTATTTGAAGGAAGCCGCTGATGGCCGATGTGATCTGTTTACCATGTGCAAACTAAGTTGGCTTCCACCGAACACTGTATCTAATTGTAATCCGGCCGGACAAGCTATGGGTGATTCTGGGTGTAATTCAGGCCTTTATATGAGTTGAACAAGTCCTCAGTGCGGGGGTAACATGGGTGCCAATCAAGCCCGAGCTATGTACGGTTATATCACCGCGGGCCGCTCACCACTGCTCGCCGCCTTTTACCACTGAGAATATTGTATCAACGTTCCCACTGACCGCAAAAAGGGAGGCTCGTTATGCCCACTTTAAATCGTCGTAAACTGCTCGGCGCTACCGCGGCAGCAGGTTCAATGTTCCTATCCAGTATGAAAGCCCACGCCAAATTTTCCGGCGATGTTCAACTGCGCGGCCAGATCGGCCGTCTCGAGCGCCTACCGACCCGCGACCTGGAAAGTATGGAAGACTTCCGGACCTCGTTGCGCGGTTTTCTCAACACCGATTTCCAGCGGGCCGCAACTCGCCGTGCCCAGCAAATTTTCAGGGAAGCCGGTCTTAATCCTCGCGATGAAGTGTCCATGGAAGACGCGATTTCCATGCTGGAATCCGACCCCATCATCATGAACCAAACGCAAGCCTGGATTACAAACCAACTGGCCATGTGGCGCGATTTACAAGATGCGTTCCACGGTGATGCCGACCGTTACCTGTCTGAGATGGTCGCGGCGGACAACGCCGGCCCGGGTTCGCTTGAGCTAAATCCAGGAATGCATATTCCGGAATATACCGCATGGGAGATTCACAATCAGCCCGGCGGGTATGTGGGCGATCCCTTTGCCGGTCATATGTATCACTACGGCACCAACAACCTTTACATTCATAGCAACGATCAGGATGCGCGGCATGGCGACATTGCAGCCGCCGCACCCGTTCCCGATGACGGCCGGGTCATGCGCTGTCTTGACCTCGGTTGTAGCGTTGGTCAAACCGCCGTGGGGCTCAAGGAACGGTTCCCTAACGCAGACGTGTGGGGGGTCGACGTTGGTGCCCCCATGGTGCGTTATGCCCATATGCGGGCTGCGGACCTGGGCGTTGACGTCAATTTTGCTCAACGGCTGGCTGAGGACACCAAGTTCCCGGACGATCACTTCGACATCATCATCGCCCAAATTCTGTTCCACGAAGTTTCCATCGACGCGGCCAATGAAATCATCCGCGAAGCCCTACGCGTCCTGCGGCCGGGCGGAAAGTTTCTCGCGCTCGACGGCGCCTTCCTCGTGCAGCAACCGCGCAAAACAGCCTACAGCCGTTGGCGCACCTGGTGGACCGACCAGTGGAACACGGAAGTGCATTACATCCCCTATACCGAATATGACTACCCCAAAGCGTTCAGAGCTGTGGGGTTCACTGTCGGCTCGACCAACGGGCCACAGTACTCAGGAGGCACATCCCACATCGGGTATGCAACCGGCCAGGAATATATCGTTGGTATCAAGCCAGCCTAGCGTATGCCCACCCGTTTCGAGGAAACGCCCGCTCTCGGAAACTGGCGCGGGGGTTTTCTTTTGGGTTATTAGTGATTGCACCGGGTTCGCGCGTGTCGTTTTGAGCACATTATCCAAGGTGATAAACACTCCTGAGTGAGAGCCCGGTCAGTTACTGCGTATTACGGGCCGCTTATCAAAGGTATCGTTCATGCCGGCTGGAATCCTGCCGGTCCGTTTTTCTGGTGCAGTTCCAACCCTCAATGGCCGGGGTTTCATGTTGGAGGCGCTGGATACCTTCGCCGAGGATTTGTCACCTTTGCCGCTCAAGACGACGGAGAGGTGCTCGACATTGGTTGTGCCTTTGGTGTCTCCAGCCTCGCGGCCCTCAACGCCGGGGAGCGTGTTTGCGCCTGTGACATGGAGCCGCGTCACCTTGATGCACTGTTGGAACACGCGCCTGCATACTTGAGGTCAAAGCTGCGGGCGGTCACCTGGGTTCTCCCCCAGGTGCAATTCGCACCCCATTCGTTTCAGGCCATCCTGGCGTCGCGGGTGATCCATTTTCTAATGGGGTCAGATATCCGCACCTCCTTAACCGCCATGTTCGAGTGGTTCACGCCGGCCGGCCGCTTGTATCTCGTTGCGGACACACCCTACATGCCGGGGTGGAATGACATTGTTCCGTCCTACGAGGCCGCCAAAGCGGCGGGTGAACCATGGCCTGGCCTTATTCCAGATTTCGCGCGCTATGCCACGTCCAACGCCGCGGCTTCTGGAGCACCCGAAAACCCGCCGAGAAAAGAGTTGAAGTGGAGCCGGACAAATGATTGCTCGCTAAATAGGCATTCAACAATCCAGAGGCTGGATTCTCCAAGGCAATGGGCCTAGACATAGTCATACTTTTTAAACGTTAGACCAGGGCCGTGCCGGCGCCCGCATCACGCATACCGCAGGGCCTTCTTCAGGGGACACTCTATGACTGAATTCGCATACGACCTCTTTATCATTTTGCACCTCTTGGGCTTTGTGTATTGGCTCGGCGGGGACGTGGGCGTCTATTACTCCAGCGGATTTGTCATCAATCCCAAATATTCAACGGAAACGAGGCTGATCGCCTCAAAGATCATGATGGACCTTGATCTGATTCCGAGAATTTGCATGACGCTCATGTTGACCATTGGCGCCACGCTGGCCAGCCTTCAAGGTGTTGACCACTATCCGGGACAGCTCATAGTCCTTTGGATACTCTCGCCTCTCTGGCTGTTCATGGTGGTGTACATGCACTTCCGTCACGGTAGCCCGCTCGCCAAAACTCTTGGGCCGGTCGACTTTTGGCTGCGTCGCATTTTGATAGCCGGAATTGCTGCTTCTGTGATCTACACGCTCTATACAGGCCGGCTGGATGACACGCCGTGGCTGACGGCGAAAGTAGGCCTGTTTGGCTATTTGATTTTTTGCGGCGTCATGATCCGCAGATACTTGCCCGACTATATTGCCGGCCTTCAAGCGCTGGCAAAGGGCTCAATTACCGACGACGAGAATACTAGAATGGCCGCCGGCCTGAAAAAAGCGCGGCCCTGGGTCCTATCGATTTGGGCCGTGGTCTTCATTGAAGCGGTGTTAGGGGTCGTCAAACCCGGCAACGAATTGGTGCTGAAAATGTCTGTCCTTTTTTAGGCCAGATAAGTAACGTCACATCACATTACGTCACAGACCTCAACGAGGCTGGTCGACGTGAAATCTCATAGCGCCTGGGGGAGAGACCGTCATGCTAGGGAAGTTTTACCGTCCGCCGTTCATCGGCATCATAGCCTTCGTCACAGTCATCATGGCCCAGCCGCTCGGGCATTCGTTGTTTGTCATGCTGAAGACGTTGTTTGGTTCCGCTGATGGGATGTCCTTTTCCGCCAGTTTCCTCTGCGGCCTGGTTGGTTTTGCCATGGTGTGGGTAGGCTTGAAGAAAAAAGAGACGGCGGCGACGTGGCTTGGCTTTATTGGCGCCATCCTCATTTGGACCGGCTGGTTTGAATTCACCTGGGAATTCTTCGCCCACCTGCTCAATGTGCAGCCCATCGTCAACGAAGTGACCGGCGCATTGGTCATGGGCCCCGGTCTGCAAATCATCCAGGCGTCCGGCATCCTCATGTTTGCGACCACGCTTCTGCTTTACTTCAACCGCGATACCCGCTGCACGGCGTTCAAGTGGATTCACCGTCACGGCCATATGAATCCCGGCAAGGCGAGCCCAGGCAAGGACCGCGACTACGCCCGCATCACCGCACTGGAAACCATCTTCGTCATCTGGTTTATCTATGTGGTCAATCTGACGCTTTATGATGAGCGCATTCTCGGCATCGAGCATCCGGTGACCTACGCCACCTTCTTCGGCTTCCTCATTTGGGCGGTGTATTTGAATACGCGCCTCATTAAGTACGCCCGCATGGCACCGGCCGTGCGCTATGCCATCCCCACCACCATCATCACTTGGCTGGATATCGAAGTGCTGAGCCGGTGGGGTATTCTTGATGAGTTCTGGCTCAAGCCCGCTGAGTACGCCTTGGAGATGGGTCTGGTTGTGGCGGCGTTTGTCATCGCCGGCATCGCCATCTACCTCACGCCGGAGCGCGGCGAGGAAACGGTGTAACCTCTATGATCTGAAATACGGTCATCCAACGTATTGGTAGGTATGTTTCGAATTATTGTATCAAGTTGTTTTGTGCTTTTGTTGATCACGGGATCAGTGATCGCGCAAGACAACCTTTCTTCCGACACTTTCCCAATCGTCAAAGCACGCACGCTCAGTAAGGACAAAATTACGGTGCCGGAGGATTTTTCGGCCGCCTACAATATTCTCCTTATTTCTTTCGGTCGGGATATGCAGGAACCGGTCGATGCCTGGGACGCGGCGCTTACGTCTCTGCGCGAAAGCTCGGATCAGGTTCAGGTTTACAACACCCCGCTGATTCCCAATCCCGGCGCTATCGTGCGCGGGTTTATCAACAGCGGCTTTCGCAGCATCTATAAGGATGAAGCATTGCGCGACCGGATCGTCATTCTCTTCGTCAAGGAGAAGGAGGTTTTTCCTGCGCTAGCCATTGACGATGACGTGAAGGCGGCGCCTTTAGTGTTGGTTGTCGCTCAGGACGGAACCATCACCGGGCGTGTGCAAGGTTTGGCGGACGCGGCCAATGTTGCTGCCGTCCTGGCCTTCGTTACTCCTTAGCAGATGTCACCAGTTCTGCTTCTTTCAACATTTTCTCATCCAGTTTGTAGAAGATGAGCAGAACCGCACTCAGCAACGCCGCAACGGCCGGGAACACACCAAGGCCGATGTAGATGCCTGTGACGGCCGCGTCGGGCTGGGCCACGGTTTCACCCCCGCGTGTGGACACATACCCCATGGCGCCGAGGTAAGCGCCGAACAGCAGGGGGCCGAAGCCTGAGGCGGCTTTTTCCATCGTGCTGTAGAGCCCAGCGTAAATGCCTTCGCGGTTGAGCCCGGTGCGGCGGCGGTCATATTCCATGGTGTCTGGCAAAATTGAAAAGCCGACGACCAGTATGCCGGTCACGGCAACGCCTATACCAAAGATTCGGGCGTTGACGATCCACATAGGTTCTGCGGCATTGGAGAGAAGCCATGATGCCATCACTGCGGCGTAAATGAGGGCAGCTGCCATATAGGCCGGCTTCTTGGTGAAGCGCTTGGCGGCCCAGGTCCAAATCGGAATGGTGATGAGAGTCGAAACCGTGAAATAGGTCCCGAATGCGAATAAGAGTTCTTCTCCACGCTGAAGCACGTAAATACCGAAGAACAGCAGCGCGGCTTGGCTGCTGGCCTGGGCTATAAGTTGGCACAGCTTAACCATCAAATAGATGCAGAACGGCTTGTTGTCCCAGACCATGGCGATCTGCTCGCGCACGGAATACGTCACGACTTCCGTCCGCTCAATCTGCGGTGCGTTGCGTGTGGCGAAGAAGGACGCCAGCATGCTGGCTAACAGCACGGCACCAAGCAGCCACCCCATCAGGCTGTAGCCCTGCTCGGGCCCGTAGTTTTTAAGCAGCAGACTGCCACCGAGGAAGAGGCCAAGGTTGGCGGTTGTGAAAAAGATTACGCGGTAGCCCATCATCGATGTGCGTTCGTTATAGCTGTCGGTCATCTCCGCCGGCATGGTGAGGTAAGGCACATTGAAAATCGTGTAGGCCGTGGTGAAGAGTATCAGCACGAACCCGGTGTATAAGATCATGCCCGTTTTGCTCTCGATTTCGGGCACGTTGAACAAGGCGACGAAGGCGATGAAACAGACAATAGCGCCGAGCAGCAGGTACGGCCGCCGCCGTCCCCAGCGGGAGCGTGTCCGGTCGCTGATGTAGCCCATCAAGGGATCCGTCACCAGGTCATACATGCGGGCCGCGAAGATGATGGCGCCTGCTGTGAAGGCAGCGATGCCCAGGGTATCGGTCATGTAGTTGAGGAGGTAAGTAACCAGCACACCGATCATGGTTGACGTGCCATGAGCGCCGACGGCCCAGCCGAACTTTTGTCCTAAGGATAGACGGCTGCCCGACCCAACTTCACTCATACCAAACTTCTCCCCCACGCACGTCATCATGTGCTGGGCCACCATAAGCGATCTCTTGTGTCTGACCAGGGGAATCAGGTTAGGCTGGCCTACCAACGGATGAGGAATACCAATGCCCGATTACATAAAGATGATGATGGAAAACACAGACGCCTTTTCACGCAAAGATATTAACTTGCTGGGCAGCCATTTAGCCGATGACTATGCGTCTTTTCGCATGGAAGGTGGCGAAGCTATCAAACGGACGAATAACCGGGACGAGACACTCGCTGTTTTGCAAAAGATGTTCGATGCGGTGCCGCTAAAAGGATCGCAATTGGAGCGGATCATGATCGTCGGTGATCATGTGGTGGCCGTCGAGAAGGATACCTTCGATACACCAGCCGGTGAAAAAACCACAACGACCCTCGGCGTATATCATATGCAAGACGGCAAGATGTGGCGTGCCTATAGTTTTCCAATTCAAGAGGAGTCATAAAATGCGCATTCAAACAATCACTGGTGTCTTAACACTGTTCCTCATACTCGGGTTCAACGGGTCACCAACTGCGGCAGACGATGCTGCTGTTCTGGCTGCGGTCGAGCGCCAATCTTCGGCCTTTAAGAATAGGGACGTCGACGCGTTGGTTGCTAATATGGCGGAAGACTTTACCGCTTACCGTATGGCTGACGACGGACCAATGGCGGTTATTCAAGGCCGCGAACAAGCTGCGGAACAGTTGTCAAGAACGTTTGGCGGCACGTCGTCGTACTTAGAGTCCGAAATTCCAGAGACGCTGGTCGTCAAAGACATGGTCGTTCAAGTGGAGCTTGATGCTTTCCAAACTGATGACGGACCGAAAACGTCAACGACACTCGCTATCTACCACGTCAAAGACGGTAAGATGTGGCGTTCATACAATTTCCGCCTGCCGGACTAGCTGAAAACGTTATGCCCACCTACGCCCACGGGTTCTCTAGGAAACCCGGGCGGCGGTCTTCCAAAAATGCCAATACGCGCTCTGGCACTTCTGACGTGTTAGGAATTTTGCGGCCCATGAGTTCGAAGCTGCAGGTGCCGGCCCTTTGTCCCATACGCATCCACGGGTACCAGTTGCTCATGGACTGGTAATGCATGGTGGTGGGCACAAACTCTTCACTCAGATCAGCAACATTAGCGGTATAGGTCACGAGTGACGTGCCGGTCGCGATGGGGCCGTTATAAGTCAGCGGATCTATGTTCGCTTCCGGCGCAGGGCGAATGCCTTTGACGATCAAGCGTTCCTGAGACCAGACGATAGGACCGTCGACAACAGGGTCCATGATTGTTCCCTTGAGGTGGCGCATAGCGGCCCTGCGTTCCTCTGAAATTTCCTGATTACCATTGGCATTAAACGAAAGGGTTTGTGAGGATTTAAAGTGCTTCGGTTCACACTTCAGGCCGTTCATGGGATTGACCCACTGATCGGCTAGTTTGCCAGTTTCTGGGTCTTGCCAGAAACCGCACTCGATCATCTTTTGATCAATACCACCATCGTCGCGCATTGTCATTTTATTGAAGCTAAAGCCATCAACGCGAAACAGCTGGTGTGCTATTTCGCCTTGCGGCTTGCCCCAATAGGCACCCGCATAGGCCCAAAGCCCGTCGGTTCCATCCAAGTTGCCACGGAGTTGGGTGTAAACTTTGTTGCGGTCTAGATGAGAGTTAGCGCTGGCGCTGCGGCTCCTCAATCCAGTCAAACCGGCAACCGCTGTAGCCCCGGCGAGTGCTGCCCGGCGGGAGAGGGCCGTTATCGGTCCAATGTCATGCGTCATAGTTTTTTATTCCTTAAAACAAAGCTGCTAAAGCTGCTAGCGCACCCATCAATGCGCCAAGTGTCAGTACGATTGTTGCCAACGACGCAATACCAAAACCCCGGCCGCGTTTTTCTGCGGCTTCGTAGTACCCCAGTGCATAGAGAATACGACCGATGACAAAAATGAAACCAAGAATTCCGGCCCAAAGGTCTCCCCAGGCAATGGCAAATATCCATAAAGCCGGAAGATGCATCACAAGCTGCTCGACCATATTTTGATGGACGCGATTGACCCGCTGAAAATCTTCAGGTCCATCGACGGAAGGAGGTTTTACGCCATGCTTGGCGCGGGCTTGACCAACTTTGATCATACAGAAGAAGTAGACACACAGCGCTAACACTGTGCCCAAGGCCGTTAGGGGAAATTGTTCGAGAATCATGTGAAACCTCTTGTGTAATTTGCCGTCTGCTCTGTCATTATGAGCCATTATGAAAGCATGCCGGGTGTCCGGCAATGGGGAGAATGCAATGCAAGACCGTACGAGCCCGCTGAAACGGGCCACCATATTCTGTCGCGATATCGAGAAATCTCTGGCTCTTTACCGGGATATTCTGGGATTCACGGTCGCCGAAGACAAAACCGTCGCTGGCCCGGCCATGGCGAAGATGATCGGGCTTGATGATTGCTCTATGCACATTTGCCACCTCCAGGCTCAAAAAAGCGAAGATGGTTTGATCGGGCTCTACGAAATTACGGCTGACGATGTACCTGAAACGACTTTGCCGCCCACCGGGAAAATTCATCGGGGGCAGGTTGCCGTGGTCGTCAGTACGGACCAGCCGGATGCGATTTATGCCGACCTCGAGAAAGCAGGTTATCCGTTCCTCACACTGCCCACCACGTATGTCAAAGAAGAAGACTCTGACTATATGAAGGCGGGCACCTATACCGAGATGATTTTTTACGATCCAGACGGTGTGCTGGTTAGTATCCTGGGCTACAAACCAAAAGCGGCCTAGTTCAAATTCTAGATGAGGTGGCGAGAAATGCGTAGTCTAGTGATCATGATTATTAGCTTGCTGACTGTTGCGGCGCCGGTGCATGCACAAACGTATTCCAAAGGTGAGTTTGAAGGCTATCTTCGCCTCATCATGGAGTGGTGGCCGGGGGAGTATGACAATCACGAACAGATCGTGCGGAAATCCGGAGGTGGAATTTCTGAGCACGTATATGAGCCGATCTTTCGCATTCACTCTCACTACATTAAGCTCGACCTGCCAGAGCTTGGCGAGAACGTTTTCTATGTTGAAGAGTCTCTAAGCAATGACCCTGCCAATTTCATGAGAAGGGAAATTACGTTCCGATAGCTTAGGGCTACGCTGTCGATGATGGTGATCGGTTCGGCCTGAATTTGGGCTGGTTCTATACGTTGTGCCGAGTCAAAGATCAGGGCGCTCCGCGGCCTTAACGCGGTCACAGTTTCATATACAAGGCTTGGGATATGGATGGAGCGGCACGCATAGATGAGGTGGTGACAGCGCTGCTGGCTCAATTTGCCGAGCGCTGTTCTCTCAATCGAGATGTCCGTGACCGCCACGGGCGGGGTGAATCTTGGCATCCATCTCAAGCGCCAGACGCTGTTGTTTTTCCGTCTTCAACTGAAGATGTATCTGACATCGTCCGTCTCTGTGCGGCGAACGGTGTCGCTGTTATTCCGTTCGGTGCAGGGACTTCTTTGGAAGGTCAGGTTCAGGCCGTGGACGGAGGTGTTTGCATCGACCTGTCTCAGATGTCGGGCATTGTTGCAGTTCATTCTGAAGATTTGGACTGCACGATACAGCCCGGTGTGACAAGGGAACAGCTCAATACCCACTTACGCGATACCGGCTTGTTCTTCCCCATAGACCCGGGCGCTGAATGCACTATCGGCGGTATGGTGGCGACCCGGGCGTCCGGTACCAACGCCGTGCGTTACGGCACTATGCGAGAGAACGTCCTTGGCTTAACAGTCGTTATGGCAGACGGGTCTGTGATTAAAGCTGGTGGCCGGGCCAGGAAGTCGGCTGCCGGCTATGACCTTACGCGGCTTTTCGTTGGATCCGAGGGTACGCTAGGCATCGTTACGGAGATCACGCTTCGCCTGCACGGCATTCCCGAGGCAACGGCTGCCGCCGTCGCGGCGTTTCCGACAATTGACGCTGCAGTCGATACGGTGATCCAAGTTATACAAACGGGCGTTCCCATCGCACGTATTGAACTCATGGATGACGTGAGTATTGGAGCCGTCAACACGTATGCGGGCCTTGCAATGGATGAAGTGCCTACGTTGTTTCTCGAATTCCAGGGGTCCTCGGCTTCAGTTCAAGAGCAGGCAGAAACCGTTGAGCTTCTGGCCAAAGAAAACGGCTGCGCGGGATTTGTATGGTCTGATCGTGCCGAAGACCGCGCTCAGCTATGGCAAGCTCGCCACAATGCGTACTACGCCGGACTGGCGTTAAAGCCCAATGCGATCGGTTTGGTGACGGACGTCTGCGTTCCCATTTCCCGTTTGGCTGAATGTATTCGTGAAACCAAAACAGATCTTGCGTCATGCCCCATGCCGGCGCCCCTTTTGGGGCATGTCGGAGACGGTAACTTTCATGTTTGTTTCATTATGGATCCTGATTCGCCCGAGCAAATTGCTGAAGCGGAACGCTTGCACCACCGTATGGTGGGGCGGGCTCTTGCAATGGGAGGGACGTGCACTGGTGAGCATGGTATTGGCCTCGGTAAACGTGATTTCCTTGTCGACGAAGCAGGAGATGGTGTTGCGGTTATGGCTCGGATCAAGCACGCTCTTGATCCAAACTATATTTTAAACCCTGGCAAAATGTTCAATGCCCGAGACCGTTCAGCATGACGATCAACCGTATTTGTATTATTGGGCCTGGCGCGATCGGCGGGATGATGGCTGTAAAATTGGCCAATGCAGGATTTGAAGTCTCCGCATTGGTGCGACCACATCGTGTTGACGGCATGAACAAGAATGGACTGACTTTATTGGATGAAGGCCAAACGTTTCACGCCGTTCCAAACGCGTCGGCACAGTCAGAGACCTTAGGGCCACAGGATTTGGTCGTCATAACGGTGAAAGAAAACAACCTTAAAGATGTAGCACCTAACATCGGTCTGCTCGTAGGGAACGGGACTCCAGTCGTGCAGGTGACGAACGGCATCCCTTGGTGGTTTTTTCTAAATTTTGGCGACAGCCTCGAAGGGACAAGGCTATCTAGTGTCGATAAAGACAACTGCGTCTCTGACTATTTCTTACTTTCCCGGCACATCGGCGGTGTCATCAATTGCGGAGTGTCCGTGCGCGATGATGGTGTGCTTGTCCACGATCATTCCAATCAACTATACCTTGGCCGGCCCAGCAATGACTCAGCGGGTGTGGAAGAGGTTGCAGCCGTCTTTCAAGCGGCCGGATACAAAACGAGCGTTGCGGCGAGTATTCATCAACAAGTGATGACGAAACTGTTGGCCAATATCAGTTATAACCCGTTGAGTGCGCTCACCATGGGTACACTTGATCTCATGCTCAATGACGAACTGGTGGCTGAGGCGCTTATCGGCCTCATGAATGAAGGGCGTTCTGTAACGAAAGCTTTGGGTCTAGACCCCGGTCCTGATCCGGCTGAGCGGGTTTCGGGCGGCTCTCGTATTTCATCCTCCAAGACGTCTATGCTGCAAGATATGGAGCACGGTAAACCGCTCGAGTTGGACGGTATTCTGGCCTCGACCATAGAGGTGGCCGGTTTGCTGGATGTACCGGTGCCCATGACGAAGACCGTTTATGGATTGCTCCGGGTGCGCGAGCAAGTCGCCTTGGGGCAGGGCGCCCAATGACCCAGTCGATTACGGACCGCCTTTTGTTGCCATTGGTGGCGGCCCTGGCAGACGTTCAATTCACAGCACTCTCAGCAGATATTCTTGACACTTTGCTGTGGCGGAAGATCCCCGAGCCCAAAGATATTTTTTACCTTGTAGGTGCGCGCGTGTTTGCCAAGCACTTAAGCGCGCTGGGCTTCGGTCATCTGGTTGACCCGGAACGCACTCCTATTTTCAAAATGGTTATGTATAGTCACGGCGACAGTCGATATCACGCCGTAGAGGTCTAGATTTTATATGTCTAATGTTTTGGTAACGGGTGGCGCTGGCTACGTCGGGGGTCATATTTGCAAGGCGCTTTCAGGAGCCGGGCATACACCAGTTGTGTTTGACAATTTTTGTCGCGGGCATCGTGAGTTTGTACGCTGGGGTCCTCTGGTCGAGGCGAACATATCCGACAAAAGTGCCTTGATCGCCGCCATGGCGGACCACAACATCGAAGCTGTCATTCATTGTGCAGCATTGGCGTATGTGGCCGAATCTCAAGAACGTCCGATGGATTACTATGAAACCAATGTGATAGGCAGCGTGAACGTTCTTGAAGCGATGCGCGAAAGCGGTGTTCCCTGTCTCGTATTTTCAAGTACCTGTGCGGTTTATGGAATTCCCGCCTCTGTGCCCGTAGATGAGGCGGCCGAATACGCACCCATTTCGCCATACGGCCGGACTAAGTGGATAGTCGAAACCATGATGACGGAATGTGCGCGGGCTTACGGTATGAAGTGTATCTCCCTGCGGTACTTCAATGCCGCTGGGGCGGATCCCGATGGTGAAATTGGCGAGTGGCATGACCCGGAGACACACCTGATCCCGATCGTCTTAAATGCTGCCGCTGACTCGACGTTCTTACTTTCAATAAATGGCACTGACTATGAGACACCTGATGGCACTGCCATTCGGGACTACATTCATGTCACTGATTTAGCAGATGCTCACGTACGCGCATTTGAGTTTGCAAAAACATCGAGTGGTCATAACGTCTTTAATCTTGGAACCGGCCATGGCGCATCTGTACGAGACGTAATAGGCGCGGTTGAAAACGTAACAGACCGAAAAGTGAACTTTGTTAAGGCTGCGCGGCGTGAATGTGATCCGGATTGCCTGGTCGCCAATGCTCAAAAGGCGGAAGATGTCCTCGGCTGGAAGCCACAGTATCCCGACATTGAAACCATCGTTGCCCATGCCTGGGCGTATTTTTCTCGCCAAAAATAGCCCCGGTTTTTTAGCCTTGAGCGGCTAGTTCTTCTATCAAAATATCCTTGCCAGAGCGCTCGGGCTGATACCGCAGGAGCGAATCTATTGGATCCCGATCAAGGCCTTGAAGTGCAGTCCAATCGCAACCCTGCGTATCGAGGTTGAGCCAGTCTAGGCGTGTCAAACTGAGTGAGTCCAAGGCCTCGCTTAAAGTGACAGCTTCGAACGAGATTTCTTTTTGAATTTCGAAAAGATGGGCAAATAGGTAGTGCTGCAAGACCTTATCATTTGGCTTCAGCATACTTGAGCATGCCGGCGCCGCTTTGAGATAGAATGGCATGGTTGTGTTTGCTTCCGGCCCTTTGACAATCTTGTTGATGACGCTATGGCGTTTGAATTGACTGCCGAGTTCCGGATTCATATCCCGTGTATCAGGGCCTAATCCAATAAAATGGCTTGATGCTGCAAGTAAACCCCATAGTGGATGGTCCGATCCAGAAGCTCCTGCATCCACGAGAACAGGCACTGCTCCCGCGCGTTCCAAGAATCCCTAAATAACGGTCGGATCAATATTTGACATAAGGGTTGATTAGCATAGTGACTGCATACAGAAAGACTGCGCGAAGTATGAGCTGCCAGCCAATAACGCTTCCACACATAAAAAACCGGCGGCCCTTAAAGAGTCGCCGGTTTTAAAGAGTCGCCAAAGTGGCTAATTAGATCGAACAGGTTTTCTCAGCGCTGGTGAGGTCGTAACCCCCTTCATCCACATTAACTTGCTCGGCTACGCCATCATTAACGATTAAAGAAAAACGTTTACCGCGGGTGCCCAAACCGAATCCCGAAGCATCCAACTCCAGACCAAGTTTAGCCGTATAATCTCCGCTGCCATCAGCCAGCATCACAATCTTTTCGCCGACGCCACGATCCTTACCCCATGCATCCATGACGAAGGCGTCATTGACGGCCATGCAGGCGATGGTATCAAAACCTTTCGCTTTAATAGCGTCATAGTTTTTTAGATAGCTAGGCAAATGCTCATTTGAGCATGTGGGCGTAAAAGCGCCAGGCACCGAAAAGAGGGCTACTTTTTTGCCAGAAAATAAATCGGCGGTGGTCACCTCCTTGACCCCGTCTGCCGTCATGACCTTGAAGTTGCCTTCGGGCATTGTATCGCCATTGCTGATCGTCATTGTGTGCGTTTCCTTCTCTTTGATTGGCCCATTGGTGAAGTGCGCGGTTCGTGCTCGTGCGTTACGCCCATAACCTAAGCACCTGGAATGGAATTTCCAATTCCCGATTTGCAAAGAATCCCAACAAATTTAAGATTTGCTAATTCTTATAGGTCTCGTGCAGCACGTAAATGCCATCGTCGACTTCCTCGAAGTAGTCAGGAATGTCGGGATGCATCACTGGATCACCGCTTTCATCTTCGAGCAAGTTCTGCTGTGAGACATAGGCCACATAATGAGACGATTCGTTCTCGGCAAAGACATGATAAAACGGCTGATCCTTGCGGGGTCTGGCGTTCTCAGGGATAGATTTCCACCATTCGTCTGTATTGCTGAACTCAGGGTCGACATCGAAAATAACGCCGCGGAACGGGAAAAGGCGGTGGCGGACCACCTGTCCAATCCGGAACCTGGCTTCATCCGACTGACTGACGGACCATTGCGTCGACATTTTCATTCCTTTCTAGGCCGGATCCCTGTTCCGACCCCCTATTTTAGCAAGTGTAGCGACCCTCTGCATATGGCTATCAGGTGCGGCCTTTTCCAGTGGGGCGGAAGCTCGTAAACTATTTTTAGCACTATGAAAATAGAGAGACTCCATGCCTGATTCCCTAAGCAACGACCTTGATGTCCTAGAAGTGGTGGAAAGCCGCGATTTTCGCTCGTATCACGCTTTCTTGAGATCGTGCCGTAATTTTATGGATGGGCCGCTGATCCAGCAGATGGGCGAGAACTATGAAAAAGCTGTGGGCGACGGTCAGGCGCCGGCCACATTTGAAGAGGCCTATCCGGTTGTGGATGATCTTTTGGAGTTTCAGCTGTACTCCTGGTCCTTTCGCAATTTCCAGCGTTTTAAATATCACCGCCCAGATTTCGGTATTTTCGATACTGTAAATCTAGGTCGCTCAAACATCATCGCAGAGTTGGATGCTGCTGCTGACGCCGCTGGAGATGACCTGCGCCTAAACGATGATCTGCAGCTGCCGGATTATTATACGGCAGCAGATTTTCATCAGCATACTGGAGGTGTCTATTCCGATCCGCTGGACGGTGTTTCCTATGAGTTTGGCCGCCGCACGACCAACCCTGCACATATGGATCCCAATCTAATTTACCGGCTCTCGTACGGTCAGTTTCCTGATCGTGCCTACGATAAGGTGTTGGATTGGGGCACGGCGCACGGGGCAGGTCTCATAGAGTGGCAGAAATTGCATCCAGAGTCAGAATGCCATGGCGTGGATTTGTCCGCACCATGTCTCAAGCTCGCAAATAAGCGGGCAAGAGAACACGGATACAGATTTAAATTATCACAACAAGATCTTGAGCATCTTGACTATGAGGACGACACCTTTGATCTCGCCTTCCATCTATTCATGTTTCACGAAATACCGCCCGTGAATTTAAAGAATGCATTGGCGGAAGTGTACCGCGTGCTTAAGCCAGGCGGGATTTTCGCCGGGCCCGAATTTGGTCAAGGTGGTGAGAGCCCGATGCTTGAAGCCGTACAAATGTCACATGCCTGGACTAACAATGAAACGTATGCTGCAGCTTGGTTTAACTTTGACATGGAGAAGGCAGCTCGAGATGTTGGCTTTCGCAGCGTTACAATTGAGCCATTCAAGCCTTTCCATTCAGACTCTTCCAAGCGAGGCGGTGGTGTCTCGATCTGGCGTTTTTACGTGCTTGAGAAGTAGTCGCCATGAGTTCTGAGCCGAGATACAAGGCCGTCAAAACAGGGCCAGTTACTGGGGACGAACCCACTTGGCTGCATGACCTCCCTGTCGACAATCTAGTCGGAGCAATCACGGCATTATCAGGAGAGGTCTACATTCTGCGCGAGCGCTTGCGCGCAATGGAACGGGAGTTGGTGCGCAGGGATGTCCTTAACAATACGTCTATAGAGAATCACGAGCCCACAGAATCAGAACAGGACGACGACCAAATGGATCTCGATACCTTCGTCAACCGGATATGGACGGAAATTGCACGTGATCGTAAACCTGTAGCGAACGTGAATCCCAACGCGGTCGATTATTTCAATCAACCCGACGAATAAACTTAACGGTTTTGCTACGCTTTTTCGGCCCAAGCCTCTGCTTCTTCTGCTGCTGCTTTGTAGTGCTTCAAGCCCCACGCAATGAGCAGGATCGCTGGAACACCCACTATGAACGGCACGAGTGCCATAGAATATTTTAGGTAAGACGGGTCACCCAGCAGATCTGTTATAATTCCAATTGAGGGTGGGCCTAACATGAGTCCAACCATATTAATGATCAGCCAATAAATTGCCGTTGCTTGGGCGCGCACTTGATTGGGTGCTATGTGCACACAGGCAGCAGCCCCGCATGCTGATGCCATCGCTCCGCCCAAAATTGATGGGATGTAGAATACCATGGCTATGTTGCCGCTCGGCATCAGGGGGTAGAGGATATTGGTTACAACGGTCAGGATCACGCCGTAATACATGGCCCGCATGGGGCCGTCTTTTATACCCTTGTTGGTGAAAAAATCTGCGATCCAACCTCCGCCATTTGCACCCAGTGGTCCAAATATCAGTGCAGCCAGGCCGAGGGTCACGCCAATCGTACCAATGTTCCAATCCCAGGTGCGTTCAAAAAGTGCGGCGTTCCAAAACCCTGTATATCCAACAAGCGTTACAACAGACATCCCGAAGAATAGGCTTAGGTATGCTTTCTTGCGTTGAAAAAGAAAGATCATGCTGTCTTTAAATGGCAACTCATTGGATGAATTGCCCGCACCCTTCTTTACGGCAAGTAGGCCGCGTCGAATGGGTTCCTTTACGGTAAACATAAGGAGCGCAAGAATCAGCCCGGGCAAGCCGACAATGAGAAAAGCCGTTTGCCATGCAGCCAACTCGCCATAAATTGGCAACATAAAAGGCGGCATGGTGAGAAGCACCGCAATAAGCGGACCGCCAACGAAGTACGCAACGCCACCGCCAAGTGAAATGCCGGTCATATAGAGACTGACAGCGCGGGCCCGCTGTTTTTGAGGGAAATAGTCTGCAATCAGTGAAAGCGCGCTCGGGGTCAGCACAGCTTCACCTGCGCCAACGCCGATCCGGGCGACAAACAATTGCCCAAAGTTGCGTGACAACCCACAAGCAGCCGTCATGAAGCACCACACCGTAATCCCAACGCCGACTATTGTACGCCGGCTCTTGCGGTCAGCCAGCCAGCCGATGGGAATTCCCAGTGAGACATAAAAGAACGCAAAAGCCGGGCCCATTAGAAGGCCGATTCGAAAGTCCGTTAATCCGAAATCTGCTTTGATAGGCTCGATCAGCAGACTCATGATCTGCCGGTCTACGAAAGACAGAATATATGCGAGGAGAAGGAGTGTGGTGACATACCACGCGTATTTGGAATTTGGATACGGAGGTTCGGCTTTTTGCTCCGATTCTACGGCTTTGACCATAACATCACCCTTGACCGTGCAGTATGCAGGGCAGTGTTCACTGGCTAGCGACACCGTACAAGGCAGAAGTTATGCCGCTGGTGTTTCTGCCCAACCCTCTGCCTCAACGACACTCTTTTTGTAGTGTTTAAGATTGATGATCAAAAGCCATATGAACGTGCCAATGACACCGCTGACCAGCGAAAGTGCGTAACGGATATCAGCAGGGCCATCCAAGACGAGTTCAGACACGAGTGCCACTGAAGTGGGGCCAATCAACAGGCCAAGAATGCTTATTACAAACCAATACACGGCCGAAACCTGTCCGCGCATCTGATTGGGTGTGATCATCATTAGTGCTGTGGGTCCGCACGCGGTCGGCATTCCAGCTCCAATGGCGTGAGGGACGATAAATAGCAGGGCAAGCCAAGGCGTAGGCATTAAGGGCAAGAGAACGCCTGCGATGATAAGTATAGCTGTGCCGTACAAAACAGCACGCATGTGCCCATCTTTTATACCTCGTTTGTACAAGGTATCGCCTATCCATCCGCCAAGATTGACCCCGATGATTCCGCCAACGCTGATTGCCAAGCCGTACCACAAGCTAATCTCAGCGATACTCCATCCCCACGTACGAATAAAAACGGTGGGGAGCCAAGCCAGATAAGCATTGCCAATAATGCTCATGATCGACAGGCCGAGGAAGTGCGTTCCGTAGGTCCGCCAACGGGCGACCATGAAAGACACCACCTCACCTATGGAGAGTTGGTCCGACTCCTTGTCATCTACAGCAATGAGGTCTCGGCGAAACGGTTCTTTGACGGTGAACATCAGTCCGGCAACGATGAGGCCAGGCAGGCCGACGACTAGAAAAACAATTTGCCAGCCGTAAATTTCACCAACCAATGGGATCGATAATGTCGCTGCACCTGAAATCGAGGCAATAACCTGCCCGCCGAGGACAAGTGCTAGGCCTGCACCAATGCCCAGGCCCATTGAGTAAACGCTAATCGCGCGGCCGCGCTTCTCTCGCGGAAAATAGTCACTCAGGAGAGATGCTGTGCAAGGCTGTAATGTTGCTTCGCCAACGCCAACGCCAATCCGAGCGACAAAAAGTTGCATGAATGTTTTGGCTAATCCACAAACAACAGTCATGACGCTCCATACTGCTACACCGATACCGATGATAGTGCGGCGGCTGCGGCGATCTGCAATGCGCCCAATTGGGAGGCCAAGGGTAACATAGAAAAAGGCGAACGCCGGGCCTAGCAGAAGGCTCATTTGAAAGTCATTAACCCCGATGTCGCGTTTAATGGGTTCTACCAGAAGGGACAAGATAGTGCGGTCTAAGAACGCGAACACGTAAGCAAGCATCAATACTGTGACGACGTACCAGGAATAAGCGGGGCTGGGATAAGGTGGCTCACCTGCTGTTGTTTGCATCGGCTGTTCAGACATAAGTTTATCGGTCCTGGTGCGGAGCAGTCGTTTCGGGGGTTGTCGGAGAGAGCCTTAAGTCTCTGACAATACGATTAAAAGTGTGACAATCAGTCAATTAATGGCTTGGTTACACATAAAGTGAGCGCTGTTCATGGCGCGAGCAATTCCCATTAGGGTGCCAATGCGTAAATATTGGGACATAATCCTGAGTATTACGGACTAGATCTTTGCTGAACTTTAGCACAACACAAGTGAAGCTGTGGGCCCTGGCATTTGTCGCAGTCGGTTCTCTTGTTCTGGCCGCTATGGGTTCTTTAAAGTCATTGATGACAGGCCCGGAATCGAGGGCACAATTTGTACAAACTACTCGACAAGCCTTAATCGAGGGCGGCTTTGCGAGGGTTCGAGAGCTTGTTGATGCTGGGGTTCTTCCGGCGGTGATGGTTGGATTAGTGGGGGCAGGTCTGGGCGTGTCGCTCTCCACTCCGCAAGACGACGGTCAAACCTCCGCACCTTTGCTGCCCAAAGGTCGGGGTGATCTTTACTATTAATAGGCATGGCTTTTCTCCCTTTTAGCTGTATGCCGCAATTAGGATTAAATCGCAGTGGCTCTATGCCACGGGTTAAGTATAGCAACTCTTAATAAGATATTCTATCCGTTTTTACGATGAAAACGGTGGGATTTGGAGCAGGCCTCAGATTGTCTGTGGTTGCGGGTATCGTGAAGGAATGGGGAGGTTCAATTGACGTTGAAAGCCGCCCGGGCAGAACCGTGTTTACGGTTCATGTCCCCCGGTCAGTGGCTAGGCGGCAAGCTGCAGAATAGTCTACGGTTCTTTCGATGCCCCCGTAATGAAGTAACTTTGACTAAAGCCCGGAGTAGCATTGGGGTCTATCGATTGCTCTTTGATGAATAATCCTGGCACGAAATGTTTGAAGGTCCGATCTCGGTTGAAACCACACTTCTGATACAAATCCTCAAGCGACATATCATAGACCTTCAACATGAAGGGTTCATTGTTGCAGGTCGCATCCCAATCTCTTAGCGAGGCCTGATACGGTGTTAGTGAGTCAAACTGTGGCGCATCACAATGCAGCATGACACCGCCTGGTTTTAGCAGACGAAAGCATTCCCGGATGATTTTCGGCAGGGCTTTTGCTGAGGTCTCGTGCAATAGGATGCGTGACACAATAATGTCGAAAGTCTCGTCCTTGAACGGCATGCTTTCAGCATTCATTTGATGAAATTGGGCATCGATACCAAGAGCGCACGCCCTGGCGTGTGCGTATCTGAGGCATGGTGCGCTGACATCAATCCCATGCACTTCGGCGTCTGGAAAAACCTCTTTGTAGGGCAGAGTGTTGTTTCCGATTGTGCAGCCCAAATCGATGATATTGCTTGGGTTCAGACCTGGAAACGTCTCCTTAATCCAACACGCGAGGCTACGTGCAGGGTCGTCGTTGTTTACGCCTTGGCTACCCATATTGTGGACAGCAATCGTTCGCTCGTATTGTGCGCCCGGCGCGACATCATCTGGTATCGTTTCCAAGTGGTATCCACCGGGCTTGCGGTGAATATCTGACGATGTGAGATAACGCGGCATATCAACACTTGGGTCCAGCGACAGCGAACCTATTGTACCGGATGCGCGCTTGGCGTGTTGCGCCAAGATTTTGTTTTGACGTCCAATCATGTCACCGGAGACGGCGTACATGCGATCTTGGTTGTCCGTTCTCATGCGATACCAAGCGCGTGTCTCCGGGAGAACGCGCATTTCTTTGGCTATTTCCCGGAAGTTCGGGTCACGGCCATGCTGAGCAAGAAAAGCCGGCTTAATCTTACTTTCGAAGGCTTGTTGTAAAGGAGGCCTTATGTCTGCAGCTAATTTGACCGCCAGTTCACGGCAAAAGCCTTCTCGAGCTTCTTCGTCATGGGTCCCAGTTGGTAAGAAATCGTAGTCCGGTAATGGCAGCATTGTCTTCCCGTCCAATTAGTACGGTGTTGGCGCTGAGAAAGGCTTATCCGCAGCCTCTTTAAGGGAGTCTGGTAAATCTGGTTTGTGACCAGGGGTTAGGCTGAACGGAAACTTTTCTTCGCTCCAATTATTAACGTGATGTCCATGAAGGAAGCGAATTACACATAGGTTGCCATTTCTGGAACCAAAGGGGCCATGCCAAATATTGGGTGGACGCCAGAAATAGGCGCCCGCATGCATAGCGCCCCGTTCCGTAATGATATCGCCAGACAGCAAAAACATTTCCTCGACACAGGGGTGGGCAAGAGCCCCATCTTCCCAGTTCTGCGGGTGACTTTGTGCGCCACAATCCAGAATCATGGTCTTGGCGCCACTATCTTCATCTTCTCGCAAAATTTTGTGAGCGATGCGTAAGTGGTCTAGATCTGGGTCGACGTCTGCGCTCGACCATTTCATCTCGTGCAAATAGAGGTACGGTACGGCTGCTTCCGTCATATTGCCTGGACCCGGCGTGATATCGGGCCGAGCAGAGAAAAACGTTAAGACGACTGCGCCTGTTTTCGTGGTCCAGTTTTCGTGGGCATAGCCCGCCGGCAGATAGGCGTAGCTGTCGAACGGATAACTTTGCCCTGAAATTTCTACCGCGCCATCGAGCACTAGAAATTCATGGGCCCCGTCCAAATGAAGGGGCCCATTCTGAACCCACCCTTCCGGATACCTTAAGATAACTGAGCAGGCACCGGTCTCTTCATCCATGCTGAGAACCTTACATTCCACGTCCGCTAATGGGCCGTGCAGAACAGCAGCTTGCCAGTCAAGGTCTTGGGCATGAATGAACTCTATGTGAGGTCGCGTCATGATTTACCCTCCATTACCAGCTTAACACATGCTGGAGGATTATGCCGAAGTCTGAGCTCATATTAGGCCCTGAGTTTAGACCAAGCCATGGCGTTCATGCCAATCTGCTAAGCTCTCCCCGGGACCAGTATCAAATTGAACGTCTTTATCTGTTGCTTCGGGTTCGGCCCAGTCGGCTTTTGAATTCAACAAGATATGAAACCGCTCTGGAGGGACCGGCAGCGGTGTGTCAACTGCTGAGGCAAAGGGGTGGATCATCTCTGGATACTTGTCTGAATAGACCCAAAGCCCAGAGCCACATGTTCCGCAAAACCGTCGTTCTGCACCTGACGTCTTCCATTCTCCTGTTTTCCGGTCGCGCACGCGCGCGCGATAAATTCGGATATGCTCCTCGCCTTCGATCACCAGATCGGCCGTGTCCGCGCGAAGGTTGATCGCGTATCCACCACCTCCCTGGGTTTTCCTGCAAATGGAGCAATAACATCGCATGTAAGGGTAAGGATGCAGGGATGTGCAACGAAACTTAACAGCGCCGCAGCTGCAAGACCCTTTCATAATCATAATCGTTTCCTTCCCTGGCTTATGATGCGTTCTCATCGGATCGACGAGCAATCACGCCGGCGTGTGCATTGGCAAAGTTTCTATCCGGACGGCCAGAGAAAGCTGCTTGTTCCACAACGAGACCGGCGTCCCTGCAGACTCGGGCAAGAATGTCGGGATCCATCGGGTTTAGATACCGCATGATGTTTTTCGTTGGTGACGTTTCTGGCAGGTAAACAGTGACATCAGGAATAAAACCAGGCCAAGGGTCGCCCTCTGCCTTACGCTGCTCATAAGCCTTAGCGCCGCGTGCCCAAAACCCTGTGTAAGGTGTGTCAGCAACTAGAAAAACCTTACCTCCTGGTTGAAGCCAATGACCCATGGCAGTGACCGTTTTTTCGATATCTTGCCCGTTCAGAAAATGCAGCGCGCGAGAACAGAGAATTGCTGCAAAACTCTGGTCTTCAAATGTCACGTCCGGCATCACGCCAACAGAGCCCTTGATCCTGTCTTTTGCTGCGTCTCCCACTTTCGACAAGAGAACGTCAATATGGCCCTGTTCCATGTCACAGGCGACAATCTTTGCGCCATTCTCAAGGGCAGCCAGAGTGGCGATACCGTAGGCGCAGCCGAGGTCTAGACACCAGCCATCCACCTGGCCGGCATAGACGGTAAAAGCCGTAGAAACCGGGTCCAGCGACGTCGTCATGAAACCCTTATTGTTGAGTGTGGGGATCATGCCCTGATCGGTAACCTTAGGCATGGCCGGTGCTACCGGCTGGCTAATTTCGTCAGGTGACAATTTAGGCTCCATAATCTTGCTTTATGGTGGGTGAACCGCCCTAATATGATCATAGAGAAGAGGGGAAAAGCTATGATGGATAAAATACAGGCTTGGTGGGCGTTGGACGAAGCTGCGGAGTCCGCATCTACCGATAATCCGCTGACGCCGGTTAGACCTGAGCAACGCCAGGAAACCGTGCCTATGCTGACCCTGGCCTTTGGTTGGGGCTTTCTCATCACTGGATTATTGACGGGTGGTCAACTTGGGGCTGGTGTTTCCTTTTGGCCAGATCTGGTTTTGGCGTCCTTCACCGGCAATCTCATCAACTTTACGATTGGCGGGCTGGTTGCTTACATCGGCTTTAAGACAGCCTGCAATTCGGGTCTCTTGTATCAGTTCGTCTATGGTCGGATTGGCGTGTTTCTTCCGGTCATCTTTCTGGCGCTTCTGACTACCGGCTGGCAAGCGATTGTGGTCGGTGCATTTGGTTTCGCCTGGGCGCAGGATTTCGATAGCCCAACGTTCTATGCGGTTGCCATTTTTGGTGGTGTGTTGTTCACGGTGACCACCTATTTCGGTGTTAAGGGAATCGAGAAGGTCAGCGTTCCTTCTGTAGCCATCTTAGTTTTGGTTGGTTTGTATGCAATTTATCTCAATGTGGACCAGGCTGGTGGTGGCTCCGCGTTCTTAGCCTTGTCACGCGAAACTTCGGCTGCAAATCCGATTTCCTTTGTCACTGCTGTGAACCTGGTCGTTGGTTCCTGGATCGTCGGTGCTGTGGTCATGGCTGAATATACCCGCTTTGCAAAAAAGGCATGGGTAGCGTTAGCCATTCCGTTCATTGTCATGATCATTGCGCAATGGTTCCTGCAGATAGTCGGCGCGTTGGGCGGTGTTGTGTCAGGCTCAGCGGATTTCACGACCTACCTTCTGCAGCAGGGCATGGTTATCGGCGGCATTGGTTTGATTGGCATGAGCCTCGCCCTGTGGACTACGGGTGATGCCAATCTTTATCTACCGGTCATACAAACGTCAGCCGTATTCAAGCGCCCGAAGCGCGTGATGGTTGTCATTTGGGGCGCGCTTGGAACCATTCTGGGGCTTGGGCTATACCAGTATTTCTTAGACTGGATCAACTTGCTGGCCGCACTTGTTCCACCGCTAATCGGACCGTTGGTCGTTGATTACTATTTGGTGCACAAGAAGCAATACAACACTGATGATCTGAAACGACTCCATGCGTGGAACTGGGCCGCTGTTTTGGCATACGGCGTCGGAGCATTCTTTGCGTACGGTGTGACCTATGGCGTTCTCGACCTGCCCGATATACTCATACCTTCGTTGCTTGGGCTTGTTGTTTCTATGATTGTTTACGCCATCCTTTATAGCGTGGCCGCAGCAATGAATATTAGAATTGGGTACGCGAGTATTTCCTCCCCGACGGCCCCGGCCGAGTAATGAGGATATATTCAATCAGGATGGTTAGTTGAATCAAAAACGCGCCAATAGCAGCTGGATTTCGCGGCGGTCGGCGCTAAGCGCGGTGTCGACCGGTGCGGTGATTATTGCGTCGAGTGTGGTGCCGACGGGTGCTGGTGCGCGAGCGAGCCAACGCGTAATCCAAAAAATTGTCCCGCGCGACCTGCGAAGCCAAACGACAAAAGTCGCAGTTGTTCAAACAACGCCTTTTCAAAAAAGCGCCTATGTCGACGAGGACCTTCGTCTCAACCAAACGATCGCTGCGGCATTGCATGCAAGTGAACAAATCCAAGAGCTAGACTTGATCGTTTTTCATTACCAGCAACTTTTAAGTATTGCTAAGGGTGGTGTTGCCTTACTAAGGCTTAAGGAGTGTGCACAAAGATCTGGCGCCTATCTCGTGGTTGGCTCGCAAACAATGGGGTACGATAAAGAGGCGTGTTCACACCCTATATCAATCGTAGTTGAGCCCTGTGGAAAAGTTCATGAGATTTGCAGTAGTACACCCTCACTGCTGCCAACAGATATTGGCTCCTTAGCCGTTCTATCTGGCTGTTCATCACCTGAATTGATTGAAAACCTTTCGTTAAACGGCGCGGAGATTCTGGTTCGCAGTGATGTTGCAGGATATACGCAGACAGATATGCGTTCATCGTCGGACTGTAATGACGCGTTTTCCATAGTCGTGACACCTGTGCAGTCTCAAGTCGATTTAGACGTTCCCGCGACAGCGATCTACGATAGAGACGGAGTTGTAATGAGCCAAACCGGCGTGCGTTGGGATCAAACGATTACTGCTGACCTTCCTGTCGGTTGGCTAAGAGCAAGTCGGTCACGTAAAAACCAATCCCTGTCTTGATAAGGAAAGCCCTATGAAGGCGACCCCCTGCTTTTTTGCTGCGGCGATTATCGCGAGTTTTAGTCTCGATGCTTTAGCGTAGGAGTTTAAACATGGTGCTCTAGCCGAGAATCCGGGGGCACTCAAAGGTCAGGCATCCGGTGCTTACGCGAACTCATCGACCGGACAGATTCACATGCAGATTGCAGTACCGGATGCTTACACCGGTAAGACACCCTTTGTCATTTTTCATCCCAATCCATACTCCGGACTTTATTTTTCCTACCTACTTGAAGAGCTAGGCCAGGATAGAGTGGCAATTGCACCGGATACGCCGGGCTACGGCAATTCTACCAAGCCAGCAGCCTAAGAGCTCGGGCAAGTCATAGCTGAGGCACTGGAAGGCCTGGGCTATGACGAAAATGGAGAAGCTGCAGTTATCAGTGGCCATCATTTATCCCTGGGAACAGGTGGCGCCCCCGAGAACGCAGAATTGCGCGCAATGAGGATGGTTCAACGATACGTCGTTGGACGCATCTACCAACGTGCTACCCAATTCAAAGTCTTCGTCATATGGAAGTAATGTACAGGCAACGACAGACGGCCCTGCCGCACCTTTCCTTTTGACAACCATGCGTGATGAAGCACACATGACCGAATTCGGGTCGACATTTAATATTTCCCAGCACTCGGTCGTAATTTCGGACACGTCGATCTTGGCGTCCATTTCAGGAAACAGAACTAGGTCACTGGGATCAAACGCATCTAGATGTAAATCCAACCGCGAAAAAAGGTCGTCATAACCTTGCCGAGCTAATTCTTCGCTTTCGCCCATAAACATACGGCCTGCAATATTGACCTCAAACTTATGGTCCCTTAGCCAGCTAATGCCGTCTAACGCTGGTTTCCAACTTCGCGGGCCGCGTTCAGATTCATGACCAGTCTTGGAATGATGATCCAATGATACACGTAACGTGAGCCGGTCTTTATATCGTTGGCTAATGTCTTGAAGCTGATCGGCAAACTTCATCATTGGTTTCATAGCATTTGTCAGCACTAGGACTCGAAACCCACGCGATAAGGCATCATTCATCATTCCCAATACGTCTGGATTCATAAACGGGTCACCGCCGGTAAATCCGATTTCTTCGGTTCCGATTGAGTCACGTTCTATTTCTTCAAGAAACGCTGCGACTTCTTCGCGGGTGATGTAAACCAGCCGGTCATTTTGCGGAGAGGACTCAATGTAGCAGTTCTTGCAGGTCAAATTGCAGAGTGTGCCAGTATTGATCCATAACGTTCTCAGTGAGACGAGAGAAACTGTTGCCCGGCTCTTGCCGTCGACCGTGACATTCGGATTCTCGAATTTGTTTGCCGCAAGGGGTATGGCAACTGACATATGAGTCTCCTTCACCACTATCTCTGCATAGGAAATATGGAGATAGAATGGAGCTAAGCGTCAAGCTCGGATTAATTCGCGTAAGACTCTTTCCATATTAATCGCCAGCGCACAGCGGTCCTGTTCTTCCAGTTTTTCTACCGCATCCGCCAAAGCTTGCAAGGGGTCTTGAGCGATCATTGCTTCACCCTCAGGCGTCAATACGAGGCGATGGACCCGCCGGTCTTTTTTGTCAGCCACCCGTTTGAGATAGCCCTTTCGCACCAGCGCTGCGACTGTCTGAGACGCCGTGCCTTTAGTCGTGCCTTGAAAATTAGCAAAACCGGTCACCGTGCACTGGTCAGTGGTTGTTTCTTGAAAATAGCGCAAAGCCGCCCATTGGGCAGGGTTCAAGCCTGGCGTATAGCCAAGATTGTAGCAGGCCTTGCCGACCTGCTCGATTAATCTAGCGAGGCTGCGCGATGAAAGTTGTGGATCAGGAGGCACAGTAGACAAAACGCTTTGCTATTCCCCTATCGGACGTGGCAACTATACCCTGAAGTCGCCGTACTAAAGAATAAAAAAACCTCAGGTTTATCTGCGGTTTGTTAGCGGGTGTGTGGGTTCGGCTGTTCAGTGGTCGAATGTGGCTCAGAAAATACGGTAAGGTTGATTCTCCGTGCCTGATTTATACTCATTGGTAAAGCCATTTTTGTGGCGCCTGGACCCTGAACGGGCCCATCGCTTGTCGATTTTAGCGCTCAAAACGATCCCTCCACAGATTCTGCCCGCCTTCGATTCGTTTCCAGCTCTAGAGCAATCTCTATGGGGAAAGTGCTTTAAAAGCCCAATAGGTTTGGCAGCGGGCTATGACAAAGATGCCGAAGCCGTCGAATCACTCTTATCTCTGGGGTTTGGTTTTGTTGAAATCGGGGGAGTAACCTTACGGCCCCAAGGCGGCAACCCGCCGCCTAGGCTGTTTCGTTTGACCAAGGACCGTGCGGTCATCAATCGAATGGGACTGAACAGTGCGGGCGTCGACATGGTTGTGCAGCGCCTACAAAAATTCTCTGATTGTCCTTTGCCAGGCCCGCTGGCGATTAATCTTGGCCTCAATAAGGACTCAGAAAACCCACCGGCTGATTACGCAGCGCTGGCCGGACGACTGGCGCCGTTCGCGGAGATTCTTACGCTAAATGTGTCTTCACCCAATACGCCGGGGTTAAGAGCGTTGCAGGACCCCGGCAAGTTGACGGAAATCGTAGACTCAGTTCGAACGTCTGTTGCAGGACCCAATTCTAGTCCAGGGCCCGCTTTACTCGTCAAGATTGCCCCAGACCTGTCAGATCGTGATGTTTCTGATCTTGCCGAGTTTTCATTGTCTCATGAGATTGATGGACTGGTCGTTGCTAATACAACAGTGGCGCGGCCTGCATCACTGCGGTCAGTACATCGAGAAGAAGCTGGCGGCCTCAGTGGTGCGCCATTATTTAACCCATCCACGAATTTGTTGAGGACAATGTACAAGCGAACAGAAGGAAAGATCCCGATCGTCGGTGTTGGTGGCATCTCTTCAGGTGCTGAGGCCTACGCTAAGATTCGGGCTGGGGCCAGTTTGGTGCAGCTATATTCTGCGATGGTCTTCGAAGGCCCGGGACTGATTAGGCGGATTACGAAAGAATTGGCGTGTCTTCTTGAAAAAGACGGACTTAAGACGATAGAGGATGCGGTCGGGGCCGATCACCCTATTGGGGAAGATTCATGAAGGTGCTGAACGGATTGGCCGAGATAGCCTCAGACTTCGATGGCTTTATTCTCGATTTGTGGGGGTTGATTCACGATGGTGTAACTGCATATCCAGGTGTCGCTCATACATTCGAACAGCTAAACAGGGCAGGGATCGCTACGATTTTACTTTCCAATGCGCCGCGACGGAGCAGGCTTCTGGTAGATGGTATGACGGCAATGGGAATTGATCGTACGCTCTACGGTGACGTGTTCTCGTCCGGTGAGGCTACATGGCAAGAATTGAAGTCGCGCAACGATCCATTTTTCTCCAATCTTGGGAACAACGCCTTTCATATCGGGCCCGAGCGCGACAATAGTGTGTTGGAAGATACGGGAATCAGCCGTGTTGACGCACTGGACGCAGCCGAATTCGTCTTAAATACAGGCCCTGTAGAACTGGATCACGCTTTAGAGATCTATGAGAACGTTCTCCAGGAGTCGGTTAATAGAAATCTCCCGATGGTTTGTGCTAATCCTGACGATGTCGTCTTGCGAGAAGGTCAGCGCGTGATCTGTGCCGGCGCTATCGCCCGGCGCTATGAGGAGCTTGGTGGGCGAGTTGCGTATAGGGGTAAACCAGACCCAGCCGTATATCATTTGGCAGCAGGCCGCCTTGGCGTAAAAGATTTGTCCCGCATCGCGGTTATTGGTGACGCCCTGGAGACGGACGTCGCCGGAGGCAATGCTGCAGGCATTAAGGCCATTTGGTGTACCGGTGGTATTCATGCCGAGGCATTGGGTATCTCTTATGGTGAGCCAGCCGATGTTTCTAAAGCGGCTGTATTAGCGCAAGAATTTGGCCGTGATCCGTGGGCAATTATTTCTGGCTTTCACTGGTAGAGGGTTGTCTCCCTCTGGTGCCGAGACGAATGACCATTGAGTAGACGGCCGGCCCAATCATAACAATGAGCGCAATGCGCACGACATGATGGGTAGTCACGAATGCAATATCTTGATTTAGAGCCAGCGCCATCAAGCTCATCTCCGTAACGCCGCCAGGAGATAAGGCGAGAAGCAATACCATTGAATTTACACCGATGAGAGGGCCAATCGTAAACGCTGCCAGGCCGCTCAAAGTGAGCATCCCAAGCGTAACAATGGCAGAGAGTGAGATCGTGCGGCCCGTCGTTGCCAAGGTTAGTCCAGAAAAACGGGCACCTACGGAAGTGCCTAACACAACTTGCGCCGTTGCGATAAGTACGCCAGGCGGCGATGACGCTGTTAGGCCCGTCAAATGAATGATCGCGCTGAGTGCAAGTGGACCGGCCAAAGCGCCGGCAGGTAAATTTAATTTACTTCCTAGCCATAGTCCGATCAGTGCGCAGCCTGCAAGAAGCGCGAGATCGGTTCCTGATAAATCAGTCATCGCCGGACCGGTTCCGGATGGGCGATCGTAGCCAAGTAACATGACCATGGTGAAGGGTATGATGAAAGCGATCAATAGAACGCGGACGGTGTGTGTCAGAGCAATGATTTCCGTATTGCCGCCGTTTTCAGTTCCGATCGCGGTCATTTCTGTTAAGCCTGCGGGAAGGGCAGAAAAGAATGCTGTCGCCTGGTCATAACCCAAGCGTCTCAAGAACCACGGAACTGCAACTCCAAGAACGCCAAGTAAGACCGTCAATAGAATGAGGCTAGCCAGCCACTGAGAGATTTGCCCAATCATGGCCGGATTGAACGCGCTCCCAAGGAGGACACCAATCACAGCGATCATGACCTGGCGCATATGACGTGACATGGCGATAGGTTGCCCGGCAACTGCAGCTATGGCTGTTGTTGCCATAGCTCCTAACATCCAAGGAAGCGGTAGAGATAGGGAATAGAACGCCGCGCCGCCCGCCGCTCCTAAGCACAAACTGAGCGTCAGGCTTCGTAGAGTAGCTGCTGGCTTTTTGTTAGGGGTGGAATCCGCTTCAGAGGCCTTCACGGCACAAACTGTTCAGCCAGAATCCGCTCTTCCAAATTATGTTCACGGTCAAACAGCAAGGTCATAGACTGACCTAGATCTTCTTCAATGGTCACTTCGACCACATTGCGCACTTCAGCACGGTCAGCCACGGCGCTGACGGGCCTCTTACCCGACTCCAGGATTTCGAAACGTATGACAGCGGAATCAGGCACGATTGCACCGCGCCACCGTCTAGGCCGAAATGCGCTAATCGGCGTCACAGCAAGCAGGCTTGCTCCTAGCGGTAGCACTGGCCCATGAACTGATAAATTATAGGCGGTGCTGCCGGCGGGCGTGCAGACCAAAGCGCCATCGCAAATTAACTCTTCCATCCGGCAACGTTCATTAACATACACGCGGAGTTTCGCCGCTTGCCGGCTTTCACGTAGCAACGAAACTTCGTTGATCGCCATTGCACATTTTTTCTCACCGTCTGCAGATACTGTGGTCATTTTTAGAGGGTGAAGAACCACCTCATCAGCGTTCGCCAGGCGCGTAGGCAAGTTATCTTCTTGATATTTGTTCATCAAGAAGCCGACTGTTCCCCGATGTATGCCGAAGACAGGTTTGGATAGAGGCATGTAATTGTGAAGAGATTCGAGCATGAAACCGTCTCCACCAAGGGCAACAATAATATCCGCATCTTCAGGCTTGACCTGCCCATAGCGCTCTTGCAGCGCCAATAAGCTGGTTTGGGCTGGCTGACTATCAGTTGCGACAAATGCAACGCTGGGACTGCTCGTACTCATATCCGTTCTTGATCCACAATTTTGCAGTTTCTTTTTGGAACATTGACCTAGTGTGATCCAGTATACAGGGGTAAGCGCAACTCACCTATCCGCCTGTAACACTCATGTGGCGCGTGACAGCGGGTCGGTTGTGGCGGCGATCAATAAAGAAGTCATGCCCTTTGGGCTTCCGGCTGATCGCCTCGTGAATTGCGGATAAAAGGGGCTCGTTGCTTTCGCTTTGGCGAAGTGGTGCACGCAAGTCAGCTGCATCGTCCTGGCCCAAACACATATATAATGTGCCCGTACAGGTTAGCCGTACGCGGTTGCACGATTCACAAAAATTGTGCGTCATCGGTGTAATAAAGCCAACGCGTTTGCCTGTTTCGCGGCACAAGGTGTAGCGCGCGGGTCCTCCCGACTGATAGCAGTCGTCCTCAAGTGTCCATTTCTGCCCAAGATTCGCTCGGACGATGGATAGGGGGAGGTACTGCTCCGTGCGGCCACCATCAATGTCACCCATCGGCATTGTTTCAATGAAGGTCAGGTCAAAATCTTGATCGCCACACCATTCAATCATTCTGTTAAATTCATTGTCATTAACATCGCGCATTGCAACGGTGTTTATTTTGACCTTTAGCCCTGCCGTCTTCGCGGCTTCTAACCCTGCTATAACCTTTGACAGGTCTCCCCACCTGGTAATGGTACGAAACTTTTCTTTATCAAGAGTATCGAGAGAAACGTTAATGCGTTGAATGCCGGCATCGGCTAGTTGCCCCGCAAAGTCGGCCAATCGGGTTCCATTCGTCGTCAACGTCAATTCATCCAGTGCGCCGCTTTTAACATGACGCCCAAGACTGTTGATTAACGTCATTACGTTGCGCCGGACCAAAGGTTCGCCCCCAGTCAGGCGCAATTTGCGAACGCCTAGATCGACAAACGTACTGCACAGGCGATCAAGTTCTTCTAGTGAAAGCAGATCGCGCTTTGGCAGAAATTCCATATCTTCGGCCATGCAGTACACACAGCGTAAATCACACCGGTCTGTGACCGAAACGCGAAGATAGGTAATAGGGCGTCCGAAAGGGTCAATCATAGTGATGGTTTATCTTGTGTGGGTTGGAGTCTGCAAGTATTGACGCGATATATCTACGTGATGCCTATCTAAATTCATCACAATAGCTGTTTAGCCCTCAATCTCATAGATTTGCTAGTTTCTTCAGTCCAGGGAATTGGGGCTTGGCGGCCAAAGTTGCTATGCTGCGCATTATTACCAAGCGGGATACCTAAGACCTATGAGCGATGATCTGCAATTGGGCCAATTGTTGTGCACGCGATTGTGCCATGACCTCGCTGGACCCATTGGTGCTGTATCCGCAGGTGTCGAGCTTATTGGGTCAGATCCAACACTGATCGGCGGTGAAACTTTGGCGCTGTTGTCAGGTAGTGCAGAGGCAGTAGCCCGTAAACTCAAGTTCTTGCGTATCGCGTTTGGATGGGTGGGTATTGGCTCGGTTGCTCTCGACCAAGTTGGCGGTTCTTTCGAGGATTACATTATAGCTATGACGGGGCCATCCGGCGGGCCAACGCTCCAGTGGCCAGATCAAGATGCTCTTGACGACGTGAATTCTAATCTTGGAGACGGGGCCGCTCAGTCCATGGCAAATATTGTGCTGGTCAGTATGGAAATTCAACCTAAATGTAAAACATTGAGCGTTAGCGTAGGTCGACAGAAGAGCGGGATATTTATTCAGGTTTCTAACAAAGCGTCTGACGGGGCAGTGCGCGTGCGGGAGGACATCGCTGGAACCATCGGCGGTGCAGGCGACGCAGAAATGACTCCACAAACTGTACAAGCGCATCTTGCCCGCCGACTGGTTGCAGGGTCGGGTGGGCGATTCGATGTTGAGATTGTGTCAGACGGTGTAATTACCACCGCTAGATGGCAATAGAACTCTGAAATCAGCGTCCTGCGGGTAATTTGTATTCACATGGTCTAAATTTATCGAGGCGATATTGGGTGCGTTCTACCGCTTTATCGGCGGTCGTGAACCCTCTAAAGTGCTGAAAGAAAACAAATTTTGGTTTTGGGGGAGTAGGGGTTTTCGGAGCGCGCCGTCCGGCTCGCCCCATTGCACAATCTCTTGCCGTAGGGAACTGGGGTGGAGGCTCTCAGTCCAGAGAAAAGGACTCTGCATAGTCCTCTTTGAGGTCAGGGTTTTGTTCCGTTTTTTCCAAGACGCAATCACCAATGACGAGCAAATCCAGACCTGTCGCCATGAAGCACCGAAAAGCGTCTTCCGGTGTGCACACAATAGGTTCGCCACGCACGTTGAAACTGGTATTTACCAACACAGGAAGTCCCGTGACGTCTTTGAAGCGAGAAATCAAAGCGTGAAAGCGAGGGTTAGTGTCGTTATGAACTGTTTGAACGCGCGCTGAAAAATCCACGTGGGTCACCGCCGGAATGTCCGAGCGCTGTGCATTGACCCGATCTAATCCACGACGTTCCAGGTCCAGTCTGGACAGTGGATGGCAATGTTCATTTTCCACAGGTGCAACGATCAGCATGTACGGGCTATCTTGATTCAAATCGAACCATTCCGATACATCTTCGCGCAGTACGGCGGGAGCAAAAGGCCGAAAGCTTTCCCGGAATTTGACCTTCAGATTTAGCGTGCGTTGGGTGTTTGGATCTGACGGGTTCCCTAAAATGGAACGGGCTCCAAGTGCACGTGGGCCGAATTCCATACGGCCTTGAAACCATCCGACGGCCTTATTGTCAGCCAACGCTTTCGCTGTCTTATCGACAAGTTCTATTTCGTTGTGCCGGTTAAACACGGCTCCAGATGCGGTCAGCCGATTCTCGATCTCGCCCTGTGAAAACGATGGGCCGAGATATGATCCCGCCATACCGTCGCCTTCAGTAACTGGCTTGCGTGGCGCGCCGTGATGCAAATGATGGGCGGCCAGTGCCGCTCCCAATGCGCCACCGGCATCTCCAGCGGCTGGTTGTATCCACATCCCGTCGAAAATGCCCGCAGATGCAATCTTGCCGTTGGCAACGCAATTTAGGGCTACCCCACCAGCAAGGCAGAGGTTTTTCTCACCTGTATCGGCTCTTATACTTCTTGCCAGCCGCAATACGGTCTCTTCGGTTACAGCTTGTATTGACGCCGCAATGTCCATGTCTTTCTGTGAGATATCACTTTCCGGAGCACGGGGCGGGCCATCGAATAAGGCGTCGAAACTACTATTGGCCATCTTTAAGCCGGTGGCATAGTCAAAGTACTTTTGATCAAGCCTAAAGGTCCCGTCCGGCTTAAGGTCGATCAAATTGTCTAAGATGGTTTGAGCGTAACGCGGGCGACCGTAGGGCGCCAAACCCATGACCTTGTATTCACCCGAGTTCACCTTGAAGCCGGTGTAGTAGGTGAATGCTGAATAAAGCAGACCAAGAGAATGTGGAAAGTGAATTTCTTTCTGAATGCTTAATTGACTGCCATTGCCCAGCGCCACCGAGGTCGTGGCCCACTCGCCGACACCATCCATCGTTAAAACGGCCGCACGTTCAAACGGGGAGGGATAAAAAGCCGAGGCCGCGTGGCTAAAATGATGCTCCGAAAATAGCAGCTTTGCAGCCCAGTCAACGCCTGGATCAAATGTCTTCAGGTGCTTAATCAGAATATCTTTCTGGAAGAGTTTTTCTTTGATCCAAACTGGAATAGCGCGCCGGAATGATGTGAAACCGCGTGGGGCCATAGCGGCATAGGTTTCCAACAGGCGTTCGAACTTAAGAAACGGTTTTTCGTAAAACGCAACGACATCTATGTCTGCTGGAGTTAGTCCTGCGATACCTAGGCACGATTGAATCGCATGCGCTGGCAGCGCCGAGTCATGCTTCTTTCTTGTGAATCGCTCTTCCTGAGCAGCGGCAACAATATCACCATCAATGACGAGAGCAGCGGCACTATCATGATAGAGAGCGGATAGTCCTAGTATGCGCAATGGATCACCCAGCGCTGTCGACTAGAAAATAGTATAGATGAAGGGGGCGACGGCGCTGCCCTGAGCGAGCACGATCAATCCGCCAAACAAAACCAGCATGATCACCATAGGCAATAGCCAGAACTTCTTACGTACTTTTAAAAACTGCCAAAATTCAGCGAGAAACGACATATCTGATACTAAAACTGTTGCGGCAAAGATTTCGGATCGGGTCCTGGTGGTTCGCGCGGAATCCAGTAGCTATCTGCTTCTGCATTTTTTTTGAGTCGTAACGGGTCTTTTCCGCTAAGTCTGACGTAAATTCCGGTGGGTAAGACGGCTACAAGATACACCAAACCAAGCACGACTGGACTGACCAGAACGTGTAAAACTCTCCCGATTCCTAGCCACAGCCAAGCAATGGGCGCCAATGCGCTGGGCAAGGCCAGCGCGAGAACGACTAATCCGCATGCGGTGCCCAGTGCCCAGGACCGTGGCTCAACACCGCTAAGCAATGGCCAAGCGCCCGCGATGCCAAAAAAAACGGCCAGGACGAGTCCAACAGAACGGTTGGACGCGCGAGGGATATCTTGAGCGTCGTTTGGCTGTTCATGGTGGCTTCCTGTCATGTCCGTACATATACCACTCTGGCGGACGTGCCGCACCTGGAAACGCTAGTACTTTACGAAAGGCGGGTACGGATGCGTTTATCGTCGTTGCGCGGCCCTACCCGCGTCAATCTATTGTGACTACCCTACTACACGATGACCACGCAGTTTGAGGCATTCCACCACGACTTCTTTACGTTCATCCTGCGTTTCCCATGCGCGTCCGCTGCCACCAATGAGGCCTCCTAAGATAAGGCCGCCAATCGCGCCTTCCACACCCTCATCGACGCCGCCTGCGACGGCACCAATTCCGGCGCTAAGGAGGGCGTCACTTTTCACGTCGCCGTTGGTATAGCTTCTTTGTTTTGCGAGAACGCGACATTCCGCAAGATCCTGTGTATATGTGATGTCTTTTAGACCATCAACGATGGGGGCATAGTCCGCGCCAGTGTTGGCACAAGCACATAAAGAAACCGCAGCAATTGCTGCGGCACCCAGAGAGCGAAGTTTCATTAAGTTTCCTATTCGTCAGTTCATACAAACAGAGGAAAGGTAAGTCTGAAATAAGGCTAAAGTATAACCCTCAAAGCCATACTTCAGACATCATTAATCGACTAGCCTGCGGCTGCTTTTGCCGGCACATCTGCTGCTGCATGCGTTTCCCGCAGCACGTAGCCGCGGCCCCACACCGTTTCGATGTAGTGTTCGCCGCCCGTAGCGTTGGCAATTTTCTTGCGCAGTTTGCAGATAAAAACGTCGATAATTTTCAATTCTGGCTCATCCATCCCACCATACAGGTGATTGATGAACTGTGCCTTGGTTAAAGTTGTGCCCTTGCGCAGTGCGAGCAATTCAAGAACACCGTATTCTTTGCCGGTAAGATGGAGAGGCTGGCCTTCGACATCTGCCGTGCGGGCTTCTAAATGTACGGTCAACGTGCCAACTTCTACTTTTGGCTGCGAATGACCTTTCGAGCGGCGCACGATAGCTTGAATGCGGGCCATCAATTCTTCGCGGTTAAAAGGTTTGGTGAGGTAGTCATCAGCACCAATTCCCAGACCTTGAACCTTTTTGGCTGGCTCCGTTAAGCCAGAAAGAATGAGAACCGGTGTTTCGACCTTGGCATTGCGTAGCTGACGTAATACGTCCAACCCGTCCATATCGGGGAGCATGAGGTCAAGGATGGCAAGGTCGTACTCATAGAGCTTGCCGATCTCGACACCGTCTTCACCCATATCGGTGGTGTCCACCACCCAATCTTCTTTGCGCAGCATGGCTTCAATGGTTTGTGCCGTTGCTGGGTCGTCTTCAACTAATAGAATACGCATGGCTCTCAGCCCCTTCTGCTCAGATCCGGTCTTTAACCATCCTTAATGTACCATGGGGTGAAGCTATGTGCCAGGAGTCCCGCCGAGTCGCAGCAAACTGAGGAAAATAGCGGTTCGGCAGGAGTTCTCGGCCTTTGCCGAAATCCACAAGAACCTCAGCATATCTGAACAATTTTTTAGCGTCGAAAGTCCACTGTTTCTCGGAGTCCGATATTTTCTTTATTCAGACTCGTTGTTGTTAGCTTGAGGGCGGGTGAGGCTCGTTTTTTTCCATGTAAACCGAGAAGCTTGAGTCATTTGGCTTGCCCCATTCACTTGATGCAGGTGCTTCAAGAAACTCAGGATAGTTCTTTTCCATGTAGGCTCTAAGTTTTTCTGGAACATTTTCAACAGGACCATTCTTATTCATGAATGAGCGATAGACGATATGACCGTCCAGCTGTCCCATCAGCATCCACGGCAGCCAGGGGCCAACGCGCACCCAGGTTCCAACGTAATCAGCAGATGACGTGTCCGGGTCAGCCAGTTCTGGTAAGGTGGTCATACGATTGAACATTTCGGATGTTTTGTTGATCGGACCGGCGCTTTCCCGTGGCCACTCTTCCGGAGTCATCGAGTTGGGGAAAGCGGCGTGTAGTTCAAGCAAACTAAATGCCTTATCGCCTTGGATGATCCACGGGGGTTTGAACGGAAATTCGACAATGGTTCCGTCGAAGTCTTGTTTGCGGATGGGCGCGACTTCGCCCATAACTTTGTGATTCTGGATCGGCCATACTTTGACCCGTTCTTCCGTATACGGGTTAACCCAATCTTCCAAATACTCTCCAGTCTTTGGGTCCGTGTAGACCGCGAATTCACGATTAAAAACACGATAGGTGTTGTTGCCCTGGGGCTCGACGCGCATAACACCCAAGCCTTCAACACCGACGAGAGGCATCATCTTTTCGACGCCGATATTTGCGTACAGCGTCCCGCCAAACCAGCCGCAGGTCTCAACCGTGGGGTCCAAGTTTGCCGTCAGCTTGATATACGCTTTCAGGTTCTCTGCTGGGTCTTCAAAATTGATGGCGGTATGCCCAGCGGCTTTAGCCTCCCCGGTCAGGCCAGGCATGGCTATGGCACCAAGGCCAGTGGCACCAAGCCCGGCAGCAGACTGGAGAAACTGGCGTCGGCCGGCCAGGTGATCAACGAGCGATGTGAAAAGCATTGAGTGCGTCTCCTTAAAAAAATAATTAGGCGTCTGGAATGGCAGTCATACGATTGGGATGTTCAGCTTTTATCCGGGCGTAGTAGTCCGGCGGCAAGTCCACCACCGAATTCAACTTGGCTCCAGAGGCGTGCCATATGGTATGCCCCGGGCGGTCACCCATTTCCATCCACCGCGGCCAGGGTGAAAAGAAAGTTGCCGAGAACATGGCCGGAATTTTGCGCACGGAGGGGTCTGTGAAGTGATCCCGTCTTGCGAAATTGGTTTGTCGTTGTTTGCGTGGTGGAGGTAGGCCGGGCGGATAGACCGTCTCATTGTGGAGCCATACGTAATCGCCGGCGGCAGTCCACCAGAGCTTAAGTGGTTTATCTGGAATTTTATCGGCAGCCCAATTGGGTTCGACGCCGTTCACAGAATAGTTAAAGCCTCGCTCTGGATTATGACCCTGAACGGCGGCTGGTACGTCGTTTGTTTTCCCTGTGTACGGGTTCTGAAATTTGTAAAGCCAATCGCCAGATTCTACATCGGTAATGAATGACACTGTCCCACCTGTGAAGAAGTATTTTCCTTCATCGAGCTTTTTGGTCTGGTAAATCTCCATGCCGCGGAACGTATACAGCGGGCGGGGTGCTTCTTCTCCGACAATGCCGAAAATAGTGCCGTTGTAATACCAAGGACAATCCTCTGGATCGAGGCTGGCAGACATACGAAGTAGGTTGGTCAGATTTCCCATAGGAGTCTCAATGTCGGGCAGACCAGCAGCTTCTGCCGTATTTGGCAAACTGGCAGATAATCCTGATAACCCCATAAGGCTGAAGCCAGACAGCGTCTCGCGGCGCGACAAATGGTCAGTCATGTATTACTCCCTTAAAAATGCAATCTTTGATTCTTTTATCTCATGGTGATGCAACAAAGAAAACGCGTCTTTGTCTCTGGTCCCACTGCCACGCCAGAGCCCTAGTCGACAAACCCCCGAGTTGCAGCCCCTTGGTTTTATGCCAATAAGGGTATTTTGCTTACCAATTACTCGGCTGCGATTATTGTAGTCTGGTCTGGTTCTACTGTGGGCACAGCTGAAATGGCCCACCTTTTGTTTTCGAGGCGGGCGGGGCTTGGAATAGAAAACGCCTTTTGGTCGCGCTGTGCGTCAACAGCTTCGCTGTCGATTTTCCAGCCGCGGCTTTCCCAATTGGCCAAAAGCTCTCTGAACTTTGTAATAACTAGGTCGGACTTAACCAGCACTTCTTCGGTTGAAGACTCCGGCGTATGGAATGGATCAAGCCGTTCAATCACAACTCGGTCCTGGTCAGCGACGATCTTGTTGCGTTCGTCTACAGGGCCATCCATCTCCGGGTCAGTGCGGAAATTACGGCCCTGTAAAAAGAAGCGCTTGGTGTTTTGTTCATCAATGGGTGTGGTGAAGGTGTACTGATGGGCCCAAGCTTTGGGGCTGAAGTGAAGTTTGGTTTCGGCCATGGATATGCCGCACATGGTCGTACCGGCCTCCATCTGGCCTTCGCCTTTCAGGCCCTTCATCTTTTCATGGGGCAGGTCGGGGGACTGGAATGTTGTCATGGTGCCGACACCCCAATCACTGCTGGTTACTTCCAGATCAGGGACAACATAGTCATTTCGGCCGCCTTGATAGCCCATGGCGGGGTGAACGAATTCGGTGTGTGCCGGGTCAAGGGAGTTTTCTAACGCGCGTTGGTAGTTGGCGACCCAAGTGAAACGCATGGTGGTAAAGCGCCAGCCCTCCTGGTCCCACTCGGGAATATCAATAATCGGCGGCCGCTCCGCTTCGGGTAGGTCACCGAGAAAGGCGAACACCAACCCGTATTTTTCTTCCGTTGGGTAACTGTCTACTTTAGCGCGTTGTGGAATTTTTCCATCTGGTCCTAGTGACGGCACTTTTGAACAAACACCGTCGGCCCCGTTGAATTGCCAACCATGATACGGGCATTCAATGCAATCACCTTTGACTTTCCCGTGGGCCAGGGACGCGCCGCGATGCACGCAAATATTCGATAGGCAATGCACTATGCCTTGAGTATCTCGAAAAAGAACGAAGTCCTGCCCCAGGAAGGTGAGCTTTACTGGCTCGTTCGTGATTTGATAGCTTTCCTCAATAGCATACCAAAAATTTATAAACATGCGGGTTGGTCCTTGCCGGCTCTATTCGGCGGCAGTTTGAGTCGTGAGGCCAGGAGAGGTGGTCGGTGCCGACTCTATTGCCCATCCCTTAGAACGCCGACGCGCCGGACTGGGGATGGCGAAGGCTTTTTCCTCTCTGAGTGCCTCTACTTTTGCAGAGTCGATACGCCAGCCCCGTTTTTCCCATTCTTTGAGATACTCTCTGAAGCGAACGACGACTGCATCTGATTTAACCATCACTTCTTCAGTTGGCGACAACGGCGTGAGGGCGGGCTCTAGACGCTCGATGACCACTCGGTCTTGTTCGGAGACTGCCGCATTGCGCTCATTGATGATGTCGTTCATATCTGGGTCCGTGCGGAAGTTGCGGGCCTGGATTGCAAAGCGCCGCAGATTTTTTTCATCTACTGGCGTGTTGAAACCATATTGATGGGCCCAGGCGTGAGGGCTGAAGTGCAGGAATGTCCATGTCGCCGAGGTGCCGTGATTCCCGGCGCCGGCTTCCATCTGACCTTCGCCTTTTAGGCCCTTCATTTTTTCATGTGGCAGGTCGGGCGAAACGAACGTTGTCATAACGCCCGTACCCCAGTCTTTGTCCACGACTTCTAGGTCAGGCACGTCGTAGTCGTCTCTGTCGCCCTGATATCCCATGGACGGATGAACGAACTCGGTATGTGCAGGGTCTAGCGTGTTCTCGATCGACCGCTGATAGTTGGCCTTCCAAACGCTTCCTTGGGTGGTAATCGCCCAGTTTTCTTTTCCCCACTCTTCAACTGCCATGATCGGCGGACGTTCCGCTTCAGGCAGGTCGCCGAGAAATGCAAAGATCAGTCCATAGCGCTCTTCCGTGGGATAGGCATCAATCTTTGCCCGCGCCGGCGCTTTCGAATCCGGGCCGAGTGACGGTATCTTTGTGCAGGTCCCGTCTTCTCCTTTGAACTGCCACCCGTGGTAGGGACATTCAATGCAATCGCCTTTAACTTTGCCGTGTGCCAAGGACGCGCCGCGATGCACACAAATGTTGGAGAGACAATGGGCCACGCCTGAAGAGTCTCTGAATAGGACAAAATCAAAGCCGAGCATGCGCACTTTGATTGGTCTATCCGTGAGGTTTTCGCTTAGCTCAGCGGCGTACCAAAAATTCATGTACATGGCTCTTTTACCTCTAATTCATCCGTTCAAGCAGGTCCAATAGGTATTTTGTTGGCTATCAGTCCTACCGCCTTGCTCATCTCTTCGAAAGGCCGCTCCGGCGAGTGACCGCATTCCGGCTACTAAAGGATTGTTATGTCAAAATTCGCCAGGCAGATCAGGTGCAAATGCTTTTGATTTTCAGCTCATTCGGATCGATTCGAAGTCGATGTAGCCAAAAGTCTGATCAAACCCGGAAACGCGCGGGTTCGCCCCAATAAAGCCTACATTTTCGTGCAGATATATGGTTGGTACTTCGTCGTAATAGTGGCGCATGACCTGGTGTCTCAGGGCCAATGCCTTATCCAGATCTGTTTCAATCCAAGCCGCTTCTATGACCGGCTGAAACTCTGGATCGCAATACCACGGCACGGTTTTGCGGCAGGAATTCGTGTTTGTCGCTTCGATTGCGTCGAGGATCGGGTAAGCGCCCCACTGTAAGGTAAACGCCTCTGATTCAATACGCCCCCGAACCATGTCGACAAGGAACCGCATAACCGGCTTTGTCTGCACGTCTACATTCACGCCGATGCGGCTTAGATCGTCGGCGACTCTTTGTACCACGAGGGCCCCATTCGTGCCGCCGCCAGAGGTTTCAAGTGTCATGTCGAATCCGTCGGGATAGCCAGCATCTGCCAACAGACGCTGCGCCAACTGGGGGTCATATACATAGGGTTTAAGAGACGGGTCGAATCCGAAAGCCTCTCTAACTGTCGCCTGAGAGGAGACAACGGTGCGTCCGTCCAGCAAAACGTCTACAATGGTCTGCTTGTCGACAGCGTGATTGAGCGCACGGCGTACACGTACATCGTTCAAGGGGGTGTCGCGTTCGTTTCCGAATTGTAGCATTATTGATGAGGCTGCGCCTGCGGGCACAGTTGTTATGCTGCCACCAATCTCCTCGATGACCGCAAAGTCATCTGGTGTTGTCTGGTACGCAATATCCAAGCCGTCTGACAAGATACCTTGAATACGCGACGAAGGGTCTGGAACCACAATGAAATCCACTCCATCAATATGGAGTTGCCGCCATGATGTATCGTTGGTGCGGGTGATGCAGCGTGCTGGCTCCCACGCTTCCAGCTTGAGTGGCCCTGTTCCGACGGGTGTTTCGGAAAATTGTGCCACTCCCATGCTTTGCCATGCTTCAGGTTCCACAATAAGCAGAACTGCAGCATAACGCGGCAGCATGGGAACAGGTTTTTTTGTAAATATCTCAACGGTGTGGCGGTTGACGGCTCTGGCGCCGCTGAGAAAGTGAAAATCACGCCTCAACCCTTCGGTCTGAGGGCCGGGTCCGGTGAGATATTTGATCGTATGAACCACTGAGTCTGCGTCAAACGGCTTTCCATTTGAAAAAACGACATCGCTCCGTAGTCTGAATCGCCACGTCAATGCGTCACGGGCCTCCCAAGATGTTGCCAGCCAAGGAGAGATGCTGCCGTCCTTGTTTAGACGGGTAAGCCCGTCAAAAATTCCACCTGTTAAAAGAATGCTGGGTGTTTGTACGTTTGAGAATGCATTTCCTTTCTCGATAGGGAGCCCTCCCAAACCAATTCGTAAGGTCCGGTCGTCTGCGCTGTGCGCAGATGCGTTAAGCACCGATGCTGCAAATGTAGATCCTAAGAAGAGCCGTCGAGTTGTCTTCACAGTAAAATTACCTGATGTTGATAAGTCTCAACGTCTATGGCGCGTTATCTATCTAGAAATTCACCGAGATCACTAGCAACTCGGTCGATGACTTCAGTCCAGCTGTGCCAATCGGTTTGCCGGTAAATCCTCATGTTTTCGTACCATGAGCTTTTTGAACCGCTACAAAACCAGTACCACTGCAAGATACCTGTTCCTAACCGTGGAACTATGACCCAAGTGGGAACACCCAAGGCGCCGGCAACATGAGCTGCAGTGTTACTGTTCGTTATGACGATATCCATGGCGGCGACTTGAGCTGCATATGTGTCCAAATCTTTCATCGAATCAATAGATGCATCTTCAATAATCGAATGTTCAAGCGTCATATTAATATTATTGATGTCTTGTCGGTGATTGCCATATTGGAGAGACACAAAGGTTGTATGGGGTCTTGATAGAATGGGTCGAAATCCTTCGAGCGGAATTGATTTTAACCATCCAATCTTTTCTCTGGCGCTGTGCCAAGAAATACCAATAAGAGGATTGTTCTGGGCACCTTTTTTGTATTTTTGGCGCAGCGTATTTCGTTGCTCTTCGTCGCATTTAAAATAGGATTGCGGCGGCGGAAATTTGTCGAGGTTGGGGCGCAGTAGAGGAACCAGTTCACACATGCTGATTTGGTAATCAATACTCATGGTTTTGAACTGGCGATCAGCTGGGTATGTTCGGGCGATAACGCGTGCAGATGGAAATGAACGCTGGACCAAAGGTACAATTCTGGATTCAACCTCAATAACGACATGCTTGGCTCGACCGAGGATTTCCGGAATTAAGCCGGAGTATAAAATTTCGTCACCAATGCCTTGTTCAGCCCAAAGCAAGATCGTCTGGCTTGATAGATCTTCTCCAGCCCACTGCGGAAAAGGGTGCTCCCTTAGGCCAGAATAATGTGGGGGTTTTTTATAGCGCCATCTATAGTCATCCCAGGCTTCGATGATCCGGCCTTCTAACAAATAGGCCTCGCTGCGCTTCAAATGTATTTTTGCGTTGTCAGGCTCTCTTTCAACAGCCTCATTCATGAGTTCAAGAGCTGCGTCGACGCCGGTAGTATCATGGAAGAGCTGCGCTAGGTTGAGGCGCGCCGTATTGAAATTAGGATCGATCGAGAGTGCCATATCGAATGCATATTTCGCTTCATCGATTCGATGCATGGCGCGGTAAAGGAGCCCACGATTATTCCATATTTCCTCGTCGTCATTGTCTAATTTGAATGCTATGTCGAATACATTAAGTGATTGCTCGAAATCACTGCAAAGAAAATAGCTAAACCCAAGGGCCTTTAGTCCAACGAGGTCGTGAGGCCGGTCCGCCAAATATTTCTCCAAAGCTGCAATGCTTTCAGTAAACCGTTCGGCATCTTGTAAGGCCAGTCCCAGATTGCGCCACGCTGAAGTGAGTTCGGGAAATGTCGACGTTATATTCTTATAATGAGAAATTGCCTCGTCTAGAAGCTCAGATTCTTTTAGTGCTTCTCCAAGATTCACCAGAGCCGCAGGAAGGTCAGGTTTAAGTTTCAAAGCCTGCTCGAAGCAGGCTCGCGCTTTTTTGGGATCTCCCTGCCTTAAACGGCAATCTCCGAGCGTGGTAAGGCCTTCAGCGGGCAACTTCCCTTTTCGCGCCAATTTTTCTAGTGCGGCAGCAGCTTTATCAATTTGACCCAGCGCCAAATGTGCAAGAGCAAGACTGTTGGCGATGCCGCCGTCTGACTTGCGCGCAGCCGCTGCTTTAGTGAGGTTTTCTAATGCGATGATTGGCTGATTTGTATTCAGATGGCTCAAGCCTAGAATATGCAAAGCGTGCGCATTGCCTGATTCGCGCTGCAGCACACCGTTGCAGGCGGTGATTGCCTCGTTGAAACGCCCAGACGTGAAGTATTTGCTGGCCGTAATGATGGCTTGAATATGTTTTTGTGGTGTCTGAGCAGTCATAACGTGAAATCACTGAGCCGTGATGTGGTTCCTATAGCTGAGATGGTATCGTGGAACACATTATATCAACAGCACGGAACTGAATTGAGCCGCAAAGGAGAAACCATGACCGATTTCAAACATACAGCCGGTTCAGCTCAGGAAGAAGCGCGGCCTGTCTTAGAAGGGGTTCAAAAAGGACTGGGGTTTGTGCCCAATCTAATAGCCTATATGGCAGACGCGCCCGCGCTTGCACAAGGGTTATAATACACTCAGCGGTATATTTGAGAAAACAAGTTTTTCAGCCACCGAGCGGCAAATCGTATTGCTGACGGTGAATAGAGAAAGCTGATGCCATTACTGCATGGCTGCTCACACCAGTATTGCTCAGATGCAAAAAGTTCCATGAGATGTAATTCGAGCGCTGAGAGACGGTACAACGATTGAGGACCCCAAACTTGAAGCTTTGAGAGCTTTTACCGAAACTCTAGTCGATCGTCGTGGCTATGCTGAGCAAACAGACTTGGATGTTTTTCTAAGGGCTGGTTATACGAAGCAAGACGTGCTGGAAGTTGTTCTGGGCATTGGCCTAAAGACGCCGAGCAACTATACCAACCATATTGTTGATACAAAGGTCGATGACGCATTTTCTGCCAACGCATGGCATAAGTAGAAATGGCAATTCTTAAAGCGGGGATGGGGGCATGGCGGACATCATAGCTAAGCGTTTTTACATTGACGGTCCTTATGGGCAGGTTCATCTGCGCGAGGCAAAGCCCTTATCCGGCAAGAGCCATAAGACGCCTCTCATCTGTTTTCACCAAAGCCCCATTTCGGGAATTCAATATCGGCCGTTTCAAGATGTCATGGCGGCTGATCGTATTGTCTGGTGCCCAGATACGCCTGGGTTTGGTGGATCGGATGCCCCGCCTGATGTTGTCACTATCAATAACTATGCCAACGCCATGGTCGCCGTATTAGAGGGGCTCGGTTATGGCAAAAGTGGAGCTGGTGCCGTTGACGTTTTTGGCGGTCACACAGGTAGTGTTATCGGAACGGAACTTGCAGTAACCCGGCCCGATCTCGTTCGCCGTATTGCCTATCCATCTGTCGCACTTTTTACCGATGAGCAGCGCACGATGATGATGCAACGCTTTGGCGGACCACCAGAATATTTTACCGACCCAGATTTTGTATCAAACGTTTACAAGAAAACAGTTTTAGAAGGCCACGCTGAGCTTGACCCTGAGCGGCGGCTTGAGTTGTTTGCTGAACGCCTTCGCTCGGGCATGAAAGCCTGGTATGCGCCCGAAGCGGTGATGAGTTACGAGGCTGAAGAAAGGCTTGGAGAGCTAACTCAGCCTGCGCTAATTTTGGTTTTGGACGACATGCTGGCCGAAAATAGTCGGAGGGCTGGCGCTCTCATTTCAAATTCGACGGTTGTTGAAATGACCCATATTCCGCATGCGCTGGCGTGGGACGTTCATGCGGACGAAATCGCCACCGCAGTTCGTGAGTTCTTCGACCAAGAATGAATAGGCACGTCGCCATTGAGCGAAAGTATGTAGACGGGCCTTGCGGCCAAATTCATTTTATAAAGGCACACCCAAACGGTTCGTTAATACAGATCAAGCCGCCACTGGTGTGTTTTCACCAAAGCCCAGTATCGGGCGCTCAAAAAGAAATCGCGGCTGAGGTGCGGCGTTTTCTCGACGCTGACACCTAAAGAGCTTTATGGGCTATCTCCGCTTTCTAGCGACGAATCCGCGTTTTCTTAGTTTTGGTTTTGGCCTCAACGTTTTCTTGGCGTTGGGGCAAACATTCTACGTTTCTCTCTACAATACGGATATTCGTGAGGCACTCCTCCTCAGTCACGGAGAACTCGCAGCGCTTTATGGAACGGCTACCATTTTTGGATCCGTTTTTGTTTTGGGCCTCGGCCGGTTCCTAGACCATGTTGATCTAAGAATATTTACCTGTGCGACAACCATCGCTGTCGCATTCGGCTGTTATATGTTTTCGCAAGCCACAACAATAATCGGGCTTTTTGTGGCTGTTTTCATTATTCGCTTTACGGCACAAGGGCTTTGGGGTGTCTCAGCCCAGGTGAGTACGGCGCGCTATTTTGATAGTGAGCGTGGCAAGGCTGTGGCCGTTGCCAACACAGGGTACGCACTCGGGTATGCCGTCTTTCCGCTTATTGGTGCGTGGTTACTCGCAACGTATGGATGGCGGGAAGCTTGGAGTGTCTCTGGGTGGTTCGTGCTGCTGATCATCCTACCTCTAACGATGTTTCAACTCTGGGGACATGGCGAGCGGCACCGCAAATATGAAGAAAAGTTGAGCGCACTTGCGGACGGCCCCCGGGAGACACGCGTACATCAATGGACCCTTTCACAGGTACTAAAGGATGTGCGGTTCTGGTTGATCCAACCGGCTATGATCGCCGTACCGGCCATCGTGTTCTCTATCCAATTTCACCAACTCTATCTGGTTGAAACAAAGGCGTGGGACCTAACGGTTTTCGCCGGTGGGTATACGCTGTACTCAGGGATGTCCTTACTAGCCACGTTGGTGGGGGGCAGTTTCATTGATAAATACGGGTCTAGAGGTCTGATCAGTTTCTATTTATGGCCCCTGATACCGGCGTTGCTGGCTCTCGGACTTTCGAGTGACCCGTTTATAATTATCGTGTTGATGGGATTAACTGGCTTCACATTCGGTCTCAGCCTCTTAGTTTATGTGACTCTATGGGCGGAGATGTATGGCACGAAACATATGGGTGCGATCCGCTCATTCAACGTCTTTTTCAATGTATCTATCGCATCGTCCGTTATGGTCTTAACGGGCTGGCTAATCGATCAAGACGTGAGCGTTGCAACCATGTGTTTTGGTGGTATCGCATTCGTCCTACTATCACTGGCATTATTGATCGTAATGAAGCGCATTACAGCCACAGTACCGCATGCCGCTGATTGAAGAGGGCCGTCACTGATGATCAAAATTGTGATCTTCGCTGCTACAGCAGTTGTACTTCTGGCTGCGTCCGTATTTCTATTTCCAAACCGTGTTCTCATCGAACGTCACTATACCCAAGCTGAGACCAATCAGCCCAACGGCTATGCCTGGTATAACCCAACTGAAGTAATTGCAGGCGGGCATACGGATTTCTTCCAGGTGGTTCCTGTGGGGTTTCGTACTGTCTCCAGTGACGCGATTGAAGCGGCCCGTGACTATGCTGTGCGCAACCGGTCTGAAAGTTTGTTAATTTGGCACCGTGGGGCGCTTCAGTTTTCTGAGTACTGGATGGGCCTGGGTCCCGGCGACGTCGTTAATTCGCGCAGCATGCACAAGATGGTTGGCGGCCTGCTCATCGCGAGAGCGATCGCCGATGGATATATTGCGTCAGTTGATGACACCGTCGCGCAATATATTCCTCAGTGGCGCGATACGGCAAAGAACACCATCACCATTCGCAACGTCTTGCAGATGTCGAGCGGTCTTAGATGGTTCAGTATTCGCGACCAACCGCCATTTGGTTTGAGTTCGCGGCGTTATCTCGATCCATACTGGGACGACATTCTACTCGATGAGATACCCATGTCATTCAAACCCGGTACCGAATATGACTACAGTGATACAACAGCCGATGTTATGCCGCACATCATTCAAGGTGCGACAGGTAAGCGCTATTCGGAGTATTTGTCGGAGGCGCTCATAAAACCTCTTCAGGCCCAAGGGGGGTTCATCTGGGTAAACCGCATGGGAGGCATGCCGCACGGCGGGTGTTGTCTCATGCTGCCGCCAGAAACCTGGCTCCGGTTCGGTATTTTTCTATTGCATGGCGGGCGCTGGAATGGTGAGCAGTTTCTACCTGATTCTTGGCGCGCGGAAATGCTCAAACCGTCTGCTAACAAAGAGCAATTTGGTATGATGATTTGGCTTGGGCATCCATATTTGGAACGGCGGCTCTATCACCGTCCAGAATCGCCGATCAATCAGGTGCCGAAGCCAGGCGTATATAATTCAGAACCATTCTTGGCAGACGATATATTCATGTTTGATGGCGCTGAAGGGCGCATGGTCTACATCGTACCGTCGGAAGATTTGGTGATTGTCCGCACTGGGTTTCGGCCCGCACCTGACGCGTCGGAGTGGGATAACACGTTCCTGCCCAACACAATTATGCGCGGAATAAAACAGATTGATGCTGAGCCGGCAAACGAATTGAGCCAAATCCCATGAAAGTTTTCTTTGTCTTTGTCGGTGTGACGGCTTCGGTACTTGCAGCAGTCATCGCGTCAGATTGGACCTTTTGGTCCCGTTTTATGAATATTCGTGACCAAACGGCTTTGAGTTACCCGTCTTGGATAGCGCCAACACGTGAGGTGAGGGGGCGGTTCGAGGAGGAACTCCCCTCTGTAGCCCCAGTTGATGTCACCTTGACAAACAAGGCGATTACCGAGCTGGTGACTTACGCAGAGACGCTCGATTCATTTTCGCTCATCGTACATCGGGGGCTGGGTATCCAATTTGAAGCATATTGGCGCGGCATGGGTCCAGACGATGTTACGGAAACGTATTCCATGGCCAAATCCGTTCTGGGAATAATGGTCGGATTTGCAGTGTCGGACGGCTTTATCGGGTCAATTGATGACCCAGTGGCAAAATATGTTCCCGAATGGGATGGTGCAGACCGTAGCACCCTTACCCTGCGTGACCTCTTACAAATGGCCAGTGGATTGGAACACTATCGTTTTAATTTCGACGTGAACCAAAACCCATTCAATAAAGCGATTCGGCTCTTCATCGGATCCAATATGGAAGAAGCCATTCTCCGTTTTGATCTTACGGCCGCACCCGGATCTGAATTCACCTACAACAGCGCGAATACGCAACTCTTAATGCTGATACTTCAACGCGCAATTGGCAAGCCGTATGCTGGATACGTTTCGGAAAAATTCTGGCAGCCTCTTGGAGCAAAGCCAGCACGGCTATGGATGGATCGCGAAAATGGAATGCCGAAAGCCTATTCCTTTTTTCAAGCCAGGCCACGGGATTGGTTGCGCATCGGGCTTGCTATTAAGAATAACGGTGCTGTGAATGGAAAGCAGGTTATCCCTGCCAACTGGCTTATGCAGATGAAGACCCCATCGCCAAACAACCCAAAATATGGATTACAACTGTGGATCGGAAGTCCATATGTGCCCGAGCGATTTTACAACAGTAATACGCCGGTTGGTGTGAAGCAGGCCGAGCCGTTTCTGGTCGATGACGTTGTATTCTTTGATGGCGGTGGCGGGCAAAGGGTCTACGTTATTCCTTCGGCCGATCTGGTGATCATACGAACCGGAATGCCATCACCACAGTGGGATGACGGCGTTATACCTAACATTATTCTGAGTGATTTGGGCTACGGACAGACTCAATGAAACACAGATTAATGCAGTCCAGGCGGTCAGCGCTTTTCACGGCGGTGGCGGCGCTATCATCTCGAAGGGCATTCGCAGAGAGTAAGCTCCCAGTTGACCCAGCTGAACAAAACAAAGCTTATGTTAAAATATTGGGTCGTCTCGATGGCGGGCGTGTTGTCAAGAAAACGCGTGGCATTGTTATGGCCGTTAAGTCGGATGGAATTATTCCGCTGTACGGATTTCGCAATAGTGAATCCGCTTGGTGGCAACAGATTGGAGAGGCGAGCTGGGTTCGTTTTCCTTCCGTTCTGTCGTTCTTTACCGATCTGGAAACGGACACGTTCATCGATAATTTCACAAGCCCGTTCAATGGAGAGACGGTTTCTCTGACACCGAGTTACATTCGGCACAAAGAGGGCGAGCTATTCACGCCAACCGGTCATTACTATGGCAGCATGAAGACCGCTTTCCCCGAGCGTTATCCAAACCATCCTTTATCCCTGAACTGGACGCGGGACGGCGATGATATTCGTCTGCAACGGTCTTCGAACTTTCCACCGATGATTTCCCAGCCATCATTGGAGTCGGCATCATTTTTTGCTAGTGCAACCGAAGTGTTTGACCCCGGAGTGCAGGACGCGCATTACCGATCGGCCGGCTGGAATATCTTTTCCGGTTCAAGAACGCCGTATAAAGAGTTTGGAATTTCACCAGGACATGCCATCTGGCATTACGATGCAGTTAAACTGGATGATGTTGAAGAGTGTGACACCGATTACTTGGAACGCGCACGCGCTTATACATCGCTGTTCGATCAATCGCCTGAGCTCGATGAAGGTCCTTCTTTCTTCGAGCGCCTGATGGCGAAACGGAAGCAATAATAGCCGAGCAAACTACTCCGCGGCAGCGGCTTCTGCCGTGCTCCAAGACAAATATTTCTCGTCCAGTAGTTTGCCCATAGTCAGGCAGCCACCCACCCCAGGTAAAGACCATTGCTCGGACAAGATAACCCTAAGGCTGGCGTTCTATTTGAGCGTTAGCCGCGTATTATGTATACGAGTCCAGCGATTGGGGGAGCGTATATGCTGATCAACATGTGGTACGTCGTGGGAAGTAGTGCGGAACTGGCACCCGGAACATCCAAGCCATTGCGCATGATTGGCCATGACTTTGTCCTTTTTAGGGATAGCGACGGCAAAGGTCATTGTCTGAGTGATATTTGTGTCCATCGTGGAGGATCCTTGTGCCGTGGAGGCGTCGTAAACGACACGGTTCAGTGTCCCTACCATGGTTGGCGTTTCACGGGCGAAGGGCAATGTGTTGAAATTCCGTCGCTTGGCCCTGACGCAAGTATCCCCAAACGCGCTCGCGTGGATTCCTATCCGGTCGCCGAGAAATATGGTTGGATCTGGGTCTTCGCTGGGGATTTACCTGAGAGTGAGCGTCCACCTCTTCCGGACCATGACTTTTTTCCAGAGTACGGATCGAACGAGTACCGCATCACCCGTGGATCTTATCTGTTCAACGTCAATTGGATGCGGGCTATCGATAATATTCTCGATCCCGCTCATCCTTTTCATGTTCATAGTGACTTTGGCCATTTCGAAGATCAAAGGTTAAAACGCTTTGAAGTTGAACAGCACGGAACAGCGACGCTATCCAAACATCAATTCAAATCAATGCCGAAGCGTGGCGAATGGCGTGAGGGGATGGCTGACGAACGGCCCGATACCCTGAACCAGATCCAATTCAACATGACGGGAATGATTTTCCGCAATGATATTCACCCTAGTCCTGGCATGCATCATATGGTGTTTTCCGCCTACCTTCCCGTCGAAGAGGACAAAGTTCTCAATACTTGGATTCATGCCCGCAATTTCTTTACCGATGAGAAATACGATGCGGATACGATACGCCGGAACTATGCTGTTCTTCAGGAAGATGCGGTGGTGCTCAATCATGTGGCACCCCTTAAATCTCCGCGCAACTTCACAAATGAGCTATTCATTGAGTCAGATATCCATATAGCTGCGTTTCGAAAAAAGGTCCGCGCCCTAGAGGAAAAGGGGTGGGCGCTTGATCTAAAAGCGTCTGATCAAGATGATCTTGCCCGCGCAATCCCATCACCCAAGCGAACAGATGATCCTAAGAACTGGGTGCTCGAACCTGCATCGGTGCGGCATTTTAAAAAACAACAAGCTGCTGAATAGGTGTGAGTGCCCGATGAGTATCAAGTTCTTATTTTGTCTCATGGTCACATGCGCGCTAACGCCGATGGCTCAGCCGTCTCTGGCCGCAGACCGCAAAGTGGGAATTCTTTTCGTCGTGCATGGTGGTTCGGGTGATACCTCGATAAAGAGTCTTTGGGATAGCGCCATGCAGATTTTCTCATACGACCCGCATGCAACCATCTATCAACGTGTCATTTGGAATGAAGAAGCATGGCCTACGGTTGCTTCCTTTGGCGATGGCCAGAGCTACAGCAATATAGCTTCTCAGTTGGATAAATATGAATTCGAAGATGATCGTATTGGCCACGATCCCAATGCTCAGCGCACCGAAAAACAGTTGGCGGATCTCACTAGTGCTCTAAGGGCCCGCGAGGACGAGCTGGGTGTTACATTCACAGTCGATAGAGCCCAGTGGATTGGGGCAGGCGAGCAAACAAGATTTTTGCCCGATCCTAGGCGTATGTATGAGCCCCAGGTCGAAGGTGGTTCGCGTCTTACGTACTGCGGCAGCGCTGCAGACCGCGGGCCATGGAAAGGATGCGATCCTCAGCGCTACAACGTTGATGGTCCTGCTGAACGTCTACTCGCGCAAGGCGTCGATGAAATTATCATGATCGACATGACGACGGCGGCTACCCGGTTTTGGAAAACCTACGATGTTGTTCGGGTTACCCGCGACGTGGTGGCGCGCCATGAAGCAGCTACGGGTGCCGATATTCCGGTGACATGGGTCAACGACCCCACAGATTTGTTGCGTGAGTCCTTTCCTATAGAGCCAGCAAATTGGACCCGGTCGCTCGGACCGCCAGTAAAAGATAGTGACGTGCCTTTGGAAGGTAGGCCCAACCCGGTCACAGAAGACCCAGCCTTCGCGGCGCTTTACATCAAGGGAATAGAGAAACGCATGAATTCGGCTATCGCTGATAGCGACACCGCTGTGATGTTCATCAATCATTCCATTCGTAATTGGAATGAAACTTATGATCCCAAAGTTAATGATACCGTCGTGTTGAATGATCTTCTTAAAGCAGAAATTCTTCGGACTCATCCGGACATGGACCCTGATAATATTATCGGCACATGGATGGGTCTGCGGGTTGAAAATCCTAGCATAAAATTGGGCGGGCGGATTCGGTCTAACATGGAGCGGTCGCGGGAGATGCGCGCTGAGAACCTGGGTCACAGATGGCTCTACCAAACAGATAAGGTCCCCCCTAGCGGATATCAAAAGTATTTCTATTGGGATGGTTTGGAATACCTCAAAGATCGTGGCGTCAAACACATTGTCGTCGTATTTACACAAGTAGTGATCGATTCAGTTTTGACGCTCGTGGAAGTCCCCAATCAGATAGGCAAGGAAATAGGCACAAGAACATGGCTTTACGACAAGGAAGGGGACTTTGACCGGTACCCCAATCACGGCAACCCGTTTGCCGACTATTGGGGCCGCCAGGCAGAAACAATGTGCCGTTCGGTCGATGGTCCGGCGGACGCGGCGCGCACTGAACCGTGCTGTTTCACCATGGGGGGCTGTGGAACAACACAGCCGTACCCACCCTTGCGGCAAACCCCGATGGATCAAGTCATGCAAGACACAGACCCGCACCTGGTGCACGATTTATCCGCATATGGTCTCCTTGGCTATGACCCTGTTGAGGGGGCGCCGAGTGAAGACGGTCCTGTGCAAAACCAGTACTCTGGAACGTGGTCGATCTGGGATCCTATCAACGGAGACCCGCGCTTGGGCTCATTTATGGCCGGTCACGTCGTCCGCCACATGGAGACCCAAAAAGGAACAGTTCAAAAAGCATCTCGTTAGGACGATGGTCTGAACCTATGAACTCAATGACCTTGATCTCACTGGTTGTCTCTGCGGTCGTTTCGTCGCCGACTGCCATAGCTGCCGAAGCGTATAAGCCGGATAACGGCCCGTTCGGCATAATTGTAAGCGACAATGTGGCCATAAACGCTGACAACGGTGAGCGCAGTATTCGCCTACGAATCTCCTATCCTGACGGCAATGGGCCCTTCCCACTGGTGGTGTTATCTCACGGAGGCGGCTGCGTTGGCGGCAGTTACGGTGCTGTCGGTGACCATTGGACGTCCCACGGATATGTCGTCATTCAACCGACCCATCCGGACTCAGCATCCCTCGGGTTTGATATGGCAAACGTCGACCCGCGAGAAATGGAAGGCATTATCCGTACACGGATTGCGGACCTGTCCATCACAATTGATAAAATTCCTTATATAGAACGCGCACTCCCCTCACTTTCTGGAAAAATTGACCCCGAAAGATTAGTGGCGTCTGGTCATTCCATGGGCGGGGCCACGGCACTTGCATCCACCGGCATGGTCCTCGAAAATCCGTATAGCAAAGAGACTATCGACTCTGGCGAAGACCGGTTTGATGCACTTCTCTTGCTCAGTGAGCCGGGCCACAATCCAACTCTTCCAGAATTTCCTTGGCAGACTATCGATGTGCCAACATTGGTTTATACTGGAACCAACGATCGGGGATCAGAATCTGGTGAGAGCACGCGGATTCCGTTCCAATATAATATCGTTAATGAAATGCCAGACCCGGTTCCGCCTAAGCACCACCTTTGGATCGATGACGTTGACCACTTTCTCGGTGGTGCGTGGTGCCGCACAACGGAGCCTTTCGACCAAGAGGGGCTGGATGCTTTACGTGGTGTTAGCACCGCTTTTCTCGATGCCTATGCAAAAGATGACGACGTTGCACGTGAATTCCTGGAAGCCGGCGTATTACCTGAGCGTGCAGGGTCACGGCCGATCCTAAGTCAACGCTGAATCTGGTTTCTTTGTCCGTCCTTCCCCTTTGAGGTTGCAAGGTCTAGGCTCTTTACAAGGATCAAAAAGAAGGGTGGGCGATGCGTGCCATATCAATATTTCTTGCCTGTTTAGTGTTAGCAGCGCCGGCCGTTGCAACTAATTCCAAGCCAGAATTAGCCAAAGTGCTGGAAGATTTGCTGGCTTGGTTGCCCGGTGAGTACACATCAATTCCGCAAGTGTATCTGGAACGGGCTTTGGGTGCTCCACCAGACGGAGAACATGAAACCTATTATAGGGTCTTTGCGGAAATCGATGCACCCCATCTGGCGGAGCATGTGATCTATACGCAAATCCGTCTCGGGGCTGATAACGAGTCTATTTTTCCGGGACAGCAGGTGGTTTTCTTGATTTCAACGAATGAAGAAATGGGCACTGTTTCTATTTCTGGCCGGCGCATCGCCGATGCAGACGATTTTGTTGACGCACACCTTCACCCAGAGATGTGGCCTAGCCTTCAGCCCGACCCGAATTTTGGCGGCAATTGTACATTCAACTGGCAGCGTCACGGCAACCAGCTCCGGGGGCTTCTTGGAGAGCACGGCGAGTGCACCATGGTGTCCAAAAATACCGGTCAGCAAATGACATGGGATGCGGAATGGATTCTCAATCCAGAAGAGTTATGGGTTTATGACAATGGGTACTTGGAAGATGGCACGTTGTTTGCCGGGCGCGAAGACCGTACGCACCTTCGTATGTACAAAGCAAAACGCTATGAGTGTTTCACTTCTTTTAGATTTGAAGACGGTACGAGCCAAGTGGTCAACCCGTATTTCATGCATGACCGGGGTGATGTTTTTAGCGTTGAAACCAAGGAACTAGAGCCCCGAAAACTTCATGTGGAGTTTCTGACATCCATGTGGCCGTCAAATTCGGGGCGGAACTTTGTCGATTTGATGCGTCTGACTTTGCACGAGGGAGAGCCCGGTGATTATGAAGAAGAAGATGTGCTTGGTTTAGCCTGGGCGGAGCCGTCCAGTGGACGCGTCGGGTTCACAACCGAGTGGGCGTCTTCACGTTGCAAGCTCGCAAACCCCGATGATCCCAGGCTTAAAGCCGCACTGATGGGGGGGGCACCTTAGACGGCTGTGCCGCCGACGGTCAGCACATCAAGCTTCAATGTGGGCTGGCCAACGCCTACGGGCACGCCTTGGCCTTCCTTGCCGCAGGTGCCGATGCCTGGATCGAGCATCATATCATTACCGATCATGGATACATTGGTCAGGCAGTCAGGCCCGTTGCCGATAAGCGTGGCGCCCTTAACAGGTGCGCCGATTTTGCCGTTTTCAATTAGGTAAGCCTCCGTGGCTGAGAACACGAATTTGCCCGAGGTGATATCGACTTGGCCGCCACCGAAGTTGACGGCGTAGAGGCCTTTGTCGACAGAAGAGATAATCTCCTCTGGATCATGATTTCCATTGGCCATGTATGTATTGGTCATACGCGGCATGGGATGGTGCGCATGAGATTGCCGTCGGCCATTACCGGTCGGTTTAACGCCCATCAGCCTGGCGTTCAGCCTGTCCTGGAGAAAGCCAATCAGAATGCCATCTTCAATGAGGGTCGTTGAGGATGTCGGCGTACCTTCGTCATCAATGGACAAGGAACCACGGCGATCGGCCATAGTTCCATCATCAATAACCGTTACCCCTTTGGCTGCCACCTGCTTGCCCATGAGGTCGTAGAAGGCAGAGGTTTTCTTACGATTGAAGTCGCCTTCCAAACCATGCCCTATCGCTTCATGCAGAAGAATTCCGGGCCAACCTGGACCCAGCACGACAGGCATTTCACCGCCCGGTGTATCGACGCTTTCTAAATTAACCAGAGCTTGCCGGAGGGCTTCATCCACAGCTCCTTGCCAGGTTTCTTCTTCTAGGAACCTGTCGTAGGTGAGGCGTCCGCCGGTGCCATAGGAACCCATCTCCATGCGGTCGCCTTCGCCAACCACGATGGAAACGTTAAGCCGAACCAGGGGCCTGATATCACCGACGGAAAGTCCGCCCGCCCGCATGATTTGAACCGCTTGCCATGATGCAGTCAGTGACGCCGACACTTGCTGAATTTTACTGTTTTTCCCTCGGGCGTACGAGTCGATCGCCTCAAGGGTTTTTACTTTGTCTTCATAGGGAATCAACGGCAAGGGATTAGTATCTGTGTACAGCGCTTGATTGGTTCCTATCGGCGGATCTGCCAACGTACCTCCATGCCCCGTTTTCACGGTTTTCACGGTTTCTGCCGCACGGCCAATAGCCGCTTCGGTCATGGTTGTTGAGTGGGCAAACCCCGTTGTCTCACCGACAATAGCGCGTAGGCCGAATCCCTGTGCTGTGTCGAAAGCTGCCGATCGAATGCGGCCGTCGTCAAAACTCAGACTTTCGGCTTGGCTGTACTCAAAGTACAATTCGCCGTCGTCGCATCCTGAAAGAGCGCCATTCACCGTATTCTCGGTCGCGTGTTTGTCGATTCCGGTTCGCGAAAAGAACAAATCATCGGTGACGGATAAATCGCTCATAATATCTGTATCCTTATTTGCTGCTGCTAGCGGGCATCGGTATTTGAGCCATTGTGCTCGATCATGCCGGTCGAAGCAGGCGGGCGATGATCACAGACAAAGTGAATAGGATCAACGCACCAGTTTGATGAGCGAGTGCTAGTGGGAGCGGGACGGTCATGAGAAGCGTGGTAATGCCAAGTCCCGCCTGTACAAATGCCATGGCAAAAACGCAATCTGCGACAAATTTTATCTGTCCTGTGTGTCCGGCCTGTTTAATGCGCCACCACATCAAAGTTACGAGGCATGCGAGAACGATTCCCAATGCCCGATGATTGAACTGAACGGTCATGATGTTTTCAAACCAGTTCATATACCAGGGCGATAAATCATACAGTCCATCCGGTATCATCTGGCCGTCCATGAGTGGGAAGGTGTTGTATATCAACCCAGCATTCAACCCTGCGACAAAGGCCCCGGATGTGACGGCCAGGAGGACGGCAAGAGCTGTAGCTAAAGCCAGGCGCACAGTGGTGGTGTCGTGATGACGCGCACTTTTATCTGGTTCCGTATCCGGTCTTACGCCAAGTGCGACCCAAATAAGAAGGCCATAAACGATGAAGGCGAGTACCAGGTGTGCAGCTAATCGGTATTGGCTCACGTCCGGCCGGTCGACCAGTCCGCTGGCAACCATGAACCAGCCAAGCAATCCCTGGGCGCCGCCTAGAGCAAGCAAGCCTGCGAGTGTCCACGCAAATTGCCCTTGGACTCTGCGTGTAGCTACGAAATAGAAGAATGGTATTGCAAAAACCAAGCCAATGAGCCGACCCCACAGTCGATGAATGTATTCCAGCCAGAAGATGTTCTTGAAATCTTCCACAGCCATCCAGGAATTTACTTTTTGAAACTCAGGATACTTTTGGTATTTCTCGAATTCCTGCTGCCATGCAGTCTCAGAAAGGGGTGGCAAAATATTAAGCGGCTGCCATTCAACCATCGATAGGCCTGATTCGGTAAGGCGCGTTGCCCCGCCAAGAACCACCATAATAAAAACCATGCCGGCGCAAATCAAAAGCCAAAGGCGAATGTGCTTGGCGTTTTGGTCATTGAAGGCGTGTTGTGGCATGGCTGGCGAATAAGCCTCTCTTATGGGATAGTGTGATTTAGGCGATCTAGGCCTATGCAACAAGTGCAACGGCCACATTCTCGCCTATTCCAGTCTATATGAGATGGGGGTTACGAACCTGATCGTGCCCGTGTATCACTGCGTTCTACTATTTCTTTATGAGAGATGTTGACCCCAAAATGCGGAGCTCAGGCGACCTAAAATATTCGGTTGTAGTGCCTGTTCGCGACGAAGCGGGCAATATCGCACCGCTCGTCGGCGAAATAGTGGCGGCGATGGCAGGTCTCGAAGATGCACCTCCATATGAGATTATCTACGTTGATGATGGGTCAACCGACGGTACAGCCATCGAGCTCGATAACGCTCTTCAGTCGACCAACCAACTAAAAGTAGCTCGTCACTTCCAACCCTGCGGTCAAAGCCAGGCTTTGATTACAGGTATTAGCGCTGCAGAGGCGCCCTGGGTGATAACCCTCGATGGCGATGGCCAGAACGATCCTGCTGACATCACGCTTTTGATTGAAGCGAGAGGTCATGCCATAAACCAAGAGCCTGAGCTTGCGTCTCAGTTTCTCTATGTCGGCCACCGCCGTCTTCGCCATGATAGCTTATTGCGCCGCTATGAATCCTGGCTTGCCAATGACATTCGGGGGTGGCTACTCGGTGATCACACGCCTGATGCAGGATGCGGGCTCAAATTATTCCGGCGCGATCTATTCCTCGAATTGCCTCGGTTTGATGCGCTTCATAGATTTCTACCGGCTCTTGTCATTCGCGCCGGTGGCCGCGCCATCTCCGTAGAGGTCTCTCATCGGCCGAGACTCAGAGGAAAATCGAAGTACGGACTATGGAGGCGGCTGGCACTCGGCGTCGTCGACCTTCTGGGTGTGATGTGGTTGATCGCTCGCCAGACCCGCCCGCAAATTCTACACAAAAAGGATACGGTATGAGTTGGTTTGTCACTTGGTTTGCGACGATGAATATTTGGAAGGTGTTTGGTCTACTTGGCCAGGCTATTTTTGGGTCACGTTTTCTTGTGCAGTGGTTTGCCAGTGAAAAGTCGGGCAAAAGTGTTATCCCGCTTGCTTTTTGGCACCTGAGTTTTCTGGGTGGAATTATTACGTTTTTCTACGCCATCTACATTAAAGAACCCGTCTTCATCATCGCCCAATTTGGCGGCGTCATTATTTATTCGCGTAACTTGTTTTTCATATATAAGGAGCACCGTGCTACGCACGGCTTGATGGGGCCTGACCGAGAATAGAATTACCTACTCAACCTCAAAAATTGTCATGAATAGCGCGCCACACTTTTTCTGGAGTTGCCGGCATGTCCATATGGCTTACACCATAGTCAGATAAGGCGTTGACGATGGCGTTGATAACAGCCGGTGGTGAACCGATCGCGCCAGCCTCTCCGCATCCTTTTACGCCGAGAGGGTTGTGTGTGCATTCGGTTACGGATGTGTCGACGGTGAACTGGGGAAAATTGTCGGCGCGTGGCATCGCATAATCCATGTAACTACCGGTTAATAATTGCCCCGAGTTATCATAGATTCCATGTTCATATAGAGCCTGGCCTATGCCTTGCGCTAGGCCCCCATGGACTTGCCCGGCAACAATCATGGGATTGATCACTCGACCGAAATCGTCGGAGGCATGGAAACTGCACACCTCCACGACTCCGGTTTCCGGGTCAATTTCCACTTCACAAACATACGTGCCAGCCGGGTAAGTAAAGTTGGCGGGATCGTAGAACGCCGTCTCTTCCAGGCCTGGCTCTAGTTCATCAAAGGGGTAATTGTGAGGGACGTAGGCAGCAAACGCGACTTCACCAAAGGTTAGTTGTTTGTCAGTACCTGCGATTTTGTAGGCGCCGTCTACAAACTCAATGTCCTCGGATGAAGCCTCTAGTATATGTGCGGCAATTTTGCGGCCTTTCTCAACGATCTTATCCATCGCTTTAGCCAATGCGGACCCGCCGACGGCCAAAGACCGGGATCCATAGGTCCCCATGCCAAATGGGACTTTGGCGGTATCACCGTGCACGACATTAATCTGATCGAACGGAACGCCTAAACGGTCAGAGACCAATTGGGCAAATGTCGTTTCATGGCCTTGGCCGTGACTATGAGAGCCCGTCATAACGGTTACTGAACCTGTCGGATTTACCCGCACAACAGCAGACTCGTAAAGCCCTGCTCGAGCGCCTAGCGTGCCAACGACAGCAGATGGCGCAATACCGCAGGCTTCGATGTACCCGGCGATTCCCAGACCGCGCAATTTACCGCGCTCCTTTGATTCTTTCTTACGGTTGTCAAACCCAGGCACATCCGCTGCGGCAAGAGCTTTGTCCAAGGTGACGTCGTAGTTGCCGATGTCATAGGTGAGGGCGACCGGCGTGTCGTACGGAAATTGATCTGCTTGAATAAAATTTAGCCGCCGGATTTCAACGGGGTCTCGCCCGGTCTCTTGTGCTGCTACATCGACCAGACGTTCGAGCAAATAGGACGCTTCTGGCCGACCAGCGCCACGGTATGCATCAACGGGAACTGTGTTGGTGAAAATTGCCTTCACACTGACGTAGATCGCCGGTGTTGTGTACTGACCGGCAAGCAGTGTGCCGTGCAGAAATGTCGGGGTAACCGTTGAGAAAGTTGAAAGATAGGCACCCATATTGGCAAGGGTCTCGACCCGCAGCCCTAAGAACTTCCCAGCATCATCTAAAGCCAATTCCGCGTGAGTAACGTGGTCACGGCCCTGGGCGTCGGACAAAAACGCTTCCGATCGATCTGATACCCATTTTACTGGGCGTCCGATTTTCTTCGATGCTGATATCATCAGCGCTTCTTCGGCATAGTGATAGATTTTGCTGCCAAATCCGCCACCTACATCAGGGGAAATAACACGCACTTTGTGTTCGGGCACAGCAAGTACAAAAGCGCTCATGAGCAGTCTGATAGCGTGAGGGTTTTGGCTCGTCGTATAGAGCGTGTAATCTCCAGTCGCGGTATTGTAGTCGCCGATGACTGCACGTGTTTCGATCGGGTTTGCGACAAGGCGTTGGTTGACTAAATCGATCTTAGCGACGTGTGCCGCATTAGAGAACGCGTCGTTCGTCGCTGCACAATCTCCAAGTTCCCAGTCAAAACACAAATTGTTTGCCGCCTCTTCATGAACCAAGGCTGGGCTGCCATCAATTGCGTACGGCATATTAACGACGGCCGCTAGCTCTTCGTAGGAGACTTCTATCAAGTCTGCTGCTTCGATTGCTTGCTCAAGCGAATCTGCAACGATCAGCGCCACCGGGTCACCAACATGGCGCACCTTACCTTCAGCGAGAACAGGGTGCTTGGGCTCAGTCATCGGCGAGCCATCCCGATTATGAATTAGCCAACCGCAGGGCAAGCCACCCAGGGTTTCAAAATCCTCAGCTGTAAAAATTTCAACGATTCCAGGAGCTGCCTTTGCCGCATTCGCATCGATTCCATAGATCGCCGCATGGGCATGAGGTGATCTCAACAGATAAGCGTAGGTCTGGTTTTTAAGATCGATGTCGTCGACGTATTGGCCTTTGCCCTGGAGAAACCGGCTATCCTCAACACGTTTAACGGGTGCACCAATTCCAAATCCGTCGTCCGGCATAGTCCGTCCTTCCCTGAAATCATTTGGTTACTGAGATAGAGATTAGCGGTCAGTTCCGACGATATCACAAAAACCGCTCCAAAAATTCCCAGAAATCCAGGAATCTGGTCCCAGCATCAATTGATTCGCCGCCAAATCCTTGACAGGCGCGAACTGAGACATTACCTAGCTGGCACTCCTCAGGGGGGAGTGCTAACGGAAAGGCCTAACCTCCTGTTTTTTCTAATGATTACGGCGCCTCGCTGAGGCAAAATAGGGAGATTATCTATGAAATTTCGGCCGTTGCATGACCGGGTGCTGGTCAAGCGCCTGGACTCAGACACCAAGTCCGCCGGGGGCATCATTATCCCCGATACCGCTCAAGAAAAACCGATGGAAGGCAAAGTTGTCTCCGTTGGCTCTGGTACTCGGGGCGATGACGGCAAATTGCAAAAGCTCGACGTAAAGAAGGGCGACCGCATTTTGTTCGGAAAATGGTCCGGCACTGAAGTCAAGGTTGATGGGGATGACCTGTTGATCATGAAGGAATCAGACATCATGGGCATCATCGAGTAAATCTCGAAGCCCCCTCGGAATTAAGACTCTTAAAATTAAGGGATACGCAAAATCATGGCGAAAGACGTCAAATTTGGAACGGATGCCCGCGACCGCATGTTGCGTGGCGTCGATACTTTGGCTAACGCGGTCAAAGTGACCCTCGGTCCCAAGGGCCGTAATGTGGTTATGGACAAAGCCTTCGGTGCACCTCGCATCACCAAGGATGGTGTAACGGTGGCCAAGGACATCGAACTTGAAGACAAGTTCGAAAACATGGGTGCTCAGATGGTTAAGGAAGTTGCTTCCAAGACCGCTGATATTGCTGGCGATGGTACCACCACAGCGACTGTGCTGGCTCAGTCCATCGTTCGTGAAGGCACCAAAGCTGTTGCCGCCGGTATGAACCCCATGGACCTCAAGCGTGGCATCGACAAAGCATCTGCTGCTGTTTATGAGGCCTTGGCGAAGCAGTCTAAGAAGGTCAAGACCAGCGAAGAGATTGCTCAGGTTGGTACGATATCATCTAACGGTGACAGTGATATCGGCGACATCATTTCCGAAGCCATGGATAAAGTTGGCAAAGAGGGTGTTATCACCGTTGAAGAGGCTAAGGGTCTTGATACGGAACTGGACGTTGTTGAAGGCATGCAGTTTGATCGTGGCTATCTCTCCCCATACTTCATCACCAACGCTGAAAAGATGACGTGTGAGTACGAGAATGCTTACGTTCTCATTCATGAAAAGAAGCTCTCTTCGCTCCAGCCCTTGCTGCCGGTGCTTGAAGCCGTGGTTCAGTCGTCCCGTCCTCTGGTGATCATTGCTGAAGACATCGAAGGCGAGGCGCTCGCGACGCTCGTCGTGAACCGTCTTCGTGGTGGCCTCAAGGTCGCGGCCGTTAAAGCGCCAGGCTTTGGTGATCGCCGCAAGGCCATGTTGGAAGATATTGCCGTTCTTACAAAAGGCCAGGTGATTTCAGAAGATGTTGGCATCAAACTCGAGAATGTTACGCTCGATATGCTTGGCGAAGCCAAGAACATCGACATAACCAAAGAAGAAACCACCATCGTCGACGGTGCCGGTAAGAAAGCGGACATCAAGGGCCGGTGCGAACAAATCCGCCGTCAGGTCGAAGAAACCACATCCGACTACGACCGTGAGAAGCTCGAAGAGCGCCTCGCGAAACTGGCCGGTGGCGTTGCTGTGATCCGCGTTGGCGGGGCAACCGAAGTCGAAGTGAAAGAAAAGAAAGACCGCGTTGATGATGCCCTTCATGCCACCCGCGCTGCGGTGGAGGAAGGCATCGTGCCTGGTGGTGGTGTTGCGTTGCTTCGTTCCATCAAGTCACTCAGTAAGGTTGAAGCTGACAATCACGATCAACAAGTTGGCGTCGATATCATTCACCGTGCGTTGAGCACACCGCTTAAGCAAATTGCTCAGAACGCCGGAGAAGACGGTGCCGTTGTTGCTGGTAAAGTTGGAGAAGCGAAAACAGCGACGACCGGTTACGATGCCCAAGCCGGCAAATACGTTGACATGGTCAAGGCCGGTATCATTGACCCGACTAAGGTCGTGCGTATTGCTTTGCAGGATGCTGCTTCAATTGCGGGTTTGTTGATTACGACAGAAGCCATGATTGCTGATATTCCTGAAAAGTCCCCTCCCCCGATGGGCGGCGGCGGCGGCGGCGGAATGGGTGACATGGGCATGGGCGGTATGGGAATGGGCATGTAAGCCACCCCAGCTCAAGCTGAATAAGATAGAGGGCCACGTTAATTCGACGTGGCCCTTTTTCTATGAGGCCCAGGGCGCTATATGGAAGGCCTGACAAGGAGTAAAAATGCCATCTAGATCTTTTGTTAAATTAATCGGCCTAATTCTGCTGCTTTCACTTGGACCTCTGTCGATCTATTTTCTATACAAACAGACTGGTGGTCTCGAATCTCGCCGTGAATTGGCATTTCACCGCCATATCCGGTTTTCTTTTATGGCGGGCACGGACGAGGTGGATATTAAAACTCTAACGGATTGGCCGTGGGAAACAGTGTGCGCGTTTGACGCAGGGCTTAGCCAGTCTCAGGTTGATACACTGGTTGGGTTTTCATTTGGGAATTTCAGTCAGCTAACATGGCGTGATCTTGACGATCATTGGACACTGCTCTTTATCGATTCTGAACGCGAAACCAATTGGGGTGATCATCGCCCTACTATTCCGATACGGATTCCTAAGGACACCATTGCGTCTTATGACTTTAGCGAAGACAACAACGGCAGGTGTGTTGCTCGGCCTGACGCGACGTTGAAGGTCTATCGGCATGATGTGCCCCAAGGTTTGTCTCCGGTGATTGTCGAACTGACAAAAAGTACAGCCGGCACCTGACTGTGAAGCCTTACCTTTATTGCTTAATGGAGGTTGGCACACGTGAGTTCTTGGCACGCTGCCTAACGTCGTGTGTTGCAGCTGAGCGCGGATTCACAGTTCTGCTTGGCCACCAATATACGTTGCTTGAGCATGCGACCGTCTTTCCTCCTGGTATTTACCTGTCAAAGGGTACAAATGCGATTTCAACGACTAACATGAAGCTGGCCAAGGAATACGGCCATGTGAATGCCGCCTGTGAAGAGGAAAACTTCTTCAGAGTTCTTCAAGGAAACCCAATTTTCTGCAGCGACAGGCATTTACCAGAAGTTTGTGATGCTTTTCTCACGATGGGCCAAGAAGAAACAGATTTCATGCACGAACGATTCGGAGAGGCGCTAAAAGTTTTCCAATGCGGCAACGCACGAGCAGACATATTGAGACCTGAATTTCGTTCTTTCTTTGATGATGACGTGAGAGAAATTAAAGGGCGGTTTGGACGTTATATTCTCGTCAACTCCAATCTTGGTATTACGAATTCATCTTCAGTAGATAGCTCGCCAGACGATATTTTTGCGTCTTGGATTGGTTCTGAAATATTTGATCCAGCGTTAAGTGTTAGCCAATGCAAAAATATCTTTGAAGATTTTGTAAGTTTCGAAAAAGGCAACGCACAGACGTTGCGTAACCTTCTGTCTGAGTTAGCCCAAAGAGAGTTTAGCGTGATTCTCCGTCCCCACCCTGGCGAAAACAAGGTCACGTGGGAGAAATTTGTAAGCGATCTCAACACTCAAAACATCGAGTGCGTTTCTGCGGGAAGTCACATTCCGGCTATACTTGGAGCTGACTTGGTAGTGCATACGGCATGTACCACGGGCGTCGAATCTCTGCTTCTGGATGTTCCTGCTCTTAGTGCGTGTACCACTGGTTCGCATATTAACAACTACTACCTTTCAAACCGTTTTAACGTAACCGCCGATAGCGTTGCCGGTGCGACTGAACAAATAAATCGTTTTATGGCCGGTGACACTGCAATTTCTGATGCTAGACCAGAACTAATGAAAGGTATGTCTCACTACCTTGATGCTCTGGAGTCTGGGCCATTGGCTGCCGATCAAATTGTAGACGTGTTGGAAGACCTCTCTATGAAAACCGGCGATTCTAAATATCAGGGAAGGACTTCGCGACAGGAAGAGCCCAGCATAATTTCAGAAAGCAAACATTTTTCTAACGGCCAGTTTTTTCGGCAGAAGTATGGAGTGACTCCTGAACTAATGGAAAACACAGTTGGCCGTTTTAAGGAAATTCTTGGAAGATTCCAGGGCGTCCATGCTGAGCAGTTGTCTGAGTCAGCCTGGAAGATATCGCGTTAATCTCATTAGAAAGACTCAAGGTTCTTTGTTACTCAACGTTACCATTCCCAATGAACTTACGAGTTTTCGCTACCACCTCCGATAGCTCAATGCGCTCAATCGGTGCGCCTTCCGGAAACGCGCCAAGCAGGCGTGAAGGCATCATGGAATCAAGTAGAACAAAGACGCCGCGGTCGGTATCACGCCGAATGAGGCGGCCAAAAGCCTGTTTTAAGCGCATTCGAGTGATGCGGTCGTCATAGGTCCGTGTACCGAATGCTTTACGCCGTGCCCGGTGCAGGATATCCGGCCGGGGCCAGGGAACCCGATCAAAAACCATAAGGCGCAAAGATCGTCCAGGCACGTCAACGCCATCCCGTACAGCATCTGTCCCAAGAAGACAGGCGTTCTCCTCAGCCCGGAAAATATCGACGAGGGTTGCCGTGGGCAGGGGGTCCATGTGTTGCGCGTAGAGCGGAATACCTGCGTCTGACAATAAGGGTGCTATCTGGTCATGGGTTGCCTTTAAGCGGGAGATAGCAGTGAACAGTCCCAAGGCTCCGCCATCAGAAGCAAGGAAAAGGTCTCTATAGGCACTTGCAACTTGGACAAGGGAATCCTTCCGAACGTCAGTAACAATGAAAACCTTAGTTGCCTGCGCGTAATCAAACGGCGAAGAGATCGCTGAATGAACTGGAGCGCTTGCAATGTGAAAGGCCCCAACCTGTTGATCAGCACTTTCCCAATCTGCGGCATCGTCTCCCGTCGCGTCACGTAGAGTTGCGGATGTTATGGCGACTCCCTGCGCAGGGTCGAGTACAGCGCGTGCAAATGGTAACGTTGGATCAACCCAATGACGATGGACTCCCACATCAATATCGCGGCCCTCAACACGGTCGACACCGAGCCAGTCTACAAATTCCTCCGGGGTTTCCTTTGATAATGATTTCAGCATGTCTCTCCAAGCCGTCAGCGGTGCAACCGCTCTTCGTTCTAGGCTGCGGCACAGGCCATCAATGCGGGCTCGCGTGTTTGAATCCAGCTCTTCAGCGGGGCGGTCAAGGTGTGCCAGCAACGCCTGGATTAGCCGTTTTACAGGCTCAGAGAGCTTGTGAAGCGCTGCGTCAAGTTGACTTGCCGCCTGCAGCAGTCCGTCAACGGGTTCAATAGCATCCGTTTGAAGACTGTAAGGGGAGGCTGGGTCATCCCGCGTGTACACCTGCTGACGGACGAGTCGTAGAAACGACTCGGTAGGGCCCCTTGGCTCACTTTCTCCTAGACGCGCGTGCCAGCCAGGTGCTGGCAAAGACCGGGCGCCGTTGAGTATGGCATCCAAAGCCGTTGCCATAACGTCGCCGTCTGCATCTAAATCGCTTAATAGATCATCTAGCCGGCGTTTTAGTCCACGCGATCTTGTGGGGCGTCCACCTGCCTCAGCGCCGACCAGCCAGCGCCGTAGTTCAGCTGTTTCCGCTGCGCTCAAATGGGCTGAAAAGGCACTGTCCGCTGCGTCAAAAAGATGATGTCCCTCATCAAAGACGTATCGTGTTGGTAGCGTTCCATCATCCAGACCTCCGAGTGCTGCCTGAACCATGACGAGGGCATGGTTGGCGACTACGATGTCGGCGGTTCGAGCGTTACGGACCGTCTTCTCCACAAAGCAAATGCGGTAATGCGGGCATGAGGAAAAAATACACTCACCGCGCCGGTCAGCGAGTGACAAGACTCTCCCGACGCCGAACAAGTCGGCAAGCCAGGATGGAAAATCACCGCCAACCATATCGCCCGACTGGGTGGCGGTAATCCAGCGCGCGATTAAGGCTAGCGGAATGGCGGAACTTGGATCCGTGCCCGATCGGTTTAGCGCTTCCTCGTAATTGAGTAGGCAGAAATAGTTCTCTCTACCTTTCCTAACTGTCACCCTGGCCGACTTGATATCTGGATCTGGGTATAGGTGGTCCAATTCTTGTTCTAGCTGTCGTTGAAGGTTGCGGGTAAAGGTTGAAATCCAGACTGGACCGTCATTTTTTTCAGCCCAAACGCTTGCCGGCGCGAGATACCCCAAGGTTTTGCCGATGCCTGTGCCGGCTTCAGCCATGACAAGGTTTGGTTCGTCCGGTGCGGGTTTGGCTTTAAACGCATGGGTCAGAATTCCGGCGTAGTCTTGTTGGGCTTCACGGAGCTCAGAGTTCTGGTCGAGGAGTTGCTTAAGACGAGACTGGCTTTCTTCAGGCAGGACCGGCTGATTTCCTGGCGGCGGCGGCGGTGCTTGATCTTCGAAAGGCTTTAATCGGGTCCATACCCGTAGCGATGACAAACCCACACCGTCGCTGGTTTCATCAGAGTTAAGCGCCGATAGAACTGTCGTACCCCAGGCCCAACCCGCTCGGGTGAGGGCTTGGGCGATACCTCGGGCCTTTTTCTGTTCGCCGTCACTCCAACTCGCGACGTCACTTAAGAGAGTTCGGACAATGTTGATTAAGGTGGTCGCTTCGTCATGAAGAGATTGGGGATTCGGTAGTCCGGCAGCTGTCGCCAGCCCCCCAACGGTTGGCAGACAAAATGTAGCGGGATGGACGAACGCAAAGAGCTCTAGAACGTCCATACACGGAAAGCGCTTGAGGCTCAGGCGATCAGCAGTCGCCTTTGCATGGCAAAGAATGACCGGGTCTTTGATAGCGTCCTTAGCAGTAGCGGCCGAGAACTCTTCGAATTCTCCGTCAGGATGAACCACGACGGCTAAGCGCGCCCGAGAAGCAAGCACTGGTAAGTCGGGAAGTGAAATGTCCCTCTTTTCTGTCACAGAGGGCTCTTATTCTGTTTCAAAGGTAAATTTCCAAAGTGATGTTAATCGCCCATGGGGAGATCGTTGGTATATAACGTGGGGCGCGTCAAAGCCAATCCGTCTGGGGCTTGACCCTGTATCTTCTCAGACATAGGGTGCGCCGCTTTTGCAAACCGGAAGAATTCAATGAGTACTATTCTAACTGCCGCTCAAGAGAGCAAAGCGTGGCCCGTGCTCGAGGCGCGGACCCTGCTTGAAGGTCGCATCAAGAAGGGCCTGGGAGACAAGGGCTATGTCCTGTTTGAGACCGGTTACGGTCCCTCTGGCTTGCCCCATATCGGTACATTTGCAGAAGTCGTTCGCACCTCAATGGTCCGTCATGCGTTTCAGATGCTCGCGCCAGATGTTCCAACACGGCTGTTTGCATTTTCTGATGACATGGACGGCTTACGGAAGGTCCCCGACAACATCCCCAACAAAGGAATGGTTAAGGCGCATCTCGGCAAACCGCTGACCCGCATCCCGGATCCTTTTGGAACGCACGAGAGCTTTGGCCATCACAATAATGACCGACTAAAGGGTTTTCTTGATTCTTTTGGCTTTGACTATGAGTTCAAAAGTTCGACGGAGTGTTATACGTCTGGTGAATTTGATTCTGCGCTCTTACGTGTGCTGCAAGAGTACGACAAAGTCATTAATGTAATTTTACCGACCTTGGGCCCCGAGCGCCGGGAAACGTATTCGCCGTTTTTGCCTGTGTGTCCAAAAACTGGTCGCGTGCTGCAGGTGTCGGTTATTCAACGTAATGTCGATGCAGGCACGATCGTTTACGAAGATGAAGACGGTCAAAAAGTCGAAACGCCGGTTACGGGCGGCCACTGTAAGCTTCAATGGAAGTGTGATTGGGCCATGCGTTGGTACGCGCTCGACGTAGACTATGAAATGTCGGGAAAAGACCTGATCGATTCCGTCAAGTTGTCCAGCAAGATTTGCCGCATACTCGGTGGTTCGCCGCCGAACAATCTCACATACGAACTATTTCTTGATGACCAAGGGCAAAAGATTTCGAAGTCAAAAGGAAATGGGTTATCGGTTGAAGAATGGCTGACCTATGCTCCTGTCGAGAGCCTGGTGCACTTCATGTATCAAAAGCCGGCGGCTGCTAAGCGTCTCTATTTTGATGCCATTCCGAAGTCTGTTGACGACTATCTAGCGCATCTCAAAGCATTTCCTACACAAGACTCTAAAGATCAACTCGCTAATCCCACGTGGCATATCCACGATGGCAACCCGCCGGAAGAGAAAAACCATATCAGCTTTAGTATCTTATTGAATCTTGCGAGCGTCTGTCATTCTGACGATCCTGCAGTGCTATGGCACTACATTACGCGCTACGCACCGGCAGCAAGCCCAGACTCTGATCCCTTACTCAACAAGCTTGTGTCTTATGCGATTGCTTATTACCGCGACTTTGTCTTACCCAGTAAAACATTCCGAGCGCCGTCTGGTGCCGAGAGCGAAGCCCTAGTGGAACTTAAGGGGGGTCTTGAGAAATTGGACCAGGGCGCGGCAGCGGAAGACGTGCAATCTGTGGTGTATGACGTTGGTAAAGCCCATCCGGATACCTTTCCTGGGCTTCGAGATTGGTTCAGAGCGCTTTACCAAATTCTATTGGGTCAGGATCAGGGCCCGCGTATGGGGTCTTTTATTGCTCTTTACGGAGTTGAAGAGAGCGTGGCTCTTATCAATCGTGTTCTCGCCAGAGAAGATTTGTCACAAGACTAGGCCGATGCTGGACGGGTGCTTGTTTCTGCAATTTCGGGAAGCGCTTCATCTGCATCACGAATGAGTTCGAGTGCTTCCGTCATCGGCGGAATTGCCCCGGAATAAGCGATTTCCTTGAGGAACCTGGTCGTTGGGATGCGGCCCGATGCATCCAAAAATGCAGCCTTCAGGACATCGAGAGAATAGGTGATGTTGCCATCCATTAGTTTATGCTCGAGATAAACCCATCGTTCATCGCAGCCCACAATACGCGTTGTCACGTCAATGCGTTTAAAAGGCGGGACCGGGCGGCAAAACCTGATTGATCCCGACCCGAGTACGGGTATGAATTTCTTAGCCCTGATATTTTCTCAGGCGCCAGTGCGGATCAGGTGATCCACACGGCTTAAGTCCATAAAGCTAAAATAGCGCGCATTGGTAAGATGAAAATTAACATCGAGGTCAGTGGGCAACACGCGAAACGACACGCACGACACATCCAAGACGTTACAACGGCTCCGCCGCCCAACAGTTAGAAACATCCACACGAGGCGAAAGAGTATGTTCATGTCTTATACGCGGTCAGGAGGCGACCGAAGCTCCGAATAGATCGTCATCCATATCCATAATGGAGTCTCCTCCAGCCATAATCATGGAAAACAGACCGCTTGTTTCTGGCAAAATACGTTCAAAAAAGAACCGTGCTGTTTTGAGTTTCCCAACATAGAAACCGCTCGAATCATCATCCTTCTTTTCCAACGCAAGCTTAGCCATTTTTGCCCACATGAAGGCCATTGCCACATGGCCGAACAGTGTGAGGTAATCGCTGGCGGCGGCTCCGGCTTCGTTTGGGTCGCGCAGGCCCTTATGCGCAATGATGCCCGTCGCCTGCTGCAATCGCCCGAACGATTTTGCCAGACCGAGAATGAACGGTTGCAAGGTTTCATCGTCAGCGTTCTCTTCGATAAACTCTTGGACCGGATGAAAAAAGGAGCGGAGGTAGCGGCCGTAGTGAGTTCCCATCTTTCGCCCAACTAAGTCCATGGCTTGAATACCGTTGGTGCCTTCATAGAGTTGGGTGATGCGGGCATCGCGGACAAACTGTTCCATGCCGTGTTCATGAATGTAGCCGTGCCCACCGTAGATTTGCACGCCCAGATTGGCCGTTTGGAAGCCTTTGTCTGTTCCATAGGACTTAACGATGGGGGTGAGAAGTTGCACCAAATCATCGGCCGCTTGACGAGCCGCTTCATCCTCACTTTTCTCAGCTTTATCTAAGTTGATCGCTGTCCACATGCACAGCGCCCTGATACCTTCCGTCAGCGCTTTCATGGCCAGTAGATTCTTGCGAACATCGGGATGCACCAGAATTGAATCGGCGGGTTTATCGGGTGTTTCTGCGCCCTTGAGGGCGCGTCCTTGCAATCGTTCCTGAGCGTAAGCTAGTCCACCTTGATAGGCCGCTTCGCCCACACCGAGTCCCTGAATGCCGACGCCTAGCCGTGCCGCGTTCATCATTGTGAACATGGCGCGCATGCCTTTGTGCGGTTGCCCGATAAGCCAACCGGTCGCGTCATCGAAATTCATCACACAAGTCGCAGAGCCTTTAATGCCCATCTTGTGTTCAATTGAGCCGCAGGTGACCCCATTGCGGGGGCCAACGCTGGTGTCTTCTTTCGGTAAGAACTTCGGCACGATAAAAAGGCTAATCCCCTTGGTGCCTTCCGGCGCGCCGGGCAAGCGGGCTAGAACCAGGTGAACGATGTTTTCCGTCAAGTCATGGTCGCCGGCTGAGATGAAAATCTTCGTACCGGTAATTTTGTAACTGTCATCGTCTTGAGGGTCCGCTTTGGTGCGGATTAATCCAAGATCAGTGCCGCATTGCGGTTCCGTCAAACACATCGTGCCCGACCATGTGCCTTCAGAGAACTTGGGCAAATATAATGATTTCTGCTCGTCCGACCCATGCAGGTTGATGGCGTTATAAGCGCCCTCGGTTAAGCCGGGGTACATACCGAATGACATATTGGTGGAACAGATCATTTCCTGAATAAGAAAATGCAGCGCAGCCGGTGCGCCTTGCCCGCCATAAGCAGGGGCAGCGGCGATACCCGTCCAGCCACCTTGGGCGAATTGGTCATAGGCTTCTTTGAATCCTTTTGGCGTCCGCACGACGCCGTTTTCTAACCTGCACCCTTCAGAGTCGCCGCTCAGGTTTAAGGGAAATAAAACCTCAGAGGTGAATTTCCCGGCTTCTTCAAGAACCGCATCGACAACATCAGCAGTAAAATCTCCGTAAGCTGGTAGGTCGACAAGCGAATCTCCACCGAGAAGCTCGTGATAGACGAAGCGCATGTCGCGCAGCGGAGCTTTGTATACGGCCATCGTAAGATCTCCTGATCCTATTCTAGTTTCTAAGCGGCTTGCCGGTGTCGAGCATGTGTTCCATGCGCGCCAACGTGCCGCCTGTCCGGGCGAGTTTCATAAACACGGTGCGCTCGAGTTTAAGCATCTCTTTTTCAGTGAGCGTTTCCGTCATGTCTGTGTCGCCACCGGTTAGGACTTCAGACAGCCCTCCCGCAACCACCTGATCGTGTGGTGTTGCCGTGCCTTTGAGCGCCAGGTCTTGCAGCGCCAATTGCATTGCCGCACGGCCGGTGGGTCCTGGCAAAACGAGTTCTTGTTCCTCGGGCGGTGCGTAATTCTCTGCCAGAGAGAGTGCCTTAGTTTTGGCGTCTGCAAGCAAACGATCCCGGTTCATGGTTATAGCGTCACTATCCCTGAACAAACCCATCTCGGTCGCTTCCAAGGCCGACTTCGCGACTTGTGCGGTGCCAATCATCTCAAAAGCCTTGGCTACTGCCGGCATTGGTCCACGCGGGAGGCTAGGATGATTTTGCAAACGCAACAGCACCTCTTTACAGCCACCCCAGCCAGGAATGATGCCAACACCCACTTCTACTAGCCCTGTGTAGGTCTCAGCGTGTGCCTGAACCGCGTCAGCATGCAGAAGAATTTCGCATCCGCCGCCAAGGGCCATACCCGACGGCGCGGCAACAACCGGGAAAGGGGCCTGTTTGAGAGACATATATGTCTTCTGGCCGTCTTCGATTTGACTTTCGATTTCGGGCCATAGAGCGATATTGGCCGCAAACAGGAAAAGACCCAGGTTAGCGCCAACGGAGAAGTTGGATCCTTCGTTGTAAATAACGAGTGCCTTCAGTGATTCACTGTTCTTTATAAGTTTGATCGTTTTCTTGTAGAGAGCCATGATATCTGGGTCGAGGCTGTTCATTTTCGATGTGAACTCAAAGCACAACACGCCGTCACCAATATCCCATACGGATGCAGATCCGTTCTTTAGGACGGATTCAGAGGCCAGCTTAACGTCTAATAGGCTGAGCACGCCGTCAGGACGTACGGCATCTACATAATCGCCTTGTGTTGTCAGATACTGGCGAACGCCGTTCTCCACCCGATAGAACCCGCCTTTTTCTGCGGCGAGGGATAACATCGGCGGGGTTTCTATCCCGTCAGCTTTGAGTTTATTAGCAAGCCAGGCGGCACCCATTTGATCGGCTAACTCGAACGGACCGTATGTCCAGCCGTATCCATCTTTCATGCCCGCATCGACGTCGACAATCGTGTCAGAAATTTCCGGTACGAGCGAGGCCGCATAAGGCAACGCCTGCGACACAAGCCGCCAGGCGAATTGACCTCCCTTATCTTCATGTTCGACGAGCGCGCGCACACCACCTGCTTTAGACGCCTTAAGGCTCTCAAGAGTAGCTTTCTGAGACGGTGAATATGCGGCTGTTCTCAAATTAATGCTCTCCTTGACGCGTTTACCGTCGGATCGGTCTAAGCGATAAAAACCTCCAGGTCCTTTGCGGCCGATCCATCCGTTTGTCAGCATTGTTTGAACCACTTCGGGCTCTGAATGAATGTCGCGGTAGGGGTCGTCTTGTGGCAGGCGCTCCAGCATGGATTCTGCAACGTGGGGCATAAGGTCGAGGCCGACTAAATCTAGTGTGCCAAAGAAGCCGGATTTGGGAATGCCAAACGGCCGGCTACCAATGGCATCAGCCTCATCGACCGTGAGATCAAGGTCCAAGGCCGCTGTCAGGCCCAACTGAAACCAATAAGTACCGATACGGTTGGCGACAAAGCCCGGCGTATCTTTGGCGTGAATGACGCCCTTGCCAAGGCGCATGTCGCAGAATGCATGGATAGCATCAACGGCTTCTTCTGTAGTTTTGTCAGACGCAACGATTTCCAGCAGGCGCATATAGCGTGGCGGGTTGAAAAAGTGCGTGATCATGAAATCGGGGACAAGGGCATCGTCCATTGCGTCGGTTAAATTTTTAAGCGGGATGGTTGATGTATTGGAAGACAGCACTGCACCCGGCTTCTTCACCTTGCCTATCTTGGCGTAAAGATCTTGCTTGATGTCTAACCGCTCGATAACGGCTTCGACGATCCAATCGCAGTCGGCCAGCCAGTCCATGTGGTCTTCAATATTTCCGGGTGTAACCAGCTTAGCAGCGCGTTTCGACATAAACGGTGCGGGTTCGGTCTTAAGCATTTTCTTGATGGCATCTTCTGCAATGGCGTTCCGGTTAGCCGCATCGATAAGAACGATATCGAGAAGCACCACCGGAATCCCGGCATTGGCAATATGCGCTGCAATTCCGGCGCCCATAACACCGGCACCGATCACTGCTGCTTTTTTGATATCGGACATTACAGCGCCTCCAAGATAGTCGCGATGCCCTGACCACCACCAATGCATTGAGTTGCCAATGCGTATTTCTTGCCTTCCCGCCGCATGATCTGGGCTGCTTTGCCGGTGATGCGGGCACCTGTAGCACCAAGGGGATGACCAAGTGCTATAGCGCCGCCATCGATGTTGGTTTTGCTGAGGTCGACGCCAAGATCATGGATGACCGCGATGGATTGAGCGGCAAAGGCTTCGTTGAGCTCAATGACATCCATATCGTCCAACTTTAGACCTGCACGGTCGAGCGCTTTGTTGGTGGCGTTGACCGGTCCAATGCCCATGATGTCTGGAGCGCAGCCTGCCACGGCGATGGACTTGATGCGGGCTAATGGTTTGAGCCCATGCGTTTTAGCGTAGTCCTCTGTCGTGACAAGAACAGCTGCTGACCCGTCTGTAAGAGGTGAAGATGTTCCGGCGGTGACGGATCCGTTTTCGTCAAATGCAGGCTTAAGGTCTGCCAATATCTTTATAGTGGTGTCAGGGCGAATACAGCCATCCCTGTCGACCACACCATTTCTGGATTCGATGGGTACAATCTCACCGTCAAAACGCCCTTCGCTCTGGGCGGCGGCCGCGCGCTCATGACTCTCAACCGCAAAGGCATCCTGCTTCTCACGCGAAATATTATATTTATTAGCTAAATTTTCAGCCGTCTCGCCCATGCCCATATAGGCTGCATGTCCAGGGTTAACCAGCTTCGGATTAAGCATAGGGTTGAAGCCCGGCATGGGCACACGGGTCATGCTCTCAATCCCAGCACAGAGGAAGGCATCGCCCGTACCAAGAGAGATCGCGCCGGCAGCCATATGAATGGCCTGCATCGACGAACCACAAAATCGGTTGACGGTTGTTCCGGCAACGCTGTTTGGCAGGTCCGCGAGGAAGCCAATGTTGCGGGCGACATTCAAGCCTTGCTCACCCTCAGGAAATGCGCAGCCGACGATTAGATCCTCGACTGTGTTGGGATCAATTCCCGTTCGCTCCACAAGAGCTTTTACAACGGCAGCAGCCAAGTCATCAGGGCGAACGCGCGTCAGCGCTCCTTTGTTGGCGAGTGTCAAAGGCGAGCGTGCATAGCCTGCAATTACGGCACCGGTCATGAGTCCATCCTTTTCTGCGGAATACTTGATTGTTCATTTGTTCGTATGTTTTGAGAGGTTGCGTCGATCTCGACACCTTTTTGTGAAAGCCGGTTGGTGGCATCCAACTCAATCTGCTCCAGTTCTTCTAATGATGCTTCGATATCCAGCAATTTTGATCTTAAGTCGTCGGCGCGTTCACGGGCTTTGTGACGCACATGATGAAGTTGGCTGACGTGATCTGGGTCAGCTTCATATAAATCGAGATACTCGGCTATTTCACCAAGTGAAAAACCAAGCCGCTTGCCTCTCAAAATGAGGGCGAGACGCGCTCTATCCCGATAGGTGTATACGCGGGTAGAACCAGCTAATTGAGGGCGCAGCAATCCTCTGCTTTCATAAAACCGAATTGTACGTGCCGTTACACCCGCGTCTTCAGCGAGTTGGTTGGTGCTGTACAGAGGGTCTGGTTGCGCGCGGCCGCCAGTCTTTGCCAAGCTCGTCATGCTGTTGTCTCCGCTGATGACTTTCTGTCCTTTTCTTCTGCCTTGAGTTCTTTCTTAGACAGTTTTCCGATGAGCGTTTTGGGTAATTCGTCACGGAATTCAACCAATGACGGCCGTTCTATGGCCGACAGGCGTTCTTTCAGAAAAGTATTGAGCTCTCTTTTTGTTAAACTAGCGCCTTCTCTTAGTTTGATGAACGCCTTTGGAGTTTGGCCACGATACTTATCCTCGACACCTATAACGGTGACTTCTGCCACGGACGGATGTTCGTGAATGGATTCTTCGACGTTGCGTGGGTAAATGTTGTAGCCACTGGCAATGATGATGTCTTTGAGCCGGTCTACTAAGAACACATAACCGTCTTCGTCGATGTACCCAATGTCTCCCGTCCGGAACAGGCCATCAATCATGGTTTTATCGGTTGCTTCTGGGTTTTCCCAATACCCCTTCATGACCTGTGGCCCATAGATGCAGACCTCACCTTTTTCTCCGATGGGCATCTTCTGAGTGGGGTCTTCGAGGGAGCGGATTGCAACATCCGTACCCGGCATTGGAATCCCAACAGACCCCGGCTTGTTTACTCCAACAGTAGGGTTTGTGGTGGCGACCGGGGAGGTCTCGCTCAGTCCATAGCCTTCCACGACGACGCACCCAGTAATCCGCTCAAATTCTTTCTTCACTTCGACGGGAAGGGGCGCACCACCTGAAATGCAAACCTTTATGGATGACAAATCGTATTTTTCTACGTCCGGAAACGTATTAATGGCAGTGAAGATGGTTGGGACCGCAGGAAAGAACGTGGGTTTCTTTTTGTCAATTGCGTGTAGGCAATCTTTAAGGTCAAAGCGCGGCAGCATGATGATTGACGCGCCGTACCGCAGAGGTGTCATCATTGCGACGGTCATCGCGAATACGTGAAAGAATGGTAACGCTGCTAGACAACTTTCGTTGTCTAGCTTCGCGTTATCATACCAAGACGCGACCTGCATGGCATTGGCGCTGACGTTAGCGTGGGTTAGCATCGCTGCTTTTGGTATTCCAGTTGTCCCACCGGTGTATTGCAGTACTGCCAAATCGTCATCGCAATTGATCTCAGCCGGTTCGAAAAAGGCGTCGTTTTCTATGAGGCATTCAAACCAGACCTGGCGATCGTCATCTTCCACTCTGGCCAAAGTCTTCCGGCGAAAGATATTAAACAATACAGCTTTGCGCCATGGCAGGACATCGCTCATGGAGCAGAGAATCAATTTCTCGATATTGTGTTTATCTACTGTTTCACGGGCCTTCGGATACATGGCATCCAAGTCCATGGTCACCAACATACGCGGCCGGGAATCCTGAACGATATCGTCCAACTCGCGCGGTGTGTAAAGTGGATTGACGTTGACGACAATGCCGCCAATGAGCAGCGTCGCGTGAAACATGACGATGTAATAGGGCGTGTTGGGCAACATCAATGCCATGCGATCGCCTTTGCCAACGCCAAGGTCTTGCAAACCTTTCGCGGCACTACGGATCATTTCGCCCGTTTCCCGGTAGGTCCACGTCCGGCCTAGAAACTCCATGCAAATTTTTTCGGGATAGGCGGCGATGCTGCGTTCCATGGCCGCGTAGGCGGGCTCTGATCCAATGGACATCTCCCAATCAGCAAAGTCCGGGTAGCTCGCCAACCAGGGCCGGTCAGAATTGGAAATGTGCGCTTTGCCGTCCATTGGAACTCCGTGATACGCAAACACCGCACGATTACGGTCTTCTTCTAAGTTAAGGAATTCGATTAGCAGTGCAATGAAGAATAGTGACGTTAACGTTACTTATTCGTTACGGGGCGTAATTCCAAATATATTTCATTAAGATTCAATGAGTTATGTTGTTGGGCCGCCACTGATTCAGCTGAGCCTGAACAGGAAATGAGCCTCTTAGTATAAAGCTGACGCCAGAGATAGAGAGTGAATACCCTACTGATCGAGCAGACTCGAGAGCTTCAAGGCTATGCCTTTGGAGCCGAAAACTTTCAGTTTCCCCATGGTGAACGCGACCATAGGGTTCAGTTCACCGACCATCAGCTTCTGTAAGTTCTCTGGAGATAGTACGAGCGTGGTTTCCGCTTCATCGTTATCTGGATTTGGCGTGACGATGACTGAGTCTCCGGTAGCATCGACCAGAATTTTCCCCTCGTCTTCCAAATCAAACAATACGGAATGGCCGAGTTCTCCTAGGGCCTCTGCGCGTGCCCGTACTTCGTCTACAATTTTACCAAATTCCATAATCTACTGGCCTGAGGTTTGTTTTCGGTATTTACGGCGAAGGTTGCGACGTATTGGAGTGCCGCCCAATAGCATAGGCATGGAAGGATGATGTTGGCGAGCACGCATTCTATATAACCCACCGCGCAATGGTCGATGAGGCTATAGCGATTGGTTCAAAGAACTAGCTCCGTTAGGGTCCGGCCATGCGCATTCTGAAGTGGATTTTCATTGGTATAGGGGTCTTTATCTTGGCGCCGTTTGTGGCGTTCGCCGTCCTTTACGTTTTTGACCCGACATTCTATGGCCGTATGGCAACGGTCTTCACCATCGACCCGGTGAAAGATGTCGAATGGTATGAACCGTTAGAGCGGGTCTCCGGCAAGCCAGGCGTTCCGCTTCCGCGTGTTGACGAAAATGCCCGTACCATTTCAGAAGAGGGATGGTTAACGGCCTTAGACTATGCTGTCGCGACTGAGTCTGTGGCTTTGGTGGTCTGGCACAAGGGCGCTATTCAGTATGAATACTACGGCCCGGGATTTGACCGGACCTCACGGACTGATCCAGCGTCTATGCACAAGTCCGTCGTCGCCTTGTTGGTCGGAGCAGCCATAGCGGATGGGACGCTGCCCTCTATTGATGAGCCGGCAGCGACATACCTGACCGAATGGGCTGATGACGAAAGATCGTTGGTGACCATTCGCCATTTGCTTCAAATGACCAGCGGTATGTATCGCGACCCGTTCAGCCCCAGTCCGTTCGGCACGACCATGAAGTTGAACCTGGGAACAGAGATTAAAAACCTTACTTTAGAGCAGCCTTCCCGGCGGCCGCCTGGCGAGGAATTTGATTACAATAATTTCAACGCTCAAGCGCTCGGAATTCTTATGGAACGGGCGGCGGGGCAGCGCTATGTCACGGTCTTGTCAGAAAAGCTGTGGTCAAAACTCGGGGCCGGTGATGCTTATGTATGGCTCGACCATGAAGGCGGCATGCCAAGGACCTATTGTTGCCTGCATGCCACCGCTGAAGATTGGGTAAGGGTTGGGTTACTTCATCTCAACAAAGGGCAGGTCAACGGTGAACAAGTTCTGCCAAAGAACTGGATGGATGCCGTTGTAACGGGGTCAGAACACGGACCCAACTACGGTTATCAGACATGGCTTGGTACACCTTATCGTGCACGCCGCGACTATGGGCCGTACGTTAGTGCTTATGTCCGTCATGATGAACCGTACGACGCCGATGACGTCATGTTCTTTGATGGTGCTGGCGGACAGAGAGTCTACATTATTCCGTCATACGATATGGTTATCGTCAGAACAGGCACTGGCGGCATTGATTTCTCGGCCGGGTCGTTCCTTTGGGAAGATTCTGTTATTCCTAATGCGCTTATGCGCGGTGTGAAACCGTAAGGCTGAATTAACTAGTCTCACTAGAAAGATTTGTAGGGCCAATGCACATAGTTAAACGCGTTCTCAAAGGTATCGTCATTCTCATAACCTTAGTCATGGTTGGCGGCGCAGCATTCCTGGCGTCGGACTGGCTATATTATAAACGGTTATTCACTTTTGACCCGGCGACTTCCATGACCAATATGGATTGGTACGAACCGGTGGTCGAAGTCAAGGCGGGGACCCCTTCGATCATTCCGACCGCTCCGGTTGATGCGCGCACGATTCCAAACGAAGCACTTGAAGCGGCTATAGATTTTGCTGTCGAGAATAAGTCAATGTCACTTCTCATCTGGCATCGTGGCGCGTTGCAACTGGAATGGTACGGTGAAGGGTTTGACGAAACGTCTTACATGGAGTCTGCTTCCATGCATAAGTCGGTGATGGCGCTGCTTTACGGAATTGCTATCGAAGAAGGCTTTATTTCGTCAGTTGACGAGCCAGCATCACGGTATCTGACCGAATGGCAAAATGATCCACGGTCAAAAATCACCATACGCAATATGCTGCAGATGGCGCATGGGTTGAGTCGTGCGCCTGGAGGATTTAGCCCGCTGGGCGAAAATATGAAGCTTAGCTTAGGCACCTACTGGGGTGAGATCGCCTTGAGGGCGCAAGCCGAAGATCCACCGAATACGATATTTGCATACAGCAATCTAAACGCCCAGTTGCTTGGATTGGCCCTGCAGCGCGCTGTGGGAATGCCCTATGCGGAGTTTCTTGAAACCCGACTGTGGTCAAAGGTTGCGGAAAGTAGCGCCTGGGTTTGGCTTGATCGCCCAAACGGTCTAGCGAAGACATCTGGGTCACTTTTTACCCCGGCGCGGAACTGGTTGCGTCTCGGATTACTGCACCTCAACAAGGGCCGGGTTGGTGACGCACAAATCGTTTCGCGCGATTGGATCAAACAGGTAATCACACCGTCAAAGGCAAATCCTAACTACGGATTTCAAACCTGGTTGGGAACCGAATACACGCCAAAAAGAGACTATGGAAAAGGTGTCGCTGCCCACGTCCCTCATTCCGAACCATTTCTGGCCGATGATCTCGTTTTCTTCGACGGATCTGGAGGTCAGAGGGTTTATGTCATAGCATCGGAAGACCTTGTGATCGTCCGTACGGGGCAGGGGGGTATGGATTTTCAGTCCGGCGCGTTCAAGTGGGACGAGTCGTTGCTACCCAACCTTGTGATCAAAGGTCTGCGCGGAGATGCATCTGAAGGTTAACAGCCAGCGTTCAGCATCGAAGTTTTTGGGGTTCAAAACCAATCCATTCATCGGTCAAAGCCACTTAATCCGCGATTTCTATAGCATTCATTGAGCGGTTGTAGGAAACACTGATACTTGTCCAATGGTAAGGGGTCGGAACCGTGCGCGATCTCAAGGTCGAGATGCCTTCCGTGGTCAAACACCTACCGAGACGATGTACCCTCGTCGTTATTAAGTTCGAACCCAAAACAGAATAGTTTGAAATCACAGTACCAATGCCTCTCCACCTCATAAAATTAGCAGTTGGCATAGAACATATTGATCATCTCAAGGAACGGCAAAGCCGCTTCATCAATGACGTTGGTAATGCTCAGCATACGACACGCATGTTTCCCAAGCGCAGCGATGCTTTGCTTGATGATGGCTCCATGTTTTGGGTTATTAAGCGAATGGTGCTAGTGCGGCAACCGATCATCGCACTCCACAAGGGCACCAACCAGGAAGGCCGCAGCATGTGTGTGATAGAGCTTGCTCCTCACCACATTTACGTTCAGCCGCAGCGCAAACGTCCGTTCCAGGGTTGGCGTTATTTGAAGCCGGATGAAGCCCCCAAAGATATTGCGGACGGTGACGGTTACATAGAGCCTGACATGCCTGACGACATGCGTGCCGAACTGAGCCGCATCGGCCTCATTTGAGGCCCAGGCTTGTTCTACATAATTTCAGGGTGTTCATGTTTGGGTTGAAGACACTTCTCAAACGCGTCTTTTGCAGCGGCGTCGTGATCCCAAAACTTGGCGATGACTCGACGACCCGTTAATCCATTAGTTTCGTCAGTACACATCCATACGGCTGGTGGAACGATGACGTCGCCTGGCAAAATACGGTCAGCGCGCGTGCCGACTGCACCGGCGACCATTTCCTGTGAAATAAAATCTGTATCAGAGGCACCGCCGGGCAATAATATATTGACGTCGACGTTATGATCTCCGAGTTCACGTGCCCAAACAATATGTGCCGTTTCCAATCCAGACTTGGATGCCCCGTAGGGTGACAGTCCTGTACCAATCATGGTCGTTAAACTTGTTGATATGCTAAAAACTTTACCAAATTTCCGATCCATCATGTGTGGAACGGTTGCTTTAGTCATCTGGAAGCTACCCGTAAGATTAGTATCAATTACGGTTCGCCAGGCCTCTAGGGGAACATCCCAGAAGCGTGTTGTGTCGTCGCCCCCCGTTACCTTGTATTCCCTACTGCCTCTCCCGGCATTGTTGATCAGCACATCAATCTGACCATAGGTATCGAGTGTCTCATCTACTGTGCGTTGACAATCATCCCAATCCCGCACGTCTGCTTTTATAGCTATGCAATGACCAGGGCCGGCAATTGCTTCGGCTTTGCCGGTTACATCGTTCCACTGGCCTACGTCCCGGGTTCCCGTGAGGGCGACTTTGGCCCCCCCTTTAAGCAAGGCTTCAGCGATGAACCAACCGAACCCGCGGCTTCCCCCTGTAATGAGGACCACTCGGTCTTTGAGCGAAGGATGGAGAATGTCCGACATCGGTGTTTCCTTTGGATTTTCCATTGTGGATTGCTGCGGTACTGTGGCCCGCAACGATCCATCTGTCACGTGTGACAATGCACACAACAGCGCTGTGGATCACAATGTGAACAGGATAACTATCGCCATCATGAGTGACCCTGAACAGTTAAAAGGCGAATCCGATATAGCGTTCAGGGCCGGAAAGCTCGCCGAAGCACGCGAATTGTATGAGGCGGCTTTGTCTCTTAGGTCCGATTGGGTGGCGGCACACAACAATCTTGCGATGGTTCTATGGCAATTGGGTGATAAGGGAGGTGCTGAAAGTCATTTTTGTAGCGCCTTAGCAGTGGATTCAGATCAAATAGGAACGCTGAGCGATCTTGGCGCACTTCTTGTCGAACAGGAGCATTTATAAGAGGCTGATGAGATACTTAGTCACGCCTGTTCTCTAGCTCCCGACAATCCTTGCATTCTCTACAACTGTGCGCTTCTTTCATTCGCGGGGAGACAGCACGTCTCCAATTCTAGCTGAAAATATTAACCGCACGCCGTTATAACAATGGCGGCAAAATAATCAGCGGGACGCCAACAGCGAGGAGCAGGATTCCGACAAGTTTGTGCTTGGTCATTGGTTCGTTGAGTAAGATACGTCCCAGTATCAACGCGGATAACAGTCCGATGACGCGCTTAAGTGACTCGACGACCCCAATGAGCGTTAGTTGGTAGGCGACAAGTTGGCATCCATAAGCAATGCCGGCGGACAGGGATGCTAACGCCGCAGGTGTTGCGGCATCGCGTATGGTCACAACGGATGCAGTTTTCCGGAACATAAACAGGTAGACAATCATGGTTGCTGAAATCAAGCACACCTGGATAAAGGCATGGGTCGCCGGGGATGACATTTGAACACTAGTTTTGTCGAGCGGCGCTGTTGCGGACCAAAGTAGAGCAACAGCCAGCATGTAACGTGCACCTTTATCAGTGGCGAATCGCTTAAAAACGGCGACAATCCGCGGATTGTCTTCCGGCAGGTAAAGCCACATCAAACCTATGACTGAAACCAAAATGCCCATGATCTGTTGATTGCTGGGGATTTCGTTTAGCGCGACCGCGCCGAATACGGTCGTGAGAACGGGAGCCAATGCGAGTACGGGCACGGTGAGACTTAGAGAGCTGGCCCGCAAGGCCATAATAAAAAATAGATTAGCGAAAAGACTCGTAAGAGCAGTCGCTAGGCCAATGGGCCAATATTCGGTATTCAGCGAAAAAGAATCGGTGACTACCATCCAAGCGCCAAGCAAGGGGACCTGGCCAACTACGAAAACCGTCAGCAACGTGGTTGACTGAATAGAGGCGCTAGCAACCTTGCGATAATAATCGCTTGCGGCAAATGCAATCGCGCAGGCAAGAGTCAAAGCGAGGGCTGGAATGGATACCGCGAGCATAGAAAATAAGAGCCTTTAGCCTCAAAGCCTTGTGATGAATGTTCAAACGGCATGACACAATGTTGCCTGGGCGGGCGTGTCTTATGGTCTCATGCACCATCGCATGTGAGATCAATATGAGACCAGTCATTATCGGGGCATTTGTGTTCATCTCGGCCGCGTTCTATGCGGCAAGCTCTGCAGCGGCAATGCAAAGCGGCGGCTATGTCAGCGGTCAGTCAGGCACCGGCTCTAAAGGAGACGCAGCACTCGGGGCACCGCTGTATGCCGGAGACCCAATGTGATTGCTATTGGTGGGGGCCGGTTCAAAGTTCTAGAGGTCGCTTTTACTTGCGGGAACCAAGAATTCCGCGCCAATGTGCCCTAAAAGTCGCGACCAAAACTTAGATGCCGATAATCCCCATCATTTCACTAACCCGCCGTTGACCTCCGCTTTCTTCGGCCCCATGTTGAGGGGGTTATGGAAGCTGTTAAAAACCGTGTCGTCGAACTCCTCGGCCGTCTCTTTGAGGAAGTAAAGCGCCTCGTTATCCGTGATGCCGCTGAGACGCCATCGCCCTTGCCGTTACGTATTGGCGCTGCCGCTATTGCGATAATTGTTATTTATTTTGGTGTCGGTATGGCGTGGTACAGCACTATTACCGATGATATAGAATTTCAGCCCGGCGCAAATTATGCGTTCGAAGGCGGCTCTAAAGCGGTCGCAACGGCTGCCGCACTAGTCGCCCGGGAGGCAGGCCGATGGGCGCCTAACAAGCCCTGGCTCCACCCAGCTGCCGGCCTTGATAACATGCCCAACTATCAACTGGGTATTTTGTATGCGTCATCCCGGTTTGCCATAGAGCTGGGTGATGGCTTGGGCCGCACCCGTGGCTCCTCTGCCATCGACCCTGATCTCGACCGAGCAGCTGGTCTGCTCAAATATGACGGCACTATCTGGTATTGGGGGTCGAGCAACTTTGTCCCGACGGCGACGGCGGATTCTCAATATCTCCAAGGTGTAGAGGCGCTGAGCAACTTCAATCGCCGGCTGGCCAGTGGCGACGCCACCTATGATCGCCGGGCCGATAACCTGATCGCGTTCTTGGATCGTGTTTCTTCTGATCTAGGGTCGGCTTCTGCCGCGCTTGACGAGCAGGCGCTACAATCCAATGCAGGGTACTTTGATTTTCTGGCTGATGATGTCTTTTACAACATTAAAGGACGCCTCTATGGCTATGCCCTCATTTTGCGCGACGTCGGCAGTGATTTCGGCTTGGTCATTGCCGAAAAGCAGGCGTCTGCGATTTGGGAACAGATGATGGCGAGCTTGCGTACCGCCGCCGAGATGGATCCCCTTATTGTCGCCAATGGCAAGCAGGATGGACTATTCGTTCCTTCTCATTTGTCGGCTCAGGGGTTTTACCTCCTCCGGGCGCGCACCCAGCTCAAAGAAGTCGCGGACGCTCTCACTAAGTAGCCTTCGTCTGACTAAATCTTGACTCAAGGCATCCGAATGGGGCCATTTTCCGTACATCATATGTGGACAGAGCAAGGGAATGAACCATGTCGAAATTGGATAAGACAGACGCTGAGTGGAAAGAAGGCCTCACACCGGAGCAATTTCATATTCTTCGCGAAAAGGGTACCGAGCGGGCGTGGGCCGGGCTGTACAACGATTTCAAAGGCAAGGGGGTCTTCCACTGCGCCGGATGCGGTGCGCCCCTCTTCAATGCTGACACCAAATTTGATTCAGGGTCCGGCTGGCCCAGTTTCTATGAAAAGTTAGACCCGGACGCTGTAGCGGAACATCGAGACGTAGCGCACGGCATGATCCGAACGGAAGTCACCTGTGCCGCGTGCGACGGTCACCTCGGCCACGTATTCCCGGATGGTCCGCAACCCACGGGGCAGCGGTACTGCATCAATTCAATCTCGATCGTTCACGAAGACGATATGGATAAATAGACTCACCGTGCCGTCGACGCTGATCAAAGAATCCGTTTGGGACTATCCACGTCCTCCGGCGCTTATTGCCGATACCAGGCACGTGCGCGTGGAGTTCGCTGACGAAACCGTGGTGTCGACCAATGGTGCGTACCGTGTGCTTGAAACCAGTCATCCGCCTTCCTTTTACGTCCCCGCGGATGATGTAAATTTTGATCTGCTCGTATCCACTCGGAAACAATCGTTCTGCGAATGGAAAGGCGTTGCCGTGTATTGGACTGTCAAAGTTGGGCTGCAAATCGTTGAGAACGCGGGCTGGAGTTATACGAATCCACTCAAACGATTCGCTGCAATCAAGGATTACGTGTCATTCTATCCCAGCCTTATGCACGCGTGTTTCGTCGGCGACGAACAAGTCCAAGGCCAAGAAGGCGATTTCTATGGCGGATGGATTACGTCTGAAATTGCGGGCCCGTTCAAAGGCGGGCCGGGTACCTGGGGTTGGTAGCCGTTAACCATCCATTACGAGGGCTTTGTCATGAAAATCGTCCGCACCGCTGACCAGGCTTACAAGCCCTACGCTGAAGACTATGATGCCAAAGGGATAGAACGGGCTGATCTTTGGCGGGATGGTGAAAACGTCGCATTCGATCTTTTCCGCATCAAAAAAGGCGCTGACTACGAAGAGCACACCCATGACAGTTGGGAAATCATGTTCGTGGTTTCCGGCAAGATCAATTTATCGGGTGAGATTCTTGGTCCCGGCGACTTTGTCTTTACAGAGCCCGGTGAAAGTCATGTGGCGGAGAACCTTGAGGATACGGTGGTTCTGCTGGGATTCGGCAAGCATTACGACTGATTCCTAAATTGAGAAACTTTCTCAGAATTTACACCCCTTTTTCGACCTAATTAAGATAATAAATTAACGATCTTATTCCATGATTTAGGCGTTATTCTCCATTAATCCTTTCACGCGTTTCATTTGTTTGAGTTTAGGCCTGTGTCCGATCCTGTCCGTTATTACTTAACTGAAGATGGCCCTGTCATTGGCACTCCGCCGGGCGAAGTCGGTTTGGGCAGTAGCCGTGAAGGGCAATCCTTTGAATTGGAGGATGTCAAATGGGGCAATCCAGCCAACGGCACCACAGGCGGCACAGTCACTTGGAGCTTTGCCACATCCAATCTGGGAATAGAGCCTGAGGCATTTACTTTGCCCATGTTTGGGTTCTTTCAAGATGAAGTGCGCTCCGCTTTTGATGCCTGGGAAGCCGTCGCTGATATAGATTTTGTCGAAGTTTCTGATGGCGAAGACGTCAACATCCGCTTTGGCATGGGCGTTTTAGATGGATCAGTGAGTAGCGGTGGGTCCACTGTCGGTACGGCGTTCTATTCGTTCTCCCAAGGATCGTTAATTCAGGCTCACATTGTCATGGATGTGGATGACTTCAATACCCGGGGTGATCAATCAGGGTTCTTTCTAACCGCATTGCATGAAATTGGTCACGCCATTGGGCTGGACCATGAAAACGACGTTCCCTCAATCATGTCATCGTTTATTAATGGTTCTTTAACCGCTTTGACGGCTGACGATATCAGTGGCGTGCAGACAATCTACGGAGCCTCGGTTACGGGATCTGCTGACGATCTGGGCGTGCCATCAAACACCATTCCAGGTATCACTGTGTCCGAAGGGACAACGGATGCCCCCGCGTCCACTTCAACGACATTTTCACTTATTTCCGGAGACTCCTTTGAAGGGGAGTTGGATACGAGCACGGACCGCGATTGGGTGGCTATCGATCTTACTGTAGGCACGCAATACACTTTTGATCTTAAAGGCATTGATGAAAGCGGGGGAACACTCGACGATCCGTTCCTGGTGTTGCGCAATGCCAGTGGTGGTTTTGTCGCCCAGGATGATGACAGTGGAACAGGCCTCAACTCCCAAATCGTTTTCACGCCAGAATCGTCGGGCACCTTCTACCTCTCGGCCCGCGGCTTTGGTGGCAACTCTGGCACCTATACCCTCACTACTTCCCCAGAAGAACGCACCGATGAAGGTGGCGACACCACGCCCGATCCATCTCCAGGCGGGCAGACAATTTCAGAAGGGGATACGGACGCGGCGGGTGACACATCCACGTCAGCACAAATGTCCGTTGGCGATACCTTTCAAGGGCAACTGGATGTTGCCGGTGACCGAGACTTTGTACAAATCGATCTTACGGCAGGCACCCAATATACCTTCTCGCTTCAAGGCGCAGATTCTGGTGCGGGTGATACGTTATCAGATCCGTTCCTCATTTTACGCGACGACGGAGGAACATTTATCAGTCAAGACGACGACAGTGGCACGGGTGCAGAATCCCTAATCACATTCACTCCGTCCTCGTCAGGCACCTACTATCTCTCCGTGCGTAACTTTACCGGAGACACGGGGACTTATTCTCTGACGGCCTCTGCCAGTAGCGCGGCGCAGACAGAGCAGAGCGCGGCAAGCGAAGGATATGTGACATCAATTGATGCGGCTGATGTGCTGGCAATCTTGGACGAAGTGCAACTGAGCTAACCGCTTTTATTCCCACGTCCAGGTCGAGCGTTCATTGATGTAACTGTCTAGCCCCGTGCGTGACAGCACTGTCGCTGCAGCGCTGCGGGCGTTGTCAATCACTGCACCATGGTCTAGCGCATGATGCTTGCCGTTTTGCACCAACCGCTCTCCGTCGATATAAACATCCCGCACTGCCAGGGGGTCATTGGAATACACCAGATTCGACACCAAGGTTTGTGATGGGGAGAGCGCAACGCGTTGGGTGTCTACGGCAATTAGGTCGGCCTTCTTACCGGTTTCAAGTGAGCCGATTTCATCTTCCAAATGCAGCGCACGGGCACCGCCAATGGTCATCAATTCCAACGCCAATTCAGCAGAGCCGAAGCTGGGCTGTTCGCGCCACTGCTTCTGAATGAGCACCGACATCTTCATGGTTTCCCACACGTTCTGGCTGTTGTTGGTCGAGGCGCCGTCGGTGCCCAGGCCAACGCGTACGCCGGCATCAATCATTTCGGGCAAGCGGGCAACACCCGAAGCGTAATAGGCGTTGGACACGGGGTTGTGGGAAATCCCGGTCTGTCGTTTGGCGACCAGTTCTACTTCGTCGTCGTCGAGCCATACACCATGGGCCAGCAACGTTTTTGGCCCGAGCACGCCGAGCTGTTCCAGCTCCGATATGCTACCGTGGCCGAAGCGGCGGCGGCTTTCATCCCGCTCGTCCTGAGAACTGGCCGCGTGCATGACGAAATGGCTGCTCGTATCCAATGACAATTGATGCATGGCACGGACCATCTCTTCAGTACAGCGCAGCACACCCAAAGCCTCAGGCACGATCATCAACCGGCTGGAGTTAAACCGCTTCTGCAGCCGCAGCACTTCATTGATGGCTGACTCTGGCGTTTCACGATACGCCTCGGGGATGAACTGGGAACTGCTCGTGTCATCAGCACTGTCCATTGTTATGCGAGACAGCACAGCCCGCATGCCAGTGCGTTCCAAAGCGGTGGAGACACCGTCCGGCACGTCGGGGTTTGCTGTCGCCATTTCTCCCGTCGCGCAGGTGGTCACGCCGGTGGTCATAAGTTCGAGAATGGAGAGCTCTGCCGCCGGTTCAGCCGCGGCGCCGTCTAAGGCATCCAGAACCGGCCACATGCCCTTGCTGAACCACACTTCCAGCGGCATTTCGTCATAGATTCCACGCATGATGCCGTTCGACAAATGGGTGTGACAGTTAATCAGCCCCGGCATGACCAGATGGCCGGTCATGGAGCGTCGAGTGACCTCATTTGGCACGGGCCCCAGGTTTGTCATGGCGCCGACGTCTGCGATGCGTCCATTCTTAATCCATACATAACCCGACTGAAACGCTCGCCGGTTTGTGTCCATGGTCAGGACGATGGCATCGGTCAGCAGCAGTTCCGAGCCATCTTGCGCATGGGCGGGGGTGCGTGCGACGGCAGGAAGCAGCGTCGCCAGTCCAGCAGCGGTTCCAGTCCGCAAAAAGGCTTGGCGTGAAAGTTTGCTCATCTCTATTTCCCTTTCATTGGTATTGCTTAGATGTGGGATTGTTCAGATGGTGCCGCCGCCATCTATACGAAGTTGCGCTCCTGTTATGAAGCGGCTTTCGTCAGATGCTAAGAACACGACACCGGCGGCTATTTCTTCGGCGGTTCCCATACGGCCCATGGGGTAGCGCGATTGCACAGAGGTAACAAATTCCTCATCTGACTGGTCTGCCGTCTGGTTTTTGTAAATCATCTCCGTGTCTATGGCGCCGGGCAGCACAACGTTGCAGCGGATGTTGTAGCCCTGATCGGCGCAATGGGCGGCCACGGTTTTGGTGAGATTCACAATTGCGGCCTTGGACGCAGAGTAAGCCATAGTTGATGGGCGGGGCCGCACGGCGGCCTGGGAGGCCATGTTTACAATCACGCCCCCGCCGGTTTCTTTCATGGTTCGCACGGCAGCCTGACAACCGAGAAAGGTACCGGTTGCGTTCACGTCCTGAATGTGACGCCACAACGCTAGATCCGTGTCTTCGATGGTGCCCGTTTCCAGCGTTCCGGCATTGTTGACGAGAATATCAATTCGCTCATGACGGAGCAGGACTTGCTCTATGGCGGCGTGCCAACCGTCTTCCTCGCTCACGTTGAGCGGCGCAAAGAAAGTCGGTGGACCCAACTCATGGGCCAGCGCGTAGCTACTGCTCTCGTCCATATCAGCCAGGCAAACCTTTGCCCCTTCAGCGGCAAACTTCTTCGCGATCTCCTTGCCGATACCCTTAGCCGCACCGGTTATTACAGCAACTTTGCCCGATAAACGTGTCATACAGCGTCTACTTTTCAGTTCCTATGATGAAAGCCCAAAGGTGACTTTCGTCTTGTCGTGATCGGGCATCTGCCCAATGCCACCACCGTCAACGTTGAATTCTATACCGGTAATGTATCGCGCTGCGTCTGATGCCAGAAATACGCAGGCATCGGAGATATGTTGCGATGTGCCCCATTCCCCCATCCAAATGCGCTTGGCCAAGGGGTCAATGTAGCGCTCCGTGTCCGTGCCCATTGAGTCCAATACGCCGTCTGTAAAGGTTAGACCGGGCAATACAGATACAGCTCGAATACCAACCGGTGCCCCTTCCAATGCGGCCGCGCGGGTGAGGGCGTTTTGCGTCGCTTTGGTCGGGCCATAAATCGTGCCGCCTGGACCGGGCTGCTGGGCTGTTAAGGACGAAACATTGAGAATGACACCACTACCGCAAGCCGCCAGATGAGGCCAACAGGTTTTCATGCCCAAGAACGGCGCTTCCACATTGATATTCATGAGAAAGTGAAGGTCATCAATGGATAGGGTCTCTATCGCTCCGCCTTTAGATTCACCGGCATTGTTTAATAGAATGTCCAACCGGCCATGACGGTCTAGGCAAGCATTAACCACGGTCTGCCAGTCTGCTTCACTGGTGGCGTCATGGCGCACATAAAGGGCATCACCACCACGCTCAAGCACTTGTCGCTCAGTTTCTTTGCCGCCTGCCTCTGTACGGCCTGTGACAATCACCTTCGCTCCCGCGTCCGACAGGGCAAGGGCGCAGGCCCGGCCGATGCTGTCAGCGGTCGTTCCAGTCACAATGGCAACGCGGCCGTCCAACACACCCACGGGTAAACCCTTTCTATCGCTTAAGTGGTCAAAGCCTTTAGCGCATCATGCCACGCATTGACGTCTTCGTCATCGAAGGGGCCGATGGAGGATTTGTGAGTAATGATACTGTCAGTGCCAATGGCATAAAGGCGCTCGGGAGACCCCGCATAGAGCTTCAGGAGGTCGTCTTCCATGGTGTCCAGCACCATGGGCATGGTCAGGCCTTCGTCGGCAACACAAAGCTGCGCCACCGCGGCACGCTCATTCATATCCTTCGGTGTAGGAATGCAGATGTTTTGGGCCCAGTTGTGGGGCACGCGCCAGCCGTCTTCGGGGTGCGCTTCCAGAATGTATACACATATAAAATTGATCTGATCTTTGAGAGCCTGATGAATCTCTTCGTATCGCGCCAATTGACCGCGAAAAATGGGGCAGGTGTAGCTGCCGAATACAAGGCCAACCGGTTTGCTCAGAAGGTCTGAAAATTTGAGACGCTTACTGGTGCGTGTTCCGTCAGCCGATAAGGCTTCAGCTTCGAAGTCCGGCGCTTGATCTCCCACGCCCGGAGATACAGCGTCCATGCGTTCTTTGTTGATGTTCCGGTCGCGCAGAAATTCGCGGGTGACGTTCATATTGGCCACCAATTCGTCGGTGACCGTATTCATGCCGCCTGTAATCGTAGCCATGGGACCGTTCCTTAAGGATTGGGTATGGCACTATCCCTACGACAGCTACTTCATCCTGTCACGGCTTTGAAAAGTCATGCTTCTTCGGTGAACATCCAAGCGGTGAGGCCGGCTAGGAAAGAAGCCAGGGTAATCGTGACGGAGGGACTGGCTGTCAGCCATGATGGGGCACTTATGGCGCTTACCGATAGGACGGGTAACGCAGGTGTAAGGCCTGAGATCAGCCACAACGTCAGGGCTGCCGCGCCCACAATGGTTCCCAAAACAACCCCAAGACGGAAATGTTGACGTCTACGCATGCGGGTCAGAATGCGGTCGACAAAGACCATGTTGATAACCGGACCTTCCGCCGCTGCTTTTGATGAATAGATGCGTCAGAATGCCGGATCGGATGCAATCCGGCTGCAAAAAAAGTCAGCCTGCGCCGGCCCCACCGTCGATATTGAACTCACAACCGGTGATATATTTGGCGGCATCGGTGCAAAGATAGGCCACGGCATCACCCACGTGGTGTGACTCTCCAGTCTCTCCCCAGGGGAGCTTTGCGGAAATAGCAGGTCTCATCTCTTCAGCCTTAGGCCCAAGGACGTCGGGCACGCCTGCTGTCCAGATCATGCCCGGATGGACCGACACCACACGAATGTTGTGGGGGGCACCTTCCAAAGCGCCCGTCCGGGTCAGACCGAGCTGTCCGCCTTTAATAGCGCCGTAGGCCGTTCCATTGGGCATCCCTTTTTGACCGACAATGGAACTCATATTGATAATGACGGCGCTGCCAGATTCAATGAGGTGCGGCCATGCATGTTTCATGCCGAGAAATGGTCCATCGAGATCAACCTGGCGCAGAAAAATTAAATCGCCGCGGGTCAGGTCGGCGATGGGTTTTACAATGGCTTCACCGGCATTGTTCACGAGAAAATCAAGGCGGCCATAGGTATCCAAAGTGGACTGGATAACCCGCTGCCAATCGTCTTCCAAGGTTACATCCTGACGGACGAACAACGCTTTACCACCGGCGTCTTTGATGATTTGTTCCGTTTCTTTTCCGCCGTTCTCTTTCCGCCCTGTCACCACGACCTTGGCACCCATCATGGCCATGCTCATAGCGCAGGCCCGGCCGATGCTGTCCGCAGTGCACCCGGTAATGATGGCTACTTTTCCGTCCAACGCGCCCATGACTCCGTCTCCTATAATCCGTTGGCAGCATGACAGCCCTGCTTTGGTACCCAATGCTTCTATTTTGGTGTGATCACTGGACGGCTAAGGTCTGCTTGTGTTTGCTGGGCTAGGGCCTATGACAGAGGCTAACTCTTCACACAGGTTGGAAAATTTTTCTAATGAGGCACGGAAAATGACAAGTAGACGAGATGCGCTTTCTATGGCGGCTGGCGCCACCGGCGCCCTCATGGGTGCGAGTGCAGTGCGCGCTGATGATCGGACGCAATTGGCACAAAACACTGGCACCTACCGGGCGTGGGAGATCGGTGAGCAAAAGAGCATAGATACCCTCCGTCTGGTCGAGCGCCCTATGCCAATGCTGGCGCAGGGTGCAGTGGCCATACGGGTTGAAGCCACCTCCATCAACGCCCGGGATCACGCGCTCATTTCGAACCGTTTTCCGTTTCCCCGCGGTCGCCGTCCTGATAGCCGCATACCGCTGAGTGAGGGCGCTGGTACCGTAGTGGATGTGGGCGACGGCGTGACCAACGTTCAACCCGGTGACCGCGTCACAGCTTGCCATTTCTCAGCCTGGGTCGATGGGCCATGGGACCCAGAACAGTCCTACATCGGTGACGTCGGCAATAACATCGATGGCTGGCTGACTGAAGTTGCTGTTCTTCCGGCCTATGCGTTGGTCAAATTACCAAAACAGGTTTCCGCCGAGACGGCAGCCTGTTTTGTGTCATCTGGTGTAACGGCCTGGCATGCGCTTTACGAAGTCACCCGTGTTAAACCTGGTGATATCGTACTTTCTCTTGGCACTGGTGGCGTCTCGTCCTTCGGTGTTCAGTTGGCCAAAGCCAGCGGTGCGACGGTCGTCGTAACCTCATCAAGTGATCAAAAACTCAAGGCTATGAAGAAACATGGCGCCGATATCGGCATCAACTACCGCACCACGCCCGAGTGGGGTCAGGCGGTGATGGAGGCTACAAACGGCCACGGCGCCGACATCGTGCTTGAGAACGTAGGCCGTAGAACGCTGGATCAATCTCTCATGGGCACAGCCGCCAATGGTTACGTGATCATGATCGGGACGGACCGGCTACCCGATGAGCTGCCCAAGATGCCTGGCTTCTATATGAAGAACATCACCATGAAGGCCATCAGCAACGCCAGCGTGCGCATGCTTCAGGACATGGCGACGGCCTATGGCGTGAATGGGCTAGACGCTGCTGTCTACGGCCGTTTTGACTTTGAAGCGGCGCCAGACGCTTTCCATTTTCAACGGACCCATGATGACATTGGCAAAGTTATCATTGATCATACTTAGACGTTAATCCGAAGGAGAGAGGCAATGCTAGATATTATGAAACGTGCTTTTAGCGGCAGTGCAGTGCCGTCACTCTCTCGCCGAGATGCGCTGGTTGCGCCCGCAGCAGGAGCGACTGTTGCCGCACTATCGGCGATCAAACCCGCGCACGCCTCGAGCCACGCTGAATCCACTTACATGCTACCTGCCAGCGGTCGCGTGACGTCTGAAATATTCGCCCACGTTGATCCACTTGAGAAAATGACGGCGGAGTTTCGTATCTATCGAGATTTGGCTGACGAGGCCGATGTGCTGCTCTGGTATCACTTCACCATGTTCATCGTTGCTGAAGGCCGCAAAGTGGAACCGGTCATCCGCTACGAGGGGATTGAGTTCTCGCACCACAAGCGGATCGATACGAATGTGTACCGTGTGCACGGGCACAATATCTCTTATCCACGGCACCCTGTGACTGGTGAGTTTATCGATACTATTTACAACCCTATCACTGAAAATATGGTCAAGGCTGAGCCAACAATACTGACGGAAGATCCCGGTATGTTGTACGGCCCAGGGGGTAAGAGTCCGTTAGACCGGGATGGCGAAGCATATACCGCTACCAACACGCTATTTCGTATCGAAGACGACATCATCAAGGCTGAACAAATTCGTGTCCCGCCGGACAACTGGTTCACACCCTTTATCGAAACGTCACACAATTGGACGTCCCGTTCCATGTTTGAAGATCCGTCACTCAAACGCCTGCCTATGGGGACTGCCGGCGGGTATGTGTACCCCTATCCACGATGGCTAGAGATGGGGGACATTCCAGGCCACATGTTCGCTATCTGGAGCGGCAAGAAGCTGGATGGCGTGCATCAGCTTCCAGCGGAGTATTACGCGCGCATTGAACGGGATAATCCAGAGCTCTTGGCGGTCGACCTCACGCCCTTTGAACGGTGATGTAATGCTTAAATCCATCTCATATGCCGTTGGTGGTTTGGCGCTGTGCTTCATCATAGCGGCCGGGTTTGAATACGCGTCGGATCCGGAATTCTGGCAGCGCTATCTCAATCCGCCTGCTGATCCCATGGAGCCAGGGCCGGACTTTTATCAGCCTGAGTTCACCCTTGATGCGCCGTCGACACCGTTCTTTCCTACTGCTAAGCCCAACGCACTGACAATTGATTCTGAAGTGCTGGATGCGGCTGCGGATTGGACCGGGCAAACCAGCGGCTCGGCACTTCTGGTGCTCCATCGCGGCGAGATTCAAATCGAGCGCTACTGGCAAGACGGCGGTGCTGACGAACTGATGACCGGACGGTCCATGACCAAAACGCTGAATGCTCTCTTGGCTGGAGCAGCAATTGGCGACGGTTTTCTTACACTTAATGATCGTATCGGCGATTATATTACGGAGTGGGACGAGGCACCCCAGGGCGATATTACGCTACGTGATTTGCTCCGTCACGCCAGCGGGTTGGAGAATCCACCGCTCGGCCCAGGCGCCTGGAACCGCTTCACGCGCTCCGCCTGGACAGGGGATGTTGTGATGGTGGCGCTGGAACATGCGATGGAGCGTGAGCCCGGCTCCATGTTTGATATCGGCAACGTCACGTCCCAGCTGGTGGGCATTGTCGTCGAGCAGGCTGTCGGCAAGCCGCTCCAAGATTATTTCCTTGAACGCATTTGGCAGCCCATCGGCGCTGACCGCGGCAGTTTCTTCATGGACCGGGATGGTGGCATGATTCATGTGGACTGCTGCTTCCGGACCACACCTCACAATTGGGTTCGTCTCGGTGCGCTCGTACTCAACGACGGTGTATGGAGCGGCACACGCATACTGCCTGAGGGCTGGGTCGAAACCATGAGCACACCGTCGCCGCGCAATGCCAACTACGGCATGCATATCTGGCTCGGTGAAGAATTCGTCGAGAGCCGGCCCTATAGCGAAGTGCGCTCGTTTGGGGTTCCGCACAAAGCACCCTTTGTCCGCGATGATGTTGTGTTTTTTGAAGGTGGCGGCTACCGCACGCTCTACATTATTCCGTCTGAAAAGATGGTCATCTTGCGTTTGGGTAAGCGCCATCCGGACTGGGACGCGTCTTACCTGCCAAATACACTGATAAACGGAATCGTAGAAGCCAAGAACTAGGCGGCTAGCATGCCACCATCAACGGGCAAGACATATCCGGTGATGTAATAAGCTTCGTCGGAGGCCAGAAACGCCACGGCTTCGGCGATGTCGTCGACGGAGCCCGCACGCGCTAAAGGCACATTGGCGTTTGCCATCACATCACCCTCTGGTGTGCCTTCAATCTTACCGGCCTGCACACAGTTGATACGGATTTTGTCTTTCGCCTCGCAACAGGAGAGGGCGGATGCGCGCGTCATCATGCGGATGCCGTTGGCTGAGGCGCAAAATGCGGCTTGTCCGGCGATGCCAACTGTCGCGGTTGCAGGGGCGACATTGATAATGCTGCCGCCGCTACCGAATTCGCGCATTTTGACAACGCCGTATCGGGTCGCGAGAAATGTCGCTTCGATGTTGTCACGGTTGACCGCGCGGAATTGCTCCAGAGTGGTGTCAGCAATAGGAGTCGGCTGATCGTACTTGGCTTCCGCATTGGTGACGATGATGTCGAGCCGGCCATAAGCCTCGCCCAGAGCAGCCAATCCGCTTTCCCAACCCTCAACGGTGGTAACGTCAAAGTCGGCTTTGACTACGGTGGCGCCGTCTTTCTCGAGCAGTGCACATATGGCTTGCCCCGTTGCGCCGCCTGCAAAGGTGACTAAAGCCACACGTCCGTCAAATCTCGCCATTCACGTTCTCCCAATTTCTAGGCCACCATTACAGGCTATTACTGATCTGTATCCAAGCTGCCTATCACCAGACTGTTCGCCTTTCGGCTAAATCCGCCCGCACTATTTTCGGGGTCGTGTGCGTTCGAACTGTGAAATATCCCGGTCTAGCAGGTCCCAATGCTGGGCAGACACAGTCCAGACGTGGGCATTAGTCTTAAAGACACTGGGGTCGTCCAGCGACCCAGCTTGCACACCGACGAAATCAGGCCGACCTGTGCTACCGGCAAATAGATAGGACCCGCAGTCGGGCCAAAACCGGCGAAAGGCCTCATGGCCGGTCTCGCCTTGAATGGCGAAGACCTTCGGCGAACCACTTTTCATCTCTAGATCTTCAGCCGTGAACATAACAGTGGCCGCTTGACCACCACCGGTCTCCCGCTGGCAATCCCGGCAATGACACTTGACCATGCCGATGGGCTCACCTGTCACCTCATATTGAATGGCGCTGCAGAGGCATTGGCCGGTGAAGTGAGACGGTCCTACCCCCGCCCGCGGTATCCCGGCACGTCCTGGTCGGGGATCCACAGGCCTTCTGGTGCCGCGCCAGTTTGCCAGAACACATCGATGGGGATACCACCGCGGGGGTACCAATAACCGCCGATCCGCAGCCATTTGGCGCCCGTGGCCTCAACAATACGTTTGCCGACCATCACGGTGCAGTCCTCGTGAAAGGCTCCATGGTTGCGAAAAGAGCCCAAAAACAGCTTCAAAGACTTGGATTCGACGATTTTCCCGTCCGGCACATAATCAATGATAAAATGGGCGAAATCAGGCTGTCCCGTCACGGGGCAGAGGCTGGTGAACTCTGGGCAGGCAAAGCGGACCAAATAGTCTGCGCCGGTCTGAGGATTGGCCACAGTTTCCAGGGTCGCAGCGTCGGGGGAGACCGCAATTTCGGCTTTACCGCCCAGTTGGGTCAAATTCTCGGACTCATGGCTCACCGCAACGTCTCCCTTAAGCACTTTTCATTGCATTAGCTCTAGCACACCTAACTTGCATCGGCGCGCGCTGCAAGTTAGGTCAGGTCACCATGAATGGACCGACGTCATCAACTCAATTGCCCACAGACTTGCCGGCTACACCGTGTATTGGCGTTTGCACGATTAATCCCACCACTAAAATGTGTATTGGTTGCTTGCGTACTGTGAAAGAGATCGGTGCTTGGCGCACCATGACTCTTAATCAGAAACGCGACGTTGTTGCGGCTTGCAAAGCGCGGGCAGAAGAGGCGCAAACGAACGCTTCTTGAAGTTGCCTAAAAGTCGCCACGCATGTGTCGTATTCGTCATCTATGTAACCGGACAATCTGGCCGATTCGTGCGGTTCTGCGAGTCGCCCCATAAGGTATCATGAGCGCGCGACTCGTTGGAACGTCAATAAAACGTAGCAACATGTTGTGTCTTGGTTTGCTTCACCTACAATGGATGGTGGATATTGATGGTGAGACGATGAATAAAATGAGCCATGTTCTAGTTAACGAAGATGATGCAGGCGTAGTACCTGCAGCGATACCTTTTGTACCGCCGGTAACAGAATTAGAACCTGTGATTCAAGTTGCCTTGGATGACGTGCAAGGCATCGTCATGCGCGTCATTTCATCGTCCCGTGCCGCTGGCCGCGACTATGTTGATCAATGCCGTTTGGCAGCCGAAGCTGTTATCGCCGTGCGGCCAGACCTTTCAATGCAGGAAACTTTAAAGGCTATCTTCCGTATGCGGGAAATGGAAGAAGTGGGCGGGAAGACACTCAACGCCGCTTAAAAAAGTGCCTTAGGCTTTTTGAGCCAGTACGAAAATCCGTTTCATCAAAAAGAGCGTTTTACCGTTACCCTGCTTAGGGTACGCCTCTAGCACTTGCCCCCTGTAATCGGCCATAAACTCAGTTTTTTCGGCCTCGTCTAGGACAGCCAAGTAGGGCGTCAAGCCGGTCCCCATAATCCAGTCCACCACTGGGTTTTTACCCTCCAGCACGTGATGGTAATCGGTGACCCAGATGTCGACGGATGTGCTGGCGGGGGTGAGTAGGTCGTAAAAAGCACCAGGATCCATAGGGTTCTTGTACATCCAGACATTTGCGAGCTTTTCTGCCCAACGCTCCGAATGGACGGTTGCGCTTAAGCAAATTTGGTAACCGGACTCTTCGGTCACCGGAATTTGGAACGCCAGCCAGCCGCCCGGCTTAATGGCATCCATCAGCCGCGGTACCACCTCTTCTTGATTTGTAATCCAATGCAGCGCCGCGTTGGAAAACACCAATGCTTTCGGAGTTTCAGCGTTCCAGGTGGACATATCGCCCTGTTCCCAGGTGATGTCTGGATAAGATTCACGCGCCTTGGCCAACATCGCTTCGGATGTATCGATGCCGGTAACCGCCCTGTCTGGCCAGGTGTCCTTCAATCGCTTGGTTACGTTGCCGGGGCCGCAGCCCAGGTCGACAATACCGCCCTCTATATCTAAGGGGATTTGTTCAATGAGGTCGAGCGCAGGCCGGGCTCGGTATCCCTCGTACCGCAAGTAAATGTCTGGATCCCAACCTTCTTTCACTGTCTGCGCCTCTCTAACATTCTCAATCAACCGGTCTGCACCACATCTGATACATCTCGGCAAACTTATGGGGATGGTTCTGCTCGAACATCTCCCAGTTGTCTAGGTTGGTCTGATCCGAGTCATCCGGAAAGGGTTTGGCGTATTGCTGCGGGGTCAAAGGGGCTATGTGATCAAACCCCAGCAGCTTGGCCCGCGCTTCGCGTAAACCAGAGGCCGTATCCACGATGTTCTGACCTTTGATCTATGTCCGCGCTTCCACAACGGAGGCTCTAGCGCGATCGTTGCACAAGGCAAAGCGTAAGACGCCGTCCGGCGCCAAACACTCTTTCAACACATCAAGTCCTGCCGCCAGGAAGTCTATATGATGAAGCACGCCAGAACATTCAATAATATAGAAACCGTGATTTAATGCTCTGAGCTCGGCTACATCGCCCACCCCGAACGTGATGCCCGCGATGTTTAAGGAGCCTGCTTTGGCTTTTACAAAAGGCCAGGCTGGCCGGGCTCAAGTCCACCGCTGTCAAAGACAGGTTTTCTAGTTATTGGGCCAGCATAATTGCGCCCCGGCCGCCCCGGCATTCCAGACTCAAACCGGCGCCTGCCGTTTTGATATCCAGATCAACATTACCAGTCCTGCGATGGCGAGCCCGCCAATGCTCCAAGACCCGTGTGGCCACAAAAGAAAACCTGCGATGGCTGCCGTTGCAATGCGCAAAGCTAGGCTGATGGGCCCTTCGAGATAACCCTGCAATACGCCGGCGACTGCGTAGAGCGCTGCGGCCGTAAATAAAACGACGCGGAGTAACTCCAATCCGCTTCCACCGATGAGAGGAGATACGGCCATCACCAGTGGGATCACATAGAGTCCTTTTGCATAAGCCCAGGCTGTGAATCCCGTTTCGATGGGCTTTGTGCCGGCCAAGCCTGCCGCCGCATAGGCGGTCAAGCACACCGGTGGCGTGACGTTGGAATCCTGTGACAACCAAAACACAATCATATGCGCCGTCAATAAGGATGCTGCAATCGCACCTGCAGAGAGGCCTTGGTCTGACAGTGTGCTTTTTAACTCAGGCGGTACTGTTGCCAGAAAACTCACTGCCGCGGCCCGGCTCATAGGATCGGCCAGAGCAGCTGCTTGGTCGGGTATCAGAATCTGCAACACTGTAAGCGCACCCTCGTTCAACGTGCCGGTCATAAGGGCTTCTATCAGTTTGGTATCCACAATGAGATCAGCCAGGGCAGGAGCGGCCAGCGGCGCCAGCACGACATAGGCCGCAGTCACCGGAAGGCCTAAGCCCAATACCAATGAAGCCAATGCCACAAACACCAGGGTCAAAATCAAGTTACCGCCAGACCAGGTGATGATCATCTGGGAGACCGCTGGTCCCAAGCCTGTTGTTGTCACAGCCATTACAACAAGGCCGACGGCGATCAACAGGACTGCGATGGCGGATGCCGTCATACTGGCTTGCGCCAGTCCATAAACGACCTCTTTCAAGCCCATAGGCCGTGGCCCAAAGCGGCTACATACGATACACGCCAGTGACGCCGCCCCTGCAGACCATGTAGGGGTGTAACCGGCTGTCAAAAGTCCCACCAGCAAGACGATCGGAAAAAGCACTGGCCAACTGCGCGCCATCCCCAGTTCGCCGCTGCTCGCTGCTGTTTCTTTCTTGAGTCCAAGGCGCAGCGCTGCAATGCGTACTTGAAACGCCACGGACAGAAAATAGAGCAGGGCCGGCAGAGCTGCAATGCCGATAATGGTGAGGTAGCTTTCTCTGGTGTAGCTCGCCATAAGAAAAGCACCGGCACCCATCACTGGTGGCATCAGTTGGCCCCCGGTGGACGCGGCAGCCTCGATCCCCGCTGCGGTCCGGGCTGGAAATCCCGACTGTTTCATCAAAGGAATGGTGACGGCGCCTGTCGAAACGGTGTTGCCGATAGCTGAGCCGGACACCGACCCCATAAGGCCCGATCCGAATACGGCGATTAGGCCTGGCCCACCGATAAACCGTCCGGCAGCGGCGCGGGCGAGCGCCAAGATTATTTGGGATGCTCCGCTTTTCAGCAGCATGGTGCCGAATAAGATGAACATAAACACATAGGTCCAGGAGATGCGCGCGATGGTGCCGAACATGCCGTCGCCGCCATAAGTGGCGCGGTAAAATACTGTTTCCCAGGTCAGGCCGGGGAAGTGAAAAACGCCGGTTACATAGCGGCCCCACCAAGCGGTGTAGGTCAATGCAAGAATGGCAAGAATGGGGATGACCCAACCTGTTGTGCGGCGCGCCAGTTCCAGCGCGCAAATCACCGCCGCAACGGCGAAAATCCAGTCCCATGTGGTGAACGACTGACCGCGCTCATAAAAAGCGTCTTCACCAAAAATAAGATAAAGACAGCTCACCAGTGCAACCCCACCCAATATCCCGTCGCAGGTTTTTGCGATCTTGCCGGTCCAGGTTTTACGCGCCGGAATAACCAAAGCCACCAGTAGCCCGAGCAAACCGAAATGCAGCAGGGAGGTCCATAGTCCTGATAGGGGCGAGAAGGAATTGAAATAGAGATGCAGAACGGCAATGGCCGCCGCGAGAGCATTCAGCCACGGCGCACGGTCACGCGCATCATCAAGGGGCGGCACAGCGTCGCTCACCCTTAGGGAGCCTCGGGTGGCCGCAAATCTGCAGCGATCTCCAGCCCGATGTCTTGATAAAAGCGCAGGGCGCCAGGATGCAACGGCAACGGCAGGCCTGGCATTGCCGTCTCCAGGCTCATCGCCGTTGTCGCTTTGTGAATCGCAGACAGGAACGGCAGGTTAGCATAAATTGTTTCTACGATGCGGTATACATCTTCATCGGACACGCCCTCATGCACCGCGAGAAAGTTCGGCTGCCCGAGCGTTTGTATTGGCGCACTTTGTCCAGGGTAGGTGTTTGCCGGAATAACATAGCGGGCCCACAAAGGGCGCGGTGTATTAGCTTGAATCATCTGTTCATCTGTAAATGATAGCAAACGCAGATCACCGCCCATGGCCGCAAAGACGCGGGTGACTGCAGCGACAGGTGGTCCCGCTGGCAGATTAGCGGCGGAGAGCGTTCCGTTTTGCAAACCGTCTGCGCTTGGTTCGTAGCCTTGATGCGCAAGTCTAAAATCTTTATCTGGGTCGTAGCCAAGCCGTGACAACAATGCGCGTCCTGAACCGGCTGTACCTGAATTGCGTGCACCTATGGAAAGGCGTTCTCCTTTAATCGCCGCAAAATCCGCTGCCGTTCCCGTTGGCGCATAATCAGCCCGCACAACCCAATGTTCGACATTGGGCCACAAGGTTGTCACCGAACGCAGGTAAGGCTGAGGACCTTCATTGGCGAGGCCACCGCTGCCGTCCTTGGCCCAGGCGCCGTAGATGCCTTGCAGGATGGCGAACCGCACCTGGCCTTCTCGTAAAAGTTTTATGTTTTCTGCTGAACCGGCTGAAGAAATAGCGGACAAGGATGGCCCACCGGCGGGCTCGAGCTTGACCTTGGTCAGCGTTGCCAGGGCCACGCCCACGGGGTAGTAGGTGCCCCCCGTCGTCGCCGTCGCCAGAATATAGGACTCGGCAGAAACAGGGGGAGACAGGAGGACTCCTACTGTCATCCACACCCCTGTGGCCATCGTTCTCAATGCGGACACTTTAAACATGAGGAGGCAGTGTAGGCACCGCGGCGCATGGTGCAAGCGTTGCGGTCGCGCTAGGCTTATAACTCAAGAACCTGGAAACCGGGACCAAAAAGATCAGAGGGAATGCCATGAACGACAATTCCGAAACAGCCACTGACAACTACAAGGGCGTATGGGACAACCGGGTTGGATTTGGTAAGGCCGCCGCCCTTATCGTCATAGATTTCATGAAAGGCTACACCACCGAAGGCTCGCCGTTGTATGCGCCCGGCGTCGTCGATGCCGTGAAAGCCAGTCCTGAAGTGATCGAAGCCGCCCGCGTCAAGGGTGTGACCGTGCTGCACACCAACGTGCGGTACAATCCTCATAACTTTGAAAACGGCGGCATCTGGATTGTGAAGGCCCCGGTGCTAAAGTGCCTGGTCGAAGGCAACCCTCTTGCAGAAACCTGTGATGAGGTGGCGCCCCTCGAAACGGAAACCATGATCACCAAGCAGTATGCCAGTGTGTTTTTCGGCACCAGCTTGAGCGCAACCCTGACGGCCAAGGGGGTCGATACGATAATCCTAATCGGCTGTTCCACGTCCGGCTGTATTCGCGCGACTGCTGTTGATGGTTGTCAGCATGGCTTCCGCACCATTGTTGTGCGCGATTGTGTCGGTGACCGCCACGATGGACCGCACGAATCAAATCTGTTTGATATCAACGGAAAATATGGAGACGTGGTCTCCAAAGATGAAATTCTCGAGTACTTCAACAGCCTGCCGTAAGGCTCATCACCAAATATTAAAGACGAGAAGGGGACTGCCATGAGCAACCTGACGCAAACAGCGCATTACGATTATTCCGCCATTATTGATCGCGATCCATTGAAGCTGCCCAACGGCGCCCGGGTCGCGGTGGTGCCTTACATCAATATTGAACATTTTCCCGAAGACATTCCCGGCACGGCGCTTGTCCCTGGTACCCAGGGCTTTTCACCCGACCCCCTCAACTATGGCTGGCGGGACTACGGCAACCGGGTCGGCTTGTGGCGTATGATGGATATCATGGACCCCCTCGGTATGCGCGGCACGGTCTGTCTCAACTCCGATATTATTCGCGAGTATCCGCGCATCATTGAAGAAGGGGAAAAACGCAACTGGGCCTGGATCGGCCACGGCATCAACAATGCGCCCGCCAATTTCCTCTCCGGCATCGATGAAGACCGCGAACGGGAAATCATCGGTGCAGTTCTTGAAGACATGGAGAAGGCCCTAGGCCGTAAAACCAAAGGCTGGCTTGGTCCGTTCCTGGTGGAGACCATGAACACTCCCAACATTCTTGCAGACTTCGGTGTTGAATACCTTTGTGATTTCTGCGCTGACGATCAGCCGTTCAAGTTCAACACCAAGACCGGAAACCTCATATCCGTGCCCTATACGGTGGAACTCAATGACATTCCAGCCTTCCTCAACCTGGGAGTCTCGGGCGCAGACTTTGGCGACATGATCATCGATCAGTTCGATGTGCTCTATGAAGAAGGCGCCACCAACGCCCGCATCATGCCCATCTGTTTGCACAACTTCCTGATCGGCCAGCCGTTTCGTGCCAAGCACCTTAAGCGTGCGTTCGAGTACATCGCCAAGCACGATGACGTGTGGTTGACCACAGGCGATGAAGTCAACGACTGGTACCGCGAAAGCTATATGTAAGTTTTATTGCTATGGCCCGTCAACACGCGGATCGAGAACGTTAGTGTGGGTTGTCCCGGCCAGAGAGAAGACGGTGTTGATGCCATTTTCTTTCAACACGCGGGAAACGATTTGTCCGCCTGCGAGCCGTGCGTTAGGGCCGGGGCATGTCATGGCTGGTGACCCAATTCTAAAACGGTTTGACCTTGCCGATGAAGGCTATCACCGCGACGATGAACCACAGAAATAAAGCCGCCACCTTAGAGCGGTCGAGAGCGGCAGAGACAATGTCATTGCCCTTGTCTGCTTCATCGCCACCGGCGCGGATCATGCCAAACCCGAGGATCAAGTTCTTGATTTCGCTCCGCAGATACACGCCAAGCGCGACGGCCCCGGCAAAGAGAAGAATCTTTGCTGCAAGCCAGTTATCTTCAATCGGTGCGCCATTGATGAAGGACAGAAGCCCAAGGCCGCCCATGCCAATAACCACGCCGTAGCGGATGTACATATCGATGCCCTTCAGTTTCGCCGTGAGGGGTTTTTGTTCATTGAAGAACATCCACCAGTTTGCGCCCAGCCACAGCAGGCCAGCCACCCAAATGGCTGCCAAATATATGCCCCCAATGGGTGACACACCAAGGTCCCAGGCCATTTGAAACCCAACCGGCAGCAGGCTGATGAGCGCGGTGCGCGGACCCATGTCGCATTGCATGAGCAATTTCATAAACCGGAAGCGTTCATCCAACGAAAGATTCCGGTCAGCCACAAATTTTGCTGAGAGATAAACGCCCAAGTCGCCGCCCAGCCAATACACGAACAACACCGTATGAACGTAAATCAGAATGTCATATGTGGTAATCATCATGGCCGGTTTGCCCCTCGAGACCCAATGCGTTGAAGGCGCCATCATAACGCAACGACCGTGACGCGCCAGCGCTAGACCACACCCTTCCAGGCCCTAATTTGAAGGCTTATTCCCGTGTAAGAAGTTCGGTCAATTCGTAGGTCGCACGCAGGTGATCCCAGCGCAGCTTGACGAATATCTTATGTGGCCCATGCACCCAGAATTCGATCGGTGGCCGGTTCGGCGCATGGGGGATGAGGTGGTAGGCCTCACAGGCGAACGTGCCGGCAGCGACAGTCATCTCTTCATCCGGTAGGCGTTCAATACGCCGGTGCTGGGCACAGATCATTGGTCCCGACGCACCGTGCCACAGCGGCGATGATGTGATGCAGTTGCGTAAATCTTGTACTGCCGGGCCGTTGGGATCGTGTTGCGTGGCGTGCCAGCCATCGAGAAAAACCGGGTGCGGCGCGAAGATGCCGATGGGTTCATCAAAATCCATACGCTGGGATATGCGCCCTTCCGTTGCGGTCATGCCCTCCAGGGTGACGACGTTCTTACCAAACCGGAACCACCCCGAGCCGAGAAATGCGCCGTGCTGGGCCATGTGAATATAGCCGTCTTGTGCGCGAAACCCGGGGCCATAGGTGATTGTCGCGTCTCGCCTCAGTCCCACATCGTCCAACTCGCTCAGAGCCCGGATGGTCCGGGTGCCTTCGGAATCAGCGGTCAGGGTTACCCATTCCCGGCCGCTTTCACCGCTGTCATCGTAGCTATACTGTAAGGTTGCTTTCACCTGACTGATTGACTGTGTCATGCTACGCAGGGTGCGCCACATCGGATCAATGATCAACGGCGTTCGTATAAAACTCAAAGTGGCTTGTTGGCTTGTGGCACGCATATTTCATGTTCTTGGCCTGTTGCTTATCGTCCTAGCCGGCGTCGAAGTGATTCCGCTGTTGGCTGATCTGGCAGTTGGCAATCCAGATTGGATGGTGTTTGCAAGCGCGGCTCTGCTGACCCTGTTTCTAGGCATGTCGCTCTTGCTGGCGACGGCAAACCGCTCTCACCGACTGACTATACGTGAGGCCTATCTGCTGACGGCCTTGCTGTGGGTCATGCTGCCACTGTTCGGTGCCATACCGTTTTATTTCAGCGCGCAAAATATCGGAATCACCGATGCTGTGTTTGAGTCAGTGTCTGGCCTAACCACCACGGGTTCTACCGTACTTACCGGTTTGGAGTCCTTCCCTCCGGGGCTGTTGTTATGGCGGTCAATGCTCCAGTGGACCGGCGGCATCGGTATTATCGTAATGGGTGTCGCCATACTGCCACTGCTCCGGGTGGGCGGCATGCAACTGATGAAGACCGAGTCATCAGATACGTCGGACAAAGTTTTGCCCAGGGCCAAGGAAATCGCTACTGGCATTGGCGCAACATATGTCGGCTTAACTCTGATTTGCGCCATCGCCTATGGGCTTGGCGGCATGACAGCGTTCGATGCCGTTAATCATGCGATGACGACAATAGCCACGGGCGGCTTTTCAACCCATGACCAATCGTTCGGCTATTTTGATAACCCTTCTCTGCCTTGGATCGCCATCTTGTTCATGATTTCCGGCGCTCTGCCCTTCACCCTTTATCTCAAATCCATCGGGCGGGATCCTTTGGTGGTGTTTAAGAATGGACAGGTGCGGTTCTTCTTGGGTTTTTGCTTCTTTATGGTTTTTGTTTTGACCGTGTGGGCGTGGCGGACGACGGACCTCACACCGTTCAATGCCTTCGCCCAATCCGCGTTTAACGTTATTTCTATTATTTCAACGACGGGATTTACCACCACCGACTACACGCTTTGGGGTGGTGCCTCCGTTGTCTTTCTCATCCTTACCTTTTCCGGTGGCTGTTCAGGGTCGACCGCTGGATCCATCAAAATGTTCCGTTATCAACTCATGTGGTCCTTTCTCAAATCTCAGCTCAATCGTCTGATCCATCCTCATGGTGTTTTTCCGGTGACTTATGATGGTCACGAAGTATCGTCAGATATCGTTTTATCCGTGACAGCCTTTCTTGGCCTGTATCTTGTGACCTGGTTCGCGTTATCGGTGGCTCTCTCCATCTCGGGACTGGATTTTCAGACGAGTGTATCTGCGGCAGCCACAGCTCTAACCAATGTGGGTCCGGGCCTAGGGCCCGTCATTGGTCCGTCTGGAACTTTTGGCCCGCTTCCTGCCATAGACAAATGGCTGCTAGCCGGCGGCATGTTGCTCGGCCGGTTGGAGCTCTTCACCTTGTTCGTATTTATTACGCCGCGGTTTTGGCGCGACCTTTAAGTCAGTCGGCGGCAGCGCTTTCAGTCTCGGGCAGTTGTACAGGTGGCGTAGCAAAGATGGCTTGCTCTCGGCCCTGTTCAATGGCGTCTTTAAGGCCTTGTTCGGCGCCGCGTAAAAGGTCGTTGCCCGATTGGTCCGAACTACTCATTTCCGCCACACCGATGGAAACCGAGAAATGAAGCACTTCCCCGTAGGCATTCACTTCGAGGCGGCTGAAGTCTTCCACCATGCGTTTGGCAAGGATGAGGGCCCCCAGTCCCGGTGTTTCAGGTAGTAAAGCGACAAACCGGCGGTCTGCATGCCAAGTGGTGCTTGAAGTTATGGTGCGTGATCGGCTGGTTCAGCCCGCGCGTACATAGTGTAAGATCACCTTTACGTATCAACGTTACGCTACAGGAGAGCTCCCATGTTAATTCGGATGGCCCGTAAATCAGACCCGAAGCCAAGTGAGATCACGTCCAGGGACGACTATCTCAATCGGCGAAAATTTCTCGCTAGCAGTGGTCTTGTTGCCGGGTCTATGGCCCTTGGAAGCGGCCTTGCAAGTACTCCAGCGCAGGCTGCTGTGGAGCGTCCAGGGGTTGGCGAAGCGCTGACGCCACTCGTTGATGGCTACAGTAAACTGGGTGATAGCGATCCCATCACGCCCTATGACGCTGTCACCAGCTATAACAATTTCTATGAGTTTGGCACTGGTAAGGAAGATCCCGCCGAAAATTCAGGCCCCTTCAACCCGCGACCTTGGGAAATCACCGTCGATGGACTTTGCGCAAACCCGGGTACCATAGGGCTGGAAGATTTTCTCAAACCCCATGATTTGGAAGAACGCATCTATCGTCTGCGCTGCGTCGAAGCCTGGTCCATGGTTGTGCCCTGGGTCGGTATTTCCTTAGGAGACGTAGTGAAGCGCTTTGAGCCGCTTGGGTCCGCTAAATATGTACAGTTTGAGACCATCGTCCGCCCCGAGGAAATGAACGGTCAGCGCTCGCGCCGTATTTTACCGTGGCCTTATGTTGAGGGGCTGCGTCTGGATGAGGCCATGAACCCGCTCGCCATTTTAGCGGTCGGTCTTTACGGCGAGGTGCTGCCCAATCAAAACGGTGCGCCGATCCGGTTGATGGTACCATGGAAGTACGGTTTCAAATCGATCAAATCCATTGTCAAAATATCCTTTGTTGAGGGCCAGCCCAAAAATACCTGGCAGGTTATGGCCTCTAGCGAATACGGCTTTTACGCCAATGTGAATCCCAAGGTGGACCACCCCCGCTGGAGCCAAGCTCGCGAGCGCCGCATCGGCGATTTCCTCCGCCGCGAAACACTGATGTTCAACGGCTACGAGGAAGAGGTTGGCGAAATGTATGCCGACATGAACCTGCGGCGGAGTTACTAGGACCATCTAGCGCCCGGTTCCGGCGGTCCACCGAATTATAGACGTGCTGTGACTCTGTGACGCCTACCATGCCGTGGGGGTCACGTCATTGATCTCTACATGCGGCTGATTATTCAACACATCTAGTTTCTAACAATTGGTCAGATTGTCTCCACACCTTATGCCACACCTCCTCAGTTACATACTCCTCCCCGGACACGATCCAGACGCACTCGGCATAGCCCAGCACACGACAGCGAATCTCGTGGTCTTCGATTTCGAAGACCTGGTGCCCGACGGTGATAAGCCGAAAGCGCGATTACGGGTGCGCAGCTGGTTGGAAACGGAAGATCTCGATGGGTTGGCAATCGGCGTGCGTGTCAATCCGTGGAAATCCGGACTCGACCGCATTGACCGGTCCGCCCTGGTGGACTTAGACCTTGCCCACGTCGTGCTGCCCAAAGTGAAAACGCCCTCGGATTTAAGTGAAGCTAAAGTTGCGTTAAGCGAGGCTGGTGTGGGAGAACCACTTATCCATGTCATCATCGAAACGCCTGATGCACTCGAAGCCATGGCGGATATCGCGCACCTGGGGCCGGCATCTTTCTTGGTTGGCGCATTCGATTTAGCCAAAGCGCTCGACGTGAAACCCAACCCTAATACGACAGAAATTTTAGGGGCCCGGCAGAGTATTGCGGCCGCGGCGGCAAAGACGGGTATTGCTGCCTATGATATGCCATTCATTCATCGAACTGACTTAACAGGTTTTGAAGAGCATCTGGCGCAAGCTAAGTATCTCGGTTTTACCGGGTGCAGTGCCGTGAACGCGGACCAGGCGACGCGCATAAATGAGGTTTTTGCGAGCGACTGAAGGTTGGTTATTCAGCCGCAATCAGGGGCGCGGTCCTATCCCTTTCAAAAAGAAGGGTAAAAGTTTCTTAATGGGGTTGTTTCGTTTTCCCCTAAGGCGCTATTTTTTCAGCATAAATGCGAAAAACTAGCCTCTCCTATGGGCTCGTTCCTCGAAAAACGCCCCGTTAGATATCTAGGGCGTTGATTCTAGGGGTCAATCAAATCTTACATCCCCGCGTCAGACACTCCAAAGACAGAGCCTTTGCCGCCTGGCCCGCCGCGGCCTTGTTCTCTTTTCTCGTCGATGATTTTCTTGGCGTAAGACCAGGTATTTTCGTTTTCGGAAAGGCCTTTCCACTCCTTCGGTGCTTCGAGATATTGCGGGTGATTCTTGGCCGTGTAATCCCGAACGTATTTCGGTAACCCGTCGAGCCCATTCATGCACTTGAATGACTGTGAGTGGTAAACCATGTGCCCGGCGCGGTTGCCCATTTCCATAAACGGCAGCCACATGCCGTTGCGCGCCCAGGCTGTGTGGTTCGGGGCAGAGGTCACATCTGGATTTACGCAATCCGATAGGCTGCTGGAAATCGCCCACAGTTCGCAGGACTGATAAATATCTTGCTGGGAGTGCAGTGGGTATTCTTTGCGGCTGATGGGGTTGTTTTGCGTCCGGAAGACATCAACCTGAAAGACGATACGGTCGCCAACGATGACATGATCGAACGGCGGTTCAATGAACCCGCCTTTGACTTTTGAGATACGATTAACAGGATCATTGAGAATGTGAAGCACCTCGACCGTGCGTCCCGTGACAGGGTTGGTCCAGGTATCCAGAATTTCACCCGTCTTCGGGTCCATGTAATAGAGCACTTCGCGATGATGAAAATTCCACACGCCGTCGCCCTGATAATCCAAGCGGGTTGTTCCGATGCCGTAGGTTTCAAAAGCCAGATAATTTGCCTCACCCGGCACCCACATCCAGGCCTTGCCGCCGAACCCGCTGATGACCTCTTCGCCAGACAAGTCGGCTTGAATTTTTAGCAATGTCCTGAGGTTTGTTTCCGGATCCATGCTGTCGAAAGCAGCGGGAACACCTGTGTGTGAGTCTGCTCTTGCGGCATTCGTCATCAGCGAAGTAGCAGCTATACCTGCTGCTCCCATACCGGCGCCACCAAGCATACCACGTCGGCTCAAGGCCGCAGGGACTGGGCTGAATGTATCTGAAAGCAGGGATGGCCGCGCGGCCGGGTTTTCGGCTGTATTATGATGATGGTGCATATCTGTGAGGTCCTCTTTGCCGGATGACGTTCTGTCCTTGGAGTCATACCAAGCTATTGCCGTGCTGGCCAAGCCACTGAGGTGCTGGCTAGTCGTGCTCCGTATCGTGTCCAACTGGCGGGCGATGATATGTCCCACACCATTGCGTCCACTCCGTTTCTATCCGTAAGGTTCGACACTGAATTCGGTGAAGGGGAAAATATGTACAAGACGCACGCGATAACATTGGCTGGTCTGCTAATCGCCGGTCTGCTTAAAGGCTCTGTGGCAGTTCAAGCTGAGACCACGAGCTTATCTCCAGGGGCGGTATTCCGTGACTGCGCTGATTGCCCTGAACTGGTCGTAGTTCCAGCCGGCTCATTCCAAATGGGCTCAGACCACATGGAGCAGATGCGTGACAATGAACTTCGGCCCGAAGGCCCCGTCCGCAGCGTCGTTATTGCAAAACCGTATGCTGCTGGTCGGTTTGAGATTACCAAGGCGGACTACACATTGTTTGTGGATGACACTGGCCATGCCCCCGTCGATAAATGCGTGTCCTGGGCTGGCCGTACCCCCGTCGACGGCGTGAACTGGCTTGACCCGAGCCTCGGCCGGCCTCCCGCCGGCAATGAACCGGTGGTTTGCGTGACATGGCGTGATGCCAAAGCCTATGTGGCGTGGCTTGCCGAAAAAACTGGGCAACCTTATCGCCTCCTCACCGAAGCAGAATGGGAATTCGCCGCCAAAGCGGGGTCAACAGCGGCTTGGCCGTGGGGTGAGGATGCAACGAAAGTGTGTGAGTATGGCAACGTATTTGAGGACTCTGGCCTAAAAGAACCGCGCTCGACACTAAACTCCAACGCTTCTGCCACTGCGGCTCAATGTGATGACGGCTATATGATGGTCGCGCCCGTTGGGCAATTCCGACCCAATGCTTTTGGTCTTTATGACACCATTGGCAACGTCTGGGAGTGGACAGAAGATTGTTCGCCTATGCTGTATGCTGAAGAGCCCACCGATGGTTCGGCGTATCAGGTGTCTGGTGAATGCGAAAAGCGCGCAGTGCGCAGCGGTAGCTGGCGCACGCGATTGAGCCGGCACCGGACAACGTTTCGTGGCCGCGATCCCGAAGATCTCGGGTATTACATGTTTGGGTTTCGTATCGCGCGGGACTTGAATTGATTTAGAAGCGAAACCGTACCGTCACAGTTCCGGTGTGCCCCGTGTAGCCACTGGCTTTCTCACCGTCGTAATCAAACGAAATTGTGGCGTGATCGTTTTTGTAGAACAGACCTGCGCCCAGAGAAATCACGTTTTGCGTTAGGGCCGCTGTGTTCAGAATGAAGGCTGCTCCGCCTGCGGCGAAGCCTAGGTCTATATTGCCTGTCCCTGACATGAATTCCCGAGTGTAATTGGTCCTCAATTCGAGCTGCAAAATAGACTCGTCTTCAAGCATAAATTCTTGTCGCCCAGCCAATCCTAGTCCGGCGCGCAATGAATCCCGATTATTCTCCGGCACATCCAGATTGAGACCGCCACCGCCGCCGGTCTCAATGAATGAGCCCTGATGCATATACAAATAATTCAGCGTGGCCGCTGGGATCAGTCTAAAATTACCGCGCTTGTAGCCCAGTGCTAATTTCCAAGCGGTAGCGAATTCATAGCCGTTGTAATTTCCACGGGCTGTCCGATCGATAGCGCCAAACAGAACGCGCCGTTCGCTGTTGAAGGAATCGTATCCAAACGTCACAGCACCTTGGAGGTGCTTATAGGAGTTCCCCATTCTGAAATAACCGTTGAGTTGAGAACTGCTGTATTCAGTCGGTTTGTCGAGTGAAGACAATTCGTCAGGGAAGCTCCAAAGTTGAGTAAAGGCCAAGCCAGCGCGCGTAATCTCATTGACCTGACGGTCTGTCCCGATGGCTACTCCTCCTGACCATGATGTGTAACCAGGACGCTCGCCTTTCGCCTTTTGCTTCGAATAATTGCCCATGGTTTGCAGCCACAACGTGGGACGGTCTTTGTAAAAGCCGACGGCTGGGACACGATCCAAGCGACGCGTGATAGCACCCAAGGCCATGTTTTGTTGGTTAATGGCGGCCTGCATAACAGCATTGCTTGTGTCTGGCAGGAACTGGGTAAGGGCATTTTCAAAACTGGCTTGCTCGGTAATAGAAGCCAAGTTTGTAAATAGCGCAGAGTCTGTTCCAAGAGCGGTGCTGGAGGCGTCGTAGTAAAGGCCGGCGTTCTCTGATAAACCAAGGTCTGCAGCTGACCGTCGGGTCACATCAAGAAATATTGCGTTTGGATCGTTGGGGTCAAGGACGAGCCCAACCGTATGCATGTATGACGTTTCCGCAATACGCGCCACGTCAAAAACAAGGTTCGCATTGAGCTGGCCTGCACGCACCAATGTGAACCTTTGCTGATCCGAGATAACATTGACCAGTACCGGGACTATTGTCGTTGTATCTGACAGTGTGGCGGTACCGGTAACCAGGACTGTACCGGCCCGGTTGTTGACGCCATCAACTTCGACACGCAGCGTCGAAGATCCTTGGACATCTAAAGTCCGCATCGTGGCGGCTTCACCTGCTGTAACCGTCCAGTCCGTGTTGGACAACGATAGATCAATGATCGCGCCGTTCTCTATAATCCCACCGTTCAATGTCGAGTTTAAAATGGAGGCGGTTTTGTTTCCCGTTGTAAATAGGAAAGACCCTAAAACCGTGGCATCTGAAATAGAGACAACGTCATTCCCGCCAGCCAAGGTGATGTCGCCGGTAATCGCCCCGCCTGTCATCGTAAATGTATCGCTGCCATCACCGAGATAAATATCACCGGTGATGGTTCCAGAGTTGAAAAAGGAGATGTCACTTACCGACGTTCGCACATCAAGCGCCGTGGATGTGCCTGTAGAGCCGTCCCGAATAGTTGCGAGGACGTCGCCCGTGTTTGAGAACGAAGTTATCGAGCCAGATCGATCAATGATGGCGCCGGCACTTGAACCAGAGCCGGCGGCATCTGCCTGGATAGTGCCTGTGTTGATTACGGAGGACAGAGAACCTTGCTCTTCAACGATAATTGCGAAGGCATTTCCCCCCAGTTCGCTAATAACGTTGGTTTCGGTGTCTTCTCCAGAATCGAGCGTAACAGCAAGAATGTCACCGCTGTTTAAAATAGTTGGCACGCTACCATAGTTGCCAATTCTTAAGGTTGTCGCTGTGCCGTCGGTTGTACCAGCGCGAATATCACCACCGTCATTACGTAAGCCTCCGGTAAGTGTGGCCGAGTAAACTGTTCCGCTAGAGACCAGGCCTTCGATCGTGACCGCTTCAGCGTCGGATCCTTCGACATTGGCGCCGGTGCTGATCACACCTTGGTTTAATATTGCAAAGGCGTTATCGCCTGAACCAACTACGCCCATAGTGATGTCAGCCAAGGTGCCACCTGGGCCGCCGGGCCTAACCCGCACGGCTTGACCCGAGCCAATGACGGTGAGTTCTGCATCTATAATAGAGAGAGCTGGGTCGTCCGAGGTCAGCTCGAGCTCGCCGGCTTCTGAGACCTGATTACCTGTGATTTGGAAACCGCCAGATACTGACCCTGCAATCCAAACGGCTGCATCGCCAACCACTTCAGGAACAATCTTTCCGTCAAAGTCTCGGGTAGCGTTACGACCAGAGGAAATCCCGCTGTTTTGTGTGATCGTGCCGGTTACAGATCCACCAACGTAAAGGCCGATGCTGTCTCGTCCGCTCGCTATGATATTTTTATTATTGGTAATGTTTCCGACGAGGTCTCCGTAGATGCCAATGGACGTAGATTCGATCCCGTTCGTCGAAACCGTGCCATCATTCGTAATGTTACCGATCATGTTACCAACAGAGATACCGGTCGAGGCATTGCCGCCCACAATAATACTGGCTCCAGCGGCGTTATCGATCGATCCGTTGAATGTTCCGGTGCCGATCATGCGAATGCCGGCATTTTCCACGGGCGTGCCTATAAGAGCACTGTCGTCTGGTGGCCCAGGTACCGTAATAGTGCCGATATTGGATATGCCACTGTCCAGTATCGGTTGTGCATTCAGGTCGATGAGAACGCCGGTGGTATCGGCTTCTGCTTCGACAGCAATCGTGCTGAGATTAGAAAGTGTGTTGTTGCTATTGATTGTGACAGGAACGCCAGTTGTGAGCTCGATCGAGCCGTCACCGTCAACAATAATGTTGCCGGGTCCGTTTCCATCACCTGTCGCAGTGCTGACGCCGGACGTTTGTGAGTCCGAAATGGTAAGATTATCGGCGATTGCGGGTTCTACTACGGCAACAATGAAAATGACGAGAAAAGGCCTCAACCATAATTTCTTGCCGGAGAATATGCCGTTAAGCATTGCAGAAATTGATTGTTCTAAGTTGGATGGGCGTGAATACACTGTGACGTAACTCATAACTTTTTTGGTATGCGCCATTGGCCAGCGATCTAAGCGCCAGCAAATGCTCCCAAATCACTAATTATTTGCGGCTTATGTAGACACGCCCTAGGGCGGTCAAGTCAATCCACACTGTGCCAATATACAATGAAAATAGCGGAAATCAGGCAATTTTAAGGCCAGGTTCACGCCAGGCCTTGATTCAACCTAAACGGGCCGCGATGACACTTTCGTCTGGAACGCCAGGCATGCGGCCCGGCGCCGTGAGGCGTAAGGCAATCGCGACCAGGCATATGAACGCGTTTATCAATCCGATCATGACAAATGTTGCACCTGGCGACACAGAATCGAATAGCCAGCCTCCAGCCACAGAACAGACGAGAATACCCAAGGCTCCCAGAATATTAAATCCGCCGATTACAGCGCCGCGTTCAGCCAGAGGTGCTTCCTGACCGATAAGCGCCTGGGACCCAAAGAAGGCTGATATCTGCCCAATACCTAAGAGAATAACAAAGGGCCGTGCAGAAGCGGCGGTGGGGTCATCGACCATGCCCATACCAAGATAGCCCAGAGCAGCTATCGCCATGCAAAATGCCAAGAATCCGGTGCGGTTAAATTTGTCTATAAAAAATACGATGAAAAGGGTCCACACAAGCGCTGCAGATTGTGCGGTAACAAAAGTCAGCGTTGCTTTTGTTGTTGCTTCGTCTGTGGGTAATCCATTGTTGACCCCGGAGGTCGTGCCCCAGAGTGTCAAAAAGGTTCCAAGAATGACGAGGTCGCCCCGGGCAATAAAGGCGGCGCCATAAGACAACGCAATTCTTGGGTTGCGAATTCCTTGCCGGAAAGCACTAACTGCCAGTTCCCGTATTGAAGGTTTGTCTTCTTCTTTCGCCGGCGTGCCGTCTTTTAACCCGAACCACAGGGCGATTGTCGACAAAACACAAAGACTAGCAACGAGCCAATGCACCATCTCACCGGCTTCGGTGCCATCCATGCCGGAAGCGACGAACCGCTCCGGCAATGAGCCGAAAACCAAATTTATGAATACAATGCCAAGGCCATTCATGGCGCCGACAATACCGACGAGCTTGCCGCGGGACTCTTCCTGCGGGTAATCGGTCACAATTGTGGCCAGCATGCCGGTTGTGGTGGCGATCCCAATCGCATAAATGAGTCTATAAGCGATCAGTTCAGTAACTGTATCAGCCGTCGGATAAAGAGCGTAGCCCACACCCATTGTGAGAAACCCAAACAGGTATACTGATTTGCGGCCTATTCGGTCGGCTGCGACGCCCACCGGTCCAAAAACGATAAGGGTTACGACCTCAGTCCAAAAGACCAAGGTGCCGCTAATCTGTCCTTGTTCGCCAGTGGGAATTTCTAGAATTTCACTCAGAACATAAGGCGTGCTGACACCAATAAAAGTTAGTAATCCGATTGTGAAAAAAGCGGCATACATGAGCGTCCAGGCATTGCTTTTACCGATGCCTGGTGTGAGCCAAACAGGCCCGAATTTATTGCCGGTCGTGTCAATAGCTATCGTCTTAACTTTCACGAACGCGTGTTTCACACCGATGTGTGCAGTGTTACTTTTGCACACGTTTGTACGGTACACTACACTACACTACACGGCAGTTGTTATGACCGATACTACTCAAGATACGCATTCAAACTCGAAGCGAAAAGCACTGAAACCGGATCGCTGGCTCAAGCCTCTGGTATTACTGCTTGGACTCATACCGGCCATTTGGCTCGTCGGACGCGGTCTAACGGGTGATCTTGGGGCTAATCCTATTGAAACGATCACACGATATCTGGGTGACTGGGCGCTTCGGTTCCTGCTAATCGCCTTGGCGGTCACACCCGTTCGAATCCTAAGCGGATGGGCAGTGATTGGGAGGCTGAGAAGGATGCTGGGTCTCTACGCTTTCTTCTATGTAACTTTGCACCTGATGAGCTATATCGGGCTCGATCAATATTTCTTTTGGCCTGGAATTTTTCAAGACGTCATCAAGAGAATATACATCACGCTTGGTGTGGGTGCTGTATTGATGCTCGTGCCTTTGGCTACGACGTCAACCGATGCCATGGTAAAAAGGCTTGGTGGGCGACGGTGGCGCCGTCTTCACATTTTAGTCTATCCAGCAGGTGTTCTGGGAGTGATCCATTTCTTTATGATGATCAAAGCAGATTTCACCGAGCCAACAATTTACGCGGTCGTCTTGGCGCTACTTTTCGCTGTGCGGCTATATAAAAAATGGGCCTGAATATCCGCCAGTATTAAGTGCTCGGTTCGGATCATGCCGGTGCAATTTGCGCTTAGGTAATGCCGTATTAAGCTTTATTTTGCGTAATACGACTCTCAGTCCGCCGTTGGCATGAAAGTCGATGCGTATTCCATCATGCCGCATAGAAAAATGCTTTGGGTGCGCATGAAGTGCTTCGGCGGCTTGAGCTGTTTTTGTACCCTTATGTCGGGCTTTGTCTACAAGCACTATTATTATTTAGAATCGAAACTAATGGTATCGCGGCGCGCTCCGCTGGCCAAAGAAAACCAATAAGTATTTGATTGGCCCCCATTCCCTTTGTCCCTTTATGCTTTTCCCGGCCCCGCCGTCAAACTTGGGGCGCACAAAAGGTGCGCTTTATATTGGGTTGGTGATCACCGTGCACCATTTAAGGCCTTGCAATCCATGGCGCGCTCCGCCAAAACCCTAGCCATTCTTCCTGTCATTTACCGCGCCAATCAGAACAGATTTTCATGAACGATTCCTCTCCTGCCGTAACCTCGACCGACCTGGCCCATGCCATTCGGTTTCTTTCCGTTGATGCCGTGCAAAAGGCCAATTCCGGACATCCAGGGATGCCAATGGGTATGGCAGATGTTGCCACGGTATTGTTTACCGAATTTTTGAAATTTGATGTGGCCGATCCCCGTTGGCCGGACCGGGACCGGTTTGTGCTTTCAGCCGGTCACGGTTCGATGTTGCTCTATAGCCTTATGTACTTATGCGGTTATGAGGACATGCCGATTGAGCAAATCAAGAATTTTCGCCAACTAGGGAGCAACACCGCAGGCCATCCTGAATTCGGTCATGTGTCAGCCGCTGAAACGACAACGGGTCCGCTCGGTCAAGGTTTGGCTAACGCTGTGGGTATGGCTATGGCCGAGAAACTTCTCTCAGCTCGTTACAGCGCCGATATTGTCGATCACTACACCTACGTCATCGCTGGTGATGGATGCCTTATGGAAGGCATTAGTCATGAAGCGGTCTCGTTGGCCGGCCATTTGAAGCTCAGTAAACTAATTGTACTATTTGACGACAACAAGATCACCATCGACGGCCCGACCGACTTGTCAGTTTCAGATGATCAAATTGCCCGCTTTAAGGCCAGCGGCTGGGATGCTGCCGCGGTAGATGGTCATGATCCGGAAGCCGTTTCTGCGGCAATTGCTCATGCCAAGTCTACAGATGCCCCCTCTCTTATCGCGTGCCGTACTCAGATTGGATTTGGGGCTCCAAACCTTGCAGGTACGTCGAAGACCCATGGCGCTCCACTGGGTGAAGATGAAATTGCTGGCATGAGAGACGCGCTGGGCTGGACGTATGCACCGTTTGAGGTGCCAGAGCCCATCCTTACAGCCTGGCGCGCCGTAGGTATGCGCGGCCAAGCCATGCGGGACGCGTGGAACAATAGCTTAAGCGCATTGCCATCGGAGGCACGAGCCTCGTTTCAAAGCGCCATGACCGGTTCTCTTCCAAAGGGTTGGCAAAGCACTATTACCGAGATCAAAAAGAAGGCGGTCTCTGAAGCGCCAAAAATGGCAACGCGAAAAGCGTCTGAAGACGTTCTGGGCGAGCTTGTAAAAAGCATTCCAAATATGATCGGCGGATCAGCGGATCTAACGGGATCAAACAATACGAAAGTCCAAGATACACAGCCGATAACCGCTGATGATTTTTCCGGTCGTTATGTCTACTGGGGTGTTCGCGAGCACGGTATGGCGGCGGCTATGAACGGAATTGCTTTGCACGGTGGATTTATTCCTTACGGCGGGACGTTTTTGGTGTTTACCGACTACTGTCGGCCATCCATCCGTCTTTCAGGTCTGATGGGGCAAAGGGTCATCTATGTTATGACTCATGACTCCATCGGGCTCGGTGAAGATGGGCCTACTCATCAGCCCGTAGAGCACTTGGCCAGTCTCAGATCGATCCCCAACGTCTTGGTCATGAGGCCCGCTGACCTTACGGAGACGGCCGAGTGCTGGGCGCTAGCCGTTTCACAACAGAATCGCCCGACGGTCCTGGCGCTAACGCGCCAAGGGTTGCCCGCGGTACGGCTTGTTGAAACAGAAGATAATTTGTGTGCTCAAGGTGGATATGTTCTTTCTGAAGGGCATACCACACGCCAAGCAACGGTCTTGGCAACCGGCTCTGAAGTTTCTCTAGCCCTCGACGCCCAAGCTCAATTGAAAGAGGCTGGAATATCTGCAGCGGTGGTTTCTATGCCGTGCTGTGAATTGTTTGATGAACAAGATGAAGCCTATCGCACGCAAGTTCTTGGCTCGGCTCCCAGGGTTGCAGTAGAAGCAGCATCTACTTTTGGCTGGGAGCGCTACGTCGGCAGTAATGGTGTGACGATAGGTATGACGACGTTTGGTGCATCTGCCCCTGCAAGTAAACTCTATGAGCATTTTGGTATAACGGCTAATGCAGTGGTTGACGCTGTAAAAAATTGTCTTTGAAAGCTTCTGTTTTTTTAGGCACCATTTTTAAAGGGAAGTCGACCGCATGTCGGTAAAAATCGCTCCGTCTATATTGTCCGCTGATTTTGCCCGTCTGGGTGAGGAGGTGAGGGCAATTGATGCAGCGGGAGCCGACTACATCCATGTCGATGTTATGGATGGCCATTTTGTTCCCAATCTGACCATTGGGCCTGCTGTAGTTAAAGCACTCCGTTCGCATACGCAGAAGCCACTTGATGTCCACCTGATGATCGATCCGGCGGATCCTTATTTAAAGGACTTCGCCGATGCGGGAGCCGACATCATCACGGTTCATGCAGAGGTAGGTAACCACCTTGATCGGTCTCTGCAGATGATACGAAGTTTTGGCGCTAAAGCTGGAGTATCTTTAAATCCGGCTACGCCAGCCGAAAACTTGGCGTTTGTTTTAGATAATGTCGACCTCATTCTCGTCATGACGGTCAATCCAGGTTTCGGCGGCCAGCATTTCATTGAATCTCAATTGGATAAAATTGAGACTTTGAGGAAAATGATCGGAGATGCACCTATTGAGCTGGAAGTCGATGGTGGAGTTAACCCTGAAACAGCAAAACGCTGCATTGCTGCAGGGGCAGATGTCCTTGTCGCGGGAAGCGCTGTCTTCGGCTCAGGCGATTACGCTCAGAATATTTCAGCGTTACGCAGCTAAAACGCGTCCATCGTATCCATCGCTGCAATCAAACACTTTGACTTTAAAACGATTGCTAAACTACTCGGAGTTATAGGCGAGGAGTGTGTGACATGGAATGTCTAGCCGCTTACGCCCGTTTAAGAACGTCAACTCGATCATGCAAGCCGCAGCCTTAACGTCAGCCCCTGAATCTTGCAGAAGTGAAACCGCTGCTTGAAGGGTTCCGCCCGTTGCTAACAAGTCGTCCACGACAACAACACGCTGCCCTTCCTGAACAGCATCATGCTGAATTTCTATTGCGTCCGTGCCGTATTCCAATTCGTAAGAATGTGAAAGAGTATGGCCTGGAAGTTTGCCCGGTTTTCGTATCATGATGACTCCACATCCAAGAGCGATAGCGAGTGGCGCCGCTACTAAGAATCCGCGCGCGTCAATGCCGGCTATATAGTCGGGTTGATACTGCGTTATATCTTCAGCCATACGTGCGATTGCCGTTTTCCAGGCGTCGGGGTGGCCAATGAGGGTGGATATGTCAAAGAAATTGATTCCCGGCTTGGGGAAATCAGGGATTTGGCGGATGTGATCTTTAAGGTTCATATTTCTTTACCGTTGCTCAACGTTCTTTTCGCTTAAACCTAACTTGGTGCAAGGCCATTGGCCAATTGTGCTACAAAATCGCTCAAAAATCAGTGATTCGCTGTTTTCTGAGCACAATGTCGCAAAAGTGCTGAAAAACGAGCTTTCACAGTGGTCGCCATAGAATTTGGGTTTAGGCCCGATTGACCGCGTCATGCAGTATCAATTGGCTCGAATACTTGCTCTCAAAACTTAGCCAAATGCCGGGACCTGAAGTCCGGATCCATTAAGTCCCTATTTCAGGGCGCTACCACTTATCTATATTTTCCATAGACGCCCACGGCTCCTTAACGGGTAAAGCCTCTCCTTTTTGTAGAAGCTCAATTGAGATTAAGTCGGGGGAGCGGATGAAGGCCATGCGTCCTTCTCGCGGTGGCCGATTGATTGTTACGCCGGCATCTAGAAGGCGTTGGCAGGTGGCATAGATATCATCCACCTCATAGGCAAGGTGGCCAAAATTTCGCCCGCTAGCATAGGGTTCAGGATCCCAGTTATAGGTGAGTTCGACAGCAGCCTCTTCGTCACCTGGCGCCGTTAGAAACACCAAGGTGAAACGACCTTTTTCATTGTCCCACCGGCGTAATTCTTTGAGACCAAGCTTATTGCAATAGAAGTCGATGGAAGCGTCAAGGTCGGTTACCCGGACCATGGTATGTAAATATTTCATAAGAACTATTTCGCCTTTGCTGCTGACGGGGGTAAGTCAGTCAATTCAATGCGTACTCCCGCTAGGACTCATTCTCGGATAGGGTTGAGACTGCAGATTCACATTGAGCGCGCCAACGTTCGCATTCATCTGGATCATCGACGTTTGGACCCCATAACGGTATGACCATACCAGCTTCCTCGAAGGGTCCTTGCGTCGTTTCGATAAAAACATACCAGTCAGATCTGGGTAAAATCGTATGATAGATATCCGCTGGCATATAGTAAGAAAATACACCGCCATCCTGTGGTGGGGACATATGGATTGTCTTAGTCGCCGTACCAGAATCATCGAATAAAAGTGCGTCTGCGGAGCCCTCAATGACCGTCATAGTCTCAGCCTTTTTAGTGTGACGATGCGGCGGAACGATGCCATCACCTCTAGTAACAATTAACATGGAGTGGTGTGTCGCATCAGGTGATGTATGAGCGCATAAGCGGGCACGCCGTTGCTGAGCCTGCTGAGCCTTTTCCTTTAGGAATGCAATGCATTCCCGATCGAAGCAAACGACTGTATCCGTTGTGTAATAGACATTCGGTGCTACTTCTTTTGTGTTCGGTAATAGGTTTGACATGGCCTCAAGTCCTATTGAAAACAAACTGGAAATTGGTTTCGTTGGCGGCGCTTCAAGGGCGGCGTGCTTAGAGAGTTCTAGTCTGACAACGCGCCTGGGTTAGAGGGCTGTTCTTGCGCGGCCAAGAACTCAAACACCTTCAAAGTTTCGTATAGCTCATCAAGTTGATCTCGGTGTTGGATTGAGAGTTTTTCACGGGAAAAATGGACTTCGTAACCGTTATCCAGCAACTCCATAAGAAAGCCAAAGTCGAATGTCCCTGAATAACAGAACTGATATAAGCGCAGATATACAATCCCGTCTATGGCAGGTCGCTCCATGATTTTCGAACGCATCACGGACTGGTGCCCCAATGTTTCTCTGTCTTCAGCCGTATAGAAGACAACGGTGCCGAAGTTGTCGGTTGCCATTTGGCCATTGATCGTGTGCTGCATGGCCTGCGTTAACGTGTTTGAACATCCGTTATCCAGACACGAATAAAACGATTTCATGTCGGCAAGTCCGACTTTTTTGCTTGGCCTATGGCCAATTTTGATAACGGTGACGACGAAACAATGCGAAAGTAATCGGGGATGCCTTTTCTTCCGTACGGCGAGAACGTGTTCTTAAATCTTAAGTTTAGCGACCATCGTGTTTCACTTTCGGCATTCACTGGGATGTAATGATAAAGACCAGTCCAAAAAAATAACGCTTCTCCAAAATCCATTTCAAGAGGCGTTCCCTTTGCCGCGGCCAATTTTTTGAAATCCTCATACGCAGGAGGTTCTTTTTCCAGCATTTCGTTAGCAAGAGAAGATGCTGATCTGTCCAAAATGCTCATCCCTTTCGTCCCGTAGCACTTGGTCAAGGGGAGCCAAACTACAACCTCATACAGCGAATTCGGAGGCGCGTCCCTGTGTGCGGGTGAGACTGATGTGTCACCTGGTTGTTGAATGACGATGTTGACACTCTTTTGGACAACGGCGTCCGGGCCAACTAGGCTAAAAAGTGTGTCTTTAAATGCTTCAAAGATTATCTCGCAAACATTGGGGGCCGAATTAAATTCAGAAATGAGACGTACCCGAAAATCATTGAGATCAGAATCGTTTAGTCCGTTTCTATGAAAATTGTCAAAGAAGCTTTCAGCGTTAGCGCTGTCAACATCCAATATCTCTCGCGCTTTATCAAAAATAATACCTTTGATCTGCTCTATCTGGTCGGGCTGATGAGCTTTGGCGACTAAAAAGCCACTTTCAAGAAATTCATTTTCAAACGTTTGTGACAATGTGATGTGCCTTGTGTTTGTAGTAGCGTTTCCGTTACCTCCAATTGCTCCTTGCGCTTGGAATGAACGGCTAAATGGGGGGTGTGAATCGCACTCGTCCATTGGGGTAATTACAGTACTACATACTACCACCATCCACTGAAAAAATGGATCCCGCAGCAAATCTATTAGCCTCAGAGGCTAGAAGCAGAATGAACGGTACAAGATCCTGGGGTGTGCCGAGCCGGCCTATGGCTTGGTGTTCTTTTAGGAATTCTTCTACAAACTGAGGGTTGTTGACTTTGGCTTTTGCCCAGCTGTTGCCCGCGGCCTCAATTGCACTCGGCATAATGCCGTTACACAGTACGCCTTTCTCGGCCAACTCCCGGCCGAGTATTGTAATATAGGCATTGAGATATGCTTTTGCGGCTGAATAGGGAGCCGCTCCCCCATACTCGACTGCAACGCGGGACGACATGAATACAATTCGTCCCCATCCCTTTTCGACCATTTTTGGGACGACTTGATTATTGATGTCGATGGCAATTCCGACGTTATGTTGCCAAACTTTGATCCAGTCTGACTTGGGTGACAGGACCTCTCTTATATGAAGGCTCCCCCCTACATTGTGGATGAGCACATCGATTGGTCCCGAAGCATTTTCTGCGTCTGTGATAGCCTGTTGCAGGTTTTCTTCCACTTCTAGGTCGCAACACAAAACCCTATGTTCGCCGCCGAATGCAGAAAGCTCTGTGGCAACATCTTCGATGCGGCTCACATCTCGACCGATTGCAGTCACCCGGGCTCCTTCCTCGGCAAATGAAAGGGCTGTTTCACGGCCAATCCCACGGCTTCCCCCGGTCAGGAAGACGTGTCTGTCCTTCAATCCAAGGTCCATGGTTGGCCTTTCTTGTTAATTGAGATTTGGAACGGAGACTTTTCTGTTGCGATCATGAAACCGTCGGTGTACGTGCCTAGCTACCATGAAAATCATGTCTAGAATTACTCAAACTCACGGCCTGGAAACATCTCTAAGAGCTATATATATTCTAACGACTGGTATCAGGAGATGCAAAAATAGAAGGAGTTTTCCACCTTAACCGGATGGCTGGCTTTGAATTCTGTTCCTGGGCATAGGATTGAGGCACATTGAAGGCGGTTGGGCCGTCTTTTTTTCATATAGAACAGTGTTTCGGCACCCTCATACTCTATTGCCTGTAATTTTAGACGAGCTGAATGCGACACAAACGCTAGTTCTTAGCTATCCTCAGGAAAGACATAAATGACCTTGATTACATTGTCTGAATTGACACATACCGGAACGATTATTGACGCGAACAATACCCCTTTGGCAATCGGGTACATTGCTGCACATCTAGAGTCCGTCGTAGAGAGGGACGTCGAGATACAATTATTTAAGTATCCAAAAGATCTTTCCGAATTTTTGGGGAACAGGACTCCACAAATTGCAGCTTTCTCTAACTACATGTGGAATGAACGTCTTCAGTATGAATACGCGTCGCAGATTAAGAAGAGACACCCTCACGTCGTCACGATCTTTGGCGGCCCCAACTATCCAATAGACAAAGAAGAGCAATTAGAGTTTCTGCGGAAACACCCAAATATAGATTTCTATGTAGATGGCGAAGGCGAGCTGGCTTTTGCTGAATTGGTCACAGCTCTTATAAGCGCAAAATTCGATGGAGATGGTCTTAAAAAGAGCGGAAGAGAAATTCCGTCGGTGCACTATATTTTAAACGGCGCAATCATTCGCGGCTCCGCGACGCCGCGCATAAGAGAACTCGATCAAAACCTTCCATCTCCGTACTTGAATGGAATGATGGATAAGTTTTTTGATACTAATCTAAACCCCCTTATGCAGACATCTCGTGGCTGTCCATACTCATGCACCTTCTGCCATGACGGCATAAAGTACATGAGCAAAACGGCTCGGTTCTCTCAGGATCGAATAACAAAAGAATTGGACTACATTGGCACGCGCGTAAAGGTGCCTGGCCTAACTTTGGCAGATTTGAATTGGGGTATGTTTCCCGACGATATAATTACTGCGACGGATTTAGCGCGGCGACGAGCTCAATCCAATTGGCCAGCTCACATTGCCTCGGCAACGGCTAAAAACCAAAAGAAACGCATTATTGAAATGTCCGGCGTGCTCGGGACGAGTATGCATATTGGCGCTTCTGTGCAATCTACCGATCCTGAGGTTTTGGCAAATATTAAAAGAACAAATATTGCGCTAGAGGCCATTGTTGCGATGGCAAAGTCGGCAGAGAAAACGAATACGACCACGTTTAGTGAAATCATTCTTTGTCTGCCAGGTGATACTCCAGACAAACACTTTAAGTCGGTATACGATCTTATTGATTCAGGCATACAGGATATGCGGACGTTTCAATTTATTTTGTTGCCGGGTACTGAAGGGGCTAGCCAAAAAGATAGGGCCCGTTTTGAGTATCAAACTCGTTTCCGCGTTCTTCCCCGGTGCTATGGAAGTTACCCCCTTTATGACGATGTCCTTGATATTGCCGAAATCCATGAGGTTTGTATTGGCAACGCGTCGATGTCTATTGGGGATTACCAAGAATGCCGGGCTTTTAATCTAACCTTAGCAATTTTTAACAACGGAAATATATTTGACGAATGCGTAGCCTTAGCGACCGTGATGGGCCTAAAGAAGTCGTCGTTGATTGAAAAGATCCATGACATCGTTAAGACGACTGGTGGCAATATTGGGGCTCTTTATGATCGGTTCAAAGAAGATGAAGAACGCAATTTCTGGGAAACCGAGCAAGAGGTGCTTGAATTCCTAACTGTGGGGAATGGATTTGACGCGTATTTGAATGGCGAATATGGGTCAAACCAGATTTATAAATATAGAACGGATGCCGTGAATGAACTGTTCGAAGAGATCTCTAAAATTGTGATAATGGCTCTAGAAATACTCATCAAGGACGCGGGGCAGTATGATGATTTGATAGAACGTTATATTGCGGAGTTACATTCAATTTTGATTACGCGTAAGAGTGACCTGACCGACATAGAAAGTCATAAGACTATAAAAAGTAACTTCGATTTCGTTAAGCTTGAAGACCAGAATTATCTTGTCCATCCAAGAGAAGTATTTACAGATCAAGAAATCCCATTCCACATTGCCCATAGCTCAGAGCAAAGAGAGAATCTTGACAAGTATTTTCGGCAGTATGGAAAAACGAGCGAAGGCCTCGCCTACTTCTTGCACAGGAATACTGCAAGAACACTCTATAGAAAGGTGACGTATTCTTGATATTACCTGCTAATCATAATGTCACGAGGATCGCATAGTTGAGTGCCAGAAAACCTTTTTAGCTATCAGCAGGTTCTGTATTTTGGTGAGCTGCAGGCGCTGCGGCGAAACGGCCGTTTTTCAATGTTATCGGGTTCTATAGTTGATAGTTACCCGATCCCAGAAGGCTACGTGCGCGAATTCAACCTATGAAACTCCCATTTCACCATCGAACAACGTGCTGTCTGTGTGGATCGGAATATCTCGAGGACGTTTGTGAGATAACGAAGCTCCCATTCAAATCACCAAACGTGGGGCGTGATAGTAGTAAAGTTGAGTCACAGCAGAATGCTGATCTGCTTGTCCCGTTAAACTTACATATGTGTAGTGCCTGCTATCACCTGCAGTTGGCAGATATCGTTGATCCAGAGATTCAGTACACTAACTACAATTACCGAACTTCAATTTCCGTTGGCTTGGCAAAGCATTTCGGCTCATCATTTGATCAGGTGGCTTCATTTGTAGGGCGTGAACTCACCGGTTTAAACGTTCTCGAAGTGGGTAGTAATGATGGCACTTACCTAAAATATTTTCTGGATGCGGGGTGCAATGTGCTGGGTGTTGAGCCCGCTCAGAACATATCTTCAAGAGCGAGGGATGCCGGTATTCCAACGCTGACTGATTTTTTCAATTCCACAACAGCATCAGATCTCCTATCTAGTCATGGAGCATTTGATGTCATATTAGCAAACTACGTCCTTGCCAATATTGAGGACGTTTCAGACGTCGTCGAGGGCATTAGACATGTACTCGCCAAGGAGGGCGTTTTCGTATTCGAAACCCAATATGGCGTTGACGTTTTGGAGAATTTTCTTGTCGATACGATTTATCATGAGCACATTTCCTACTTTAACGTATTGCCCCTAAAATCCTTTTTTGAAAACCGTGATTTAAAGATCGTTGATGTCCAAAAGATCCCGACAAAGGGAGGGTCTATTCGAGTTTACGTTCAACATTCAAATGCCAAAACAAATTCAAGCCCTGCAGTAGAAGATTTAGTCAGGAGGGAAGAGCGTGCAGGATTTGGTTCGGGATCATCATTGAGGTCATTTTCTCGGCAGATACGCTCCAACAAGGATGACATTTCGCGCGTTCTTTCCGGGCAAAATCTAATCGCTGGATTCGGTGCATCTGTCGGCACAATGACGTTGCTGCACCTATATGAATTGACTGATCGTGTAATCTATATTTGTGATGATAAGCCGATGCAGGATTCTCTACACGGACCTTACTATGAAATCCCTATTGTGAGCGGTCATCACCTTGAACAAGAGCCTGTGGATGCAGTCTTTCTATTCGCATGGCGATATTCCAAGAACATTATTCCTAAACATCACACATACCTTGCTAATGGAGGGCAGTTCATCGTGCCTCTCCCTAAAGTACAAGTATTTCGTGATGTAGAACTGACGCATACAGACCACGCGCCTGATGCAAAGAGAGAGTAGGACTACTAATGTCTGAGAAAATCAATCCTGAATTTCTGAACCAAATGCAAATATACGAAGCATTGGCGTTAGGTGTGCTTTATTCCTTCAATGCGCATGTGGACGGGCATATTGCCGAATTCGGGACTAACACTGGAAGGACAGCTCAATGGATAGCAGCCTCTATGCATGAATATGAGCAACGCTTGCAAAGCAAGGGGCTTGAGCTCAATGACATCAAGAGTTTGCACCTTTTTGATAGTTTTCAGGGGATGCCTGAGGCGCAACACGAAGCTGACAAGGCGTCGCCCGACGTAGTCAATGGGACTTGGGGTGCCGGGGCGCTTAAAACAATGTCAGCGGACAAGCTCTATTCAACCGTTTCCAAGATAATCGATGCAAAAAAAGTACTGGTATTTGAAGGGTTTTATTCTACCACCTTGCCAATGATCCCGAATGAATCGCGGTACAGTATGATTCATATGGACTCAACATTGTATCTATCAACGTTTGAGGTTCTAGATTATTTATTTGGTCATGGTCATGTCGCTGAAGGAGCGTTAATTCTATTCAAAGGATGGAACGCCAATAGAGCAAGAAATAGTGTGGGCGAAAGACGAGCGTGGCTTGAGGTTGGTGAAAAGTATGACATCATTCCGTCGGACCCGGCATATTTTGCGTGGCAAGGCGTTAAATTTTTCATTCATGGATATAGAGGTATGCCGTCGTCGTGAGATCCTTTTCTAAAGTTGGCGAGCTAAGGTGGTTGTAGATTCCACCGGCTATCGAATTCCATACTGGCTAACCAAAATGGGCGCGGCGGAAGCCGAGCAAGTAGCCCTGGCTGTGCAAGAAGGCAGGCTTAGTGATGGCCCCATTTCACGGGATTTTGAGAGCAACATCGCACATGCCCTAGATGTGCCATTCGCAACCGCTGTTCCCAGTGGTAGCGCGGGGCTGTTGCTCGCGCTTTTGGCTGTCGGTGTGCAACCCGGTGACGAAGTTATTGTTCCGGCCGCGACTTGGATCGCGACAGCGAACGCGGCTCATATTCTAGGTGCTAAAGTCGTGCTGGCTGATACCCTGCGGGACCGTCCTTTAATCGACCCCGCAGCAGTGCTTAATCTCATCACTTCTAAAACTAAGGCCGTCATTGCAGTCCATTTAGGGGGGCGGGCGGCACCTGTTGCAGACTTGATGGAAATTGCAGAGCAAAAGGGCATTTATGTTATTGAGGATGCTTGCCAAGCCCTGTTTTCAAAGAATGAAGATGGTTTCTTAGGTACTCTCGGACATATCGGATGCTTTTCGCTAAGCGTTTCTAAGCTAATTAATACCGGCCAAGGTGGAGTGGTTGTGACGGGTGATGAAGAAATACATAACCATATGAGTAGGATAAAATTAAACGGCGTAACTTCAGATGGGGTGACGGAAGTGTACCATGGTCCCGGATTTAACTTTAAGTATTCAGACCTAAAAGCGGCTATCGGTTTGGTGCAACTCAGTAGTGTGGCAGACAAAGTTCAGCGTGTTACGGACGTCTATAGAACCTATCGGGACCGGCTACAATTTTGTGAGACGGTCTCTGTTTGCCCAATTAATCTGGAGGCGGGAGAATTGCCATTATGGACGGAGGTTGAGGCCAAAGATGTTCCAAAAGTTCAGAAATTTCTTCTGGACAATCAAGTCGAGACAAGAAGATTTCACACCTCACTTAACCACGCCCCTCACTTAGAGCAAGTTGGCCGAAAATTCCCAAATTCCGAACAACACGCAAATTCAATACTCATATTACCTTCGGGGCCTTCGCAGCCACTGTCTAACGTCGAACGTACGTGCGATCTAATAAACGCCATATAGAATATTCGGACATTTTAATTGCGCTTTAGGCCAACTGAGGAGAAGCATGAGCTGTCTCAACGTCATTTATGACTTAAAACACGAACCAATTCATTTCGGAATTCTTCCTAGCCTTGTGTGCGCGGATATCAAACGGGAGCGTATGGGCCTGCAGTGGTGCCGCATGTTCGCGGTCATGGCGTCGGGTGACGGTTTTCGCCAACGATCTCAACGAGATAAAATTTCAAACAGCCAAGAAAAATATTGGCGTTTACATTACATGATACTTTCAGCAACACGCCTGCTGCCGTCGTGCATATCGTCCTCCATTTTCGATGATCGCGAGCTATTTTTTGAGATGTCGGCTCAGCTGACACCGATCATTCCGTCCGTTGGTCCTGGATCCGATGGTGCTGGAATTGACACACAATATATGTTTGGCAAACACAAGGCCACAATTAGGCTTGCTAAGAAAGGGGTCGATATTCAGCGGCTTATGGCCACTGAGTATGCAAAGACGTCAGCAAGCAATTGGGCGGCTTCTCGTGCACAAGGCCGGCCTGTAATTTCTTTGACTTTGCGCCAGAGCTCTTTCTTGGAGGGGCGCAATAGCAATATTGCAGAGTGGGTTAAGTTTGCAGATTACGTTGAAACGAAAGGATTCGTGCCGATTTTCGTTCCCGATACTGAGGCGTCGTTGAATGGACGCCTTGATCTGCCCGACCGCTTTGTTATCAATGAACTAGCAGCACTCAATATGGAAATTCGCAATGCGTTCTATGAAGCTTGTGACCTAAATTATTTTGTTGGAAATGGCCCGTGTTTCTTGCCGTACTACAACAAAAATATCGATTATATTGTCTGCAATCTACTAGTGCCGGGATATCCTACCGAATCACCGGAGCACTATGAAAAGCTAGGGCTGCCCGTGGGCAGTCAAATGCCGGGTCAGGCGAATGGCTACGGTAAGCTCGTATGGGAGCCAGATAACGCAGATGTTCTCATACGTGAGTTTGATCTCTGGTGTGGCGCGCGCAAACTCGGCAACGCCTGAGTTTGCACGCGCTGAATACGTAAATTGACCGGAGACGCTACTATATCTGAGGTAATCCATATTTTAGGGCACACAGGATTTATCGGACGCCATCTTGTGGACTGCCTAGCTAAAGCGACGGATTCTTATGAGGTGCTCGGGCACTCTCACGAGCAAAGAGACTTTGCGTCCTTGGATGCTGCAAAGGCTTTAGCGGACAACCTTGACGCGGAGACAACACTCATAATTCTTGCCGCCATCAAACGTCAGATGGGAGACAGCATTGAGACGTTCGAAGCGAATATGAAAATCACGGTAAATATTTGCCGTGCGCTTGCCAAATCTCCGGTGAAGCGCGTTGTTTTCGTTAGTTCAGCGGCGGTCTATGGCGAAGATGTCGTGCACGATGCTATTACAGAAGAAACGCATCTTTGTCCGCGAACGTTCTATGGGTTGGCTAAATACAATTCTGAATGGATGCTCCAAAAAGCCATCGAAAATGGTGGAGCACAAAGCTTCTGCATTATTCGTCCACCCACCATCTACGGACCTGGCGATACTTCTCTCAGTTATGGACCGCCACAATTCATTGATCGCGCCATAAAGGGTGAACCCATAACCCTTTGGGGTGACGGCTCGGAAATACGCGAATTTATCTTTATTGAAGACGCCGCTCGCATTATCGCAGAGCTGGCACAGTCTGACTTTGATGGTGCAGTCAATCTCGTGTCTGGTCACAGTTATTCGTTCATCGACGTCTTGGATGCAGTTGCTGCAGCTGCTGGCGTCAAACTGTCAGTCGAGTCTCGCCCACGTTCAAAAGATAAAGTTGACCATCATTTTAACAGTACCCGCCTATATTCGCTCTTGCCTCACACCTCATTTATGGCCTTAGAAGATGGAGTTCGGGAGCTATTCAAAGCTATGCAAGAAGACAGGTCAGCCAATAAAATGCTAGGTCAATAATGCCGGGACGCTGTCTGATATGCGGGGGGCACTTAGGCGTTAAACTGCTGTCTTTAGGCATGCAGCCTGTGACAAAAAACTTGATTGACCATGCCCATCCTGAATCTTTTCATGCTGCCCTGGACGTTGTCATTTGCACCGTGTGTGCAACAGTTCAATTGGATGATCCTTGGCCTCATCATGCTCTGGTGCCCTGGCATGATTGGATGTCTTTTCGTGAGCCTGAAGAGCACCTCGACGATGTGGTCGAACGCGTAATCGAAGCGCATTCGCTAGAACCAGACGCGTTGATCTTGGGCATTTCAGCTAAAGATTGCACCACAGTGTCGCGGTTCGAGAAAAAGGGATTTAAGAACACATATCGAGTTCAACCAGATCGTGACTTGAAAATCGAGACCCCGAACGCGTATATCGAAAGTGTTCAGCATGAGCTTTCTCATGAGGTTGCGGAGGGCATCGTCGCTGAAATAGGCCAGGTGGATTGTCTAATCGTTAGGCATATATTGGAACATTCCGAACGGCCTGGCCAATTCCTAGACGCAATATCCGTCATGCTTAAACCAGGAGGTGTCGCCGTTTTTGAAGTGCCTGATTGTGAAAGTGCACTAGAAAAGAATGACTATGCTCTAATTTGGGAAGAGCATAATATTTATTTTACGGAGGCAACGCTCAATCGGTGCTTAGCCAAAAACGGTTTCGAAAATTGTTGGGGTATTGTTTATCCGTATGCATTTGAAAACAGCATTGTCATTGCCGCTCAGAAGGCCTCGTCAGAAGTAAATACTAGTACTAAGAGCCTTAAAAAAGAACTGAGCCGATTTGATCATTACGCAAAGTCATTCAAAGAAACCAAAACGCGCGTCATCGAAGCAATTACTAGTTTCGTAGATGACGAATATACAATTGTACTCTTTGGCGCAGGACATCTTGGATGCTCTTTCCTGAACTATAATGGAATCGGCGACAGGCTTGCCTTTGCGGTTGATGATGCACCGGAGAAGCTTGGGCTCAAATTACCCGGTACGGGTCTTGAAATTCGGCCTACCTCAGACTTAGCCGGAATGAGCAATTTGGTCTGCTTGCTGTCTGTAACCCCCGATATAGAGAGCGCTGTGGTCAAACGTCTGCAGGCGCGTTTGAGATCAGACGTTGTCTACAGATCTATTGTCAGCACAAGCTCACGTTATATTGGGGGGTGAAAAGGCTTTCTCCACGCCCATTGGTGCCCAAAAGCTTGGTAGCAATCCTGTTTCAAATGCGATAGTACCGCCACAATGATCCCCTCTTTGTAGTTGGTAAATTTTCAGTGTCTGGTAATCAAAGCGGAAACTTGGATATTGTCACTGGCGGGGCGGGCTTTATTGGCAGTCACCTCGCTGAGAATTTGCTCGCCCACGATCGTCGTGTGCGCGTTATCGATAATTTCAGCTCTGGAAATCGGGCTAATCTGGCCCACCTTGAGGGGCATAGTCTGCTTGAAATTGTGGAGCTTGACGTTGCTGATTCTAAGGCGGTTAGAGAGTCTATGGATGGGGCCGATCGAGTTTTTCATCTGGCAGCCTTGGCCGATATTGTGCCGTCTATCCAGAAACCCGATGCCTACTTTAGGGCTAATGTAGATGGTACGTACGCAGTAGTTGAGGCGGCGCGGGCCGTTGGCATTCGGCGGCTAATTTATACGGCTTCCTCATCTTGCTACGGTTTGCCGAACTCTTTCCCTACACCTGAGACGGCAAAAATTGATACGCAGTACCCTTACGCTTTAACGAAATACTTGGGCGAGCAAATCGTATTGCACTGGGCCAATGTCTATGGTCTTCCCGCTGTTTCGTTACGCTTGTTCAATGTATATGGACCGCGCGCACGGACCTCAGGTACATATGGCGCAGTTTTCGGGGTGTTTCTCGCGCAGATCCTTGCGGGCAAACCGGTTACGATTGTTGGAACCGGAGAGCAGACGCGCGACTTTACCTATGTCACAGATGTTGTAGAGGCCTTTAGGATGGCTGCTGACTCCCAAATTCAAGGGAAAGTACTCAATGTCGGAACGGGTGAGCCCCAGTCAATCAATCGTCTTGTTACATTGCTTGGAGCGCAAGAAAAGACGCATATTCCAAAGAGGCCGGGCGAACCAGATACGACTCATGCAGACACGTCGCAAATTAGACAACATTTACGATGGGCTCCAAAAACATCTTTTGAAGACGGTGTTCAAAAAATGCTCGAAAATATTGATTATTGGAAAGATGCGCCTGTTTGGACACCAGATTTAATTGGTGAAGCCACCAAAGATTGGTTTCAATACCTTAAAGACTAGTAGCTAAATGAAGGTTCTGCCTGTGGCTGTATCAAATTCATCGCCTGTATTTCCGAGAGACAAGATCAAACCTATGGATGATCTTGCTCAAATTGCTCGCGGGGCGAAGGAAAAAGGTGGGACTGTCGTGCAATGTCACGGCGTTTTTGATCTTCTTCATATTGGGCACTTGAAGCATTTTGAATCTGCGCGGGCCAAAGGATCAATGTTGATTGTGACAATCACCGCAGACAACTTTGTGAATAAAGGTCCCGGTCGGCCCATTTTTCCGGAGCAAATGAGAGCGGAGGCGCTGGCCAATCTCATGCAGGTGGATTGGGTGGGTATTGTTGAAGATCCTTCGGCCGAAAAGGCGATTGATGCGATCAAGCCCAACATTTATGCCAAAGGCAACGAATACCAAGACGCCGACAATGATGTGACGGGCAAAATACTTGGTGAAGCTGAGATTGTTGAGTCTTATGGCGGCTCTGTCATCTTTACCGACGAAGTAACGTTCAGTTCGTCGTCTCTGATTAATAAGCATCTTAATATCTACGACCCACCACTTCAGCAATATCTCGAGTCCCTCCGTAAAGAAGGGGCGCTTGAGTACGTTATTGAGAAAGTTGAAGAACTAGCTAATCTGAAAGTGCTAATCGTCGGCGACGCGATTATTGATGAGTACATCTACGTACGCGCGCTTGGTAAGTCGGCCAAAGAAAACATGATCGCGACCCAGTACATGGAACGAGAAGTTTTCTCTGGAGGCGTGCTTGCGGCAGCAAACCACGTTGCAGGATTCTGCAAATCTGTGGAACTGGTTACCTCTATTGGTGCGCAAGAGTCTTATGAAGAATTTATTCGTGAGTCTTTGAAGCCAAATGTGAACCTTACTGCCTTGATAAATGAATCGGCTCCGACGACACGAAAGTCCAGATATGTTGATCCCGGCTATTCAATGCGAAAGCTCTTTGAAGTCTACGTCATGAATGACTTGCCTCTACCAGGGTCAGTGCAAACGGACTTAGAATTGGCGCTACAGGAACGTATCTCGGACGCGGACGTTGTCATCGTTACCGATTTTGGCCACGGGTTTATTAATGATCAGACGATTCAACTGCTGTGCAGCGAGGCTAAATTTTTAGCTGTAAATGCTCAATCTAATAGCGCCAATCATGGCTTTAACCTGATTTCTCGTTACCCGCGGGCGGATTACATTTGCATCGATGAGCCTGAGGCGCGCCTCGCAGTGCACGACAAAACGTCTAGCCTGCCTGATATCATTCAAGGTGCGCTGCTCGAAGAAATGGAATGTGACAGGACTGTAGTTACGCAGGGCAAGCACGGTTGCTTAGCCTTTGAAAAAGGCGGGAATTTAACCCGAGTTCCCGCATTGACTAGCACCATAGTAGATACCGTGGGTGCTGGGGACGCCTTTTTCGTCGTTACGGCGCCAATGGCTGCATTAGGGATTCCCATGCCCTATATTGGTCTACTTGGGAACGCCGCTGGCGCCATGAAAGTCGGTGTTGTCGGGCACCGGTCCTCAGTTGATAAAACGTCCTATATAAAGTTTTTAACTGCGCTTCTAAAATAGTGTACCTGACAATACTAATCGAGCGTGCATGCAGTTGGTTTTTCAATGACAAAATCTCATCGTAATATTCTTGTCACCGGAGGTGCCGGATACGTCGGCGCTGTGTTGGTCCCCAAGTTGTTGGCGGCGGGGAATCATGTAACGGTCCTAGATCTATACTTGTACGGCGATGATATTTTTGACGGTGTACGGCCACATTCGGGGTTGAGAGAGATTAAGGGCGATTTGCGGAATGCAGAAACCGTCGGCCAAGCCCTCAGCGGCTGTGATACTGTAATTCATCTAGCTTGTATTTCTAATGACCCCTCCTTCGAACTTGATCCGGGCCTTGGCAAATCGATCAACTACGATTGTTTCCTTCCGTTGGTCAAAGGTTCTAAGTCGGCGGGGGTCAACCGGTTTATTTATGCTTCTTCTTCGTCCGTGTACGGTATCAAAGAAGGTGTAGAAGTTTCAGAAGATTTGGCCCTGGAGCCACTGACCGATTACTCACGCTTTAAGGCAATGTGTGAAGCGGACCTGGAATCGGAGCGCGGACCTGGTTTCACGACTTTGACATTACGGCCCGCAACAGTTTGCGGCTATTCACCCCGGCAAAGGTTGGACGTCATCGTCAATATTCTCACTAATCACGCTGTGCATACGAAAGCGATCAAAGTATTCGGCGGCGACCAGCTGCGGCCCAATATCCATATAGAAGATATGACGGATTTGTATGTGAAATGCATGGAATACAGTGACGACCTGATTGACGGGCAAGTTTTTAATGCTGGCTATGAAAATCAGAGCGTTATGGATTTGGCTGACACTGTAAAAAGTGTTGTCGGTGATGTTTCGGTAGAAGTTACGCCGACAGATGATCACCGCTCTTACCACGTCTCGTCGGAAAAGATAGGAAAAGCGCTCGGTTTTAGAGCTGGCCACACGATTGAGATGGCTGTTCAAGATTTGGTTGCGGCGTTTGAGAGCGGAAAACTCCCAAATGCCATGGACGATGCGCGATACTTCAACATTAAGACCATGCAGGCTGCGAACCTAAAATAGGCCACACCAAATATGACCGCAACATTAACTCAAGGTTTGTCTGAGCCCTCCTTGCCGCAGCTAGGGCCGTTCCCCGATGGTGATTTGGGTGGGATCGCGGCGTATCTGCGAGGACGGATTATTCAAATGTCTCACGTGGCGCGGACACCGCATTTAGGGTCTTGCCTATCATGTGTCGATATTCTGGTTGCAGCCTACTGGCATGCACTACGTATTGATCCTGCAGAAGCAGAGTCAGCCGATCGTGATCGGTTCATACTGAGTAAGGGGCATGCAGCGATGGCGTTATATACAGCCCTGGCCTATAGGGGTTTCTTCCCGCTTGAGCTTCTGCACACCTACAACACTGATGGCGGCAAGCTATCAGAGCATCCAGGCCCCTGGTGTGTGCCTGGGGTAGAGGCGGCGACGGGATCTCTCGGTCACGGCCTTGGAATAGGCCTGGGCATGGCATATGCCGGCCGTCTTCAAGATAAGTCCTACCGTGTGTTCGCTCTGCTGAGTGACGGTGAGTGCAACGAGGGGTCGGTTTGGGAAGGTGCGCTAATGGCGCCAGCGCAGCATCTGGAAAATGTCTGCGTCATTATTGACTATAATAAGTGGCAAGCAACGGGGCGCAGCGAGGAAGTTTTGGCTGTGCAGCCGTTGGCCGATAAGTGGCAGTCGTTTGGCTGGTCGGTTGAAGAAGTTGATGGGCACGATATCCCAGTCTTGTGCAATGCCCTTAGCGTGCCCAATGGGACGGGGAAGCCGAAGGCCATTATCGCTCATACCCTTAAAGGGAAGGGTGTCTCCTTCATGGAGGACGACAATAATTGGCATTATAGAATCCCAACCGTTGAAGAAGTCGGCTTAGCATTTGATGAATTGGGTCTGCAATGAGAAATGCATTCGCCGATGAAGTGACGTCGCTGGTGCAGGAGAAGGACAACCTAGTTCTCTTGTCTGGAGATATAGGTAACCGCCTGTTCGACAAATTCAAAGAAAAGGCAGGCCCGCGATTTCTAAACTGTGGCGTGGCCGAGGCCAATATGGTGAGCATGGCGAGCGGCCTTGCCATGTCGGGGATGCGGCCCATCACCTATACAATAACCCAATTCATGACGTCCCGCTGTCTAGAACAAATTCGTGACGATGTGTGTTATCAGAACGTGCCGGTCATAATTGTCGGTGTGGGGTCCGGTCTCGGGTACGCGTCGTTAGGGCCAACGCATCATTCTTGTGAAGATATCGCTTTCATGCGAGCGCTTCCAAACATGACCGTGACCTGCCCTGGAGATGCGCTTGAAGTGCGGGCGATTCTGCGCCAAGCCACTGCACATGATGGGCCAGTATATATGCGCCTCGGTAAAAAGAATGAACCCGTCATTCATGAATCCGTTCCAGACATCACGCTTGGCCGTGGATTAATGCTTCGTGAGGGCGATGACGTGGCCTTGTTCACCACCGGCAGCACACTACCGCTTGCGGTTAAAGTGGCGGATAAACTCAGTAGTAAGAATGTCACAACCCGTTTGGTGAGCATGCATACTGTTAAGCCACTTGATACGGATCTCATAGAACAATCATTCAAATCAAAACGCGTTGTCGTCACGCTGGAAGAGCATAGTCTTATCGGTGGTCTAGGCGCAGCTTTCGCAGAATGGATGGCTGACAACGGGCCGCAAAAAGCTGGTCTGTATAGGGTTGGAACCAGCGACGAATTTCTTGATAAAAGTGGTGGGGTTGCCTATGCGAGATTTCATTTCGGAATTACGGAAGAGGCTATCGTTTCTGGTGTCCTCTATCGTCTGAATAGTAGCGCAAACGCATCTGTTCACGCTCAACCCTCTTAAGGACAGATTTGCGCATGCAGGTGGGGCTCGACTTTGACAACACGATCGCATGCTATGACCTGGTGTACCGCGCCATTGTTGACGAAAAGGACGTCGTGCCATCAGGCACGCCGGCGAATAAAACCGCGATAAGAGATTTCCTGAGAGCGGCGGGCCGGGAAGATGAATGGACAGAACTTCAAGGGTATGTATACAGCGAAGGTATGACCTATGCCCGCCCGTACCCTGGAGTTGCAGATTTTATTGCCACGTGCCGGTCTCTCAGTATTGACGTCAGCATTATTAGTCACAGAACACGCCATCCTTATGCTGGACCTAAGGTGGATTTACATGCCGCCGCCAGATCATGGTTGGAGTCACATGCGATTGTGACAGATGGTGAATCGACCCTTACCCATGATCTAATTCACTTTGAAGTTACAAAATCCGATAAATTGGGGCGTATAGCCGACCGGTCGTGCCGCTGGTTCGTCGATGATCTGCCGGAATTCTTGAGCGATCCTGGTTTTCCGGCTTCTACTCGGCGCATCTTGTTCGACCCTCACAATCTTCATGCCGACGGTTCTGAATCGGATACTTTTCACCGCCTCGATAGCTGGGATCGAATAAAGACCCATATTCTCGATGAAGTGAATTCCAAGTGAGTGTGCAGGCGCTCAAAGATCAGGCCCAGGTTTTGGTATCGCAGGCTGGAGCCGGTATTGTTGAATCAGTGAACCGCGTCCTTGGAGGGCGCAACAATCAAGTTTTCAAAGTAGAGACAACGTCCGGCGGGGCGTTCGCCCTAAAAATATATTTTAGTCACGCCGAAGATAGGCGAGATCGCCTCGGTGCAGAGTATGCCTTTTGCCGCTACGCCTGGGCCGAGGGCTTGCGCTGCATACCTGAACCAGTCGCTGCTGATCATGAGAGCCGTGCCGGGCTCTATGCTTGGGTTTCTGGCTCGGCACCTGATCCAAGCCAAGTCCGCAACGACGCAATTGGGAAGGTTCTTTCATTTCTGGTTGGCTTGAACGGTGGGCGGCATACAGAGGCGGCCACAAATCTTCCGCTGGCCTCAGAAGCATGCCTGTCGATAAACGCGCACGTTGAGACTGTTGGTAACCGCCTGGACACTCTCATCGCCGGGTTAGGCGACGATTCCTTAGAACGCAAAGCCCGGCAATTTCTCAATGAGCTTCAAGAGATATGGAATACCGTTCGTTCATATGTCGAGAGTACGACGCGCGGAGACGGCGTTGGTTCCCGGCAATTGATCCAAGCCCAGCAATGTATCTCACCGTCGGACCTCGGTTTTCATAACGCTCTTGTAAATGCCGATGGAGAATTTACGTTTCTGGATTTCGAATACGCTGGATGGGATGACCCGGCTAAACTTGTTTGTGATTTCTTTCACCAAGAAAAGGTTCCGGTCTCCAGGGCGTATTACAACGAGTTTCGCGACAGGCTCGTCGCAGGGCATCCTGCTCCTGAAAATGAAGCCAGTCGCATCGATAGGCTTATGCCCGTTTATGGGGTTAAGTGGCTGATCATGCGGCTGAACGAATTTAGACCAGATGGTGCGTATAGACGGGCTTTTGCTGATCCGCAGGAAAACCCAGAGGAGCGAAAAGTCAGCCAGTTAGAAAAAGCGCACACCGCCCTAGAGGCTCTAAAAGCGGAGCTCGAAGAAACGAGGATTTTATGAGTAAGTTTGTTGTACTAGGTAGCAACGCGTTTTCTGGTCAGGACTTTGTCGACCTCTTGTTGGACAATCCCAGCCGCCAAGTGATCGGTATCAGCCGCTCTAAAGAACGGCCAGATTTTTTGCTCCGGTATAAGCTGCGCAAAAACTTGGAACGTTATACCTTTCGTCAGTTCGACATGAATGACGATATTGATCCATTGCTGTCGTATTTGGACTCAGAGCAACCTGATTACATCGTGAATTTTGCTGCACAAAGCGAGGTCGGGCCAAGTTGGATTCACCCCGAGCATTGGTTCCAGACTAACACCGTGGCTTTGGCTAAGTTGGTTAATCACTTACGTCAAGTGGATTACCTACAACGGTATTTGCATATTTCATCGCCCGAAGTGTACGGTAATTGTCTGGGCACGGTTCTTGAGGATGCGCCGCTTAACCCAAGCACGCCTTATGCTGCATCGAAAGCCGCCGCAGATATGTTGCTGGAGGTGTATCGCAAGCAATACGGGTTTCCGCTCGTTTCAGTGCGAGCAACCAACGTGTATGGCGCGCGGCAGCAGCTTTTTAAAATCACCCTGCGCACGATGATTTACCTTAAGCTTGGTCGGACTATACAACTGCATGGCGGCGGGACGGCGGTTAAATCTTATATTCATATTCGCGATGTTTCGCGCGGCGAATTGGCGGTACTGGAGGGGGGTAAAATCGGCGAACTTTACCATCTGTCACCAGACAACGGTATTTTGGTCAAAGATATTGTCAAAATAATCTGTGGAAAAATGGGTAAAGACTTCAGCGCGTGTGTGAAGACTGTTGATGAGCGACCAGGCCAGGATGCCGCCTATGTCATCGACTCTACCAAAGCACGCGATGCCCTGGGCTGGTCTCCAGACATCAGCCTTGAACAAGGTATTGCGGATGCCATCTCTTGGGTTGATGAGAATTGGCCATCAATTCAAGACCACCCAATCGACTATATTCATAAGGCGTGAGGTGAGGTGTGGAGTACGTAGATTTTGTCTCTAGAGTTCATACGCCGACCAAGCGTGACTATGTGTCCCGTGTTACGGCGGTCGATAAATCAAAGGCTGCCGAAATAGCCCTCCGATTTGACAAGGACTATTGGGACGGTGACCGGGATGTTGGTTACGGCGGATATCGGTATGACGGGCGGTGGCGGGCGGTGGCCGACGCCATGGTTGAGCACTACGGTCTAAAATCAGGGGATCGTGTGCTTGATGTGGGGTGCGGCAAGGGGTTCTTGCTTTACGAATTCACACAGGCCGTACCGGGTATCGAGGTGGTCGGGTTGGATATTTCGGAATATGCCTTAGAGCATTCTAAAGAAGAGGTCCAAGCCAAACTAAGGCAAGGTCACGCCCGATTATTGCCGTTTGAAGATGAAGCCTTTGATTTTGTGCTATCTGTCAATACCCTTCACAACCTTTACGTCGATGATTTGTGGGCTTCTATTACCGAAATAGAAAGGGTTAGCCGCGGCGTTAAACACATTACCGTTGAGGCGTATCGCAACGAGCAAGAAAAAGTTAATCTGCTGTATTGGCAACTGACTTGCCGGGCTTTTCATACGCCCGAGGAATGGCAGTGGCTGTTTGAGAAGGTCGGATACACCGGAGATTACGGCTGTATCTTTTTTGAGTGAGAAGAGAGTCGAGAGAGTGGTGCGGTGAGTAAGGATGTAGAATCTAACCAATCAGAAGATAGGAATTTTCTCCTGGATCAAGAATCCGTGCTGACAGATCAGTTCAGCCGCCAAGGGTTTGTGGTGCATCAGGCAGAGAGTTCTGAGGCGTTGGACTATATTCGGGCGCAGACCGCAATCGCCGCAGCTACCGCACTAAATATGTCCGCGCCCGATGATCCCGGTGCTTTCCTGAACACCGTCGACCAGCACGTTGATGTTGGCGGTTTAAACAATCTACGCATGTCGGTCATTGAGTCTTTGCTTGGCCTGCCTGACTTCCATATCAATTATTTCAATTGTGCCCGCGGGCTGCTTGAGTCCCTTGTTGGTAATGAATTGGCCATGCAGCGTAACATTGCGTTGAGCGTTCAGCTGCCTGATGACGACGGTTCTCTTTTGCCGCTTCACTCCGATGCTTGGGGGTCTGAGTGTTCTCCGTTTGAAGTGGTGTTGTGGGTTCCTTTGGTCGACTGTTACGATACGAAGTCGATGTATCTTTTACCGCCTGAAGCAAACGCTAAATGGGTCACGCAGCTCGAAGACTATAAAGATGACGGTGTAGAAGCTTTGTTTAAGGCGATTGAACCAGAGGTGACCTGGGTCAATATAAAGTACGGCGAAGTGCTGGCGTTTACACCGTCGGTCATGCATGGCAACAGGGTTAATCAAACGGATGAAACCAGGTGGAGTTTTAATATCCGGTTCAAAGGTTTGTTTACACCCTACTCGGGAAAACGATTGGGCGAATATTTTATGCCCATCTCTGTCAGGCCGGCGTCTCGTGTGGGTCTGGAGTTCGAGATGCCGGGCGCATTTTATGACTCGTAGTTATGACTAATTCACAGGGATATCGTGGATACATAACCAGCCGGCCTATTCGAGGGCAGGAAACGCCGCACCAAGTTCAAAACATGGTCGCGCGTGAATACTGTCGCAGGAACGGCCACTTGTACCTGTTAAGCGCGACAGAATACTCTATTCCCAACTGCTTCATGATGTTGGCTGAGCTATTGAACAGTCTTGATGAATGCCAAGGGATTGTCCTCTACAGCCAGTTTCTTCTGCCGCAAAAGCGAACCGCACGCTTGCGCGTTTATGAACAGCTGATAACTGCTGGAGCGGAGCTTCATGCCGCTCTAGAAAATACAGCTATTCGCACAAAGGCTGATATCACCGCATTTGAAGACACGATTTCAATCGTCAACGCGTTGCCCGCAGCGCCCATGGGCGGTCAGTACGACAAGACTATTGAGTCGGCAGAATTTGAAGCGTTTAAATTGGCAGTTCTCTAAAGCCGCAAAAACCGGTTATTTCAGCGTTCTCAAATCCCTGTCGGTAAAGCCCTGCCTACAAAGGGGGGGGTATAGTGGGGAAAATTCCTAGCTGTTGGCAAAGTGATCAAATAGTCGTTGATTTAATGGTCGGAGTGAGAAGATTCGAACTTCCGGCCCCTGCCTCCCGAAGGCAGTGCTCTACCAGGCTGAGCTACACTCCGTCCTACGTGGAATTTTTGCCAACGCTCATAACAAACGCTATCCGGTGGGGCTTATACCCTTGGGGTGGGTTCCGCGCAAGCAGGGGTAAAAATGGCGTAATGGAATATCTGCCTAACTAGCTGATGCCTTAGTAAGCCCGCTCAATGCAAAAATCGATAATACCCAAAAGCGCTGTTTTTACATCGCTCTCTGGGAAGATGCCCAATGCATCCCGGGCAACATCACCAAAATGGTGGGCGCGATTGATGCAATCGGCAAGGCTACCATGCTTGGTCATGTAGTCCATGGCTCTGTCTAAGTCCCCGTCTTGCTGATCGAGGTCTTCAAGGCAACGCTGCCAAAAAACACGTTCAGTGGCCTCGCCTCGACGGAAGGCGAGAATAACAGGAAGGGTAATCTTTCCTTCCCGGAAATCATCGCCGATCGTTTTCCCTAGTTCCTGCTGCTTCGCAGAATAGTCAAGTACGTCGTCTATCAATTGAAAAGCTGTACCGAGGTTAACGCCATACACCTGCAGAGCTTCTTCTTCCACTTCGGGTCTGTTTGCTACGATAGCACCAATGCGGGACGCAGCAGCAAAAAGCTCCGCTGTCTTAGATTGCACCACTTCAAGATACTGGGCCTCGCTGGTATCTGTATCGTTGGTCGTTATGAGTTGATGAACTTCGCCTTCAGCAATAACCGATGATGCGCGAGATAAGATGCTAAGCACTTTCAATGAACCATCTTCGACCATCAGTTCGAAGGCGCGACTGAACAAGAAGTCACCCACGAGAACGCTTGGTTGGTTTCCCCATAACGCATTCGCGCTGGATTGGCCTCTCCGTAAGGCGCTCTCGTCGACAACGTCATCATGTAAAAGCGTTGCGGTATGAATAAACTCGACGCAGCTTGCGAGCTTGATGTGACGGTTCCCCGTGTATCCGCACAGTTGGGCGGCAGCCAGTGTCAACAAAGGCCTAATCCGTTTTCCGCCTGCAGCGACGATGTGCCCTGCAAGCTGCGGGATGAGTGCAACAGGACTGTGCATGCGCTCGACGATGGTGTGATTCACGGCCTTAAGGTCATCTTCGACAAGAGATACTAAGGCATCCAAGGCCTTGTCAGACTCGCGCCGTCTCTTGTCTAGTTGAACGACAGTGGCCACAATCTCATTTTCCCTGATAACTTCACTTAAAACTATGTATATAAGACTATGCCGATGCAATGGAGGCATCTTAGGCCTTCAAAGAGCATAAGTGCCCGCAATAGGAGGGGCAAGCAACCCCATGCTGTTGCTTTAAACGCCTCACTCTAGCCGGGTTCGCAATAAATCATATGCAAGAGCTCATCAGAAGCGCCGATCTTGTTCTTATTTCCGCTCTTAAGGCTGCCCTCTCAGCTGAGGGTATCCCGGTTTTCGAGTTTGATGGCGATATTGCGAGTGTCTATGGCGGCCTTGATGCAATGCCTCGCCGCCTCATGGTGCTTGGCGAAGATTTCGAGTCCGCCGCAATAGTTGTTACGGCGATATGCCCGGGCTACTTCACCTGATGTCTAATTCTTCTCTTAAGAAATTAACGTCGGACACGGTACTCGGAGGCCGTATTCTCTTATTTCAGCCTGAGATCGGTTATCGCGTGGCCGTAGATCCAGTCCTGCTCTCGGCTGCCGTTCAGGCCCCGTCGGGAGCACGTATTCTCGATGCGGGGTGTGGCACCGGCGCCGCTCTGTTCTGCGCCTTGAGCCGTCTTGAGAATGTGGCCGGAGTTGGTTTAGAACTGCAAACCGAGTTGGTTGACCTCGCCTGGCAGGGCGTTCACACAAATGGGTTGTCAGACCGTGCGAATATCGTAGCTGGAGACTTGGCTACCCCACCAAATGATCTAAAAGCATCATTCGAAGCAGTTTTCACCAATCCACCCTATTTTGAGTCTGGATCAGTACCGCCTTTGCCGGTAGATGACCACGCACATGTGGAAAAAAACTTATCATTAGCGCACTGGATTAAGGCCTGCTTGAAATGTCTCTGTCCTGACGGTTTGTTCGCTATTATTCATCGCGCAGAAAGAGCGACTGATATTATCGCTGCTTTACAAGGCCGTGCAGGTGCGGTGACACTCTATCCACTGTGGCCGAAAGAAGGGAGCCCTGCGAAACGGATCATTGTAACAGCGCGAAAAGGCAGGCGATCCCCAGCGTCGCTTCAACCAGGCTTGGTCTTACACAAAGAGAACGGTGAATTTACGCCTGAGGCAAACGCAATATTACGAGATGGGGCGCCTCTAACGACAACGTCTTAACCTTCTGCATTTACCCCGCTATGCTGTCTTCATGGCCTTAATTGATCAATTCAATGAATTTGCTGTGCGATTCGGTGGCTCAGTTGTGCGGGACGGGGCGCCTACCGTTAGTGTCGTGCGGCTCACGGGAGCCATAGGTGGCGTCGGCATCACCCAGCGGGGCCTCAATCTAGCCTCACTTGAAGTCCCGTTGAGGCGCGCATTCTGTCGCCGCGGGGTCAATGCAGTGGCGCTAGTGATCAATTCTCCAGGTGGATCAGCCGTTCAATCTGCACTCATCGCTAATCGAATTCGCCAATTAGCGGAAGAAACAGATGTCCCTGTCTATGCCTTTATGGAAGACGTGGCCGCATCAGGCGGCTACTGGCTTGCCTGTGCTGCTGACGAAATTCATGCCAATCCCATGTCCATCGTTGGCTCTGTCGGGGTCATCGCGGCAACATTTGGCTTTCATGAGTTAATTGAGAAAATCGGTGTGGAACGCCGCCTGTATGCGCAGGGTGATAATAAGAGCATGTTGGATCCTTTTCGGCCTCAAGACCCTGAGGATGTAAAGCGGCTTCTGGACCTTCAGAAGGATATCCATGGCCAGTTCAAGGTGTATGTGAGATCCCGCCGCGGAGATAAGCTTAAGGGTAGCGATAAAGTGCTGTTCAACGGCGACGTATGGACTGGTGAAAAAGCGTTGAAGAAAGGTCTTGTCGATGGCCTTGGTGAAATGCGATCCGTGATGCGAGAAAAACTAGGGGGCAAGGTGCGTTTTGTCCCTGTTCAAAAGCAGATGAACTGGTTGCGACGCCGTCTTAGCCGGGGCATTAGTCTTGCAGAGGGCGGGGACAGCTGGGCTGGTGATTTGATCAGTGTGATGGAAGAGCGCGCGCTGTGGTCCAGGTTTGGGCTCTAGAGGTAGGGACAAACCAATTGCTTGGATTTAGCCTTACTAAAATACTTTTTACGATTGTCATGATTTTTGCCGTGCTGTGGGTATATCGGCAGTTCAACCGGCTCACTGAAGGAGACGGCACGTCTCGGCGCAAATCGGGCAAATCGTCGCACGCGGAAGCTGCAAGTCCATCTCCACCTGATGTGGAAGACCTTTCGGCTTGCCCAGCATGCGGTGCTTATGTTGCCGCGGGGTCAAATCCAGGCTGTGGCCGTGCCGCCAATAATTGCCCAATGCACCGTTAGCTCTACTGCTTCCAGCCTTGATTCTAGCCAATTCGACCGGTAGCTTGCGCCTGCGCGTGATGCATTTTTAACGGTGCAGTTTCTAACTTCGTATCGGGTACCAGGTATGGCCGCCGAACAGCAGCGGGCTCCCAGTTTTCAAAGTTTAATCCTCAGGCTTCAGCAGTTCTGGGCGGAACGTGGTTGCGTTATTCTTCAGCCCTATGACCTTGAAATGGGGGCAGGCACTTTTCACCCTGCGACCACTTTGCGGGCGCTTGGTCAGAAACCATGGAAAGCTGCTTACGTGCAGCCATCAAGGAGACCGACCGACGGCCGGTATGGTGAGAACCCAAACAGGCTGCAGCACTATTATCAGTTTCAAGTCATTTTGAAGCCGTCACCGGAAGATCCACAAGGGCTCTATCTGCAAAGTCTTGCGGCTATCGGTATCGACGTCCGCGCCCATGATATTCGTTTCGTAGAGGATGATTGGGAGAGCCCGACACTCGGTGCTTGGGGGCTTGGGTGGGAGGTGTGGTGTGACGGCATGGAGGTAACCCAATTTACTTACTTCCAACAAGTAGGAGGTATCGACTGCGCACCAGTTTCCGTTGAATTGACCTACGGATTAGAGCGCCTCGCCATGTATGTTCAAAGCGTTGAGAATGTTTATGACCTCGCTTTTAATGATGACGGCGTGAAATATGGCGATATTTTTCTGCAGTCGGAGCAGGAATACTCAGCGCACAATTTTGAATATGCTAATACGGATATGTTGTTCCGGCATTTTTCGGATGCAGAGACGGAATGTCAGTCGCTCTTGCAGAACAAAGTATCCCTTCCAGCCTACGATCAATGTATCAAAGCAAGTCATGCGTTTAATCTTTTAGATGCCCGTGGCGTCATTAGTGTCACCGAACGTGCAGCTTATATCGGGCGAGTTCGTGCTCTTGCAAAATCCTGTTGCGAAGCTTGGCTTGAAAGCCAAGGTAGCAACGCCGAGCGCTAAGTCATGGCTGAATTCCTTTTAGAAATATTGTCGGAAGAAATCCCGGCGCGTATGCAAACGCGGGCGGCCGACGATATGAAGCGCCTAATCAAAGAGGGGCTTGAATCTGCTGGGCTTAGTTATGACCAGTTGAACACCTACGCCGGACCAAGGCGATTGACCGCGGTTGCCGCGGGCCTGCCAGCGTTTCAGCCCGACGTCAGAGATGAACGCAAAGGTCCGAATATCGAGGCGCCGGACAAGGCCATACAGGGGTTTCTCAAGGCAAATGGTCTAGCGTTGGCTGGTGAGGCTGAAATTCGCGAATTGCCGAAAGGTAAATTCTACTTCGCTGTGGTCGAACGAAAGGGTCGGCCCGCCGCCGAAGTGCTTAGAGATATTGTTGAAAATGTTTTCTCATCGTTGCCGTGGCCTAAATCCATGCGTTGGGCCACAAATGAGTCGCGCTGGGTTCGCCCACTTCATAACATACTATGCATTTTTGATGGCGAGATTGTTCCGGTTTCGTATGGAGGTCTAAAAGCAGGCCGAGAGACAGTTGGGCACCGATTCATGGCGCCCGGGCCCATATCTGTCGATGGCTTTTCTGATTATGTCGCAAAACTCGAGCTCGCCTTTGTACTGATTGAGTCCTCTAAAAGGAAACAACGGATCGAGAACGGAATTTATGATCTGGCGAATGTTGTAGGACTATCGGTGCCGGATGATCCGGGGTTGTTGGACGAAGTTATGGGGCTCGTTGAATGGCCCGTTCCCTTGCTTGGGACGATTGATGACGCATTCATGGATGTTCCAGCGGAAGTGCTGACCTCAGCGATGCGCAAACACCAAAAGTATTTTGCGTTGGCAACGGCAAAGGGTAATTTTGCTAATCGTTTTGCCTTGGTTGCCAACATCGAAACACCAGAGGGCGGCCGCGCTGTAATCGATGGTAATGAGCGCGTCCTAAGGGCCCGTTTGTCTGACGCAAAGTTTTTCTGGGATCAAGATCGCCAGCGCAAGTTGAATAGCCGTGTCGAGAAATTGAGTGAACGGGTATTTCAAGCGGACCTTGGCACGGTCCTTGATAAAGTTGAGCGCCTTGATCTTCTGGCGGCGCAAATAGCTGAACACGTTGAAGGTGCTGAAATCCAAGACGTACGCCGTGCGGCACGCTTATGCAAAGCCGACTTGTCGACCGGAATGGTGGGCGAGTTTCCTGACCTGCAGGGAATCATGGGCCGGTACTACGCTAAGGGAGATGGTGAATCTGAAAGCGTCTGTGATGCTATCTCCGAGCACTATTCACCGGTGGGACCGTCTGACACCTGCCCATCAGCGCCGGTAAGCGTGTGTATTGCTCTCGCGGATAAGATAGACACACTTATTGGGTTTTTTGGCATTGAAGAAAAGCCGACTGGCTCTAAAGACCCTTACGCGCTGCGCCGGGCAACATTAGGCGTTATTCGCCTTATCTTAGAGAACGGTATTCGTCTTCCGCTGAACGACGTGTTTTCTGCCGCCCACCAGGCTTTTGGAGCCCGACTGAAAGTTGACGCACTGAATGTTTCAGATGGTCTTCTCTCTTTCATGGCAGATCGATTGAAAGTTCATTTGAAAGAGCAAGGCGTGGAGCACGATCATGTTTCGGCTGTTTTTGCCGTGGGTAGCGAAGATGATTTGGTACGCTTGGTGGCCAAAGTTTCTGCTCTTCAGAGATTTCTTGGGTCAGACGATGGTGCCAATTTGCTGACTGCGTATAAGCGAGCAGCGAACATCGTCCGCATTGAGAAAAAGAAAGATGGTAAGTCTTTTACCGCTAAAGATGCGAGCGACTCTCTGGTCGCCGGTGAAGCAAAAACTCTGGCGTCTGAGTTGACCAAGGTAGAGGTCACTGTCCATAAAGCTGTTGAAAGCGAAGACTATTCAGCGGCTATGGCTTGCCTATCCACATTGCGCAGCTCCGTCGATGTGTTCTTTGAAAAGGTGACGGTCAATGCAGATGACCCGGGCGAGCGAGAGGCTAATCTATCGTTGTTGGCCCGAATCGGGGCGACAATGGATCAGATCTCGGATTTTTCTAAGGTTGAAAGCTAACTGCCCATAAGCGGTAGGGGGTTACATAGCCTTGAATCACTCCAGTTTCTTTGAATTCCTTATTTTCAGCTAAAAATTAACTTCCCACGCGGCCTCATTGTAAGTAAGCCTTGCATGTATCACATGTAAGCATACCTGAACTTACATTTTAGATTACCTTACAATTATCTTACGGGGCTACCGGAATGAAAGATACGGCGCTTGCACAAGCCATCAAGCTGGTCGGTGGGACCGGTGCTTTGGCAAAGTCCATCAACGTCACGTCTCAGGCTATTAGCCAGTGGGAACGTGTCCCAGCCGAGCGTGTGATCGCTGTTGAGGCGGCAACGGACGGCCAAGTTACGCGTAGCGACTTGAGACCTGATCTATACCCTGGTGGGGCTAACTCCGCCCAATCTTCGTCGGCTCAATCTGGAAAATGGGTCTACGCTTTTGGCAACGGCGAAGCAGACGGCCGAGCTGAAATGCGCGATCTGCTCGGCGGCAAGGGTGCTAACCTTGCCGAGATGAGCGCCATAGGTGTTCCAGTTCCACCGGGGTTCACGGTGACAACAGATGTATGCACGCATTTCTATGATCACGGTCACGCCTATCCTGACGCGTTGAAGCCTCAGGTTCTGGAAGGCATTACCAACATAGAGAAAATAATTGGTGCAAAATTTGGAGATCCAGGAAATCCCCTTCTTGTTTCCGTGAGGTCGGGTGCCCGCGCGTCCATGCCAGGAATGATGGATACGGTTCTTAACCTTGGTTTGAATGACGACACGGTCGAAGGGCTTGCGAAGAACTCCGGTGATGCCCGGTTCGCATACGACAGCTATCGTCGCTTTATCCAAATGTATTCTGACGTGGTTCTTGGCGTTGATCATTATAGTTTTGAAGAATTGCTGGACCTCGCTAAAGATGACAAAGGCGTTGATCAAGACACGGACCTAGACGCCGATGACTTGAAGGCGCTTGTCTCTGCATACAAAGGGCTTGTCGAAAACGAACATGGGCAGCCGTTCCCACACAATCCGCAAGATCAATTGTGGGGAGCTATCGGGGCTGTTTTTGGCAGTTGGATGAACCAGCGGGCCATCACATACCGGTCTTTGCACGATATTCCTGACGCTTGGGGCACAGCGGTCAACATTCAGTCCATGGTATTCGGCAATATGGGCGAAGACTGCGCGACCGGTGTTTGCTTCTCCCGCGATCCGTCCACCGGAGAAAACGCGTTTTATGGAGAGTACCTTGTCAATGCGCAGGGCGAGGACGTTGTTGCCGGTATTCGTACGCCTCAGCAAATAACCATTGTTGGTAAGGAGGCTCAGTCGTCTGATCTGCTAGCCATGGAAGAGTGCATGCCAGACATGTACACCGAATTGGTGGCCGTACGTAATCGCTTGGAGCAGCACTATCGAGACATGCAGGATATGGAGTTCACCATCCAGAAAGACAAACTCTGGATGCTTCAAACGCGTGCAGGTAAGAGAACAGCAAAGGCGTCACTACGAATAGCAATAGACCTTGCCAAGGACGGTCTAATTACTAAGAAAGAAGCGGTGGCGCGTATAGACCCGAAACAATTGGATCAGCTCCTTCATCCAACGCTCGATCCAGACGCCCAGCGTAGGTTGTTCTCGCGGGGTCTGCCGGCGTCGCCCGGAGCAGCGTCAGGAAAGATTGTTTTTACGTCTGAAGATGCGGAAGACTGGGTCAAGAAAGGTGAGCGTGTCATTCTGGTACGGCGTGAAACTAGTCCGAATGATATTGGCGGCATGCATGTGGCAGAAGGCATTCTAACCACGCGAGGTGGTATGACGAGTCATGCGGCGGTTGTGGCGCGTGGTATGGGAACGCCGTGTGTCTCTGGTGCTGGTGAAATTCAGGTCGACATAAAAGAAAAATTTCTTCGTGTCCGCGACCAGATACTTCATGAGAGCGATATCCTCACACTCGACGGTGCCACCGGCGAAATCTTCGTTGGCCAGGTGGCGACAATCGAGCCCGAAATGACGGGTGATTTCGGAACGTTGATGACCTGGGCCGACGAAATTCGGACGCTTAAGGTGCGTACTAACGCGGAAACGCCAATCGATGTTGAAACAGCGCGGAAATTTGGTGCTGAGGGCATTGGCTTATGCCGGACAGAGCACATGTTCTTTGATCCGGAGCGCATCATCAGTATGCGCCAGATGATTTTGGCAGTGGATGAGGGCGGGAGAACGGCGGCCCTTAATCGCCTATTGCCGCACCAGAGAACGGATTTTCTAAAGCTCTTTCAGATAATGGACGGTCTCCCCGTTACCATCCGGTTACTGGACCCGCCACTTCACGAATTTCTTCCGCACAGCGATGCGGAAATAGCCGAAGTTGCTTCTGCTGCAGGCGTATCCGTAGAGACCGTAAGAAATGCCCGAAACCGGCTGAACGAGCTCAATCCAATGCTGGGGCATCGTGGGTGCCGACTTGGTGTTACTTATCCTGAGATTTACGCCATGCAGGCACGGGCAATATTCGAAGCAGCTACCCAAGCGGTGTCAGAAGGAATCAGTGTAATACCCGAGGTCATGATCCCTTTGGTGGGTACCAAGAGCGAACTCGACTTTATGAAAGCCGTTGTCGATGAAACAGCGGCGTCCGTGGAAGCCGTAACAAACACGCGAATTCAATACGCCGTCGGCACGATGATCGAATTGCCGCGCGCCGCGCTACGGGCGGGTGAAATAGCTGAGTCAGCAGAATTCCTGAGTTTTGGCACCAATGATCTTACGCAAACTACTTTGGGTATGTCGCGGGATGACTGTGCGCCGGTTTTGGAAGTTTATATGGCGAAAGGCATTTATCCCCGGGACCCGTTTGCGACGTTGGATCGAGAGGGTGTTGGTGAACTCATTAAGATCGCGTCTGAGCGGGGCCGTGAAACCAAGAACAATATTAAGCTTGGTATTTGTGGTGAGCACGGCGGGGATCCCGACTCAATCGCTTTCTGTAGAGAAATTGGCTTGGACTATGTGTCTTGTTCGCCCTACCGGGTACCTGTGGCGCGGTTGGCTGCAGCGCAAGCTGAGCTTAGTCAGAATGTGTAGCTACAACTATGGTGATGTCGCATATTCGTCGGTGTAAACACCTATGGGCCGGTTGAGATAGCGGTCGCCGTCCGTCAACGAAAGGACCAGTGCTGCAAAATCGGCGTAGCTAAGGATGCTGGACGGATTCGGCGTTGGGACACCGTCCGCAATTTTGAGATTGTCCTTTGCCGGTTGGTCAACGAAACCGCGGGGGCGAAGGATGACATATTCTAAGTCACTGTTAGTGACGATTTTCTCCATACGCTGCATGTCTTGATACAGTCCCCGTTTGAGCCAAACGAAGTTCTCCGCAAAGCTCCCTGTAGTTTTCTTGTCGTCCGGGATCATTTCGGTGCCGCCTGAACTTGTGACGATTAGACGCGTATTTCCTTTTCGTCGCATAGCTGTAATCAGGCTTGCTGTACCAACAGAATAGAGGTCAACGGACGTGACCTCTTTGCCGGGTACATGGCTGGGACCAACAAGAGAAATCACGACCTCATCCCCGTCTAACGCATTTGCGAGAGACCCGACGTTGTATACGTCACCTTTAATGGCAGTAAAATTGGGATGATCTATTTTTATTTTCTCCGGAGACCGGGCTAGCCCAACGACGCGGCGGCCCTCTGCGAGACCCTGAATGATAATTTCAGGAGCTGATCTCGCCGTGGCACCGACAACGATAATGGGAGATAAATGGTCCTCAGAATTGCTAGACGTGTTTGGTGCTAGCAATGCTAACATAATGCCAAAGACAAGACATCCTGATTTGTAGTGCGTCATTAAAACCTATGCTCCAGAAAGGCTAGGCAATTTCATCCACGGTGGCGGCACCGGCGTTATTTTTGAGTCGCCCGCAGTCAGTACTCCATCTTCAGCCGATTGCCATGGTCCAAGCCGAACGAGGGCGAGCCCATAACCGCTAACGGATGATTTCATTTCTCCGGCGTGTTTCCCAGCGGCCGTCAAAGCGGCGCCAGGTGGCGGTGACGCGCCTTCTATTTTTACCGGCAGCAACCGTTTTTTGATTAAGGCCCGGTAGTGGGTACGCGCAGTGAGTTCTTGTCCGATGTAACACCCCTTATCGAAATCGACACCACCAAGCTCGTCAAAGCCATTCTCAAGCAGCAGTGCTTTTTCAACTTCCATGTCCTGACTACCATCAGGTAAGCCTAAAATAATACGATGCGACGCGTATGCCGCTGACGGCGTCTGGTGACAGCCTACTGCCTCAGTGAGTGGTTCTAATGCTGCACGAGACCCAATTAATCGTATACCGGCATCTTCCAGGCGGGGGTCGACGAGTAGGAGCGCGCCCTCAATATTCGTAGAGGCGCCAGCCTTCAATTCAAGCCCGAAGTTTTCCGCCACACCTTCGCCCCATGCTGCGGCAACATCAGCGCCTTCTGAAGCTTCGATGGTCACTTTGGCCCTTAGTTTATAACGGCTAAGTCGAGCCACGAGGTCGTCACGGCGGCTCTTCTCGCAGTCCAGAATGTAATGGTCAGCGGTCTTCGCTATCATGAATTCGTGGAGGAATTTTCCTTGTGGGGTCAAAAAGGCGGCCCAAATTGCATGGGACTCGCTAACGCGTGTGACATCGTTAGAGACCAAGCCTTGTAGAAATTCCGCAGCATCCTTGCCGGAAACTGAGATGACACCACGGTTTTCTAGGAAACAGGTAGGGTTAGAAGCCATGGGCGCTAAGATAAATCGCTGAGGTCGGCAAAAGTCATGTTCTGGAATGTAGTCGTCCCTGAGGGTAGAGCAAGCCTTGCCTGTTTACGTGGCACTTTTTCGTCCAGGGGGCTATAAACCGCACCCATGAATATCGTGATGTTTGACGACTCCATTCCCTATGACGGCTTTACTGCGGCGACTAAGCCGCTGGGTGGGGCAGAGAAGGCGTTTGCATCTCTTGCCGGCGCATTGGCTAAATCAGGCCATTCGGTCACCGTCATCAACAAATGTAAGCATGCATTAATGGCTGAGGGTGCTCGGTGGCGACCGTTAGATAGCGGCAATCGGCCTGCCGAAGCGGATGTGTTGATTGCGCTCAGAAATCCTGACCTCCTCGGCGGTGTGCGCCGTGTTGACACTCGTATTCTTTGGGTCGTTGGTGACCCTAAATACCTCGGTAATGCTCAAAATGCCGATTTGCTCGCCTCTTACGCTCCGCGTCTTCTATTTCTCACGGAGCACCAGGCGGCGGTCTATGGCGGGCGCTTATCAGCTGTGGTGACGCCTCCTGGTGTCAACAAGGCCTTTTTCCCTGAGCGCAAAGATATCAATCCGTATCCAGATGCAAACCATCCGGCAATTCCTCTGGATGAGCCAGAAAAGGAAGAAGAGCCCGAGGGGCCACCACCACCGCATGCGATTGTTACTACACACCCGCTGCATGGACTGAGCAACATTCTGGAATTGTGGCGCGACCGTATCCACACCGTTCTTCCTGAGGCTAAGTTAACTGTGTACTCCGCCGTCCTTACAAAAGGCCTAGCCGACGATGAAGTGCCAGAGGCTATTGGCCCGGTGCTTGATCTTGTTAAGTCTTGTGCGGAGTTCAATGTGGAGGTCTCCGCACCAAAGGGTGATAGGGCAATGGCTGATGCGTATCGCCAGTCTCGTGTGCATCTCTATCCTGGTCATGCAAAGGATTATGTATGTTGGACACTACGCGATAGTCAGGCCGCAGGAGTCCCAGCAGTAACGCGGAGTCTTGGTGGCGTTGAAAACGTCGTTGAAAATGGAACGACGGGCTTTATTGTTCCGGACGATGATGCTTTCGCTAATGTTGCATTGCAGCTTTTGACAGATGACGGCGTTTATACGTCGTTTCACAATGCAGCTGCTGCCGTTGAACGTCGTAAGACTTGGTCAACAGCAGCCGATATTGTCGCTCAGATGTGGCTGTAGAGTTTTAAATTAGTTTTCATGCGTATTCTATTCATCACCGCGACTAGAATAGGTGATGCGGTGATATCAACTGGGCTTCTGCGCCATCTTGTAAGCCGTTACCCCGGAGCAGAAATTACGATCGCGTGCGGCCCACTTGCCCAGAGCCTTTTCGCTGCGGTGCCCGGACTTAAAGAAATAATCGTCCTAGAGAAAAAACCCATTGGCGCACATTGGCCTTCATTGTGGTCGAAAGTCGTTCCGACACGTTGGGATCTTATCGTCGACCTCCGTCGCTCCTTGATCTCCTATCTTGTTGCCACAAAAAAGAGAGCGCGTCTTGGGCCGGATGACCGGCGCTTACACCGAGTTGAATTTCTCAGTACGTTGTTTGAACTTGATCTACCCAGCACCCCGAAAATTTGGACGACGACAGCACATCAAGAAAAAGCTCAAGAACTCGCACCTGAAGAGTCTCCCTTCATAGCTCTGGCACCCATTGCTGCGCGTTCCGATAAAACATGGCCATTGGATCATTTTGTCACCTTGATTCAGCGCCTCACACGAAGTGACGGCATTTTGCCAAAAGCCAACGCTATGGTGATCGGGGCTGAACAGGACCGTGCCCGTCTCGAGGAATTTGCATCAAAATTAGATGCTGAGCATTTGCCCGGTCTCATTGGCTGTCCGGATTTGTTGACGGTCTATTCTGTTCTCGCACGGGCATCACTGGTCATCGCTAACGATTCTGGCATTGGACATCTGGCCGCCGCAACTGGCCGCCCAACGGCTAGCCTCTTCGGGCCAACACAACCCGATCTGTATAGGCCTTGGGGTAAGAGTGTGGCTGTCGCGCAGGCGCCGCTGAATGAAAAAGACCGGAAAATGAAGGATCTGACTGTGGGGACTGTTTTCGAAGCCATTGAGACCATTTTGAATTCATAGGCTATACCCTGTTATAAGATTTCTAATGATTACCGATACCGGCAGTTTTCCCAGGAAACAACGCTGTCAGGTTTTATCGGGTGAGGGGAATGGTATGGTCGATATATGAAAATTCTCCATGCCATGTCGGGCAACCCAGCCGGCGGGACAGAACTCGCATTTGAGCGCGCAGTTTCGGCCTTAGCTCGGGAAGACCTCGATCAGCGTGTCGTTATCAAGGCGGATAGTGACCGGCGCGCCCGTCTTAGCAGTGCGGAAATAGATCCGATTGAGCTGCCTTTCCGAGCGCGGCTCGACTTTACAAGTAAGCGCCGTTTAAACAACGAGATTGCTTCATATGCACCCGATATAGTCATGAGTTGGACGCCTGATGTTTCCGTTCAAGTGGGACAGTTCTCAGGCAAACATCTTGGATATATCGGAAGAGAATTCCAGGCGACCCAGATTCAATCATGTGACCATCTTTTTGCGGCGAGTCAGAAACGTGTGGATCGCGTAATAGCAGCGGGTTGGCCAAAAGATAGAATTAGCCTTCTGCCGCACATCATTTCTCCCGGCACCGTTAAGTCAATCGACCGAAAGACTCTTTTCACGCCAGAGAAAGCTAAATTAATTGTCGTGGTTGGAAATTTGGACCCGGAAAGCGGCCTGGATATTGTATTCGGAGCTGTCGCTCGTATATCGGAACTTTATCTCTGGGTTATCGGCGATGGTAGTGCTGCGCAAGATCTTCAAGACAAGGCATTGATGATTGGCATTAAACCTCGATCCCGCTTTGTCGGATGGCGCTATGATGCGCTTTCCCTTATCAGTGCGGCAGACCTTGTGGTGTGTCCTGCGCTTCAGGATGACATTGGGAGCGGCGTATTGGAGGCTTGGGCATGTGGAAAACCTGTTATTGTTGCCGATAGCGTTGGGCCGGGCCTGTTGATTAGCCATCGCGAAAATGGCGTCCTAGTGCCAATGGACGACACACGAAGTCTGGCAGAGGCTATCAAATGGGTCATGCAAGATCAGAGTTTTGCAGAACGAATGGCTAAGGCCGGTTTTGAATTATTTAACCAATCTTACGCTGCAAGTTCTGTCCTTCCACAATATATGACAGTGTTTAAGCAGTTGGTCGAAGAGGCCAAGCTTCCGTCTGCCCCCACGCAATAGAATCCGACAGAACGCATGTGTGGTATCGCAGGAGGGATGATAAAGACGGGCCAGCCTCCGCCTGAAACGATTTTGATGGCCCTTCAAGCTGCGCTTCATCATAGAGGGCCAGATGGCGCTGGACGGCATGTTTCTGGTTCAGTTGGGCTGGTTCATACCCGTCTCGCTATTGTTGACCCAAACCACGGCAAGCAACCTTTTGTAGACACCGACGGCGTTGTATTAGTAGCGAATGGCGAGATCTATAATGATCTTACCATCAGGGCCGAGTTAAGCGAAGCGCGATACCAAACCGGAAGCGATAATGAATCTGCGCTTCATATTTATAAGAAATATGGGCTCGACTTTGCACGCCACTTGCGTGGTATGTATGCGCTCGCGCTCTACGATCCGATACAGAAACAATTGGTGCTCGCGCGTGATCCCTTTGGAATAAAGCCGCTTTACTATTTGGAAACGCAAGAAGCGTTCTGGTTTGCATCAGAGCCGCAGGCATTGACGAAAGCAGGTCTTGCATCTCCTTCTGAAAATTCCAACGTCAGAAACCAGTTGCTTGGCCTCCAATACACATGTGGGCGTCAAACGATTTTTAACGGCATTCAACGCCTCGAACCCGGAGAAGTCGTGGTTGTAAAGGCAAACAGTGCCATTGACCGCGTACGCTTCGACCCTTGGGTAGGATATTCTGATGAGTCCCCGGCGTCGGTTTCCGAGTTTGATCGCTTTTGGATGAACGCTGTTGATCTACATCGTCGCTCAGATGTGCCGTACGGCGTATTTCTTTCGAGCGGAACAGACTCTGCTGCTGTTTTGTCCGCCATGGCGCGCCTTGAAGAACGGCCGGTTGTGGCCTTCACGGCTGGTTTCACGGGGAGTACTGTTCGTGATGAACGTGAGCAGGCGGCGCGCCTCGCTGCTGTCGTTGGCGCGGATCACAGAGCAATAGAAATTCAACCCAGCGATTTCTGGGAGACACTCCCTGCCATTACCGCTGCACTTGACGACCCGGTTGCCGACTATGCGATTGTACCGACCTACCTCCTGGCCAAAGAAGCCGCGCAATCAGTCAAAGTTGTACTCACCGGTGAAGGTGGTGACGAGATTTTCGCTGGCTATGGGCGCTATCGTGGTGGCCGGCGGCCTTGGCCACTCCGCAAGAAACCATGGTCTCGTCACCTATTGGATAGGGCGGGGGTCTTTCGCGAGGACTCCACGCGTTGGAGAACTGAGTTAGATGCCACAGAGGCCAAGCTTGATGGTTCAAGCCTCTCCGCGCTCCAAAAACTGCAGGCTTTGGATATTGCCCACTGGCTACCCAACGACCTTCTTACAAAAGTGGACCGATGTCTCATGGCCCATGGTGTTGAGGGGCGCGTGCCGTTTCTTGATGGCCCCTTGGCATCGTATGGCTTTCATTTGCCGGACCGCGACAAAATTCAAGGGCGTCTCGGCAAGTTCTTGATGCGGCGCTGGTTAAAGGAACACTGCCCTGAATCACTGCCGTTCGAGCGCAAGAGGGGTTTTTCTGTTCCTGTTGGAGAATGGATCGCCGCAGAAGGCACGCGATTGGCGCCATTGGTGGCCAACCAGCCTGGTGTTGCTGCATGCTGCAAACCATTGGCTGTGGAAAATCTGTTCAAGAATGCGGCTGCAGATAAGGCATTACCCGCTTGGCTTTTGTTATTCTATGCTTTGTGGCATCAATTTCATATGCGGGGTATTGATCCTACTGGTACAGTTTTCGATGTTCTTGCCGAAAGGAATGCTGGGTAATGGTTTCATTTAATCGCGTGTTTACAGGCGGCACCGTTTGGACCGCAAACGGACCAATAGAAACTGATCTTGGTGTTCGAAAAGGGCGCGTCGCAGCGTTTGGCCACCTTCGTGACTCTGCCGCAGATGTTGTTGACGTTAAAGGGTTAACCATACTGCCAGGTGTGATTGATAGTCAGGTTCATTTTCGTGAACCAGGCCTGGAACACAAAGAAGATTTGGAATCTGGCACACGTGGCGCAGTGCTTGGTGGTGTCACCTCCGTTTTTGAAATGCCGAACACGGACCCTCCTACAACAACGGAAGAGGCCATCAACGATAAAATCGGACGTGCATTAAACCGGTCATGGACGGATTTTGCTTTCTTCGCAGGTGCCAGCCCCGAAAACGTTGCCGATCTCAAATCTCTTGAGCAACTGCCCGGGGTGAGTGGCGTAAAAATGTTCATGGGGTCGTCAACCGGCTCGCTGCTGGTTTCTGATGACAAAGATGTCCTGCGCGTACTCAAGAGCGGGAATCGTCGCGTCGCTGTCCACTGTGAAGATGAAGGCAGACTTAGAGAACGAATATCTATGGTGAGTGACGGTGCACCGGTTGCAATGCACGCGGAATGGCGTGATGCGGAAACCGCGCTTAGGGCAACCACACGATTGTTACGCTTTGCGCGTGAAGCCAAACGCCGGGTTCACACCTTGCATATTTCGACCGCCGACGAAATGGTATTGCTCAGGGACAACCGCGATATCGCGACTGTAGAGGTTTTGCCACAGCATCTCACTCTGTCAGCGCCTGAGGCCTACGAGCGGTTAGGCACGCTTGCTCAGCAGAATCCTCCCATCCGTACCGCTAGTCATCGTGACGCGTTGTGGCAGGCTGTGCGTGACGGTGTCGTGGATTGCATTGGCTCGGACCATGCCCCCCATACTTTGGAGGAAAAACAAAAACCTTATCCCCAAAGTCCTTCGGGATTAACGGGTGTGCAGACCCTCGTGCCGATCATGCTCGATCATGTCAATGCGGGCCGCTTGACCTTGCAGAGGTTGGTGGACCTTACAAGCGCCGGCCCTTCGCGTATCTATGGTGTGGCCGGAAAAGGGCGGATTTCTGCTGGATATGACGCAGATTTAACCATTGTCGATCTCAAAGCGAGAAGAACTATTTCCAACGATTGGATTGCGTCAAAGTCGGGGTGGACCGCGTATGACGGACAAACCGTAACAGGATGGCCTGTGTTCACCGTTATACGCGGGCAAATTGTCATGCGAGACGACGAAGTAGTGGGAAATCCGATCGGGTCACCAGTTCGGTTTAGCGAAACACTCTAACGTTGGGCCAAATAGGCGCAGCTTTCATCGTTTGGCGTGTGTGTCATAACTTGGTCAAATCTAAAGCCGGCTCGCTCGATCATTGGGTTGATGTCTATACCCAGGATCATCTCTCTATTGGCAAGATCGAGTGTCGCTTCCGCAAATGATTCCAAATAATCCGCTCTAGAAATATAACGCTCTGTGATGGCCGGTCGTGGGTCTGCGCGGTCCGTCCGTTCAGGAATTGTCCGAGCGAACGGAATGAAGCTGCCAAACCACCGTGATAATCGGTCTGGCGCGCCGGTTGCTGCGTTCTGAGGGTTCCAGCCGGTATACGTGCCGAGCGGGAATTTGATATCGGGCATTCTGATGCCCGCTTGGTCTAAGCCATCCTCATCAGGAGCGGGAATGAGCGTTATATAGGCGGCCTCGCGCTTCGGTGGCACCTGATCAGCAATCCCTTCGGTTTCAAACCGCGGACCGTAATCAAGCCGCGGCGGTTGCAGATACCCGTCGGGAGTCCTGAGGAAAGGAGCATCTGGAAACTGCGCCTGATAATCTTCGATACTAACCAGTGTACCGTCATTAATCCGCGGGTATGCGCTTTGTGGCGGGTTGCGATCCAACGTAATCCAGGCATCTAAATGAGAGAGTAGGGCGCGAAGAACTGGTCGATAATCAAGCGGATTACGGCAATGAACCAGCGTCCCACGCGTATCCGGAACACCAATGACATGTTGTCCGCCTGCAACCATGTAAATGCGAACGGACTCATCTGGTTCAACATCGATCGAGCCGTCAGTCTCAGTGTGAGTAAGCGAACCAGACCGCGTCCAGTATTCAGTCGAAGTGTTTACAATGAAAAGCCGCGGAATTGCTCGAAGCGCACGCGCTTGGTCAAACAGACTACCTTGGACTTTTTTATCACTATCGGTTTGTGAGCTTGTCGAAAAGGGAAAAAAGTCGGTCGCAAAGTCCAAGTCTAAGTCGTGGCTAAAATGACGGGAAGTTTGCGCAAAACGGTAATTGAATCCCCCTTTACCGGCGCCCGCGATATCGATCATGGCGCCATCAAACACCATGCGTCCCGCTTCATCTACATGCAAGCCGTACCAAATTAACGTATTAAGTACGCGTCCAGACTGAGATGCGCCGTAGGCGATGGTTGCTCTTGGCAGTTCAGCGCCGTTCTCCAAGAGAGGATTTTGATTGCCCGTCGAATCTCTTGTATTGAACCTAAAGAAAGAAAGCGCGTCGCGTATGGCAGCGAGTCCCAGCCCAACGACCCGAGGATTTCTAGCCTGGTAAATGAGCCGGTACACAGACCCGGATTCAAATCCGCTATCCAGAGTGATCCATTTAGGATCGCTTAGGCTTATTTGGGCTGATAAAATATCCACCGGTCGGCCAAACCGCCATGAATCTCGTGTAAATGTCGTGTACGATTCTTGCCCAACTGCGCGGACAGACAGTTGGGCGTTTCGGCTATCCATATCGGTCGGTGAGTACCCAATTGAAGATGCAGGAATATGCCGCGTAGATGATGCCGTTTCAGTAAGTGCAACCTCACTGATGACGCGGCCAGAAATGTAGCCCCCGTCCTTTTGGCGGGCTATGGGCAAGTCAATCGTTAGTGTGTGTGTGTTGGGCTCAACGTCCCAATTCCATCCGGTCCAAAGAAGGGAATACCCTTGCTCAAAAAGAAAGCCGTTTCCTAGATCTGCGGCGGAGCGTGCGCCATCCCGCCCGGTTCCATCATTGAACCGACTGAGGGCAACCATGCCTCCCCGATTCGTCACATCATAGATGAGTCGGCCATTGCCGCGTTCAGGGTCTAGGGGCATCAGCAAAACGAAGTCGCCGCTGAATTGGACCCGGTCGCGGCTATCTACAGGAGCTAATGAAAGGTCAGAAATTGCTATGTTGTACTCTGACTCTGGGTCGACTGAATAATGTAAGCGGCCAGAAATACGAATATAGGCACCGACATTACCAAATGCCTTACCAGCGGAGAACAGAGTTCTTTCTTGGACCTCGACGCGCTCTACAGCTGCCTGAGCTGGAGCGATGCTCGTCCATATCGTCACAATGGTCGCAGCATACAACAGGCGATGAAATGTCAGGCCAATCACAAAGGTCTCCTAAGCGTCTCAAACATAGAATATGCTCTATAGTCTCTTTTCCAGCTACACCTATCGACGCTTCAAACGGAATTTCAATGATTGATCTTTATAGCGTTCCCACTGCCAACGGCCAGCGCGTCCACATTATGCTTGAGGAAACAGGGCTTCCCTACGAGCCGCATTTCGTGAATCTCCGTGGCGGCGAGCATTTGGAAAAATCATTCCTCGACAAGAATCCTTTTGGCCGGGTGCCTGCCATCGTCGATAACGACGGGCCGAACGGTGAGCCTATTTCGATTTTTGAGGGGCACGCCATATTGGCTTACTTAGCGGAAAAGTCTGGTCAGCTTTATCCGGATGATTTAGGTGTGCGCACTCAAATTAACATATGGATGAGCGCAGTGTCGGCGAATTTGGGTCCTGCGTTTGCCGCGCAGTTTTGGTTTACCACCCTGGCACCTGAACGTAGCGACATGGCCATTGAACGCTATATTTCGGAAGCGCATCGTGGACTTCGTGCGTTGGATTTGCTGCTTTCTAACCAGGACTACATCGCAGGTAGTGAATATACGATCGCCGATATTCACGCATATCCCGTTGCGGCAACGTCGGGTGCGCGATTGGATGGCGCGCTAACGCCTTATCCAAACATACGCGGCTGGTCAGAGACAATCAGAAAACGAGAGGCGGTCAAACGGGGAATGGTTCTATTCACCGACGCTGGATGAATAGAATCTTAAGTTTCTGGTAGAATCGTTTTACCGCACGTCTCATAAACTTGCCGCTTTCTTTTGCTTTCCTCGGTCACTATCTGATTAACAGCATACCCTCAGTACACAAGTATCGATTGATCCATGACAAACCTTCTTAAAAAGACCGCTTCGAACGGGGTGGTGACACTTACGATTAACAATCCGCCGGTCAATGCGCTGTCTTTTGTTGTCCGCCAGGCTCTGTTGGATGCAGTTAATGACGCGGAAGCTGATTCTAACGTGCGGGCTATTGTGATCGGTAGCACAGGCAGGTTGTTCAGCGGCGGCGCAGATATTCGTGAGTTTGACGCACCTATTATTGAGCCCGGCCTTCCTGGGCTAATCGACCGTATTGAAGCCTGTACCAAGCCGGTCGTTATCGCGCTGTTTGGCACTACCCTCGGCGGTGGATTTGAACTGGCCATGGGGTGTCATTATCGCATCGCCTCTCCCGGATCATTTGTCGGCCTGCCAGAGGTTCATCTAGGGCTCATTCCGGGCGCTGGAGGGACGCAACGGTTACCACGTTTGATCGGTGCCGAGGCGGCGATTGAAGCCATCACCACGGGCCGCCACATTCCTGGCGAAGAAGCCGTCGCGCTCGGGGCGCTTGATAAAATTGCAGACGGAGACATTATTGCAGCCGCTCAAGCAGCTGCGGTTCGTATGAGTCAGGGCGGCGAACGTTTGCCGCGAACATGTGATCGAACCGTTGACGTCGCAAGCGTAACAGAAGGCCTGTTTGATTCAGCCAAAGCAAAACTGAGTAAACGACGCCGTGGATTTGAAGCGCCACCTGCTGCTGTAAACGCTATCTCATGGTCAGTGACTGAGTCTTGCCCAGAAGGCCTAACCAAAGAACGTACGCTTTCTGCAAAACTCAAGGCTTCTATTCAGTCAAAGGCGCAACGGCATTTGTTCTTTGCCGAGCGCATGGCATTAAAAATTCCAGACATTCCCAGAAATACGCCGTTGCGGGACGTTCGATCGGCGGGTGTGATCGGTGCAGGCACCATGGGTATCGGGATTACGTTGTCTCTTCTCAGAGCGGGTATTCCAGTGACCCTCGTTGAAACCGAACAGGACGCATTGGAGCGGGGGTTTGGGCGCCTTCGCAAAACTCTTGATCGGGATGTAGAGCGCGGTCGGTTGTCAGCAGAAAAACGTGACGAACGAATAGAGAGTTTGTCAGGCGGCTTAAAACTGGAAGCACTCTCTGGCGCCGACTTTGTTATCGAAGCGGCTTTTGAGTCTCTTGAACTCAAGAAAGACATTTTCTCTAAATTGGACAAGATCACACGCGATACGGCCATCTTGGCCTCTAATACGTCCACGCTTGACCTGGATGACATTGCGCAGAGTACGTCCCGTCCTGAACGGGTCATCGGCACCCATTTTTTCTCGCCCGCTAATATTATGCGCCTACTGGAGGTCGTGCGAGGAGAGCGGACCGCGAAGGACGTCGTTGCGACTACAATGAGTCTTGGAAAGCGGATCGGAAAAGTGCCCGCATTGTCCGGCGTCGGATATGGCTTCATCGGCAATCGTATGCTTGAGGATTACGTCCGGGAGTCTCAAATGCTTTTGCTTGAGGGGGCAACGCCGGCCCAAGTAGATGGTGTGTTAGAGAAATGGGGCATGGCCATGGGCCCCTGTGCAGTCATGGATTTGGCCGGTCAGGACGTTAGCTTTCTTACCCGGGATCAGAATCGTCATTTACTCCCGGATGACCCTCGTTATTGTGTGCCGGGTGACTTGATGAACGCTCTGGGGTGGTTTGGACAGAAAACGAGAAGAGGGTTTTATCAATACCCCGACGGGCGTACTCGGAAGAATGATCCCGAAGTAGTCACCCTCATCAAGAAGGCCGCAATGGATCTCGGTGTTCGTCAGAGAAATGATATTTCAGATGAAGAGATCTTTAGCCGGTGTATACACGCGCTTGTAAATCGCGGGGCTCAGCTGTTGGATGACGGTATAGCACTGCGGGCAAGTGATATCGATGTCATTTGGTCAGCTGGTTACGGATTTCCAGCTTACCGCGGTGGCCCAATGTTTTTCGGCAGCACAATTGGCCTAAGCGCTGCTGTAGACGCATTCAAAGACCACGAAAAGAACCTTAGCAACGACTTTGGCTATTGGACTCCAGCACCATTGCTCGTCAAGCTGGCATCGGAGAATAAAACATTCGCGGACTTCGACGCGGATCGCCGGGGAGGCGCCTAGGCATGGATCTTTTCGACCTATCAGGAAAAGTGGCTGTTGTGACTGGATCGTCGCGAGGGATCGGCCGGTCAATTGCACGTCTCTTGGCAGAAGCAGGTGCGAAGGTCACCGTGACGAGCCGCAAAGCTGAAGCCTGTGAGGCAGTCGCCCGTGAAATTGCATCAGATGGCGGGCAAGCTATTGCAGTTGCCTGTAATGTCTCAGACAAGGTTCAGGTCTCAAATCTGATCAAAGAAACCCATTCGCAATTAGGACCCGTTGATATCTTGGTCTGCAATGCCGCGACCAATCCCTCTTTTGGTCCAATGGCAGATCTCGAAGACCGGGTGGTTGAGAAAATCTTCACCACCAATGTTCAGGGGCCGGCGTGGCTCATCAATCTGGTCGCACCTCAAATGGCAGAGGCTGGTGGCGGAGCAGTCATCTTGTTGTCGTCGGTTGCTGGTATGACTGGAAGCAAGAACATTGGCGCTTATGCTGTGTCGAAAGCGGCAGATGCTCAACTGGCGCGCAACTATGCGGTGGAATTAGGTCCGAGCAATATTCGGGTCAATGCCATCGCGCCTGGTCTGGTAAAAACAGATTTTGCCCGCGCTTTGTGGGAGGGTGAAGAAGGCGAGGCTTTTGCTGCCAAGACGCCTTTGGGCCGTTTAGGTGAACCCGAAGATATTGCCGGCGTTGCCCTTTTTCTGGCCTCGGATGCGGCAAAGTTTATCACCGGTCAGGTTATTGTGGCCGACGGCGGTATCCTCATCGCCGACCCGTTTTAGATCACCGCGCCAATGTCTGACAGCCTAATTCCGCGGCGCGACCTTGCGTTTTTACTATACGAAGTGTTGAATGTTGAGGCGCTCACGTCTTCGCCCCGCTATGCTGATCATGACCGCACGGTCTTCGATTCGGTTCTCGACACCGCTGAAGCAATTGCGCGAGATCATTTCGCTCCTCATGCAGCGGCTGCCGACGAAAATGAACCTCGATTTGACGGTAGCGCTGTGTCGATCATTCCTGAGGTTAAAAAGGCATTGGATGTATATGTCGATGCTGGCCTTATGGGTGCAACCTTCGACGAGGATAGGGGTGGCCTTCAGCTTCCCATCACTATAGGGCAGGCCTGTCAGGCTCTCTTTTCATCTGCCAATATTTCCACCACCGCTTATCCCTTTCTTACGATCGGCGCAGGCAACCTGCTCGCGACGTTCGGCTCCAATTGGCAAAAATCCAACTTTCTCGCGCCCATGGTCGGGGGGCGCTTCTTTGGCACCATGTGCCTCTCTGAGCCTCAAGCTGGGTCTTCTCTCACCGATATAACTACCCGGGCAGAGCCGTCAGATGATGGGCATTATTCCATTACCGGTTCGAAAATGTGGATCTCGGGCGGTGGGCATGATCTGGCGGAAAATATCATCCATCTGGTTCTGGCTAAAATTCCCGGCGGGCCGCCAGGCGTGAAAGGTATTTCTCTTTTTGCGGTTCCCAAAACCCGGGTAAATGAAGATGGCTCTTTAGGAGAAGGCAACCATGTGGTCTTGGCCGGCCTTAATCACAAGATGGGATATCGTGGTACAGTTAACGCGTTGCTCAACTTTGGAGAATCAGGGGAGTCTCATGGATACCTGATCGGCGAACCGCACAATGGTTTGTCCTACATGTTCCACATGATGAATGAAGCCCGGATCGGTGTCGGTCTCGGTGCAACAGCGTTGGGGTATGCCGGCTATCAATCTAGTCTTGCTTACGCCAAAGAACGGCCTCAGGGGCGCCATCCTGATGTTAAAGACGCTGAAAGCGCTCCCGTTGCTATCGTTGAGCATGCAGATGTGAAGCGCCTTCTTCTTTCGCAAAAGGTGGCGGTTGAAGGGGCGCTCGCCTTAGTTCTGTATTGCGCCCATCTAGTCGATCAACAAAAAGTCGCGTCAGATGACGCCGAACTCAGACGCGTCACGCTGTTGCTCGACATTCTCACACCTATTGCTAAGTCATGGCCCTCCGAGTTTTGTCTCGAAGCCAACAAGCACGCTATTCAGGTATTGGGTGGCTATGGCTATACGCGGGATTATCCCGTTGAACGTCTCTATCGCGACAACCGTCTCAATGCCATTCACGAAGGTACACATGGAATACAAGGGTTGGACCTACTAGGCCGCAAGGTCGTCTTCGACGACGGTGCCGCATTTACCGAACTAGAGCGTCAAATCCGAAACACCATTGAGCACGCGCGCAATATCGACGCTATCGGGTCCTTCGCTAACGATCTATTAGTTGCATTTGATCGGGTAAAAATTACGACCCAGACATTGATTGCGGCGCGCACGGATGACCTGCGATTGGCGTTGGCCGACGCGACGCTCTACTTGGATACCCTTGGTCATCTTGTTATTGGGTGGATGTGGCTCAAGCAAGCTCTCGCAGCTAACGCGGCCACTCTAGAAGATAGCACGCCAGGCTCTGCATTCTATACTGGGAAATTGGCGGCTTGTCAGTTCTTCTTCCGCCGTGAAATACCTAAAGTGCATGCGCAGTCTGACTTACTAGAGCGTCTGGATGACACGTCTATTTCAACGCCGGTGGACGCGCTCTAAGGTTTTTCCATAACCAGATGTTCATACTAGCCTTACTTCGCACCGTAGGAGGTATTGCTTGACCATCACACTTCGCGTTCTGTTTCTAATCGTCGCAGTATTTGCCACTAGCATTGCGGGGTCCGGCGCTTCCATGGCCATCGCCCGTAAAAGATGATCAAGAGAGGAAAGATTGGGAAGAACAAGATAGGAAGTACGAGGAGCACTTACGCGAACAAAGGGAAAAGAAACTGGATCTAGATCATTAGAGTAATGAGAAGTTTGACTATTGCCGGTCTACCTGGACCCAAGGAAAGCAATTCCGTTCCTCTTGCAAATACTTCTTGATAAGTCCCATCGGCATTGTCAGAGCATAGTGTCGAGAAAAATTTTTTAGAATTATCTTCTTCTTGAAGTCTCAAAAAGCAACATACCCATTTGTCTATTTAATTCCCTAAGTTGGTCAAATGAACGGAGGTCAAAAACATCCAAATTTGAAGTTAACGACCCAAAATTCGTATATCCAACACACTTATCTTGGAACTCGCTGCAAAGTGTAAATTTTTGAACACCTCGATTGCCAAACTGTGCTTCAGCAGGCGTTGTTATATTCTGAGCAACAAGTGCCACCATTGCTACGGCAATAATTGTTAGTATTGATTTTGTATATAAATCTATTTTTAATTTTATTACTCCTAATTTTATAAAATACTACCCCATTAGGGTAATGCGCAAAATTGTTTGGTGTAAAGGCTCAAGACCTTTAATGAGGGATATACAAGGCTTCCCCATCACCAGCATTTAAGACTCGACTTAAAACCCTGTAGCTATGTCGTTACTCGCGGGACATCTCCATTAAACTCCCATTTCTAAGATGAATGATGCTTTTTGAATAAGGCAAGATCACGCTAACCGACCCTGTTTCAAAATTAATCCCGGCTATGGGCGACATGAAGGTGTGTGCGAGTGGGGAAGGTGAGGCTATGGAATTGGCGGAGCAAGAACCGGCAATGACCATCTGTCACCTCTTAACAAACACGTTGAGTATCCCGTACCAAGGAGGCCCCACACCTGCCCATAAAATGTACAGCGGCATGGGTGCTACATCCGGTCGCTAGAGTTTTGTTGATGAGCTGACGACCAAACCGCTGATATTTCAGCCTAGAACCCGCTGGATGTAAGGCATGTCGACGGATATACTGGGCTATGTCTTTGAAGTTGTTTACGGAAAGCCGTTCCAAGATTTTCTGGTTGAGAGGATTACCGGACAGCTAGGCATGGGCTTGTTGCAGACAGAAACGGGCCTAGCCAAGCGAGCAGCACAAAGTCTTTAAACCCACAAAAGCGATGCTGACTGGCCACTGAGTGGTCTCCCTGTCATCTGAATTCCGCACCAAACGCTAGACAATTCCAGAACCACGGTAAAGCCGGTCATACTCGGCGCCGGCCCTTGAAATCGCCAAGATTTACTCAGTTTTGAAAGGAATAGCTTAGACCATGGAGATAGTTGTGAGTTTCAAGAAACGCATTCTGTGTTTCATCGTTGGCATTGCATTGGTGATCCTGACTTTTAACGTTTTGTTTCCTGCCTCGGCGCAGGAGCCAGGTGAGAACGAGCGCATCCTCGCTTCCCTCAAGAGTTGGATAGACGGACGTTACGACAGCTCTGAACAGGCTGAACGCGACATCGCAAACGACGTGCCTGACAATCTTCAGCACCGTCTTATGTATCAGGTCTTTGTTCCTGTAGAGGTGCCTTTCTTAGACGGTGTTGTTGTTTATCAACAGGCCTCTATCGATGGGTCCGATGACCCCGAATGGGTCGTGCGCAGAGGGCTTCTTCATTTCTTTGTCAGTCCAGAGACAGGAATGGTGCACCAACGCGAGCTTGATTTTAAAACCCCCGAAGCGGTTGTTAACGTTCATCTCGACCGGTCTCAACTTGATGGACTAACACTCGATGACTTCACCTGGAGTGAAGACTGCGATTTCAAATTACGCATGGAGCCGGACGGCCGAGCCGTTTCTGGTCCAATGGATTTCGGTCCTTGCCAAAGATTTAATGATGGTACGGGCGAGTACATGACCGCAGAGGATGAAATCCGCATTACGCCCGATGAGTTTTGGTTTCTCGGCCGTTACCTAGACAAAGATGGCAAGGTTATGTGGGGAACCGAGAGCGACGAGATGAATAAGTTAAAACGGGTGAGTGCGTTAGACACGCCTGGCATTCTTGTATTCGGTGGGACCCGCGGCACGGGGTTGGAGGTTGTCAAAATTCTGGCCGGGCGGGGAGACCAGGTTACTGCTTTCGTGCGGCCAACCTCGGACGTAACACAACTTGAAGCATTAGGCGTCACATTGGTTGAGGGTGATGCGCTTGATGCGGACTCAGTTCGAAGCGCGTTTGAATCCGGTACATTTAAGGCTGTTATCAGTTCTTTGGGCGGCGGCCGTAACAGCCAGGTCGACGATATAGGCACGATTAACGTGGCCGAGGGTGCCAAGGCTACGGGTGTGGATCGTTTTGTTATGGTGAGTTCCATCGGCGCTGGTGAAAGCAAAGCTGCAATCCCATTTTTTGTGCGATGGATTTTAGGACCCGCCTTGGAACGCAAAACAACGGCGGAAAATCATCTAGCGTACAGCGGTCTAAGTTACACCATCGTTAGACCCGGAGGATTAGGTGATGGGCCTGCCACCGGCACCGGAGTTTTGTCTGATGATCAGCAAAGTTTTGGATGGGGCCGGATACCGCGCGCTGAGGTGGCACGGCTTTTGGTCCAGGCATTTGATGATCCCGGTTCCGTTAATACCGCTTACCATGCTTTTCCTGGTGAAGACTAAGGCTGTATTCAATGACAGTTGCCCCAGCGTCGGAAACACCATTGGGTGTTGGCCGTTCTTACAAGTCGAGATTCTCAATAATGCCGGCAATGCCTTGTCCACCGCCGATGCACATGGTGATCAAGGCATAACGTCCATTGGTACGATGCAACTCATAGAGTGCTTTGACGGTCAGAATGGCGCCGGTCGCGCCAACAGGGTGGCCGAGTGCAATAGCGCCTCCATTGGGGTTGGTTTTTTTACTTGGCAAATTGAGGTCATGAGCTACTGCACAAGCTTGGGCGGCAAAGGCTTCATTGGATTCAATAATGTCCAAGTCGTCGACCGATAGGCCGGTCTTTTCAAATAGCCGGCGGACGGCGGGCACAGGGCCTATACCCATTTCCGATGGGTCAACGGCAGCGTGCGCATAGCCAACCAGCCTTGCCATCGGTTTGACTTTTGCCTTCTCCGCGGCGTCACGGTCCATCATCACCAGCGCGGCTGCGCCGTCGTTGATACCGGACGCATTGCCTGGCGTCACAACACCATCTTTTTTAAACGCAGGGCGCAATCCTTCGAGGCTCTTAAGGGTGATATCTTCTCTGATGTGTTCATCCTGACTAAACGAAATAGTTTCGCGTTTCTGCTTTACATCGATGGGAACAATCTGGTCATCAAACTTGCCTTCAGTCCGAGCTGTTGCAGCACGACGATGGCTTTCTATTGCAAATTGGTCTTGGGTTTTCCGGTCGATATTCCATTTTTCCGCGATATTCTCGGCTGTAATACCCATATGGCCGTTGCCAAAAGGATCGTTGAGTGTGCCTAGGAGAGTATCTACCATTGCTGCATCGCCAATTTTTTGCCCCCAACGGTGCGCGGGAACTAGGTATGGAGCGCGGCTCATGCTCTCCGCCCCACCGGCAATGGCGGCATCAACGTCGCCTAACAGAATCTGTTGTGCTGCAGATACGATGGCTTGAAAGCCGCTGCCGCAGAGGCGATTTACGGTGACAGCTGGGGTATCTATGGAAAGCCCGCCTTCAACGGCTGCAACACGTGCGAGATAAGGGTCGCGTGTATCCGTCTGACTGACGTTACCCATTACACAGGACCCAATTCCGTCGGCTCTGATCTCTGCACGCTTAACAGCTTCGCGTACAACGATTGCTCCAAGCTCAGTTGGAGAGTGGTTCTTCAGGCTTCCGCCAAACGTGCCTATCGCTGTGCGAACTCCGGAAACAATGACAACGTCGCGTCCATTAACCATGACAATTCTCCAGTGCGAAAACCATAAGGCCATAAAAAAAGGCTCGAGTACCTTAACTCAAGCCTAATCGGACGTGGCGGGAGTGACGGGACTCGAACCCGCGACCTCCGGCGTGACAGGCCGGCGCTCTAACCAACTGAGCTACACCCCCGCGGGTGTACGACCGCGTACACGACCGAAAAGGGCGGCGTTCTGCGGAAGGAGCGGGGTTGTAACAGGCCTGATCACCGCGTGCAAGAGGCCGGAATCGGCGGTTCAGCCCATATAGCTGCGAGAGCAGCATGAACAGTTCTAGGATTGATTTGGGCTTCTCCGCTGTCGCCACAGTCGAATGGCAACGACACCAAAAAAAGCGCCGATCGCATCTGCTAAAGCATCAAAGGGATCAGCGTAGCGGCCGGGCGAAAATAACTGTGCGAATTCGATTACGACGCCATAACCAGTCGCTACTAACCATATTTTTAGGTCCGTTCGGGCCAATCGGCCTAAGCCCATCAGCGCGTATAGGACGAAAAAGGCCAACCCATGCTCGAGTTTGTCCCAAAGACTGCTAGTTATCGCCGCCTGCGCAGGGAGAAGGGATAGAATGGCGATCATCCCTGCCCAAATAGCCGTTAATACACTGAAAATAATGTTCTTTTTCACTTTAAACTGGATCTGATTGCGAGGAGATCAATTCTCAAAATAACGCGGCAGAATTGCCTATTAAACGGTTAAATTTAGTATTCGTAAGGACAAACTTATGGGTGGACGTGGTCTAAGACATTATTCATTCTGAGTCCAAACTAATAAATATGCGCGTACCCGGGGATAGGCTTTGGCAGCATGCTACCAGATACAAAAATAAAACAAACGCGCGTCTCTCACAGTATGGGAGGCAACGCGCGCATCCTGCCGTCTGCCTGGGACGTTCCTAAAAATCAAATGGCGAGGGTGTCGGTGTGACTGCCCCCTCTGCACCTCAGGTCAATTCGGCATATTTAATCTGGGAAGACGCTGATCACGAGACGTGGTGGCTCGCAAGGAGTCATGACGAAGACGTTAACTATGTGGTGGCACGAGACTCGATTACGGCGCATGTGCTTGTCCTGCGTCAGAAAGGCATCAATAAATCGTACAAAGTGATTGCAACGATTCCTATGAAGGCGGGAGATAGCCTCGAAAGCGCGATTGCAGAAGCAAAACGACTCGGCATTAAATGGATTGGGAGCCCACAAACGTCTGCGATCAAACAATCCGTAAATCGATGGCGTTTTGTGAGGTGGGGTAGAATCGCAGTTCGAGAGGTGCCGCTTGCCATCGTTTCATTGTGCGTCGGCATCGTTCTGGCACTCATCGTATCTGCTTTTTTCATTGCGACCGATATGACTGGTTGGACGATGGTTGTCGTGGGGACCGTATTTGGCACCTTTTTTGGCTGGGTGTTGAAGTGGGTTGCTGACCATAAACTAGCAAGCCTTACCGGTGCGATCGGTCGTTTCATAACGGTAACGGGAGGCGCCACACTGGGCGCAATGTTTACGGTGCTTCTTTTTTTGATCCTATTCAGGGCTTAGTGTGCAGGCGTATAATTCAAATTCGGTGCCAGCCAGCGTTCAACTGTTTTGAGATCCATACCCTTGCGTTGCGCATAGTCCTGTACTTGATCTTTTTCAATTTTACCAACCCCGAAGTAGCGGCTTTCAGGATGACTAAAATAGAGTCCTGAAACGGACGAGGCCGGCCACATCGCGAAGCTTTCGGTAAGTGATACGCCAGTATTCTGTTCAGCCTTGAGTAAGTCCCAAATCAAACCCTTCTCGGTGTGGTCTGGACAAGCTGGATACCCCGGGGCAGGACGAATCCCTTGGTAGGACTCAGAAACAAGTGCCTCGTTATCGAGGTCCTCATTCGGGACATATCCCCAAATATCTTTTCGTGTCCGTTCATGCAGGCGTTCCGCAAAAGCTTCGGCTAACCGGTCCGCAACGGCCTTAAGCATAATGGAACTGTAGTCATCGTGATCATCTTCAAACGCTTTGACATGCTCTTCAATGCAAAGTCCGGTCGTTACGACAAAGGCGCCGATCGTGTCTTGCAAGCCACTTGTCTTTGGAGCGAGAAAATCGGCCAATGCAAAGTTAGCGCGCGAATTGTCTTTGCGTGTCATTTGCTGGCGGAGTGTATGAAGTGTTGAAATTACGTTTTTACGCTTCGCATCTTCGTAAAGTTCGATATCGTCTCCGACGGAATTCGCAGGCCATAATCCAACGACCGCGTTCGCTTTCAGCCATTGTTCTCCGATGACGCGCTGCAACATGGCAAGCGCATCGTTATGCAAGGACTTTGCTGTTTCTCCTACCACCCGATCACTGAGAATACCTGGGTATTTGCCCTTCAGCTCCCACGTCGTAAAGAATGGGGTCCAGTCGATGCGCGATGTTAGTTCAGCGAGATCGTATTCCTCAAACACGGTTATTCCGTATTCAGAAGGAATGGGAGGCTCATAAGACGTCCAGTCAATCTTAAATAGGTTAGCGCGCGCGCTTGCGAGGGGAAAACGCTTCTTGTCTTTTTGGCCGCGTTCATGGGCTTCGCGCACAGCTGCGTAGTCTTTATGCACGCCCGCGACAAAGGGCGCACGTTTTGTCTTGGATAAGAGCTTGCTGGCCACACCGACAGCCCGAGAGGCATCAGTGACATAGATCACGCCGTTGTCATATTGAGGTGCGATTTTCACAGCTGTATGAACTTTCGACGTGGTCGCGCCGCCGATCAAAAGTGGTACGTTGTAGTCCTGACGCTTCATTTCGCTGGCGACATACACCATTTCCTCAAGGCTTGGCGTTATTAGACCTGACAGCCCAATAATATCGGCATTTTCATTCTTAGCCGTCTCGAGAATTTTCTCGCAGGGCACCATGACGCCAAGATCAACGATGTCAAAGTTATTACACTGAAGTACGACACCAACGATATTTTTGCCGATGTCATGAACATCGCCCTTGACCGTCGCTAAAACAATCTTTCCTTTTGAGCCGCTGTCTGCGTCCGGGTTTTCCGCTTTCTCTTTTTCAATGAACGGGATCAGGTGCGCTACGGCCTTTTTCATAACGCGAGCGCTCTTGACAACCTGAGGTAGGAACATTTTGCCTTCGCCAAACAAGTCGCCCACAACGTTCATGCCATCCATGAGCGGGCCTTCGATGACCGATAACGGTCTGTCGGCGTTTACACGTGCAGCTTCCGTATCTTCGTCTATAAAATCGGCAATGCCGTTGACAAGGGCATGGGTGAGCCGCTCATTGATCGATTTTTCCCGCCACGAAAGGTCGACTACACGTTTCTTGCCATCACCGCGGTACTGGTCGGCCACTTCAAGGAGGCGGTCAGTGGCATCCTCTCGTCGATTGAGCATGACATCTTCAACCCTTTCGCGCAGGTCGTCCGGGATATCGGCATAAACAGCTAATTGCCCAGCGTTCACAATACCCATATCCATACCCGCCTTGATGGCGTGATACAGAAAGACAGAATGCATCGCTTCGCGCAGCAGCTCGTTGCCACGAAACGAGAATGAAATATTCGAAACGCCGCCTGAAATATGACAATACGGCAATGTCTCTTTGATTCGCCGGGTTGCCTCAATGAACTCTAAAGCGTAGCTGTTGTGCTCTTCAATTCCAGTCGCGACCGCAAAGACATTCGGATCAAAGATGATATCTTCCGGTGGAAAGCCGATCTCTTCAGTGAGCACTTTGTATGAGCGGGTGCAAATTTCGACTTTGCGGTCGGCTGTTTCGGCCTGCCCACCTTCGTCAAACGCCATTACGACAACTGCCGCTCCATAACGCTTTAGCTTCTTAGCTTGCTCCAAGAAGGGACCTTTCCCTTCTTTTAGGCTGATGGAATTGACGATGGGCTTGCCCTGGACGCATTTCAATCCAGCTTCGATGACCGACCATTTAGATGAATCAATCATAATTGGAACGCGGCTGATATCGGGTTCAGAGGCAACGAGATTTAAGAAGCGGGTCATAGCCGCTTCGGAATCCAGCATGGCCTCGTCCATGTTTATGTCGATGATTTGAGCGCCGTTCTCGACCTGCTGGCGTGCGACATCAAGCGCCGCCTCAAAATCATTGTTCAGAATGAGATTCTTGAACTTTGCTGAGCCGGTGACGTTGGTGCGTTCGCCAATGTTGACAAACATGGAAGACGCAGCTTTTTCTGTCATGACGCGAGGGCAAACGGCTCTAGGCCTGAAAGGCGAAGTTTACGTTCAACTTCGGGGATTGGCCTTGGCGCTTTGTTGGCAATTGCTTCTGCAATAGCGTGAATATGATCTGGCGTCGTGCCGCAGCATCCGCCGACAACATTGACGAGTCCATCCTTGGCCCATTCACCGATTAGCTCGCCCATCTCTTCGGGTGTTTGATCGTACTCACCGAATTCGTTGGGGAGGCCGGCGTTAGGGTATGCGCAGAGATTGGTATCGCTCAGTCGGGCTAACTCGGCAACATAAGGACGCAATTGTTCCGCTCCGAGGGCACAGTTAAGTCCAACCGTAAATGGATCCACATGACGTACCGAATTCCAAAATGCTTCAGCAGTTTGGCCTGATAATGTTCTGCCAGACTGATCCGTTATGGTGCCAGAGATCATAATAGGTAGGCGTTCACCGACCTGTTCAAAAACATCCTCAACAGCGAAGAGTGCCGCTTTGGCGTTAAGCGTATCGAATATAGTTTCAACAAGTATTAGGTCCACGCCGCCTTCGATCAGGCCTTCGATAGCCTCGTGATAAGATACCCTCAATTCATCAAACGATGTATTGCGCTTACCTGGGTCATTTACGTCAGGAGAAATGGATGCCGTGCGGTTGGTTGGACCCAAGGCGCCGGCGACAAAGCAGGTCCGGCCCGGCGTTTCAGCCTCCGCTTCCGCACTGGCCTGTCTGGCAATGCGGGCCGATTCAATATTCATTTCTTTGGCGAGGGCCTCCATGCCATAGTCGGCTTGAGCAATCGTCGTCGAACTAAAGGTATTGGTTTCAAGAATGTCGGCGCCGGCGGCCAAATAGGCCTTGTGAATTTCTAGCAATATGTCCGGCTGAGACAGACAGAGAATATCGTTGTTTCCTTTGATATCCCGACCCCAATCTTTGAATCGTTCGCCCCGGTAGCCTGCCTCGTCCAACTTATAAGACTGGACCATTGTTCCCATGGCGCCATCGAGCACAAGAATACGTGCTGAAATCGCATCCGACAGCTGCTCAAGCCTGGTCTTTCTATCGGTGGTCATGACGTCGGTCTTCTTTTGAAAAAGTGGCCAAATTTGTAACAGATTCAGATTGGTGTATAGAAATCCAACTTTCGATGCAAACAGCCCTTTTTTGGCTCTAGTGTGGCGTCTAGTTGGGGTCGGCAAGCGTAGATTTAAGGAGGCTAAGCCAGGCCGTGATTCGCCGCTTGTTGGTACCTATATCGTAATAGCCATACTGGGAGCGGCTATACATGGCTAAAGTGGATCGGTTCTCATCTAACCCAATAAACTCGATCGTTATAATATCGGGATAGCCCATCAAAGCCGTCCTCTGAACGTAGCTAAGTTGCGCGGTATTGCCGCTATTTACGGTTATCTCGGTTACGCGTGGCATAGACTGGACGATATTCACCAAGGTGTCGATTAATACGGCCAGTGGCTTGTTAAAGATTGGTGCTTTCAGGTCTGCTTCTGCAGCGCTAAAACCAGCAGGGCAAACAAAATAGATATTCGGAGAGGATGGACGGGCAAATGTTTTGAAATCAATCGGCGCAATTGGTTTCAACTTAAATAGAGCCATTCATTGAGCCTTTCAGTAATCGCGCGCATAGAGACGCCAGGAGAAATAACATGCCACAGCCATCCCACGTAATGGCGCTTAAGACGCCTACGTCAGAAGAAATAGAAACCACACTTGATGATCGGATGAAAAAGTATCTTCAGATCTGTAAGAAAAAGCTCGGTATTGTTCCGAACGTCCTGCTGTCTTATGCCTCTCGGCCGAAAAAGCTCAAGACCTTTGTTTCCTTTTACAACGAACTGATGCTTGGAGAGAGCGGTCTATCAAAGCTTGAGCGCGAAATGATTGCTGTTGTCGTTTCGTCGATAAATCACTGTTTCTACTGTGTGGTAGCGCACGGACAGGCTGTGCGTGAGCTGTCTAGCGATCCCGAGCTTGGAGAAATGCTGGCAATAAATTACCGCGTCGCGGAATTGGAACCGCGGCATCGGGCAATGCTTGACTTCGTCTATAAGCTGACCGTCACGCCAAGTACGGTTGATGATGCTGACCGCCAAAGTCTTCGCGACGTTGGGTTCGTTGATGAAGATATTTTTGATGTCGCTGACACAGCAGGTTTTTACAACATGTCAAATCGTGTTGCGATCGGCGTTGATATGATGCCGAACCAGGAATACCACGGTCGCAATCGATAAGGGCTAACCGTACCGCCAAGTGGCTTTTTTCAAAAGGAAACCAAACATGAAACTCAGCGATCCAAACCTGCTGCGTGACCAATCTTATATTGATGGGCAATGGGCCTCTGGAACGTCGGATAGCGTTTTCGACGTTCTCAATCCAGCCACGGGCGAGGTAATCGCTGCGGTGTCTGATTGTGGTTCAGATGATGCGACCAACGCTGTTGAAGCGGCTGAAAACGCTTTGCCGGATTGGCGCGGGCGAACCGCGAAAGAACGTGCGGCTATTCTACGTCGCTGGTTCGATCTGATCATGGCCAACCAGGAAGACCTAGCTGTCCTTATGACTGCGGAGCAGGGTAAGCCGCTCAATGAATCAAGAGGCGAAATAGCATACGGCGGGAGCTTCATTGAATGGTTTGCGGAGGAGGGGAAGCGCACCTATGGCGATGTGATCCCTTCGCACCAAGCCGGCAAACGCATTATTGTGATCAAACAACCTGTCGGCGTTGTTGGAGCCATTACTCCCTGGAACTTCCCCAACGCCATGATAGCGAGAAAGGCTGGTCCTGCTTTGGCGGCGGGGTGCACGTTTGTTGTCAAACCCGCTGCCCTTACACCGTTATCTGCCCTAGCGCTCGCTGAGTTGGGTGAGCGAGCTGGTATACCAGCCGGAGTTCTCAATATCGTTCCATCCAAGCGGGCCGCGCATATTGGTGACGTATTAACCAGCCATCCTGCAGTCCGAAAATTCACATTTACCGGTTCCACCGAAGTAGGCAAACGCCTCATGGCCCAATGTGCAACTACGGTGAAGAAAGTATCGTTGGAGCTCGGTGGCAACGCTCCCTTTATCGTTTTTGATGATGCAGATCTGGACGCTGCGGTTGCCGGTGCTATGGCTTCTAAATATCGTAATACCGGTCAAACCTGCGTATGTGCCAATCGTTTTCTCGTCCAAGACAGTGTTTACGACGCCTTTGCCGCAAAACTGGCTAAGGCAGTTGCAGGTCTCAAAGTGGGTAATGGCCTTGAGGGCGATGTCGATCAGGGACCTCTTATCAACGATGCCGCGGTAGAGAAAGTGGAAGAGCTTGTAGCAAACGCGACTTCTCTGGGTGCTAGGGTCATGTCCGGAGGCGCCCGGCATGACCTTGGCCGGACCTACTTTCAACCGACTTTGCTGACTGAAGTAACAACGGATATGGATATGGCGCGGGAGGAAATCTTTGGCCCGGTCGCCCCGCTTTTCCGTTTTTCGACCGAAGAGGAGGCTGTGGCCATGGCCAACGACACAGAATACGGCCTAGCGGCCTACTTTTATGGCCGGGATATCGGGAGAATATGGCGTGTCGCTGAGTCGCTGGAGTACGGTATGGTCGGCATAAACGAGGGTATTATATCCACTGAAGTGGCGCCATTCGGTGGCGTTAAAGAATCTGGCGTCGGCAGAGAAGGGTCTCGCTACGGAATAGAAGAATATATGGAAATCAAGTACTTGCTAATGGGTGGGCTCTCTTAACCCGATTGGGCCGGCTCCTTGCGCTCGCAGCGCCCCTTATGTCACAAGCAGCGCTGGTATTTAGACGGTTACTGTAGAGGCATAATATAGTGCGGACGGCGCAAGGCCCCCTCCCTGACGATAACGTACGCCGGCGCAGTGATTTTCACGTTCTGCGGTCCTTGTTACCGTTTCTTTGGCCCAAGCACGATTGGGAGATCAAGACGCGAGTTGTTTTCGCCCTGTTAGCGATTATAGCTGCCAAGGTAGCCACGGTATTCGTGCCCTATTTTCTCAAATTGGCTGTGGATGCGCTGGAAGGTGACCTGATGGCACTTCCTTTGTGGATCATTCTTTCCTATGGCGGTGCCCGGCTTTTATCCCTTGTGTTTGGCCAGGTGCGTGACGCGATCTTTGCCAAAGTCGGTGTCCGGGCCATTCGAAAATCTGCCCTCGCCATCCTAGAGCATCTGCATCGTCTGTCTTTGCGGTTTCATTTACAGCGGCAGACGGGCGGACTATCGCGTTCCATCGAACGTGGCACCATTGCAATCCAGAGCCTTCTCTCCATCACGCTCTTCAACCTGTTTCCTACATTGTTTGAAGTGGGATTGGTGACGGCCATTTTATGGGGAGCTTTCGACGGCTGGTATGCGTTGGTAACGTTCGCGACAGTCCTGACCTATGTTGTGTTCACGGCAGTCACAACGGAATGGCGGTTAAAATTTCGTCGTGAGATGAACCAACTCGACAATCGAGCCAATACGCGTGCGATCGATAGCTTGCTGAACTACGAAACCGTCAAAGCCTTTGGCAATGAGAATCTGGAGACCCAGGAATATGACGCCGTTATGGGTGAGTATGAACACGCGGCCGTGCGTACACAGGTATCGCTTGCATTAATGAATGTTGGCCAGTCGGCCATCATTTCAATTGGTGTGACTGCGCTGATGGTGATGGCGGGTTTCGGTGTCATGAACGGCACAATGAGCCAGGGCGACTTCGTCATGGTCAACACCTACATGCTGCAGCTCGCGCAGCCCCTCAATTTCTTTGGGTTCGTGTACCGCAACATCAAACAGGCGCTGGTTGACCTTGAAAAAATGTTCGACCTTCTAGATGAAGTTCCAGACATTCAGGACAAAGAGGGGGCGGTGTCTCTGTCTGTCACAGACGGCGCCATCAAATTTGAAAATGTCACGTTTAATTATGATCCGCGGAGACAGATTCTAAAAGGCGTGTCATTTGAGGTGCCGGCTGGGAAAACTGTGGCCATTGTTGGGCCGACGGGTTCAGGCAAGTCTACCATCGGCCGCCTGCTGTTCCGTATGTACGATGTTACGGGTGGTCGTATCACCATCGACGGCCAAGATATTGCTGATGTCACTCAGCAAAGCTTGCGCGGTGCGATCGGTATTGTGCCTCAGGATACGGTCCTCTTTAACAACACCGTTGGCTATAATCTGGCTTATGCTAAATCAGGATCTGATCAGGATGCAATTGAGAATTGTGCCCGCATGGCCCATGTCCATGATTTCATTGCCTCGCTACCAGACGGGTATAAAACGCTAGTTGGAGAGCGGGGTTTAAAACTTTCGGGTGGCGAGAAGCAGCGTGTCGCCATAGCGCGGGTCATCCTTAAAGGATCACCGATTTTGATATTTGATGAAGCGACATCGGCGCTCGACACTCATACTGAGAAAGAAATCCAGTCCAATCTTTCAGAAGTCAGCGAAGGGCGGTCGACCGTGATGATCGCTCACCGCCTGTCCACCATCATCGATGCTGACGAAATCCTCGTATTGGAAGATGGTGAAGTGGTCGAACGCGGAACACATGCGGACCTGCTCGAAAAAGAAGGAAGCTATGCCTCTGCCTGGCGCCGGCAACAGAAGTCCTTCGCGGAGGCGGCTACAGACGACCCCATGGCGATCGAATACAAAGAAGGTTTTGGCACGAGCGATAAAGCGCTTTTCGACGAACCAAAACCGGCTTAGGTTCGCCAAAAGGATGATGTGCAAAACAAACTCGTCAACCATTATCGGTAAATCATACACGGATGTGTCGGCATCTGGTCTCATTAGGGGATACAAAGCGGAGGAGAATGATCATGTCGGTAGATGACTTAAGAAAAAATGCAAAAGTCGAAATAAAGGGTCGCAACCCTCACTTTTATGATGATCCAAATACAGACCGTCTTTTGACTATGGTTATGGAACTGGCTTCAGAAGTGTCTGTCTTACGCGACCGTCTTGATACCCATGAACGAGTAGCCAGCCAAAAAGGTTTGTATACCGAAGACGATATTGAAGAGTTTCAGCCGTCAGATGAGGAGGCTGCGGCTCGATCAAAATGGCGCAGTCGATTCCTCGATCGGCTATTGAAGGGTTTATACGCTCGCTATGACAGCGGTCCCGCCAGCGACGACAAATCAAATATTTAGCCAGGAATGTCTTCTGACCCACCGTTCCGCTGCCAATGGTGCGTGCAGTATTTTTGACCCGCTCGCGTATAATTTTCTGCTCTCGGCAGTCTTAGCCAATACTGCGACTAAGCCAGACCACACGGCCTTCAATGAATAAGCCATCATCCTGAACGCTGGTTTGACAAGGGTAATTGGGATTGTCACTCTTAACGGTGAGCAGTTCTGAACTGGGTTGCCGGATCAGCCGCTTGACCACTAATTCATCACCATCGCTATAGCGTAGGACATATAAGCCGTCTCGGTTGCAGCGGGTTATTGCGCGATCAACCAGAATAAAATCACCGTCCTGTAGGGTATCCCACATAGAATCGTCGGCAATCCGTATAACGGCCAGTTGGTCAGCTTGCGATGCGGTTAAAGTCTTAAGCTGATCTTGCCGAAAAACGTTGTGATAGAGCGGTTGCGGCGTGTCCGCATTGAGCGCGCCCGGTCCAGCGGAAGCGCGTGCATCATAGACCGGCACGAGAGCGAAACTCTGCCCGTTGAGCTCAAAGTATGCTTTTCCCCCATCGTCACCGGCAACCATATTGATTTCCGGCTCAAAGGCCCATGCGGGCGACATATCGTCTCGGCTAGTCGTCGGCCGTGACAAATGGACTCGCCCTTTGCCATGCCGCAGCCAATCAAGAGGCACGTTCAAGGTCTCCGATAGTTCAACGATATAACGGGGCCAGCGTACTTTGCCTGATTCTAGTTGATCGATGGATTGCTGCTTGACGCCAATCCGGCTCGCTAGATCTGTCTGGCTCCAGGATAAAGCCAGCCGACACTGTCTTACGCGGGCTCCAAGTGTCATTTTTCACCACCCCTTTCGGCCACATTGCATCACAAAAAATAGAAAACCCGATTGCTCTGCCCCTGAGGAAGACTTTGCTAATCGTTTTTGGATGACCCTACTCTGAGAGTAGAGGGTTGTTCTTTAACAATAAAACAGCCGAACATAGTTAAAAACGCACGCACAGGCGCGGGGAAAACCCGTGCACCATCAGGTTTGTCTGGTCCATCGAACGCGGGTAAGGTAACGGGAAAGGGAGACGCATTGCCGCCCAATCCTAAGGCACCTGAGCCGGCCCCGCACCTGAACCTACCAAGGCTCCGGAAGGGTCGCCCTCGTCGATCAATTTCTCAAGCACGGATCTCACCTCTGTAGAATCCCACTCTGCTGTTCCCTGTAGGCGGGCTACCTCACGGCCTTGTTTATCGATTATCAAGGTTGTAGGCAGACCTTTCACCTCTGCTGCGCGCGCGAACGCAAGGTTGGGTGCAACATAGAGGTCCAGATTCGACCATTCATTTTTTTTCATGAATGGTCTGGCGATAGGCTCGCCCTCCCGGTCCTGTGACATGGCGATAACATGGAGATCGTCCCCACCCAATTCGGATTGCAATGTGTCGAGCGTCGGCATTTCACGGATACACGGTGCACACCAAGTGGCCCAAAGGTTAACCACCACCACTTTCCCATGGTAATCAGCGAGCGTGATGGCATCTCCCCTGCCGTTCTGAAAGGGAACATCCGTCGCAGGTTGGGGGCTTTCGCTCCAGGTTAATTTCTCAATACCGCTGGTTACGGCTCCGATGGGCGCCGTAACCAGAAACAGGGCTGCAACCGCCCAGAAAACGCTTCTTATAAGAATGGGCAATAGTCTTCCTTCTCTACTAAGTCGTATGCAAATAAGAATTTAGCCATACCGCAAAGCACGGCCATGTTGACGCCAAGTTCCATCAATTGACCATCAGTAAAGTGAACGCGGGCTCGATCATATATTCTTTGAGTCAGCATGCCTTTGGGGTTGGTCAGCGCCATGACATCGGCCAAGGCGAGGGCTGCCTTTTCCTGATCTGAAAAGGGGCCACTCTCATAGTCCTCAAGCTGCTCGATCTGTTCTTCAGGAACGCCGGCTTCGCGCGCGGCAATCTTGTCGCCTCGGTTGCAAAATGCGCAGCCGTGAATATTGGCGAGACGCAAGCGAACCAGTTGCATAACCCGATCGTCTATCCGTCCCGAATGGAAAACCTTCTTGTAGTAGTCGTTGTTGTACCAATCATAAATTTCCGGTGCGTTGCCGAACGTCTCAACATATGTTGTGTCGCCATGCAGCTCATTGGCACGGTCCCAAGACCGCTGCATATTGGGTGGCAACTCGCCACGGGACTTCCGTTTTATTGGTGTCGCCGGCATGGTGCCAAAGGCCGCCGCTTCACCGGTTGCATTTTCTTCGGTAGCATCAGCGCTGGAACTTGCAGTTAACGATGCTGCGGTCGCTCCGGTGAGGAATGATAGAAAGTGTCGTTTTGATACAGCCTGACGAATGAAACTTGAGACTTTACTGAGGTCACCCATGGTAACTCCTCCTATGCTAAAGCATGCTTGTTAAATAGGTAGCCCCAACGCCCTCAAAATAAGGCCTAGATGAAACCCAATGTTACACTTGGTATTGGCCGCATTCAATCTCCGCATATGAAACCGCATTAGGCTTGAACGCTAAATGCAGCAGCGCATTGAACTGGTTTCATTATTTGCGGTTGTGGGGCACTTGGAGGGATGGTGGGCGATACTGGGATTGAACCAGTGACCTCTCGCGTGTGAAGCGAGCGCTCTCCCGCTGAGCTAATCGCCCGCACCGGAAGGAAGGCTGTATACGAGGCGCACCTAGACCCGTCAAGCTAACCCGTACACGTGCAAAACGGGCGGTCAGGGCATTCTCGTAGAAACATTTCGATCCTGACATCCTCCATTCTTTGCCTTTATTGCGCCGGAACCCCGTGGCATTGTGGGCTGGCTTTGAAACAGCGCTAAGTCCTTTGTCCGTCTAAATTAATATGATCGTGGTATCCCCAGCATGACCTCTGCCGAGACCTTCGCAATCATTCTGGCCGCCGGCATGGGAACCCGAATGCATTCGGAAACGCCCAAGGTAATGCACCAAGTCGCCGGGCGCCCAGCGGTTGATCATGTCTTGGCGGGTTTGAATGATGCGGGTGTTACTCAATCGGTTGTCGTTATCGGGCCCGAGTTGGAATCACAGTCCGGCCGTTTTGCACCGCATCCCACTGCCGTTCAAAGAGATCGTTTGGGCACGGGCCATGCTGTAAAAATTGCCCTCGATGAGACTGATATTTCCAGTAACACCGTTCTTATTGTATATGGCGATACGCCGTTGTTAACGTCGGCAACTATTGAAAGATTAGTCGAATTGCAACGGTCTGGTGCCGGTATATGCCTCCTAGCGTTTCGTCCCAAAAACCCCGCTGCTTATGGTCGTCTGATTGTTGAAGGTGATCAGGTTGATCGCATCGTAGAAGCTGCCGATGCTTCGCCCGAAGAACTGTTGGTTACTTTATGCAATTCCGGCGTCATGGCCGTTTCTGGAGATAAGCTGGCAACATGGGTTAGGTCGCTGAAAAACGACAACGCTAAGAAAGAGTATTACCTCACAGATATTGTCGCATTGGCGCGCGCCGATGGCGCAAGCTGTACTTTTGTTGAGGGGTCAGAAGATGAGCTGGCCGGCATCAATACTAGGGCCGATTTGGCCGAAGCGGAACGCATTCTGCAGGTCCGATATCGTACAGCGGCGATGGAAGGTGGCGTAACCCTGCGTGACCCAGAAAGCGTTTACTTGTCATTCGATACAGAATTCGGAACCGACATCGAGGTGGGCCCGTTCACCGTATTCGGGCCGGGCGTTTCGGTTGCCGACAACGTCATCATCAAAGGGTTCTGTCATTTCGAAAATGCCGTGATCGGGCGGGATGCTGTTGTCGGACCCTATGCCCGGCTCCGTCCTGGCGCGGCGGTCGACGCGGAAGCCCATATCGGTAACTTCGTAGAAATAAAAAATGCCCGCATAGAAGAAGGTGCCAAAGTTAATCACCTCACTTACATAGGCGACGCCCGTGTAGGTAAAGGGGCCAATGTTGGCGCAGGTACCATCACCGCTAATTATGACGGCTTTAACAAATCTTTCACCGATATCGGAGAAAACGCTTCTATCGGGTCGAATTCGGTTTTGGTGGCTCCGGTTGCGATCGGCGATGGTGCGATTACGGGAGCAGGCGCTGTGGTCCGCAAAGACGTTCCGGCTGACGCAATTGCCATAACTGTGGCGCCCCAGGACAATCGGGAAAACACGGCGAAACGCTACAAAGAAGCCCGCGCGACCTTAGCTGCTAAGAAAAAAGCCGCCCCAAAGAATACCGACAAGGGGTCATAGACGTATGTGCGGAATAATCGGCGTGGTCGGTGACAGTAATGTTGCCCTCCGTTTGCTCGACGGCCTTCGGCGGTTGGAATACCGGGGCTATGATTCAGCAGGTATCGCGACGGTCGAGAGTTCAGCAATCCACCGCCGCCGCGCCGAAGGGAAGATTGTAAATCTTGAACAACGGATGGAAGTCGAACCCTTAGCGGGAGATATAGGCATTGCGCACACCCGCTGGGCCACCCATGGCGCAGCGAACGAAACCAACGCTCACCCGCACTCAGACGGGCATGTTGCCATCGTTCACAACGGGATTATTGAAAATTTTCAGGCACTGCGCGCGCGGCTGGAAGAGCAGGGCCACAAGTTTGAGACGGAAACGGATTCCGAAGTCATTGTGCATTTGATTTCTTCCTATCGGCAAACCGGCCTAGATCATACGGCGGCGGCGCATGCGGCCATTAAAGATCTGCAGGGCGCATATGCACTGGCAATTTTGTTCGCCGATCAAGACAATCTTTTGGTGGGTGCGCGTAAGGGCAGTCCGTTAGCGGTCGGTGTCGGTGAAGGAGAAATGTTTCTCGGTTCAGATGCTTTGGCACTCGCCCCTCTAACGCAGCAAATCTGTTATTTGGAGGAAGGCGACTGGGTCGTGCTGACCCGCGATAGCATGCAGGTCTACAACGTCGATGGTGCGGCACAGGAGCGCGAAGTCAAACAAACTGCGCTCACTGGAGCCCTCGTCGGAAAAGGAAATCATCGCCATTTCATGATCAAGGAAATTTACGAGCAGCCCCAAGTGATTGGCGACACCTTGCACGTACTTCTCAACGCCAATACGCGAACCGCGGCTATGCCGGAGTTTCCGTTTTCTCTTGCGGATATTCCTCAGGTGACGATTGTAGCCTGCGGCACGTCATATTTGGCTGGTCTGGTAACCAAGTATTGGATCGAGCAGTTGGCGCGTGTTCCGGTCGATGTGGATATCGGCTCTGAATTTCGCTATCGCGAACCGCCACTTCCCAAGGGCGGGCTCGCTATTTTCATTTCTCAGTCTGGTGAGACTGCAGATACTTTGGCACCGTTGCACTACTGCAAGAAACAGGGTCAGCATATTCTGTCGGTAGTCAATGTTGCCGAGAGCGAAATGGCCCGGGTGTCAGATGCCGTGCTCCTGACCAAAGCGGGGCCCGAAGTCGGCGTCGCCTCGACCAAAGCATTCACCACTCAGTTGTCTGTGCTGGCTGCTTTTGCGATTGCGCTCGCGCGTGCCAAAGGGGCCATCGACCTGGAGCGGGAACAAAGCCTCATGATGGCTCTGACGGAGGTGCCGGCTAAAGTTTCGGACGTTCTGGATCATGAAAAGGCCATTGAAGGCATTGCTGCAGGTCTACAGGATGCTAAAAGTGTCCTCTATCTAGCCCGCGGCCAAAACTTCCCCATCGCTATGGAAGGGGCCCTAAAGCTCAAGGAAATTTCCTATATCCACGCAGAAGGCTATGCCGCCGGTGAAATGAAACACGGGCCGATCGCATTAATCGATGAGCATATGCCGGTGATCGTTATTGCACCGTCGGACTCAGTATTCGACAAAACCCTGTCCAACATCGAGCAGGTTGTTGCGCGCAAAGGCAAAGTGATTGCATTAACCGACAAAGCCGGGGCTGCCCGGATTGGCTCGAACGCTGTTGAAACTGTGATTGTTCCGGACTCTGATCCGTTCGTGGCCCCTATTCTCTACACCATCCCGGTCCAGCTCTTGGCCTATCACACGGCTGTTCTCAAAGGCACGGACGTGGACCAGCCACGTAATCTTGCCAAGAGCGTGACCGTAGAGTGAGGTGGGCAAACACGGGCGCCTTTTTTTTAAGATGATAAAAGTCGTTCGACGTCATCATTGAAATATTGGTGCTGGTTCATGCGAATTTTCTTCGCTGGCACACCGGCAACAACTTCAAGTTCGTTTACGTTCTTAGTAACGACTGCGCCGGCACCAACAAAAGCACCTTCACCGATTGTAATATTTGGAAGTATCGTCGCGTTTGTTCCGATAGTTGCGTAGTCCTTGATGGTAACCTGACCAGCTAAGGATGCGCTTCCCATAATGTGAACGCCATTACCGATAAGACAATCATGGTCTACTGTCGCGCCGGTGTTTAGAACTACAAAATCACCCAGTGTAGTAAAAGAATTGACTGTAGTAGATGGCATGATCTGCACACCTTTGCCAACTTCTACGCTATCACAAATGAATGATTGAGCGCTTCTGAATTCGATTGCCTGTAAACCCAATTGCTCTAGTGCTTCGCTAATTTTCGTTCTTGCAAATCCATGTTCTCCGCCAACACATACAGCAAAATGAGATAAGGAGTTTATTTTGCTATTCAATTTATCAATGGCTTTTATGTGTTCTCCAAGAAATGGGTAATCAATATCATCTATGTTTGAATCAAATATGGTGGTGCGATGCTCATCCACAATGTCTTTGAGCATGTGAAGTAGTATTCTTGATTTTCCAGTTCCGCCCCATAGCAGAACCTTAGAGTGAGCGCTGAGAGAATCCATTATTGATCTCGCAAATTATCCATCAACCCCTTGAGAAGCTGGTTAATGGGGTGTCTTCCTTAAATCGCATTACAGCCGCATACGTCACTTTTTCGAGAGCTGAAGAATGCGGATATCACAATTGCAGAATATCCGCCAGGAATCTTGCGCGCCTTCCGCCGTTGACCAATTAAGCCTTCCGCGTATGACCTCCAGCGCGATCCGTGCAAGAGCAATTGCGCGATCCGCGTAGTAGGGTAAGTTACCGCCACCATGCCCAAGTTTGATTTTGACCTGATCACCATCGGGGCAGGCTCTGGTGGCGTTCGCGCCAGCCGCTTGTCAGCAGGCTACGGCGGTCGCGTTGCCCTTATTGAAGAAAGCCGCGTCGGCGGAACCTGTGTGTTTCGTGGCTGCGTACCCAAGAAGCTTCTCGTATACGGCGCACATTTCGCTGAGCATATCGAAGATGCGGCTGGCTTTGGCTGGACCGTTGGCGATGTCAGCCATGATTGGGGCGCTCTTGTTGCAGCAAAAGATACCGAGCTAGACCGCCTCGAAAAAGTCTATCACCGCATGCTGCATGATGCAGGTGTCTCCATGGTCGATGGGCATGGCGTGTTGACCGACTCTAATACGGTGGAAGTCGACGGCAAATCCATGACGGCGGAAAGGATTCTCATTGGTGTCGGCGGCTGGCCGTTCATTCCGGAGATTCCCGGCCGTGAGCATGTCATCACTTCCAATGAAGCGCTGGATCTTAAAGAATTACCAAAACGAATCCTCATCGTCGGCGGCGGATATATTGCACTTGAATTTGCTGGTATTTTCAATGCGCTTGGATCTCACGTTGATGTTGTGATCCGTGCTGGTTCCGTTCTGCGGGGCTTTGACGATGACGTCCGTAATGCCGTTGCGGAAGCACTGGAGAAGAAGGGAATCCATATTCATCGTGAGTGCGTGGTCCGATCCATAGAAAAAACAGACAACGGGTTCTCCGTGATGGTCGACCGCGGCGAGGAAATGCTGGTGGATCAGGTTATGTACGCCACCGGGCGCGCGCCCAACACCAAAAACATCGGATTAGAGGAAGCTGGAGTTAATCTCGGCAAAAAGGGTGAAGTGATCGTCGACGAGTGGAACCGCTCGTCCGTCGAAAATATTTTTGCCGTTGGTGATGTAACGGACCGGGTCAATCTCACGCCTGTTGCTATCAATGAAGGCCGGGTGTTTGCTGAGACCTTCTTCAACGATAACCCGCTGACTCTGGACTACGAGAACATCGCGTCAGCGGTCTTTACCCAGCCCGCTGTCGGTTCGGTCGGCTTAACCGAAGAGCAAGCTCGCGAGAAACATAACGTGCGTGTTTATCTGTCGCGTTTCAAACATATGAAGCACACCTTAAGCGGCCGTGACGAACGCATCCTGATGAAACTCATCGTTGATAAAGAAACGGACCGCGTGCTCGGCTGTCATATGGTTGGCGACGACGGGCCTGAAATTATTCAAGGTCTGGCTGTCGCGTTGAAATGCGGCGCCACCAAAGCGCAGTTTGACGCGACCGTTGGCATTCACCCGACGGCCGCGGAAGAATTCGTCACCATGCGTGATGCCGTGCCCGTTTCGGTAAGTCGTTGAAATTGCAGAAGAGTGGGGTGACGGCGGTCTGTGGCGGCGCGCAAAAGTGTAAAGAATTCTGACACCGAGAGCCCTATATAAGACAGTCTATACGAGAGTTTTCTTGATAAGCATCTGATTTAAATGCGGATTATTTGCGATAGTTTGCATTCAAAATAGTGTAAAGAATCCTGACACTTTTTCCGAAAAGGGCCGAAAAGTGTAAAGTCAGCGTTACACTCGGGTTTATTGGCTGCCTTTCTGGGCCATCCAAAATCCCCCAAACCCCTGGCAATTCAAAGCTTAAGCCTCTATATCGCACCCTCAATTCATGACTTCTGGATACTGAGGACACCATGACTTCCGCATGGACCCGAGAAAGCTGGCGCACCAAGCCTGTTGTGCAGCTGCCCGAATACCGCGATCAGGATGCGCTCAAGAGCGCTGAGCAGCGTCTTAGTGCGTTTCCACCCCTGGTGTTTGCCGGTGAAGCCCGTTCGCTGAAAAAGACGCTTGGTGATGTGGCTGGTGGTCGCGGTTTCCTCCTTCAGGGCGGCGACTGCGCCGAAAGCTTTGCCGAGTTTCACCCTGATAATATCCGCGACACCTTCCGAGTGATGCTGCAGATGGCGGTGGTGCTGACCTTTGGTGCGGCTGTGCCCATCGTTAAGCTGGGCCGCATGGCTGGGCAGTTCGCGAAGCCGCGCTCAGCATCGACCGAAACCATCGATGGTGTCGAACTGCCGTCTTACCGCGGCGACATGGTCAATGGCATGGCGTTTACGCCGGAAGAACGCGAGCCCGATCCCGAGCGTTTGATTCAGGCCTACAATCAGTCTGCGGCGACACTGAACCTGCTGCGTGCGTTTTCTCAGGGCGGCTATGCTGATCTGCAAAAGGTCCACCAGTGGACACTCGGCTTCGTTGGCGACAGCGCCCAGGCGGAACGGTACAAGGACGTCGCCGACCGTATTCAAGAAGCCCTAGCCTTCATGGAAGCCTGCGGCATCACCGGTGCGGTTGTCCCGAGCATGCGTGAGACCGATTTCTACACGTCTCATGAATCACTATTGTTGCCCTACGAAGAGTCACTAACCCGAATGGATTCCACCTCCGGGCGCTGGTACGCCTGCTCGGCCCATATGCTGTGGATTGGCGAGCGCACTCGCCAGCTTGATCATGCCCACGTGGAGTTCCTGAGCGGTGTTGATAATCCCATCGGTTTCAAGGCCGGTCCGACCATCGACCCAGATGACCTGCTGAAGCTAATCGACACGCTTAACCCCAACAACGAAGCGGGCCGCATCACCGTCATTACCCGTATGGGCGCGAATAAACTGCAAGACCATCTGCCTAAGCTCATCCAAGCGGTTGAGCGGGAGGGGCGTACGGTCGTGTGGTCGTGCGATCCCATGCACGCCAACACGGTTAAGAGTGACTCTGGCTACAAGACCCGCCGTTTCGATGCGATTTTAGAAGAGGTGCGGGCTTTCTTCGCCGTCCATCGCGGCGAGGGCACCCATGCCGGCGGTGTGCACTTCGAAATGACCGGGCAGGACGTCACCGAATGTGTCGGTGGGGCGCAAGCCATCACCGATGCTAGCCTTGGTGACCGCTATCACACCCATTGTGATCCCCGTCTTAACGCCAGTCAGGCTTTGGAACTAGCCTTCCTGGTTTCGGAAATGCTCAAACAGGAACGCAACGCAGCCTTCACAGCAGCGGCCGCGGCGTCTTAATCAACACCAGCCTGTATAGGCTGGAGAGAGTGCGTCTCATCCATGACTGACAGCCTGACTATCGCTCTGGCACAGACCAACCCGACGGTCGGCGGCGTGACGGCCAATGCGGACCTCGTTCGTACGGTCCGGGCCGAATCCGCGAAGGCCGGTGCTGATGTGGTGGTGTTTTCGGAACTGAATATCAGCGGTTATCCGCCGGAAGATTTGGTGTTCCGGCCGTCGTTTCTCGATGCCGTAGAAGAAGAAGTAAACAAACTCGCCGCGGAAACCGCAGACGGTGGCCCTGCGCTGATCATCGGTGCGCCGTGGCGGGATGGCGAGGCCTGTTACAACGCCGTTTTGGCGCTCGATGGTGGCGAGATCAAAGGTGCACGGTTCAAGCATCATTTGCCTAATTACGGCGTGTTTGATGAAAAGCGGGTGTTTGCCTCGGGTCCTTTGGCCGGCCCCGTCGTGGTGCGCGGGGTGCGTCTCGGTCTGATGGTCTGTGAAGACATGTGGTTTGAAGACAGCGCCGAGACTTTGTCCGAAACCGGTGCGGAAATCCTTATTGTCCCGAACGGTTCACCGTTTGAGTTGGACAAAGACGATGTACGCCTCAGCCATGCCGTTGCCCGCGTTTCTGAAAGCGGATTGCCTTTGGTTTACGTCAATCAAGTTGGCGGTCAGGATGACCTCGCCTTTGATGGCGGCTCCTTCGTGCTCAATGCAAGCCGTGTCCTCGCTGTTCAGGCCAAGTGGTGGCAAACCGAAACAGTTCTTACGTCATGGACGAAGAACGGTGATGCTTGGACGTCCGCTGAAGGGGAGCGTGCCGCGCCGCCGGACCGGCTGGACAATATTTACCAGGCCATGATGCTGGGGCTGCGCGACTACGTCGTCAAAAACAGATTTCCAGGCGTTGTTCTTGGACTCTCCGGCGGGATTGATAGCGCCATCAGCGCCGTTGTCGCGGCCGACGCGCTGGGCCCGGATAAAGTCCACTGTGTCATGATGCCTTCGCCGTATACGTCGCAGGACAGCCTCGATGATGCGACTGCCTTGGCCGAGAACCTCGGCGTCAAGTTAGACAGCATCAACATTGGTTATGCCATGGAGGCGTTCGGCGGTATGCTCGCGCCACACTTCAGCGGCACGACGCCCGACACCACAGAAGAAAACATTCAATCGCGGATTCGTGGCCTGACGCTCATGGCCTTGTCCAACAAGTTTGGCAGCATGGTGTTGTCCACGGGCAATAAGTCGGAAGTCAGCGTTGGTTACGCCACCCTCTACGGCGACATGTGCGGCGGCTTTAACGTGCTGAAAGACGTCTATAAGACGACGGTCACAGCTTTGAGTGATTGGCGCAATAAACACAAACCTGAAGGGGCGCTTGGTCCCGAAGGGGCGGTGATGCCCGAACGCATTATCACCAAACCACCGACAGCTGAATTACGGCCTGACCAGAAGGATGAAGACTCTTTGCCGCCCTATGCAGAGTTGGATGCCATCCTCAAAGGCTTTATCGAAAACGAGCGCAGTATTTCCGACATGATCGCCGATAGTTATGAAGACGACACGGTGCGCCGGATTTGGCGTCTTTTGCGTATCGCGGAATACAAACGCCGCCAGGCCTCCCCAGGTGTTAAAATTAGTCATCTGTCCTTTGGCCGTGACCATCGTTATCCCATCACCAACGCCTTCGACGGCGATGCCCCGAAGAACGTGTGATCTATGAGTACTGTTGTCCGTTTTGCCCCAAGTCCCACCGGCAAATTGCATGTGGGTAATGTGCGTCTAGCGCTTATCAATTGGCTCTATGCCCGTAAAGCCGGCGGGGAATTTATTCTCCGTTTCGATGATACCGATGCCGCGCGCAGCAAGGAAGAATACGTCGAGGGCATCCGCCGCGACCTTACTTGGATTGGCATCGACTGGGACCGGGAAGAACGCCAGTCCACCCGCATGGATCAGTATGTTGCTGCAGCGGACAAGCTTAAGGCAGAAGGGCGCATTTATCCCTGCTACGACACGTCTGAAGAATTGGATTTCAAACGCAAACGACTACGCGCCCAGCACAAACCGCCGATCTATGATCGCAGCGCTCTGGATCTTTCCGACCAAGACCGCGCCAAATTGGAAGCGGAAGGCCGCAAGCCTCATTGGCGCTTCAAGCTTAACCACGGCGACGTGGTCTGGACCGATTTAGTGCGCGGTGACTGTCGCTACAACACCGCGAACATCAGTGACCCGGTGGTCATCCGTGAAGACGGCACCTTTCTCTATTTGTTGCCGTCTGTGGTCGACGATCTTGATTACGGTGTGACCCATATCATTCGTGGTGAGGATCACGCCACCAACGGCGCCGTCCAGTTGGAAATGTTAGAAGCGGTGTCACCGGGCGCCACTGTTACGTTTGCCCATGTGTCTTTGCTAGCCGGTGCCAGTGGTGAGGGGCTGTCCAAACGCGCTGGTTCTCTTGGCCTGGAAGATCTGCGCGATGAGGGCCTGGAGCCCATAGCTGTTGCCAGCCTACTGGCCCACCTCGGCAGTTCCGAGGCTGTAGAGGTTTTCGCCGGCATGAATGCAGTCGTTGAGGATTTCAATATCGGGAATTTCAGCCGGTCGACAGCGAAGTTCGATGCCCACGATCTCGAGTTCCTCAACGCCAAGGTGTTGCACGATATGCCCTACGCGGAGGCGGAACCGCGTCTTAAGGCGCTCGGCTTGGACGAGGCGGTTCTGGCCGAAAAAGGCGAGGCGTTTTGGATGGCCGTGCGCGGAAACCTCAAACTGTTTAAAGACGCCGCGAATTGGTGGACCATCTGTTTCGATGCCCATGCCCCGTCTATTGAGGACACTGACTTTATGGCTGAGGCTGCCGCTCTTTTACCCGAGGAGCCCTGGGGGGGCGACACCTGGAGCCAATGGACCGGTGCCGTCAAGGAAACCACCGGCCGCAAGGGCAAAGGGTTATTTCTGCCGCTGCGCATGGCGTTGACCGGTTTGGGTCATGGCCCTGAACTCAAGCTGTTGTTGCCTCTCATGGGCCGTGACCGTGCGCTTAAGCGTGTCCAAGGCCTAACAGCCTGAGCTGAGGTCGGACGATGACAGGCACTGACAGCACCCAGAACCCCGTCACGCCAGCCGGAGGTCCGGCAATTATCCTCGTGGAGACCCAGTTGGCCGAGAACATCGGGACAACCTCACGGGCCATGTACAATTGCGGCCTTACCGACCTGCGTTTGGTAAAACCGCGTCAGAATTGGTTATCTCCTCGGGCACTCGCTGCTTCCTCTGGCGCGGTCAACGTTTTGGAAGCCGCGCAGGTCTACGAAAGCACGGAAGAGGCCGTTGCCGACCTGGAGTTTGTTGCGGCGACGACGGCGCGTCCACGTGACAATGTGAAACCCGTCTGGACCCCGCGTCACGCCGGTGGCGAATTCGCCGCCCGTGCTGCATCGAACATGAAGCTCGGCATTCTATACGGGCGCGAGAAGTCCGGTTTGAAAAATGAAGATGTCAGCTTGGCTGATGTCATTATCGAAGTGCCGCTGAATCCTGCCTATTCCTCACTCAATCTGGCTCAGGCGGTCTTGGTTGTCGCCTATGAGTGGTTCCAGGCCACGCAATCCAGTGAAGCCGTGACCATGCCCTATCGCGAGACCCGCCCGGCCACTAAGGATGAACTCACCACGCTCTTTGATCACCTTGAACACGAGCTCGATGAGAGCGGATTCCTCCGGGTTAAAGAAAAGCGCCCTAGTATGATCTTGGCGTTACGCGCGCTTCTGCAACGTGCGTCCCTGACAGAACAGGAAGTGCGCACGCTGCATGGCGTTGTTACGGAATTGCGCTACGGCAACCGGGAAGACTTCCTTCGCAAATACGAGTGGAAACGCAAGGAGTAGTGCGTCGCTCCAAGTGCCGGCCCAAGTGGTTGCGAAGACTTATGCGGTTGCGCTGCGTTTCGACAGTGTGCGCTATTTTGTCATTACGGAGCGGGTGACCGGGTACCAGGCGCCTTTCGGTATTATTCGCTTTCATGAGCTTGGTTTGGCGGATTAGTGGCCCCTAAGGAGGCAGGGGGGGGGCCCTCAAAGGCCAAAAAGATTGTTGCTTAACTGCATCGGTCTGGGACTGATCTGTGATCCTTCCGCCAGGCAGGCGTGTTTGCCGCCTCAAATCGTTGACTTCCTTGGTTTTTTCCCGTAACCCGAAAGTCTATTCCCGGGAATGTGGGTGGTGCATAACCCCGCTGGTTGGCAATTGCAGATTGAGCTTCCAGACTACCGGGACAAAAAGAGATAAAAAACAGCGAGTTACACATGACTAATCGTATTTCGTCGAAATACAAAATCGACCGCCGTCTCGGCGTGAACCTTTGGGGACGGCCAAAAAGCCCCATAAATAAACGCGATTACGGCCCTGGCCAGCATGGTCAGCGCCGGCGCAAGCCGTCTGATTACGGCATTCAGCTCATGGCCAAGCAAAAGCTTAAGGGCTATTACGGCAATATCTCGGAAAAGCAGTTCCGGCGCTACTACAAGGAAGCCGTTCGGCGCACAGGCGACACCTCGGAAAACCTCATTGGAATTCTTGAGTGCCGCTTGGATGCTCTGGTCTACCGCATGAAGTTTGTGCCGACCGTGTTCTCCGCCCGCCAATTCGTCAGCCACGGCCATGTGAAGGTCAACGGCGTCAAGGTGACAATCCCATCCTATATGGTGAAGATCGGCGATAAGATCGAACTGCGCGATAAAGCCAAGACCATGGGTCTGGTGCTGGATGCCATGGAATCGGTGGAACGCGATATTCCAGATTACGTGGACGTGGATCACAACATTGGCAAAGGCAGCATGACCCGTGTGCCTTCGCTGGCCGACGTGCCTTACCCGGTACAAATGGAACCTAATCTGGTGGTAGAATATTACTCGCGTTAGATACGAGTATTACAGCCGGTAACGGTCCTTAGAATTGGTTGATCACCGGTTCGCAGAATAGAGTTTCAAGAAAGGCCCCATCGTAAGGCGGGGTCTTTTCCTTATCAGGGGTTTATTCCTTCGGCGCTTAAGTTATTCTGTGCCGGTCCGTCTTACTCCCATTCGACAACGCCATAATAGGCGGTGACTTCTCCCGCGCTTCCTTAAGAATTGTTATTCAAAAAATAAAATCCGACTGCGTAAATTCTTGATTTTGCGGAGGTCTGGTTCTTATTTCCAATATACAGGCTCGGTTTTGGCCATTATGGGTAAGCTATGAATTCACAGTCACCCGATACCGCTGCTCTTTTCGGCGATCCGACGTCTATGACCGTCGAGTCAGGGGCAGGAAACATCACCGTTTTGTTCCCCGACGTGGGCAATACGCGCAGGCATGTCCAACGCATACTCACGGGATTGGATTATAGCGTTCTGCCCATAGAGGGGTACACCGCGGACACCATCGTTGATATCGGCGCCAACATCGGTGGGTTTGCGCTTTACATGAATCAGCAGTTTCCCGACGCCCGGTGCGTTTGCTTTGAGCCATCACCCGGCGCGTTCAACTACTTGGCTGAGAACACCAAAGACATTCCTAATATTACGGCCCACCACTTGGGGCTGTTCTCACACGATTCCGAGATGACCTTGTTCGACGGTGCGTCACAGGGGCTGCAAAGTTCTCTCTATGCCAGCGCTGAAACCTCACAGTCCGGCACCACCGTGACCCTGCGCCACGCCGAGCGGGCTCTGGAAGAATTCGGTCCCAAGCACATATCCATTCTAAAAGTCGATACGGAAGGCGCAGAAATGCCCATTCTGTCGACCCTGGCCATTCGGCTTGGCGATGTTGATCAGATTTATCTTGAATATCATTCGGAACAAGACCGCCGCGAGATCGATACGCTTTTAGTTGAGACACATGTGCTGGCCGGCGCTTCGGCCAAGGCGGTCCATCGTGGCACCAACCACTACCTCAACAAAGCGTTGTTAGAGGCGTATCCGGATCTCAATGTCTTGAAGATTGCACGGACGTAGTCCGTATGGACTGAATCTGACCCTTTCTGACCAACCTGTGCACGTCTTACCAAGTTTTGTATTGCTTGCTTCAGCCTATCCCACTAGCCATATGCTCATAAGCGCCCAATACGCCCTAAACGCAGGAATTCCTGATGAAATTGTCCCGCCGCAGCATGATTGTCTCAGGAATCGCAGCCGGGGGTGGCCTGGCCGTCGCCTATGGCCTTGAAACCCTTAAGGATGGCGAGTCCCGGCCCAAATTCGCGGCGTCGACGCCAGAATCCTTCGTTCTCCACGCCTATGTGAAAATCCGCCCCGACGGTAAAATCAGCGTCGCCGTGCCCCAGGCCGAGCTCGGGCAGGGGGTCACCACCGCAATTCCCATGATGGCGGCTGAAGAGCTGGATGCCGACTGGAATGACGTCAGCTATGAACTGGCGCCGTTGGACAAAGATTACGGCTCCTACGCCATCGCCGAGGCGGTGCCGATCATTTTTATGGAGCCCGGCACCACGGCCGATCTCACCCGCGCCGCGCTCTACAAAATTACGCCGCTCATCGGCATGACCATGACCGGCGGGTCTTCGACCGTGCTCGGTAACTACACCTATGTGCGCACCGCCGGTGCGGCGGCTCGTCAGATGCTGCTTCAGGCAGCGGCGGAGCGCCTTGACGTTCCCCATAGCGAGTTGACCACGTCCAAAAGTAAAGTCATCCACGCCGCCTCTAATCGCACTCTTACTTACGGCGAGCTTGCTGAAGCCGCTGCTGCGTTTGAACCCGGCGACGGTGAAAACTGGAAAGATGAGGCTGATTTCTCCATCCTTGGTTATCCACTCACTCGTTTGGATACGCCGGAGAAAGTCGACGGCTCGGCCACGTATGGGATTGATGTGCAATTGCCCGGCATGAAGTTCGCCGCCATTCGTCACAGCCCCGCGTTCGGTGGCACCCTCAAATCCTACGATGCCGACAGGGCCATGGCCCATAAAGGTGTTATCGCTGTGGTGCCGGTGCAAGATAACGCCGTCGCCGTGGTTGCCGGTAATACGTGGACGGCGCAGAAGGCCCTCAACGACATGCCGGTGGAGTGGACCCCGCCTGAAGGTGAACTCTTCAGCACCGGCAAGGCCCTCAAAGAATACGCCTCGCTGTTTGATGCCCAAGGCGCCAACGTGCTCACGGAAGACGAAGCCTTCGCCGCAGCCTGGGAAACCAATACCACCACCATCGAAGCGGTCTACGAAACGCCCTATCTCGCCCACGTCTGTATGGAACCCATGGGCGCCACGGCGCTTTATGAAGGGTCGACCACCGACGATCCCGAAGATGGGTCCATCACCGTATGGTCGCCGAGCCAGTCCATGAGCCAGACCGCCACCCAGGCGCAGCGCATCACCGGCGTCAAAAAAGAGAACGTTGACGTGCACGCCACCCTCATGGGCGGTGGATTTGGCCGCCGTGCCGATATGGATTTCGTCCGCCAGGTGTCCGATATCGCCCGGCAAATGCCTGGCACGCCTATTAAGCTCACCTGGAGCCGTGAAGAAGACGTCCAGCAGGATACTTATCGTCCGGCCACAGCAGCGCGTTTCCGCGCCGGGCTTGACGCCGACGGCACTATGACGGCGCTCGATTTTGTCATCGTCGGTAAGCCGGTGGGTGCCGACTTCAACACCCGCAACGGTAGCTTTGTGCCCATGGCACCGGAAAATGACGTCAGCATGGTCTCGCCCATGAGCAATTCACCCTATGCTTTTCCTGCTGTGCGCTTAGCCCTCAACGCGCAGAGCAATCCGGTGCCCAACGGCAACTGGCGCAGTGTGTCCATGTCCCACAACGCCTTCTATCAGGAAGCCTTTATGAACGAGGTTGCCGAAGCGGCGGGGAAAGATCCCATCGTTTTCCGCCGCGAGCTATTGAGACACAAACCCGAGTTCGTGGCCGTACTGGACACGTTGGAAGAAAAGAGTGACTGGCATACCCCGCTCGCGCCAGGGCCCGACGGCTCAAAACGGGGCCGCGGTGTGGCTTTCCTCGAGGCATTCGCGTCCATCGTCGGTCAGGTTGTCGAGGTAACTGTGGCCGCTAACGGTGACCTCACCATTGACCGCGTAGTCAGTGTGGTTGACCCGCATACCATTGTTAATCCGAACATTGTCGAAGCGCAGGTTGAAGGCGCGGTCATCGACGGCCTCTCCACTGCGCTCTACGGCCAGATCGATGTGGAAGACGGCCGAGTGCAGCAATCCAATTTCGACAGCTACCGCATGATGAAAATGGTTGAAGCGCCGCCACTGATCGAAACCCATGTTATGCCCCAGGGCGGCCATCCCGGCGGCATGGGTGAGGTCGGTCTGCCCGGCGTGGCCCCGGCTCTGACTGCTGCGATCTATAACGCCACCGGCCAGCGTATCCGCCAATTGCCGATCGCCATTTCCGGCCAGATTTCGGTTTAGAAACTCCTATTGTCACCATCGTATTTATTGCCAGGGTTCAGGGTATTCTGCACAGCTTATGATGCTAGCTCTGGGTCTTCGGAATGAGTCCAAAGATGACTAACTTATAAAGAACCCTCTTACTCCAGTGACTGACGCTGGGGTGAGGCGCTAATATCATCCGTGGTTCACTGAGTTGAAGGGATGCATTCATGCAACGTCGGCACCTCATAAAAGGCATTTCGGCACTGGCAGCAGCGGGCGCCGCTGGGCTGTCTCGCAGCGCTCAAGCGCAAACTCAGGAAACTGAGTCCGTCGCGTGCTATCCCGCGGCCGTCATGCGCATCCCGGTCCTGGTGCCGCTTAGCGCCGATGCCTTGGAAGATGTGCGCCGGCGCAATGCCGAAGCCATGGTCGACGCCATTGAAAACATGATGCGGGCGGAGACCGTGAAACCCCGCATCGTTGTCTTTCCAGTGCTTCAATACACCTCGGCGCGCCGCGCCGTGTCGGGGGTACCCATGACCGCCGTTGCCGTTGATCTGGTGACGGAACATTTGGATCAGGGCATTTTCGCACCGGTGATAGAGGCCTGCCGCCGTCACAACTGTTATGTGGCCACCAGCACCCAGGAAAAGGTGGCCAAACTTCCCGGCACCTATTTCCACACCGGTTTTATTATGGGGCCCGAAGGGCTGGTTCTGCGTTCGCCCAAAGCCCAGGCCCAAAGTGCGCCGTCGGTCAGTTATCTGCGCGACATCAAAGACGATTACCTCAAGGCGTTTGGTCCTGACTCAATCATGCCGGTGGTGAAAACCCCGCTGGGCACCCTTGCCTGCTTCGTCGAAGGGGAAGCGGAAGTGCTGGAGGCCTCGCGGTTGCTGGCCTCCAAAGGGGCGGAAGTCATTTTGCACACCAGTATGGAGAGCGATGAAATTCCGTGGCAGGCGCTTAAGCAGGCCATCGGATTTCAAACCCACGTGTATCTGCTGACCGGGGCGACGTCGCGCATCATCATGGCCGACGATTCTGCCGGGGAATGGATGGGTGGCGCCTCCACCATCGTCAGGCCGGACGGGGGCATTCTCGCATCTATCGGCGGACGCGACGAAGGCTACGCCGTGGCCGACGTTAATCTCGCCGCTATCGTTGAAGCCAAAAAGAAATTCGCCCGCAACACAGTCCCAGCCTGGCACCTCTACTCCGACCTTTACACGGAAAAGTAACGTCACCCGCGGACGTGTTCCGGGGGCAGGACAGTTTCAAACAATAGGGGTTGTTTCCTGAAAAACTGGGGGTCAGAAAGTTAATCCGTTGAAAACAAACAAAAGCCGTTCTGTCGCACGCCTTGTATCTATTGTGGCGCCGCCTCTGGCGAGTCCGGGCATCCAGGGTAGTATGAAAATCTACTAGACTGCGGGTAGGAACGAAAAAGGGGACCGCTATGACAACGCATAACCAAGATCATTCAGGACATAATCATTCAGGGCCCAATCATTCAGGGCCCAATCATTCAGAACATGTTCTATCCGGCTACGAGGGATCCTGCTTTATTTGTGCAGGAACGGAAGGGGCCGTGCCTGAACCTTCAGCGTCGCGGCGCGGCTTCATGCAGGCGGCGGCGCTGTCAGCGGTTGCGGCAACCGCCCCTCTCAGCAAAGCCAAAGCACAAATGCCCCGGCTGCCGTTTGGTCCTGAAGACGACTTCATCATCGATGCTGGCTGGGTGCTGATTGAAACAGACGGCGAGCTTGATCTCCTGCGCGACGGACATGTGCTGGTGCGCGGCGGGGTCATCGAAGATGTGCGCGCCGAGCCTTTCGCCGACAACCTGCCGAATCTCGCACTGCCCTATGACCTGCTGGCGCCGGGGTTCATTTCCGGGCACACCCATTGCTGCTCGGCCACACCCACACGGGGCATCATAGAAGGGCCACGTTCCTATCAGCGTCCCCTCGAAATTGTCGAGATGCTGTCCGACGATGAGATTGATGCACTGACCGCGCTGAACCTTGCCGAGCTGTTGCGCTCCGGCAGCACCACCCATGTAGAAATGAGCCTCACACTGCGTCAGGCCGAAAGCTACGTGCGCCTGGCCGAGCGCTGGGGCGTGCGCGGATTCCCGGGTTCGATGATTCCCAACACGGAGCGTCTGTTTGACATCTGGTTTAGGCCCAACGATCAAGTGCTATTCGATGCGGAAGAAGATACCCTCAGGGAAGTCGCCGCTAATCTTGCCTTTGGCAAGAAGCATATGGGCAAGGGTGACGGCCGCATTCTGCCCATGATGTCACCCCATGCCTGCGATACCCACACACCCGCGACCATGCAGGCCACGGCCGATGCCGCCAAAGAGCTCGGCACTGGTTTGCACATTCATTTGTCGCAAGGATCGCGTGAGACGGAAGAGGTGAAACGCCTCTGGGGTATGTCCCCTGCTCAGTGGGTCGAGAGTTTCGGCTTCTTTGCCAACGGCCCGGTGTTCGGTGCGCATATGACCGGTCTCGATTGGGAGACCGATCCTGACGTGTTTAATCGCGGCGGCGGAGTTTACGCCCACTGTCCCTCCGGCGGCGGCGCGGGCAACGGCACCCAGCCTTATCCGGAAGCACTGGCGGCGGGTATGAACGTCAACATCGGCATCGATACGCATTCCAACGATTACCTGGAAGACCTCAAGCTGGCGGTGATCTACGGCCAAGCGCGCTGGGACCTCAAACGCCGGCTCGACCCTGACGGTGTGCCGGTTCAGCGCCCGACGGTATGGGATGCAGTCGACGGCGCCACGCGCGTTGCAGCCAAGGGCCTCCGCCGCGATGATCTCGGCGTCATCAAGCCGGACGCCAAAGCGGATATGATTTCTATAGATGTGTCGGGCATGCTGGTGGGGTCAGGGGCGCTGCCGCCCGAACCGCTCAATAATCTGTTATACGCCAACGGCAGGATGGTGCGCACAGCCATGACCGAAGGCCGCCTGCAAGTGCACGACTTCCGTTTTGTCGCCGACGACGAAGACGCTGTGCTCCGCGCCGGCGGACAGGTCGTTGAAAAAATCTGGGCGCAGTTGGCTGACGAAGGCTGGTTTACGGAAACGGCCCGGTAAACCTCTCGATTGTCTCTGTCAGGCTCTAAATCTCAAACGGAATGGGGCGGTCAAACTCACCCCAGCGCGGCTCCAGCAATTCTGGATACTCGCGTTCCATGCGATCAAGAATCTCACGAGGCATTTCGGAGGGCCCGTTTATTTTCTTGCCGTCCCAAAAGCCGGTCATGTGCCCATTGCCCTCAGGCATTTTAATCCAAGCAGGGTATTCAAAGGCATAATGCCCGCAAAATTTAACAGGAAGGGACGTGATCTCTTCATTATCGAAGAGGTCCTTTTCCACCCATTGGCATGAGTTTTCGATGTGTGTTGCCGGCCAGTCCGGCGGTGCGCTGCGCACGCTGTCGAGTTTGATCAAATTGTCTTCTCTGCGAAACTGGCGGTAGACATCCTGTGGTGTGCCATCCCCATTAAGGTTACGAAACCCAACCGGCCCGGCAATGGTACCCGGGTCATGCAGCAGCAGTGAGACCGGTGTTTCCACTTGTTCACCTGTAATGGGATTCATAATCGTATCTGTGAATGCGTTTGTCTTGAGGTCACGCGGGAATGAAATGTTGTGGGCATGAATGCGGTAGTTGTTATTACCGAGGTGGCGGAAATAACTGTATTCGATGCCTTCATAGCGCATCACCGGCTCAGGTCGGCGGCCACCGGGAATGACAAAGAGCATCCAATTGTACCAGGTCAGTGCTGTGCCCTGAGTTTCCGGGAGGTCGCGTTCAATGCGCATGTGCGCACGGAATTCTTCTACTGGATCATCGTAATATAGGAATTCAGAGACGGTCTGGCCGACCGGAGGGTTTGGCGACTGGGCCTGCGCCGCTTTGCTACTCAGCAATGAGCCCGTCGCTCCGGCCGCCGTAGATACAAAGGTCCGTCGAGTAACCATAAACTTCGTCTCCCAAGCTCAAGCGTGTACAGCAGTTTAACGGCAGTAGGCAACCGCCACACCGATGTTCATAGAGAAGGGAGAACAATATGCGCCGCCATTCTTGAAGAGAATGACGGGGGAATGCTACGCCGTCGCGACTTCTTTGTCTTTGAACAGGTCTTCGAGCTCACCACTCTCGGCCATTTCTCGCACGATGTCGCAGCCGCCGACGAATTCGCCCTTCACATAAAGTTGGGGAACGGTTGGCCAGTTGCTGAATTCTTTGACGCCTTGGCGCACGGTGTCGTCCGCCAGCACATCAACCCCTTTGAACTTAACCTCAAGCTGGCTGAGAATTTGCACCACAGCGGCAGAGAAGCCGCACTGGGGAAACATCGGTGAGCCCTTCATGAACAGCACAACATCGTTGGCTTCCACGTCGGCCTTGATTTGAGTAATAGCAGGATTGTCGGTCATGGGAGGTCGCTCCGATTATCTGATCAGGCCGAGTGCCTGAATGAACGCATGAGGAGGGATATAAGCCTTCCGGCGGCCTTGGCAAGTAAAACCGGGCTTTAAGACGCCTCGGGAAGGGCTGTCTGGAGCGCCAGGGCGTGAAGCTGGCCGCCCATCTTGCCTTGGAGGGCGTCATAGACCATCTGGTGCTGTTGCACCCGGCTCTTATCCTCAAATGCTGAGGAAACAACCAAGGCCGCGTAATGATCCCCGTCGCCCCGTAAATCCTCGATGGTGACTTCCGCATCGGGCAGGGCTTCTTTGATCATGTCGTTAATTTCTGCGGCGGTCATCGCCATGCAGTGTCTCCTAGGGAATGTAGGGTCGGTCTCATGTACTAAGCAGCCATATAGTCAGGAAACCAGCCCTCATGAAAATCACGTAGGGTTGAAAGGCCGATCGAAGCATCGCCAGTGAATGAGATACTATCTCCGCCCGTAGTGCCAATCTGACGAACTAAAATGCCCTCATTCTCAAAAGTGCTTGTGACTGTCGTTAATCGGTCCGCAATACAGGTGATGATGTAGCGGCCTTGGTCTTCACCAAACAACCAGGGTGCTGACACGTCAGCGCCAATATCAATCGTCACACCAATATCACCAGAAAGCGCCATTTCAGTGAGTGCAATCGCAACACCACCATCAGACACATCGTGGCAGGTGTCGATATCTCCATTCTGAATTAGGCCACGCACAGCATCGCCGACTTTGCGTTCTTGGAAGAGATCTACCGGCGGAGGCGCACCCATTTCGACGCCATGCAATTCACGCAGGTATAAGGACTGCCCGAGCCAGCCGCCAGAGATGTCGTCTGGGCCGCCAACCAGTAGAACCGCATCCCCGTCACCCTTGAAGGCTACCGTGGCTGTGTTGTCGAGAGAGTCGATGATGCCGATTGCGCCGATGGTTGGTGTCGGCAAGATCGGTTGGCCGTCGGTTTCGTTGTAAAGCGAGACGTTGCCTGAGACGACGGGTGTATCTAGCGCGGTACAGGCTGCGCCGATGCCTTTCACCGCCTCCACCAGTTGACCCATGATCGGTGGCTTTTCAGGGTTACCGAAATTGAGATTATCGGTTACCGCAAGAGGGCGTGCGCCGGTAGCTGTCAGATTGCGGAAGGTCTCAGCAACCGCCTGCTTGCCGCCCTCAAACGGATCGGCTTTGACATAGCGCGGCGTGCAGTCAGACGTGATCGCCAAACCTCTCTCAGAGCCATGAATACGCACCACGGCCGCGTCGCCGCCTGGGCGCTGCACCGTGTCGCCCATGACCATGTGGTCATACTGCTCCCACACCCAACGGCGGCTGGCCAAATCCGGTGCCCCGATGAGTTTCTTGAGGGACTCTGTCCAATCGCCGTGTTTGACGCTGTCAGAGGGAACAACCTCAGCCTTCTCTGTCGGCACCCAGGGACGGTCGTATTCCGGCGAGGCTTCTGCCAGCGGATCGATCGGCATGTCGGCGACGGATGCGCCGCCTTTCTTCAGCACCATGCGGCCTGTGTCGGTCACGTGACCGACGATCGCAAAGTCTAGTTCCCATTTCTCGAAGATCGCTTGGGCGATGTGTTCCTTGCCCGGCTGCAGTACCATCAGCATCCGCTCTTGGCTTTCCGACAGCATGATTTCGTAGGGCGTCATGCCTTCTTCACGAATGGGTACAGCGTCGAGATCAAGCTCAATGCCGGTGCCGCCTTTGGAGCACATCTCGAAGGATGAGCAGGTGAGACCGGCGGCGCCCATATCCTGAATTGCGACAATGGTGTCGGTTGCCATGAGTTCTAGACAAGCTTCAATCAGAAGCTTTTCCGTGAACGGGTCACCAACCTGAACGGTGGGGCGCTTTTCCTCTGTATCTTCGTCAAACTCTGCCGAGGCCATGGTCGCGCCGTGAATGCCGTCGCGGCCTGTCTTGGAGCCCACATAGATCACCGGATTGCCTGGGCCAGACGCTGCGGAATAGAAAATCCGGTTTTGATCGGCCAGTCCAACCGTCATCGCATTGACTAAAATGTTGCCGTTGTAGGCGGGGTCAAAATTAACCTCGCCACCGACGGTCGGCACGCCGACGCAGTTGCCGTAGCTGCCGATTCCACCGACGACGCCAGCCACGAGATGCTTAGTCTTGGGATGGTCAATAGCGCCGAAGCGCAGCGCATTCAGATTCGCCACCGGCCGCGCGCCCATCGTGAATACATCGCGGAGGATGCCGCCAACGCCCGTCGCGGCCCCCTGGAAGGGTTCGATGAAAGAGGGGTGGTTGTGGCTTTCCATCTTGAAGATGGCAGCCAGGCCGTAGCCAATATCGACCACGCCGGCGTTCTCGCCCGGGCCGCATATCACCCACGGCGCTTCCGTCGGGAGGGTTTTGAGCCACTTCTTTGAGGATTTGTAAGAACAGTGCTCCGACCACATCACCGAGAAGATACCTAGTTCGACCATGTTGGGTTCACGGCCGCCCAGGATATCCAAGGCAAGCTGATACTCGTCTTCGGTTAATCCGTGAGAGGCAATGTCGTCTGCAGTAATTGAAGCGTTCTCAATAGTCACGACAACTGCTCCAGCAGGCTTTCAAACATCGGCACACCGTCTTGGCCGCCGAGTCGTTCGTCAGCCAGGCGTTCGGGGTGCGGCATCAGGCCCAACACCGTGCGGGTTTCGTTGAATACACCAGCAATGTTGCGGGCCGACCCGTTGGGATTGGCCTCGTCTGCCACTTTACCGTTGTCATTGCAGTAGCGAAAGGCGACGTGACCGTTGCTTTCCAGACGGTCCAGGGTTTCGTTATCAGCGAAGTAGTTGCCGTCATGATGCGCCACTGGAATCCGGATGACCTGACCGCCGGTATATTTTCCAGTAAACGCCGTGTCGGTCCGCTCGACCGATAAATTCACATCCCGGCAGACAAATTTAAGATCCCGGTTACGGATGAGGGCGCCCGGCAGCAAGCCGCATTCAGTCAACACCTGAAAGCCGTTGCAAATACCCAGAGTCAGCACGCCGGCCTCCGCTTTTTTCTTCACATCGGCGATGATCGGTGAATTGGCTGCCATTGCGCCAGAACGCAAATAATCACCGTAGGAAAAACCACCCGGGACGGCGATCAGGCCGAGGCCTTCGGGAAGCGTTGAGTCCCGGTGCCAGACCATCGCCGGGGCCTGCCCGGTGACCTTCTCCAGTGTGACGGCAATGTCGCGGTCGCAGTTTGATCCGGGGAAAACGATAACGGCGGATTTCATGTCTTACTCGTATACCCCATAATATCTCACTCGGATACTTCGATCCGGTAAGTCTCAATCACGGTATTGGCGAGCAGCTTTTCGCACATATCTGTCACGGCTGACTGTGTTTTTTCCGAATCTGTCTCGGCCAAATCTAGTTCGATGTATTTACCTTGCCGGACACCGTTGATTCCAGAAAATCCAAGGGTCTCAAGCGCATGCTGAATCGCTTTGCCTTGAGGATCGAGAACGCCGTTCTTAAGTGTTACGTGAACCGTCGCTTTAGCCATGTGTTTTTAAACAACCTTCGTTTCTTTTATTGCAGCGTATCCGGTCCCTGAATATCGCCTGGTCCGCTCTCTGGCAGAATTCCCAAGCGTCGCGCCACTTCTTGATAGGCTTCCTCGATATTACCGAGGTCACGGCGGAAGCGGTCTTTATCCATTTTCTCGTTGGTATTCACGTCCCACAACCGGCAATTATCCGGCGATAGCTCGTCGGCCAGAACCAGCTGTATCTCACCGTTGTCGTGATACAGCCGTCCATATTCCAGTTTAAAATCAACCAACCGAATACCGATGCCGAGGAAGAGGCCCATTAGGAAATCATTGATGCGCAAAGACGTGTTGAGTATCTCGTCGATCTCATGAATGGAGGCCCAGCCGAACCCGGTGATGTGCTCTTCGGAAATCGGTGGGTCATCTAGCTCATCGCTCTTGTAATAGTATTCAACGATGGAGCGGGGCAGGCGGGTGCCTTCGGGGATAGAGAACTTCTCAGAGATTGACCCAGCCGCAATATTCCGGACGACAACCTCAATGGGCACGATCTCAACTTCGCGGACCAGCTGCTCACGCATGTTTAGCCGGCGGATGAAATGCGTTGCAATTCCGATCTCCTCAAGCTGCTGCATGAGATATTCGGAGATGCGATTATTGAGCACGCCCTTGCCGGTAATAGTGCCCTTCTTCTTGTTGTTGAACGCGGTCGCATCGTCCTTGAAGTACTGAACAATGGTCCCTGGCTCAGGTCCTTGATAAAGGATCTTGGCCTTGCCTTCGTATATTTGTTTACGCCTGGGCATGGTGTGGGGGTGTACCGGTTATTAAAGAGCCACACAGAGAGTGTTCTGGGGCAGGTGAATGCGTCCGCCGGATATAGCAGGCCCCGCAGCGCCTCTCAATTGCTCAATTGGATCCAGTCCAAATTGAATCTTATCCACAGCCAGAACTAAAGGGCTACGGGTTTAAAGGAGGCCGAGTCGGGCGGTCCTTCAGCGAATAGCCATTGTTTGCGCGCTGGCGGGCTATGGAAGGTGCTGTCTATGGAGGGTAGCGCCACAAGGGCGCTGGAAGAGGTGCCGAAACCAGTCTCCGTGCAAAAACACATTGCAGTGCTGGGAGAGCCCCCGGCTGAACCCCCGTCTGACCTCGAACCCATAAGATTAGGCCAGATTGACCAGTCGTCCGAGGCCGGATCTGGTGCGGGTGCCGCCTCGAATTGAGGCAAGAACGTCTGGATTCGAAGGCTAGTGGGGTCGTTTAGGTCTGCCGCAGTCAGCATGGAGAATCCAGCTGGAATCTCGTTTACCTCTATATCCTTTGACCGCGTCTCATCTAACCGTAGCCAATAGGCGTCTCGGTTATCGGCGACAATCAAATTGAAATCCCGGAATGCATTGCCGTCCAGGTGCGATAAAGACTCAATCGCGGCGGCGGCGTCTTCATAGTCGAGCGCATCTAGCACGATTTCGCCGCGGCTGCGTTTGCCGTCCTGCGGGCCGAGGGTGCCGCGCCGGTTCAAAATACAGGCAACGACGCCCAAATCGTTGAGGCCCATCCATGAACCGCGGCCCAGTTCGTCCAGCCCGGCGACCACATCCGGGCGGTCCGGCCAGTGCCGCGCTGGCGCCTTCCAAGGCCGTGAAAGCTGCTCGTCCCGATTTGCCGCCAGAATGAATGGCCAGTCATGATCAGGCCGGCGGAGTATGACGACGGTACACATGATGGCTGTGTCGCAGAAACGCTCCCGTTTGGCAATTGCGCCACTGCCCAAGGGGCATTATATGAGGCGCAACACATGACGTTCGGGTGCCGACGAGGCGCCCTACAAAAAAAGAGGGACGACACGCGCTATTGCTGGCACATTTCAAGATCGTGAAAAAGGCTTCGAACGGAAGTATCAGATGGACCAGGATATGGAATTCCGGGTTCATGCACGCCGCGACAAGCTTTTGGGTTTATGGCTGGCGGAGCATTTCGGTCTCAGTGGAGATGATGCCAAGGCCTACGCAATTGAAGTTGTCGATTCTAATTTCGAAAAGCCGGGTGATGAAGACCTGATTGAAAAAGTCATGGGCGACATTGCGGAAAAGAATGCCGCTATAGATGAAAAAGAACTACGGGCTAAGTAGGCCGCGCTCTTGCACGAGGCTTACGATCAGATCAATACCGGTTAAGCGCCAAACCATCGGTTAGGCTTCGCCAAACACACGCTCGAAAATCGTATCGACGTGTTTGGTATGGTATTCCATCGCGAAAAGTTCGCTCAGGTCCACTGCTGATATATGTGCGGTGACTTCATCGTCTTGCTTGAGTCTCGAGAGCAGATCGCCTTTACCGTCCCAAACGTCCATGGCGTTGCGTTGGACCAGCCGGTAGGAGTCCTCGCGGCTGACTCCGGCCTGGGTCAAGGCCAGTAGAACGCGCTGTGAAAATACCAGGCCGCCCATACCGTTAAGATTCTTCTCAATGGCGTGGGGGTAAAGCACCAGCTTGTCGATGACACCGGTTAGGCGGGCCAGGGCAAAGTCCAGGGTCACTGTGGCGTCTGGGCCAATCATCCGCTCGACGGAAGAATGTGAAATATCCCGCTCGTGCCACAGGGCGACATTCTCCATTGCAGGTATCGTGAACCCACGGACGAGGCGGGCCAGACCAGTCAGGTTCTCGGTCAAGATAGGGTTGCGTTTGTGGGGCATCGCCGACGAGCCTTTTTGACCCGGCGAGAAATACTCTTCGACTTCGCGGACTTCCGTGCGCTGGAGGTGGCGAATTTCGGTCGCGATCCGTTCAATCGAGCTGGCAATCACACCCAGAGTCGCGAAATAGACGGCGTGCCGATCACGCGGAATGACTTGGGTGGAAATGGGTTCTGATTCGAGCCCGAGGGCTTTGGCCACATGCTCTTCGACTTTGGGGTCGATATTCGCAAAGGTGCCGACGGCGCCTGAAATCGCGCATGTGGCGATTTCTTTGCGGGCTGCCTGAAGGCGGGTCCGATTACGGTCGAATTCTGCATACATGCCGGCGAACTTAAGGCCCATGGTGATAGGTTCGGCGTGAATGCCGTGGCTGCGCCCCATGCACACCGTCATCTTGTCTTCAAAGGCGCGCCGCTTAATCACATCCAGAAGGGCTTCGATGTCCGCTAAGAGAATATCCGTCGCCTGTACCAGTTGGACTGACAGGCAGGTATCAAGCACATCAGATGAAGTCATGCCCTGGTGAACGAAACGGGCTTCCGGGCCTACGTGTTCGGCCAGGTTCGTCAGGAAAGCGATGACGTCGTGTTTGACTTCTCGCTCAATCTCATCAATGCGGTCGACTTCGAACTTGCCGTTTTTCCAAACCGCTTCGGCGGCACTCTTGGGAATAACGCCAAGCTCCGCCTGGGCGTCACAAGCGTGGGCTTCGATCTCGAACCAGATACGAAATTTATTCTCGGGCTCCCAGATTTTGACCATATCTGGGCGCGCATAGCGCGGAATCATGAGGCAGTTCCTGAAACGGTGGTCTAAGCAGGATATATAGACAGTTCTGGGCTGGACTTCCAGCCACCCGAGTGTTGAAAGTTGCCACTGAGTGGATGATTTTCGAGACCGTACTTGTGTGAAACGACCGGTCGCCTAGGGTTGCCTAAACTCAAACCAAGGAGGCCTTCGTGCCTGCAGACGAACCTAAAAGACCAGATGAACCGGACCCGAGGTTCTATTACGACAACGTCGCCATCGACAACCTGACCACCGTCTGCCTCGAGTTGGGCGCCACCCTTTGGGTTAACCAGGAGCGGGTTCGCATGATGGAGAAAATCATGACCGAACAGGGCAAAGTGACCACCGAAATGATCGAGCAATATGTTCCATCAGCCGGAGAAGTTGCCGAACGCAAGGTGGCCCGGGATGCGTTTATCGGCAGAATTTATGGCGCCTTTGGCCGCATTCCAGCAGAGGACGCTTAGAGCCAGCCGTCTTGTTTGAAGGATAAATGCTGCCCCGGCCAATGACCACGTGGTCATGGAGCGCGAGCCCGACGGCATCCAGCGTGTCTTTCACCTTGCCTGTCATTTGTTTGTCGGCCTGTGACGGCGTTGGGTCTCCTGGCGGGTGATTGTGCACTATGATTAGAGCGCTCGCATTCAACTCCAAAGCTCGTTTGACTACTTCACGCGAATAAACTGGGGTGTGATCAACCATCCCTTTCTGCTGCGCTTCGTCGGCTATCAGCTTATTTTTCTTATCGAGAAAGAGAATGCAGAACTACTCTGTTTCTTCAAAAGCCATCTGTGCTGTGCAGTAGTCGATTAGCGCTTCCCATGATGAGACGACGGGACGTTCCATGACGCCGGCCCCTAACATCCTTACGGCACCGGCTTGTAAAGCCTATAACCCGGCCACGGCACTGTCTCCCAAACCATCAATGGCAAGCAATTTGTTTTTGTCAGTCGCGACGACCTCGGCGAAAGAGCCAAATTGATTGATCAGTTTCTTGGCTAAAGGTTTAGTGTCTTTTCGCGGCAGGACGGTGAATAACAGAAGGTCCAAAAGTTCGTAATCTGCAAGGGCATCCGGCACTGCATTTAAAAATCGTGCGCGCAGGCAGGCGCGGTGTCCATGCTAGCCCTTTGATAATTTCTGACCCTGTTGGCCGGGGAAGGGTTCGGCGCCTGAAAACCCGGCTGCAGCGTCGTCGAAGGCCTCTGGGCCCTTTGACGCTATCGAGTTAGCTTTCAAATGGTGGGCAGGTATAGCCTTTTGGGGACAGCGTAAAAATTTCAACGCCGTCGGCCGTGACGCCAATGGTGTGCTCGAATTGTGCAGATAATGATCTATCGCAGGTCACCGCTGTCCAGCCATCGTTTTTGAGAATTTTAGTTTCAAATCGACCGGCGTTGATCATTGGCTCAATGGTGAAGATCATTCCTTCCTCAAGCATCATGCCCGTGCCGGGCTGTCCGTAGTGCATGACGTTCGGCAATGTATGAAAAATTTGTCCAGTGCCGTGTCCACAAAAATCGCGCACGACGGAAAAGCGCTGCCCTTCCGCATAGGATTGGATGGCGTGGCCGATATCGCCAAGTTTTGCGCCTGGCTTCACCGCCTCGATGCCTTTCATCATGGCGGTGTAGGTTACTTCACACAAACGGCGGGCTTTGAGTTTGACGTCGCCAGTATAGAACATCCGGCTGGTATCGCCGTACCACCCTTCCATGATCGGCGTTACGTCAATATTGATGATATCACCATCCTTGAGCACACGGTCTCCCGGAATGCCGTGGCAGACGACATGATTGATGGATGTGCAAATCGACTTGGGAAAGCCGCGGTAACCCAGTGGGCCAGGCACGGTGTCGTGTTTGATCTGGAAGTCATGGCACAATTTGTCCAGCTCGTCTGTTGTCACGCCAGGCTTCACATGGGGTGTGATGAAATCGAGGACTTCCGCGGCAAAACGGCCGGATTTCCGCATCGCGACAAAGGCGTCAGGACCATGCACAGTGACTTCGTTGGGGCGAGGGGCTTCTGACAGGTCCACAGCGAGATTCATCCAATATCCAAAAGTTTCCGCATCAGTCTCAAATTCAGAGTGACATATAGGGGTTTCAGCTGGGTAAATCCATGGGAACCGGCCCTAAAAGCGTTATATCCTGAGGTGTGACCTTGAATTGATAGCATAGCACCTCTACACCCGCTTTGCGTGCAGTGACGAGCCCTGTCTCATAATCGGGGTCAATATCCCCAGCGATTTTGAATAATGGGCAGTCATCACGCTGGACCAGATAAAACATCACTGCCCGATGCCCTTCGGCCACCATGTCCGCCAGTTCGACTAAATGTTTGGCCCCCCGGGTGGTAACGGAATCTGGAAACTCAGCAAATCCATTGGGGCCCAGATCGCGCTTCATGGTGACGTTCTTTACTTCCACATAGCAGGGCGGTTTACCGCCTGACTCCAGGAGGATATCGATCCGAGAGTTTTTGCCGTATTTGACCTCGCGGCGCTGAGACTCGTAGCCAGCCAGTTCAGGGACGAGGCCCTCCGTAATTGCCTCAGCCACCAAGCGGTTTGGATGACCTGTGTTGATACCGACGTTGGTGCCGTCAATCTCAATAATCTCCCAGGTATACTTAAGTTTGCGTTTTGGGTTGTCTGACGAAGAAATCCACACGGTTGCGCCTTCAGGTTTAACCGACAACATAGAGCCAGAGTTAGCACAGTGGGCTATCACCACAGATCCATCTTCTAAGCTCACGTCAGTCAGAAAACGCTTATAGCGCCTTATCAATGTGCCTTTAATCAGTGGCGTTTCGAATTTCATAGAGAGACATCCTAGGTGTCGGCTTTAGGGCTAAAATAGTTTTTCCTCGGTATCTAAAGCGTCAGACAGTCTCTGTTTGGCGCTGCCTGGGGCAAGGGGCTTCTGCTGGCTTTCGGACGGTGACCATCCAGTCAAAGTAATAATCTCAAAAGTGGCTTTGAGGTGCCCAGTCTTAGTGCTGTGCCGCTCTTTATAAATTTGCTCGGCTATTTCAAAGAGACGGGCAGTTGCCAGACCGTGAGGACGTTCCCTTACCGCATTGGTTTCGCCCATATTTTTTAGGTCATCAAATAATTCGGGCAGTGAGATGTATTCCCGGGCAACCGTGTCTGAATCCGCGACCGGCAATGCGAAACCCGCGCGGACCAAAAGATTGCCAGCATCGCGCACATCTACGAAAGGCGATACGCGGGGTGCAATACCACCTCTCAATTGTGTTTCCGCCTCAATCAAGGACTCACGCAATTCATGCAGCGTTTGCCCACCATAGAGTGACGCAAGAAACAGGCCGTCGGGCTCCAAGCACCGCCGCAATTGAATCAGAGCGCCGGGCAGGTCATTAACCCAATGCAGGGCGCGCATGCTGATCACGAGATCAAAGATTTCGTTTTTGAAGGGCACCCATTCATCATCGTATATAATTCTGTTGTTGACTTTTGAAACGGCACCGTTGGCAGGCCCGTCCGGATCACTGAATTCACCCTCGAAAACAGTGTCCAAATTGTGTTTTTTCAGCAAGTCTTGGGCGAGGTGTGATGTCTCTGCACCACAAACCAACGCTGATTTAAATGATCGCGTAACATCCAGTAGCCGATCTATGAGCTGAGCATCGGCATAGGTGCGAATGTCAGTGAAAGGATCGGTGACCCCAATCATTCTTGAGCGGTTCCGACGTACTGTCCGGCGGTCGAAGATGACGGGAGGCGTTTGCATCATAGGCTTATGACACAGGCCTGGGTTGCCGGGAAAGGCCCGGACGATTTTGGCCTACGTAGCTGGCGAATAATAGAAGATGGAGAGGCCGTTCTGCTTGGTGTGAACGCAAACACGGTGCGGGATTTAGAATCACGGATGCTTGATGCCGTCATGCCCCCTCGATGTTTGAGGTGCAGCGCCATCGTCGCATATACGGGCGCCTTATTTGCTGACTGCTTCGATCAAATTTCTTTCATTACAGCCCCTTTATGCATGGGCTACCATATTCTATTGCGCTTGAAGCGCGGTCCATAAAGCCTAATATCACACTCAATGACATAGCAAGCAGAGTGCACCAACTATGGCTACCATCGAGATTTATTCGTCACCTTTTTGTGGTTTTTGTTACCGGGCTAAGAAACTCTTGGACGGGAAACAGGCTGACTACACAGAATTCAACATTTTGATGAATTCGGCAAAGAGGGATGAAATGTTGAGCCGGGCCGGTGGCCGCAATACCGTGCCGCAAATCTTTATCAATGATGTGCACATCGGCGGGTGCGACGAATTGTATGCTCTTGAGCACGCTGGTGACTTAGACTCACTTCTCATTGAAGACGGTTTGGAGTCTTAAACTTCTGCCATGAACTCACCGTCTCGTATCCTCCGCGTCTCATGCCTCCAGGTCACCGCAGGCAATGATCTAGATGAGAACGTTCAAGCTGCCCTTGAGCTTGTTGATCAATCTGTGGCGGCTGGAGCGAACTTCGTGTTGATGCCCGAAAACGTCACGATGATGGAGTGGGGTAGGAAGGCGATCATCGCAAAAGCTCAGCGCGAAACTGATCACAAGGGGCTCGCAGCTTTCCAGGAGTGCGCCCAGCGTCACGGCATTTGGATTCACACTGGGAGTTTGTCTATTAGTTTGGATGATGGCCGCGTGGCAAATCGGACCTATGTTCTCAACGACAAAGGTGAAGTCGCCGCTCAGTATGACAAGATTCATATGTTTGACGTCGATTTGGGGGGGGGTGAGCGGTATGCTGAAAGTTCTACTTTTGCTCCTGGCGACAAAGCAGTTGTCGTTGACCTGCCGTGGGGACGTCTTGGCTTAACGATCTGTTATGATCTGCGTTTCCCAAGTCTTTACCGCAACCTTAGCAAAGCAGGCGCCGAGATTATTGCTGTGCCGTCTGCATTTACGCAAGTGACGGGCGACGCGCATTGGCATGTTCTGTTGCGAGCAAGGGCGATCGAAACTGGGTCATTCATAGTAGCTCCAGCGCAAACCGGCTCTCACCCGGGAGATCGCAAGACCTTTGGTCACGCACTGATCATTGACCCTTGGGGGCGCGTCATTGCTGATGTAGGGACAGAACCTGGTTTCAAATCCGCAGAAATTGATTTGTCTCAAGTTGAGAAAGTCCGTAAGCGTATGCCTTCACTCAGCCATGACCGCCAATTTGAGGCTCTGTCAGAGAAAATGACTTTAACGGCTGAAAAGTGAGGATTTATCAAAAGTCGACTTCATTCAAAGGCTTCGGCAGTCTTAACAAGCTTGAAACTTTACCCGTTCATCCTTACTGGTGCAGAGCCACGCGGAATATAAATTCATGATTCTTTACGATCTTATTTGCGATAACGAGCACGAGTTCGAGTCCTGGTTTAAATCGGGTTCGGCCTATGACGTTTTACTTAAGAGCAAAAGCATTTCATGCCCACTTTGTGAAACGGACAAAGTACGCAAAGCACCCATGGCGCCTCGTATTTCAAAATCCGGTTTTGGCGAAGTTGAACACGTGCCCGCGGTAGTTGATTCAAAACCTGAACTGCCCGCAGAGACATCAGAAGATATGACGGTTGCCATGAACAAAGCCGTCGAAGCCATCAAAGAATTACAGGCGAGGATAGAAAAGAAATTTGAGAATGTCGGAGAAAAATTTCCGGAAGAGGCGCGCAAGATTCATTATGGAGAAACAGATTCGCGCGGTATTTACGGAGAGGCCTCTTTTGAAGAAGCGCAGGACCTGATTGAGGAAGGCGTTGAAATTTCCGCTGTTCCTTGGCAGAAGCGCCGAACGTCATAATTTTATTCGATTGGCGCCGCATCAATACCGTGTGTTTCAAAGAAAAATTTGATCCGTTTCTCAGTTCCAGCATGTGCAAACTGGTTGCACTGTAGGATCAGGCGGCTATCCGGAATAGAGGTCAGGCACTGGCTCCAGAGTGTAGTGGTATCTGGACTGATTTTGTTGATCTTGTTCAAGCTGCCAAGGGTAATGAATCCTCTCTGCTGCGCGCAGCACCGAAATCTCCACAATCTCCAATAAGCCGCCCATGGCGCGCTCAGAATCTTTCTCTTCAATGAGCCGGATGCCAAGGTCTACCGCGGGCAGAGATGGCTTTGACTTGAAGAGAGTAGATAGACGTGTGCGCCAATTTATCAGACACGAAAGGACTAAGCGGGAGTTGCAGAGAGAACGTAGTTGACGGATACGTCGCTCGAAACGTTCCATCCCCCAGTCGCCATATCGTAGGTCATGCCTTGAATGTCGACGACACGTAAGCCGGCAGATCGTAGCATCTCCGATAGTTCACTCGGTCGAACAAACTTTTTCCAGTGATGGGTGCCTGGAGGTACCCATCTCAACACATACTCTGCAGCCCCTTTTGCAAAAACCAAACTCTTCAATGTCCGGTTTATGGTTGACATTATCAACAATCCTCCAGGTGAAAGGCGTTGTGCAAGTCCCGCAATGAAAACCTCCATATCCGCAACGTGTTCGATGACTTCAAGAGCAAGAACGACATCATTTGTGGCCAGATCCAAAAGAGTCTCTTCAGGTGCCCCAACTTGATAATTGATGGTGAGGCCAGCTTCTGTGGCATGGTTGCGCGCAATATTGATGCTCTCTTGAGAGGCGTCTAATCCTGATACTGAAAAACCTAGCCGCGCAAATGGCTCCGTCACCAATCCGCCACCACATCCGACGTCTGCTAACGCTAAGCCTTGGAAGGGATGATGATCTGCCAGGGATCGCTCATAATGGCGCGCAAGTATATCACTCATTATGCGGATTCTGGCCGGGTTCAATTGGTGCAAGGGAGCAAATGGCCCAACAGGGTCCCACCACGACCCGGCATGCGACGCGAACCCCGCGATTTCCTGTTCGTCCCTTGACGATTGAGGCGGCCTAGTGGTCTGGTTATTGTTCATCAGAGACAAATATTTGTTTTCACGGTTTTCTTGCCTGTTTTCAGGCCTTTGAGTATGTATACGCCGCCATTGGACTTGGCGCTGATAATTTTCTTTTAAGATGCGTCAGGCATCTAGTCCTGATTTTAGCAGTCTTTTTTGACGCACGAGGCCTTTAGACCTTTTCTACCTGTAGCGCGGCGTAAGCCGATTTGAGTGAAATATGCGCATTGTACAGAAATTCGGGGGGACTTCAGTCGCTAATGTCGAGCGTATTCAGGCGGTCGCTCTGCGCGTCAAAGGCGAGGTGGATGAAGGGCATCAGGTTGTTGTTGCCGTTTCAGCCATGGCTGGGGTAACGAATCAGCTTATTGAGTACTGCAGCGCCGTCTCACCTCTGCATGATGCCCGGGAGCATGATGTCGTCGTTTCCACAGGAGAGCAGATCACCAGTGGTTTATTGGCAATGGCACTGCAAGGTTTAGGCATTCAAGCACGGTCTTGGCAGGGGTGGCAGCTTCCAATCCGCACTGATGGTGTCCACGGTAAGGCGCGCATACGTGACATCGACACGCAGGAATTGGAAAAGCGCCTTGAATCTGGGGAGGTTGCCGTTATTCCCGGTTTCCAGGGTCTTGGCGACGACAACCGAATTACGACGTTAGGGCGGGGCGGAACAGATACAACGGCGGTGGCATTGGCTGCAGCGTTACACGCTGACCGTTGTGACATCTACACAGATGTGGAGGGTGTCTATACAACAGATCCGCGCATAGTGCCGTCGGCGCGCAAGCTCGATAAGATTACTTATGAAGAAATGCTTGAAATGGCCTCATTGGGCGCAAGAGTGCTTCAAACGCGGTCAGTAGAATTGGCAATGAACCACCGTGTGCCGCTCCAAGTGTTGTCATCATTTTCCAACGCTTCAGGGACGCTAGTATGTGACGAGGATGAGATTGTGGAAAAAGAAATTGTAAGTGGTATTGCCTATAGCATGGATGAGGCCAAGGTCACGCTTGTCAAAGTCGAAGACCGTCCAGGAATTGCGGCTTCGATTTTTGGCCCGCTAGCGGATGCCAATATCAACGTCGATATGATTGTTCAGAATGTGTCTGAGGATGGCTCAACAGATGTCACGTTTACGGTGGGGCGTGTTGACGTTGGGCGTGCAAAGGAAGCGGTTCAGAACGATGATTCTATTTCGTTTGAAAGCGTGATAACAGACGACGCCGTTGTAAAAGTATCTGTAATCGGCGTTGGTATGCGGTCGCACGTTGGTGTGGCTAAGACGATGTTTGAGGCTCTCGCAGAGAAAGGGATCAACATTCAAGTTATTTCTACTTCAGAGATCAAGGTGAGCGTCTTGATTTCGGAAGAATATACAGAATTGGCACTCCGGTCCTTGCATACAGCTTTTGATTTGGATGGTGAGTAAGTGGAGCCTATTCGGATGAAGGATGTGAACGGCGCATCCCAATTGGCTAAGCTCTGGTCCCGCGGCGCTGAGTTCTTGGGGTGTCCTCACGCAATCATGTGCGGCGCTATGACTTGGGTGTCTGAGCGCAATCTGGTTTCTGCTATATCTAATGCCGGTGGTTTTGGAGTCATTGCGTGCGGTTCGATGACGCCAGATCTTCTTGACGCAGAAATAAAGGCCACGTTTGAACTCACCGCCAAACCATTTGGCGTCAACCTGATTACAATGCATCCAGACCTTGAGCAATTAATCTCAGTTTGCCTGGACAACAACGTTTCGCATGTCGTGCTTGCTGGCGGCTTGCCGGCATCATCGGCTATTAAATCTCTCAAAGACGGTGGAGCAAAGGTCATTTGTTTTGCGCCGGCCCTGGTCATCGCTAAGCGTTTGGTCAAACTCGGTGTTGACGCCCTCGTGATCGAAGGATCGGAAGCCGGTGGCCATATCGGACCGGTCTCAACAAGTGTGCTAGTCCAAGAAATATTACCAGTCGTTACTGATGTTCCTGTTTTTGTCGCTGGTGGAATCGGCCGCGGCGAAGCAATTGCGAATTTTCTTGAGATGGGAGCCGCGGGTGTTCAAATAGGGACCCGATTTGTCTGCGCGATAGAAAGTATTGCTCATCCCGATTTCAAAAAGGCATTTATCCGCGCTAATGCCCGTGATGCCATGCCGACAGTTCAACTCGACAAACGTTTCCCGGTTATTCCCGTGCGCGCTCTCTCGAATGCGGGGACAGAAGAATTTATGGATATGCAAAGAGAGGTTGCCACCCGGTATGCGGCTGGAGAAGTTGAGCAAAGTGCTGCCCAGCTTGAAATTGAGCATTTCTGGGCCGGTGCTTTGCGGCGGGGTGTTATAGACGGTGATATTGAGCGTGGTTCCTTAATGGCCGGTCAAAGTGTTGGTATGGTCAAATGCGAGCAATCCACCTGTGAGATTATCGAAGAACTCATATCTCAGGCGATTGATGCCTGTGAGAGAAGTGGTGCGTAACGCCTACGGCCCGCCTCCAGCGTGCGCGTGCGCTCAAGTCTAATTGTTCAATAAGTATCAATATGATACAAATAAACACCCAAACATCGGCCATAATGGGTGTCTCTTACTCACTTGAACCATCATCGCCTATTAGTAGTTGATTCAAAGATTTTACATTGAATAAATCTGACCCTTTCGGAGATGTAAAATACATCACCACAAGTGAGGACGGACACTGGCTCTCGTGCGGAAATGATGGCTGCTGACGAACCCGTTCAAGTCGAACATGTAGGTGCACTGCTTTGTGCAACCCGGATGCGTATGGGCGCTGACCTGCAGGAGGTCGCGAAAGTTCTCCGAATTCGCTATGGTTATTTGGTTGCGATTGAAGATGGTCGCTACGAAGATTTGCCGGGCGCGGCTTATTCCGTCGGTTTCGTGAGGACCTACGCAGATTACCTTGGCTTAGACGGTAACGAAGTAGTGCGCCGGCTGCGTGAGGAAAGTGCGGGAACAGGCAGAAAGGCGCGCTACAAATTCCCGGCGCCCAGCGGAGAAAGTGGCCTACCAAATGGCGGTCTGCTCGGGATTGCGATTGGCCTTGGAATGGTGGTTTATGGCGCTTGGTATACCATGTCGGCGGCTGATCAGAATCCGATTGAACTCATCCAAGAAGTTCCGGCACGTTTGGCAGTACTCCTTGATGACCAGTCAATAGAACAAATTCAAGGGGAGCGACTTGGTCAGGTTGCCGCGCCGGGTAGGCTAGTTGCGGCAAAGAGCATAGAAAGCTCAGCTCCAAATACCGATCCAAGTTCACCTCGAAGTATAGCAATGACAGTCGTGGACGAAACCAATGCTTTTGAAACCTGGTCTTCTGAAACCGAGATAGAGGCCTCGCGAACAAATACCGAGCAAGAAGTCGTTGTCTCTGTCCGTGCAGAGCTATCTGAAACCCTCGTGACGGCAGCGCTTGACGATGCAGATGCTGCCGTTGAGATTCCTGGCTCCCCCTCACAAACGATTGTGGCGACCCTAGAGGAAACGGCAGAAGAAACTTCGGGCACATCCACAATACGCTTAAGTGAACCGTTACAGAGCAGCCAGAAATCGGACCAGTCACCTAGCGTCGAGCCCGAGCCCACGTCGGATTCCGAAGAGCCAGAGACAGGGGCCGTTGACGAAGATCTCACGATCGAATTGAGAGCAAAACTGGACAGTTGGATTCAAGTCCGGGACGGAGATGATCTGCTGTTGACCCGCTTGCTAAGGCAGGGGGAAATATACACAGTTCCAGATCGCAACGGCTTAACGCTAATGACGAGTAATGCTGGAGGGCTTGAGGTTTTTGTCGACGGTGAACTCATGCCGCCGCTAGGCGATGTTGGCGTGGTCCACCGGGGCGTGCCCTTAACTGCAGATCGTCTTAGGACCGGAATTGAGCCCGATTAAGGATACCAGCATAGCCCTTTACCTGTTGCTGTTTCATGTTTTCCTGTTTATGCCCAAGATAGCTGATTAATGCGCATAAAATTCGAAGTTTAAACCATGAGTCTAAGGCCATACAGAGATATACAGCGCCGCGTCTCCCGTCAGATTTATGTTGGCGCGGTTCCGGTTGGCGGTGATGCGCCGATTTCAGTTCAGTCTATGACAAACACGATTACGGCTGATGCAAACGCGACTATCGACCAGGTGAAGGCGCTTGAAGAGGCAGGGGCGGATATTGTCCGTGTCTCTTGCCCGGACGAAGATTCTACCAAGGCACTTAAGCAAATCGTAAAAGCGACTAATGTGCCTATCGTCTCTGATATTCATTTTCACCATAAACGTGCGATTGAAGCGGCTGAATCGGGCGCGGCATGTCTCAGAATTAATCCGGGCAACATTGGTTCCAAAGAACGCGTTCAAGACGTTGTCTCGGCAGCTAAAGATCACGGTTGCAGCATGCGTATTGGGGTGAATGCGGGAAGCCTGGAGCGGTATTTACTAGAGAAATATGGCGAGCCGAATCCAGAGGCGCTTGTAGAAAGCGCTCTTTTTCATGCGAAAATCTTAGAAGACCATGACTTTACAGAGTTTAAGATTAGCGTGAAGGCGTCCGACGTCTTTCTCGCTGTATCGGCATATCAGGGATTGGCCGAGCAGTGTGACTACCCATTGCATCTCGGCATTACGGAAGCCGGCGGCTTGCGGGCTGGGACGGTAAAATCGTCGATTGGAATGGGAAATTTGCTCTGGGCAGGAATAGGGGACACGATCCGTGTGTCATTGTCGGCAGATCCAGTCGAAGAAGTTAAGGTCGGATTTGACCTTTTAAAGTCACTCGACATACGGCACCGCGGCGTTCGTATTGTGTCTTGTCCGTCTTGTGCGCGTCAGGGGTTCGATGTGATTAGAACGGTCGAAACGTTGGAAGAGAAGCTGTCTCACATTGTGACACCAATGAGCGTGTCTATTATTGGCTGCGTTGTGAATGGGCCCGGCGAGGCCATGATGACGGATTTTGGAATAACCGGTGGCGGTAACGGCACGCACAAAGTCTACGTATCCGGTGTGGCGGACCACAATGTCGGCGACCCTGAAAAAATCGAGCGCCTGGTACACCTTATTGAGCAAAAAGCTGCTGAAATTGAGCGGGAACCAGGAAATTCCTTTGGTGACGCGGCTTACGCAGCCGAGTAGCTAAGTCTATATTGGCTTCAATACACACTCCCATTGAGGGCTTTCATTTGTCTAATCTTCAACCCGTTAGAGGGACGCACGATCTTCTTGCAGATGACTGTCGCCTTCACCGTCATGTTGAGACCGTGGCGCGTGACACGTCAGAACTTTATGGGTTCGATGAGGTCGCGACGCCTATATTCGAGTTTACGGATGTATTCGCGCGCACCCTTGGCGGCACGTCAGATATTGTTGCGAAGGAAATGTATACCTTTGAGGCAAAGGGTGGTGAAAGCATCACACTCAGGCCGGAAGGAACGGCAGGAATAGCGCGCGCTTTTATTTCCAACGGTTTAGCCCAACACGTTCCTCTAAAGTTATTTTACCACGGCCCAATGTTTAGGCATGAGCGGCCGCAAAAGGGACGGCAACGTCAATTTCACCAGGTTGGTGTGGAATCAATTGGTTCTGGCAGCCCTCAAGCTGACGTTGAGGTCATAGCGCTTGGCTATAAAATCCTCAATCAGCTTGGGCTTACGAAAGAGGTGAAGCTCGAAATCAATTCTCTTGGTGACAGCGAAAGTCGAGCAAACTATCGCAACGTGTTGCTAGAATATTTCACCAAGCATGAATCGTCTCTGTCTGCTGATAGCAAGGCTCGCCTTCAAAGAAATCCACTCAGAATACTTGATTCGAAAGACGAACAGGATCGTCGCATAGTATCAGATGCCCCAGCACTTTCGGATTATCTCAATAGCGATTCGAGGGTCTTTATCGAATCTGTTGAGCGGGGTCTGAACGATTTGAAGTTGCCATTTGAGAAAAATCCAAACCTTGTCAGGGGGCTGGACTACTACTGTCATACGGCTTTCGAGTTCACGACCATTTCACTTGGCGCGCAAGGTACCGTGCTCGCTGGAGGGCGTTACGACGGTTTGATTGAGCAGATGGGCGGTCCGTCTACCCCAGGGGTGGGTTGGGCCGCAGGGGTTGAGCGACTGGCAATGCTGACAACAAACACTCAGAATATGATACGTCCTTTCGCTGTCGTGCCGGTTTCGAATGATCTGAAAGATATTGCCATGCAGGTCGTGCAAACGTTGCGTGATGCAGCAATACCATCTGATTTGGCGTTTTCAGGCAACATAAAGCGTCGATTGAAACGTGCGGATAAACTCAATGCGCGTGCAGCGGTTATACTTGGAGAAGAGGAATTAAAGGATGGCAATGTAGTGTTGCGTGATCTCGACTCAGGCGACCAAACAACAATTGCGCTTGCGAACGTAGCAGAGGCCATAAAAGACAATTATTAGACCATCTACATCAATATCCGTCGGATATTATCTTATTATTGATCGTATAGTTTTATCATGAGTCTCGAAGAAAATTTGACCCGCATTGTGGCTAGGCATGAAGAGATCCAGTCCCGTCTTGCGACTGATCTAGACTTAGAGCCCAAGGATATGTCTGAGCTTGGCAAGGAGTTGTCTGATTTAACCCCAATTGTCGAAAAAATCAGAGCGCTTGAAAAGCTGCGTGATGAAGCTTTAGAAGCCAAAGCGATTTTGGAGGATGCTCAGGGTGATCCAGAAATGAAAGCCTTGGCTGACGAAGAAATGCGTGAATTGCTTGGAAGGCTTCCGAAAGAAGAATCCGAACTCCAAATCATGCTTATCCCCAAAGATGCTGACGATAGTCGAAACGCTCTTCTTGAAGTAAGGGCTGGTACTGGGGGCGAGGAGGCCGCCCTTTTCGCTGCGGACCTATTCCGCATGTACGAAAAGTATGCATCTTCCCAGAGATGGAAATTTGAAATCATGGATTTGAATGAAACCGGTATCGGTGGATTTAAAGAGGCGATTGCGACAATCTCGGGGAAAGGTGTTTTCGGCCGCCTGAAGTATGAGTCGGGCGTTCACCGAGTTCAGAGAGTGCCAACGACTGAGGCAGGGGGACGCGTTCATACGTCCGCGGCCACGGTGGCTATTCTCCCTGAGGCTGAAGATGTCGACATCGAGATTGATACCAAAGACCTTCGCGTTGATACCTATCGTGCCCAAGGAGCGGGAGGCCAGCATGTTAACAAAACGGATAGCGCGGTCAGGATCACCCATTTGCCGACAAATACGGTAGTGCAGTGCCAAGATCAGAGCTCACAGCATAAGAATCGCGCCAAAGCTATGAAGGTTCTTCGCGCAAGGTTGTATGACCATGCTAAAGTTGAGAAAGACCAAGCGCGCGCCGCCGATCGCAAAGGGCAGGTTGGTAGTGGTGATCGCTCAGAACGTATTCGAACCTACAACTTTCCTCAGGGCCGGGTGACTGATCACCGCATCAACCTGACCCTCTATCGACTAGATGAGATGATGGAAGGTGCTGCTTTGAATGAGGTCGTTGACGCGCTTACTACCGAAGACGAGGCGGCAAAACTGGCCGCCATGGCCAGTTAAAATTTCCAGAGATTTTTTGTCGTGACTGAGGCGATCCGTGCGACGCATAGCCGATTATCTTTAAAACTTCAGATTGCCGGAATTGACAACCCGAGGTTAGATGTAAGGTTGTTGATAGCAGCGGCTACTGAGAGAGACCCACAAGATATTTTGCTTCATGATTCGCAAATCCTGTCTTCCCAAGAAATCAGTCGAGTTGAGGCATATGTAGAACGGCGCCGTTGTGGCGAGCCCGTTAGTCGTATCACAGGCGAACGTGAATTTTGGGGTCTCCGATATAGATTATCAGCGGGGACCCTTGATCCGCGTCCCGATTCCGAAACATTGGTTTCAGCATCTCTGTCGATGATGTTCCAAAAAGCTAATCCTCCAGAGTCTATTCTTGACGTTGGGACCGGGACGGGGTGTTTGTTGCTGTCTCTCATGACCGAATGGCCAGAAGCCAGGGGCGTCGGTATCGATATTGAATTGGATGCCGTACTTACTGCTCGACAAAATGCGTCACTCTTAAAGACGGCGAATCAGCCCACATTTCTTGTTGGAGATTGGCTTTCCAGTCTCAGTGACCGGTATGACGTCATAATTTCGAATCCGCCTTACGTTTCTAGTTCAGAAATTGATAATTTGCAGCGCGAAGTTATGTTTTTTGACCCCAGACGGGCCCTAGACGGTGGGCTAGACGGCTTAACTGCCTATCGTCAGCTTATTCCCGAATGTAGAGACCATTTAGCCATAGGCGGTCTTCTTGTTCTTGAGGTGGGCGCTGGTCAAGATAGGGATGTGAAAAAGCTATTGTCGGCGGCTGGGCTAGAAAAGATCGAGGTGCACCCAGACCTGTCGGGCCACATCCGCTGTATCACCAGCTGGGCCCCCTAAAAAAAAGGTTGGAAATTCTGGTCAAGCTGACTACCATCATTCCAGCAACAAAGTCCTGAGAAGTGATTATCCAAATTTTAGCTTGATCAGGACATTGTTTAGGAACGGCATGTGCTGTTCCCAGTCAACTCCCATTAGACGACATGCGGGAGCCGCTAGACGGGAATGTATTCCTTTGCGGCTTTGACTGAACAAAGAGGGACTTGTTCCAACAATTCGGCTATAGGCGTCAATGTCAAAACCAACCGGTTCAAAGGGGCGGGGTCGCAACCGTAATAACAGCGGAAAGCGTCCCCAAGGTCGAAGTGGAAACTATGACCCTAATGGTGGTCGCAATCGCGGCAACGCTCAACAACTCCTGGACAAGTACCTAACCCTTGCCAGGGATGCCACAACTCAAGGTGATCGAATCGCTGCAGAAAACTATTTTCAGCATGCGGATCACTATTATCGTGTTGTTTACGCACGTAATGAGCAGCAGCAAGAGGCGCGGCAGCGGGCAACAAACAATGGCAATGGTAATGTTTCTATCGATCCCATACCTGTGCAGTCCGTTGAAGGCGATAAGAGGCCTGTCGACCTGGTTGGTGAGCAAAAAAACTCTTCGAACGTGATGGCAGCCAGAGAAGTAAGTGGTGGTGAACCTGCTCATGAGGTCGTGGCGCAAACGCCATCTGACGCTGAAGGCGGTGCACAAGAACCGTCACCGAAGCCAAGCCGGGCCCGGCAGCCGAGGAAGCCAAAAGAAAGCGTCAAAGAATCGCCTGCTCCTGAAGCCGCTGAGTAGCCCTCGTAACAAAGATATTCAATTCAGAATCGGCGAAAAACCCCAATCTATTCTTGCGGGCTTAAGCGCACACACACCAATATTAGAGTTTCAACCCAAATGCGCGGTGGCCACTTGCCGCGTATTGGGAGGGCCTAACCTGTCACACTGAACGTTGATGAAAAGGCCTGTGAATGGCTTGGGCAGAAAGGCTATGAACCAGCCTACGGCGCGCGGCCGCTTAAGCGTTTGACTCAAAAGCACCTTGAAAACGTATTCGCGACGATGGTCTTGAATGGTGAAACCTCTGACGGCACAAGCGCAACCGTATCTGTCTCAGGAAATGGTTTAACACTCAATGGACAGAGCGTCGAAGCAAAAGCCGCATAGAGGCGAACTTGGTTCTATTCGAGCGCCGTTGATCCTGAGTTACCGTTGAGGAAAGAGAGTTCAGGTGCATCAATCAAACTATTCCACTTGAGGTCCAAATCAGCCCTTCTCTCTTGGAAAGAATCAAGCTGTAAGCCGGCCAAAACCTTCGATGCTGGAAAGCGAACTTTCATTGGGTTGACTTGTGCCCCGCCCCTCAAGACTTCGTAGTGCAAATGCGGTCCTGTGGAGCGGCCGGTCGTTCCGACGTAGCCGATCACCGCGCCCTGTTTGACGCGGCTGCCGACAGAATAACCCTTAGCAAAACTTTTCATATGCGCGTAGGCAGTAGAAAATCCGTCGCCATGGCGAATACGGACGTAGTTTCCGAAACTGCCCCATCTCCGGCGTTTTTCAATGATGCCGTCGCCAGCGGCATATATCGGTGTTCCTCGAGGTGCCGCAAAATCTACACCACGATGCATTTTTGTGTAGCCAAGGACTGGGTGTTTGCGGCGCCCAAACGATGAGGACAGACGCGCACCGTTGATTGGTGTTCGCATAAGGGCTTTGCGTATGCCTTTGCCGTCTTCGTTGTAGTAGTTCAACAGTCCATCGTCGTGCTCATAGCTGTAAATGTTGTACGCTTTTCCACGTAGTGTCATAGACGCGTACTCAACGCCTTCATTTTTGACGACGAGACCATCTTCTGTAACGCGTTGCTGAAACATGATTTCAAAAGAGTCGTTTTGACGAATGTCACGCTGGAAGTCGACGTCATATGATAAGAGCCTAATCATGCCGATCAAGACTTGCGGCGGCACACCTTGCTCAACGGCGGCTTCATACAAACTTGTTCGTATAGTGCCGGCATAAACTCGAGTTTTTTCTACTGTTTCGGCCTTAAGAGACCGCGCGACAAAGTCACCTTGCCCATCACGTAAGACCACGACGTCATGTCCTGGGCCAACTTTGATGCGCAACGAATCCAACGCTGTCTCGTCACTCTCTGGAGCGCTCAGGGTGGTGATTTCAATCGCCTGACCGACACGTATGTCTCTGGGATCAAACGCAGATGACATTGAATTAACGGCGGCATGCGCTTCACCATTGTCGACACCTTTTAGTTGGAGAAGGCGGAGCAACGTATCGCCATTGCGCACGGCGAGGGACGATTTGTTCTGGTTGGAATTCTTTTCTGCGGTCACAGCAATGGCTGGAATATTAACGACAGAGGCTGAGTTAGATGAAACCTCGTCCGCAAACTCCGCTACTCTGTTCCATTCAAAAGCTGAATTCTTAGTTTTTTGAAGGGTGCCGCTTTGAATCTGGGTCATTAAGCCTAGCGCTGTACCCATAAAAGCGCCCACGCAGGCGTACCACACCGCGTTCGGTTGCAAGCCGTTTCTCATGTTGCCCCTCGCGTTACGCGGCTCTCTCGTCTCTCGGTTTTTTTATTAGAGGAAGAGGTGCTATAGAAACCCTACAACCCCTTGATTCTTATGAACAATGTGCGGGAAGGTCTGGACGATGTCAACTCAAGAAGGGCTACGTTAGCCTGGAAAAGAGGGATGCCAATCAAAACTGCAGCAGCCAGAAACCCTCAAAAACCCTGATTTTATGCGGGTTTCGTTTGACAGATATAGAATCGCCGCCTATATTTATCCTTAGCGCTGAGTGCTTTGTTTATGCCGTTACAGCGCGGCCAGTGCATTGAAAACGCTGGATTTTTTATACAAAAATTGCGGGCTTGACGTTGGGTAAGTGACCCTGTAGAAACCGCGCTTCCCGCATGGAAGCGGTCGTTTTGACCCGGAAGTGCGGGCCTTTTATGAGCGGTTCATGGATTGCATCCAAGGACCATTCTGAGAGGTGCTCTTTGACATCGTGAAAAGATCTCGAAAGGGATGCGAAGGCGGCGGTTCGCTAGTCGGACGTTGTCAACGCATCTACGCAACACCATAAGTAATTGTGTGAAGTGTTTGTGCAGGGGCAACTCCAAGTCAACTTGAGAGTTTGATCCTGGCTCAGAACGAACGCTGGCGGCAGGCCTAACACATGCAAGTCGAACGATCCGTGTCCTTCGGGGCACAATGGATAGTGGCGCACGGGTGAGTAACGCGTGGGAATATGCCCTGGAGTACGGAATAACTAAGGGAAACTTTAGCTAATACCGTATACGCCCTACGGGGGAAAGATTTATCGCTCCAGGATTAGCCCGCGTCTGATTAGCTTGTTGGTAGGGTAACGGCCTACCAAGGCTACGATCAGTAGCTGGTCTGAGAGGATGACCAGTCACACTGGGACTGAGACACGGCCCAGACTCCTACGGGAGGCAGCAGTGGGGAATATTGGACAATGGGGGAAACCCTGATCCAGCCATGCCGCGTGAGTGAAGAAGGCCTTAGGGTTGTAAAACTCTTTCGCCGATGAAGATGATGACTGTAGTCGGTAAAGAAGCCCCGGCTAACTCCGTGCCAGCAGCCGCGGTAATACGGAGGGGGCTAGCGTTGTTCGGAATTACTGGGCGTAAAGCGCGCGTAGGCGGTGTGCATAGTCAGAGGTGAAAGCCCGGGGCTCAACCCCGGAACTGCCTTTGATACTTGCATGCTAGAATCCGTGAGAGGGTAGTGGAATTCCTAGTGTAGAGGTGAAATTCGTAGATATTAGGAAGAACACCAGTGGCGAAGGCGACTACCTGGCACGGCATTGACGCTGATGTGCGAAAGCGTGGGGAGCGAACAGGATTAGATACCCTGGTAGTCCACGCCGTAAACGATGAGTGCTAGTTGTTGGGATGTTTACATCTCGGTGACGTAGCTAACGCGTTAAGCACTCCGCCTGGGGAGTACGGTCGCAAGACTAAAACTCAAAGGAATTGACGGGGGCCCGCACAAGCGGTGGAGCATGTGGTTTAATTCGAAGCAACGCGAAGAACCTTACC
>JAQWRV010000010.1 GCA_029243545.1 Rhodospirillaceae bacterium
ACGTTCTTTGAGCTTGCCTAGACCGATCTTGATCGGGTTGGAATCATGATCTTCCGCGACGCCAAACATGAGAAATAAGTGCGCGTGTTCCCAGTCAGGTTCGCCAAATTCCCAAAATGATCCACCGATGGAGTAAAAACCACCGGCTGCCATATTGACCGAGCAGAACCCACCATGAGCAGCAAAATTGGGGGTGCCGAATTGTTTTGCCCACCAGCCCGTGAGTGACTGGCTTTGGTCCCGCCCTGTGAAAAACGCCAACTTTCTCGGATCATCTTTTCGGATGGCACTAAGCCAGCCGGTGGCGGTGTCCAGCGCTTCGGACCATTCGATCTCTTCGAAATCGCCGCTGCCACGCGGCCCAACGCGCTTGAGCGGTTTGCGCAAACGGGCCGGTGATAGATGGTTCATGATTCCGGCCGCACCCTTGCCACAGAGCACACCCTTATTGACCGGATGATCACGATTGCCTTGGATATACCGGATCTGGCCGTCTTTCAGGAGAACTCGGATGCCACAGCGGCAGGCGCACATATAGCAAGTGGTCGTCTTTACCTCATCGGCGACCAGCGGCGACGTATTGACGCCATCGTTCTCTGAAGGGGCGGGAATGGACATAAATGTTCTCTCCTGCCTCATGATTGGGAAACAACGGCCTAGAACTGGTTGGGAAATTGGAATTTAGCCGTTATGCGGCTCAGGTCAATCGGTCGACTTCATCTTCGCTCAACGCGCCTGGAACAACGGTGGCTGGAATACCAAGCTGGCCTGCGTATTTTCCCGTGACTGCTTCCACCAGCGGACCGGGTTTCTCACCGGGAGCTGATCCAAGAACTAAAATCGAGATTTCCGGATGCTCGTTGACCAAGGCAAACAATTCTTCGCGGGTTTTGCCTTTGCGAATGAACTTTATGGGCTCAGCGCCAGAATCCTTGATAATTTTCTGGGCATGATGATTAAGAACGTTCTGCGCGGCTACATGAGCCTCCTGCTCCATAAGGTTGCCCACGCCGAGCCAGTGCTGAAACTCTTTTTCCTGTTCCATATCGATAACGTACAGCAGCGCAACCCTCCCCCCGGTGTGCTTTGCCCTGTTACAGGTGTAGCGAATGGTTCCGCCGAGCTCCTCCGAATCATCCACTACGACGAGGAATATGCGTCCACTCTCATGACCCACGATATTGTCCCGATGTGCTGCTGCGGTATTCATGGCGTGCCGTTGCTAGCCGCTCTCTTTATTAAAGCCTGAGGCGTCCCAAGCTAGGAAGCCGCCTTCCATACGTTTGATGACACCGGTGTAGGCCGCTTCGATCATTTTTTCAGAGGCCATTCCGCAACGTCTCCCGGACCGGCAATAAAAAACAAGGTGTTTGTCGCCGGGGTCTGGCACAGCAGCTGGGTCGAAGGCCGACAAGGGAATAAGTATCGCGCCTGGAATATGGGCTTCGTCCCACTCATTTTGCTCACGAACGTCAACGATGACGGCGCTACCTTCATCGAACCAGGATTTAATTTGTTCCGGTGAAACGTAGTAAATTTGGTCAGGCGGTAGTGCGGTCATGAAATGCTCTGATGCTATTAACTGGGAAAAAGTCATTTCGCCAGATCTAAGTGGGAATAACGGCGATGGCCTCAATTTCTATGAGCAGGTTATCGCGGGCGAGGCACTCGACGCCAAGTAAAGTGCCCGTCGGCGGATGTTCGAAATCGAAAATTGCGGCTTCGCGTATGGCAGTAGAGAGCTCACTTACACGGCCTTCGTTACAGCCCACGACGAAGTACTTGATATGAACAATGTCCTCTCCTGAGGCACCGGCTTCGTCTAACGCAATCCTAACGTTATCAAGGGCTTTGGCGGCCTGAGCGGCGAACGAGCCATCCCCAGCCAGGGCGCCATTGACGTCCCAGCCTACCTGGCCTGCGAGAAACACTTGCTTGCCTGAATTTGCGACAACCACTTGTGAATAACCGGCTGCCAGACTATTAGCCAGCATCGCCGGATTGATATGTGTGAGATGATCCAGTGCAGTCTCCCCTACCGTCTCTTTGGCCTTCTGGCCAATCCTTTAATTATAACAAAAGGGTACCTGTTTGGGCCTGCAGCGGGAAGGATCAGGTGCGCAATACCGAGGAAAAACCGCATCTGCCTAATTTTTAATCTGGTAGCCAGACGTTGGAGGTGCATTTGGTTAATTTCTGATCAATTAAGTCTTTGTGCGACCAGAGGTGACTACATAAGCCTTTGATTCAGAGAGGAATTATATAAGTAGTTAAAATGGCACAGTTTTTGAAAGGGAGGTTTGAAAGAAAGGGCGAAGGCCCAGGAAAACGCCTGGTAGCGGGCCAAAGCAAGAGAGGGATACTGATCAATGGCTGGAAACGACGTCTTCTTTGTCCTAATGGGCGCAATCATGGTTTTGGCAATGCATGCCGGCTTTGCTTTTTTAGAAGTCGGCACTGTTCGCAAAAAGAACCAGGTCAACGCTCTGGTCAAAATCATGGTCGATTTTGCCGGCTCGACCATGGCTTATTTCTTTATTGGATACGCAGTGGCCTATGGCATGGGCTTCCTGGTTGGGGCCCCGATTATCAGCGGCGATACCGGTGAAGGCTATGCCCCGCAGGGCTACGATCTGGTCAAATTTTTCTTTCTTTTGACCTTTGCTGCGGCCATCCCCGCCATCATTTCTGGTGGGATCGCCGAGCGCGCTAGCTTTTATCCCCAATTGGCAGCGACGGTGGTTCTCGTCGCTTTGGTCTATCCCTTCTTCGAAGGCATGGTTTGGAACGGGAATTTTGGATTCCAGGATTTCATGGAAACCAACTTTGGTGCGCCCTTCAATGATTTTGCCGGCTCTATTGTTGTGCATGCCATGGGCGGCTGGATTGCCTTGGCTGCCGTGATCATGCTCGGCGCACGAAGTGGACGCTACCGGACTGACGGCAGTCTTCAGGCGATGCCACCGTCTTCCATTCCTTGGCTGGCGCTAGGCGCGTGGATTCTTTCTGTCGGTTGGTTCGGCTTCAACGTGATGAGTGCCCAAAATGTCGAGGGGCTAACCGGCCTCGTTGCAGTGAATTCCTTGATGGCTATGGTCGGTGGCATTCTCGCAGCGCTGGTGGTTAGCAAGAATGACCCAGGGTTTGTTCACAACGGCGCGTTAGCGGGCTTGGTGGCTGTTTGTGCCGGCTCCAACGTCATGCATCCGGTCGGCGCGGCGGTGACGGGTGCTATGGCTGGGGCGCTGTTCGTCTGGGGCTTCAATCAGTGTCAGAACAAATGGAAAATCGATGACGTCCTCGGTGTTTGGCCCTTGCACGGCATGTGCGGCCTACTTGGCGGCATTATGTGCGGTGTGTTTGGTCTCGAAGCGCTTGGCGGTATGGGCGGGGTGACCTTTATCTCCCAACTGGTCGGTTCATTGATCGGTGTAGCCTTCGCGCTGGCGGGCGGCTTTATCGTCTACGGCGGGCTTAAAGCGACAGTCGGCATCCGCCTCACTGAAGAAGAAGAGTTTCAAGGCGCGGATTTATCGATCCACCGGATCAGCGCCAACCCCGAAGATGGTGTTCAACTTCGGTAGTTTCTCTTTAGACTCTGCTGCTTCTATAGATTTAGGCGTCGTCACCTTGGGTGGCGGAGCCTTTGTTCTTGCCTAAGCCTACTGCTGGTTCGACGTATCGATGTTTTCCACATCGCGGTGTTTGTGCTGAAGCGCGATCATCAGCGCCTTGACCGGCCGTAATGTTAGCCCCACTGCTATCGCGATTACAATTGGCCAGGTAACGATGTGCACCCACATCGGGGGCCGTACCGCTATATCTAGCAGGAGGGCGAGCACAGCAACGATTATGCAAAGCGGCAACATAATGAGGAATGCGGGTCCGTCGCCCGTGTCATGACCGTCAAGACCGAGGTGACAAAATGTGCAAGAGTCAGCGACGGTCAGGTAGCCTTTGAACAAGGCCCCTTCGCCACAGCGGGGGCAGCGCCCGAGTAAGGCGACACGAATAAGGGGAGCGCCGTGACGCTCCCCTGGAGTTTCCGAATTCATCTGGGCTGTGTCTTAGAAGGTGCGGACAGGCGCACCCAGCAACCAGTAGACCCAGACGAACAGGAACAGCCAAACCACATCCACGAAATGCCAGTACCAGGCGGCGGACTGGAATCCGATGTGTTTGTCAGGTGTGAACTGATTTTTATTCGCTCTTACAGCGCAGACAATCAAGAATGTGGTGCCTACAAAGACATGGAAGCCGTGAAAACCGGTGGCCATGTAGAACGTGGATGGGTAAATGCCGTCACTCAAGCCAAAGGCTGCATGACCATATTCGTAGACTTGCAGTCCAAGGAACATGACGCCGAGAGCAGCCGTGATCCAAGTCCATTTTGCAGCTTTCTCATTCATGCCGGCCTCAATATAGAGGTGGGCTCGCGTGACTGTGATGCCGGACGTCAACAGAATAATAGTATTGTAGAACGGGAGGTGCCAGGCATCGAGAACTTCAATACCTTCCGGCGGCCATTGTAGCGTAGCTGTTGAGAAGCCTAGTGAATGATGGAAGAAGGCCCAAAAGAAAGCTCCAAAAAACATTACTTCAGATGCAATAAAAAGAACCATGCCGAGGCGCAGGCCGTGGCTGGTTTCTTTAGTGTGAACCCGCTCTTTCACGGACTCCTTGATGACATCGCGCCACCACAAAACCATGGTCAAAATGATTAAAACGAACCCGGGAATTATTTTGGCGATACCATTAATTCCGAAAAGCGGCTCTTCATGAAAATAGAATACCGCACCGACGGCGAGGGTGAGGGCGGCAAGGGCGCCAACGGCTGGCCAAGGACTTGGGTCGACCATGTGGAAGGGGTGTTTTGCCTGTGCGCTCATAATAGGCTTCCTCGTACGTTACGCAGGGTGATCAAGAGCCGCCCAATGCGGCGGCGGAAAGTTTAAGAATGGGCTTCGTCTCACGCGTTGAAATCGTATCCGTTTCGTCATCTTCAACATCATCTAAGGTCCGATAGAATGTATAGGACAATGTGATGGTTCTGACTTCTTCCGCCAACTCATCTTCTAAGAGAGCCGGATCAACATAGAAGGTCACCGGCATATCTACCGTTTGTCCTGGCTCCAACGTTTGCTCGGTAAAGCAGAAACATTCAATCTTGGTAAAGTACTGTGCCGCCTTTAGTGGTGTGACGTTAAAGGTAGAGATGCCAGTGATTGGCTCATAAGACTCGTTTGTTGCCGTGTAAGAGGCGATGCCTGTCTCACCAAGCTTTAGCGTGATTGATTTCTCGACCGGCTCAAAAGACCACGCCAAACGACGATCAACATTGGCATCAAAACGCACCGTAATTTCTTCGGTTGAAAGGGTGCGCTCTTCACCGTTGGAAATTTGTGGTGTTCCCCCCAACCCCGTGACCTGGCAGATCAAAGTATAGAGTGGAACAAACGCGAACGAGAGGCCGACCATGCACCCCATAACGGTCAAAGCCGTTATGGCAGTGCGGCGATTGCGTCGCTTTAGGTCAGTCGTCGTCACTCTTGCCACCGTTCCGCTTTATTCAGCAGGCTGAGCCACAGGGTTGCCCGATGTTAAATCAGGCTGCTCCTCAAAGGTATGAAATGGCGCCGGAGAGGGTACCATCCATTCCAGCGTAGTCGCGCCTTCACCCCAGGGATTGGCCACCGACTTCTTGCCGGACGTCATAACGATCACAGTGGCAATCAGGAAAAATACGCTACTCGCCACTGAAATATATGCACCGTAAGTCGAGACCAAATTCCACTCCGCAAAAATGTCTGGGTAGTCAATGTAACGGCGAGGCATGCCGGCCAGACCCAAGAAATGCTGTGGGAAGAACAGAACGTTGACGCCGATAAAAGTTGTATAGAAGTGCAGCTGACCAGCCCATTCTGGATAAGATTTCCCGGTCATTTTGTCGAACCAGTAATAGAACCCTGCAAAGATCCCGAAGATGGCACCTAGCGACAGCACGTAATGGAAGTGAGCCACCACGTAGTAAGTGTCGTGCATAGCTACATCCATACCTGCGTTGGCTAGGACTACACCGGTTACGCCGCCGACCGTGAACAAGAATATGAATCCGATGGCCCACAACATGGGTGTTTTAAACTGGATAGAGCCGCCCCACATGGTGGCAATCCAACTAAATATTTTCACGCCAGTAGGAACAGCAATGGCCATCGTTACAGCAACAAAATAGGCGCGGTAATTGACGCCCATTCCGACCGTGTACATGTGGTGAGCCCAGACGGCAAAACCGACGACACCAATGGACGCCATGGCATAAGCCATGCCCAGATAACCAAAGACGGGCTTTCTAGAGAATGTTGAAACGATGTGACTGACGATTCCGAATGCAGGCAGAATCATGATGTACACTTCAGGGTGACCGAAGAACCAGAACAGGTGCTGCCAAAGAAGTGGGTCACCGCCACCGCGAGGGTCGAAGAATGCGGTGCCAAAGTTGCGGTCTGCCAGTAGCATAGTTAAAGCGCCAGCAAGTACTGGCATAGCCAAGAGTAGAAGTATGGCTGTGATCAAAGTCGCCCAAACGAATAGTGGCATTTTATGCATTGTCATGCCGGGCGCGCGCATATTCAGAATAGTTGTAATGAAGTTGGTTGCGCCGAGAATAGAGGACGCACCGGCAACGTGTAGCGCCAGGATGGCAAAGTCGACGGACATGTCTGGCTGACCAGCCAAACCGGAAAGTGGCGGGTACAACGTCCATCCGGTGCCAGCACCTTGTCCCATCACAGATGATAGGATGAGAAGGATTAGGGCTGGCGGCATGAGCCAGAACGAGATGTTGTTCATGCGCGGGAATGCCATGTCTGGCGCACCGATCATCATCGGCACCATCCAGTTTCCAAAGCCGCCGATCAATGCCGGCATAACCACGAAGAAGACCATCAGCAGCGCATGAGCCGTGACGACAACATTGTAAAACTGTTTGGGGGATTCGCTTAGTTCGTTGAAGACCTGTACGCCCGGCTCACCCAACTCCATGCGAATGAGGAGGGAAAGGCCACCACCAACCAGACCTGCGACAACAGCAAAAATCAAGTACATGGTGCCTATGTCTTTGTGGTTGGTGGAATACAGCCAACGTTTAATACCCGTTGGTGCGTGGTGGTCGTCGTGTGCATGTGTCGCCGTTGTGTACATTCTGATCACTCCTGAGGCAGGGCGGCGAGGCGATTAAGATCGTCTGGTTGAGTGCTGTTTACGGCGAGCTGATCAGCCCGCCACCCTTCAAATTCTTCTTTGCTGACTGCGTGAACCACGATGGGCATGTACGAATGGTCGATGCCACAGAGTTCTGAGCATTGGCCGTAGTACTTGCCTGTTGTTAGGATGCGGGTCCAAGTTTCGTTGGTGCGCCCTGGAACATTATCCAATTTCACACCAAATGCTGGTATCGTCCACGCGTGCAGCACGTCGGTTGCCGTGAACAAAATACGGATATCGGTATTAATGGGCAGTACAAGAGGTGTGTCGACTTCAAGGAGCCGGTGTTGCCCAGCCGCATAATCAATTTCGTCGTCAGTTAAAGGCAGGGAATCAAACTCAATTTCGTAATCGGGAAATTCGTAAGTCCAGTACCATTGATTGCCGATGACCTTGATGGTCAGTTCCGGATCTTCAATCCGGTCCATGTCATATAAAATCCGGTATGAGGGGACAGCGATGGCGACAAGTATGAGAACTGGTAGCGCGGTCCAGACAATTTCGAGAAGTGTGTTGTGTGAGTTCTTCGAAGGAACAGGATTTGCTTTGCTGTTATACTTGAGTGCCACCCAAATCAGCAGCAATAGCACCACTGCTGTAATAGCTGTTGTGATCCACAGAAGGTAGGTATGAAACCAATAAAGGTCTTCGGCGATAGGGGTGACGGGGTACTGCAAATTTAATTGCCATGGGACTGGAAACGACGGTGTCCGCATGCCATCAGACACTCCCTCAGACATCTCCTGAGCTGAGGCTGAGGCAGTAGCCATCAACGTTAAGGCCCAACCTGTTAAAAACGCGAATATGCGGTTCACACTATCTCTCCCTTCCGCTTGCGTACGGGTCATCGTTTAAGGGGCAGAGACATTGGATTCAACTGATTTCTCATGGTGTTTGATGCAGTGAGACACCAGCGGTTTAAAGCGGGCCCCGATTGATCTCCACCACCCTTGGTTTGTCGTCGAAAACACTAGTTTATGCAGCGGGTTAGGTAAAGCGCAGGTGGGAGGGTTTTGAACGCCGTTTTATGGGTCTGAGGCCGCTTCGCAATGAATGCCGCCAGGGCCCATTTTCTGATTGTGGAAAAGCAACAATAAAATGACATTTTCCGAACCCTGTGATAGACACCGCGCCGGGCTTAAATGAGCCTCAGGATTACTTTTTATCGCTTTCATCTGATCTTGGTCGTAGGATTTTGATCTGACCTTGGTCGCAGGATTCGGAATCATGAATGAGATGCCAACAGATAGAAAACGCATCATCGTGTTCGGCTTTTGCCTCGGCGGAGCGGCCCTTTTCATGTATCTCAGCTTCATCGCCAAGGTTGTGTTCAGTGGGCCTTAGGCACGTCAGCGGCTCCGGCGAGAGGTAGTCAGATATGCCAACGGTTGAGATCCTTCCGCATGTGAATGCTGTATTGAACAGTACTTCCCTCGTTTTACTCGTGATCGGCTTCGTTTTAATCAAAGCAGGGCGGCGAGAGGCGCACAGGAAAGCCATGATTGCCGCTATCTGCGTGTCGGCGGTTTTTCTTGTTTCCTATCTGACCTATCACTTTACAGCCCCCATTTTTAAGTTTCCAGGCACCGGCTGGGCTGTCCCTGCCTATTTCACGCTCTTGGTGTCCCATGTGGTGCTCGCAACCATCGTGACTCCTATGGTGATCGTAACGGCGTGGCGCGCCCTTCATGGACAATTTGAATTGCACAAAAGGATCGCCAGATATACTTGGCCGGTGTGGATCTTTGTCACAGTCTCCGGCGTCGCCGTATACACGATATTATACCATGTCTATACCGCTCCGGTTTAGAGAGTAATACTGGTCATTGTGGATTATCACCTACCGCCACCACCGGAGCATAGGCTGGAAACGCCGGAAGCCGCCATGGACGGTCATTTTGCTGGCAGCCTTACCGAAGATTTGAGGTGGGAGCTTAAATGCTGGGTGATCTTGCCTGTTGCGGCCCTTGGCGTTGCTGGCTTGATGGCCATCCTCGTAGCGCTGATGCGGGTGCCCGGCGCCGATGCGGTGCTGCCCTGGCTAGGCCAAACCTTTTTTGAGAAGGGCCTCATTGCCCACGTCACGTTTGCTTTTGTAATCTGGTACCTGGGCGTTCAAGGGGCGTTGACTGTTTTGGCAACGGGGCAAGCCGGAGTGCTGCCTCAAGGGTCTGCTTTCATTGGCCGTGTTGCGGTCTATGCAGCTGGGTTGAGTTTTGTACTTATACTAACTCCAGTGCTGCTCAACCTGGGTGAGCCATCCGCGAACAATTATATTCCGGTTCTTATTCACCCGCTCTTTTTTGCTGGCCTGACATTGCTCGCCTTTGGTCTCGCCTTACCCATATTGCGATTAATGGCGCAGATCACGGTACAGCGCTCCTGCGAGCCCGTCGGTTTTGCCATCGCAGCGGCCGGCGTAATTTTTCTGATCGCCCTGATATGCCTGGGAGCGGCATGGTTTACCATGCCAGAAGGCACGTCTGCCACTGACGCTGCTGAGCGCGCGTTTTGGGGTATGGGTCACATTATGCAGTTTGCCCATACGTTGTTGTTGCTCGCTGGGTTTTTTCTTCTCAGTCGCATGTCTCTTGGTGAGACGCCCATACCGAACAAACTGTTTAATTATATGGTCGGTGCTTTCGTCGCCGGTGCGGCTATCGGACCACTGCTTTATCTCAGTTATCCTGCTGGAGACCCTGCTCAGGTAACCGCGTTCACGGGACTTTATTGGTATGTACTTCCCGTGCCGACGGCGGTTGTGTTGCTGGGGGTTGTTTGGCTCTTTTTCAGACGCGCATTGCCTGTCAATGAGCAGACGCCGGAGGTCATCGGTCTGTGGGCCGCGCTCATCCTTTTTGGCGTCGGTGGTGTCATCGGGTTTTTCGAAAGCTCGGTTGATACGCGCACACCAGCCCATTACCACGCTGAACTCATTGGCGTGACACTGGTCTTTATGTGTCTGTATTTCGCGTTATTTATCCCTTTGCTGGACCGCCCCATGCCGGCGCGGCGCTGGCGCAAGGCATCATATGTGCTTCTTGGGGCAGGACAATTGTTCCATTCTATGGGATTGTTTGTGGCGGGATGGGATGGCGTCGCCCGCAAGGTCGCGGGTAGTGAGCAAGGGTTGGATAGTGCGATCAAGCTCTCGTCGATGATCTTAATGGGATTAGGCGGCCTCATTGCCGTCATCGGCGGTGTAATCTTTGTCGTATTGGCCGGACGGTGTCTTTTGTCAAAGGCCGGTCCAGATGAATCCAATCCTGACGGGGTGGTGGCAGAGCCGGAACCCAATCAGGTTTAACGAGAGAGTGAAGTAGCAAATTAGTATGACTTTTGCCCATTACATTGAGTTGTTGAAGCTCCGCATTGGCGTTTTGTTGGCGATTACGGCGATGGCTGGATATTTCGCCGTCGCAGAGACGGTGCAGTGGGGTCCGCTGATTGTCATGGTCGTGGCCATGATGCTGTGCTCGTCTGGGTCATCCGTGTTTAACCATTTTTATGACCGGGATATCGACAAGAAGATGACCCGTACCAGCAAACGGCCGCTTGCGTCCGGCGCCATGAAAGACCCGAACAATGCCCTTTGGCTGGCCGGCGGTTTGCTTATTTCCGGCTGCGTTTTGGCGGCTGTTGAACTGAACTGGCTTGTAGCGCTGCACCTGGCGCTCGGAGCATTTACCTACATGGTTGTCTATACGGTGTGGCTGAAAAGGCGGCATTGGATGAATATTGTCATCGGTGGGGCTGCAGGCAGTTTTCCCGTGCTGGCCGGAGCCGCGGCGGCAGACTCTACCGCCTTCACTCTGCCGATGCTGATGGCAATTACCTTGTTCTTATGGACCCCGTCTCATTTCTGGGCGCTGGCCATGATGATCAAAGATGATTACGCCGAAGCTGGTGTGCCCATGCTGCCGGTGATGGTCGGCGATGTAAAATGCGCCCGGTATATGATGTTCAACACGGTTTTACTCGTGGTCTCTGCGGCTCTGCCGGTGGCCTTCGGCGCTCTCGGCATGATCTATTTTGTGATCAGCACCGGGCTCGGCTCGCGCTTCATATGGTTGAATTGGAAACTCGTGCAAGAGCCGACCAAAGCTTGGGCTCGGAAGATCTTTTTCTTTTCCATGAGCTACCTGGCCGCCGTGTTTGTGGCTATTGTTCTCGATCGCAACATTACCCTGCCGTTCTAGCAATATATTCTGGAGTTCATTAAATGCGCGTTCCTGCAATCGCTTTCGTGTCGGCTATGCTATTGGCCGATGACGCACTATCAACAGAGATCGTTTGTGACGGACACGAAGAAAATCTTCAAACATACCTCGACATGACCCGGATCCTTTTCAATGAACGTGATCATGAGCGGGCGGGTGAGTTCTATGCTGATGAATTCGTCAGTCACAATGTTGATGGTGGCGGACTTGGCACGGCCACGCGCACACCTGAGCACATGCAGCGCATCTGGATCGGCTCTAAGAAGAATTCACCCGACCGCCGCCTCACCAATGATTTGATTGTTTGCAACGGCGATGTTGTCGTGGCGCGTGTCACTATGAAAGGGACGCGCGTGACCGGTGAGATGGAAGGCAATCCAGAGGGCGGCCGTCGCTATGAAACATCTGCTACCGATACTTACCGTTTCAAGGAAGGCAAGGTGGTTGAGCGCTGGGGTAACAATGACAGTATTGCGATGATCCGCCAACTCGGCCTCAAAGTTGACTTGTCGCTGACTCCTCTCGAGGACTAGGTGCGCAGCTAAACCCGTCCGTCTAAAACCCCGCTCTGGGTTTCGCTACATATTTTTCTTCCTCTGGCGTGTTTTCACGACCGACCACAGCGTTGCGATGTGGGAAGCGACCGTATTGCGCAATCACATCATAGTGCTTCTTAGCCCGAGAGTAGGGGCTGTTATCCGCTTTGCCTTGAGGCATTGACGCAGTGAATTCGAGGTAGCACTCCTGCATGGCCACGGCTTCAGAGTGTTCATCGGGAAGGTGGACGAAAAACCACTGTCGTTTCTCGACCGCCTTATCGTCACCGCGCGCGACCATGACCGTGGAAATTTGTAGGGCGTTCGCGTCAGTCGAGAATGTGCGCGGATCGCCGCGAAACATGTTGCGGGGACATTGACCGAGCAGAATAACACGGGCCATAGCGCCGGCACGGGTCTCTGCCCAGTCATCGTGCTCGCCGGCTGCTGCGGCCTCATAGTCCGCCATAAACTAATCAATGATGGCTTTGTCGAAGGCGTCATCCTTCTTAAACCATTCATCACGGTTGGTGCCGTATTTCAGGCTACCAGGAGCGCCAAACCAGAAGTCCAGCACCGCCTGGGCTCTGGCGTGAAGTTCGGTCTTTGTCATTACGTAATTCCTTTCCCGTGCCTCAATGCAGCAATGTTGCGCAGGTCATGATATAGGTGTGAAAACCTAGTTTCTATGGCGCCATGTCTCAGTTTATGATCCCGTTTTTCCGTATCCTTATCATTGGTTGCCTAGCGTCCCTAACCATGACGAGCGGCGTTTATGCCCAGGATAAAATCCTGCGCATGCCGGTGATTTCGCTGCCGCCGACTCTCGGTAATCCATACGGTGCCAATGGACTGCCGAGCGCCTTGGTGTGGTTCTCGCTTTATGATCCGTTGGTGCGGACCAATGAACAAGGTGTGTTGGAAGCGGCACTGGCCCTTTCGTGGGAGGCAATCGAACCAACCCGCTGGCGATTCAAGCTGCGCGAAGGCGTAACATTTTCTAACGGTGAGCCGTTCGATGCGCGTGCTGCTTCATTTGTACTGTCCTGGTTGATGCAAGACGAAGCGCGGGGTTTGATTGTCGCCAACGAAGTTCAGGGCATATCGGGTATCGAAGTCATCGATGACTTTACGCTTGACGTTATAACCCGCGAACCCGATGCAATTTTTCCTAAGCGACTAACGGCAGTACAAATGCTGGCACCGAAAGCGCTCGCTGAACAGGGCATCACTGAATTCGCGCGCCGACCGGCTGGAACAGGTCCGTTTGAAGTCGTGTCATGGAATGATGGTGGAAAAGCCGTGACGCGGGCACGTCATGCCTCGTGGCGTCCGCCGATGATTGACGGCATTCATTTTTATCAAATCCCCGACGAAACAACCTTGGTGCAGGCCCTGCAATCAGGCCAAGTGGATTTGACGACGACACTTACGCCCGATGCGGCTTTCGATATGGAAGGAAACGGGTTTTACGTGTCGGTTTCCAAAACGGCGCAGGTGTTGTCTTTCGCCTTCAATCTCGAGGGAACTTCTGTCGAGGCGTTACACAATCCACGGGTGCGGTTGGCGATGAACATAGCGGTCGACCGCCAGGCCATTGCAGACATCGTTCTACATGGGACGACAACACCCGCAAATCAGCCCGGCACACCGCTTACATTTGGATACAACCCAGATTTACTGCCGATTTCTTACGATCCAGAGCGTGCTCGTAATTTATTAACCGAAGCAGGGTATCCCAACGGCTTCTTCGTGAGAGCCGATGCCGTCACCGCGGGGAATGCCAATGCGAGCTTGATTTTTCAGCTCGTTCAGCAAGGGTTGCGTGGCATCGGGGTAGATATGGAATTGCGCAGCATTGTTTTCTCGGAATGGCTGCGGCAATACACAACAGGAACGTGGGAGGTCGATTTGTTTAGTCTGGCCTTTAATAGCGAGCCTTATTACGACGTGATCCGGCCGATGGAATATTATTCCTGCGCCAAACCTGTGCCTTTTTTCTGCCATGAGGCTTTGATGTCCTCGTTAAACGCCACCGGAGCCGAGTTTAACGCGGAGAAACGCCATAGCATGCTTCAGGGTTTATCGAAAACCTATCGTGAGATGGCACCTGCCATTTATATTCTGGAAGTTAGCGAAGTAGCGGTGATTGCCGATCATGTGAGGAACTATCGTGTTCGGACACGTGTTCCCGTATACGAGGCGTTGGAGATTGAACGGTGACGGGGGCAGATTACAGGTGCGTTAACGCGCGATCCGTTGCCGTCTTTGAGGATTAATTACAACCAAGCAACAAGTGGCAACGAAGAGGGGCATTGTCTGACTATGTTAATGACCGAAAAAAAACCGCCAACGCGTATTGGAACTATTCTAGTCTGGCTCATTCTGATTATTGGAATGCTTTGGCTGGCGATTCCCAAACAGGCTTCATCTCAAACCCTTATGGAAGCGGGGCATGTCGCGTCGCATGAAAGTGCTGACCCATTCAAGTTGTATCCTAATGGCATCGAATATGATGTGTACCGCAAAGGTAAAAAGATTGGGCAACATAAGGTAATATTCAAACGCGAAGATGGTCAGCTTATCGTTGATACAGAATTCAAAATCAAAGTTAAGATATTTTTTGTGACTGTTTATAGATTCATCTTTGATGTGGCAGGAACATGGCAAGATGGAAAACTTGTATCCATGACGGGAGAGGTAAACGATAACGGCAAGAAAATTAAAATCGATGCTTACGTTGACTACGACGGCAAGTTTTATACGACGGGTAAGAAAGGCGCTTTTGTAGCCGATACATGGGTGTATCCTACCAATCACTGGAACATCGGCGCGGTCGACCAAAGTGTTGTTCTCAATACACTGACGGGCAATCTGGTAAAGGTCGAAGTGGTCCGGCATGGCATTGAGACCGTAGAGACGGTGGCCGGCCCTGTAGAAGCAGAAAAATTCGAATACACCGGCGACTTGCGTGATATTAATGTCTGGTACGATAGTGAGGGCCGCTGGGTTAAAATGGTGTTTACTACCAAAGCGGGTGAAACCATTGAGCTTGTGTGCCGGCAATGCGGCCTGGTGAATGATCTCGAACAAGCCTCCGCTTCCGGGGCGTAATGCTGGGCTTACATCATGACTAATACGCTCTGGATTACTGGTGCCGGTAAAGGCATTGGCAAAGCTGTTGCTCTCGAATACGCCGCGCAAGGCTGGGCCGTGGCGATTAGCGCTCGGACGGAGGGCGATCTCTTAAATGTGGCGAAACAAGCGTCCGAAGCTGGCCTGCCAGGCCAAATCCAAGCTTATCCGCTTGATGTCACAGATCACGACGCAACAAAGCTCCTGTTCAAAGCCATCGAAGCCGATCTCGGGCCGCTCGACCAGATCATTTTCAATGCGGGCACTCATGCACCGACACCACCGGCGGAGTTCTCTGTGGCTCCGTTTAGGATCCTGATGGAAATCAACTACATGGGATCGGTCAACGGCCTAGATTCTGTGTTGCCAACTTTGATAGATCGCAAGCAGGGCCATGTGGCAGTCGTGTCTTCGGTGGCTGGATACGGTGGGCTACCGAACGCGGCGGCTTATGGCGCCACAAAAGCTGCGCTGATCAATCTTTGTGAATCACTCAATACTCAGCTTGGCGATCACGGCGTTTCTATATCTGTAATCAATCCGGGCTTCGTTCGCACGCCGTTAACGGACCAAAACGAATTTCCCATGCCGTTCTTGATGGAACCCGAAGACGCCGCCCGCGCCGTATTTGATGGTATGGCAAAAAAGAAATTCGAAATCGCGTTTCCGCGTGCCTTCATAATGATATTGAAAGTTCTACAGCTGTTGCCCTACGGTCTTTATTTTTGGTTAGTGAAGAAAATCACCAAAACATGACACAGAATAGAGATCATCGGGCTGCGGCCTACGTGGCGTTTTACGAGGCGTTATCTCCGAGCTCATTGGATGACCTTGCTTTAGTGATGCATGACGACATCCGTTTCAAAGACCCGTTCAGTGACGTGACCGGGGTCGATGCGTACAAAAGAATTCTTGAGAGCATGCTTCAAGCTGCGCCCGACATCAAATTTAATGTTCACCATTGTGCCTACGATGGTGATGTCTGTTTTATGCGCTGGACCAGCGCGGCGACGTTAAAGCGGTTAGGAAAAGACCCATGGGTCATAGAAGGAATGACTGAATTAACTTTCGCCTCGGACGGCCGTGTTTTATCCCACATCGATTATTGGGATGCTTCGACGCAGTTCTACAACCGCATTCCCGTAATAGGCGGACTAATTCGCCTTATTCGGCGGCGCGTTTCTGCTCATTAAAATGGGTAAGTTCTTGGTCGTCGACCTGGCTGAACGACAATGTGATTGTGCCAAGTTCAAAGCCCAATTTGGATACCGTCGCGCGGTTTAACAGTACGCCGCCTGGTTGCAAAAACATCCAGTCATCGAACTTCACTTTCCAGGTGCTGTCACCGACCTTGAGGTTCATGTCGTAGATCCAATTCAGGGCATTGCCGAAAGTGCGGCCCTGAGCCGTGCCAATGATATCCCCAGCCGTCCCCATATATGTGTGTTCGTCGACCTTACGGATAGACCAAACCCGGCGATCTTGTTCGCCATCTGCGTAGTCAAATTCTTCATCCAGGGTCAGAGTGCTGCCATCCCAAGTGCCTTTGATGTCCACTACGAATTCTCGCCGCAAAGTACCAAAGCGGTCATGGAACATGCCCCACGCTTTGGTCTTGCCCTCGAAGTATTCTTCAAGGACGAAGCGTGGTTGTCTTTCTGCGAAATCTTCCGGTTTCATTGACGCGCTACAACCCGTTAACCCGAGACCCACCAAAAAACACAAAAGGAAGGAACGAACCACTTCTGCCTCCTAATCCGTCTGCGACTGACGCCGCTCAAGGCGCCGCCGTATCAGTTCTTGCCGCGCTCGCGTGATAGGAAACGTCCAAATCAACGCAATCGCTATAATTTTTAATACGACAGGCACTCCGGCATAGATCACTGCCAATGACCGCAATGCGGACGCTGAGTTGTCTCCGTCCGGAGAAAACCCAAGTGCCTGAAGAGCTGGAAAAGCGACGCCAACAGCCAGGGCTAGAGCCATTTTTGTAGACATACTCCATAGTGCGAAAAACAACCCCGCGCGGGCTTGGCCGCTGCGGAGACGATCAAAATCAACCACATCCGCTTGTAAAGCGGGCGGAAGCACGAGGTCTGCTCCTAACCCCATGCCCGTAAATACGCAGACCAAGGAGAAAGCAGCAATGTCTCCCGGTGACAAAAAAGGCACCCAGATAAACGCCGCGCAGGTAACAAGCATCGCCCAACACCATGCCCTGTGCTTGCCGAACCGGTTGCTCAACGTCAGCCACAGTGGAATGGAAAGAACGCCGCTGAGGAAGTAGGCGAGAATGAGGAGGCTGCGCTGGCTTTGGTCGGCCTGCAACCCGAACTCGAGGTACAGCAGAAATAAGGCCGCCGGGATTCCATTAGCCATTCCATTGATGAACCATGCCGATAGGAGCCGAACGAATGGCTTGTTCCCTGCCAGAATAGACGTGGCGCGTTTAATGTTAGTCACTGTGATGACGAGGCGCGGCGGGCCTATCGACGATCTCTGCAAATGAGTTTCCGGAACCTTTATCAGCAGGAATGCGATTGCAGGTGCGCCAAGCGCAATAGCCATCCACGAGACTGCGGCAAGGCCCTCTGCTTCGGTCCAACCCATGCTCGTGGTGATGGCCGGCACGGCTCCAGCCGCGAGAATGCCGATAAGAGTCAGGCCTTCGCGTACGCCTGTGATTCTGGATCGTTGGTGATAATCATTACTAAGTTCAGCACCCCAGGCCGTGTACGGAACTGCAACGAGAGTCCAACCCAAATACAAAACTATTGCCCAGGTTAGAAGGTACGTCGCTGTGACATCGCTAGGGGGTTGGAACAGACGTATCAGGGCAAACCCAGCGAGAATAGCGCCAACAATAATCCAAGGTTTGCGGCGGCCCCAGCGGGTCTGATAGCGGTCGCTGACAACACCAATCAACGGATCGGAAATTACGTCGGTCACGCGGGCACTCAGCAAAACAAGACCGGCAGCTGCCAAGCCGAGACCTTCAGCATATAGCGCTGGGAGGTAGACGAACGCTGGTATAGTCGGCATGGCCAGTGCAAATGCTGGAGCACCATAAGCAGCAAGACAGGTGCGGGTCAGTGCCTTTTCAGACGCCATGGGGACCGACTTTCATAAAGCATTTGCCGATGATTTTTAGATACGCCTAAGTTTGAAATGGCCGACATCTATGGATTTAGCGCGGAAACCACCTTCGCAGTAGGCTAGATACATCTCCCACATGCGACGGAAACGCACATCGAATCCGAGCGGCTCAATATTTGACCAGGCATCGATGAACCGCTGCCGCCACTGAAGCAGCGTCTGGGCATAACTCTCACCGAAGGTGTTGACGTCGGCGAGTTGTAAGCGGGCTCGGTCAATTTCCTGCTTCAAGGCCGTTACGGTAGGCAACATTCCGCCCGGGAATATATAGCGTTGAATGAAATCTGCACCGCTGCGGTAACGCGTGAAATGAGATTCATCGATTGTGATTATTTGTAAAGCTGCTTCACCACCTTGCACCAATCGATTCCGAATCATGTCAAAGTAATGAGGCCAGTTTTCTTCACCCACAGCTTCGAACATCTCAATAGACGCAATACGATCGAATTGACCGCCGGTATCGCGATAGTCTTGCAGGCGTAAATCAACTTTGTCAGATAGACCTGCTTTTTGCATCCGTTCACCGGCAAATTTAAGTTGTTCTTCTGACAATGTGAGGCCGGTAACATGGCAGCCATATTCCTCGATCGCGTATTCTGCGAAACCACCCCAGCCAAAACCGATCTCGAGCACGTTATGATCAGGTTGTAAGCGCAACATCTCTGCAATGCGTTTGTATTTTTCCTGCTGTGCCTGAGCGAGGGATTGGTCGTGTGCAGTGAAGTAGGCCGACGAATAGGTCATCGTCGGGTCAAGCCACTGGCTGTAGAAGTCGTTGCCGAGATCGTAATGTGCAGCAATATTCTTTTTGGCGCCGCTCTTGGTGTTTGCCCGCCAATTATGAGCGATTCGGTTAAGGAGGCGATGCCAAAAGCCGTCAAGCTCGTTTGATTTTACAGTCGGCCGGTTAATGACGGCGATCTCGACGACCTTGGAGGGGTCAGGGCTATCCCAGTCGCCATCTAGATAAGATTCAACAAACCCCATATCCCCCTGGGTCATGAGGCGGCGAACCGCACGCCAGCGGTTTATCACCATTGTCGCTTCAGGCGACCCGCCGGGGCCCAACGTATGGCAAGACCCGTCCGGAAGCGTGAGGTTCATCCGGCCAATGTTAATTTTACTCAACACGAATACGACTTTGCCGACTAAAGCGTGCGTGTTGCCTTGAGTTGACGCTTCGCTATGTATTTGTGGTTCTGGCGTATATTTCTTGTTCATTGGTTTCTCATCCACCCGTTTCCCGTGCCTGCATTGGTCACCAGGTTCGGGGGTGGCTCAGGCCGTGCTACGAGAGGCACTCCCTTGCGCCACAATTTTAAAGCTTCCCAATGAATGCCGCCAATAACTTTGAGCGTCATCAAAGGGTACGAAAAGAATGCTTTCAGCATCGACCAGGCGGTTAAAGGCTGCCGGCGTCCGCTAAAAGATGCAAATAGCAAGGTGCCGTCCGCGTCCGTTTCATGGATAGCGACTGCAACATCGCCGCCAGGAGGGCGAATGCGGAAATTGTATGTCATATCCATTTCAATAAACGGTGAAACATAGAAACATTTATCTACGGAGTGCCGGACAAGGCCGTCAGCGCTTTGAGTGTCAAACAGGTAACAGTGTCGTTGCCCAAAGGTATTCGATACTTCGTGCAGCACTGCGGTTAGCGTGCCGTCCGGCCGGTAGCAAAAGAAATTACACAGCGGGTTAAAGGCATAGCCCAGCATGCGCGGGTAACAAAGCAGCTTAATAGGGCCTCCGTCGATGGGGAGTCCGGCGTCAGCCAGAATACCCTCTACCCAAGGGCGCAGCGCTTCATCTGTGCCAGGACCATGATCGCGGTTATAAAAACTGATTAGAGAAGAACGATTGAAACCGAAGCCGTGAACTTTCTTATCTAACTCTGCGAGTTCATCCAGGTCGAGCAAAGATGCAAAAACGTTGTACGTGAGTCGGTGTTTCTTCGGCCGTGTCCGGCGGTGCATGACCGACCCAGTGTAAACTGCAGAAGACATTTCGTTCATGGTACTAGGCTGCCGCGTCGAATGACTGGGGGTGGATACCTGCAATGCAGATGCGGCCTGATTCATTTTCTATCGTCCAAGGACGCTTTACATGGCCAACGGCCTCAGCGACGGCCAAGCCTGACTGAAGACCATCTTCATGAAATCCGTAGCCGAAATAGGCACCACAGTACCACGTGCGGTTAGATCCTTGCAGGTTCCACAGTTGTTTCTGTGCATCAAGAGCGCGTTGATCGAATATCGGATGCTCATAGTCGACCGATTGAATGACACGTGATGGGTTAGGCTCACGATGCGGGTTAAGAGTGACAAAGACCGGATAGTCCCGATCAATGTTTTGCAAACTGTTCATCCAATATGTCAGGCATACGAGACGTTCATGATCATCAGGCTCTGCTGAAATGTAGTTCCAACTGGCCCAAGCCCTTTTGCGGCGCGGCATAAGTGAGGCATCGGTATGCAGTAAAGCCCGATTCATTTCGTAGCGGATCGACCCGAGCAATGCCCGCTCTTCGTCTGAAGGGTCAGACAACATTTTAAGGGCCTGGTTGCTATGGGCGGCAATGATCACGTGATCAAATTGCTCTTCAATTCCGCCATCGGTTGAAATTCTCACAGCCGTTTCTGAACGGCGAATGCCCGTAATGCCGCAACTGGTGCGGATGCGATCTGACAACTCCGAAGCCAACCTCTCCACATAGTTTCTGCTACCCCCCGTTACTGTGCGCCACTTCGGCCGCATGTGACGTTTGGTTTCCAAGAGACCGTGGTTTGAAAAGAACCTTACAAAGGCCGTCAGCGGGTATGCCCGAATTTCTTCAAATGAGGCAGACCAGATTGAACTGGCCATCGGATAAATATGATCGCGGAGGAAGCCATCACTGTATCCGGCTTGATTAAGATATTCACCCAGAGAAATATCCGCGTTTTGTGGGTTCTTAGCGTCTTCAACACATTCCCTATAAAACCTCAGAATATTCCAGACCATGTTCCAGAAACGCGGGCGGACGAGGTTCCTTTTCTGGGCCAATAAGCCTTTCAGACCAGACCCTGAGTATTCAAAACGGCCGTCATTAACCGACGCCGAAAACGACATTGTGCTGTCCTCTGTGGCAACGCCTAAATGTTCGAAAAGGGCGATAAGGTTGGGATATGTACGCTCATTGTAGACGATGAACCCTGTGTCCACCGGGATAGTGCGCATACCACGGGGGCCAGATAAGGTGGCGTCGACAGTATTGCAATGGCCGCCAATCCTGCTGTCTTTCTCGAAGACAGTAACGTCGTGGGATTTATTAAGAAGCCAGGCGGCCGCCAGTCCGGATACTCCCGTTCCGATAACGGCAATCTTCAATCGGTCGCATCCTGGCATCAAATTGTCTCCTGAACCCGGAAGAAAAAATAAGTTCTTGTTTTTATTCACTAAAAAAGAGGTTTGTCTTACCCTTCTGGATTAGTTTTACTCATTTTTACTAAGCGCGTGAAGCTTTTTAGCCGGCCAGTAAACCGCCCAGTCTAACAAAGATTGTACGGTCAAAAGAGGCGTCCGGTTCACACATTGACAATAAGCCGCAGGATGAGGTGATCCAAATATCCATGCCTGGCGTATTACTATATGCAGCTGGTTGATCAGGGAGATACTGGTGTTTGGTGTGCAAGAGCGAATAGACGTTCCGACCAGGCCGGTAGTCGTAATAAGGGATGCGCCGGGCAACCGACGGGATCAAAGTTCATTGGCTGTACAAAAAATCTGTACATCAGGCGGGTATGATACCGCCGCGATGACGGAGCTCTTGGTCGCTGTTGCTGAACAAAAAGATAAAGCCGCTTTTTCTCAATTATTTGCCCACTACGCTCCCCGCATTAAGTCGTATTTGATGCGACAAGGCGCTAACCAGGCATTGGCCGAGGAGCTCAGCCAGGAGGCTATGTTAACGGTATGGCGCAAAGCTGACCGATTTGATCGCTCTAAAGCCGCAGCGGGAACATGGATTTTTGCCGTGGCTCGTAATTTACGCATTGATGCGCTGCGTAAAGAAAACAGACCGAATTTTGATCCTAATGATCCTGCTTTTGTTCCAGAGCCGGAAACGGCGCCAGACGCGGCAGTTTCAATTGGTGAAACACAAAGCAGAATCAGAAACGTTATCGCTACCCTTCCAATAGAACAGGTTGAAGTCGTCAGACTTTTTTTCTATGAGGATAAGCCGCACGGAGAAGCCGCCCAGGAGCTTGGCCTGCCTTTGGGCACAGTAAAATCATGATTGAGATTGGCCATGCGCAAGGTGCGCACGGCTTTGGGAGAAGAACAATGACTGCACACCACCATCCCAGTGACGACATTCTTTTGTCTTATGCCGCCGGTTCTCTCGACGAGCCGACATCCATATTGATTGCGACGCATTTGGCATTGTGTCCTGCGTGCCGCGAGCAGGTCAGTAAGGCTGAGAGTGTTGGTGGTGAGTTATTGAACGATGTTAAGCCTGTCGCTATCCAGGACGGTGCCCTAGATGTCGTTCTCGCTCGCCTCGATGAAGGTGAGAGGGGCCAAATTAATGTTCCTGCCCCTGCCGCCGTGCCTCACGACAATGACCTCAATCTACCGCGCCCGCTGACTGACTACATCGACGGTTCAACTAAATCTTTGCCCTGGCGGTGGCTTGGTCCTTCTGTCCATTACGCGCCGATAGCCTCTCACACCAAGGGGCCAAAGGTGGGATTGCTGCGGATCGCACCCGGGACGCGTGTTCCGATGCATGGGCACAGTGGCAACGAGCTAACCATGGTTCTGGCTGGCGGATACACGGATGGGACCGGCAATTATACGCGCGGTGATGTCGAAGCAGCTGATGATGGTTTGGTGCATCAGCCCATTGCGGATGCCGGCGAAGAATGTGTGTGTCTTGTTGTGACGGAAGGTGTTCTTCAGCCTACCGGTTTGATTGCTAGGCTGGTACAGCCGTTCCTCCGCATTTAGAAATTTCTAGATTTTCACAGCCATTAAAACCCTGGTTCTTATCGGAACCGGAGTTTTACTCTGTTCGGTCGTAATGCAGTTGAATTGGATGTACCTGTTTTATTTATCATCTTTTTTTAATGTTATTTGGTATTGAACTCTTTTACTTAGAACCAAGTTTAAGTATTCATCATAATCGATCAATACGTAATCATCTAAATCAATGTGTACAAAACATAATCTATAATTTTCAAGTTTTTTAAATAAGTCTTCCTCGTTTTTGGTAAAACCAAAGAAAACTCCATACGGTAAGTTCTTTACAGATTTTGATTTCGTAGTTTTAATCTCTATATACAGAAAGTCGTTTATTGATTTTATTTTCTCAAAACTTGAAGTCTTTAAAATTACACCATCAACACTTCTAGAATATTTTTTGTAATTTATCCCAGAAAGTTTATAAAGAAATTTTCTTTGTTAGATTGTTGGAACAAAAAAGTTCTCATTTTTCTGTCTTAAGAGTTTTATACCCTCTTTTTCGGTACGAAGATTTTTTTTAAATTTTGTTCTCTCAAACCAAAGTACTCAAAACTGGTACATCCAAATCTACTCGACCGTGACCGAGTGCATAAAGGTGTCTACTATTTAACAATAGATATAGTCATCATCTACATAGCAGTTTCCACTGATAACATTTTGAACTGCTTTTTTAAAACCTCTATCTCTTCTTAAATCATAATGACTCATTCCGGCAACTTCTGCATTTAACTCAGGAATAATTTTAACGCTGCCCTCGGTAAGATCGTTTAAAACATACCCAAAAGAAAATGCCGCAATAATTAGTAATGTTCTATTCATAATAAACTCCGTAATTTTTTATCTTTTGATTCTACTAGAAAGTAGACAGTTCTATCTACTCGACAGTTACGGAATGTTTCACGACAGTGATTCTCTCAGCACCCTTTGTAGTCTTTCCTCACACACTCTCGCGTTAAATTCTTAGATTCTTCTAGCTGTGAAGGCATCATTTCTTTTTCAAGGTTATTTTTACGGGTTTTTGCTTTCTCGTCACCATTTTGCGCTGCAATATTAAACCACATATATGCATGCACAAAATCTTGTGTAACACCCTCACCCTTTAAGTACACATAACCAAGGCTGCCCTGCCCTATCGCATACCCCTGCTCTGCGGCTTTGCGGTACCACTTCAGTGCTTCTTTGTGATCTTCAACAACACCTTTACCGTTGCCGTGCATATAACCAAGCATCCGCTGAGAATCCGGAAAGCCGGCCTCAGCAAGAGGCCTCCATTCCTTGAGAGCCGCTGCGTAGTCTTCCTTTTCGTAATCATCCATTCCAGCTTGAAAGTCCGCACGTGCGCTTCCAGTCAGAACGAAAAGACCCAGAAAGAGGATAGCGAGTTTTTTCATTCTGTAATATTAACAGAACCCGTTACCGAATAAATCCGTGTGTTACTCTTTTTAATCACAAAATGCGTCCCTCACATCAGATCGATCGTCAATCTCTTCAACTAACTCTTTCAAAAATTTAGAATATCTTGTTGCCCCACCATACCCAATTTTAAAGTTTCTATAAAAAATTCCATCGTCATCAACGATTTTTAATCCAGTTCCATATTTATTAAAGGGACTTTGAGAATTGTATTTTGAACCAACTGAATCATACTTATTCCAAATTGAATTTCACCGCGACGCCGTCATGCACACGTTAAAAAAACTGGACGATCTAGTTGAGACTTTGAAATCGGCGTTGGCCTAAATTCTTATCGTGGCGCGGACCCTAAAAAGTCAAGCGCTTCAAGAACTAAGAATAATGGAACGGGCCAGACAAAGGCTAAGTACGCTTGGCCAAGGTAGAATAGTGGCCTTGGGCCTGGTTTCTGCTCTTCTGGTAAACCACGGTCGTGCAGGACTTTTCTCATCATAAAGCCAAATACGATAACGTATCCCACGGTTACGACGATGCCGGTTATTAGCCAGCCGCGGTCGGCCAATAACGCTATTGAAGAAGAGAGAAAATTCATCGCGAATTGAAATTCATTTTCGTCAAATATGCCATCGTTACCAATGGCATTGAACCCAGCCACTGAACGGCAGCTGCAATTTCATAAACTGAGCTGTACCCGCCTAGGGCTAGGCTTGGCAATGGGCTTGCCACGCATTTTGGTACAGACACTCCAAGGATTTTGTAAACCGGCTGATGTCGCACAAGGGTGAAGATTCTAGTAGCACTCTGGTATTCCTTCGAATTGCCGCAAGCCCTTCTTGATCCTGGGCAAATGTTACCGCTTTCGCAATGTATTCCTCCTCGGATCTGGTGATCAATTCTGGTATGCCCATTAAAGTCAAAATTGAAGCACTAACTCTGCCAGCCCAACTTTGGCCGGCCAGCGCAATGACCGGCACACCCATCCACAAGGTCTCTAACGTCGTCGTCATTCCGCCGTAAGGGAAGGTGTCAAGTGCAATATCTACGTGACCGAAAGTGTTGATGTGATCGTTGTAGTTCGTTTTGCCTAAAACTATAACTTGATCCCGTGGAGTGCCAGAGTCGGCGAATTGTTGGCGAACGGATTGCGCAATGGCATCGTTTGAAAGCGAAGCGTTTTTAATCAATAATTTGGACTCGGGCACTCTCTCTAGAATTCTCGACCACGTTCTTATTACGCGCTCATTGAGCTTTGTAATATTGCTGAAGCAGCCAAACGTAATGAAAGAGTCGGGCCCGGCTGGTGCATGCTGAGGTGCCGGTGTTTCTCTAGGTGGACTAAAGCACAAGTGAGCGTTCGGAAGTCTAAGAGCAGATTCCGTATAGAAACGCTCGTCCCCTTCGGGCAAGACAAAACGATCTGCAATTATATAGTCGATTTCCGAAAGGCCAGTGGTGGAGACATGTCCGAGCCATGTCATTTGTATCGGGGCGGGTTTGTGGCGGAAAACGCCAAGCCTATTGCCGTCGGTATGCCCAGACAAGTCAATGAGAACATCGATCCCGTCCTTTTTTATTTGCGTAGCAACATCATCGTCGGACTTATTGTAGATTTCGTGCCACGTACAATCGTTCGATTTCATTTCTTTCGATACGTGATCCTCAGCCACATTATTTGCATACAAAAATAGGCTGAAGTCCCGTTTGTTATGTGCCTTCAAAATCGGTAGTAAAATTCTCCCGACAGGATGGTCGAATAAATCTGCCGAAACGTAACCAATACGTAGCGGCTTCTTACTCTTTTGCTTGAGCTGATGACTATGGGTAAAAGGTTCAATCGGCGGAGACAACCTATCCTTGAGACGCCAGTATGACGTTGTGTGTTCCAGCACATCGGCGGCAGAATGCGCGCTGCTGTAGTTCAGCATCATCAATCGATTTTGGGCTATTTCGATAGACTGTGGCTGCTGCTCAAAAGCCTGATCCAGATATTTCATACCCTCGATTGTTCGGCCCAATTTTTGCAGAACCGTTGCCTTGTTGACCAATGCATTCGAATGGCTTGGTTCGAGCCGCAATGCGTCGCGCAATGTCTCAAGCGCTTGAGTTAGATGGTCGCGATCAATTTGCACTGCAGCTTTATTGTTGAGCAGATCAGGAAGGTCAGATTGTAGAGTAATCGCCTTCTCGAATGCTGCCTCAGCGTCTTCCAGTCGTCCTAACGCGTGTAAAGTTAAACCAAGGCCATTGAGGTAAATTGCATTTGACGGCGCGTTTGAAACTGCGCTCTGAGAGCACTGGTGGGCGTCATTTAAATGTCCTGATTGTAAATATATAGTTGAAAGCAAATGCAGCGCAGGCGACCGATGGGGATCGTTGCCAATTATTCTGAGGCACTGTTCTCGGGCTTGTTTCAGGTCGCCGGCCTGAAATGCCTGCATCGCTTGCGCTAGCCGTGTATCTGCCGCCTTATCGGGGGGGGCGGGTCGTACGCTTGAATTCATGACGCAATTTGATATTGCATATGATACTGAATCAGACCGGGCAACGCGACGATTATAGTTTTACAATCGTTTCCACAGTGCCTCGGTTGAGGAGGAATGGTGCCGGAAACAGGATTCGAACCCGTGACCCCCTGATTACAAATCAGGTGCTCTACCAACTGAGCTATTCCGGCTTTCATTTGTTTTCAATGCCTTATGACGTATTATAGGCTTTGCTTGAAATTCCAGCATATAGGTAGCATGCAAATATGCTGGTTTCGATGCTAGACAGGTTCTAAGCACGAGCGGAATAAATACCGCTATTTGGTTGCTGTCAATTGGTCTGTGCCACTGCCAGACGCCATCAGATGACTTTAGAGCCTCCCAGAGAGGGAAGGGACCAATTGGTGCCGCTAACCCTAAGACAACAAAGCTTCGCCCACTCCTGGGCTAGTGGGACGACTAAAGCGGATGCTTACCGCTTGGAGGGATGTCCGCTCTCCAAAAGAAAAGGCCCGGTTTTGCACTGAGCCTTTTTGACCATTGTTGACCGTAGTTGACTGTTATAACGCCCGAGAGAGGGCATAATGCCCGCTATAATGCCCGCTATAATGCCCCTAGTCATTGATCCTGCAAGACAGCGACATATTTGTGAACGCATTAAGCTGCAGGTTGTTTATCCCTTGACCCAGCACGGCGTAGTAGTCTGCTATGTCGTTGGTGTCCGCCGTGAAAAGTATGTTCACATGGAACTGATTTGACGCCGGTACAAAATCTATAACGTCCTCGACGGCAATAGAATTGTTCTCGGTCATGTGGGCGAGGGGCATGTCAAAGGCGGATGCGTACAGGTCTGCCTACAGTTGCGCCTCAATGAGCCCTGCTGCGATCCGCTTCGAAGCTTGCAGGCTTAGCCAGCACCCTAATATCACTCTAATAGCTAGTGAGATTACACAGCAGATAGATGCTGAACTGGTCCAGTTGGCTGCGTATGACAGAGAGAAGGCGTTTGAAGATGCGAGCAAGGACAGAAACCTCGCGCATCAAGAGAGACAGGCAAGTGCCGCAGTGTCAGCAACCAAACTCAAAGCGCAACTGGCCGGTCACTTGGATGACGCATCAGGTGCAGATCGAGCCTTAGAGGGACTGGCAAGCCTGATGCTGTCCATCTCTAAGCGGAGCAAACATGCAACTCTAAATTGCTCGAAGCTCAGCCTGATTAAATTCTCGAATCTAGATAACTCGAGAATCATGGTTCAGTAAAACTTTGATCTAAAGTTTTTACAACAGGATAAAGCAAGTAAGCAATTAGCTTGCGATCTCCAACTTTTATTCGCCCGACCAAACTCATTCCTGGTGTGGCAATAAAGTCTGGCGGCACACCACGAAGCTGTGGAATATCTAGAGTGCCTAGTGCGGTAAACACAGACTCCCCACCCGAGGATGGGCCACCTTCTGCCACATCTGCGGATATATAAATTATCTCTCCATCTATCTGACCATGTTTCTGATATGGAAGAGCGTCGAGAGAGATCCTTACGGGCGCACCGTTTGTCAAAAGACCTGCATCAGCCGGCTCAACAGAAAATTCAGCTAAAAGCTCTTCATCCGTAGGCACAACGGTCATCACAGCAACTCCAGAACCAACCACAGCGCCAGGAAAAATATTATTAATCTTCAAAACTAAGCCGGTTACTGGTGATTTGAGAACGACGTCTGCTAATTGCCTCTGGGTCTTTTGTAATTCTTGCTCAATAGTAAGAAGGGTTTTCACAGCGGTAGAGTACTCCGTATTTACCGAGGCTATCCACTCACTGACATAAGCATTTCTATCCGCAATTACGGATGCTAATTGTTTTTCAGCATTTAGCCTTTGAGCTCTTGTCGTTAACAACTCCACTTTTGGTATAAGCTCTTTTTCATATAGAGATAGTCTTCCTTCTTCTAACTCAGACTGAATTTCTATGTCGCCTCTAAAACCTCTTTCCTGCGCCACAAACGCCTCTAATCTCGATTGAAATTCCACTCTCCTATTCTTGAATATTTGTCTCTGTATTTCTTCACCAATAGATTCTTCCTGTCCGCCATCCAAAGGAATTCTCAACTCCTGCTTCAATCGTGCAATTTCACCGCGCAGAAAAGATTCCTCTAGCTCTAGCTTTCGCAAATCCGCATTAAGAATAGTATCATCGAATCTCAGCAACCGCTGTCCACTCTCAACCAGTTCACCCCGACGCACGAAGACGTCTTCAACAACTGAGCTAAAATTACTTTGAACTTCAAAGTTTGGCGAGGAAGTGACAATCTTGCCAGTCAACATAAGTGTTGTGTCAACAGATGATATGCTCAGCCATACTACGGCCGAGCAAAACACTAAGAAACTCAAAAGCACAGTTAATACTGTCCTTTTGCTTAAGGACCGAGATTCATAAAATCGCAGCAGTCCTGCATACTTTGCAATAGCATCAGCGCTGGTGCTCGCTATCTGTCCCATCGAGCGATTATTTACTTCCGGAGAACCATCTTCCTGACCCTCCTCACTCTCGGCGAATGCACCAACCTGGAAGCGCTCATTTGTCTTCCTTAGATTGAGCGAAAGAGTTTTCATAATCCGCCACGCGGCGCCCGGCTCACGACGCATGTATGTCAAAAACGCTTTGTAATCGAGAACTTCTAAGACAGCGTTCTCTGAGGCCCTAGCAGTCGCGCTGCGAGCTTGCTTATCAATTAGCGCCATTTCACCAAACAAGCTGCCTGGACCAAGGTTGGCAAGTTCGACATACTCAATGCCGTCAAACTTAATTATGTCGATAGCGCCTTCTTTGACAAGGAAGGCCTCCTCGCCAAGCTCACCCTCCCTAAAAAGAACTTCGCCACGAGCGACATTGATGAGCTTCGGCTTATCAGCAGGAGGCTTTTTTGTTTTCCACGACGTCATAAGAATCTAGTGCCCCATTGACCTAGGATGCCTTCACCGAGATTCGTTTTTGTTGGTCTACTGCGCTTTTGATATATGCAGAGTTCTGGAGCGCGCTGTCCCATGTTCCAGCATGAGACACCTCGCCCTTTTCGACAACAATGACTTGGTCGCAAGATTGGAGATGCCACATTTGACTACTAATAAGAATAACTGTTCTACCCTCGGATAAGTTTTTTAGAGTTTTAAGGACCTGCAGCTCACCACTAGGCCCTAGCAAGCCCATCGCATCATCCAGAATCAGTATTCGAGGGTTGCTAATCAGGCCGCGCACCAAAGCAAGCAGTTGTCGTTGGCCAGAGGAAATATTCGAAGCGTTACCATGCAGAATAGTTTCCAGGCCGTTCTCCAGGCCGTGAATAAGTTCCTTGGCCCCCGCTTTCTCAATCGCCCATTCGAGCCTACTTAAGTCATCATTAGGCAAAGGAAGAAGTAAATTCTCCTTAACTGTTGCCGTCGAGAAATATTCAGAAGAAGAAATAACAGAAATATTTGACCGCAAATAAGAGGCATCTATGGTGCGCGAATCATTCTTGTCGAAATAGATAATACCACCTTTAGGAATAACCAATTTCTGCAGCAACCTAACGAGACTAGTTTTTCCTACGCCGCTTGGGCCCGTTATTCCAACCAAGGTTGATGAGCTTATTTGTACGTTAATATTCTTTAACACCATTTCCGAATTGGGATAACCGCAAGAGATTCCGGAAAGCTCAATCGCCCCATAAATCTCTGGCTTAGTGCCCGGTCTAGTTTCTACCTTTTCTGCATTCCTAACAATATTGAGATCCTGGAGGTCTGAGTTAGCGTCCGTGTAATCGGAATAGAATTTTGCCAAGTTTGTTAGAGGCAGGTAGATTTTTTGAGACAGCAGATAGAATGCCAACATGGCCCCAACCGGTATAGCCTCCTGAAGTACAAGGAGCGCGCCATAAGCAAGTACTGTTACCGACAGAAGGTTTTGAACGAAGGAACTAAGTTCTCTCCAATTAGAAACGTTACTCGCTCGCGTTTCCTTCATAAGGAGATGTTGTGCTTCAGACTCGTAATATCTTTCACGAACTCGCGTTTCCACCCCTAATGACTTCACATTTACAAGACCGTCACATAGGTCCCGAAATTGAGCATTACGTGTTGCCCTCGCCTTACCAGCTGTATTGCGTACGGATTTATCGCTGACCTGCGCGTAACGAGATAAAAATATTCCTATTAAGGCGAAAACACATAAAACAAGAAACAAATTAACACTGAACGAGACCAGCAACGGTATAAACACTATAAAGCCAATGAAGTCATACAGAGTGGTGGAGAACAGCCCCTTAATGAAAGATGAAATGCGTTCAATCTTTGCACTACTTTGAGAAATAAGACGTTTGTTCGACTGTGAGAATATAAAAGGTAAATCCAGTATTGAGCGGATAATCTCTCGAGACAAACGGGCTTCTACTTTATGGCTAATAAGCAAAATAGATTTATCTCTCATCGTTCGAAAGAGACCGCCACAAGCAAAGCTAATCAGCACCCCAGCCACCAAAACATAGAGTGTCGATACGCCTTCGTAAGATATAACTTTATCGAGAGTAATGATGAGTAGAACAATTGGAGTAAGGCTTATGATATGCCCAAAAATAGATAAAATGAAAACTGGTACTAACAGCCCGTAATCCTTTAGCAACACTGTTATAAGTTCGTTGAGCGATAGTTCTTCTTTGGTTTTTTGTAACGAAGGCCTCTTCTTGGCAGCTAGTGCTCGGCCACTCCATATTTCTAATAAATCATCCTCGGCCAATGGCTTTGGCTCAAAACTAGCATCCGTCGGGTCAACTAAAACAACAAATGTTGTGTCGTCATCTCTAAAGCTGCGAACGGCAATAACGTAGCGCTCATTATTTAACGCCAGTACCATCCTGCTCGTTTTGATAACTTCGCACAGAGAATCAAAATCTAAATTCAAGCAGTCACTTTCGACTCCGTTATTGGAGAGAAAGTCCTGCATTTGCTGCAAACTAAGATCTTTTTCGTCGATAGGATAAACGTTTTCTATATCGCCCGCTGAGACGTTAGCGCCGAGGTGACGAGCTATCATTAAGACCGCTTTAGCGCCACTCCTCATACTCTCACCCCCAATAAAATCTCCCCCGCCACTATCAAGCAGCAGGGGAGATAATACTTATCAACTTTGTACGCTTAGGGCTAAACGTTTAGAGTTAGACCTCGACACTGTCAGTGTCAGTGTCAGAAGCTTCATCACTATCCCCATCCACGTCATCTTCGATGGCTACATCGTCGGCTGCCACCTCTTCAGTACCCTCAGCATCACTATCTTCTAGAGGCGTGTCCGCTTCGGCATCGGTCTCAGCCGAATCAGCAAACACGTCAGCCTCAGAAACCTCATCGGAATCTGTGGCGCTATCGGCACCGCCATCAGTTATCCCATCCGAAGCCTCTGAAGGCGGCGGATCCCCGCCATCGGGAGGCGGAGCAGCATCGATTTCTACATCTTCAGACCCCTCAGAGGGCTCCTCCGCTACAGGAGGCGATGCAGACTCGAATTCCTCCGTTGAGATACTTGGAACATCAGCAGGATCAACACCGGCGTCTTGTGCGGCTTCCTGAATGGATTCATTTGCTGCTTGAGTAGCTTCTGCAGGACTTGATCCATCAGCAATTTTCGTATCGTAAATTGCCTGGGCATTTGCCTGCACGCTGGCAGGTATTCCACCGCCGTCCGATCCAGGAGGCGGCCCTTCTTCACCATCATCGTGACCGCCATGATCACCATCCGGCCCACCAGGAGGCGGGCCATCACCAGGGGGCGGGCCATCGCCAGGGGGCGGGCCATCACCAGGGGGCGGGCCACCACCAGGAGGCGGGCCACCACCAGGAGGCGGGCCACCACCAGGAGGCGGGCCACCACCAGGAGGGGGTCCACCAGGAGGCGGGGCATCACCAGGA
>JAQWRV010000016.1 GCA_029243545.1 Rhodospirillaceae bacterium
TGCGCAGGTCCCCCATGACGACCTCGTAGTCGCTGCCTTCAAGGCGCTCGAAGGATGACGTCGTCCGCGCCAGCACTATCACCCTCTCGCCAGCGTCCGACAGCTGCTTGACGTGATAGCTGCCCAACTGCCCGGTGCCGCCTAGGACCAGGACACCCTGGTTATCACTGGTGTTGCGCGTTGCGGTGTTGTCGCCGGTATTCGACGCGCACGCCGAAAGAAAGATGAGGCAAGCGAAAACAGAAAGGGATTTTATGGTTATAATATGTTTCATTCGCATCACGGGGGTGAGTTTGTCCTATTGGTCTTTTCCACGCAGGCTTAGGATGGGCATTTAATCTTCAAAGAGGACCGTTTTTTTCTCTCGAACGAAACCCTCTGGCGTACCTAAAGATCTCTGCTGTGAAGACTACGCCCATTGCTAACAGCATATGGATGATGACAGACGGCCCGAATAGATAGGTTAGGCCACTCCAAACAGAGAATATTGTGGTCCACATGATTGACAACACTGTCATCAACTGGAAACGCACATACTTTGGCAGCGAGCGAAGCGGGTTGTGTTTCGGATTCATCACAAGATCATAATATTGTTTGATCATTTTCATCTCCTTTTCTCCACTGTTTACGACAGCCGTTCAGTTTTGGATTGGGAAATTAAAAAAAAACAGAATGTTTATGTGCCAGATTAACAGAAAACATTTTTCGGCGAACGTTAGCTATGCCGAGCTGATCCAAAGTCAGTTCCTTGCGTATAAATAGCTAACAAATAATTTTGAAAATGATGACAGAAGCACAAAAGACGACGGTGTATTTTGACGGAGCGTGCCCACTATGTCGGCGTGAAATTTCCTTTTATCGATCGTGCAAAGGCGCGTCCCAAATTGATTGGGTTGATGCATCCAAAGCTAATGGGGAAAACTTCGGTCCCGACTTGAGCCGTTCGCAAGCGATGGGGAAACTTTATGTCCGGGACAAAAAAAACCGCCTTGTATCAGGGGGTGAAGCTTTCACAGAAATTTGGCATGAGCTATCGATGTTCAAGCCTCTTGCTTTTGTGTTTCGGCTACCCCTGATGAGATCTTTGCTCGAAGGAGCCTACTGCCTCTTCCTCAAGATCAGACCGGCCCTGCATAAAGTTGTCCTACCACCTGACCATGATCCTCGTGTTCCTTAGACTTAAAACGCGGCCACACACTGCCATATCGCAATGACAGGTCTCCTCACTTTTGGTCCAGGCGCTAAAGCCGCAGTTTTCGGCGCGTCGGGCGGTATTGGAAGCGCATTGGTTGACCTTCTCAATCGTGACCCCGCTGTTGATACCGTTTTCGCTTTATCTCGCCACAGGCCTGATAACAGTGACGACAGCATCCCATGGATTCCTTTTGATCTGGACTCAGAAGAGACGCTGCAAACAGCGTCCGACCGCCTCAAAGCAGGCGTCGGTTCATTAAGAATCGTTCTGGTTGCAACTGGAATTCTTCATGATGAACGGGGCGTTGTGCCGGAAAAAACTATCAAATCCCTGGCAGGTACAGCCATGGATAGATCATTCAAAATTAACGCGACTGGACCAGCACTCATCGCAAAGCACGTTGCCCCCCTTCTCTCTAAAGACAAGAAATCCATTTTGGTATTCTTATCTGCCCGTGTGGGAAGCATTACAGATAATGGGAAGGGGGGATGGTACTCTTATCGCGCCTCAAAAGCCGCACTTCACATGATTGTTAAGACATTATCGATTGAACTACGGCGAACCAATCCAAGAGCAATTTGCGTCGCTATCCACCCGGGCACGGTTCATACCCCTCTATCGCGTCCGTTCGTCGCAGAAAAAGCACGGACAGCCATGCAGCCTCACGATGCTGCGGTATACATCTTGAACGTAATCAATGGGCTGGAATTGCATCACTCAGGCCGTATTTGGGATTGGCAAAGTAAGGAAGTCGAACCATAAGCCTGCGTTTAATCAGAAACGGATTTCAAACTCGGGTATATGTACGCTAATGGACGAGGTGTTCCTGAAAACCATGCGGAGGCGGTGAAGTGGTGGCGCCTCTTAATCCGGCACCTCCGAACTGGGCACATCGAACTGGGTCAGATTCACGATGATGCCATCGCTGTCGAAGAACAGGGTTTCGTAGGCCTGGGTGTCCTCCCCGTCCTGCGGGAACAGCACAATGGGCTCCGACACGATGGAATAGCCCGCCGCCTTGGCCTTCTCGTAGATGCTGAAAATATCCGAGGTGACAAACACCAAAGCCGCATCACCGGTTTCTATATGAGTGCGGGGCTCCGGCGCGGGCGGCTGAGTGTCGCCAACGAACTGAAATAGCGCCACATTGGCGAACACAAAATCGCCGGATTGCAGATGCACGACCCGCACCGTCTTACCGTCAATGCCGAGAATCTGATCCCACTCTTCGCCTTTGAACGTTTGTTCGAAGCGCACTCTAAGGCCGAGGATATCGCGGTACAGTTTGAGGGACTCATCCACATCGCGCACAAAGTGAGTGGACCGCATGAGGGGTGTGACAATGAAGCCCTCGGGGATATCTGTTGTTTGGGCGTTGGCGGCAGACGTACTCCAGAGAGAAAGCAAAAGACAGATAAGCAACACGCGTTTCATGGTCATTCTCCTACTCTAAAAGGCTTCGGTGAAACATTTGGGCTTGGTAAGCTTGTGACATATTAACAAAAATGTTCGATGGGTCAGGCATCCAATAGAACACTTGTTTTGATCGTGGTGAGCCCAAGCCATGCTTTAGCGCCGTTTGAGGCACTCTTTTCCCTTCAGTGTTTGCAAAATGTTTGTAATTGACCTGATGTTCTCGGAATCTTCTTGTTCTATTAATTAGATAAATGGCGGAGAGGGTGGGATTCGAACCCACGGTACGTTTGCACGCACAACGGTTTTCGAGACCGCCCCGTTCGACCACTCCGGCACCTCTCCGCAAGGCTTTCAGGTCGAAAGAGGCGCGGACCCTACAGGAAGGCTGTTAGGCCCGCAATCAGGCGAAATCGCTTTTTCTGGCCCTTTTTTTGGCTCAATTCTCTCCAAAAACCGCCGATTCCGGGCCAAAACCGTTGACTCATAGATTTGGGTGCGTATATTCCCGCCAATTCGAGCGGGCTATGAACCGCTGTCTTCGTTTATCGGAAGGTAGATCATGTACGCAGTCATAAAGACAGGCGGCAAACAGTACCGCGTCGCACAGGATGACGTCATCACAGTTGAGCGTCTCGCTGGTGATGCTGGTGCAGATGTTACCTTTGATGAAGTGCTCATGGTTGGTGACAAGGCTGGTTTGCCTACTGTCGAAGGCGCCAGTGTCACGGGCAAGATTGTTGAGCAGACGCGAGGCGATAAAATTATCGTCTTCAAGAAGAAGCGCCGTAAAGATTATAAGCGTACCGCTGGTCACCGTCAGGATTTGACGGTTGTGCAGATCACGGATATCGCTGCGGCAGCCAAGAAGAAGGCTGCAGCTAAAAAGGCGCCCGTCGAAAAAGCTGATGAAGCAGCAGCTAGCGAAGATAGTAAGTAGGGGTTAGACAATGGCGCATAAAAAATCAGGTGGCAGTTCACGCAACGGGCGTGATTCAGCTGGTAAACGCCTCGGCATTAAGCGCTTCGGCGGTGAAGCGGTGACTGCGGGCAATATTATCGTGCGTCAATGTGGCACCAAATGGCACCCTGGAGATAACGTTGGTCTCGGGCGCGATTTCACTATATTCGCACTGTCAGATGGCAAGGTGAGTTTTAAGAAGGGTGCCAAGGGGCGCACTTTTGTTTCTGTCGACCCGGCGAGCTGACGTTCCGATCTGAGGCGTTCCGTCACCGACCAAAGTTAAGCGAGGGGAATGGACGTCCATTCCCCTTTTTCTTTGGTTGCAGACCAGCGGCAAAACGACGATGAAATTTCTCGATCAAGCAAAGATTTTTGTACGAAGTGGCAACGGTGGCAACGGGTGCGTTGCCTTTCGCCGGGAGAAGAACATCGAGTTCGGTGGCCCTAATGGGGGTGACGGCGGTCGTGGTGGCGATGTCGCCTTCTATACGGACCCTGGGCTGAATACGCTCATCGATTTTCGGTACCGCCAGCATTTCAAAGCGCCAACAGGTGAGGCTGGTCAGGGTAGTGACCGATCAGGGAAAAGCGGTGCAGGCCTCAGGATTGCCGTGCCCATTGGAACTGAGATCTTGGCGGAAGATCGTGAAACCGTATTAGCAGATCTCACCGAGGCGGAAACGGAGCTTGTCTTTCTGGCTGGTGGGAACGGTGGGTGGGGCAACGCGCGCTTTAAGAGTGCCACCAATCGCGCGCCGCGCAATGCGAACCCTGGTCACCCAGGCGAGGAACGATGGGTCTGGCTTCGGCTTAAATTGCTGGCGGATATCGGGCTCGTTGGTCTTCCGAACGCGGGTAAATCAACATTTCTAGCCAGCGTGACCCGGGCGCGGCCCAAAATTGCCGACTATCCATTTACAACTCTTCACCCGAACCTTGGCGTGGCTTCGCTTGACGGGCGGGAAGTGGTCATTGCTGATATTCCCGGCTTGATAGAAGGCGCGCATACGGGCGTCGGTCTGGGCACCCGGTTTCTGGGGCACATAGAAAGATGTGGTGTGCTATTGCATCTCGTCGATGGAACCGATGGAAACCTTGTCCAATCCTATCGCACTGTGCGGCATGAATTGGCAGAGTACGGTGCCGGACTAGACAATAAGGTCGAGATCGTTGCTTTAAACAAATGCGATGCCATGACAAACACAGATATCGAAGACCGAAAGAAAGCACTCTTATCAGAAGGCATTGATTGCGTTTATGAGCTTTCCGGTGTTTCCGGTCATGGGCGGCCCCAGCTGTTGCGCGCGTTATTTGAGACTATACCCTTGAAAACCAGCTCCAAAAAAAGTGAAGCCTCCGACGAGGTTAAACTGGAAAGCGCGACATGGATTCCCTGAAGTCATTTGACATTGCTCAGGCTAGCCGGGTCGTCGTGAAGATCGGCTCTGTTTTGCTGGTCGATGGCGATACTGGCGATTTGCATCGCCGCTGGCTCGATGCTGTTTGCGACGACATCGCGGCCATGCGGAAAAATGGTCAGGATATTGTTATCGTTACGTCCGGCGCTATTGCCATCGGGCGGCAACCGCTCGGACTAAGCGATGGAAGCATGCGGCTTGAAGAAAAACAGGCTGCCGCAGCGGCTGGGCAAATGCGTCTCAGTCAGGCCTACCAAGAATCTTTTACGCGTCACGGGCTTGCTGTCGCGCAGGTGCTTCTGACCGTCGATGACACCGAAGATCGGAGACGTTTTCTTAATGCGCGTACGACGTTGGATACTCTACTGCGGTTAGGTGCCGTGCCTTTAATCAATGAAAACGATACTGTCGCAACGCAAGAGATCCGGTTTGGTGACAACGACCGGCTTGCGGCGCGTGTAGCAGCAATGATCAGCGCGGATGCCTGCATCCTCTTGTCTGACGTCGATGGGCTTTATTCCAGTGATCCAGCCCAGAATCTAGGCGCGCAGCACATCGCGGTTGTTGATAAAATTGACGACGAAATCCGCGGTATGGCAGGAGCAGCGCGACCGGGATACGGCACCGGCGGGATGGTTACGAAGTTGCAGGCTGCAGAGATATGTACTGATGCCGGCTGCCACATGGCAATCGCGCTGGGTTCGGTTTCTAATCCGCTTAGTGCCCTACAAGGTGGTAAGCCGTGCACTTGGTTTGTAAGCTCCGCCGAACCTAAAGCGGCGCGTAAAAAGTGGATCGGCGGTACGCTTGAACCGTCGGGCCGCATGGTCATTGATGATGGTGCCGTTGACGCCTTAAACAAAGGCAAAAGTCTTTTGCCTGCCGGCGTGGTTGCTGTCGAAGGCAATTTTCAGCGTGGAGATACCGTCGCCATCACAAATCGCGCTGGGCACCAACTGGGAAAGGGCCTGAGCGCTTTTGGGTCTGCTGACGCAAAGCAGGTTATGGGAAAGCGATCGTCTGAAATAGAAGGCATTCTCGGTTATAAAGGGCGTTCAGAAATCATTCACCGCGATGATCTAGTACTTATCACTTAGGTGGCCAAAATATTTTTTGCTGGGTTCTAGGGTGTTCCTGGCTTTCAGGAGGCAAGACATGGGCGGCGCGATTCAGACATCAAGTGACGCTGACAATCGATCCATTGATGACATTATGGAAGACGTTGGCCGTGATGCAGTTTCTGCGTCGCGCATTTTGGCGAATGCAAACACAGCAGCAAAAAATACGGCCTTGAAAGCCGCCGCCGTGGCGTTGCGCGCAGGTTGTAAGCATCTTCTGGCTGAAAACAAAATTGACATGGATGGTGGCCGGGAAAAGGGGCTGACCAGCGCGTTGATGGATCGTTTGGAGCTGACCGCTGCGAGAATTGAAGCGATGGCCAAGGGCCTCGAAGACATTGCTGCGCTGGATGATCCGGTGGGCGCAACTATGGCATCCTGGGATCGTCCCAACGGCCTTAACATTGAACGTGTGCGTACACCCTTGGGCGTTATCGGCGTTATCTATGAGTCGCGCCCCAATGTCACAGCGGATGCCGGAGCGCTGTGCTTAAAAGCTGGCAACGCATGTATCTTGCGTGGAGGCTCTGAAAGTTTTCACAGTTCCAGCGCTATTTTGAACTGCCTCCACAAAGGGCTGGTTGAGGCGGGATTGCCGGCTTCATGTATTCAGATGGTGCATACAACGGATCGTGCCGCTGTCGGAAAAATGCTTACCATGACAGATTATATAGACGTCATTGTTCCCCGCGGTGGCCAATCGTTGACTGAGCGGGTTATGCGAGAAAGTCGCGTCCCTACATTTCAGCATCTTGTTGGTCTTTGCCATACCTACATTCATGCTGCCGCTGATCCAGAAAAAGCGAGACGCATTGCACTGAATGCGAAGATGCGCCGGGTTGGCATTTGTGGCGCGATGGAAACGCTTCTTGTTGATCGCGCGGTCGCTACTCAGGTTCTTCCCCCTATACTCAGCGACCTTTTAGCAGCCGGTTGTGAGGTGCGGGGTGATGAGTCTGTCCAAGCTCTTAACAGCAAGGTTGTGGCGGCGGATAAGTCTGACTGGGCTACGGAATACTTGGATGCAATCGTTTCAGTAAAGGTCGCCGACGATATTGATGACGCGATCAATCATATCAATACCTATGGATCAGAACACACAGACGCGATCGTTACGGAAGACCAAGAGGCCGCCGAGGCCTTTATGAACAGCTTGTCCAGCGCAATTGTAATGCACAATGCGTCGACTCAATATGCAGATGGCGGCGAGTTCGGCATGGGCGCAGAAATTGGTATTGCGACCGGCAAAATGCATGCGCGCGGGCCTGTTGGAGTCGAGCAATTGACGACCTTCAAATACAAAGTGCGAAGCGACGGCGCGATCCGTCCATAGGGCAAGGTAAGAACGTGTTCAAACCTTCACATTGGGGTGACCGCCGCCGTATGCGGATTGGTCTTCTGGGCGGCTCCTTTAACCCCGCACACGAAGGTCATCTTCACATCAGTGCGGAGGCGTGCAAACGATTAGGGTTGGATCAGGTATGGTGGCTTGTGAGCCCTCAGAATCCCCTAAAAGAAAACCATGAGGTTTCTCTAACTTCGAGAGTCAGCCAGGCCCATGCTATCGCAAAGTCGCCGTGGCTTCAGGTTGTCAGCCTGGAGAACGACTTTGGAACCGTGCGCACGTGGCAGACTTTGGAAATACTCAAGACACGGTTTCCGAACACCCGATTTGTTTGGTTAATGGGCGCGGATAACCTTGTCCAAATCCCGAATTGGGCACGCTGGCCCAAAATCTTTAAAGCGGTTCACGTTGCAGTTTTTGATCGATCTTCGTATTCTCATAAGGCGTTATTCGGAAAGGCTGCGCGGCGATTTTCCAGGCAGCGCCTCAAAGCATCACATGTAAAGGCTTTGTGGACAAAAAAAACATCCAAGTGGGTGTATCTTGCGTTTAAGCGGCACGCCACGTCGTCAACCAAGATTCGGCGTTCCGGTAAAGTGTAACTACTTTGCCGACAGCCATTAGAAGGAGTTAATCATTAATTCAAAACGTTCTCTGGTCGACCTGGAGCAAATGGTCGAATGCATTGAAACATCCCTTCAGGATGATAAAGCCCAAGATATAGCCATCATTGATCTTGTCGGCAAAACCTCCATTGCAGACCGCATGATCGTTGCGTCTGGCACCTCAGCTAGGCTGGTCAATGCTATGACGGATCACATCGTGCAGGAGCTCAAGACATTCGGTGTGTTACCAAAGGCCGAAGGGCAAACTCAATGCGATTGGGTTTTAATAGACGCGGGTGACGTGATCGTTCATCTGTTTAGGCCCGAAGTGCGCGCCTTCTACAACATTGAAAAGATTTGGGGTGTCTCACCTGAGTCGCCAGATTCAGATTTAGACGCTGCCCGCAAAGCGACCGCGTAGAACGTAGCCGCAGTATTGGACTTGCGAATGGCCTGTTTGTGAAAATCGTCATTGCTGCCGTTGGCCGAATAAAGAGCGGGCCAGAGAAATCACTCATTGAGTCCTACCGCACACGCTTGCCGTGGTCTGTGGATGTACGCGAAGTGGATCATAAGAAAGGTAGTCCTCCTCAAAAAAATACCCAAACCGAAACCGATAGTATGATCGGGTTCATACCCAAAGGTGCGCGCATCATTTGCCTCGATTCACGAGGCACATCTCTCGACAGCGCGGCCTTTGCCAAGCGCATCGGTCATTGGCGTGATGACGGCGAAGCTAATCTCGGATTTCTAATAGGGGGCCCAGATGGGCTGGCGAAAAGTGCTCTGGCCGCTTCTGATCTGACACTGGCATTTGGGACCGCGACATGGCCTCATGCGCTGGCCCGCGTCTTGCTTCTCGAGCAGCTATATAGAGCCCATTGTATTTTGACCGGCCATCCTTACCATCGCGGACATTAGTTCACCCTAAAGGCCAGCTCATTGCACGATGACCAATTCTCTTGGCACCTGACGTACACCGGGGTCAGTCTCGACCGTGCGGCTGAAATTCGCCCGTCATCTGACCAGATAGAGAAGATGCAATTCTCGGACAAGGCACGAGTCTTGCCGGTGTGGAATGGCATGCATTTCTTTGAGAAGGATGGCGTTGAGCCACTATGGATAGCCAGCGCGGAAGTAGAATCATTGCTTGGTCAATATACGAACCCAATCTTTCTCGGCGTGGGAGAGGACATTCCTTGGTTCACATTGCCGCTGATGGGTGAGGCCCCGCCGGCAGCTCTTGCATCAGATGGAGTGTTCGAGTTGCTCCATCCCAGGGTTGGGTCCATCCATGCCGAACAGGCGGCGCTTTTGTCCTACGCCAGGGGTATGGTTCTCTGGCATTTGAATCACCTCCATTGTGGCCGCTGCGGAGCAATAACAGAATCACATGATGCGGGCCACGTTCGATCCTGCACCAATGAAAGCTGTGGCCATCGCATGTTTCCGCGAACCGATCCGGCGGTTATTACCCTGGTTGTTCACCCAGACGGTGATAAATGTTTGCTTGGCCGCCAAAGCCGCTGGCCGGACGGTATGTATTCCGTTGTTGCCGGTTTTGTAGAGCCTGGTGAGTCGTTGGAGGAATGTGTCAAACGCGAGGTTAAAGAAGAAACCGGGATCGAGACGAACGATATACGCTACATCGCCTCTCAGCCGTGGCCGTTTCCGTCTTCACTTATGCTGGGTTTCACGGCTCAAGCCTTGAATGCCGAATTTGATCCGGGTGACGATGAGCTTGACGACATCCGTTGGGTCACACGAACCGAGCTTTCCACATATGGAGAAATGAGCGACGGCACTGAAGGTCCAAAGTTACCCAACAGCTTTTCTATTGCGCGCATGCTGTTAGAACGTTGGCGCTTCTCGGAATGACTTTTCAATCACCCTCATCAGGTGGGGCGGCTTCCAGCCGGTAGGGATGAGCGGGATACGTTCCTAAAATTTTTACCTCGCGTGAGTAAAAACCGAGTTCCTCGAGCGCTAGTTTGACCGCAGGGTCTTCGGGGTGGCCTTCGACATCTGCATAAAACTGCGTTGCCGTGAAATGACCACCCAGCATGTAACTTTCCAGCTTGGTCATGTTAACGCCATTGGTGGCAAAGCCGCCCATGGCTTTGTATAGGGCGGCAGGCACGTTACGCACGCGGAACACCAACGATGTAACAACTGCGCCGCCTCCATAATCAGGGATGAGCGCCTCTTGAGACATGATTATGAAGCGCGTTGTATTGTGCTCCGCGTCTTCAATGTTCGAAGCTAAAATTTCGAGCCCGTAAATTGTAGCGGCAAGCGAGGAAGCTATAGCGGCCATCGTCGGGTCGCCCCGCTCAGCAACGTCTTTTGCCGCGCCAGCTGTATCGCCTGACGAAATTTGCTCGAAGCCATGCTCTTGTAAGAAATTGCGGCATTGTGACAAGGCGGGGAGTTGGCTCTCCACACTCTTAAGGTCTTCAATGGTAGCGCCTCTAACAGCAAGTAGGTGATGATTTACGCGCTGAAAATGCTCGCCGACAATATGAAGTCCAGACTCGGGCAATATGTGGTGGATATCGGCAATACGCCCCATCACTGAGTTTTCAACCGGAATCATGGCCAGATGGGCTTGGTTGTTCGTGACTGCGGCAAAAGCGTCTTCAAATCCCCGGCACGCCATATAATCCATGTCCGGGTAAGCGGACTGGCATGCGATATGAGAGTTCGCTCCCAATGCTCCCTGAAAAGCAATGGTTCTGGATGGATCAGATGGAGCTGAGTTTGACATGTAAGATAAGCCGCGACCGGGTTATGGCGCCAAAATTCTTCGCGCCCGCTCAAGGTCGGCTGGAGTATCAACGCCGAACGGAATACTGTCAACGAGACCGGCGCTAATCGTCATGCCGTTGGTCAAAGCGCGCAATTGTTCTAAACGCTCGCGAGTTTCCAGGCCGGCCGGTGGTAAGGCGACAAATCGTTTCAGAGCAGCGCGGGTATACGCATAAATTCCAATGTGATGATATGTAGGCCCGTCACCAGATGGAATACGGTTGCGGCTAAAGTAGAGTGCGGGTGCGACAGACTCACCGGGCGCAAAGTCCACTGCCGCTTTGACGACATTGGGGTCGTCTCGTTCCCGGTCGTCGGTAATTCTAGCAACTAACGTTCCCATGTCGGCATTTCCCTGCACGAGAGCATCAACGGCGGCACTTACCAAAGCCGGCTCAAGGGTCGGGAGGTCGCCTTGAATATTGATCACGTGGTCGTATTTACTTTCGGAATCAAAGGTTTGAGCGGCGACCCAGACCCGGTCGGACCCACTAGGCAGTTCCGCCGCTGTTAAAACAGCCGTTCCACCGGCGGCACGTATGGCTTCAGCGATGGGTTTGTCACCGCAGGCAACGATCACCGGCCCAACATCGGCCGCAATCGCCCTTTTCCATACGTGAACGATCATAGGGTCGGCCCCAATCATTGCGAGAGGCTTATCGGGTAGGCGAGATGCGGCCAAACGGGCAGGAATGACGACCAAGGTGCTTTTGTGGGGCATATTCTTAACTTAAGTCCTTTTGTCTCTTTAATCGCCACCAAGTCACGGAAAGGCTTCACTTTTTTGCCTCTTACCGGGATAATGTTGGCCAGTTTAGGATACCTGTTGAGATTTACGGCCTAACCCTTTATGGGATGGCCACCGTTACCGGCTGGGGACCAGAAAATGGCCGAAAATCCATCGCCCGACAAGTTTAAGTCTAATTCCGCAATGATGGCTGGATTTGCCGCCATTTGGCTGACCATTGGCGCCAATGAAGCGAGCCACTTCCTCATCCCCAACGAAGAAGGCGTGACCACATTCGGCTATGCAATCGAAATTCCTGAAGGCTTTGGTGCAGGCGGCGGCGAGGTTGAAGAAGACACGCTGGTCGACATCAAGCCTTTGTTGGCCGGTGCGAGTGCTGATGATGGCGCCAAGGTCGCACGCAAGTGCCAGTCTTGTCATACTTTTGAAGAGAATGGGAAGAACGGCACGGGCCCGAACCTGTACAATGTCGTTGGTGCCGCTTTGTCCGGTCGCCCCAGGGGCGATTTTAAACTCTCAGAATCTATTCTCGCCGGTGCTGAAACATGGACTTACGACAATTTGAACGCTTATCTGACTGACCCGAAGAGCGTTGCGCCGAAAGGCACGATGTCTTTCGTCGGTCTGCGTAAGCCTAAAGACCGGGCCTCGGTCATTAAATTTCTGATGGGTTACACGGTCAATCCTCCGGAGGTCGTGCTCGACCTGGTCGCGCCGGCAGTAGAAGAAACTGCAGAATTAATGAGTGACGCCATGGAGGCGGCCGCAGAAGAAATTGAAGAGTCTGCGGATACGCCGTAAACGCGCCCTCAATGGCAGAAGAAGCATTTGCTGCTGAATGCGTTGCCCTCGCGCAACGTCTGGCCGATGCTGCGTCTGAGATTACACTTTCATATTTCCGCTCCAATATATCCGTTGAAGATAAAGCGGACGACAGCCCGGTTACGCGGGCTGATCGCGAAACTGAAGCGGCCCTGAGGTCACTCATAGAATCAGCGTTTCCTGATCACGGAATTATTGGTGAGGAATATGGTAGCGACCGACCAGACGCTGAGTTCGTTTGGGTCCTTGATCCCATTGACGGAACGCTTTCGTTCATCAACGGCGTGCCGCTGTTCACGACCATCGTCGGTATTGTCAAGAACGGCATCCCATGGTTTGGTCTTGTCGATCAGCCGGTCTTGCAGGACCGCTGGGTGGGTGGGGCCAGCTCGCCGACGACGCACAACGGCAAGGCAGCGCGGGTCAGGCCATGCAAATCGTTGGCAAAGTCTTCTGTCTACGTTACCGCGCCCGACTTTTTTGACGCGGAAGAACTTCGTTCGATTGACCGATTGACCCAGGCCGTAAAGCTGCGGCGGTATGGCGGCACAGATTGTTATCATTACGGAATGGTCGCAAGCGGATGGACGGACATGGCTTGTGAAAAACTAAGCGTTTACGAGTACGGTGCCATGGTGCCGATCATCGAGAATGCAGGCGGCTTCATGACGGACTGGCGGGGGGAAAAACTGTCTGGGACCGAATATCGGCAGGTACTCGCATCTGGAGACCGGAAAGTTCATGCGGAAGCCGTGGCAATTCTTTCAAAGGAGTCTTTGTGACGTGACTTTGAATTCGCAAAACATAAAACACCTATATTGTGTATGGCTGGCCACTATCTTGGGGCTGGTTTCGTTCGGTGCAGAAGCTGAATACGACAAACCTGTTCATGGCTTTGCCATACATGGTGAGCCCAAGTACGGAGAAGGTTTTACGCACTTCGAGTATGTCAATCCGAACGCACCCAAGGGCGGCAAAATTATAGTTCGGGCGGGGGCTGCGACATTTGACTCCCTTAATCCCTTCATTTTGAAAGGCACACCAGCTGCGGGGCTTACTGGGCTTCATCAACATGACTATCTCCCTGCCATTTTCCCTCCCATATCAGAGAGTTTGATGATTGGTAGTCTGGATGAGCCTTTTACGATGTATGGCCTAATCGCTAAATCTATAGAGGTGCCTGAAGATAGAACATACGTAAAATTTTGTCTCCGACCAGAAGCGCGTTTTCAGGACGGAACGCAGATCAACGTTGAAGACGTCATATTTTCATTCAATACTTTAATTACTGAAGGCGCGCCCCTTTACCGCGCATATTTTGGCGATGTGGAGCGTGTCGAAGAAACAGCAGATCGAGAAGTCACTTTCTTTTTCAAGTCCAGCAACAATGAACTTGCCCTTATTCTCGGGGAAATGCCCATTCTTTCTCGCAAGTATTGGAGCGATAAGAAGTTTTCTGACGCAGGACTAACGGCGCCGTTGGGAAGCGGCCCTTATCGGATAAAGGATTACGAGCCAGGTCGCTTTATTGAATATGAAAGACTATCTGATTATTGGGGGGCAGACCTGTCAGTAAACGTTGGCCGGCACAATTTTGATACTGTTCGGTTTGACTATTATCGTGACCAAGTTGTCGAGTTTGAAGCGTATCTCGCAGGCGAATACGATCTGAGATATGAGAACTCAGCACGCAATTGGGCCATTGGCTATGACGGTGACGATCTCGACCAGGGGCTGATCGTAAAAGAGTCCTTTCCAAAGCTCACTCCAGCTGGAATGCAGGGATTTATTTACAACACGCGCCGCCCCATTTTTGCGGACAAGCGCGTTCGGCAAGCGCTGGCCAATGCCTTTGATTTTCCATGGACAAATAAGACAATTTTCTACGGCCAGTACAAAAGAACGCGGAGCTACTATGAAAGTTCCGAGTTAGCCGCAACTGGCCTACCAAACGGGCGGGAACTCGAAATTCTTGAGCCCTACCGAGATCAACTGCCGGAAGAGGTTTTTACCGAAAAGTATCGGCCACCGACGACAGATGGCAGTGGAAATCTCAGAGAAAACCTTCTTACTGCTCGCGCTATTCTTGAAAGCGCTGGTTGGACCCAGACTCCTGACGGATTGAAGAATGCTGACGGAGTCGTGCTTGATTTTGAGATTTTACTCCGCTCGCCGACATGGGAGCGTATCGTGGGCCCCTTTGTTCAGAGCCTTGAACGATTGGGTATCAAAGCAAACGTGCGCACTGTTGACTCTTCGCAGTGGGTTAATCGCATCCAAGCGTTTGACTTTGACATGATTGTATTCCCTTGGGGGCAGACATTGTCCCCCGGAAACGAGCAGCGTGACTACTGGGGGTCATTAGCTGCAGATCAAGAGGGATCAAGAAACTTTGCAGGGATAAAAGATCCTGTTGCAGACGAATTAATCGAACAATTGATCACAGCGGATAGCCGAGAAGGGCTGGTTGCTCACGCGCGCGCTTTGGATCGCGTTCTTCAGTGGGGACATTATGTCATTCCTCATTGGTATGCTGCCGATACCCGTGTTGCTTCGTGGAGTAAATTCTCTCACCCAGACGCGGTCCCTCAAAGAGGCGTCGCAGTATCAACCTGGTGGTACGATGACGCTAAAGCATCTGAGCTAGTAGCAAGAAAATCGGGAGCGAAGCGTGATAGTGAACAAACGTCTGGTATGGCTGCAAGCGTAGGTGAGACAGAAGCCACCTCTGAGACTTACAATACGGTCATAATTGTCTCAATCGCAATCATCGGTGTCGCGCTTCTTCTTTGGAGTTCAGTGCGTCGGCGAAATCGGTTGTAGAAGAATTTTAACAGGCCATGACGGCATATATTGTACGACGTATCGCACTTATTCCTCTGACACTTTTCGGCATAATTGCGATCAATTTTGCCATCGTTCAGTTAGCACCCGGTGGGCCAGTTGAGCAGGCATTAGCGCAACTGCAGGGGCTTAATGTTGAGGCGACAGCGCGCATTTCTGGCGTGGCTGGCGATTCGATCTCAACAAGCAGCACCTATCGCGGCGCGCAAGGGCTCCCGCCCGAACTGGTTGCGGTAATCGAGCGTCAATTCGGCTTTGATAAGCCGCCTTTAGAACGGTTCATTTTGATGGTCGGCAACTATGCGACCTTTGATCTCGGCGAAAGTTACTTTCGGTCTCAAGGGGTTGTCGAGCTCATTATCGATAAACTTCCCGTATCCATTTCTCTCGGCGTATGGTCGACGCTCATCATTTACCTGGTCTCCATCCCGCTGGGGATTGCGAAAGCTGTAAGGGATGGATCCAAATTCGATGTTGCGACTTCATATGCCGTGTTCATCGGCTACGCGATCCCCGCTTTTCTCTTTTCAATTCTATTGATCGTTCTTTTTGCCGGCGGCCGGTTTCTGGATTGGTTTCCCTTGCGCGGACTGACGTCTGACAACTGGGGAGACCTCAGTGCCATCGAAAGAGTCATAGATTACTTTTGGCACCTGACCTTGCCGGTTACAGCGATGGTTGTTGGCGGGTTTGCCTCTCTTACCATGTTGACTAAGAATTCCTTTCTGGACGAAATAAACAAACAATATGTCCTCACCGCTCGTGCGAAAGGATTATCTCCGAATCGCGTTCTGTATGGGCACGTTTTTCGCAATGCGATGCTAATCGTTATTGCCGGGTTCCCGGCCACTCTGGTGGGTATGCTGTTCACGGGCTCCGTTCTTATCGAAGTCATATTCTCACTCGACGGTCTAGGTCTTCTCGGGTTCGAAGCAATCATTAATCGAGACTACCCCGTCGTTTTTGGCACGCTTTATATTTTTAGTCTCATCGGCCTCGTTCTTAATCTTGTAAACGACATCGCATACCACGTCATCGATCCTCGCATCGACTTTGAAAGCCAAGCGGCATGACGCGGGGTTTCGAGTTTCTGTCCAATTGGCTAACGCCTCTCAATCGCCGGCGTGTTGCTAACTTTCAGGCTAATAAGCGGGGCCTTTGGTCCTTTCGAATTCTGCTAGGCTTGGCGGTTATTACGCTGCTTTCTGAAGTCATCGCCAATGATCGGCCCATTGTTCTGTCCTTTGAGGGGAAACTCCATTTCCCTGTCATGTTTGACTATATAGAAACTGATTTTGGCGGAGATTTTGACACAGCGACAGATTATCGCGACTCCTACATCTCTGGTCTTATTGAGGACTCTGGCTGGATTCTGTGGCCGCCAGTTCGTTTCAGCTACGACACCATAAATTACAACCTACGTGTTCCCGCTCCAGGACCGCCTTCGACGGAGAACTGGTTGGGAACGGACGATCAGGCAAGAGATGTCTTTGCGCGGGTCCTTTACGGCTTTCGCCTTTCACTCTTTTTTGGGCTTACATTAACCTTGGTCGCATCACTTGTCGGTGTAATGGCCGGTGCGATCCAGGGGTATTTCGGCGGCTGGGTGGACTTAATATTTCAGAGATTTATCGAAATCTGGAACGGTCTACCGCAACTATTTGTCCTCATTATTGTTTCGTCTTTTATTGCGCCAGGATTTTGGACCCTTCTCTTTGTATTGCTTCTTTTTAGTTGGACATCGCTCGTCGCGGTTGTCCGGGCAGAATTTCTGCGCGCAAGAAATTTTGACTACGTGCGGGCGGCTAAGGCGCTTGGCATGAACGACAGTAAGGTCATGGTTAAGCACGTTCTACCTAATGCGATGGTTGCGACAATTACTTTCCTTCCTTTCATTCTGTCTGGATCCGTAGTCGCGCTAACGTCTTTAGATTTTCTCGGTCTCGGTCTACCGCCAGGCTCTCCGTCTCTTGGTGAACTCCTGCGGCAGGGGAAAGAAAACTTACATGCGCCATGGCTAGGCCTAACCGCATTCTTTGCGCTTGCGGGGATGCTGACTTTGCTCGTCTTTGTCGGAGAAGCTGTAAGAGACGCTTTTGATCCACGGCGGGACGTGTCGTGAGTATAGCCAACGTAGCTCTCGGCGGCGGCCCACCGATTCTCTCCATCAATAATTTGTCGGTTTCATTTGCGCAAGGCGGTACAGAAATAAAGGCGGTTAAAAGCGTATCGTTTGATCTCTGTGCTGGTGAAACGCTGGCCTTGGTTGGAGAGAGTGGCTCAGGTAAATCGGTAACAGCTCTCTCGATTCTTCAGCTTTTATCGCCAACCGCTAGGTTTTCGTCGGGAGAGATATTTGTTAGCGGGCAACAGGTCATAGGTGCGGAAGAAGAAAACTTGCGGCAGATACGCGGCAACCAAGTCGGGATTGTTTTTCAAGAACCAATGACGTCTCTCAATCCATTGCACTCGATTGAGAAGCAGGTTGGCGAGGTGCTGATGGTGCAAAAGAATCTCAGCGCTAAACAAACCCGGACGACGGTATTAGAGCTTTTGGACATGGTTGGTCTTGCAGATGCAAAGGCAAGGCTAAACGCCTTGCCGCATGAGCTGTCCGGGGGGCAGCGTCAGCGCGTCATGATTGCAATGGCCCTTGCTCTTGAGCCAGATATTTTAATTGCAGATGAACCGACAACGGCTTTGGATGTTACGATCCAAGCACAAATCCTCGACCTTCTTGAAGACCTTCAGCGCCGTCTAGGGATGGCCGTTCTCTTTATCACCCATGACTTGGAAATTGTTCGACGGATCGCAGATCGGGTTTGTGTCATGCAAGAGGGTGAAATTGTCGAGGAAGGTTTAGTCGCTGACGTATTTGGGAAAGCGTCGCATCCTTATACTCAAAAGTTGCTAGCAGCGCAGCCGAAAGCATGGACGACGCGAGGCTTAGACATTAGCGAAGACCTGATCTCAGCGGAAGAACTGAAAGTCTGGTTTCCGATTAAGAAGGGAGTCATTAGGCGTACGGTCGGTTACGTTAAAGCGGTTGACGGTGTTTCTTTCTCAGTTAAGGCGGGCCAAACAATCGGCGTTGTTGGTGAGAGTGGTTCGGGAAAAACTACACTTGGTCTGGCTCTCCTGCGTCTCATTAATAGTGACGGCGCAATTCGATTTAACAACTCTCGTATAGACACTCTTGCGCGCAAAGACATGCGTACCCTAAGGCGGTCAATGCAGATTGTCTTCCAAGATCCATATGGGTCCTTGAGCCCGCGCCTATCTGTCAACCAAATTGTAGAGGAAGGGCTAGTCGTGCACGGATTAGCGCGCGACGCGGACGAACGGCGGCAAAGGGTGTCTGCTTCATTGATGAATGTGGGTTTAGATCCAGACGTAATGGACCGCTATCCGCATGAATTCTCGGGCGGGCAGCGCCAAAGGGTCGCTATCGCACGCGCTTTGGTTTTAGAGCCGGAATTTTTAATTCTTGATGAACCCACTAGTGCGCTCGATGTCTCCGTTCAAGCCCAAACCGTCGATTTACTCAACGACCTTCAAGATAGGTTCAACTTGACCTACATGTTCATCAGTCACGACCTGCGCGTTGTAAGGGCGCTCGCTGACAACATTCTTGTAATGAAAGACGGCAAGGTGGTTGAAAGTGGGCCTGCAGCTGATGTCTTCAATGCACCCCAACAGCTCTATACCCAAGCGCTTCTGTCCGCTGCCCTTGATCTCAAGGTTGAGCACGCCGATGCAATTGCTCACTGAGCCAGTTCTGCTGGCACGGACCTCGCTGATGGCCTAATAAATAAGACATGCGCACGCTTTACCACCATCCATTGTCAACCATGTCCCGGGTCGTCCGTATGGCGATCAGTGAGAAGCACCTTGAGGTGGAGGAACGCGAAGAGCCGTTTTGGTTGAAACGGGATGATTTTTTGGTTTTAAACCCAGCAGGCGACGTTCCAGTGCTTGTCGAAGACGACGAGGTTGTTCTCTCTGGCGGTTACCCGATCATTGAGTACTTAGAAGAGACCTACCCTGAAGTTCCGCTGATCGGGACCACTAGTAAGTTTCGCGCTGAAACGAGAAGATTGCTGGACTGGTTTGAGACTAAGTTTAAGTCAGAGGTCACCCAGTTCCTCGCCGGTGAGAAGTTGTTCAAAAGAGTAGCGCTGGGTGAGGCGCCCGACTCCAGAGCTATGCGTGCCGGGCGTGAAAATATTCATGCCCATTTGGAGTATATCGCCTGGTTGACCGGCCGACGAAGTTGGCTTGCAGGTGAGACGCTTACACTGGCCGATCTCGCCGCTGGCGCACATATTTCTCTGGTCGATTATACGGGCGACGTGCCGTGGGAACAGCACCCCCTGGCTAAGGAATGGTACGTGCGTCTCAAATCAAGGCCGAGCTCCCGGACTCTTTTGGCTGAATCTTTGCCGGGTATAGCACCGGCTCTCGTCTATGCGGATCTAGATTTCTGAGGCAGGCTCACTCGGTTTCAACCGATGGCTCAATCTTTAGGTCGAGCCGCTCCAAATGCCTCCGAACGGCATCTCCAGCTTCAGAAGTAGGCGCTAACTCCAAAATGCGCACCCATAAGGCGCGCGCAGAATCTGTTTCTCCCGTAGCCTCTGCCAAAAGTCCTTTTTCCAGCAATGCGTCTAAACTATTTGGGTGTGTGCTAAGGGCACGATCTATATCATCAGACGCAAGGTCGATAACATTGAGTATGCGGTAAGCGCTTCCGCGTAGAACCAAAGCTTCCAAGGCATTTGGGTGGCGATCAATGACACGGTTAAGGTCATCTATTGCTGACCAGTACTCGTCGAGTACAGCAAAAGTTAAAGCGCGGTCGAGGTAGACCTCACTATCTTTGTCATGCAACACCAAAGCATTGTTGAATGATTGCAACGCTTGGCCGTAGTCACCGGCATCCATCCACGCTCTGCCGGAGTGTGCCCACAGGCCGGCTCTAATCGATGGTGCGCCATTGGATTTTTCGGCAAGCGTTCGCATGCGAAGCGCGGCTTCTTCGGGATCGCCCAGCCCAATCAGGGCGGCTGCAGCGCAATGCTCGGCGGGCTCACCACCTTTCAATCTAATCCAACGCCGCGCCATCTCCAGCCCGGTTTCTGGCTTTACGTCAGCAGCTATGAGGCATCGCGTATAAGTATTTTGTTGATTATCTGCATAGATAGAGGTGTCTAGTGATGCGGGCTGAGCAGCCGTATCCGACCCAACCGAACAAAAAAGAGCAACGCAGACAATTAGCAAGGATGTAGAGGACCGGAAGTTCCGTGAGTTATGTGTGAACATTTAATCCAGCTTTTGTGTGGATAAAGCGTTTTATACGCACAAATCGCCCCGTGCGCGGGTCAACATCACCTTCGGCGCTAATCACCCCGCGTAGATATCCAAGAATGCCGTTGATCAGTCCAAAGACTCTGACTTTGCCTTCTCCATCATAGCATCCTGTTTGAACTGTGGCATGCTTGGAAAGCCGTTCATTGCAAGATACCCGGGCATTGAGCAGTTGAGTAAGGGCGAGCAGATCCCGCTCTAGAGCATCATTAAGAGCTGCCAGCGCCTGTTACCTTTGGGTCTGGAAAGGTCATACCAGGTTACTCTGAAGTGCGCATAGGCCATCTATAACTGCTGTTAGCCTTCGCAAATCTTCGTCACGCGAAAGCCGGTGGTCCCCATCTTTGATAAGGAGGACTTCCACGTTCTTCGACACAAGATTCTCCGCAAGCTGAAGCGAGGTGGCATACGGAACATCAGTGTCCTGTTGTCCATGAAGAAGACGGACGGGGGTATCAATATCAATAGGGCCCCTCATAAGGAGGCAATTCCGTCCGTCTTCGACGAGGTGTGCGGATATAACGGTGGGTAATTCGCTATAATCATTGGGTTGTTCAATGAAACCGTCTTCGTCAATGGCCTGTTTTTGATCTTCCGTAAGCGAATTCCATATTAAATCTTCGGTAAAGTCAGGAGCGGCAGCAATACCAATCAACCCTATGATTCGATCTGGCCGTGATAGCGCAGCGCGCAACATCACCCATCCGCCCATACTTGATCCAATGATGATTTGGGGGCCCGCGGTAAGATGATCAAGGGCGGAGATGGCGTTCTCAGTCCAACGGCTAATCCCACCGTCTTGGAATTCACCGGAGGACTCGCCATGGCCAAACATATCTATTGAGACGAAGGCGCGGCCGGTGTTCTGACAGTAAGTGCGAAGAGATACAGCCTTTGTGCCGCCACGGTCTGAGTTGAGGCCATGCAAGAAAAAGATCCCGGGAGACATGCCCTCAACTTTGTCATAGGCGATTGTCGCCCCATCGGGGCATGTTAGAATGAGAGATTGAGAGGTCACTGGTCCGTTCCTGGTCTTTAACGGGGCGTGCACCGTTGATGCTGATCTAGTCAAAAGTGTCGTACACTACCACTGATATGTCATCTGATCACACTATCAAGACCTGTCTGCAAGTCCTCCCTGGACTTGGTACTGGTGGCGTGGAGCGCGGGACCATTGATATGGCTGAAGCGCTTGTCAACGCAGGCTGGCGCGCGTTGGTCACATCTTCTGGCGGGTCTCGTGTGCGAGAGCTGGAGCGCGTCGGAGGTGAGCACATCTTGCTCCCGCTTGCCACCAAGTCACCGTTCAAGATTTGGAGAAATGCCAAACTGCTGTCTGACCTTATCGCCAAGCAATCAGTGGATGTCGTGCATGCGCGGTCCCGGGCACCAACATGGAGCGCGCACTTGGCGAGGAGAACCAAAGATTTCCCCCTAGTGACGACTTTTCATGGTGTGTATGGCTTGGGATTGTTTGGGCTAAAAAAGCCTTACAACCGAGTTATGACGATGGGAAGGCCTACGATTGCCATTTCAGATTTTATCGCTCACCATGTTGTGCATGAGTATGGGCTAGAAGAAGATCAAATTCGGATCATTTACCGAGGTGTAGATCTCGACGTGTTTAACCCGACCGCTGTGACATCGGCGCGTATGATCGACTTAGTAACAAAATGGCGCCTCCCTGATGATGGCCCGGTTATAATGCTGCCAGGTCGTTTAACAAGCTGGAAGGGGCAAACTCTTTTGGTCGACGCCCTTTCACTGCTTGACGTTGGGGGGCGTATGCCTGCTGATTGGCGTTGTTTGCTCGTAGGCCCGTCGGCTGCCGGCTCGTCGTACCGATCCCGATTACAAGCCCACATCAACAGTAAAGGTGTGGCAGGCAATGTTCAGATTATTGATGATTGTCGTGACATAGCTGCAGCCTACATGGTCACTGATGTTGTTGTATCTGCTTCGACCCGCCCGGAAGCCTTCGGGCGCGTCGTGGCTGAAGCGCAAGCGATGGGACGTCCAGTCGTCGCGCCTGCACATGGAGCGGCGCCCGAGATTATGCTTCCGGGCGTCACGGGATGGCTTTTCACACCTGGTGACGCCCAATCTCTCGCTGGAGCAATCGGACAAGCCATACACATAGAACCGAATGACCGGTCTACTCTTGCGGAACGCGCACGCGCGCATGTTGTCGAATACTTTGACAAAATGGATATGGTTAAGGCCACGTTCGACACCTATGAAACCGCACTTAGTCATTTCCAGAAATGAACGTCTGTTCGAAGTGATATAAAGCGCAACCCCAGTAGACCAATCGGGCTCTATCTTAGTGATACAGACTGGCTCGGTTGGTTCTTTTATTCAAACCCTCAGCGCATTCGCTCCTGAAGGGGTCAAAGGCGTCCAATGGACACCAGCACGATACGCGGAAATGGGGGGAAGTGGCATTTCCCGGCGGTGACCGGCCGGCCTTGATCGGTGAATGCCAAGCGCCAGATATTTTAGAGGATGTGCATGAAACTACACCTGAAGCCGTAAATTTATGTGGTCACGCCTCCCTCGTGAAGCTCGTATTCTTGGTTTGGGCTGCAACATCGGCGATTGGAACTGACAACGGGCTAATGCACCTGATCGCGGCGGCAGGTTGCCACAGTTCGTCCTGTATAATCCAGGGTCTGATGCAGCCCTAATCGGCCACCGCGGTCCCGATGTGACCATTCTTCGCCGTCACCATCTTGCCTCAATAACAGCCGCGGAAGTCGTGCAGACTTCAAAAAAACAAGACAAATTCTTGACTTGTTGGGCTATGTTCTTAGATTGCCCGCGCTTCTACTTCCTCGGGAATGAAAAGGGAATTCCATGGTTGCCATCACCCTGCCAGACGGCAGTGTGCGTGAATTCGCAGAGTCTGTAACGGGCGCTGCGCTGGCCGCTGATATTGGTCCTGGCCTTGCAAAAGCCGCTTTGGCCATTCGGCTTAATGGTGAGCTGCAAGACCTTAAGACAGCCATCTCTAGTGATGCCAGCGTGGCAATCGTGACCGCAAAAGACGAGGCGGCTCTTGAATTGCTTCGGCACGATGCTGCTCATGTCATGGCACAGGCTGTTCAGGAACTATACCCAGATACGCAGGTCACCATAGGCCCCGTGGTTGAGCACGGGTTCTTCTATGATTTTGCACGGGACGAACCTTTTGCACTTGAAGATCTGGCAAAGATTGAAAAGCGCATGCGAGATATTGTTGATCGAGACGAAGAGATCGTCAGAGAAATCTGGGGTCGTGAGCAGGCCATTCATTATTTCAGTGAAGCCGGCGAGAACTACAAGGCGCAGATTATTCAGGGCTTGCCATCCGGAGATGATATTCGGATCTACAAGCAAGGTCAGTGGCTTGATCTATGTCGCGGCCCGCACCTGCCCTCAACAGGAAAGTTAGGAAAAGCGTTTAAACTCATGAAGCTTGCCGGTGCATACTGGCGTGGAGACCATCGCAATGAGATGCTTCAACGCATCTACGGAACGTGCTGGGCTGACGAGAAACAACTTAAAGCGCACCTTCGGATGCTTGAAGAAGCTGAAAAGCGGGACCATCGCAAACTCGGCCGGGAGATGGATCTTTTCCATCTCCAGGAGGAGGCGCAGGGGTCAGTTTTTTGGCACCCTAAAGGGTACACAGTTTGGTTGGCGCTGGAGCAATACATCAGGCGGCGTCTTGGCGTAGCAGGTTATGTAGAAGTTAAAACGCCTCAGCTCCTCGATTCTCGATTCTGGGAGCAATCTGGGCATTGGTCGAAGTTTCGCGAAAACATGTTTGTTGTTCCCGACGAAGTGCCAAGCACTGATGAAGACGCGCCGGTCGTATCCAACGACGCAAAACTCATGGCCATTAAGCCCATGAACTGTCCGGCGCACGTTCAGATCTACAAGAATGACATTCGGAGCTATCGTGATCTGCCGATCAGAATGGCGGAGTTTGGATGCTGTCACCGCAACGAACCTCATGGCGCACTGCATGGCTTGATGCGCGTCCGGCAAATGACCCAGGATGACGCTCATATTTTCTGCAGGGAAGATCAGGTAACTAAGGAAACGACTGCGTTCTGTTCACTACTGCAGTCGGTCTACCACGACCTCGGATTCGATGAGTTGGAAGTAAAACTGGCAACGCGCCCGGATGTCCGTGCCGGAGAAGACGAAACCTGGGACCAGGCCGAGAAAGCGTTGGAGGCCGCCGTTCAAGCGGCCAACTTAGAGTACGAAGTCACTCCAGGTGAGGGTGCCTTTTATGGCCCTAAGCTTGAATTTCATCTTAAGGATGCTATCGGCCGGACATGGCAGTGTGGCACCATTCAGCTCGATTTTGTGCTGCCTGAACGACTCGATGCGGTCTATGTCGGACAAGATGGCGAGAAGCACCGTCCAGTTATGCTTCATAGAGCTATTTTGGGTAGTTTGGAGCGGTTCATTGGAATTCTAATCGAGAACTACAGCGGCAAATTTCCATTGTGGCTAGCCCCTGTCCAAGTTGTAGTCGCCACGATTACGTCAGACGCTGACGAATACGCGGCAGCGGTTGCAGAAGCCTTTAAGGCCAGGGGACTCAGGGTTGAATGCGATATCCGAAACGAAAAAATCAACTACAAGGTCCGCGAGCATTCCCACGTAAAAGTTCCGGTTATGGCTGTGGTTGGTCAAAAAGAAGCCGAGGCGGGCTCCGTGGCATTGCGGCGGTTGGGCGGAAAGACCCAAGAAATACTTGCCCTTGCAGAGGCAGTCGATACAATCTCTACAGAGGCGGAATCGCCCGGCTCTTAAGGGATGTGTAGGGATAACAGACGTTAAAACGACAAACGCGTCACTCAATTGATGCGCTTCGGCAGAAACTGTCGTCTGTCCCGTAGACTTTCTGAAAATTGAAAGAGGAGACTCATAAATAGCTAGACCCATGATGACGACGACGCCGTCCAAGGATGGACCGCGCGTCAACGAAGACATAGATGTGCCCAAGGTGCGTCTAATCGGTGCCGAAGGAGAAAATATCGGCGTCGTTACTGCTCAAGACGCCATGGGCCATGCCGATGAAGCTGGCTTGGACCTCGTAGAGATTTCCCCTAACGCTGATCCACCTGTTTGCAAGATTCTTGACTACGGCAAGTACAAGTACGAAGCCCAGAAAAAGAAGAATGAAGCCAAGAAAAAACAGAAAGTTATTGATGTTAAGGAAATCAAGCTTCGGCCAAATATTGATGACCATGACTATGAAGTGAAAATGCGCAATATGCGTCGTTTTCTAAGCGATGGCGACAAAGTGAAGGTTACCTTGCGTTTTCGCGGAAGAGAAATGGCCCACATGGAAATCGGCGTAGATGTGCTCAAGCGGGTCAAAGCCGATATCGATGAAATAGCTAAGGTCGAACAAGAGGCAAAGATGGAAGGCCGGCAGATGGTCATGGTGATCGCACCACGATAGCGCTTAGAGGTTTTCAGAGCTGCTTTCTAGGCTCTCCAACGGCTTGCATATCCTAGAATCTGGCTGTATAAACCGCCGCTCGCCATAGGTTAGCACTATGGAGAGCGCCTATTTATAGGCCAATGACGGTCCGGCAAGAGGCGCTTTGAGTGCCTGGGCATGCCCATTCGTCAGAAATACGTGAGAATAAGGAAATAGAAATGCCCAAAATGAAGACGAAAAGCGCCACAAAACGGCGCTTCCGGACGACGGGTTCTGGCAAGCTTAAGGGCAATTTTGCCTATAAGCGTCACTGTCTGGCATCCAAATCACAAAAAATGAAGCGTAAGTCGAGAGGTTCTTTCGTGTTGGCTGGTTCTGACGCCAAGATCGTGAAGAAATTTCTGCCTTATGGCACGTCGTAACGGAGGCGTTTGATGTCACGCGTAAAAAGGGGCGTAACTACGCATGCCCGACATAAAAAGGTGCTGGATGCTGCAAAAGGGTACCAGGGCCGCAACTCTAAAAGTTTTCGGGTAGCAAAGCAGAAAGTCGAAAAAGGACTTCAGTATGCGTATCGAGATCGGCGAGTAAAGAAACGGAACTTCCGTTCACTTTGGATCCAGCGCATCAATGCCGGTGCCCGTGAGCACGGCCTGACGTATTCACGATTTATGGACGGGCTCCGGAAATCGGGTATCGAGTTAGACCGAAAAATCCTCGCCGATATTGCGGTCCGTGAGCCCGAGACTTTCGCGAGCCTTGTTAAAGAGGCTCAAGCGGCACTCAGTTAAGGTCAAGAGGCGCCATATTGGCGCCAGCCACCCCGTTAGAGGAATGTCTCGGTGGGGGCTGCCGTAGGGCCGGCCCTCACAATTACTATGGACTCAAACCAGTTCGAAACGAGACAGGCTCATGGAACAACTTACAGAACTTCGCGATACCATTGTTGCTGAAGTCACAAGTGCATCTGGTTTGGCGGCGCTAGATGAAATACGTGTAAGCGCGCTTGGTAAGAAAGGCCGTATCACAGCGCTCATGAAGGGCCTTGGGAGTATGGACCCTGAGGCCCGAAAAGAAGCAGGCCAGTCTCTGAATGCGCTGAAGGAAGAAATCGCTCAGAAAATCGAGTCGCGGAAAATAAGTCTCGAAAGTTTAGAAATTGAGAGCCGCATAAATTCAGAACGTGTAGATGTATCTTTGCCGGTTCGTCCAGAGTCAGAAGGCACATTGCATCCCATAAGTCAGACTATTGAAGAGATCGTCGCCATATTTGGCCCAATGGGATTTGAGGTTGCTGAAGGCCCCGATATTGAAGACGACTTTCACAATTTTACGGCCCTCAATTTTCCACCTGACCACCCCGCCCGAGAGATGCACGACACCTTTTTTATTCCACCTCAGGAAGATGGGGCCCGGCATCTATTGAGAACGCACACATCTCCCGTGCAAATTAGGGTTATGCAGGAGCATAAACCGCCAATTCGTATATTGGCGCCAGGCCGTGCTTACCGGTGTGACTACGACATAACGCATACGCCGATGTTTCATCAGGTTGAAGGACTCGTGATCGACAAAAGCACGCACATGGGTCACCTCAAAGGATGCCTTATTGAGTTTGCCAATGCGTACTTTGAAGTGGATGATCCCCCAGTACGATTTAGGCCTTCATATTTCCCATTCACAGAGCCGTCTGCCGAGATGGACATCGGCTGCTCACGCAACAATGGGGAACTAAAAATCGGCGCAGGTGCAGATTGGCTGGAAATTCTGGGGTGCGGAATGGTTCATCCCAGCGTCATTAAAGCGTGTGGTCTCGATCCGGATGTCTATCAAGGTTTTGCATTTGGCATGGGTGTCGAGCGTGTGGCTATGTTGAAATACGGTATTCCAGACCTCAGGACATTTTTTGAATCAGATCTCCGTTGGCTCAAGCACTATGGATTTTCCGCGCTTGATGTGCCGTCCCTGGTCGGGGGACTGAGCCCATGAAGTTCACGTTGTCGTGGCTCAAGGATCACCTCGAAACCAACGCCAGCCTCCAAGACATTGCAGACAAGCTCACAGCCATAGGGCTAGAAGTAGAAGACGTTAAGAATCCCGCTGAAGCGCTAGAGCCTTTCATCGTTGCTCAGATCATCAGCGCTGAAAAGCACCCTGACGCGGATCGTTTGAAATTGTGCAAGGTCTCGACAGGATCAGAAGAAATTCAGGTCGTCTGTGGAGCGCCAAATGCCAGGGCAGGATTAAAAGGAATTTTGGCCAGACCTGGCGATGTGATTCCTTCGACCGAAGATGTGCTTAAGGTCGGCAAGATCAGAGGTGTCGAGAGCAACGGGATGCTGTGTTCGGCTCAGGAGTTGAATCTTGGGGATAATCACGATGGTATCATCGAACTCTCGCCGGATAGCCAAGTTGGTTCGCGGGCTGCAGAGGCCTTGTCGTTAGAACCAGTCATTGATATTGCTCTCACTCCTAACCGCGTTGACGCTTTGGGAGTTAGAGGGGTCGCCCGCGACCTGGCCGCAGCTGGCCTTGGCAAACTCAAGGCCTTGGACGTGTCGCCGGTAGCAGGAACTTTCGATAGTCCGCGAAACGTCGCCATGAGCTTGCCGGTCGATCAGGAGCATCTTTGCCCTCACTTCGTCGGACGCACCATACGGGGTGTCAAAAATACAGAAAGCCCGGCCTGGCTCAAAGATCGCCTCACAGCGATTGGACTGCGCCCTGTGTCGGCTATCGTTGATGTAACCCAATACATCACAGTTGATTTGGGCCGCCCTCTTCACGCGTTTGATACAGAAAAAGTGTCTGGCCATATCGGGCCACGACTTGCCAAGAACGACGAACAGATATCGGCGCTAAACGGCTCTGAGTACAAGCTGAACAAATCCATGGTTGTCATCGCCGATGAGCGGAAGGCGTTGGCAATAGCCGGTGTTATGGGCGGCCAACCATCGGGCTGCACTGAATCTACCACAGAGTTTTTTCTTGAGTCTGCCTTGTTTGACCCGGTGAATATCGCCACAACGGGTAGGTCATTGGGTGTCGTTTCTGACGCACGTTACTGTTTTGAACGGGGTGTTGATCCAGCGTCGACGAACATGGGCGCTGAAATCGCGACTAAAGTGATCATGGAGATCTGCGGGGGAGAAGCATCTCATCTCGTAAATGGCGGCGCAGAACCCATGCATAATAGGGTTGTATCTTTTAGACCGGCACGCGTCGCTAAACTCGGCGGCATCGATCTGACTCATCATGAAATTAAAGACCTTCTAACGCGTCTGGGGTTTGTCGTTTCCATCGGTTCAAAAGAGGAATGGTCCATAGATATTCCGTCATGGCGGAGTGACGTTGACGGTGAGCATGATCTGATTGAAGAAGTACTTCGAGTCAAAGGATACGACGCTATTCCTGTCGCATCGCTCCCGAGGCCCGCTGTTTCCAAATCAGCGTTCTCGCAAGACCAGCGACGTGTGAGATCGATAAGAAGGGCGATGGCGGCTCGGGGTCTGCATGAAACAACAACGTGGTCGTTTCTTTCTGGGCAACACGCCGAGCTGTTTGCAAACGGCGCGCGGACGATAAGCTTGGAAAACCCGATAAGTGTCGAGTTGGACGTTATGCGTCCATCTCTTCTTCCGAACCTTGTCCTCGCTGCCGGGCGCAACGCAGATCATGCAATTCCAAACGCTGCATTGTTTGAGATTGGACCCAGTTTCCAAGGTGCGCTGCCAGGCGAGCAGATGCTTGTCGTTGCTGGCCTCCGGTTTGGTGATGTTGTTTCGCGGCATTGGACTGGCTCAACTAGAAGCGCCGACGCCTTCGACGCGAAAGCAGATGCACTGTCCGCCTTGGATGTTGCCGGCATCCCCACCAACAGGGTGCAAACTAGAGCGGCTCCAGAAAGTCCTGCACCTCCCTGGTATCACCCAGGCCAATCTGGAGCACTGAGACTTGGGTCTTCAATCCTGGCCGAGTTTGGTGTTTTGCACCCACTAACGCTTAGAAAACTTGGTGTTGACGGCCCGATAGTGGGCTTTGAAGTTTTCTTAGACCGGTTGCCCAAGCGCAAGAACAAGGCTGGTGCGGCGCGTCCAAGATTCTCGCCGCCAGCATTTCAGCCCGTGGAGCGTGATTTCGCTTTCGTGGTAGATAATACGGTTCAGGTCGATGACATTATTCGCGCAGTTCGTGGTTCTGAAAAGGAACTCATTTCTGACGTCGTTGTATTCGACGTTTATTCAGGAGATAAACTTGAGTCAGGAAAGACGTCGGTTGCGTTATCTGTGCGTCTTGAACCGGCCCTAGCTACATTGACAGATCTACAAATTGAAGACGTATCTCAAAAGATAATCACCGCGGTCGAAAGGTCTGTAGGCGGGAAACTTCGTGGTTAAAGGTATCTATTTTAGGCCATGACTGATGCCGCGCATATACGCAACTTTGCCATCATTGCTCATATCGACCACGGGAAGTCCACACTTGCGGACCGTCTGATCCAATATTGTGGTGGTTTGGAAAACCGAGAAATGAAAGAGCAAGTCCTAGACAATATGGACTTAGAACGCGAGCGCGGTATTACCATTAAAGCGCAAACTGTTCGGTTATCCTATAACGCGGAAGACGGTGAAACTTACGTATTGAACTTAGTCGACACCCCGGGCCATGTTGATTTTGCCTATGAAGTGAGCCGGTCACTGCGCGCTTGTGAGGGGGCTCTGCTCGTTGTTGACGCATCCCAAGGCGTTGAAGCTCAAACACTTGCAAACGTTTACCAGGCCTTAGATGCCGACCATGAGATTATTACTGTCCTCAATAAAATCGATTTACCCGCATCTGAGCCGGACCGCGTAAGACAGCAAATCGAAGACGTGATTGGCCTAGACGCGTCGGACGGCGTCGAAATTTCAGCAAAGACCGGATTGGGCATACCCGCAGTTCTAGAGTCAATTGTTTCGAAAGTCCCTGCTCCTTGCGGAGACCCGAAGGCACCCCTCAAGGCTCTTTTGGTTGATTCCTGGTACGATTCCTATCTCGGCGTTGTCATCCTCGTGCGGGTTTTTGAAGGTACCCTAAGAAAGGGCATGAAGGTCCGCATGGTATCTACCGGGTCGGCATATGAACTTGACGGCGTCGGCGTATTTACGCCCAAGCCCATGGATAAAGTCGACTTGGGTCCCGGTGAAATAGGCTTTCTAAATGCCAGTATGAAATCGGTCTCCGATTGCCAAGTTGGGGATACGATCACCGAAGAAAAACGACAAACGACCGAACCTTTAGAAGGATTTAGGCCGTCAACGGCTGTCGTTTTTTGCGGATTGTTTCCGATCGATGCGTCTGATTACGAGGACCTTAGAGACAGTCTGGCCAAACTTAATCTCAATGACTCTAGTTTTGAATACCAAGCAGAAAGCTCTGCAGCTCTCGGGTTCGGCTATAGGTGCGGCTTCCTGGGATTGCTCCATATGGAAATCATACAGGAGCGGCTATCTCGTGAATTTGGTCTCGAACTGATTACGACGGCACCAAGCGTTGTCTATCGCATTCACACCACTGACCAAAGGTTGCTTGAACTTCACAATCCAGCCGATATGCCAGATGTTACCAAGATCACTTCCATGGAAGAGCCATGGGTAAAAGCGACCATTTTGGTGCCGGACGACTATTTAGGGCCTGTACTAAAAATGTGCACTGAACGGCGTGGGGAGCAGATTGATCTCACATATGTCGGTAATCGGGCTATGGCAGTTTATCGGCTGCCGCTGAATGAGATTGTTTTCGATTTCTATGACCGCCTTAAATCTATGTCTAAAGGGTATGCGAGTTTTGACTATGAAATAGCGGACTACCAACAGAGCGATCTCGTCAAGATTGGTATATTGGTCAATGCCGAGCCAGTGGATGCGTTGTCATTCATGGCACATCGATCACAAGCTGAAAGCCGTGGCCGTCAAATCTGTGCGCGGCTAAAGGATCTGATTCCAAGACATCTGTTCAAGATACCTATTCAAGCAGCAATCGGTGGCAAGGTGATCGCGCGTGAAACCATCAGTGCAATGCGCAAGGATGTAACTGCCAAATGCTATGGCGGGGATATTTCAAGAAAGAGAAAGCTCTTGGATAAACAAAAGGCGGGGAAAAAGAAGATGCGCCAATTCGGGCGCGTTGAGATCCCGCAGACGGCATTTATTGAAGCGCTGAAAATGTCAGATTCGTAAATTGACAAGATTGAACTTGTATAGAGTTTCTCAAGAGACGTGGAAAAGCCGACCCTTAGGGGGGCGTTTTCGGCACGCATGAGCCAGAATGATGCCTGATGGCCCTATAACCGCCCAGGCTGGCATTGCCAGCACCAATGCGGCTAAAAAGCGCCATATATTTCCACTTAAATTTCCCTGGAGAAAGTCGGGCGATTGGCCCCACAACAGAGCCCAAACATCGGAAGTCGCCAAGCCATGATAACTGCCGGCGCTGAGTGCCATAAGGGCTTCGCTTGAGGCCATAATTATGGCTATCGCTACCATGGTCCAACCCAATGTGCGCCCTATAAACATAGGTAAAAACGGCCCTCTGAGTCCCTTAGTTCCCCTTTAGCATTAGGCATACCTCTTAACACCGCAGAAATTCAAGGAATTTATCGTAGTTTTGATAAGGAACTAGTGGGGTCTACCGTTGTGTAGAGCCAATCCCTAGGGTAGGTTCCGCCCGCTTTATCGTAGGAGGGGTGGCCGAGTGGTTGAAGGCGCACGCCTGGAAAGTGTGTATGCGGGAAACCGTATCGTGGGTTCGAATCCCACTCCCTCCGCCATTCATTCTTCTTTCACAACACCCGATAGGAATTCAGGCTTTCCAGCATTTTCACTCTCTTCATATAGAGAGCCAAATATACGCTGCGTAAAGAGACGTCTTGCGTCACGCATTCCTTGTTTCATTTC
>JAQWRV010000011.1 GCA_029243545.1 Rhodospirillaceae bacterium
GGCGTCCCCTTGCCATCGTGATGGAGATGCCCCTTGATACGGCCCCCCGGATTAAACGCGTAATGAATATAATTCGCTTCGAAGAAAAAAGATGCAGAAGGCCCCAATATTTCTTTGGCCATTGTCAGAATGCGGTCATCACCAATCAGTGGCGCGAGTTCGGGAATCAAAGTCAGGCTGGTCCCAGCATTGCTTGTTCCCGGGTGACTTCGGCCCTTGCGGGAAAACGCGGACATTTCCTCTGCACTGAAAACATTTTTCAAGAGCAGAAAGCCGTCTCGTTTGAATACATCGAGTTCGCGCTGCGTGATCATTTCGATTTTCTTTAATGACGAGTCTCAAAGGACGCGTTCAACTGGTTTTTCAGAGTCTGCCAGACGTAAGTCTATTTCAAGGCATAAAATGGCTGTAATAGGATACCGTTGCAAGCTGTGAAAAACATAAGCCAGCCTAGCTACTTTCGTTTACACTCCAGCGAGCCCCTGCAGGGAGACATGCTGTGAAACTGTTTTATACGCCCATCCATCTCTTCGCCCATAAAACGCTGATCGCCGCACATGAAGCCGGCGTATGGGATCAAATCGAGCCCGTCGCCGTTTATCCGTTTCGTGCCGACTATGACATCACTGCCCTCAACCCGCTCAACAAAGTGCCGACCCTGACCCTGGGCGACGGCACGGCGCTTTACGGCAGCCAGGCCATTGTCGAGTATTTGGACAGCTTAGCGCCAGGCGGGAGGTCTCTTTATCCCGCGTCCGGTCCGGCACGCTGGGATGCGCTGCGCCGCTTGGCCTTGGCCGATATTATGTTCGAGGCGACGACGCAGTTGACCACAGATGATGACTATTCAGACGAACCGCGGCCCAAGTTCATCAACTGGCTGTGGCCTAAGGTGAAGCGCTGTGTTTCCACTATGAACACGGACGCTGCAATGGAACATGCTTTCGATATCGGTGATGCAGCGGCTATCCATGCTTTAACGTACTTAGACGTATGCGTACCCAAGTATGTGCCCGAGCCTGTGCCGCGTGACTATAATTGGCGTGCAGGCAGCCCAGAACTCGAGGCGTGGTTCGACGCGGCTGTGCAACGGCCGTCTGTGCAGTCCCATTTTCAACAAGAGTATGACGGCGACGACAGTGCCGAAAACTGCGCCGCCAAAGTGCATGAGGTGCTAGCACTCCGCTAAACCGTATCTAAGACGGCTTTTTAGGCGGCTTTTTTAGCTCCAAAAAAATGCACCCGGCCGATGCCGCCACGGGCTGATGTGTGGAGGTCATCAAATGGGTCTTTGAATAGCTTGAAGTTGCCGTGATGATCCCGGTCCGCCCACCATTCCTGCACGGCATCCTGGTCGAAACCGCCGTTGGCCATGAACTCGGTGCGGTCCCAACCCGTCCATTGTCGCCAAAACGGCTCGGCGTTGTAATAGCAGTCCCAGTTGAGCATGAACTGGGCATGCAGGTTGTACGCTCCCCCGTAGGGAATATCGTAATTCATGCACACGCCACCAGGCGCTGTGACGCGATGCATTTCCGAGACCATCTTTTTAGCACCCTTGTTTGACGTCTCGTGGAATACGCCGCCACTAACAACAAGGTCAAAATGTCCGTCGGGGAATTTGATATCGTCGCCACTCATTTGCAGGTAGTGAATTTTATCGCCGAGTGATTCCGAGCGAGCATGGCCATAGCGTAAAATCGCTGCGCCAACATCAATGCCGTAAACTTCGGCATCGGGATAGGCGTGCAATAATGGTGCGGTTGACCAACCAATGGCGCAGCCCACGTCAAGAATGCGCTTCGGCTTTAATTCCGGATAGCGGTCTTTCACAGCCATCACCATAGCTGTACCTCCACCCTGGCCATGCCGCCCGACCATGCCTTTGGTGTAGTAGTAGGCGCCACGGTCATAGACCGCGCCTTGAAAAACATCATCGTCAGAAAGAGTGGTCTGGTAGCCACCGGGCATGGCGTGAATGTCCACCGCATCAATATACGATGGCGTCTTGAAATCCGGGTCTAGCGTTAGGCTGCCGATAGGTTCTGCGCTGTTCTTTTTTGCTTCTGCTTCAATGCGATCGAGCTGCCGTTCAGCAATGCGGCCCTGGGTGTCCCACAGAGACTCCTGCATGTTGCGGGCGATGCTACTCCAGAACTGGGTAAACGGATCGTCCATCATTAAGTGATGCACTTCGTCGCAATTCTCTGGCGCGCGGCTGTTCTCTTTTATGAACTTCGGCTTGGCTCGTTTTTCATAAACCACCTCGTCATAAGGATAGAGGTGCTCTGATGCGAACAGCTTCAGCGTGACGGTAAAGTCTTCGCGCGCATGTTCATCGTGGTCGGGAATGGGCATGAGGTCGTGAGGAAACGGTTGATCAATCACCGGCAGCATGGCGAGCCTCCCTTATCAGATGTGCTGCGGAGGATACGCTTGTTCTTTTGCGTAGGTAAAGGGAAACCGGCCCAGCCTTAAAGATCAATCCGCGATTTGTATGCTCATTCGGTGAGGTCTCTCTGGCGCGCACGCGAAGACGCCCAAAATAGCCAAGGCCTAAAACGTCTCCGCTATTTCCGGCAGCAGAACCTCGCGTTTGCCCACATGGTTGGGCTTGCCAATCATGCCCTGGGCTTCCATGTCTTCAATAATCCTGGCGGCGCGGTTATAGCCGATCTGCAGGTGACGCTGGACAAAGCTGGTGGAGGCCTTGCGCTCCCGCGCTACCACGGCCACCGCTTGATCGAACAAAGCGTCACCGGTGTTGGTGTTGCCGCCGGCCAGGTTGCTGAAGCCCGGCACGTCAGAGACGTCTGCCGCATCTTCATCGGTCACGTCTTCCAGGTAGGACGGATGACCTTGGTCTTTAAGGTGGCGGACAATCTGCTCAACTTCCTCATCGGTGACGAAGGGTCCGTGCACTCGGGTGACCCTTCCACCGGCGGCCATATACAGCATGTCTCCCTGGCCGAGGAGTTGTTCCGCGCCCTGTTCGCCTAGGATCGTACGGCTGTCAATTTTTGACGTGACTTGGAAGGAGATCCGCGTCGGGAAGTTCGCTTTGATGGTGCCGGTGATGACATCCACCGATGGTCTTTGTGTTGCCATGATCACATGAATGCCGGCCGCCCGCGCCATTTGTGCCAAACGCTGCACAGCGGCTTCCACGTCTTTTCCGGCCACCAGCATAAGGTCGGCCATTTCATCAATGACGACGACGATGTAAGGCAGCGGCGTGAGATCAAGTTCCTGGTCTTCGTAGATGGGCTTGCCGCTTTCCGGGTCAAAGCCGGTCTGCACCGTGCGGGTCAGAACACGGCCTTTCTTGGCCGCGTCTTTAAGACGTTGGTTGTATCCGGCAATGTTGCGCACCGAGAGCTGACTCATGGCGCGGTAGCGGTCTTCCATTTCACGGACGACCCACTTCAGCGCCACAACCGCCTTACCCGGTTCCGTGACTACAGGCGAAAGCAAATGCGGAATGCCGTCATAGACAGATAGCTCGAGCATTTTGGGATCGATCATCAGCAAGCGCACGTCGTCGGGTGTGTGCCGGTATAGCAACGATGTGATCATGGTGTTGATAGCAACCGACTTGCCCGAGCCGGTGGTGCCAGCGATCAGCAGGTGGGGCATGCGCGCCAAGTCGGCATAAACCGGTGCGCCGCCAATGTCTTTACCCAGCGCCAATGTGAGCTTGCCGTCAAAGCGGTCACAGGCATCCGATGATAACATTTCACGGAAATAAACCGTCTCGCGCCGTTCGTTGGGAAGTTCAATACCGATCACGCTGCGGCCTGGCACGACAGCAATACGCACGGCCACCGCACTCATGGAGCGGGCGATGTCATCTGCCAGCGATACAACACGGGCGGTCTTGGTGCCTGGTGCAGGCTCTAATTCATACAACGTTACCACCGGACCTGGGCGCACTTTGACAATTTCGCCCTTAATGCCGAAGTCCTGCAGCACTCCTTCCAATAACTTGGCGTTACTTTCCAAAGATTGCGTGTCGATCGGCTTTTGGGTTTCCACCCGCGGTAAACTCAAAATGTCGAGCGGCGGAAGTTCGAAGCCTTCCGGTGTGGCGGGCAACAATGATCCTTGCCGCGAGGCTAGATCTTTCTTCGAGGGTTTCGCAGCTTGCTTACGCGGGACGACAATGTCCGCTTGCCGCGCAGACGCAGAAGCGCCTGCGCCTACTCGGGCGTCAACCATGTCAAAGTCATCAACTTCGTCGGGCGCCGCGGTGTCTTCATACACGTCGTATTCGGTGCTGTCGTCTAATGTTGGCTCGATGCGGGTGGTAGACCGTTTTGCCGGTCTTGCCGAAGCCAGCGCAGAGGCTCTTGAAGACGCGCGTGCGTAAGCCTTTTCAGAGACTTCGGCACGCACCCGGCTGACCAGGCCTATCATCCAATTGGCTGTGCGCAAAATCTTGCGCTTGGCCCACAAGGCCACTACGCCGAATGCATCCAGAGGCACCGTTAAGATCCAATGAAAGAGAGCAAGCCCACCGGTTAAGCTCAGCGCGGTGATCAACCAACGCACACTTTCAGCAGCACCGATGCCGCTTAATTTCAGGACCATGAGGCCCAGTAAAATCTGGCCTGAATACCCACCAAGCCCGGCTGGCAAGGCCCAGGCAGAAGACTGACCCACGCTGGCCAGACCCACGGCCAAAAGCAGTGCGGCTGCAGGCACAGACACCACGCGCAGCCACAGCCATGAAATGGACTCAACCCGCATGACCCGGCCGCCCCAAGCCGCAATAATTAAGACCGGGGCGATGGCCGCCAAACCCAATGCCTGTAGCAAGGCATCAGCAAAGATCGCGCCCGGTTCATCCAGCCAGTTGCGTGCATCTGCGCTGGTTGCCGTGTTCCAGGACGGGTCGGCCGCATGATAACTGATCAGGGCGAGCATACCGGCAACGGCGATGGCAACGATGGCGCAGCCCGCAGCAGCCCAACAACTCCGTTTCAGTGCCGCAACCATGGAAGGCGGCAAGAATGGTCCGGTTTCGATTCGGGTTGCTGTACTGGCCATAACGATCAAACCTCTTTCGATAGAATGTCAAACATACGCGACAACGCATTGGCAGTGGCGACGCGGTCATGCACTAAAGCCACGCGGATGTAACGGTCGCCAGGGTCGGTGCCGTCATCACCTGGGCGGCTTAAAAACGTTCCCGGCAAAACTTTAATACCACCTTGTTGCCATAAGGCACGGGCGGCTTCGCGGCCGTCGCCGACGTCGAGCCACAAAAAGAAACCGCCGTCGGGAACGGAAAATCCAAAACGGGAGCCGAAGATGTCTGCCGCGTCGCTAAACTTCTGGCGATAGAGGGCGCGGTTAGACTCAACGTGACGCTCATCGTTCCACAACGCGGCTGCTGCGGCCATCACCGGCAAGGGCGTGACCGCACCACCGTGAGACCGCAGTGTTTGGAACTTCGCGATGAGCGTTTCGTCCCCGGCGACAAAACCGGCACGCAAGCCAGGCACATTTGAGCGCTTAGACAGAGAGTTGAACACCAGCACGTTCGACAGGTCGCCTTTGCCATCACCGTCCATGGCCGCGCAGGCTTCGAGCAATCCTGGCGGCGGCGCGTTCGGATAGATTTCTGAGTAGCATTCATCGCCGACGACAACGAAGTCATGTTTGCGTGCCAAGCGAATTATGTCTTGCAAGCGTTCCAGTGTTGCCACCGCACCCTGCGGGTTCGCCGGGCTGCAGATGTAGGCCAAGGCCGTACGATCGAGAACGCCCTCATCAAGGGTCGAGAAGTCCGGTTGAAAATTGCTGTCCCGTGTCGCCGGCACAAACACCGGATCAGCACCTGCCATCACCGCCGCGCCCACATACACCTGATAAAACGGATTAGGCATCAGCACGGCCGGTGTCTGCTCGTTTTTTTCGGGTGGCACGGCCAACATGGCGGCCATGAACAGACCTTCACGTGTACCGGCAACCGGCAAGGTGTTGCGGTCCCCGTCGATCCAGCCGTACCCCAAGCTATATCGTTTGGTAAGCCAATGGGCCACGGCGGAGCGGTACGCCATTGTGCCGTTGGTTGGTGGATACTTGTTCCAGCCGAAGGCTTGGCGGGCCAATTCCAGGTGGATCAGTTCTGGAGCAGGGTGTTGAGGCTCGCCGATGGACATGGCTATGGGCTCACCTTTGCCGCTGGGCTTAAGATCGGCCAGCAGCGCGGTCAGCCGTTGAAACGGATAATCGGTCAGCGCGTCAAGACGGCTGTTGTACATGCGTCCTTAAATCCCCTACGCCCTGAAATCTGCCAATTTGGTTAGATGTCCAGGCGCCCCATTACAGAAAAGCCGCACTCCGTCCGGAGGAGGCTCTTCTCACCCCACCAGACTCGCCTGCAAAGGTAAAGGGGCCGTTAACAAAGACCATTTTATGGTTAAGAGTCAGGCATTTGCGGCATAGTGCTCAAAGGCTGAGTTAATAGAGGCGTAGACCCTCGTCAGAGACGGTCCAGACCGTTAGCCTGAGGTTATAACTCCGCACAAACTAGGATAAAACCCAAGCCGCAGAGGCATTTTTCTTGGCGCTGCCGCCACACTGGGGCAGCCCAGCCCTGCCGACGCCCAAGGATTGATCACGATGACTGCAGCCAACTCACGTCTAAAACGCGTCAAAACGGCCACCATCGGTGCACCGGATATAACCCCGGTGGAAGACCAGTACACCACATGGCTGGACTATGAGGTGGCGGAACGTGGCATTGTGCCGGAGGCACTCGCGGCCTCGTGGGGGGCTGCCGCCAGCGCCGGCCGGCGCTACATCATGCTCGGGCCCAACAGTGGCGAAGACGTTTTTATCCGCGCCGTCGAGATAGACCCCGTCCCGAATTTCAAAACCCTCACGTCGCACGGTTGGGCAGCCATAGAAATCATCGTCTCAGATGTAGAAGTGGTGATGAAGAAACTCGAAGGCGCACCGTTCCGCGTTATTGGCTGGCCGCGTGCGCTCACCGGCGGCTCACCCATCCGCGCCATGCAGGTTGTCGGTCCAGGGGAAGAGGTGCTTTATCTCACCGGCAACACCGGTGACCGTGCCAATTCAAATCATCCAGAACCGAAAACCCTCATCGACCGGGTCTTCATCATGGTGCTGGCCGGGCCCGACTTACCGGCGCTCAAAAAATTCTATCTGGAAACATTTCGACTTGGCGATCAGGGCGACTTGTCATTTCCGGTCGGCGTGTTGTCCCATGCCCAAGGCCTACCCGCCGATCACAATTATGATCTCTCGGTGCTTGTCGCGTCCGAGCGCGGCAACAAGCTCGAGCTCGACCAGTACGAACCGAAATTCGGCGCCCGTCCCGGCCCGGCTGATCAACTGCCGCCGGGCATAGCCATGACAACGTTTGAGGCGGACAGCCTTGGAAACTTAAACGTTGATTTCATAACGCCGCCGGCTCCGCACTATGACGGGTACATGGCAGGCACCTTCATCGGCCCCGCCGGCGAACGCACGGAACTAGTGGTAAAAAAGTAACGAGAAGCGTGCAGACTAAGAGCGCGCTCGCCTTAACCCGCGCTTTTTTGAAAACCAAAAAGGTATCAGCCCGTTCTGGGTACGCCTCGTTGCCAAGGTGATCTTGGAACACACCATCCCCGACAAGGCCCCGCTGATGAACAACGGCTTGAGCTGGACAATCCTGCGCCCGCTCATGTTGATCAGCAAACCAGGGACCGGCCAATACACGGTCTGGCTCGGCATGAAGCCGCCCCACCGTGTGAAGTAGAAAATCGCCCACGCTGATGTGTCCACAGAAGCCCTGCACTGTGTCGAAACTATTGATCACGGGAGCCAGGGTATGCAGATTAGTTGGTAATTCTCTGAAAATGGATCTGTCAAAGCGTTACACCGTGAACGGTCGCGATTCCCTTGACCCTGATCATTTGTCCTGGGCCTATGTTGGCCTACATATGGAAACGACATAAAAGACTCGATTGAGAAAAGGAGACGCCCATGGTTGCCGCCCCCGGATTAACCGGCCCTGCCGATAAAGTGTGGATCCCCAAAGGCCGCCCCCACCCATTCCACGACGGTCCGACCAAGGACCAGCTAATGGCCATGGTCATGGCGTTGACGGTTGAGGTGTCAGTGTTGCGCGAACGGCTTGATACCCAAGAGCGGGTGTCCGAAGCAAAAGGCGGGTTCACCACTGCTGATGTGGAAGGCTACAACACCGACGATGATGCCCTCAAAGAACGTGGCCTACTGCGCAACCGGATCATGCACAAAGTGTTCCGCGTACTCCGTGCCGACAGTGCCCGCCTGGAAGCGGACAGCGAAGAAGACTATGATGAGATAATGAAAGAATTCGACGATGATTAAAGCATAGGTAACCCATGCTGCTTAATAACAAGCGTAACTCATGACACTTAAGTGAAACACGTTGACTTAAAAGAGAGGACACCACCATGGATGCCCATCGCCCCCATCCGATGATGCCGGAATCAAATCACGACGAGATTGCTGAACAGTTAGCCATCGTCGATATGAAGGTGTTTCTCGGCACCAAAATTGATCCGGGTCAGCGCATGCTCCTGGAAAAGAAAGTCCGCCCAGAATTCGAAAAGCGGGAAGGCCGTGAGGCGCGCAATCATCAAGAGCTGCGCAAAGAGATGGAACAAGAGCCGTCCTATCAAGCCTATGTCACCATGACCTCCGTCGCCCAAGACATGATGTGGGATGCGGTTGGCACATGCATCGACAGGCAGATCGATGATCTCATGGATAGGGCCGAGATTGAAAACCCCAAGGGCTCGGTCCGAACCAATCCCGATTTCGAAGTACCGCGCTATATCGCCGCGCAGGACATTCACCGCATGCCAGGCAATTATCACGGCACCTACGGCGAGCGTGACGTGCGCCAAGGCGCGCTATTTGATCGCGGCGCTGTCGTTTACCAAATGGGCCGCAACGGCGGTTACATGAATGACATTCGCGGTCACACGATTGTTTCCCATTATTTCGCCCGCTGGCCTGATGGCCAGCCCAAGCGCGTCCTCGACATGGGCTGCTCGGTGGGTCACTCGACCCTGGCCGTCGCGAATAATTTCCCCGAAGCGGAAACCCACGCCATCGATGTGGGCGCCGGCATGCTCCGTTATGCTCATGCCCGGGCCGAGCGGCTCGACACGCCGGTGCACTTCTCACAACAAAATGCCGAGTGCACCGACTTCGAAGATGAAAGTTTTGATCTCATCTGCTCCAGCGCGATCCTTCATGAGACCTCGGGCAAAGCGCTACCAAATGTGTTCAAGGAATGTCACCGCTTGCTTAAGCCGGGCGGCGCCATGGTGCACCTGGAAGTCCCAGCCCGTCTCGATGAGTTGGATACCTGGGGCAGAATCCGCGGCGACTATGAAATCCAATACAATTACGAGCCTTTCTGGAAAGGGGCATTGACCGCGGACTACAAAAAGCTTTGCCAGGACATAGGCCTCAATGACATTGAAGTTGGTTACCAAGACGCGGCCTTCAAAGCCGAGCGCGGCAACACTGGTTTTGGTGGTCCGTCCAAAGGTGTGCACCGGTCCTGGCTGATGATCTCAGCGGTGAAGTAGTTAGTCGGAAACCCATAGATTTTGTTTCGTTGAAGAGTGCCCTAATTAAACTCTGGCGCATTCCACGCATGGCTTTCCCCTCCCCGCAAAAATATTTCCGGCAAAGCATCACGATGCTTGATGCAAGCTATGTTTATTTGCGTTTAGAGGGTTTGAGGCAAATTTGTTTTTCAAATGGCCACAACCACTCCCTATATCTGTTATCCTGACATGGCTTTGTGGAAGAAGGAAAGAAAAGGGCGACCGTAACGCCGAGCCGCTACCCAAGCAGTGCGCCAATAACCCCGTTGAGCAGCAAACGCCCCCGGGCAGTGGTTTGAACAGAGTCCAAAGAGAGCGTGATAAGCCCTTCGGACTCAAGCGACTCTAGGGCTTGCTCAGAAACCACACTAAGGCGCGTCAAACCGGTGGCCTGTTCTAAGGCAGCCAGGTCCAGGCCGTCGTCAAGCCGCAGCCCGAGCATGACCAATTCCTGCCCGCGCGCGTCTGGCGTGAGGATGCTGTCTTCTATTGTGCTGTGTTCATCAGCCAGCACGTTTTTAAGCCACTGGGCCGGCGGCTTGTGCTTGCGGGTGGCGTGGACTGTTCCATTTACGCTAACGCGCCCGTGGCCACCGGGGCCGATCCCGGCATACATCCCGCCCTGCCACACATGCACATTGTGTTGGCATGCGTCGCCTGGCTTGGCGTGGTTAGAAATTTCGTAAGACGGCAAACCAGCGTTGCCCAAAACCTCTTGCGTGACACCGAACAAGGTCACGCCACCATCCTCGCTCGGGAGATCAAACACACCGTTTTCAAAATCAGTTTTAAACGGCGTGTTGTCCTCGATGGTCAGTTGGTAGCACGACAGATGCGCACCGCCTGCGGTGTGCAAAACATCAATCGCGCGTGATAACTCATCGCGCCATTCGGCTTCTGTTTGCTCCGGCCGCGCGTAAATCAAATCAAAGGACAGCCGGTCGAAAATTTCGCCGGCGGATGCAATCGCGTGCATAGCTTCGGCGGCGGAATGTTTGCGGCCGAGAAATTTAAGCTGCTCATCGTCGATACTTTGCACACCCAGTGATACCCGGTTCACACCGGCATCTTTGAATGCGGCAAAGCCGTCTGCGTCTACCGTGCCTGGGTTGGCTTCCAAGGTGATCTCTAATTCGTCGTCAAGGGGCCCCTGGGGTTTCCAGTGCGTCCGTGCCGCGTTGATCACGGCGCTGACCGTGTCCGCGTCCATCAGCGATGGGGTGCCGCCACCGAAAAAGATGGATTTCAGGTGTGTGGCGTCGCACCGCTCTACTTCATAGGCCAGTTCGCGCAGCAAGGCGTCGCGCCAGGCACCGTGGTCCACGTGCTCCACCACATGAGAATTAAAATCACAGTAGGGGCATTTGGAAACGCAGAACGGCCAGTGCACATAAAGCGCCATCGCTTTGGTACTCTGCGCGGAGGTGTTCATGCGAAACAGGCAGCCATCAGTTTTTGAAAGGCGTCGGCGCGGTGACTTATGGCATGCTTCTTTTCTGGGGCCATTTCCGCGAACGTGATGTCATATCCATCGGGCACGAAAATAGGGTCATAACCAAAGCCACGTTCGCCGCGCGGCGGGAAGACGAGGGTGCCGGAAGCAGTCCCCTCAAAGGTTTCCACATGGTTGTCTGGCCAGGCCAGGGTCAGCGCGCAAATAAACTGTGCGGTGCGATCAACCGCATCGTCCATTTCGGTTTCGACCTTGCGCATCGCCAAGCCAAAGTCTTTGTCTTCTCCGGCCCAACGCGCGGAATATATGCCTGGCGCGCCGTCTAGGGCTGATACGGCGAGGCCGGAATCATCAGCCAAAGACATCTCGCCGGAGGCCTCAGCGGCAGCGCGGGCTTTGAGCTCTGCGTTGGCTACGAAGGTTGTGCCGGTCTCTTCCGGTTCGGGCAGGCTCAATTCCCCAGCCGAAATCACTTCGGCAGAGAAAGGGTCCAGCAGTGCTTTGATCTCGCGTACTTTGCCCGGGTTGTGACTGGCAACAATCAGGCGGCCGCCTTTGAAGCGTCTGTGATTCTTCAGGTTTGTCATAGTGCCGTGTTCACTGGTGGACCTATTGTTGGGCCAAAGCATCTTTCTGCAGTGCCACCAATTCGGTTACACCTTTTTGCGCCAGGTTCATCAGGGCTTGGAACTCATTGGCGGTGAAGGGGTCTTCTTCCGCCGTGCCCTGCACCTCGACGATTTTGTTCGATCCGGTGAGGACAAAGTTTGCGTCGGCCTGGGCATTGGAATCTTCGGCGTAATCCAAATCCAAAACCGCTGTGCCCTTGTAAAGGCCGCAAGACACCGCTGCGACCGGCTCGCTCATGGGAATCTCGGTGATCAAACCCATGCCGATCATGGTTTCAAAGGCTCGGTGCAAGGCTAGGTAGGCGCCGGTGATCGAAGCCGTGCGCGTGCCGCCATCGGCCTGCAGAACATCGCAGTCGAGGCGAATCTGAACTTCGCCGAAGCCATCCATTTTGGTCACGGCCCGGAGCGCCCGGCCGATGAGGCGCTGGATCTCCTGGGTCCGACCCGACTGTTTGCCTCTGGCGGCTTCGCGGTCGGTGCGGGTGTTCGTCGCGCGCGGCAGCATGCCGTATTCGGCAGACACCCAGCCTTTTCCAGTACCGCGCATCCACGGTGGCACTCGCTCTTCTACGCTGGCGGTGCACAGTACATGGGTGTCACCGAACTTCACCAGGCAAGAGCCTTCGGCATGCTTGGCAAAGCCAAGCTCAAAGGAAACGGGGCGTAACTGATTGGCAGTGCGGCCGGAGGGGCGCATAAACATAACTCCTGAAGGGGTAGCTCATTCGCTGCGGCGCGGGCGAATGGCAACGTGAGGCCTTCCTACCTGTTTCGGCCCCCTCCGAACAAGGGGAAACAAGGGAGAAAAGGGGTTTAACCAGAGGCTCTGGACCCAGACCGTTGCCCGGCTTCATTGACGCCATGCCCCGCCATGCTTACATAGCCCAACATGGCCACATCCACGCCCGACCTAACCTTTATGGGCACCGAACCAGTGTCCGAGCTCAACGCGCGCTCCCGCGAGGTGTTCCGCCATATTGTCGACGCCTATGTGGAAACTGGTGAGCCCGTGGGCTCGCGGACCATTGCCCGCAAACTCAACGGGTCGCTATCTGCGGCGACCATCCGCAACGTCATGTCCGACCTTGAGTTTGCCGGCCTTCTGTTTGCGCCTCATACCTCCGCCGGGCGCCTACCCACCGAAGCCGGGCTTCGGCTGTTTGTCTCCGGTTTACTGCAGGTGGGGGGTTTAGATTCCGGTGAACGCAAAGAAATCGAAGCTAAGTGTGCCGCGGCTGGAAAAGGTATGCAGGACGTTTTGGAAACGGCGTCGTCAACGTTATCCGGCTTATCCCATCATGCCAGCCTGGTCATGGCGCCCAAGTCCGAAACCTCCCTCAAACACATTGAGTTCGTCAGCCTGGCGCCCAGCCGCGCCCTGGTGGTGATGGTTTCTGAAAACGGCGTGGTCGAAAACCGGGTCATCGAAGTGCCTGAAGGCCTGCCGCCTTCGGCCCTCATCGAAGCCGGTAATTTTCTCTCGGCCAAGCTGGGCGGGCAGACATTGAGCGAAGCCAAGGATCATATTCTTGCAGACCTGGAACATCGCCGGGCCCAGCTCGACACCTTGACCGCCAAGCTGGTTGCCACCGGTCTGGCGACCTGGTCCGGTGATCAAAGTGCCGGTGGGTCGTTAATCATTCGTGGTCAGGCCAATCTTTTGAATGACGTCACGGCCCTGGAAGATCTCGAACGGGTGCGGCATCTGTTTGAGACCCTGGAAACCAGGGAAGAGATGATCAAGCTGGTTGACTTGGTCGGCGGCGCTGAAGGGGTGCAAATTTTCATTGGCGCGCAGAATGAATTGTTCAATCTCGCGGGCTGTTCAATGGTGGTGGCACCCTTTAAGAACGGCCAAGAACAAATTGTCGGTGCTGTTGGTGTCATCGGCCCAACCCGCATCAATTACGCCCGCATTATTCCCATGGTGGATTACACGGCCAAAGTCGTGGGCCGCCTTCTTGATCAAACCTAACGCATGATTAGAAGACATAGGACTATTGGTATGAGTGAGACCGACCCCAAACCGGAAAACGATAACGAAGAGTCGACACCTGTTGACGCTGAAACTGGAACCGCAGACGCTCAAACCACTGAGGCGGCAGATTTCCAGGCAGACTCACAGGCCGAAGTAGAAGCCGAAGACCCTCCCGAGGATCTCCCGCCAACGCCGGAGCAACGCATCTTTGAGTTGGAGGCCGCGCTGGCCCACGCCAGTAAAGAGCGTCTACTCGCCTTGGCCGAAGCAGACAACGCGGGTAAGCGGGCTGACAAACGCATTACCGACAACGCTAAATACGCCACCTCTAATATCTGCAAATCCATTTTGCCGGTGGCGGATAATCTCGAGCGCGCTCTACTGGCCGTGCCGGAGAACCTTCGGGCGGATAATGATTTGGTTAAAAACCTGGCTGTCGGCGTGGAAATGACCGCCAAAGAGTTAACCACGGTGCTTGAAGCCCAACGCGTTACCAAGTTCGTCTCGCTCGACCAGCCGTTTGACCCCAACCATCATCAGGCCATGCAGGAAGTCGAAAACCCCGACATTCCGACGGGCACCATCGTTCAGGTGGTCCAGGAAGGGTATATGATGGCCGATCGGCTGCTGCGCCCGGCCATGGTGGTGGTTTCCAAGGGCGGGCCCAAGCGCGAAGCCCCTGCGGCCCCAGCCAGTGACGACAACGCTGGCGTTAATACCTAAGTCTAAGCCTTACCAATTTATGATCACTTTACCGCAAGACCTTTCGCGTCTCCTTGAACTGACGCGGATGCCGTGTCACGATTCTGCCTACAATGTGAACTAGGGAGAGCGGGTCATGAACGCACGGCATGTGGCAATCGGCATCATGATGGGGTGCCTATTAGGCGTTGCTCCGCTGGCGGTCCAAGCGGCCCCAAAGGATCAAACCGTTGGGCAGACGCTGCGCGTCGATCTCGGTAACCTTGCCAAGCCCAACCCCGATAACGAACAGCGTCCGCGGGAGATGAATTTCTCCCGCCCGCGCGATCGCACGGCCGAAGATATTCCACAAGTGCCTGACGGGTTTTCCATTGCCCTGTTTGCAGAGGGCCTGCAGCACGCTCGCAATATGGAACGCGCACCCAACGGCGACATTTTTATTGCCGAACCGCGCGCCGGCCGCATCTCTATTTTACGCGACACAGATGAAGACGGCTTAGCCGATGAGCGCTTGACATACATAGACAACCTCAACATGCCCCATGGCATCGCGTTCATCGAAGGCGCCGTGCTGATTGGTGATAAGAACGGCGTGCACAAGTACCCCTATGCTGCCGATGGCAGCCGCACGCCGTCGTCCAGCGTGTTGCTTACCCCCATCGGTGCACTTGGTCCCAGCGACATGCGGTTCCATTGGGCGCGCAATGTCGCTGTCCATCCCGACGGCACACGATTTTATGTGGGCGTCGGCTCGGCCGCCAACATCGCCGATAACCCGCCGCCCCACGCGACGATTCAAGAATTCCCCATCGATGGCGGGCCGGGCCGCACTTTTGCCTCAGGCATGCGCGTGCCGACGGAAGTGAAGTTCTATCCCGGCACCGAAGACCTCTACACGGTGGTGAATGAGCGCGATCGCCAAGGCGACGAACTGGTGCCCGACTATTTTACCCGCGTGCCCGAAGGGGCGTTCTTTGGCTGGCCATATAGTTACATGGGCTCCAACCCGCAGCAGGGCTTTGCCGATATACGGCCAGACCTTGTGGCTTCAGCCGTCAAGCCCGACGTGCCGTTTCTCTCTCACTCGGCGGCCATCGATTTGGAATTTTACACCGGCGAGCAATTTCCTGAGGCTTATCGCGGCGGCGCGTTCGTCGCCTTGCACGGGTCGTGGAATGCCAATGAGCCGCGCGGATATATCTTGGCTTATGTGCCGTTCAATGACGGCAAACCGCTTGGTAACTACCAGGTCTTTGCCTCTGGCTTTTGGAACGGTGATGCCGAAAACAGCCAAGTGTGGGGCCGCCCCGCTGGGGTTTTAATGCTGCCCGATGGCAGTCTTTTGTTGTCGGACGACGTCGGCCAGACCGTGTGGAAGATTACCTATGGAGGCTAGCGCGTTTCTCAGTGTCGCATACACGCGGGATTAAAAAAGCCTACACTGATGGTTGAGTGCATATGGAAAAGACAGATTTGACCCAAGCCTTTTGGGCCGACGTTCGAAAAGCGGTTCCTGATCTCCCTGACGGCTATCGGGTGCGGCGTGCCAGCGGCAACCCAGAGTTCGCCGAAATTATCATGGACCTGATCCTTACAGAGAAAAAACGGGGCCTTTTTGGCTTGAAGCTGCTTCAGGACCGCCAGCCCGAACAAGTGCCGACGCTAGGCGGAGTGATGGTGCTGGTCGATTTTGAAGGCATACCCTGCGGCGCTGTTCAGACCGTAAAAATCACGCTCACCCCCTACAAAGACATCAACGAAGAACACCTCGCTGTGGAGGGGCCAGAAGCGCGGCAGTTAGATGTCTGGCAAAACATTCACTGGCCCTATTGGACGACCATGCTTGAACCGCACGGGCTCTCACCAAGTGAAGACATGATTGTCGTCGTCGAGCAATTTAAACTGATCTATTCCACGTAGGATTCAGAAAGTGGTTTGCTTAGGCTTATGGTTTGACGATCTATATCCGAGGATAAACCTTGATGGAAAAGACAGATCAAACAGACGCGTTTTGGCAAAACGTAATGTCCAAGTTTACCGGCGGCGTTGACGACTACTGGGTGCGTCGTATCGGTGGTGATCCAGAAACGGTGAACATCATCCTCGGCCTTATTTTGAAGGGCGAGAAGACGGGAACCTTCGGCGTGAAAATGCTGCAGGAATGCCAGCCTGAAATCACACCAACACTGAATGGTACGGCCGTGCTGGTGGATTTCGGTGGCACCCCACATGCAGCCGTTACAACAACGCAACTCACACCAGTGGCGTACAATGATATCAGCGAAGAGCACCACCTAGGTGTCGAGGGGCTAGGCGCGCGCAAACTTGATGTTTGGCGGAGCATCCACTGGCCCTATTGGACGCGTTTATTGAAACCCCATGGCCTCACGCCGCGCGAAGATATGACGATCATGGTGGAACACTTTGAACTTATATATCCCACAGCGTAACACAATGACTATCATTCGCCGCTTGATGTCATACGATCGCCCGATGCTTGATGCGTTTCTCGAGTGCCATCGCGCGTCGTCAATGTTCTTGCGCTCTAATCTCTTTTACAGCGGCCTTATAGACGGCCCCGACCGCTTTCACGGGCTGTACATGGGTGTGTTTGAGGGCGGCGCCCTCACCGATGTCGCGGCACACTATTGGAACAACAATATAATTCTACAGGCACCGACGATGCCGGTGGAGTTGGCCTGCGCCGTGGCCAAAGAATCTGGGCGCACCGTCAACGGTGTTCTCGGCCCTTGGGCGCAAGTTAAGGCGGCGGAACCGGGATTGGATTTGGATCGCACCCGCTTGGGCAAGGTGGTGCCCGAATATCTTTATCTTTTGTCGCTTGATGAGATGGTGGTTCCGGAGCCTCTTTCGTCGGAAGCCGTAACCCATCGCCGCGCCGGCCACCACGATCTCGATACGTTGGTTGCTTGGCGGCGGGTTTATGACCACATCACTATGGGCTTTCCCGAACACGCCATCGATGATGAGCTGAACCGGGCCATGCTTTCCGGCGCCATTGATGACGCCCGGCTTTGGGTCTTGCTCGATGGCGACACGCCCGTGGCCATGACTGGTTTTATCGCCGCTATGCCCGATACGGTGCAGGTGGGCGGCGTGTTTACGCCTGAATACCAGCGCGGCCGCGGTCATGCCCGTTCCGTCGTGGCTGGGTCCCTCCTGGATGCCAAAGTGGACGGCGCTGTAGAAGCCATCTTGTTTACGGAGATGGATAATAGCCCCGCCCAGAAAGCTTATGAATCACTCGGCTTCGAACAAGTCGGCGATTACAGTATGGTGGTGGTTGATCCAAGCACATCGGACGTAAAGAAAAAGGAGACGCAACCATGACCCGTCATATCGTTATTGGGGAGGGGCCTGCCCGCCCGGAGGAAGCTATACTCGATGCCTTTTGGGCCGAAGCCAAAGCGGCTTTGCCTGATCTGGCCGAAGACCATCAGGTGCGCTCCATCGGTATCGATGAAGAAACCACGGGCCTTATTATGGAGTTCATCAACGCCGGGACGAAGGTCGGCACCTTTAGTCTGCCGTGGATGATGGAAGCGGAGGGCTACCCACAAACCAAGGCGGGTACGCCGATTATTCTCACCGGCTATGACGGTAAGCCTCAAGCCGTTATACGGATTGGTGAAACGTGGAATACAACGTTCGGCGGCATCAGTGAAAAAGAAACCAAACTGGATGGCCCCCCGGTCCAGGACCTTGAGGTCTGGCGACCGTTGCACCGGGAATATTGGAACGGTTTGATGTCCAAGTACGGCAAAAGCTGCACCGACGACATGCCGATTATCGTCGAACCCTTTGAGCTCGTTTACACCATTGCCTAAAAATGAGCGGGCATGTAACGCGTGGGGTGTCGTCATTATGCGCTTTATTTTTCCGATTGCGTGCGTCGCGCTGGCCGCTGTTCTCATCGGTCTTCTGTTAGAACCAAAAGCCTATCGTGCCATCCGCCATATATCCGGTTTGTCCGGTCCAGAAGAAATGGGCCGAGACGGGTCTTCCATGGCCAGCCATCACACCATCGACCTGTTCTGGCAGGCATGTTTACCTAGCATGGATCAGCCGCCAGCCGATGGGTTCTACAGAGTGCGTTCCATCGGTGGCACGCCGGAAATCACCGAGGCGATCACCAAACTCATTCTAGCAGGCGATAAAACAGGGACCTTCACCTCGCCGTGGATGTTTGAGGGTGACCGCGAGATCACACCGGTGGTGGGCGGTTATTCAATTCTGACGGATTCAAATAACGCCCCCGCCGCCGTCCTTAAGACCACATTACTGATGACCCTGCCGTTTAATCAGATCACGGAAAACGAAACCGCCATTGATGGCCCGCGTGTCCGCCCAATTGATGTATGGCGGCCTATTCACGTGGCGTTTTTTACCAATGAGCTTGAGGCTCGTGGCAAGACGTTTGATGAAGGCATGCCGGTGACCGTGGAACAGTTCAAAGTGGTGTGCACCAGCTCTTAGTCAGGACTGCGCTTCCACCACACAGTCCGCTTCAATCTCGACTAGCCAGTCATCACCGATCAACCGGTTCGCCACCAGCCAACCTCACCGCAAATGGCCAATTCCGCCGAATAGACCCCGCCGGATTTGGCCCGTGGCTTGGAAAACGGCGCCCCTTTTGCCACCTACCGCACGGCTCTGACCAGCTGTTTTTGCGTGTTGCCGGTCACCGCAGCCTTCAAATGGGTAAAACCGTTAGAAGGGGGGGCGGGGAAAGGTCAGCGGCCAGGGTCATAAAAGGGCCTAATCCCTTGAAAAAGAGTCATTCCACCGTTGCGGGGGAAACCCGCACCCCCTATATACCCAGCGACCCCGGCAGGGGAACCGGGTCTTAATTTTGACCCAGGTTTTCCCCGGATAGTTAACTTTTGGGGGATGTCCCCACGGCGCCGCTCGCGGGCCATGGCCGTTCGCCTCAGCAAGAAGGATAAAATCCTATGGGTAAAGTTATTGGAATTGACCTCGGGACCACCAACTCCTGTGTCGCCGTCATGGATGGTTCAGACCCGCGGGTAATTGAAAACACTGAAGGTGCGCGCACGACGCCATCTCAGGTCGCGTTTTCGGACGCGGAGGAGCGGCTTGTCGGTCAGCCGGCCAAGCGTCAAGCGGTGACCAATCCTGAGAATACGTTGTTCGCCATCAAACGTCTCATTGGCCGCCGCTTTGAAGATCCGACCGTCAAGAAGGATCAGGCCCTGGTGCCCTATTCCATCATTAAAGGCGAAAACGGGGACGCCTGGGTAGAGGCTGCCGGTGAAAAGTATGCGCCGTCGCAAGTCTCTGCGTTTGTTTTGCAAAAGATGAAAGAGACGGCGGAAAGCTATCTCGGTGAATCAGTATCCGAAGCGGTCATCACCGTTCCCGCTTACTTTAATGACAGCCAGCGCCAGGCGACAAAAGACTCCGGCAGGATTGCCGGTCTCGATGTCCTGCGCATCATCAATGAACCCACTGCCGCGGCTCTGGCCTACGGCATGGACAAAGATGCCACCGGCACCATCGCAGTGTTCGATCTGGGCGGCGGGACCTTCGATATATCTGTGCTTGAAATTGGCGACGGTGTTTTTGAAGTGAAGTCGACCAACGGGGATACATTTCTTGGCGGTGAAGATTTCGACGCCCGGATTATGGATTACCTTGCCGATGAATTCAAAAAAGAAAACACCATTGATCTGCGCAAAGACAAACTCGCGCTACAACGCCTAAAAGAAGGCGCTGAGAAGGCCAAAATAGAACTCTCCAGTTCAGGCCAGACCGAAGTCAACCTGCCGTTCATCACAGCTGATGCCGACGGCCCCAAGCACCTCAACATCAAGCTGACCCGCGCCAAGCTAGAGGCCTTGGTGGACGACTTGATTCAGCGCACCATAGAACCGTGCAAGAAGGCGCTTAAGGACGCCGGTCTTAAGCCCAACGAAATCGACGAGGTCATTCTCGTCGGCGGCATGACCCGCATGCCCAAAGTGCAGGAAACGGTAAAAGAGTTCTTTGGCCGCGAACCACACAAGGGTGTTAATCCTGACGAAGTGGTCGCGCTGGGCGCCGCCATTCAAGCCGGCGTACTTAAGGGCGACGTCAAAGACGTCCTGCTCCTCGATGTCACACCGCTGTCTCTCGGTATCGAAACCTTGGGCGGCGTGTTCACCCGGTTGATTGACCGCAATACGACGATCCCGGCGCGTAAGAGTCAAACGTTCTCCACGGCTGAGGATAATCAGCAGGCCGTGACCATTCGCGTGTTCCAAGGCGAGCGGGAAATGGCGGCTGATAATAAGTTGCTCGGCCAGTTTGATCTTATGGGCATTCCGTCGGCGCCGCGTGGCATACCGCAAGTCGAAGTAACGTTCGATATCGATGCTAACGGCATCGTCAATGTGTCCGCCAAGGACAAATCCACGGGCAAAGAACAGCAGATTCGCATTCAGGCTTCGGGCGGATTGTCTGACGAGGATGTCAGCCAGATGGTCAAAGATGCGGAAGCTCATGCCGAAGAAGATAAGAAAAAGCGTGAATTGGTTGATGCTGTCAATCAAGCCGACAGTTTGATCCATTCCACAGAGAAAACTCTGGGGGAACACGGTGATAGTGTTGAGGTCGCGGACAAGGAAGAAATCGAGAGCAAAGTTCAAGAACTTAAGGACGTTCTCGAGTCCGAAGATGTCGACGACATCAAAGTGAAAACCGAGGCCCTGATGCAGTCCGCCATGAAGCTTGGTGAAGCCATGTACAAAGCCGAGCAGGAGGCGCAAGCACAAGCCAGCAATGAGGCCGGTGACGGCGAAGCGGCAGGCGATGATGCGGAAGTTGTCGATGCGGATTTTGAAGAAGTTGACGACGAAAAGAGCTGACGCACCTATCGTTTAGCTGATCGGGTGTCCGGTTTCATGATTTGCCAACATGCATACTTGGACTCGGCCCGGTTCCCTGAGAGCCGGGCAGAACCCTCTTGCCAGATAGAGAGGCACTAATGTCCAAGCGGGATTTTTATGACGTACTCGGTGTTCAGAAGGGGTCGTCAGGAGGTGAACTAAAAAAGGCTTACCGTAAACTCGCCATGAAGTATCACCCGGACCGCAATCCGGGTGATGAAAAAGCCGAGCACAATTTCAAAGAACTGAACGAATCTTACGAGGTTCTCAAAGACGAACAAAAACGTGCCGCCTACGATCAGTATGGTCACGCAGCGTTCGAGCAAAGCGGCGGGCCGCGCGGCGGCGGTTTCGGTGGTGGTTTCGCAGATATTTTCGATGAAATGTTTGGCGACGTCATGGGCGGCCGTCGTGGCGGCGGACGTGGCCGCGCGCAAGCGCGCGGCCAAGACGTGCGCTTCAATATGGACGTCAGCCTCGAAGACGCCTACCACGGCAAGAAAGCCACCATCACTATTCCCTCTTCCGCGTCGTGCGTGTCCTGCAAAGGAACCGGCGGCAAAGACGGTGCTTCGCCTGATACCTGCGGCACGTGCGGCGGCGACGGAAAAGTGCGAAGTCAGCAAGGTTTTTTCACGGTTGAGCGCGCCTGTCCGTCATGCGGCGGTGCAGGCCGCGTCATCAAGGACCCCTGCGGTGAATGCCGGGGCGCCGGCCTCGTGCGCAAAGACAAGACCCTAGAAGTGACCATTCCGCCCGGCGTGGAAGACGGCACGCGCATTCGCCTCTCGGGGGAAGGCGAAACGGGCATGAACAGCGCGCCAGCAGGCGACCTCTATATTTTTCTGAGTGTCACACCGCATCGTTTGTTTCAACGCGATGGCGCTAATCTTTACATGCGCGCGTTTATCTCAATGACCGCTGCGGCACTCGGCGGCGATATTGAAGTGCCGACCATTGAAGGCGGCAAGGTGCGAGTTAGTATTCCCAAGGGGTGTCAGAACGGGCATCAATTCCGCCTGCGTGGAAAAGGTATGAACGTTTTGCGGTCTACGGCACGTGGCGACATGTTACTGGAGACCTCTGTTGAAGTGCCGGTGAATCTGACGTCGAAGCAAAAAGAATTACTCCGCGCCTTTGAAGAAGAAAGCGATGAAAAGACATTCAGCCCTGAAGCCCACAGTTTCTTAAACAAGGTTAAAACCTTCTTCGAAGATTTCTCCCGCTAAGCTGGCCACTTCACCAACACCCTCATAAGTGTCCGGTTACACGCTGCCGCCAAGTTAGTTTTTCTGGTAGGTCCGGCGAGCCATCCAAATAGGCCCAAAAAAGACGGCTTTATATTATAGAGGCCTTGAAGGTGGGAAAAAAGGCTATGTCCCTGCCGAGCGAACCTTATACTCCGCAATCATCTCAATAACGCGGCTATTAGGATTATTTTACCATGAGTGTATCCATCGGAGTTGTCGGCTGTGCCGGCCGTATGGGCCGTATGGTTATTCAAGAAGTCCTGGCAACGGATGGCTGTAGCCTTGCAGGCGGCACGGAAGCGCCCGGCGGCCCCATCGGTAAAGACCTCGGCACTTTAGTGGGCGCAGAGTCCCTCGGCATGGCCATTGGCGACGACCCGGCCGCGCTGTTCGCCAGCGCCGAGGCGGTGATCGACTTCACAATCCCAGCCGCCACCTGCAGCCATGCTCGGGCCGCCCAAGACAGCGGCACAGCCTATGTGGTTGGCACGACCGGTTTGAGTGACGACGATCAAGCGGCTGTTACGGCGGCGTCCCAGTCGGCACCCATCGTTCAAGCGCCAAATTTTTCTGTCGGGGTTAACTTGCTGTTCGCTTTGACCAAACGCGTCGCAGCTACGCTCGGGCCTGACTACGACATCGAGATTCTTGAAATGCACCACCGCGCAAAAATTGATGCACCGTCCGGTACGGCGCTGGGGCTTGGCGAGGCGGCGGCGGCGGGCCGCAACGTGCCGTTGGGCTCTGTCGCCCGTTACGCCCGCGAAGGCCAAATCGGCGCGCGGCCGCCCGGTGAAATCGGTTTTGCCACCTTGCGTGGCGGCGGCGTCATCGGCGATCACACGGCGCTGTTTGCCAATGAAGTTGAGCGCCTTGAGCTCACCCATAAAGCAGGCTCCCGCGGCATTTTCGCTGGTGGTGCTGTGCGTGCAGCATTGTGGCTACAAGGCAAGCCAGCGGGTCTCTATGGCATGGCCGACGTGTTGGGTCTCGACTAGGCATCCGCTAAGCATGCGCGTCAAAGACATCCCTGAATTTTACCGGCGTTTACAAGCACTAGACCCTGAGCCCAAGGGTGAACTCAACTACGTTAATCCCTATACGCTGTTGGTGGCTGTTGTGCTGTCTGCCCAGGCGACAGATGTGGGTGTCAACAAAGCCACGGGGCCGCTGTTTGAAGTTGTTGATACGCCCGAGAAGATGGTGGCCCTCGGCGAAAAGAAGCTCAAGGACTACATCAAGACCATTGGCCTGTTTAATTCCAAGGCTAAGAACGTGATCGGGTTGTCGAGAATTCTGATTGACGAGCACGACAGCATTGTGCCTGAAGACGGCGCGGCCTTAGAGAAACTCCCCGGGGTCGGGCGCAAGACGGCCAATGTGGTGCGCAACATTGCGTTCGGTCACCCTACAATCGCGGTCGACACGCATCTTTTCCGCATCGGTAACCGTACCGGTATGGCGCCGGGGAAAACCCCGCTTGAGGTGGAGCTAAAGTTACTGAAGCGGACGCCCGATGAATTCATGCGCCATGCCCACCATTGGCTTATTTTGCATGGCCGCTACTTGTGCAAGGCGCGCAAGCCCGATTGCTGGCGGTGTCCGGTGGACGATCTGTGCAACTTCAAACCTAAAACGCCACTGCCTGAAGAACAGATCCTGCAGGCCAAGGCTGCCTCAAGAAAAGCTGCAGTAAAAAAAGCCACACTCAAAAAGAAAAAAGCGAAAGCACCGATACCAGAGCCGCAAAAACGCCGGGAAACATTATGAGAGCCAGTAACGCCGTCGCCAGGCCGCCAAAGAGATCCACCACGGTTTCAACGCGGGCGATATAAAACAGGCTGGTGTTCGCCAATATCCAGCTCAGCGTCGCGACCAAGAAAATGAAGGCCAATACAGCCGTGAGAATGCTCTTCCAGATCACCGACCGGATTGGTGGATCGGAAAGCTGGTCAAAGGCCCTGGAAAAAGCCAGGAACATAAGGAAAGCCCTCGACTTTTATGCGGGTTTAGGGCCTTTCGCCCTCTCTCCCTTGTATCACCAAAAGCGCTGGGTATACTGCGCCGCCGTCTAACCGGCCGTCCAATCCCAGACCGAGATCACCCAAGGGAGTCTCCATGACCGAAGCTCGTTTCGATGTCGTCGGTATCGGCAATGCCATCGTTGATATTCTGGCCCAAGCCGATGATGTGTTTTTGTCCAAGCACGACGCGCCCAAAGGCACCATGATCTGGGTCGATGAGAACCAGTCCGAAGCCATGTACAATGACGTTGGTCCGGCGGTCGAGGCGTCTGGCGGGTCGGCGGCAAACACCATGGCTGGCATCGCCTCGTTTGGCGGCAAGCCGGCGTTTATTGGTAAAATCAAAGATGACCAATTGGGAAAGACTTTTGCCCACGACATCCGCGCCGTCGGTGTTCATTTTGTATCGCAAGCCCTTACCGAAGGCCTGGCCACCGCCCGCTGCATCATTCTGGTCACGCCTGATGCGCAGCGCACCATGTTCACATACCTCGGCGCCAGCGGATCACTGCATGCCGATGACATGGATGACGATCTCATTACCGACTCACAAATTTTGTACATCGAAGGCTACCAATGGGACTTGCCTGAAACCAAGAAAGCTATCATCAGCGCCTGTGAAACGGCCGCCAATGCTGGCCGTAAAGTCGCGCTCACCTTATCGGATCCTTTTGTTGTTGAGCGTCACCGCAATGACCTGTTCGAGTTGGTCAACCGATATGTCGACATTGTTTTCGCCAACGAGTTAGAAATCACAACGCTATTTAGCGCCAACAGTTTTGATGAAGCGATAGAAGCGCTCGATGGGCGGGTGGACATCGCGGCTCTGACCCGGGGTGCCGATGGCGCTGTCACGGTGACCAAAGACACGTTGGTGCAAACGCCAGCGTTGCCGCAGGGTAAAATCATTGACACCACTGGGGCCGGTGACCTCTATGCTGCGGGTTTCCTCTATGGTTATACCCACGGTGAAGATTTAAAGACCTGCGCCACGCTCGGTGCGCTTGCGGCCGGGGAAGTCATTTCCCATATGGGGGCAAGGCCTGAAATTTCTCTCAAGGACCTGGCTATAAAATTTGGGCACTAGGCGCAACCGCGCGACCCACACCCTCACATCTGGATACTCACTATGTCATTGCGTAACATCGCAATCATCGCTCACGTCGATCACGGTAAAACCACATTGGTCGACGCTATGTTTCGCCAATCCGGTCTTGTGCGCGAGAACCAGCACATGGATGAGCGCGCCATGGATTCCGGCGAACTGGAGCGTGAGCGTGGGATCACCATTCTCGCAAAATGTACGTCTGTTACGTGGCGCAACACCAAAATCAATATCGTCGACACTCCAGGCCACGCTGACTTCGGTGGCGAGGTTGAACGCATTCTCTCCATGGTTGACGGCGCAGCACTGCTCGTCGATGCCGCGGAGGGGCCACTGCCGCAAACTAAGTTTGTCGTCTCCAAAGCCCTTGAGCTTGGCATGCGGCCAATGGTCATCATCAATAAAGTCGACCGCTCTGACGCCCGCCCGTCAGAAGTACTAGACGAAATTTTTGACATGTTCGATGCCCTTGGCGCCGACGAAAACCAGCTCGATTTTCCCGTGCTCTATGCTGTCGGCCGTGACGGCTGGGCGGTGGAGGATCTTGAATCCGATACGGGCGTGAATTTAAATCCCTTGTTCGACCTCATTGTCTCTCATGTGCCGATCCCATCTCACGACACGGAAAAACCGTTCACGATGCTGGCAACAACACTGGAAGCCAACCCTTATCTTGGCCGGGTATTGACCGGTCGTATTGCCACGGGCCGGGCCACTGTCAATATGCCGATTAAAGCGTTGGATACTGACGGGACCGTATTGGAAACTGGCCGGGCGACAAAGTTGATGTCATTTTACGGGCTCGAACGGGTTCCCATTGATATGGCCGAAGCGGGCGATATCATCGCCGTGGCCGGTCTCTCTGAAGCGACGGTGGCCCACACTTTATGTGCCCCTGAGGTCACTGAGCCCTTGCCCTCAAGGCCGATTGATCCACCCACGTTGGCGATGACATTTTCCGTCAACGATTCCCCGTTGGCCGGGCGCGAAGGCAAGAAGGTCACCAGCCGGCAAATTGGCGAGCGTCTTTTTCGCGAAGCCGAAGGCAATGTCGCGATTAAGATTCAAGAGTCCAAAGACAGAGATTCTTTCGAAGTGGCAGGACGTGGCGAACTCCAACTCGGTGTGTTGATTGAAATTATGCGCCGCGAGAGTTTTGAGCTGTCGGTATCGCGGCCCCGCGTTTTGTATAAAACCTTAGATGGCATACGGCTGGAACCGATTGAAGACGCAGTGATCGATGTCGATGAAGAATTCTCTGGAGCCGTTGTCGAGGCCATGTCCGAGCGCAAAGCAGAGATGCAAAGCATGAAGCCATCGGGTGGCGGTAAGGTGCGGATTGAATTTCTCGCGCCATCGCGCGGCTTGATCGGCTATCACGGCCAGTTTCTTACACAGACCCGTGGCACAGGCATTATGAACCGCTTGTTTCATGGGTATGCGCCTTACAAAGGCGCTATCGCCACCCGGCGGGAAGGCGTTTTGATTTCCAACTCCGATGGTGAGGCCGTCGCTTACGCCCTGTTCAATTTGCTTGACCGTGGGCCGCAGTTCATTGGTGCGGGTGTCAAAGTGTACCGTGGAATGATTATCGGTGAGCACACCCGTGACAACGACCTGGAAGTGAATCCGTTAAAAGGTAAGCAGCTCACCAACATGCGGGCTTCAGGTAAGGATGACGCGGTCAAGCTGCCGCCGCCGCGGACAATGTCTTTGGAACAAGCGCTGGCGTACATCCAAGACGATGAATTGGTCGAGGTGACACCATCAAGCATTCGCCTGCGCAAACGGTATCTTCACCCCAACGACCGCAAGAAGATGGCCAATAAGGCTGACGCGGCGTAGCCTAACCGGATGGCTGAACACGCGTCGCGTAATTGGATCGACTCTGCCCGCGTTTATTTTGAACGCCGCCTCATCACCATTATGGTTATGGGTTTTGCGTCGGGGCTTCCCTTCCTACTCACGGCCGCCACGTTGTCCGCTTGGTTATCGCAAGCGGGGGTGACGAGAACCGTCATCGGCCTGATGAGCTGGGCGACGTCTGTCTATGCCCTCAAGTTCTTATGGGCGCCCGTCGTTGATCGTACGCCATTGCCCCTTCTCACCAAGATCTTCGGCCAGCGGCGTTCGTGGATGCTGATTGCCCAAGGTATATGCATCATTGCCATTATCGGCCTTGGCACCAGTGACCCTGCTGCCAATCTCACCCTCACAATTATGTGGACGGCGATCCTTGCTTTTGCATCTGCCACACAAGACGTTGTCATAGATGCCTACCGCATTGAGTATCTTGAGGACTCTCAGTTCGGCGCCGGTGCGGCAATGACGACGTTTGGCTATCGCATCGGCGTGCTAGCAGCGGGCGGTGGCGCCCTTATCCTCGCGGACTCATACAGTTGGACGATAGCCTACATGGCGATGGCGGCGCTGATGGTGATCGGTGTGGCGGCAGTCTTGTTCAGCCCAGAGCCTGAAAATCCGGCAGGGTCTGCGGTCAACAAAAGCTATGCTGACTGGATCAAGAGCGCGGTGATAGCACCCTTTCGTGAATTTCTGTCCCGCCCTGGTGCTCTCGCGACCCTCGCTTTCATCATGCTGTACAAATACGGTGACGCGTTGTGGGCGAGCATGGCCAATCCGTTTTATTTAGAAACTGGGTTTACCCTGAGCGAAGTCGGCATCATCGCAAAATCCTATGGCGTCGGCATGACCATCTTTGGCAGCTTCGTAGGTGGCGCATTGATCATCCGCTTTGATTTGTACACTACGCTGTTTTGGGGTGGTGTCGCTATGGCTCTGTCCAATCTGTTGCTCGCGGTTCTGGCCCTTATCGGGCCCAGTGTGCTGGCGCTAACTGTTGTCATCAGCGTCGAGAATTTCTCAAACGGGGTCGGTGGCGTCGCTTTCATTGCTTACATGTCCAGCCTGTGCAACCTGGCCTACACGGCTACGCAGTATGCGTTGATGACGTCGTTTATGGCGTTCACGCGCACCATCCTGGCATCTGGCGGGGGCTGGCTGGCCGACCAAATAGACTGGTTCAATTTTTTTGTGCTGACTACCTTTGCTTGCGTCCCTGGAATGGTATTGCTGGTTTATCTGTTCCGCCGTTTTCCGCAACACGCCCAACGATCCCAGACGCCCGTGTCCTAGTCGGAATTACGCAGCTGCAGAAAGTTTCACCGTTTGCGTCGAGACATCTGTCGCCGCAAAAATGTCTTTGCTGTCCTCACCCTGTTTAACGGGCGTCATCCACCGGCCTTCAAAGGAAATGGAAATGCCATCCTTTGCAAAAGGGAAGGGGTCGAGTACGTATGTTCCGTCGCCGCCTTCTGTAATCGCAATGGCGACATCGCCATCGCAGGCGGTCGGGACATCAGGAAAAGTGCTTTCACCGCGCTGCCCTTCACCGTTGGCATGAAAATACAGAGACAGCATGTCGAAGAACTGGAGTTGTTTATAAGCCCGCCAGACCGCCGGTTCATCGCTACCGGCCAGCGGCTTCAATTCTTCCTGACGGGCTCGCTCATCGGCTAGAACCTTTTCAGCAAAAGCCAGCTTGTCGCCTTCAAACCGCGCCAGAATACCAGGCGGAGCGAGCCCGTAGCGGCCGTTGAGCAAGCCTGCCGTATGCATGCTCGAAATGAGACCTGAGAGTGCGTGGTGGGCGGCATTGAAATCAGGCGATCCGCGCATGGTTTTGGAGGTCAGTTCAAGGGGTGTTCCGGCGAGATGATAAGGAAACCCGGTTGCAGGATTGATGTGGACCTCTGCATCCACCGGTTTCCAACCAGCGTCGTGATGGGCAATGACGTAGCGCACCGCCGTGTTTTCAATGACATCGAAGCGTTCATTGCCGAACGCCTCTGCCAGTTTGCCTGCAAAGGCGGTGTGCTGATCCATGGTCATGACGAATCGGTCGGGCCGCTCAGGATTATCTTGCACAATCACGGGCAGGGTTCTCTCTCTACCAGGGCCAAGGCTTGCGCCGTCTCGCGTCACTGTATCATTAATCTCTTTGCGCGGTGCTCCCGGTAAGGCTGCCTGTCCCTATTCGTCCTGACATCACGGAATCGTCTATCCCTTTAGGGTTTGCCTGCGGTAATCTCGCCGCGCTGTGCCTGATGAAGCCCACCCAAAACTGGTCAATCCAAAGCCTGCCTCGGCTGCGCCTGGCGCGCCCTCTGGCGCGTCCTCTGGCGCATCCCCGGGCGCATCCCCGGGCGCATCCAAGAAGAAGCTGGAAAAATCAGCGGTAACGCCGATGATGACCCAGTACTTGTCCATCAAAGCGGAATACCCGGGCTCCCTTCTATTTTACCGCATGGGCGATTTTTACGAATTGTTCTTTGACGACGCCAAGCAGGCGGCGGCGGCGCTGGATATCGCTTTGACCAAAAGAGGTCAGCACGCTGGTGCAGATATCCCCATGTGCGGCGTCCCGGTTCACTCCCACGAGAACTATCTCTCAAGGCTGATCCGCAAAGGCTTCAAGGTCGCAGTCTGTGAGCAGATGGAAAACCCTGCTGAGGCCAAAAAACGGGGATCAAAATCGGTTGTTAAACGGGGCGTGGTGCGGCTCATTACGCCGGGCACCATTACCGAAGACGCGTTGTTGGACGCCCGGTCCCACAACGCCCTTGTGGCCGTTGCTAAAGCTGAAGGTGCCTTCGGACTGGCCTGGGTTGATGTGTCGACGGGCACGGTTGAGCTTCAACCCACTACGCCGGATCATTTAGCTACCGCGCTGGCCCGCATAGCGCCCGGTGAAATACTGTTGTCCGATTTTCTTGAGCGCGATGAAAGCGTTTTGCCCCATCTAACCGACTGGCACGACACGCTGTCCATTCTTCCGGCGGTGCGGTTTGATTCCGAGAATGCACGACGCCGCCTTGAGCAGCTTTACGCGGTTAAAACGCTTGATGCCTTTGGCTCCTTTACCCGGGCCGAGGTCGCTGCCGCCGGTGCCCTGGTGGAGTACATCGACCTTACCCAGAAAGGCCGCATGCCACGCCTTAAACCGCCGCGCCATCTGATTGACGGCGCGGTGATGGAAATTGATGCCGCCACCCGGCGCAATCTCGAACTCAGCCGGACCCTAACAGGTGAGCGCCAGGGCAGTCTGCTCAGTGTCATCGATGCCACCTGTAGCGGCGCCGGAGCACGCCTGCTGGCGGGCCGTTTGGCAGCGCCGCTCACCGACCCAACGATCATTGCTGCGCGGCACGATCAGGTTGGGGTCATGACGGAAGCACCGAGCTGCCGAGAGGCCGTGCGTCAAGCTCTAAAATCCGCGCCCGATATAGAGCGGGCTCTTAGCCGTATAGCCCTTGATCGCGGTGGGCCGCGCGATGTCGCCGCCATCCGCGAGGCTTTGGCCCAGGCGCCCGTCATCAAAGATGACGTCCGTGCGGCTGAACAAGAGGCTGGCCTGTCTGTTGTCCCGCGGCCATTTGCAGTGCAGCTTTCTGGTCTTGGCGAGCACGGTGTTCTGGTCGACCTGCTCTCCCGTGCGCTCGATGATGACCTGCCAATGCTTGCGCGCGACGGAGGCTTTATCCGCCCTGGCTATGACGCCAAACTCGATGAGCTTCGCGAACTGCGCGATCACAGCCGCAAAAACATTTTAGCACTGCAGGCTCGCTACGCCGAGGAAACCAAAATCCAATCGCTGAAGGTGCGGCACAACAATGTGCTAGGATACTATGTCGAAGTGTCGGCCCGTCACGGCGAAGCACTGATGGCATCGCACGATACGGGCGCTGCGTCGGTGAGCGCTAATACAAGTTCAACGGCGTTCATCCATCGTCAGACCATGGCCAACGCCAAGCGCTTTACCACAGTAGAGCTTGGCAACCTGGAAGATCACATCCGCTCTGCCGCCGACAAAGCCCTCGCCCTTGAGCTAAGCTTATTCACTACACTCATAGACGAAGTCTTAAGCCGCGCAGATGAGATTGCGCTTGCAGCAGAAGCGTTAGCCGAGATTGATGTGGCCGCCGGGCTCTCTCAGGTCGCGGTTGAGCAGCGCTATGTCCGTCCCCAGGTCGAAACCGGAACGGCCTTTCTCATCGACAAGGGCCGCCATCCCGTAGTTGAAGCGGCCCTCGCCAAAGACGCTCAAACCGGCTTTGTTGCCAATGGCTGCAATCTGGGGCCGGTGGAGGATGGGGCCGAACTTTCTGCGCCGGGCCGGCTCTGGCTGGTGACCGGGCCCAATATGGCCGGTAAGTCGACGTTTCTGCGGCAAAACGCCTTGATCGCAGTACTTGCCCAAATGGGCTCTTTTGTACCCGCCGCCGCTGCCAGGATTGGTGTTGTAGACCGCTTGTTCTCGCGGGTTGGTGCGGCTGATGATCTCGCCCGCGGCCGCTCGACCTTCATGGTCGAAATGGTGGAGACCGCCGCCATCCTCAATCAGGCAACCCATAAGTCGCTTGTCATTCTCGATGAAATCGGGCGCGGAACCGCGACCTTTGACGGCCTCTCAATCGCCTGGGCAGCGCTTGAGTATTTACACGACGCCAACCGCTGCCGGGCTCTTTTTGCCACCCACTATCATGAACTCACAGGCCTGGCATCGCGGTTGCCCGAATTGTCACCCCATTCCATGCAGGTCAAAGACTGGCAGGGCGAGATCGTATTCCGGCATGAAGTGGCGGCCGGTACGGCAGACCGGTCCTACGGTATCCACGTGGCTAAGCTTGCTGGTCTTCCGCCGCCGGTCATCGAGCGGGCCGAAAAGGTGTTGGTCTCACTGGAAAGTGGCGATTCAGCCAATGTAGCTGGGCGTTTGGCCGAGAATTTACCGTTGTTCTCTGCCTCACCCGCATCCGTACCAGCGCCGGCGCGCGGTCCCTCAGAGGCAGAGGAGGCTCTAATGGCCCTGGCCCCGGACGATCTAAGCCCGCGCGAAGCGCTGGACGCGCTTTACAAACTGCGCGCACTTTTGCCTGACCGGAACGCTTAATCCCCAAATCCCACATCTTCTGCTAAACTGCTACAACGCTAACGGATCAGCATCGGGAGGCCCGCCATGGTCGTTGCCCTAAACGAAAACCGCCCCAGCCCGCTATAGTCAGGCCGCAGTCGAAGGCTGATTCGTGAAAAAAATAAAATCCCCCCGCGCCGTCATTGACCGTCGAGCCTTGCTCGATCGTCTCGATACTTGCACGGCGGACGTGTCATCCGACGTCGAGGTTCGTAAGGGCCTTATGACAGAGCTTAAGAACGCTCTTGAATTAGGCCGTGCGGAAGTGCGCCGTCGGCTTGAAACCGAGGAAAGCCTCGGGGCCGATACCATCACGGAGTTGGCCTTCCTAACGGATCAGGTGCTTCGCGTTCTGTTCGATTTTGCCACTGCCCGTATATTCAAACGCGGGGTGCCGACCATGGGAGAAAAACTTAGCCTGTTGGCAGTTGGTGGTTATGGCCGCGGCGAACTGGCTCCGGGGTCGGATTTAGATCTGTTGTTTTTGCTGCCCTACAAACAAACGCCCTTCACCGAGAACCTCGTTGAATACATGCTTTACGTTTTGTGGGATCTTGGTTTCAAAGTAGGTCACGCCGTACGCACCATTGACGACAATCTTAATCAGGCGCGGGCCGACATGACCATTCGCACCGCCATATTGGAGTCGCGATGGATTTGGGGCGATCAACCACTTGCTCAGGACTTTCAAAAACGCTTTCGTGAAGAAGTGGTCGAAGGCACGGGCATGGCTTTTGTTGAAGCTAAAATGGCGGAACGGGATGCCCGGCATGAACGCCTCGGTGGCAGCCGCTATGCCCTCGAACCGAACGTCAAAGAAGACAAAGGCGGCCTGCGCGATCTCCACACTTTGTATTGGATCTCTCTATACCTTTACGGCACTTCTGATGTTGAAGATCTTGTTGACCGCGGAATAATTCACGCGGACGCCGCTTCGCGGTTTCGTAAAGCGCATAACTTTTTCTGGACGGTGCGTTGTCACATGCACTATTTGTCCGGCCGCGCTGATAACCGCCTCACCTTCGACCTTCAGCCGCGAATCGCGGAACGTGTTGGCTATACCGATCATACCGGCGGTAGCGCGGTTGAACGGTTTATGAAGCACCACTTCCTGACCGCCAAAGATGTGGGTGATCTCACCCGTATTTTTGCGGCGGTTCTGGAAGAAAAAGAACGCCGCAAACCGTTTTTGCGATTGCCCTCAGCCCTGCGCCGTAAAACGTTGGAGGGATTTGTCGTGGAAGGCGGGCGCATATCCGTGGAATCGGATGATGCCTTCTGTAATGACCCGATCAAGCTGTTGCGCATTTTCCATATTGCTCAGGACAATGGGCTCGATTTTCATCCACGTGCTTTGGAGCTGATCACCCGCAATTTGCATCTGGTCACCGCTATTCGCAATGACCCCGATGCCAATCAACTGTTTATGGATATCCTCACCTACGAGACGGGTCCCGAAACCACACTCCGGTTGATGAATGAATCCGGTGTGTTTGGCCGCTTCGTGCCCGATTTCGGCCGGGTGGTCGCGCAAATGCAGTTCGATATGTATCACGTGTACACCACGGACGAGCACACCATCCGGGCGATCGGCATACTCCACCGCATTGAAAAAGGGGCGCTGGTTGAAGACTTGCCCATTGCGTCTGAGGTGGTCCATAAAATCCAATCGCGGCGCGCGTTGTACGTCGCTGTTCTGCTTCACGACATCGCCAAAGGCCGGGGCGGTGATCATTCAGAACTTGGTGCCAAAATTGCGCAAATTCTGTGCCCGCGTTTTGGTCTTAAGGAAGAGGAAACGGAAACGGTCAGCTGGCTGGTGCGTAAACATCTGTTGCTCAGCGACGCAGCACTCAAGCGTGACCTCGATGATCCCAAGACGATTACCGACATTTGCGACGAGGTGCAATCGCCAGAGCGCTTGAAACTGCTGTTGGTGCTTACTTGTGCTGATATCCGCGCCGTCGGTCCGAAAGCGTGGAACAATTGGAAGGCGACCCTTCTGCGCGAACTGTATAATAGGGCCGATGAACGCATGTCCGGTGGCCACAGCACGACGCCGTTGGATATGCGGATCGAACGTGCACGGTCGCTGCTGGCGGAGCGCTTGCAGGATTGGCCGGTGAGGGAGCGGGACGACTTCGCAACCTCGGGGTCCCCATCCTACTGGGTGACCTATGATACTGATACCCATGAGCGCCATGCCCGTTTTATTCGTGCAGCCAACGACGGTGAGCAGTCCATCGCGATCACGTTTGCGGTTAACAAATCTAAAGCGGCGACTGAAATGTTGATGTACACGCCCGATCATCCGGGGTTGTTTGCAAAAATTGCGGGCGCACTGTCGATTTCCAACGTCTCTATCGTCGACGCGAAAATTCTAACGCTCTCGACCGGGATGGCCTTGGACACTTTCACAATTCAAGGGTTCGACGGCGCTGCCATTACCACGGACACTAAGATGAACCGGATTAAATCCCGCGTCATCGCGGCTCTGGAAGGGCGCCTCCGTCTCGATAGGGAGTTCCAAGACGCCCAAGACCGGACCACAGTTCGCTTTCGCGCCTTAGAATCCCCCCCCCGGGTTATCATCGACAACACGGCGTCAAAAGTCTTCAGCGTCATTGAAATCAATGGCCATGACCGGCCAGCGTTTCTGTCCGAGGTCACGGAAGTCATTTCTGATCTGGGTTTGCAAATCGGGTCAGCACACGTCTCAACCTACGGCGAGCGCGTAGTTGACGTGTTCTATGTCAAAGATGTGTTTGGTATGAAGGTTGAGAACGAAAGCAAAATCCAACAAATTCGCAATGCACTTAATCAGGCCCTCGGTGTTGCTGATGAATTCTCTGTCAGGCGTTCCAGTCAGACTTCGTCGTCGGTAGATGGCAAATCATCGATACAGATCGCTGCAGCGGAATAACGAAAAAACCAAACCGTTCATGTGGCGCCATTGTTCTGCCATTTTGCCGCCACCTCTTTGCTCGAATGCTCGGGTGAGTTAAACACCTGCCATGACTTCCGGTCCTTCACCCGCCACGCCGCCGCCAGCCAAGCCCCCGTTCGCACACCGGTCCCTGCTGCGCAACTTCGCAACTGTTGGCGGCATGACGCTGATCAGCCGTGTGACCGGCTTTGTCCGCGATATCTTCATCGCCGGTGTGCTTGGGGCGGGGTTGGCCGCCGACGCTTTTCTGATTGCCTTTCAGTTCCCCAACTTGTTCCGGCGGTTGTTTGCTGAGGGGGCGTTCTCTGCCGGCTTCGTCCCTATCTTTTCAGAAATCCTCGAGAAAGAAGGCCGGGATAAAGCCCGTCGGTTTGCTGAAGAAGCTTTTGCCGTGTTGGCTGTCGCCCTGCTGTTTTTTGTCTTAATCATGATGATCTTCATGCCGATTGCTTTGTTTGCCATCGCCCCCGGGTTTGACCGCATTCCCGGTCAAATGGGGCGCGCGGCAGATTTAGCCCGCATTTCATTTCCCTATTTGCTGTTTATATCGCTGGTCTCCTTACAGGCTGGTGTCCTCAATGCGTTGGATCGCTTCGCCGCCGCCGCCGCCACCCCGATCTTGCTCAACCTGACGCTTATTTCCGCCGTGTTGTTCGCCCTGGCGTCGGGCGTAGATGCCGCGCAGGCCCTGGCCTGGGGCATATCCCTCGCCGGTGTAATTCAATTTGCTTGGCTGGCTTGGCGTGTGCGGGCGGCCGGCATGCCATTGGGGTTGATCCGGCCCCGCATCAGTCCGCGTGTGAAACAGTTAATAGTGCGCATTCTTCCGGTGGTATTCGGCGCCAGCTTGTATCAGCTCAATCTTCTGATCGATAAAACCATCGCTACTCTGGTGGCGGTCGGGGCGGTGTCGTGGCTTTATTTCGCCGACCGGGTCAATCAACTCCCTCTAGGGGTCATCGGCGTTGGCATCGGCGTAGCGCTTTTGCCCATGCTGACCCGCTCTATACAAGGTGGCCATGAAGACGACGCATTGGCCATACAAAACCGCGCCATTGAAATCAGCCTGGCACTCACATTGCCGGCGGCAATCGGTCTCTTGATTCTGGCCAACCCCATCGCTGCCGTCTTGTACGAGCGCGGCGCATTCACAGCTGCTGACCGTCAGGCTGTCGGCGCGGCATTGGCGGCCTTCGCATCAGGGCTACCGGCCTATGTGTTGATCAAAGCCCTGGTGCCCGGCTTTTTCGGCCGCCAAGACACGGCCACACCGGTCAAAATTTCCGTCTTCGCCATGGCGGTCAACATCGCCCTCAATCTTATTCTCATGGGGCCGCTGGGCCATGTGGGTATCGCCGTTGCGACGGCTGTGTCTGCCTGGCTGAACGCAGGTCTTCTCGGCTATGTGCTGATGCGGCGGGGCCATCTCGTTATTGACCGGCGGCTTGTCCGCCGGTTGCCGCGCATGGGGGCGGCGGTGATTGGCATGGGTCTTGTGGTATGGGGCGCCGGTGAAGGCGTGATCAATGTTTTCGGGCCACTCTTTGGCGCTGACGGGGCCGCTGCCGCGGGCGAACTACCCCGCGCGCTGGCCCTGGCCGGCCTCATTGGTCTTGGCGGCATGGTTTACGTTGGTTTGCTGCTGGCGAGTGGCGGCGTTGCACTGACAGACCTTAAAAGTCTGCGTTGGCGGCCAAGCGCGCCATCCGCCACGGATCAAACGTGAGCCTGCCTTGACCCGCCTTGTGGCGTAGGCTATCTCCCCGCGATCAATACGGCGCATCCAATTTCAATCTTTTCACGGTATCTGGTTATGGCGTTTCCAACCAATCGCATTCTGTCTGGCATTCAGCCCACCGGTAATTTGCATCTCGGCAATTACTTGGGCGCCATGAAAAACTGGGTCGCCATGCAGGACGGCTACGAGTGCATGTTCTGTATTGTGGACCTGCACGCTATAACCGCTTGGCCCGACCACGTTGATGTGGCGCAGTCATCGCGGGAAGTGGCCGCCGGAATGATTGCGTCGGGCATCGACCCAGACAGCAGCGCTCTGTTTATTCAATCCCATGTGCCCGCCCACGCCCAGCTGGCATGGCTGTTCAATTGTGTCACTCGCCTCGGCTGGCTCAGCCGCATGACCCAGTTCAAAGACAAAGTGGGCAAAAACCGGGAAAAGGCCTCGTCGGGTCTCATGGTTTATCCAAACCTCATGGCTGCCGACATTCTCGTCTACAAAGCCACGCATGTTCCCGTGGGCGAAGACCAAAAACAGCATCTGGAACTGGCCCGCGATATTGCTCAGAAATTTAACGTGGATACGGGCAAGGACGTATTTCCTTTACCCGAGCCGGTCATCCGCGGCCCCGGTACCCGGGTGATGAGCCTGCGCGACGGTTTGCGCAAGATGTCAAAGTCGGAAACCTCCGACATGACCCGCATCAACCTGACCGACAGCGCCGATGCGATCGCCGATAAAATCAAGCGGGCCAAGACGGACCCCGAGATTCTGCCTGGCCATGTTGAAGACCTTGCCGGGCGGCCCGAAGCTACTAACCTCATAAACATCTATGCGGCGCTGGCAGACATGCGGGTGGAACACGTGGTTTCTGAATTTGCCGGACAAGGCTTCGGCGAATTCAAGCCAGCACTGGCTGAGGTCGCCGTCTCTGTGCTTGGTCCTATTGCAGAGCGCATGGCGGTCTTGCTGGACGACCCGGCTGAGCTTGATCGAGTATTGGCCAGCGGGGCTGAGAAAGCCAATGGCCTGGCAGAGTCCGTTCTTGCTGAGGCCTACGACGCCGTTGGGTTTCTCGCGCGGGGGTAAAATCCCTCACGCCACCCTTAAATAATGGAGCACACCTCATCAAAGTCAAAGCGCGGTCCGCGCGGGTGCACGTGCTCATCATCGCTGTAACCGATGTTGCAAAGAAAATTCACTTTGAACCGGCCGCTGGGGAAAAAGGCGCAGTTTACCTTATCCACGTCGAAGCCCGACATGGGGCCGCAATCGAGCCCCAGTGCACGGGCCGCCATCATTAAATATGCGCCTTGCAAGGTGCCGTTGCGAAATGCCGTTTCCGTAATGAGCGCATCATTGCCGGTGAACCAGGCGCGTGCGTCCGTATGGGGGTACAGCTTCGGCAAGTGCTCATAAAACTTCATGTCATGGGCGATAACGGCCGTCACCGGCGCAGCCATGGATTTTTCAAGGTTGCCAGACGATAGCGCCGGCTTCAGTTTTTCTTTGCCGGCTTCGGTGGTGACGAAGACAAAACGCGCCGGCGAACAATTGGCCGATGTCGGCGCCATTTTCATCAGATCAAACAGATTATGCAGCAGGGTGTCTGGCACGGCTTCTGGATACCAGCTGTTTTGTGTGCGGGCGTCACCAAACAAAAGAGCCAGCCCGGTGTCATCAAGCGGGGTACGTGGCGTGCTAGTGGGCATGGGGCGCGTCCTAGACGTCAGTCTGTTAGAGTTGGATGTATGAGGCCATCGTTTATCAGACTTTGTTGGTTGATGGGACTGCTTTGCGGGGGAGTCGCGACGGCCATCGCGGTCACAGCAGTCGCGGTGCAGGCGCAGAGCACCTCTGCTGTTGTGCTCATGTATCACCGCTTTGGCGAAGGGGCGTTTCCCTCCACCAGCATCCGTCTCGACCAGCTGGAAGACCACATCGCAGCGCTTCAATCCGGAGGACATACAGTCGTGCCACTCGCTGATGTAGCCGCCGCCTTGAGAGGCGAACGGGACCTGCCTGACCGGGCGGTGGCGATTACGGTGGACGATGCGTACCAGTCGTTCCTGACCCAAGGCTGGCCGCGGTTCAAGGCGGCTGGGTTTCCAGTGACCCTGTTTGTCGCTACTGCCGGGGTCGATGCGGGGTATTCGGACCTTCTCACTTGGGACGAACTCCGCGCTTTGCAGACAGACGGCGTGACCATTGGTGCGCATAGCCACAGCCACGGCCACTTTCCGGCGATGAGTGCAGACGTCGTTGCGGATGATCTCACCCAAGCCAAGGCGTCTTTTGTCCGCGAACTTGGCCACATTCCCGCGCTTTTTGCGTTTCCCTATGGGGAAGCCGGCCAGGCCGATTTGGACATGGTTCAAGCGGCAGGGTTTGCAGCCGCGTTTGGTCAGCATTCCGGTGCAGCCGGGCCGTTGGCCAACCCGTTTTATTTGCCCCGCTTTGCTCTTAATGAGTCCTTCGGTAACCCAGCGCGGTTTCGCCTGATTGCGGATACGTTGCCGTTGCCTATTGCGTCTATCGATCCCCTAGAATCAGTACTGACAGAAAACCCGCCCGTGCTGACGCTGTCGCTGATCAATCCACCATCCAACATTGTAGCGCTGACCTGTTTCGGACCTGGCGGCACAACGGTTACCTCAGCGGTCGATGCCGGAATTAGCCCCGGGCAAATCTGGATCACGCCGGAGCAAATGTTTTCCAAGGGCCGGGTGCGGGTGAACTGCACGTTGCCGGCGCTCGGCGCCGGACAAGAGGGCCGTTGGCACTGGTTCGGCTGGCAGATGATTTCAGGGTTTGAAACGGAAGGGGTGCCCGTGCATGCACGTTATCAGTAACGTGCATGCACGCTAACGCGCTTCGGCTAATTGCACCATGGTCTCAGGTGACGCGAGTTCAGCATTGTCGAGCGGGCGGAGATTGTTCACCCGCATAATCGCGCGCAGTGACTTCACATAGTTTTCGCCCCGTTCGGAGTAACGGGTCAATGTCTCAGCCAGGGCCCAACCATCAAGCGCTTCGTTTGCATCAAGAAGCGCGGCACGTTGTTCGCGAAAGCTCGTGTAAGCCCAGTGGGTGTTGAGATTTTTGGCATAACCGAGCACACTTTGCAGCGGACTATCAAATGCGCGCACGGCATACGCCTGACCTTCCCTTTGGTCCTCCGGCACGATGCCCGCATCTTCGCTCCATACCCATTGGCCAAACAATGCGTTGCCTTCCCGGGCGAATCGCGACGTCCCCCACGCACTTTCTTCAACCGCCTGAGCCATGGCCAAAGAGGTTGGGATCGGTGCGACACGCAGGGTCAATACATCTACAGCATCCTGCAAGGTCACATCTTCAGCGTCCATATCGATGCCGTACTGTTTAGCCATATCTATCAGCCATATAGTGCCGTCGTCATCCAGATCAGACTCTTCAAACGTTTCTGATCGAGTTATCGCTTGTAATTCCAACAAGAGTGACCGTTTGCTCGCAATGGATTCATTGACGATCAAGATCATCGGCAGGACGGTGCGGAAAAACAAACTCTTACGCCGTTCGATAACACGCATATCTTTAAGGCCATCCGGCACGTCAGCGGCGATTAGGCGTGGCACGGGTTGTCGCTGGTTGCGAACGTTGTCGAGGTTATAACCATAACTCTCAAACGTGTTCTCTAAGGTGTTGATGGCCAGCGCGTCACCGGCAAGAATGATGCGGCCGTCTGCAACGTCGGCAGTGTCATCGCTGAGCTGCAACCGGCCGATGAGGGCGAGCAGCACAACAAAACTGATTTGCGCTTCAATCGGGTTTGTGCGCATCCATAAAATCAGCGCGCGCAGTGCGCCAATAATGGTCAGGGCAAGAGTCTTGAGAAAGGCCATGAACGCAATTATAGCAATCCGGACGGCCCGGATCAGAAAAATGTATTTAAAGGACGGCTTCCACCTGAGTCACTTCGGGTACGTAGTGGCGCAGCATGTTTTCAATGCCTGATTTCAGCGTCATGGTTGAGCTGGGGCAGCCGGCACAGGCGCCGCGCATATGCAAATACACCGTACCGCCTTTGAAACCCTTGTAGATGATGTCGCCGCCGTCCTGTGCCACGGCAGGGCGCACGCGGGTCTCAATCAGTTCTTTGATTTGATCAATCACATCGGGGTCGGCATCGTCGTCTTCCATCAGATCAGACTCGTCGGTAGCGGTCCCTTCCGCCATGATCGGCTGACCCGACGTGTAGTGGTCCATGATGGCACCGAGCACCAGCGGCTTAATCACTTGCCATTTGGTGTCTTCTGATTTTGTCACCGTGATGAAATCGGCGCCGAAAAACACACCGGTCACGCCACCAAGTTCAAACAGATGCCGGGCTAGCGGCGACGGCGCCGTATCCTCGACGTCCGTGAAATCGGCGACCCCACTCTCCATCACTGGCCGGCCGGGAAGAAATTTCAAGGTTGCTGGATTTGGAGTTTGCTCGGTTTGAATAAACATGTCTGACTAGTCCTGAATGATGAATTTAATCTCTGACAGGTAATTAGGACCATTCCGGTCCAGCCTCAAGGCCCATTATTGTGCTTTGATGGGCTTGTTAGGTCAGTGTGTCGATTTCCTCGGCGGTCAAACTGCCCGGTACGATAATGACCGGTAGCCGTATTTTCCCCGCCAAGCGGCCGGAAAGGGCGGAAACCAAGGGCCCCGGGCCTTCTTCGCTGGTTCCTGCACCGAGCACGAGGACGGATATCACCTGTTCTTCGTCGATCACCTTAAGGAGCTGCTCAGTGCTATCGCCTTCGCGCAAATATAAACCTGGTATTTGGCCGGTAAGGCGTTGCACGTCAGCGGCTGCGCGCTGAAGCAGTTTTTCCGCCTCGGACCGGGCCTCGCTGTCCATCAATTCTCCGATCGACGCAAAATGATGAAAATCAGCCGGCGCAACGGCGTGAAACAAAGCCACGCTGCCGTTGGTATGCGACGCCCGCCGGCAGGCAAAGCGCAATGCCGCGCCCATTTCTTCAGACGCGTCGACAACCAGTAGGAAGGAGCGGGGTATCTCCGAATCGTCTAGCGCTATCTCAGCTTGGGCGTCTTTCTCAGTCATTGATGATGTCCAGGTCCAAGTCGTCCAGGTTTATGTGCGGCGGAAGGCCGCTTCCGCAGCCCAGCCTGCTAGGACCGCAATTATGATAGCCACCAAGCCATAGAGCGGACCCAATTTATGGGCGAAGTCATACACTTCTGCGCCAATACCAATTTTTGAAATGCTCAACGGCACGATTTCGGCGCTGGCCACGTCACCGTTACGGAAGAGGTAGATCTCTACGAAATATATCCCAGTCGGTACGTTGGCAGGAAAGTGTAGCTCTGTTCTAAACAGCCGGTTGGCCAGCAGGGATACGCGGCCGATTTCTGCATTGTAGAGATTTCTATCTTGGTTCAGACGCAGCAAAGCATCGCGATACTCTGACTGGACGTCTGCGGAAAGACCTTGGTCTTCAAACGTAAGGCGAAGATTCTCCAGGCCGATTTGATAACGCTCGCGTAAACGGAAGGACGCAAAGTCTTCCGGTTCACCATTACTGGCTACACTATAAAACGACGGCACATCCCTGAACTCAACAGTATCAGCGTTTGCCCAGATAGGGCCAAAACGTTCTTTGCGTCTTAGCGTAATGTCTTCGCCCGGTCCCCGGACTAAAATCACAACATCGCCGGGGCCGTCCGTGGCGCCGAAAAGCAATACATTCGTACCCGTAAAGCCTGTTGTGATGGCGACCAGATGGTTTTCGAGATCGGCTACCAAGGGCACAGTTTGTGCGGAGGCAGCCCGTGTTAGACCGGCAGCACACATCAGGGCCAGAATAAAGAGACGTGCGCTCATCCGCCGGCATCCCCAAAGGAAAACATTTCCGCCGGTGCTACCACCAGATCAAAAGCAAGGCGCAGACATACGCCAAGTACGATGAGGGCGAGCAGGACGCGCAGTTGTTCGCCGCGTAACTTTGTCCCCAGCCGTGCACCCACCTGAGCGCCAAGGACGCCGCCGATCAGCAGCAGGATAGCCAAGACAACATCGACCGTCTGATTCACCGTGGCTTGGAGGAACGTTGTATTCGCCGTCACGAAGATGATCTGAAACAACGATGTGCCAATCACCACTTGGGTCGGCATACCCAGCAAGTAGATCATCGCTGGGACCATGACAAAGCCGCCGCCCACGCCCATTATGGCGGCAAGAATACCCACCAGGAAACCTACGCCGAGCGGCAGCAGCGCGGATATATAGAGCTTGGATTTGCGAAACCGCATTTTAAAGGGGAGGCCGTGAATCCAGGTATGACGTCCCGGCCCGCGCGCTTTGATAACCGGTCTCCTCGGGTCAGCCCGCCGTCGGCGCATGATGACGTTGACGCTTTCATAAAACATCAGGGCGCCGATGGCGCCGAGAAACACAACGTAACTAAGGGAGATCACCAGCTCGATTTGGCCAAGCCCGCGCAACACGGAAAACAGAGCTACACCGATACCTGAGCCGACCAACCCGCCAACGGTGAGGACAGCGCCCATGCGTAAGTCGACGTTGCCGCGCCGCCAATGGACGAGTCCCCCAGAGACGGAGCTGGCGACAATCTGATTGGCTTCGGTCCCCACCGCCACCGCCGGCGGGACACCGACAAAGATCAGAAGGGGGGTCATGAGGAAACCGCCGCCAACGCCAAACAATCCAGACAGCAAACCGACAGCCCCACCCATTCCCAGAATGAGAAAAATGTTCACCGACATCTCGGCGATGGGGAGGTAAATCTGCATGCCGGTGGTCCGGCGCCTCCAGGGTAAAAACGGTAAAGATTATAAGGTGTTGTCTCTTGAGTTGTACGGAACGCCCGCCCTACGATCAAGCGAAAAGCCCGCCGTCCTTCAACGCTCGTGCGTCATCCCAGGCTGTGCCCCTTTGCGGGCCGGTTCACGTCAGACGTTTGAATCCGGAATGGGCGATGGGTCCGCGTAGCCGGTTTTCGACACTGCCCGTCGCTTGGGCTGATGCTATTAGTCCAAACACCTCCCGGCAGGCATCACCGTAATCCGCAATGTCGGAGTCCGTATGGGCTGCCATTGCATAAAAAGCGGTGCCTGCTAGGAACCCACGGTCAAGCATCTCCTGGGCGAAGAGCGTACGCTGTGCATCCGCATCATCGCCATGGAAACCAAGATGGGCGAGGGGGTCGAGACCTCGGATGTGAACCTCAAGGCCCGTATGAGCAGCCGCATCGCGCCACACTTGCTTCACCGCCTGTCCGGTTTTCACCAAACGCGCCGGCACATCTTCCCGTTCATGTTTATCGAGCATGGCCAATGCCGCGACCGGGCCGACGCGTTCGGTCCACATGGTGGAACTGATGAAGGACTCCTGCGCCGCCTGCATGATGTCGCCGCGTCCGATAATCGCTGAGATGGGATAGCCGTTGCCGAGGGCTTTGGCGAAGACCGCCATGTCTGGTGCGATATCCAAGGCCAGATGAATGCCGCCCGTATTGATCCGAAAACCTGCCGTCACTTCGTCAAACAACAGGATAGCACCCGTTTGATCTGCAATCTCACGCACGCCAGCTAGAAAGCCTGGATCAGGCTCAGAGCTGCGCACCGGTTCCATGACAATAGCGGCCAAGTCAGGGCCATGGGCCGAGGCGATTTGGCGAAGCTCGCCTAAATTGTTGTAGTGAAACGGCTGCATCAGACCCTTGAGGCCGGGCGGCACGCCTTTGGGGTCAAGCCCTGGCAGCAAATGGCCATCCAATGTGCCATCTTCCGCCAGATTCGCAGAGAGATACCAGTCATGCCAGCCGTGGTAGCCACAAAAGGCCAGTGTAGCGCGCCCGGTGAACGCGCGGGCAATACGAACGGCGACGGCCATGGCTTCGCCGCCGGCCCGGGAAAAACGCGCCATGTCTGCCCAGGGGTGCAGCTCAATCATCCGTTCTGCGAGCATGACCTCTTCCGGTGGGTTCAGTGTGCTCATGGTGCCGCCATCAATGGCAGCTTTAACGGCGGCATCGACATCGGGGTCAGCATAACCAAGGATGGTCGCGCCGACGCCACCGATCGAGAAATCTTTGAACGTATTGTCATCGAGATCGGTGATGGTGATGCCTTTGGCTGAGGCGTAGTAGCCTGGCCATGCGCCGGGCAGAAACATCTCTGGACGTTTAGACAAGAGCTGCGTTCCGCCCGGGATGACCGCGCGCGCCCTGGTGTACAGAGCCTGACCTTTTGTCGTATTCACCATGTCGTTGCTACCGATCGCCGATCAGGTTTCGTTGTCCAGGTACCAGGCGTATGTCTTGCCAATGCCATCTTCCAAACTGGTCGAAGCCTGCCACCCCATTTCGTTGATGCGTTTTGAGTCCATCAACTTGCGTGGCGTTCCATCAGGCTTGCCAAGGTCTTTCGTGATCACACCCTCAAAGCCGATGACCTTTGCCACCATTGCAGCAAGGTCAGTGATCGAAATCTCGCGGCCATAACCGACGTTGACAATATCTTCCGAGGAATACCGTTCCATCAGAAAAATACACGCTGCTGCAAGATCGTCCACGTATAGAAACTCACGGGTGGACTTGCCGGTGCCCCAAATCTCAAAGCTGCCGGCACCTAATTCTTTTGCCTGGTGTGCTTTGACGATCAGTGCTGATAACACGTGGCTCAACTGCAAATCAAAACTGTCGCCGGGTCCGTAAAGATTGGTCGGCATGCAAGAAATATAATCGCGCCCATACTGGCGGCGATACGCTTGCGCCATCTTAACCCCGGCAATTTTTGCCAGGGCATACCACTGGTTGGTTGGCTCTAAAGGCCCCGTAAGCAAAGATTCTTCGCGCATGGGCTGCGCTGTCAGGCGCGGATAAATACAGCTGGATCCTAGAAACAACATACGCTCAACGCCGACAGCATGCGCCGACGTAAACACATTGGTCTCGATTTGTATGTTATCGATGAGAAAATCGACGGGAAGTGTGTTATTGGCATGAATGCCGCCAACCCGGGCTGCCGCCATAATTATAGCATTCGGCTTGGTATCAGCCATCCAGGCTTCCACATCTGTTTGCCGGGCGAGGTCTAGCTCAGCATGTGAAGAGGTCACAACTTCACAGTCTATCTCTTGAAGCTGGTGCACAACGGCAGCGCCCACCATGCCGCTATGACCGGCCACCCAAACGCGTTTTCCACTGAGGGGGTAAATAATATCAGACACGGGGGAGCGCCCTATCCCCGGTCAGTCGTGTGGCTGGAAGCGGCGTGCTTCACTCTTTATGACGTCGAGATCGCTTGCCACCATCTCTTTTACCATATCCGCAAAGGGTGTGGTGTAGGTCCACCCAAGTTTTTCTTTCGCCTTCGTCGGGTCACCCAGTAATAACTCGACTTCGGTTGGCCGGAAGTACCGCGGATCGATTTCAACCAATATTTCGCCTGATGCGGCATCGACCCCTTTTTCATCGACACCGCTTCCTTGCCACTCGATAGTTCGGCCAATGTGTTCAAAGGCCATTTCAACGAAGGTTCGTACCGCGTGGGTTTCACCCGTCGCGAGCACATAGTCGTCGGGCTCAGGTTGTTGCATCATCATCCACATGCCTTCGACGTAATCCTTTGCATGACCCCAGTCACGTTTCGCATCGAGATTGCCCAGGTAAATTTTGTCCTGCTGCCCGAGCTTAATGGCAGCGACGGCACGGGTGATTTTGCGAGTGACAAAGGTTTCACCACGCAACGGACTCTCGTGGTTAAACAAGATGCCGTTTGACGCATGAAACCCATAAGCCTCGCGGTAGTTCACCGTAATCCAATAGGCGTACAGCTTGGCGACGCCATAAGGAGAGCGTGGATAAAACGTCGTCGTTTCCTTTTGCGGTGTCTCTTGAGCTTTACCGTACAGCTCTGACGTAGAGGCCTGATAAAACTTAGTCTTATCGCCAAGGTCGAGAATGCGGATGGCTTCCAGAAGTCTCAATGTTCCTATGGCGTCTGCATTGGCCGTGTATTCCGGTGTCTCGAAGGACACCTGCACATGGCTTTGAGCCGCAAGATTATAAATCTCATCGGGCTGCACTTCTTTTACCAGGCGGATCAGGTTGGTCGCGTCGGTGAGGTCTCCATAGTGGAGAAAGAACCGCACGCCGGTTTTGTGAGAGTCTTGATAGAGATGATCAATCCGGCCGGTGTTGAAGGAAGACGATCGCCTCTTCAGACCATGCACAGTATAGCCTTTGTTGAGCAAGAGCTCCGCGAGGTAGGCGCCATCTTGTCCAGTTACGCCGGTGATGAGGGCGACTTTGTTGGTCATGCTATATCTGTCGATCTTGCTCATGAAACGGTCTGCTAAGGTATTATGTCGTGGAAGGGCTTTGTGCTCAATCGGGCGACGTCGATGGATGACAAAATTGAAACAATTTTGGCAGCCGCGCCGCCACGGCCATAAGGCGGGTTTGTTTGGCTTGCGCTTGTTCGAAAAGCGGGGTCAAGGGCTGTTTGAATAGCGCCCTGTATGGCGGCGGTATCATTACCACAGTCGATCACGGAGTCCGCGCTTAACCGCCCTTTTTGCCGGTCGCCAATATTGACTGTTGGTTTGCCAAATGCCGGCGCTTCGATTAGCCCAGACGAAGAATTGCCGATGACCACGTCGGCTTCGCGCAACGCGCTTAGGTAACGTTGTTGACCTAACGACGCCACAGTCACACGCTTTTGCGAATCTTGCGCCACAAAAGCTGCGAGCGTTTCGCTGATGATACGGTTACCCGGGTCTGAATTGACTCCCGTAAACACCATGGCTGCCTCATCAAAGCATCCGAGCGCTTCCGTTAGGGCGGCAATGGATGTTGCGCCTTTGTCTAAGTCCAATGTGACAGGATGATAGGTAATAACGAAAAGAGACCCTGAAAGATCAACAGCAAGTTCTACGCCGAGGTCCTCGCGGCTCATATAGTCTAGGGTCGCGATCCCATCGAGACCAGGGGCACCAACCGTGAAAACGTGGGCCGGATCTTCGCCCATCTGCTTGACGCGCGCGCTGTAGGGTTCGGCAGCGCAGAAATGCAGCCGCGCCATTTTTGTAATGGCGTGCCGGATGGCATCATCAACAGCAGCCTCGGTGGCCTCGCCACCATGAATGTGCGCTAGCGGAATGTTGAGCAACAACGCGGCCTGCGCAGCCGCGAAGATTTCAAAGCGGTCTCCCAACACTACAACTATATCAGGGCTAAGCTGGCTGAAACTTTCTGCCAACGCCGCAACGCCCCTTCCGACGGCCTGGGCAGTGGCCAGTGGTGTGTCATTACCAAGGGCAAGGTCGACTTTGTCGTCAATGGCATAGCCATCATCGACAATCGCCGTCCAGGTCCCACCAAAACGCGGATCGAGGTGCTGACCTGTAACAACAATTTGTAGGGTTAAGTCACCATGGGCTTGTGTGGCTTCGATCACCGATGAAAGGTGGCCATAGTCCGCACGCGACCCTGTTACGAAACAGATGCGCCGGCTCATGTGGGGCCACCAAGCCATGGCGACACATCCAAATAGCCCTGCGTTACTGCAAATTCGGCAGTGGCGAGGTCTTCCGGCGTTTCAATTTCAATGGAATGCCAGTGGTCCATAACCACACCAAAGCATCCCGCCGGATCGCCGTAAATTTTGCCGGTGCGCCGGAAGGCCTTCCAACCAATGAGATAGAACGCGCCATTCATCGTGACTTCGATAGGCTGATCCTGGCGCCGTAAACCTTTGGCAGATTGCATTTTCTCAACGATAGGGGCGATGGACCCGTTGTCGCCGAGCGGGCTCGTAAACACAGAGTAGGTTTCTATTTCCCGCAAACCGACGACCAAGTCTGCGTTGTGTTTGGTAAAAAGATCGACTGCCTGTTTATAGTGTGCTGCTGTCGCAAATGGCGAGGCCGGCTCCAATAACATCACTGCGTCATAGGTCTTGCCCTCATGCTCTTCAATCCAATCCATGGCGTGGGCGACAACGCCATCAGATGGAGCATCGTCGGTGGCCAGGTTCGCCGGCCGGATAAAGGGCACGTCCAGGCCGAGACGCCGTCCTTCCTCTTGTATGTCAGGGGCGTCCGTCGACAAGATTAGACGCGAACAGGCCCCACAGGCTTGCGCGGAGCGGGCTTTGTAGCCCAGCAGGGACAGCCCCGCGATGGGCTTGAGGTTTTTGCCGGGCACTCCTTTGGAGCCGCCTCGGGCGGCGATCAGGAACAAAATATCTAGGGGCTCAGGCACAGAAATCTCAATCTCTTCAAGCAGTTGGCAGCGCCACCATAGCCGAGGCTCGTACAGTCATAAACCATCTTTCCGTTGCGCGTTATGTTCCTGTGGTCTACCTCCTAGAACCGTGTCAGACCAGTCCCCGCATACCTTCGTCATTGCCGAGGCCGGCGTTAACCACAATGGCAGCGTTGACCGTGCCCTGGAGCTCATCCGTGTTGCGGCGGCGGCGGGGGCCGATGCTATTAAATTTCAGACCTTCAAGGCAGACCGCATTGCTTCGGCCAGCGCACCTAAGGCCGATTACCAAAGCCGCAACACCGGCGGCGAGGGCGGGCAGATAGCCATGCTCAAAGCGCTGGAATTGTCAGACCAAGACCATCATCGTCTCGCCGCCCTTTGTGAAGAGCTCGGCGTCGAATTTATGTCGACCCCATTCGACGAACAGAGTGCGACGTTTCTGGCCAACGATATAGGCGTGACGCGGCTGAAAGTGGGCTCTGGCGAGTTGACTAACGCACCACTTCTGGTGCATCTCGCCCGGACCGGTAAGCCGGTCATACTCTCTACGGGCATGGCCACACTAGACGAAGTCCAAACAGCCCTTGGTGTGCTGGCCTATGGCTACACGGAGCCATCTGCCGACCCCGTGTCTACCACGGCATTCACTGGCGCCTATGACAGCGATGAAGGACTAGCGGCGTTGCGCAAGAACGTCATGCTTTTGCATTGCACGTCAGACTATCCCGCTGCCGCGGAGACCATCAATCTCAAGGCAATGGACGCGCTGCGTGACGCCTTTGGATTGCCTGTTGGCCTGTCTGACCACAGCCAGGGCATCGCCATACCGTCTGCGGCGGTAGCGCGCGGCGCCGCAACAATCGAGAAACATTTTACCCTCGATCGCTCTCTTGAGGGCCCGGATCACGCCGCTTCCCTTGAGCCGGACGAACTTAGTGCCATGATTGCGGCCATTCGCGACGTTGAGGTCGCACTCGGGTCCGGCGCAAAAGAGCCGGCAGAAGGTGAACAGCAGACAGCTTCAGTTGCTCGCAAGAGCCTTGTCGCCTTAACAGATATTGCTGCTGGAGCCCCGTTCACAGCTGACAACCTTGGCGTCAAACGGCCGGGCACCGGCGTGTCCCCTTTGGAATTATGGTCTTACCTCGGCCAACCGGCAGCTCGCGCATATCAACACGACGAATTGATTGAGAGCCAATGACGACAGCCCAGCCTGATCTCTACATTCTGTGTGCCGGCGGCCATGCACGCGTGGTCATTGACATGCTGACGGCTGCGGGCCGCACGCCTAAAGGTCTTTTTGATGCGGATAAATCACTGCATGGAACATCGGTGCTTGGTGTGCCGGTGATCGGTAATGATGACGACGTTATCAATCTTGACCCGGGCAATGTGGTTTTGGTCAACGCGCTTGGCAACCGCCCAGGTCATGGCAATTCCAATCTTCGTGCCCGCCGCGCGCTTTTCGAGAAATTTAAGGCGCATGGATTTCAGTTTGAATCTGTTGCTAGCGCCAACGCAACGCTGTCGGCCAACATTGAGTTGGAAGAGGGCTATCATGTTATTACCCGGGCGGTCATCCATCCGGGCAGTAGGCTGGGCGCCAATGCAATTCTGAACACCGGCGCCAGTCTTGACCATGACTGCATTGTCGGCGCCCACAGTCACATCGCACCTTGGGCTGTCCTCTGTGGCGGCGTTTCGGTTGGTGTTGAGTGTCACATCGGTGCCAGGGCAGTGCTAGTACCGGGCATTACCGTCGGCGACGGCGCCGTGGTTGGTGCGGGTGCAGTCGTGATCGATGACGTTGCGCCGGGCACAACCGTGGTTGGCAACCCAGCCCGCGCGGTTACAAGGGCCTAGGGGTGTCATGATGTCCCGAAATGTACGCGACAATATGGTGTCTCCGGATACGACTATTCTTGAAACGCTCAAGATTATCGACACCCATGGCGTCCCCATTGGACTGGTCCACAACGACAGCGTCTTATGTGGCACGGTGACAGATGGGGATATTCGCCGCGGCATCTTGGCCGGCGTTCAACTCACCGATGGTGTGGACGCGGTTATGAATACCGCGCCGATTACGGCGCCTAGCGGAACTTCAGGGAGTGAAGCTGCCCAACTGATGCGCCGGCATGCCATCGGCCATCTGCCCCTGGTTGATCAAAACGGACGGATTGCGGACCTCAAAGTCCTTAAAGATTTTGATCCTAAAAAAGAGGGTGGAAATCCGGTGGTGCTTATGGCTGGTGGGCGCGGCACCCGCCTGCAGCCGTTAACCGAGGATATGCCTAAACCTATGCTCGAGATCGGTGGCAGGCCAATTTTGGAAACCATCATTGAGCGTTTTGTTACCCAGGGATTTAGCCGCATTTTTTTGTCGGTCAATTACAAAGCTGATCTTATAGAAGCCCATTTTGGAGATGGCAGTGTATGGGGTGCTAATATTTCGTATCTCCATGAAGATGAGGCCCTCGGAACAGGCGGCGCGTTGGCGTTGCTACCCGAGCGCCCCACGTCCCCGCTGATTGTTATGAATGGCGATGTGCTGACCAAAGTTAATTTTCTTCACTTGGTGAAGTATCATGAGAACCATGATGCCCCGGCGACCATGAGTGTGCGGGAATATCGTTTTACCGTTCCGTTCGGTGTGGTCGAAGCCGAAGCCGCTGTGCTGGTGTCTATCGCTGAAAAGCCTGAGCACACGTTCTTCGTCAATGCTGGCATTTACGTGGTTGACCCTGACGTGCTCGACGCGATTCCTGTTGGTAAGGCGATGGACATGCCCGACCTGTTTCAGAAGTTGCTTGAAGACGGCAAGCGACCCAACGTATTTCCGCTCCGCGAGTATTGGATGGACATCGGCCGTCTTGATGATCTTGACCAGGCCAAACGCGATTACGCTGAATTTTTCCCCGAGTCCGATACTGGGAAGACGGCAGAACTGAAAAAGAAGGGGTCGTAATGCGTTCCGTATCCTCACTGTTTGATCTTACAGGCCGCACGGCTTTGGTGACTGGCGGCGCCGGCCATCTTGGCCGTGTCATTGGCGGGGCTTTGGCGGAATGCGGGGCGCGCATTGCTCTGCTCGACCGGGACAACCCCACTGCAGCGGGCGCAGACCTTCCTGACGTTAAAGACGGGTCGCATTTTGCACTCCAATTGGATTTGGAAAATGACGAAGCGGTGCGCGAAGCACCGCAAACCGTGGTTGATGCTATTGGCAGTTTAGATGTCATCGTTCACTGTGCCGCCTTTGTCGGCACCGACGCGCTGTCTGGGTGGACCACGCCTGTGGAAGAGCAAAATCTCGATACCTGGCGCAAGGCCATAGACGTTAATCTCACTGTGCCCTTTGCTCTTACCCAGGCGGCGATCCCGCATCTCAAAGCCTCGGGTCATGGTGCGGTGATTCACATTGGTTCGATCTATGGCGTGCTCGGGCCTGATTGGTCTCTTTATGATGCGGCTGATGTGCCCGGAACGCCGGCGGCCTACGCGGCCTCCAAGGGCGGGCTCATGCAAATGACCCGTTGGCTGGCCACGTCCTTAGCGCCTCAGATTAGGGTCAATGCCATCGTGCCCGGTGGAGTAGAGCGGGAGACCGCGCCGCGCTTCAAGGCCGCCTATGAAAAGCGCACGCCGTTGGCTCGTATGGCATCCGAAGAGGACATTAAGGGCGCCGCCGCCTTTCTGGCCTCCGATGCCTCCAGCTACGTCACGGGCCAATGCCTGATGGTCGATGGTGGCTGGTCGGCCTGGTGAGCGCCTCACCTGGCGACGTGGTGAATTGGGCTGAATTCAGTTATTCTATTGTGGGTTCGTATTGATAATCAGAGCGATGCATTGAAATCTATCAGTAGTCTCTTCACCCAGCCGCGCAACCTGCTTGTTTTATTACATGATACGGTGGTGGCATTCGCGGCCGTCGCGGCAGCGTTTTTTCTGCGTCTGGGCATGGCGGCCTTTGATCAAGTGGAGACCGTTCTAGAACAAGCGGCCATATATGCCGTGCTCGCATTCATCGTTTATCTGTTTACCGGTTTACATCGGCATGTGTGGGCCTACGTGTCCTTTGCCGATGGCGTCAACATTGTAAGGTCTGCAACGGCAGTGGCGCTTTCCTTTCTGCCGTTTATGTTCCTCGTCACCCGGCTTGATGCAGTGCCCCGGTCCGTCCCCGTGATCAGCTGGTTCGTCTTGGCAGCGTTTCTCGCAGCCCCGCGCCTGGCCTATCGCCTCATCAAAGATAAGCGGTTCGGATTTTTAGACATGGCGCAGGCGGCGAAAGAGCCGGTGTTACTCATTGGCGCCGGAGATGATGCCGCGCATTTTATCCGCGCCACACAACAAGATACCTCCAGCCCTTATCGGGTTGTCGGTTTGGTCACGGCGGCCCCGGCGCGTGTAGGTCAAATTATTCATGGCATCGAAGTGCTCGGCTTAGAGCGTGATATGGAGACTGTCATCACACGGCTGGCGTCTATGGGGCGCAAACCCAAACGTCTGGTGCTGGCGCGTCAAAAAACCAAGGGTGATGCGGTTCGCGATTTGCTGCAGGTCTCACAAGTTGCGGGGTGTGTGCTTTCGCGTTTGCCACCGCCTGCTGACGTCCGGACTTACGAAGAGCCTGATTTTGTGACGCAGCCCATTGCGCTTGAGGATCTCCTGGGCCGGCCCGCCAAAAGCCTCGACCGTGACGCCATGCATCGTCTAATCGACGGCAAGCGGGTTCTCATCACTGGTGCCGGCGGGTCTATCGGCTCTGAACTGGTACGTCAAATTGCCAACGCCAATCCCGCTAGCCTGTGCCTGCTCGATCAGGGTGAATTCAATCTTTACACCATCGAGCTTGAAGTGCGCGAGCGCTGGCCCGACCTTAAGGCCACGCCAGTGATTGCTGATGTGCGCGATAGGGCACGCATCACCTCGGTGTTTGATGCCGCCAAACCGGATATCGTATTTCATGCGGCGGCGTTGAAGCACGTACCCATGGTAGAGTTCAATCCGCTCGAAGGCCTTGCCACCAATGCACTCGGCACCCGCGTTGTCGCTGATGCCTGCCTTGCACACCACGTCTCAGAGATGGTGTTGATCTCATCTGATAAGGCCGTTAACCCGGCCAATGTTATGGGCGCTGGAAAGCGGCTCGCTGAAATATACTGTCAGGCCGCCGATGTCGCGCGGGCCGGCACCCGCTTTATCACCGTGCGCTTTGGCAATGTGCTCGGCTCGGCCGGGTCCGTCGTGCCGCTGTTCCAAAAGCAAGTAGCTGCGGGCGGACCTTTGACAGTCACCCATCCCGATATTGAACGGTTTTTCATGACCGTCGGAGAGGCTGTTGAGCTGGTTCTGCAGGCTGCGGCTTTAGGCCCGGGCCGCAACGATGAAGGCGCTATCTACGTGCTTGATATGGGCGCACCGGTCAAAATTATGGATCTCGCCCGGCAGGTTATCCGGCTTGCCGGCAAAGTGCCCGACGAAGACATCAAGATTAACGTCACGGGCCTGCGGCCAGGCGAAAAGCTTTATGAAGAACTGTTTCATGGACAGGAGCCGCCGGTCGGTACCGATATGGACGGCATCCTCATAGCCCGGCCCCGCACAGTTGGGCTCGATTTAGTCGCGGGTCAGTTAGACGATCTCGCGGTGGCGTGGCGGCGACAGAACGTGTTTACAGCGCTTAAAGTCGTGTCCGACCTTGTGCCAGAACTTACTAGGCTTGCATCGCCTGGCGACCAGGAAAATCGCCTTGAAAGCGCGCCGCCATCGCCCCACTTAAAAATCGTCAAGTAATTCGCGTAGACATCACTGCAAAGCGTTTTCCCTATCGAACTCCCGTGCTAAACCCCCACTGAATCCGGTTTCATTTTACCCACCCACCTTCCCCCGCTTCTGAGGTAACTATGCCCGCTACCGTCGTGCGCCGTGCGCTATTGTCCGTTTCCGATAAATCCGGCCTCGTAAAATTTGCAACTTACTTAAATGGTCGTGGTGTTGAGTTGATCTCCACCGGCGGTACCGCAAAAGCCATTGCCGATGCAGGCCTACCGGTGCGTGAAGTGTCTGACCTGACGGAATTCCCGGAAATGCTGGATGGACGGGTCAAAACCCTCCATCCCAAAGTACACGGCGGCTTACTCGGCGTGCGCGGCAATGTGGATCACGAAGCCACGATGGCAGAGCACGGAATTGCACCGATCGATATGGTGGTGGTGAACTTATATCCCTTCGAAAAGACGGTTGCAGACGGTGCCGACTTTGACACCTGTATTGAAAACATCGACATCGGCGGCCCGGCGATGATTCGTTCCGCTGCCAAGAACCAAGCCGGAGTTGCGGTGATTGTCGACGCGCAGGACTACGGTGAAGTGCAGGCCGACATGGTGGCCAACGGCGGCGCTGTGTCCGACGACTTACGCACCATTTTAGCTGCCCGGGCTTATGCACGCACAGCCGCATACGACAGCGCCATCTCTACCTGGTTTGCCGATCAATTGGGTGATGTGCTTCCACGTTCTGTCACGGTGGCCGGCGCCAAGAAACAAGATTTGCGTTACGGTGAAAATCCACACCAACAAGCTGCGCTTTATCTCACCGGCGAACAGCGGCCCGGCGTCGCTACAGCTAAACAGGTTCAGGGCAAAGAGCTCAGCTATAACAACATCAATGACACGGACGCTGCTTTTGAGCTTGTGGCCGAATTTTCCGGCCCTGCGGTGGCGCTTATTAAGCACGCTAATCCCTGCGGTGTCGCCTTGGCCGATGACTGCCTGACGGCTTACAACAAAGCGCGGGCCTGTGATCCGGTTTCCGCCTTCGGCGGTATCGTTGCGCTCAACCGCACACTCACCGGGGAGATGGCCGCGAAAATTACAGAATTGTTCACCGAAGTGGTCATCGCCCCCGACGCTGATGACGACGCCCGTGCCATTTTCGCCAAAAAGAAAAACCTGCGCCTTCTGCTCTCTGGCGACATGCCGGACTTCTCGGCCATCGGCCGCATGATCAAACCCGTTGCCGGGGGGCTGCTTGCGCAAACCAAAGACATCGGCCATGTCACGGCGGGTGATCTTAAGGTCGTCACTAAAGTAGCACCCTCGCCGGCGCAAATTGAAGACATGCTGTTTGCCTTTACCGTGGCCAAACATGTGAAGTCCAACGCCATCGTCTATGCCAAGGATGGTGCCACCGTGGGTATTGGCGCTGGCCAGATGAGCCGGGTGGATTCTGCCCGCATTGCCGCGGTGAAGGCGCGCGACGCTGCTAAAGAAGCCGGCATGGAAACCTCGGCCACCATTGGTTCTGTAGTTGCTTCCGACGCCTTCTTTCCGTTCACTGACGGCCTGCTAGCTGCTGTGGAGGCTGGCGCGACAGCGGTGGTTCAGCCGGGCGGATCTATCCGCGATGATGAGATCATTGCCGCTGCCGATGAAAAAGGTCTAGCCATGGTGCTGACCGGCATGCGCGATTTCCGCCACTGATCAAAATCAGGTTACGGCTCGCGCACACCGCGCAGCACATAGAGGCCTATACACAGAAAAACCAAAATGCTGACCATGCCGATTCGCTGGCTGCCGGCCAAGACCGTAATCCATCCAACGGCAAACGGGCCGGCAAAGCTGGTGACCTTTCCTGATACTGCATAAAGCCCAAACATTTCCCCGCGCATGCCCGGTGGGGCGAGGCGCGCCATCATCGTACGGCTGGCTGCTTGAACCGGCCCAAAGAAAATACTCATGGTCAGGGCGGCAATCCAAAACTGCGTCGGCGTTTGAGCCAGCAACACGCCAGTGGATGTGGCAATCAGTGCCACGAGGCTAATGGCCAGGGTTTGCTTTGAGCCAAAGCGGTCATCGACAAAACCAAACACGGCAGCCCCTGTTCCTGCGGTGATGTTCAAAGCAATGCCGAATAGGATAATATCTTCTAGGGTCATGCCGAATGTCCCCGCCGCATAAATTCCACCGAATGCAAACATGGTGTTGACGCCATCGATGTAAATCATGCGTGCGATGAGAAAACGAAAACTGTTGGCGTGCCGCTTTGCCTGTTTGATCGTCTGGACCAAGGCAGACAGGCCGTGCTTGACGGCCGCCCCCATGGGCAAGCCTGTCGGTGGTGTATCCGGTGTAAACACAAACAATGGCCAGGCGAATACGGCCACCCAACCAGCTGTTAGAAGCATTGTCGCACGCACGTGCTCTGCGTTCTCTTTGTCTAGATTGAACGGCGCAGGGTCTGCTTGCACAAACACCACCAAGGCAATGACGAGGCAACAGAGTCCACCTAAATATCCTAGGCCCCATGACAATCCCGATAACCGTCCCAGGCGCTCGGGTGTTGTCAGCGTCGGCAGCATAGCATTGTAAAACACCAGGCTGACTTCAAAGGCCATGGTGGCGACCACCACGGCGGCCAAGGCCAAAGGGATCGAAGTTACATCAGGGGCGGCAAACCAAAGCGTCGCCGTTGCCACGATGCACAGTAGGGTAAATCCGGCCAGCCATGGTTTCTGGCGGCCAGTATGGTCAGCAATGGCGCCGGTGACCGGGCTGGTCAGTGCAATCAGGAGGCCGGCGATGCCCGTGGCCGTTCCCCAGAGCGCCGTGCCTGTTTCCGGGTCCGCTGCAATCGCCTGGGTGAAGTACGCCGCAAACACGAAGGTGGAGACAACGGTGGGAAAACCGGAGTTGGAAAAATCAAAAAAGGCCCAGGAGGCCTGTGCTCGCATGCTGGCCTGGGTGCCTGCCCGGGCGCCTTTTTTATTGACCACTAAATTAAACCTGCCACTGATCGGATTTGGTTGGCGAGCTGAAGCGCTGTGAGGCCGTCATCTCCCGTCGCCCCTTCAACGGTTCCCGAACCGGTAGCCTTGGCGAAGGCCTTAAGCTGACGGCGCAGCGCATCCTCCCGTTCCACTGAAATCTCTTCACCTCCAGTCGGAGTTAGGCGGTGCAGCTGTTGTGATGTGCGGTGTAGCTGCTGGGAGGTGAAGTCGACGGTGTAAATACTGTCTTCTGTCTCGACGATCATTTCGCGTACGGGTGACCCCGTTTTCCGATCAGCCGATAATTCAACAGAGATCGCTCCGCCGATTATAAATCCAGCTTTGACCGCATGCTCCGTTGCACCACTGGAAACGCGAACGTCACTCACGTCTTGGTTCGTGAACAAGGACAACAACTCAAGATCGTGAATCATCAGGTCGAGCACCGCGTCAATATCGTAGGTGCGGTCTTGCGGTGAGTTATGGCGCCGTGCGGCTATGCGTGTTACGGCACTTCCTTCTTCTAATTGTTCGTGTAGCGTGCAGATCGCAGGATTGAACCGCTCAATATGCCCGACCTGGAGTACGGCACCGCCTTGTTCCGCTGCTGTAATCATCATCTTGGCATCGCTCTCTGATACCGAGACCGGCTTTTCCACCAAACAAGAAACCCCCTGCTGCAACAACGGAACGGCAGTCGCGGCATGATCAACGGTGGGAACGGCGACAATCGCAAAGTCCACTTTTCCAAACAGACTGCTTACATCTGGAGCGACCAGACTTTGGGTTTCTGTGCCAACGTGGACAGCCCAGCCTGGTTTGTGGTCGAGGATAGCAGCAAGCTCAATGCCAGGGGTGTCAACGCATGCGCGCACATGGTTCATACCCATGCGGCCTAAACCAATAACTGCGGCCCTGAGTACCGGAGGATTTGACATGGGAGAACGATTAAGCCCCAACAGCCGATCTGACGGCCGCAATGACGCGGTCTTGAGACTCAGCATCGAGGTAGGGGTGCATTGGCAGACTGATGACCTGGCGCGCCAAGTCTTCCGTGACCGGCAAGCCGCTGTTGTTCAATAGGTATTTCTTGTAGGGCGCGTGGGTGTGAACCGGGTTCGGATAGAACAACGCTGTTGGTATGCCCTCGGTTGCAAGGGTTTCAGCAATGGCGCCGCGTGCAGGAGAGGTCACCGTATATTGCGCCCAAACGGACGTTGCCCCGTCTATGATTTGGGGTGTTTTTACAACGTTACTTAAACCTTCTGAATAGCGGGCGGCCACTTCATTTCGCAAATCGCATTCTTCATCGAAGATTGTCAGTTTTGCCAACAATACGGCAGCCTGAATTGTATCAAGCCGTGCGGTCAAGCCGAGCCTTGAGACTTCACCGTTGCCGCCACCGTTGCCGTGCACACGCACCCGCTTCATGCGCTCAATAAAATCCGTGTCGTCTGCCAACACAGCTCCTCCATCGCCATAACAGGACAATGGTTTGGAGGGATAAAAACTGGTGGCAGTGACCCGGCCGAACCCTCCAATTGGGGCGCCTTTGTAGGTCGCGCCAAAACTCTGGGCCGCATCGTCTAAAACCCACATCCCCTCATCTTTGGCTAGAGGAAGAATGCGGTCGTAATCGGCCGGTTGTCCGAACAGGTCGACCGTCATCACAACTTTTGGTCTGAGTCCCGCAGCCTTTGCGGCCGCGACAGCTAAACCCAGACTATCAACGTCCATGTTAAAGGTATCTGGATCAACATCGACAAACACAGGATGCGCGCCGAGTAGGGCGGGTACTTCTGCAGACGACGTAAAGGTGAAGGAGGGCACGAATACGGCATCGCCTTCCCCCACATCGTCCGCCATCAGCGGTATCATCAATGCGTCGGTACCGCTGGAGCATCCGAGGCAGTGCGTCGCGCTGGCGCGGGCTGCAAGCGCGGTCTCCAGTTCAATCACTTCCGGCCCCGTCACGAACGCGCCGTGATCCAGAACCCTTGCGATGCCTTGATCAATAAGGCCAGAAATCCGGCGCCGCTGGGCTTGTAAGTCAATGAATGGCAAAGAAGGGGACGCGGTATCGCGCATATAAAGGAGGACCTCTGTCAGGCTGGTCGAACGCCAGGAAAAAGCCGCGCAGCGCGTTGCCCAGATAGATGAGCAACCTACATCTTTCCCGCAACTCTTGTAAATGTGCGGGGTTCCTGGCCAACGCGACTGTTTTGGTGCTGGCTAACCCGCGCTTAGGCGCTGGACAAGACGCCCACCGCGCCGTTAACTGCCCGTCAGCACCATGACTTACTCAGCGCAAATCCCGCCCACAGTCCCATTACTCCGCCGTCTCGTGCGGGAAGCCGTCGCACCCTATGGCGGGCGCTTGGTTTTAGCCGTGCTGTGCATGGTTGCTGTTGCCGCCACCACAGCTAGCTTAGCCTGGCTGATGGACCCGGTAGTCAACAGCGTCTTTGTGGACCGCCGGGAAGACCTGCTATGGCCGGTCGGTGGTGCCGTGCTGACAGTCTTCACGATCAAGGGCCTGGCCACCTATGCCCAAACGGTTTTGATGACCGCGGTCGGGCAATCTGTTCTGATGGATATGCAAAACCGGCTGTTCCGGCATCTGATGACGCAAGACCTGGCGTTTTTTCAAGGTCAATCGACCGGTAGCTTGATGTCCCGCTTCACCACGGACATTGGCATGATGCGCCAAGCTGTATCGACGGCTCTGACCGGCATCGGAAAAGACACGCTGTCTGTACTCTTTCTTGTTGGCGTGATGTTTTATCAAGACTGGTTACTGGCCGCAGTGGCGTTTGTCGTTTTCCCGGCCACGGTTATTCCTATTGCAACCTTGGGCCGGCGTCTTCGGCACATGACGGCAGACACACAGGCGCAAACCGGCAGTTTGATGACACTTCTGCAACAGACGTTCACTGGAATGCGTCTAGTCAAGTCGTATCGTATGGAAAAATACGAATCAGACCGCGCGGCTATCCTCACGGCCAATATCCGCAATCTTGTCGTCCGTGCAGAACGCTTCAAAGCCATGGCGAGCCCCTTGATGGAAACCATCGGCGGCGTGGCCGTCACCATTGTTATTGTTTACGGCGGCTGGCGGGTTATTCAAGAAACCACATCGGCGGGTGCGTTCTTCTCTTTTTTAACAGCCCTCCTGATGGCTTATCGCCCGATGAAAGCGCTCGCCAATCTTAATGCACAAATCCAAGAAGGCCTGGCCGGTGCGGAACGCCTGTTTGCCATCTTAGATACGGCCCCAAACCTCAATGAAGAGCCGCAGGCAAAACCTCTAACGGTGACCGGCGGCGGCATACATTTCGACAGCGTGTCTTTTGAATACGGTGACGGCAAGGCGGCGTTGCATGGCGTGTCTTTAGATGCTCCTGCAGGTCAGACGACCGCTCTTGTTGGCCCATCCGGCGCGGGAAAAACCACGATCCTAAATCTAATACCGCGGTTTTTTGATGGCACGTCCGGGAACGTATGGGTCGATGGCCAGGACGTCAGGTCGGTAACGCTTGACTCACTGCGCGATGCCATCGGACTCGTAACTCAAGATGTCGTGTTGTTTGATGACACGGTCCGCGCCAACATCCGTTTCGGAAACCCAACGGCGTCTGAAGCGGATGTTGAAGCTGCGGCTGACGCTGCGGGGGCCTCCAGCTTTATTACCGCGCTTCCGATGGGGTTCGACACCGTGGTCGGTGAGCGAGGCGAGTCTTTGTCAGGCGGCCAACGGCAACGGATTGCTATTGCCCGGGCGGTCCTTAAGGATGCGCCTATTCTGCTGTTGGACGAGGCTACAAGTGCGCTCGATTCTGAAACAGAGCACCAGATTCAGGGGGCCATGGACGCCCTGCGGAAGGATAGAACAACGGTTGTGATTGCTCACCGCCTTGCTACGGTTCAGAACGCCGACCTTATTCACGTCATCGTTGATGGCAAGGTTGTTGAAAGCGGAGCACATGGAGCGTTGATAGCGCAGGGCGGTACGTATGCGCGGCTCTATACTTTGCAATTCGCTGCGGCGGAAACCCGCCAAAGCGTTGCCGCAAACTAACGGGATTCCATAATTAGTTTCTCGAAGATGTCTGAGATCTCATCAATGGCTGACATGTTGTTAAACAGGGTAGGGGCCGACTCTGATATTTTTGTTCGCACCGAGGTCCGGAAAGCGGTGTCATGCACGAGGCGAGCCGCAGTTTTCACATAATCCTCGGCGCTATCCACAACACACTCCATTACGCCCATATGTTTATAGAGGGCAAGAGTATGACGGCCGCGCATAAACGCACCTGGCCAATGAACGATAGGCGTTCCAGCCGCCAGGCTCTCCAAACTTGTTTTTCCTCCTGCCCAGAACGGCACATCTAATAAAACGTCGGCCGATTTGAGGAAGGCCAGGAAATCTTTGCTGCGCACGCGCGGAATAAGTTTAACGCGTGTCATATTGTTCTTAACTGCTTGTCTCAGCCGGTTCGTGAATACTTCATTTGAATGCGACCCTACCTCTAGAAAATAGAGGTGGGCAGTCTGGTCGTGTTCGAGCAAAGCCGCGATGACGGAATCAAACTCAGGGTGAATTTTGAACAAGCTTTGCGCGCATAAATAGGCGGGCGCCTCCGGGTCCAGGCCGAATTTCTGTTTATTGGCAACGGCCAACGAGACGTCAGGCTTATCAACGCATAGTGACAAACCCTCAACGGGTATTAGTTGTTCACTGTAGTGATGGCGAGCATTGTCCGGCTCCATATCTGCAACCGAAAGAAAGGCGTCTATGTTTGGTATGCCGCTAGTGACCGGATGGCCCCAGCCCATCACTTGAACGGCGGCAGAACGGGCGAAGGCGAGAAAGTAAACCAGATCTTCCATGCCGATCTCGGGAAAATAAATTAGGTCTGCTTCTGCTTCAGCGACGAGTGCACGTGCGGCAGGTAAATTATCTGGTAGGTCCACCACAGAATCGGCCAAGGCAGCAATTTCGGGCGCTACAGGGTCAGTGAGAGGAATGATCGGGCTGCGCAACAGTGTGACGTGAAATCTCTCGCGATCAAGGTGCGCAATCAACCCACGGCTTAAATATCCAACCGTATGACTACGTAGAAAACTAGAAAGAATAGCGACCTTATATCGACCCTGGTGCACCGACTTTTTAATATGCGGCGCCACTGTTGCCAAATCAGGACATATATCTAAGTAAAACTGAGCAATTTGTTTCTGCAGATCACGATCATTTTTTCCTTGGTAGGCCAAATAAAAATTAGTGAAGCCGCCCGCTGTATAGGGGTCGCCAATAGTTTCGCGTGGTAGCGCCGTTAAAGCCTTCTGAATCCTCAACCGGTCTTCATTAATGGTGGCTTGGTCGCTAGCGATGACCGGTAACGCCAATGCGCGTTTGAGATTCAAGAGCGAGCGAAAAGAAGGGTCGATCTCCAACTCAAGCGCCTTGTCAAACAGGGCGCGCGCTTCGTCAATTCGCCCTGCTTTTTCCTCCGTCCTTGCCAAGTAATATGTTGCCTCCTGGTGCTCTGGCAGATGTTGCAACACGAAGCGAAAGGCATCCCTTGCGGCGTCAAGCCGTCGCAGCGAAAGGTGAGATTTTCCCAAAGCGAGATGCGCCCATGGATCGCTGGGATCAACGTCCACTGAATCCCTAGCGGCTTTAAGAGCGGCACGTGGCTGGCCCATAGCCAACCGTGCTTCTGCAATGAGCCGCAACGTGGGGCAATGCTTAGGCCGGGCCAAATCAGACTGCCTTAGCCATCTCTCTGCTTCTTCAGCCTCTCCATGGCGCAAGAGAAGGCGACCCAAATTCATTGCTGCTGCTGCGTGATTGGAGTCCAGCTCGCATACATTGCGAAAGGCTATAATCGCATTTTGTATCTTGCCCGTACGCCCGAATGCGGCACCTAGATTGTTCCATATTTCTGGAACACCAGGGTCAAATTTGACAGCAGTGATGAGCGCTTTAATAGCTTGAGGGTCTTTTTTCTGCTGATAAAAAACTGTACCAAGACCAAACAGTGCTGGTGCGGACTCAGGGTCTTGCCGGCAGGCCTGCTCAAAACACCTCTGTGCTGCGTGCAGGTCACCGGCCTCGGCAAAGCTATTTCCGCGGTCGAGCAAGACGTCTATGGGAGGCGTGTTGTCAGTCATGAAAGAGGGAGACAGAAGGTCCGATTTCTATGGGGCGTCCTTATACCATTGCCACAACCCGGTGCGAACTCTCTAGGCTATATACATGAATGAAGGTGCAGAACGCTTTGAAGACGCTTTATCGGCCTATGAGGCGGGCGCCTCGTTACGGCAGGCTCTATTGGATAAACACTGATCGATGCTGATCCATCCTTTGGTGACGCGCATAATCGGTGCCGGTTGAGAATTGCGATCGCCGGCTTTTGATCGTCAACGTGCACGCGCCAGAGGGCACTATCCCTTAGTGCAATGATCCACGTGGAAAATGGAGCGGGCCAGGCGATTCGACCGCCTGGCGACAACGCTCGCATGGAGCGGCTTCTTGCGTTCTTATATATTTTTGCTCGTAACCCGCGTCGCAATTGGCGGCTCCGTGATTAAGAACTGTAGAAACAGACTCAGGGTGACGGGCTATTAACAGTGAAGGTGGCGCCCACCAGAAATGCCTAGATAAAGGTTAACTCGACAAGCGGAGTTTGGTTGCTCAATCCGCGTCAGCCTATCCATAATACAGACAATGTTATCGTGCGACTAACCGATAGTTCTGAAAACTAGTTAGTGAAAATAGATATGAACCCAGATTATTTGGAAAGTGCGAAAGAGCATGTCTCGAAACGAATAGGTTTGTCCCCAATCAATACAGACCCTTTTGATCATTGCGTCGTGGATGATGTGTTTCCGCAAGACATATTGAAGGCTCTCGATGATTACTGGCCATCAGACGATGTTCTAGAGTCATTAGGTAAAACTGGTCGCGCCACCTCTGACGCATACAAAGAACGTCAAGTTATGCTGTTTGAAGAACGGTTTCTCGAAAAACTCGACCCTCAGCAACTAGAATTCTGGAAAGGGATGGCGAACATTGCCATGAGCAGGAAGGCTATCATGGCATGTATTCAAAAATTTCACAGTGTCATCCAACCAAGGCTAAATGAATTAGGGAGAGACGCAGAAATTCGTCCCTATTTATCTGTGGTCAGCGATCGGACAGGCTACTCAATCGGGCCTCATACTGACACGCAAGTGCGATTATTTAGTATGCTGTTCTATCTTTCTAAAGATTCGAAATATCTAAGTTCCGGCACTAGTTTTTACACGCCGAAGGACCCTAACAAAGAAAGATTCCATAGGGCCCATTATCCTTTTAGTGACTTTAACCTTCACAGCTCGGTAGATTATAGACCAAATCGCCTCCTGGTTTTTCCTCGAAGCGACAACTCATTTCACGGCGTTGAGACCGTGTCGCTTGGTGGATGTGACCGCAGATTACTGATTGTTAATGTGCAGATGCCGTCGTCTAAAAAAGATTAGATACACCTACATGGCTGGAATTTTCAACCTTGAGACATCGCCTATTTCCCTCAATCCGCGCCATAAGATAGTTTGCCATACTGCAGGTCCTTTGAAGAATTGGCGTGTCTTATGTTTGCATAGCCGCGCCCAACCTGCGCGAGAATACCATTTGAATAGTATGGGACGTATGCTCCCTTTTCGAGAAAGTAAAAAGCGATCTAGTGAGTATCTGGATCCGAAGACGTTGGTTTCATAACAACTGTGAATTTGAGTGTCGGCCTAAGCGAAAAAGGATGATGTTTTGATGGCCAAAAACCAGATGGTAGAAGACTATGAAAAAGGGTTTCCAGTCGCCCGGGTTGAATTCCAGAATTCAACAATCATGTACGGCGCCCCTAATCAAATTGCCTATTGGAGGGCTTCCACACTTCACACAAAGGAGCCAGAAACAGTAAAATGGGTTGCAAGTTTCAAAAAAGATGAAGTCTTTGTCGATGTCGGCGCCAACATTGGTCTGTACAGCATCTTGGCTGCGGTGCACGCGAGCGCACGCGTCTTTGCCTTTGAGCCGGAATCTGAAAACTACGCGCTGCTAAATCGCAACATTCGTCTCAACAACGTTTCAGACAAGGTCGTGGCGTGGTGCTGTGCCCTGACGGATCATCGTTGCGTGGACCGCTTATACATGACCAATGTGGAGGCTGCGCAGTCGGGTCACGAATTCGGCGCAGAAGTCGATCCCAGCTTAAGACCCACTAAAGCTGCCTTCGCCCAAGGAAGTCTAGGATACAGTCTTGATGAATTTGTCGCTCTTAAAGCGCTGCCCGCGCCTAATCATATCAAAATCGACGTCGACGGTATTGAACATTCGGTGGTGAAAGGAGCTCAGGAAACGTTTGCCTGCCAAGAACTAAAATCAGTCTTGATCGAAATCAGCCCGCATATCGAAGAGCATGCACAGTTGATCGAGACGATGGCCACATTAGGTTTTGCCTTTGACCCAGACCAAGTTGAAAGAGCAACACGCACAGAAGGAAGCACAAAGGGCTTTGCCGAGTACATATTCCGACGTTGAGTCTTATGTTGCGCATAAGATTAGTTGAAACGCCTGCACTACCAGACCCATTCGATCATTGCGTCATCAACGATGTTTTCCCCGTAGACTTTTTTAACGCCGCGCATCAAAACTGGCCCGGTGATGGTGTTGTGGTTTCTATAGAAGGTGTGGGACGGACTGACGCTTATAGTGAGCGGCATGTCATGTTGTATGAAGACCGCTTCTTCGAGAAGTTGTCACCCTCTATGCAGAATTTCAGGATGTTTGTTTCTAAAGCCACAACAGGAGGCACCATCGTTCAGGCATGTCTTGGGAAATTCGAAAAAATTCTCAAACCCAGAATAAGCCACATTAAAGAAAAAATTAGCCTTAAGCTCGAATTGCTCGTGGTCAGTGACCGCACAGATTATGCGATCGGACCGCACACGGATTTGCCCTCAAGGTTCGTATCGCTTTTATTCTATCTCTCACCCGATCAAAATAACGCTCCTATGGTATGAGCTTGTATGTCCCCAAAAGAAAGCTGCGCTGAAAGAGCAGAATGGCCACCATCCGACTGAAAATTTTGACTGCCATAGTCGTATCGACTATGTGGCCAATCATGCGGTCATTTTTCCCCGTACCGATATTTTTTACGGTGTAGAGCCCGTGCCGGTTGAGAATTCCGACGCCGGCTTTTGATCGTCAACGTACGCGCGCCAAAGGGCGCTATCCCTTAGTGCAATGATCCAGGTGAAAAATGGAGCGGGCGAGGCGATTCGAACGCCCGACCCCAACCTTGGCAAGGTTGTGCTCTACCCCTGAGCTACGCCCGCTCGGTCAACGGCCCATAGGGGTACAGTATGGCCGCCGCGAAAGGAGGCGGACTATACCCATCCCTTGAGGCTTTGCAAGGGCTTCACCCGCTGCGCTGAGGCCTCCCAGGCCCAACGTTCTCTGGCCCCATCCCTTGCCTTTCGGCCTATTAAGACGCATCTAAGGGGGAGTAGTCATGTTCAACCGTCTAAAAATGAGGCCCTCATGCTAGTTGGAGACACAAACGCCCCGGCTCAAGCCACCGAGATGCAAGGCGCGCCTCCTGGTGAGGTCGTCATGGAAAGCGGCACGGAAACCTTTAAGCAAGACGTCTTGGACGTTTCTCAAAGTGTCCCGGTCATTGTGGATTTCTGGGCCCCCTGGTGCGGGCCCTGCAAACAGCTCGGGCCGGCGCTGGAGAAACTGGTTAGCGCTTACGGCGGCAAGGTGCGTTTGGTCAAAATCAATATTGATGAAAACCAGCCCCTGGCGGCGCAATTTCAAGTTCAGTCCATTCCAGCGGTGTTCGCCTTCAAAGAGGGCCGCCCCGTCGACGGTTTCATGGGCGCGCTCCCCGAAAGTCAGCTCAAGGCGTTCATCGACAAACTCACCGGTGGTGAGGGCTCGCCCGTGGATGCGGCCCTTGAGCAAGCAGAGGCGCTGGCCGCGGACGGCAACCATGACGACGCGCTCACCCTGTATCAGCAGGTGCTCGGCCAAGACCGTGAAAACACCCGGGCCCTTGGTGGAGCGCTGCGTTGCTATATGGATATAGATGAAGATGACGCTGCCCGGCAGGTGATTGAAGAGCTGCCTCCGGAGCTTGCAGCAAAACCCGAAATTGCGGCTGTCGTTACAGCACTTGAACTCAAACAAGCCACAGCAGACTCAGGATCGGACGAGGACCTTACCGCGCTTGAACAAGCGGTTGCCGCAAATCCGAAAGATATGCAGGCCAGGTTCGATCTTGCCATGGCACGCTATGGCGCCTCCGACCGCGAAGGGGCCGTTGACGGCTTGCTTGAAATCGTCAAGTTAGATCGTAAATGGGACGACGATGGTGGACGCAGACAACTGGTTAAATTCTTTGAGGCCTTTGGGTCGACCGATCCCCTAACCGTCGACGGCCGCCGCCGCCTCTCCTCATTGTTGTTCACCTGAAAAAGGACCGCGCTCGCCGAAATGTTTAGCCCGATCTTCACCCGTTACGAAGACCTGCCGAGGGAACTCCCGGTCTTTCCTCTCACTGGTGCGGTGCTTCTGCCAGGGGGCCGTTTACCGCTTAACATTTTTGAACCGCGCTACCTCAATCTGTCACTGGATTGCCTGGCGACGGGGCGCATGTTCGGTATGATTCAGCCGGACTATGACGCCATGGGTGGCGAACCAGACGATGACGTTTACGAACAGGCCGACAACGAGAACATTGCACCCATAGCTAGCGCTATCGATATCCGGGATGGCGAACCGAAACTCTACAAGACAGGATGCGTTGGCCGTATTGTCTATTTTGAAGAAACTGACGACGGACGCCTGTTACTGGCCTTGCGCGGACTTATCCGCTTTCATGTCCTTGAAGAACTTGAAGGCATAAAAGGGTATCGCAATGTTCGGGTCGACTACGCGCCGTTTGCCCGTGATATGGATCCGCCCGGTGAGATTGATCTGGACCGTGACGCTTTGCTTGGGGCCCTGCAGCCCTACGTGGATGCGCAAGGCATGCGCCTCAAAGTCGATATTATTAAAGGCTTGCCCGACCGCACGCTCATTTCATCTTTGTGCATGATCTGCCCATTCGATCCCCGTGAGAAACAAGCCCTGCTTGAATCAAAAACGGTCGAAGATCGCTCCGAGATGCTCCTTGCGCTTTTGCAGATGGGTGCGTTTGAAACAGGCATGCCCGAAGGGCCGCGCCAGTAATGGACGATCTAAAGGGCGGCCCAGTGGACGACAATAGGGCATAAAAGATTACGGAGTAAGACAGTGACGGCTACGAATATCGATCCCAAACTTCTTCAAATTCTTGTTTGTCCCGTAACCAAGGGGCCGCTTGAATACGATAAAGAAAAACAAGAACTGATCAGCAAACAAGCGGGCCTGGTTTTTTCCGTGCGCGATGGCATTCCCATCATGTTGCCGGACGAAGCCCGCAAGCTTGACGACGTTTAAGGGTCGACTTGGCCATGAGCGAGACGGCAGCGCCGGCCTGGCCAACAGACATCCAATATAATCCAGAAGATAAAACACTCACCGTCGCATTTGATAGCGGCGAGACCTTTATGCTGCCGGCGGAGTATCTGCGGGTGGAAAGTCCGTCAGCGGAGGTGCAGGCCCATGGCGGCGAAAAAATCATAATCGGCGGGCGCAGCCATGTGGGCATCATGCAAATCGAGCCGGTGGGTAATTATGCCGTGCGTCTGATATTTGATGATCTCCACGACACCGGAATTTATTCCTGGGCGACGTTGCATGAACTCGGCCGTGAGCACGAAGAAAAATGGGCTGTGTATCTCTCTGCTCTCACTGAAAAAGGCCTCAGCCGCGATCCGTAAGTTTTTTAGTCCGGCAACGCGAAGGCGACGAGCTGGTCACTCAAATCCGTTCCTACAAGCACGCTGCCGCCTGCAGCAATGACCACATATTGTTTGCCGTTGACGGCATAGGTCATGGGCACGGCCATGGCTGGCGTGTCTAATGTGACGGACCACACAGTGTTGCCGGTGCTTATATCAAGGGCGCGGAAGGCACCTTCCATGGTGGCGCCGATAAAGATCAGCCCACCGGCGGTAATCATGGGCCCACCGGAAATAGGGCCGCCCCAGGCCTTAGGAGAGTTCATCAAGCCGAAGGGTCCGAACGGGACTTGCCCGAGGGGACGGCGCCACAAGGTTTTACCGGCATTCAAGTCGATGGCGGAGATCTCGCCCCAGGGCGGGGGATTACAGGGAACGCCAAAGGGTGACTCCCAGCGGCCGCCGTTAATGCGGTAGGGTGTGCCCTCCATAAAACGATTCAATGAACCCCCGTTATTTGTGCCCCCACTTTCGGCTGGCACTAGTCGGAAGATGTTGCCGAAGTTTTGACCCTTGACGATGAGCACCTGACGCGTGGGGTCGACGGCCGCGCCGCCCCAGTTTCCACCGCCGCCCGGTGATGGAAAAATCAAAGTTCCTTTTTCACTGGCGGGTGTGAACATGCCGTCATAACGTAGGGCACGAAAACTTTCTTTGCATTTGTTGCGGTCCCAAAACGTCAGACCAAATACTTCGTCTTCGCTCACGGCCTGGTGTGAAAACGGTGCCGGCTTGCGCGGTACGGGTTGTGTCGGTGACGATACTTCACCAGGAATATCGGTCACGGGGGCGGGCTGTTCTTCGATGGGGAACAAAGGTTCGCCGGTGTAGCGGTTGAATGCAAATACCGTACCCATCTTTGTGATCTGCACCACTGCCGGCACGGATACGCCGTCGCGTTTCACATCGGTCAGGATCGGCTGCGACGGAAGGTCGTAGTCGAACAGGTCATGGTGGACGATTTGGTAATGCCACAGCACCGTGCCGGTGGCGCCGTCGACGGCAAGTAGGGCGTTTGCATAGGGAATGGGGTCCGTCCGTCCGGCGCCATAGACATCCACACTGGGGCTGCCCGTCGCAACATATGCCACATTACGGTCCACATCTATCGTGAACGGGGGCCACACATCGGCTCCACCGGTGGCATCGCTTAAATGCTCAGGCACCAACACCAAGCGCCATAGCAACGCACCGGAGCGGACGTCGATAGCGCGAATTACTCCGTCAGTGGAATCGGCAGCAACGTTATCGCCCACAGCGCCGCCGATGATGACGCTGTCCCCCAACACTGCCTGTGGCGAGGTCATGAAGATCCGCCCCGTGCCACCGTTCTCAGGCACTTTTAAATCTACAAAGCCACCGGTACCGAAATCAGAACAAGATTTTCCGCTGTCCGCATCAACGGCAAACATGCGGCCTTGACGGTCCCCTTTGAACACGCGTTTTTCACAGGGTGTGTTTGGACGTGGGTCTACTGCTTCCCAATAGGTAACGCCGCGGCAGGTTGAGGCGACGGCATCGTCTTCAAATAAATGTTCATGGGGGTCGAAGGCCCAAACCTCTTCCCCGGTCTCCGGGTCCAAAGCCAGCATGCGGTTTAACGGTGTGCATATGTACAGAAGGTTGTTCACGTATAGCGGCGTTACCTGATAGGATGCACCACGCCCCAGAGCTTTGGCGCGCGCCGCATGATTCGTGGAATGAGTCCAGGCGATTTCAAGATCATCAACTGTGTCGCGATTAATCTGATCCAGCGCCGAGTAGCGCCCGCCACCAGGCACGCCACCATAGGCTTCCCAGGTTTCATTGGTCGCGGCAGATGTTTGGGCCCCCGCAGGTCCCGCCCAAAAAAGACCGGCACTCATAACAACGGCTTTCAGCATGGTGAGCCTCCTCTGGAGAATCATCTTACCCCAGCGCTTCCCCACGCATCAATTTAGGCAGGTCACCCACCTGGCCCATGGCATGGCGCATGAAGGTACGTTTCAGAGGTGGCATTGAATTGACTGCGGCCAGACCGAGATCCCGGGCCATGCGCACCGGTGCAATATCGTTGGAAAAGAGCCTGTTGATCATGTCGGTCATACCCGCCATCAGCAGATTGTCGGCCCGTCGCCAACGCTGATAGCGCTCCAGTCCCGCGCTATGGGCGAGGTCCAATCCGTAGCGTTTAGCGTCCACGAGAATATCCATAAGCGCCGCCACATCGCGGAGGCCGAGGTTCAAACCTTGTCCTGCGATGGGATGAATGCTGTGGGCTGCATCCCCCACCAGCACCAGTCGCGTATCCATATAGCGCTCCGCCACCTGAAGGCCGAGGGGATGACAAAAGCGCGGCCCAACCAGACTCACGTCGCCTAAGAAGCCGCCCACCCGTTCGGCGACCTCATCTAAGAATGCGCCATCATCCAGGGCCATGAAGGAGCCCACCAAGGCACTCTTTTCTGTCCACACTAGAGACGACCGATGCCCCCCTTTAAGCGGCAGAATTGCAAACGGCCCTGAGGACAGAAACCGTTCATGAGCAATGCCATCATGTGACCGTTCGTGATCGATAGTGGTAACGATAGCTTGTTGTTTGTAGGTCCAACCGGTGACCCCGATCCCTGCCTGGGTCCGGGTCGCCGAGGCGCGTCCGTCACAGGCGGCGACGAGCTGGCAGTTAATGGTCCTGCCATCATCGAGAGCCACGGCCGCGCGTCCCTCGGTGCGGGCAACCTCTGTAATCTCTGCCGGTGCCAAAACTGTTAGGCCCTGAGTCTGGTGCATGAGCGTCACCAGTCCTGTGCGCAGCAGCCGGTTTTCAGCCATATGACCCAGAGGATTGTCGCCGAGGTCGGCATGGTCATAGTGTAGAAACATCAGGGAGGGTCTGTCCGAAACCCGGATTTCATCAATCGGCTGGGTTTCCCCAGCGATGATCGGCCATAGCCCGATGCCCTCAAGTGCCACTTTACTGGTATGAGCGATGGCAGACGCCCGGCCGTCAAAGTCTGGGGAAATAATGTTTTCGGGCGTTATCCGGTCGACCACGGCCACGTCCACACCGTAGGCCGCAAGACCGCAGGCCAAGGTAGTGCCAATGAGGCCGCCGCCGACAATGACCACGTCGCAGGTTATGTCGGTCTTATTCATACCCAGGCTTTGCCTCGTGATGGCCAAGCGGTCAACCACTAGTGCGCGAGAAGTGCTTCAAAAGTGCTGACCCATGTTCTATGGTCCCGCCGCCCAAAGATGCCTAGCATCTATGGGCGCCGCCGCCTTAGCTCAGTTGGTAGAGCATCGCATTCGTAATGCGGGGGTCGCAAGTTCGAATCTTGCAGGCGGCACCATCTCTCGCTCATTGCAGTGAATTCGCGTAGGCCGTCTTGCCCTCCTGGATGAGGGCATACAAGGCCCGGGCTTGAGGGCCAAGGTCTTGCAGCAAGGCCTCATGGGCCGGCTTTGTTGCTGCCGCCCAGCGGGCCTGCTGGCGTTCTGTGAGGGCATGAATAATCGCGCCTTGCGCTTTCATGGACGCGTAATTAGCCGGCACCCCTCCGCGCAATAACGCCCGCGCAATTATCTTGTCCGGCACTGCGGCAATGACGGCGTTCCGCTCGTCTTCTTTTAATGAGTCGAGCCACTCTTTGTTCGCGGCAAGGACCCCGGTGTTGTAGGCGTGCTGCGTTAGTATGTAATGAGGTGCGTGCTCTGCCATGCCAACGACGTCGTAAAACATGGGCGCGATTTCAGAGCCGCGTACCAGTCCGGTCTGTAGCGCCGGAATCAAATCGGGAAAAGACATACCGATGGTGTCTGCGCCTAAGGTTTCGAAAAATATGTGAGATGTGGGTACCTGCCAGGCGCGCATGGGATATCCGTTGACGTCTTTCGGAACGAGAAGGGGGTCTTTGGCGTAGAGGCTGATCCAGCCATCATCGAGCCAGCCGAACACATGGAGGTTTTGGTCTTCCGCCAGTCGCCACAACGGCTCGGCTAGAAAATGATCGAGCACAAAGTCGAGTTCGCCATAAGAGGCGAACAGGTAGGGTGCCATGGTGACAGAAAACTCAGGCACAACAGCCGACATGCCAGAGCCGGTGAAGCTAGCCATGTTCATGCGGCCGCGGCGCACGGCGCTCATCAACGCTTCTTCGCCACCAGCCTGACCGCGAATGAGAAGCTTTGTCTCAAACCGGTCTGGAGCGATGCGGTCTAAACCAATTTTGAATCGCTGAATGATTTGATCGATGGGGTCGCCGGCAACGGATAATGCGCCGACAGAGAGTGGCACCTTGTCAGCGGCATGTGATGGCAGTGCCAGTCCAAGCACCAGAAGAAGAACATGAATGCCCACAGAGCGGCGTCACAATTCTAAGTTATGGCGTACACAGTTAGCATTGCTGAATGATGAAAACGATATTTTCCATGGTGCCCGTGCGAAAACCGAAGGCAAGCTATACATACATCATGGCCAGGCACAGGCTGCTGGCAAGAGCGAGAACAAAAATGTGGAGCGTGTGTTTTCTAGTTCTGTCCGTCATCGTTGGCCCCTCCAATTAGCCTGTTTTTACACAAGTATGGTGACACGTTTTCTCACATTCGCCAAAAAGCCTTAGCGTAGTTCTCAGGTCATGATTCACAACTGAAAAAGAGGATTACCCATAAGTCTCGCTTGTTCCTTGTGTTCGCTATTGTCAGTCTTTGCGCCGCTACTGTTGCGGTAGCCCAGCCGATGGGGGCGGGGCAAGCCTCCAGATGGAATGGGCGCTCATATGGGGGTGGGGTAAGGTGGCCCCGCCCCAGTCACGCTGGCCTGTAAGGATGAAATGGCAAAAACCTGTCCTGGACTCATGGGCGTGCCCGCCGTGCAGTGCCTGATGAACAACATCACAGACCTTTCTGATCCCTGTGTGCATGCCCTTGGAACGGCCATGGACCGTGTGCAGCAAAATTATAGGGACGGCGCTGCCGACGACGGCGGCGAGAACTAGAAGCTAAGGGTTTAAACCGTGCGCGATGGCGTTCGCATGGCTGTGGATACGTCACCTATAGGCCCGCCGTCCAAATAGGAGTCCAACGCATCTAGAACCGCGTTGGCATCTCTGTCAGCAAACCGAATGGATAAGAGCCTTCGTGCTTTGGCGCGGAGGCCGCCCCGGTCAATCGGGTTGGTGTGATCGCCGCGCGGAAACTGAACACGTTCAGATATCGTGGTGCCGTCGTTCAGCGACAAGGTCACACACGCGGGCCGCCCATCCGGATATCCCGCATCCAGTGCGGAATCATGGACCACATGGATGCGTTTTATCAGCGCCTGGACGGCTGCGCTTTTTAAGTTCTCATCGGTGAGTGTCGTTTCATCCAAAGCGCGGCAGCACACAGCAATAGCGACGGTCGCCGATATGCTGAACCGGGCTGCCAAGGCATTCACGGGTGTCAGGTTGTTAAACGATAAGCCCGCCGCATAGGTAGAGACCTCTATCTTTCCAACATCATCAGCACCAAAGCCGTAAGTATTGATTAGGGACAGGATCGCATCGTTTGCGCCATGAAGGTGGGCGCAGGTCGGATGGACTTTGAAATAGGCACGTTCAATTTCAAACCGAGACCAACGTTCAGTTTCGTCTAGGCCAGCGCCGAGCAGGTCTGCATTGAACGCAGCACCAGCCCGCGGCCCAAAAAAAGTTTCAAGGGTGCCGGGGAGCGGCGCCATACCTGCCACCGCGCCGCGTGCGGCCATCACACCTGACGTTGCGCCCAGACCGATGTAGAGATGGTGCGCGCTAGCGCCCTGCACCGGCAACTCACGGTAAGGCATCAGGGCTGTCGCGGCCGAGGATTCTATGGCGGCGGCGATTACGGTCGCTTCTGCACCGCTTAACAGATGTGCTGCTGCCGCAGCCGTGCCGATAGCGCTCCATGTGCCGGTGTCATGCAGCAAAGGATTAAGGCCATCCATGGCAATGCCAATGCGCGCGCCGATTTCATATCCTGCGACCAAGGCCGATAAGACGGCATCAGCGTTTACGTTGCGCTCTTCGGCCAAAGCCAATATGGCTGGCACCATATGGCTGGCGGGATGGCCACGTGCCATGCGGTGGCCGTCTTGTAGCTGCAGCACCGTGGTTGCGCCGCCGTTGATCTGTACCGCTGTATTGATGGGTACACCTTGCGGTAGCCCAGGGACAGTTGCGCAGCCCGGTTCCGCACAAAGCGCTTCGACCAAAGGCGCGTAGCTGGGATGGCAAAGTCCGGCACTGCTCACCGCGACGGTATCTACAAAAAGATCTTTGGCTTGTCCTTGAACAGACACGGGCAAGTCAGACCATCGTGTTCGCGTTGCTGCTCGGGCTAGTTTTTCTGAGGCATATACGGTCACGGCCGGAACCGCATGGTGTGATAGGCGATGTTCGGTGGGTTGAGCACAAGGTGTTCTACGTCGGCAGTTGTGGCGATACGTAGCGAGGCGGTGGTTAGAAGAAGCGCCGGCGCAGCTTCACGCATGCGTGCCAAAACCATCTGTAAATGTTTTTTTCTCTCGGCCGGAGACATGATGCGGTCGGTCTGTTCGATTAGCGGCATCAGGGTTTCATCGCAGAAAAATGGCACGGCTTTGGCGCACGAGAAATTCCGGACCGGCCGCACCGCATCGGCGTAGCCTCCTGAATCCCACATCAGGGAAAAGGCATCTACGTCGCCCCAGTCGTTGGCCAGATATTTCCGGAGCCATGTGGCAAAGGGTGGTGAGCGCAGGGTGACGTCCACACCCACGGCGCGCAGATCTTGCGCTACCTTTTGGTAAACCAGGGAATCAGCGGTGCTGAATCCCGTAAGCACTTCAATAGTCAAGGAAAAGCCGGAGCCATATCCCGCTTCTGCCAAAAGACTCTTTGCCTTAGCGGCATCAAAGGGAATCGGCCTCAAATCAGGGTCATGGCCGAATGTCCCGCGTGCCGCGCCCTGGCTCGCCGGTTCAGCATTGCCGCCAAATATCACGGTGGCAATCATGCCGCGGTCCACGGCGAAGTTGAGAGCTTGGCGCACACGTGCATCCTGCAACGGTGAGTCCGGGTTACCGACAGTACGAAAAGCAATCGACGACACTTGCGCGCCGCCAAAACGCCAAACCCGGAACCCAGAGGCTTCAAGGTCCGCCACATCATCGAAACTTACCGCTTCCAGCACATCCACTTGTCCTGTCAGCAAGGCCTGAATGCGGGCGGTTGCGTCGGGCACGGTCCACAGTTCCAATCGTTCAATTTGTTCTGGGGCCCGCCATGAGTCTTTGAACGCTTCAAAGCGCATGCGGCCCGTGGCTTGACCCCAGTCGATTAGACTAAATGACCCAGTACCAACCGGCGCCTGGGCAAAACCCTCAGGCCCTAATCTGGTCCAGGCGTTAGGTTCCGGAACAGCGATGAGGGCCATCCGCTTAGGCATAATAGCGTCGGGTATAGTGGTGTTAATGGCTAAGGTCAGATCGTCGATAATGTCGACGTTTGATATGTTTAGAACTTCAGTCGAGACATAGAGCCGGCGTCCATCTTCGCCCATGAGGTACGCGAGAATGGCTGCGGCGGCGTTCGCATCAAAGGGGGCGCCATTATGAAAGGTCACGCCGGGGCGCAAATGAAACACCCAGCGCGTGTCTGATTCCAGTTCCCAGGATGTTGCCAACGCCGGCATCAATACACCGTCCGGGCCGATAGCCGTCAGGCTGTCGAACAAGACACTCCATAAGCCTGATCCTGGTTGACCCACACTGGTGAGTGGGTTGCCCAAGCTAGGCGGCGCTGCATTACGGGCAACGCGAAGCGTGTGTGGCTCTTGTGCCCGCACATATGCTGCGTTGAAGGCACAAAGCAAACCGAGAATTGCGGTGAGAAAAGATAATCGGATGACCATGGGCAATATCTTAGCGTGGAAAAGCTGGTAGGCCGATGGGGTTCTAGCCAGGGCTAATAGTCGCCGCCTTTTGTCGCTCCTTTGGCCATGGCGAAGGCTTTTGTGAGCGTTCCAATCACCACCAAGTCTCGCTCAGCGGGGTTTTGTTAACCCTCGGCTAACTCTTCGTCCTAAAATCAGTTTTCTAAAAAGGCTACAGGATCACGCAAGAAAGGCACCGCTCTCCAATGTTCAGACAAAAAAGAACCCGGATATTTAGTCCGGGCTCTTAATTCAAAGTTTCTTTTCGTCGAACCTACTCGCGGTTTCCTAAAAACATCAGCAGGAACTGGAACAGATTGACGAAGTTGAGGTAAAGCGACACCGCACCCATAACGGCAACATGCTCTTCCATAGCCGTACCGCTGACTTGAAAGTATGTGCTCTTGATGCGCTGGGTGTCATATACCGTCAGGCCAGCAAAGATCAAAACGCCGATCACCGGAATTAGAAAGCCCATCATTGAAGATGGCCAGATCATGTTAACGATCACGGCAAGGATCAAGCCGATCAAACCCATCAGCAAAAACGTGCCCATGCCGGAGAGGTTTTTCTTGGTGGTGTATCCCACAAGGCTCAGCCCGGCATAAGCACCAGCTGTGATGACAAAGGTTCGCACAATGCTGACGCCAGTGTAGCGCAACAGGATGGTCGAAAGACCGATACCCATGGTGCCGACAAACAGCCAGTACAAGAGCTGCATGGTCTTTGCCGAGCGTTTCTGCCAGGTGAAGCTCATGAAGAAAATCAGACCCAAGGGCATGAACATGGAAATCATACCAAGGCCGGTATAGCCAACAAGGCGACCGCCTTCGACGACATAGAAGAGGTTTACAATGCCAGAATTGGCGATGGCAAAAGCGACAATACCCGACAACAACAAACCCGAAGACATGTAGTTGTAGACCTTCAGCATATAAGCCCGCAGACCCTCATCCATAACGGCTGAGTCAGTCTGCGCGCCTGCCATTGTCCTGCGTTCAAGTTCGGTAGCCATGGTGCTCCTTACAAAAGTTAAATTCGGCGGTCACGGCCCTGATGGAGGTTCCAAGGAGGCCCGTAGTCTGCCAGTAACCCTAATATTGGGTGTTTCTGCCTCGTATTCAACGGGAATCAGCGTTGTTCTCAATCGTAATTGTCTTTATTTTAGCATGAATAGGGAAATATTTACAGATTTGTTGCCAATGGAACGCTCAGAAAAGTTCCACAAACCGTGGGGCTTAGGCTCAGTCGTTTCTCAAAAGCGGCGCCGCTTTGATCCCAAGCGCTCGCCAGACCCCGGCAAAACCGGCCATCAAAGTGACGGCTATACAGGCGATGATCACCCCGCCGACAATCCCCGGGAACATAATCCATTCGATTTTCATGACAAAAATCAATACCGCCCAAGCGGAAAGGCAGCCCACTGCAGCAGCAATCCCACCCGTAGCTAAACCCAGAAAGCAGTATTCAAACACGAAGGCTTTTAAGACATCGCTGCGGGTCGCGCCGAGCACCTTCAGCACAACGGATTCGTAAATACGCCGGGCGTGTCCTGCTGCAATGGCGCCAGCGAGCACCAAGGCGCCGGCGACAATGGCGACCGCAGCCGTAACCCTTACCGCCGCGCCAAGCGCACCAAGCACCTGTTCTAAAACCTCAAGCGCTTCGCGCACCTGCACGATGGTTACATTCGGCAGCGCGTCGACCACGGCTTTTTCAACGCCTTCTTCTGTGCCTTCCGCGGAATTCACTGTTGCAATGTACATACCCGGAGCCCCACGCATTGCGTTGGGTGAAAAGATTAGAGTGAAATTCATGGTGCCTGATTCCCAGCGCACGTCGCGTGTGTTGGCGATGGAGGCTGTGATCTCACGGCCGAGTATGGTGACACTTAAGGTGTCGCCAATGCCAAGCCCCATGCCTTTGGCAACTTGCTGGTCGAGGGACAACAAATTCGGACCCTCGTGGCCTTCCGTCCACCATGATCCCGATGTCAGATGAGCGTTTTCGGGTATGGTTGCCGACTGTGAAATGCCGCGTTCACCACGGGTCGCCCAGCGCGCTTCCGGTGTTATTTCTGCTTCTGCCGACGGCACACCGTTGATCTTAGAAATACGCCCCCGGATCATCGACGCCATGGTCAGCTTCTCAACGCCAGGCTGCGCCTTGACAATGGAGCGGAATTCTTCGGTCTGCGCCGGCTGAATATCGATAAAGAACATGCTCGGCGCTTCTTTAGGCAACTCGCCGTTGATCTGCGCATTGAGGTTGGCTTCCAACAAAGCAATACACACCAGTACTGATAAGCCGAGACCAAGCGACAGCACGACGGATGTGGTTGGATTGCCCGGACGGTACAAATTGGCGAGGGCGAGACGCAAGGTCGGACGGCCTGAGGTGATGCCGCCGCGTTTGTTGGATAGCCTTGCCGCGTATGACATCACACCACTGGCGGCGAAGCGGAACAGCACCATGGACAGGGCCGCGCCGATGACAAAGAAAAAGGCGAACAGAGGACGGTCGGCCGTCAGAATGGTAAAAGCGCCTAATGCACCACCGAGAATAATCAGCCCAGTTAAATAGCGTTTGCGGGGCCACTTGCGGATGTCGCTGAGAAAACGCCGGAACAGAGCAATGGCGGGTATTTCCCGGGCCTTGGCCAGGGGCCAAAGCGCAAACACGGCCGCTGACAAAACCCCGAAGATCGCTGCTTTCACCAATGGTTCAAGATAGACACCGAAGCGGGCTTCCACCGGCAGCATACTGCCGATGGACTGCGCAGCAATAAACGGGATGATCAAACCGATGAGCAAACCAAGCGCGATGCCCGCCACGGATAGCACCGCTAACTGAATGGCGTAGATGGTGAAAATCATTTCTCCCGGTGCGCCAAGGCACTTCAGTGTGGCTATGGTGGTCATGCGACCATCAAGATACGCCCGCGCCGCGTTGGCGACGCCAATGCCACCGGTCAGCAGTGCGGTAAGGCCGACCAGGGTTAAAAACAACGTCACATTGTCGAGAAAAATTTCGAGGCTGCGTGCCGCTTGGCGCAGACCGCGCAATCGCCAGCCGGCATCGGGGAATGCCTCACCCAATTGGTTGCGGATGGTTTCCGCCGGCACGTCGCTGGTGACCCGCACATTGTAAACATAGCTGAGCATGCTGCCGAGTTGGATCAGCTCGGTTTCGGGCATAGCATCCCAGGCGATCATCACCCGCGGACCGGCGGTGGCGAAGCTGATCACCTTGTCCGGTTCCCGGTTGATAAAGGCGCGCACTTGTAGTTCCGCTTCGCCAATACGGATGATGTCGCCAACGTCGATGCGTAACCGTGTCTTGAGAACGGGATCGACGGCTGCGCCCCAATAGCCGTCGCGATTAGCGATGATTTCGGCCAGAGGAAGATCAGGCGTTGTCTCCATGGCGCCATAAAGCGGATATAAATCGTCGATTGCCTTGAGTTCGATCAGCGTGCGTTCGCGAGTTTCATTTGTCGCTGCATCGAAGGAGCGTGCCATCGATCTCATCGCGACATGCGCGCTGACATCGCCTGCGGCTTCCAGCGCAACACGTTCTTCGTCGTTGACTTCGCGATAGCTCAGCTGCGCCTGTAGATCACCGCCGAGCAGCAGCTGCGCGTCTTCCGCGAGACCGGCTTGTATGGCTTCATTGAGAGACCCGGCGCCGGCAATGGCGGCAACACCCAACGCCAAGCAGGCGATGAAAATACGGAAACCGGCAAGCCCGCTGCGTAGCTCCCGGAAGGCGTAGCGTGCAGAGAGAGAAAGCTGGTTCATGACAATTGACCCATGGCAATTACTCGGCCGCTGCTGCGAGGCCTTCACCGGCGATGAGGCCGTCAGCCAAACGAATAACTCGGTCGCAGCGGCTCGCGAGAGTCATGTCGTGGGTGATCAGCATTAATGTGGTGTGGTATTTATCATGTAGCTCGAACAACAGGTCGATAACCTGGTGACCGGTCGCGCCGTCCAAGTTGCCCGTCGGCTCATCCGCCAATAGTAGCTTGGGCTTCACGGCAAACGCGCGGGCCAGGGCCACCCGCTGCTGCTCTCCACCGGAAAGCTGCCCTGGGTAATGGCCGATGCGATGGCCTAGCCCAACCGCTTCTAATTGCTCTTCAGCGCGGTCGAAGGCGTCGGTATGGCCGCCGAATTCCAGTGGAACGGCGACATTTTCCAAGGCCGTCATCGTCGGGATGAGATGAAACGATTGAAAAACAATGCCGATGTTGTCACGGCGGAAGAGGGCCAGCCCGTCTTCATCGAGGGTGACGTAATCCTGGCCAACGACCGAAACCTTGCCCGAGGAAATGCGTTCCAAACCAGCTGTGATCATCAGCATGGTGGTTTTGCCGGAGCCAGAAGGCCCGACCACGCCGAGCGCCTCACCAGACGGGACATCTAATGAGATACCGCGCAGTATGTTGACCTCACCGGCTGGTCCATCCAAGGTGAGATGTACATCGTCGAGACCAATAGCCGTCTTATGGCGGGTGGCGCCCAATTTTTGCGGAGTTTCATTCATGATTGCGCGCACCCTTATCATGCAACGGGCTGTTTTGTTACCCCTGGCTTCAGCACTCTTTGCGGCGCTCCTGCTCTGTGGTTGCTCTGATGGATCATACGCAGAAAACGGCAAAACGGATCAGGTAGCAGACCCGGCGACAAACCAAGCCGCAGGCTCGCGGGCACCTCTCGGCGCAGACACCACCATTAAAATTCTCGCCCTCGGCGATAGTTTAATGGCTGGTTATGGGCTGGACGATTTGACCCGGGCATTTCCCGCCAGGCTCGAAGCAGAATTGCAAGCCGCCGGGTACGACGTTGATGTTATGGACGCTGGCATTTCTGGAGACACCTCCTCCGGCGGCCGCTCCCGTCTGGATTGGTCATTGGCTGAAAGTCCCGACGCCGTCATTATCGAGCTCGGCGCCAACGATGGCCTGCGCGCCGTCGACCCCGACGTCACATACGGCAATCTTAATTCCATACTGCAACAATTGGCGGACCGCGGCACGCCTGTGCTGCTCGCCGGCATGATGGCTCCACCCAATCTCGGCCGCGAATACGGCGACCGTTTTGTCGGGGTCTATCAGCGCCTGGCCGAAGAATACGATGTCGTGTTTTACCCGTTCTTTCTTGATGGGGTCGCAGGCGACCCATCGCTTAACCAAGCAGACCGCATTCATCCCAATGAAACCGGCGTAAATATAATTGTCGAGCGGATTAAGCCCTTTGCTGTGCGGCTGGTAGAACGGGTACGCGCGGCCCGCACATCAGACACCGCTTCATGACCGCATTCGCTCAAGCCCTGGCGGCAGGGCCTGAATGGAAAGCCGTTGTTGCTGCAGTTGGTGACCAGTTACCTGAAAGAGATCAGTTCAAAGGTGGCCTCGGCATGGTCTATGCCACTGAATCCCTAGCGGCCCATTTTTCAGACATCGTGGCAACCTTGCGTGAACGTACGGGCGTTCCCCATTGGGTGGGTTGCGTTGGTCTCGGCGTGTGCGGCACGAAAACGGAATACCACGACGAGCCGGCAATATCGGTGCTGATAGCGCCGTGGTCCAGTGATGACTTTCGCATTCTCGACTCAGTTACATCAGCCGATGCTGTTTCCCCGGCTTTAGCCAGTGCATGGGCTAAAACGCACGGCCCTGTTTTCGGTATGGTCCACGGCGATCCCAGCAACCACCGACTGGCAGACATTGCTGAAGCCTTGCCGACGGCCGGTGAAGGCTACTTTGTCGGCGGACTCACGTGCCTCTCCGATGAGCTGGTTCAGGTTGCTGACCAACCCGCTGCAGGCGGACTCTCCGGTGCATTGCTGTCTGTGGACGTTCCGGTGATGGTGGCCCTCAGTCAAGGGTGCTCCCCGGTTGGGCCGCTGCATCGGGTCAGTGGCTGTGAACGGTCCATCATTGCCACTCTGGATGACCGCCCAGCACTCGACGTTTTAAAAGAAGATGTGGGAGAAGTTCTAGCCAAGGACCTCAACCGCATCGGCGGATACATCCATGTAGCCATGCCGGTGACGGGCAGCGACACGGGCGACTACACCGTACGCAATCTGGTCGGTATTGATCCCAACGGTGGCATGCTTGCCATCGGTGCCAACATTGATATTGGCGACACCATCATGTTTGTGCGCCGGGACCCCAGCGCCGCGCAGGAGGACTTCTCCAGTCGTTTGACTGATTTGAAAAAACGGATTGGTAATCAGCCGGTGCGCGGTGGGTTGTTCGTGTCGTGTGTCGCGCGCGGCGCCAATATGTTTGGTGAGTCGGGGCAGGAAGTTGCCGTCATCCGCGATATTCTCGGTGAGTTTCCCATGACCGGGTTCTATGCCAACGGCGAAATTTGCGGCAATCGCATGTATGGTTACACCGGGGTCTTGTCTGTGTTCTTATAAGGCGTGTCTGTAGCGACCCTCTGATGAAACGGACCTTCCGCCATGTTGCGTTTGTTTGCCGGTCTCGCACTGTCTCAAACCCTCCGTCAGCATTTCGCCCGCGTTTGCCAAGGCCTTCCAGGCGCCCGCTGGGTTGATCCCAAAAACCTTCATCTGACTCTGCGATTCATTGGTGAAGTCGACCGCCACACCGCTGCCGATATTGATGTTACTTTGCAGCGCATTGACGTGCCGCCCTTTGATCTCAGGTTCAGCGGGCTGGGCACATTCAGCCAAGGCCGCAAGACCCGGGTGTTGTGGGCACGGGCGAACCCAACGGACGACCTTAATCATCTCCAAAGCAAAATCGAATCCGCGGTGGTGCGGAGTGGGCAGCCGCCCGAATCCCGTAAGTTCTTGCCCCATGTCACTCTCGCCCGGTTCCGCACCGCCCATCCAGACCGCATATACTCTTTTGTCGAACGCAACGGCCTGTTGCAGGCGGGACCGGTGACCATTGACCGTTTCGTTTTGTTCGAAAGCCACATTGGCAAAGGTGGCCCCCACTATGAAGAACTGGCTGACTACCCCCTTTATAAGGGCCAGGGTGCCCGTGTCGGTGAGGCCTCGCAGGCGGCTTCTTAGCTCCGAGAGACGCCCAGGTTAGAGAAGGCCCGTTCAGAGAAAGCTTTTGGCCCTTTACTGGCCTGACCCTGCTACAGTAGGGAAATATTAGTGCCGTTGGTTAAAACCATTTTTATCTGCTGAGGAGGCCGCATCCATGCGCCGTCTTTCTACTCCCATGATTGCCCTGTATAGCAGCGTTGCCCTAATTGGAGCGGCAATAGCGCAAGAGGAGGTGGACCATTCCGAAATGGACCATTCCCAAATGGATCATAGCCAAATGGACCATTCGCAACACAACCTGAGCCAGGAGGATTACGGCATCCTGCGTGAGAAAGTGCTGCAGTACCGCACCATGAGTGATGAAGCGATCATGGGCAGCATGATGATGATGCCACCAACCTATGAGCGCTACCTCAGTGACACAGACATATCTGGTGACCTTGGTGTGATCGTTCTGGCGCACGGCGCTGGCGAACCGGGTGATACATTCTTTGCCAACGCCCTTACAGGTTTGGCTAAAGAGTTTCCTACCACCATCGGTTTCGGCATGGCAATGATGAACGGCGACCACTTGCAATCTGCCACTGACAATCTGGTAAAAGCGGGCGCCAAGCGTATCGTCGTTGTGCCGGCAGCCTTGTCGGCATCAGGGTCTGTTTATGAACAATGGGCCTATTACTTCGGCGAGCGCGACGAAGCGGCTTATTTGCCCGCGCCGCAGATCAAACCTGGCGTGCCAGTAACCCTTGGCGCACCGTTGGCCCGGCATGAGCTGATCACCGAAATGCTGGTCGACCACGCCAAGGAAGTTTCTACAGATCCGACCAACACCCTGGTCATCATCCTGGGTCATGGCCCGGAAGATTATGACAACAATGTCAAGGAACTCGACGTTCTAGATACACACACCAAGCGCATTCAAAAGATGGGCCTGTTCGGCGATGTGCGCGCCTACAATCTGCAAGACGACGCACCGGACAGCATTCGCACCAACAACGTCAACGTCATGCGCAGCTGGATCGAGAATGCCAACACCTTCGGTTTAGATGTGGTTGTTACAGGTTATCTTTTGTCCACCCGTGGCATTCAGGCGGGCATTGCCGAAGATTTCGCCGGGCTTGATTACACCTTTAATAAAAAAGGTATGTCGTCCCACCCCAGTTTCATCAAATGGATAGAAGCTGGGGTGCGGGAGTATTCTGGCCGCATGTAAATTGGTATCACAAGTCTGCATGTAATTCATACGGCATGTGATTATCTGCTAAGATCGCTTATCATCATGGCCGGACGGCGCAACGTCCGGCCTTTTTTCTTGAGTATACGCCTCACCGGTACGGATCACGTATGACCAATTCGAGACAGAGTTTTGTTACGCTCATCGAGTCTTACTACATGGCTGTTGATCGCCTCGACACGGAAGCCATTGTTTCGCACTTCACAGCCGACGCCGTGATGGCAATTCCCTCGGGAAACGTTTGTCACGAAGGGCATGAGGCTATACGGGCAACCTATGTTCGACGGGCGTCAGAAGTTGATGAGTCGTTTCATGGCGACTTCACGCATGTGGTTGACACCGATAACGGGCGTGCAGCTACGCGCCTCGCCGCCCGCCGCAAAACCAAAGACGGCCGTTCCTTTGATATGGATTGCATCGCCATGTTTGCCTTTGATGGTGACTTGATCAAGAATATTGCCATCTGGATGAGCGGAGAAAATTCTCTCAAATGATTTATGTCTAGCGTGAATCAATCTCTCGTCGTCCAGGTTGGTGTCGCCCAGGCTTTCATCGAGCAGGCAACGTCGTATTTTAGAAACGTCGACGGTTTTGATACGGAAGGGATTATGTCCCATCTAACAGATGACGTGACCCTGGAAGTGCCGACGCACGGTGTCTGCAAGGAAGGCCGCGACGAGGTTCGGCAGGCTTATCTCAACAGAACAGACACCGTGAAAGAGTCGTGGCACGGGAATTTCCAATTTACCTGTGACGAAGCAAATGCCCGCCTGGCCATACGGCTCGACGTCAAACGCACCAATGTTGATGGTTCCCAAGAAGAGATGGATAACCTGACGCTGCTTGCGTTCAAGGACAATCGTATTTGCCACATCACTGTATGGATGAGCGGCGAGAACAGTCTGACTTGAGCCCGTGACAGGATCTCAAGGCTTTCTAGACTCCAAATCTCTGTAGCGTTTGCTCAGCACGGGCGAGATAGCTGCCACCAAATAAGCTTACGTGCACCAGCAGGTCGTGTTCTGCAAGAAACACCTCCGGTACCGGCAGCACGCTGCGCTTGGCCAGAGTGGTCAACATCCAGCCTTCCAGGTCGAAGGTGGTGCCCCGGTCTTCGCCGCTACCCGGCGGTCGTCGGCCAATTCATAAAGGCGCACATCACCGATGCAGCGGCCCGACAAGGGAACGGACTTCACAACGTCCACATTGAGTGCACGACGAATGCGTGTGTGTCTGCTGTTTTGTTTTGTATTGGGCGACACGCCAATTCCAGAGTCCGAACTCAGAGCTTTATTTGTACCCTGAACTTACAGGAACTCGCGTCGGATGGCGTGCAGCAATCCGGTGCAGCCGTCTTCGACCAAATCCAACACTTGTTCGAACAAATCCAAACCATTGTCGTCCCCGTAGTAGGGATCAGGCACATCCATCTCCGAAGCGCTCGGCGCATAGGAAAGGAACAGTTTAACCCGCTCATAGGTGTCGCCCGGCGCCATGCCGGTCATATGGCGCAGGTGGCCACGGTCCATGGCCAGCAGCAGATCAAACTTTTGAAAATCGTGCTCCTGCAGCCGGCGCGCGACCTGGTTTTTCATGTTGTAGCCACGCTTGATCGCCGCCTCAAGACTGCGTTCATCAGGCCGTTCACCGGTGTGGTAGCTTTGGGTCCCTGCGGAATCCACAGCAATCTCCTTGGCTAACCCAGCTTCTTGAACGAAGTGGCGGAACACCCCTTCGGCGGTGGGAGACCGGCAGATATTTCCCGTGCAGACAAATAAAACACTAACCGACAATCTCGCAACTCCACTGCTGCCGCGCTACATTAAGCGGTCCAAAACCATACTGTCCGCGCGCACTATGCCTGAAAGCTTTAGCCCCGAGAAGAATGCATCTTTCGTCGTCCTCACGGGGGCCGGAATCTCTCAGGAATCGGGGCTCGAGACCTTCCGCGACCCCGATGGAATTTGGTCCAAAGTACGCATTGAAGATGTGGCGACGCCCGAAGCCTTCGCCCGCAACCCCGATGCCGTCCACTCTTTCTACAACATGCGCCGGGCCCGCCATAAGCTAGCTACGGCCAATCCCAATGCCGCCCACGTCGCTCTGGCCCGGCTGGAAACCGAGTGGCCGGGGGAGGTCACAATCGTCACCCAGAATGTGGATTCCCTCCATGAGGCCGGGGGCAGCCAAAACCTCATCCATATGCACGGGGTTCATTCCATGGCCCGCTGCACGGGTTGCCAGCACATTGTTGATTGGGAAGGCGATATGACCACCGCCCATGTCTGTCATGTTTGTGGCGAGCCCGGCGGCCTGCGCCCGCATGTAGTCTGGTTCGGCGAAATGCCCTTGGAGCTGGACCGCATTCAGGCCGCGTTGATGGACTGTGATGTGTTTGTCTCCATCGGCACCTCGGGCAATGTTTATCCGGCAGCAGGGTTTGTTTCCATCGTTCAGAAAACCTGCCGCGCTCACACGGTCGAGCTTAATCTAGAGCCTACCCTGGGCGCGGCGAATTTCGATGAAGGTCACTACGGCCCGGCGACGGAAGTGGTGCCTGCATTTGTCACGCGTATACTCGGCACCTTATAAGCACACGAGTATGACCACGCTTCCTAAACGCCTCAAAGACCTCCGCGCCGCGTGCAAGAAGGGCCTGCCGTTGGGGCCGCGCGCCAGCGTCCGCATGAAACGATTGGCCACGTTGCTCATTATCGGCCAGGCACCCGGCACGTCACCCACATCCGGCAGTTAGGCAAGGATAGTATATAATTTTCTGACCGTCAGGCCCGCTCGATCAGGTCCCACAAGTTACCGTATAGATCGCGAAAGACGACCACGTGGCCATAGGCTTCCTGGCGTGGCTCTTCGGTAAAATCCACGCCAGCCAAACGTAGCCGCTCGTAGTAGGCTTTAAAGTCGTTGGTGTAGAGAAACAGAAAAACCCGGCCGCCGGTCTGGTCACCGATCCGCGATGTCTCCGCATCATTCTTTGCTTTGGCCAGCAGCACATGCATCCCGGTGCTGCCCGGCGGTGCGACCACCACCCAGCGTTTGGTTTCACTCTGCACCGTATCCTTGATGCATTCGAAGCCGAGCGTACGGATGAAGTAGTCCAGCGCTTCATCGTAATCGCGGACCAGCAATGCAATTTGACCCAGGCGCTGATGCGGCCCGTCGGTGTTCGAATTAGAGGAGCGAGTTGTATCGGTCAAAGGAAATGTCCTTGAAACTACACATGCGAAAGCCCAGTCTTAATCTCAGACATGAGTAATATAAGAGGTTAGCTCCATGGTCGAGAAACTGTCGCCCGATGCCCGCAGCGCCGCTTTGGCCGGGCTACCCCATTGGATGGATGTGGATGGCCGCGATGCCATCAGCCGCACGTTTCGCTTCAAGGACTTCAACGCCGCTTTTGGTTTCATGACCCGCTGCGCCTTGAAGGCGGACCAGATGGACCACCACCCCGAATGGCTCAATGTCTACAACCGGGTTGATGTCACCTTGGCCACCCATGACTGCGGCGGAGTGTCTGAACGGGATGTGGACCTGGCGGCATTTATGGATCACGTGGTGGACTGAGACGCTGTCCTGGCGCCGTAGTTACCATGATTTCCCATTTCGATTTTTGGGGCGGCTATAGCCGCCCCTTGGAATACCGCTATATTACTTCGATCAAAGATTATAAGAGTATTGCGATGTGGTTGTGAGCCCTCGAACACCGAGGGTTTTTTGATGCTGGGGGACAAAGTAATGGTAGGGTGGGCGCGGATCTGGGTCCTAGCCTATGCCCTATGCTGTTTCGCATTTCAAAGTTTTGCCCAAGAGGTCGCGCAAGATCTCGCCCTAGAGTCCGTTCCGGTTTCCGTTCAAGACCTTGCTGCTCAGGCTGCGGCCCGCGATGAAAGCGAAGAAGTCACCTCAGTTGCTGTCTACGACCAGGACTTCTTCGTCGACTATAATCCCATTTCCGTTGAAGACATGCTCAACCACATTCCGGGTACGGAAGGGCTGGTCGGGTTCAACAACAATCAAGAAGAGCGCCGCGGCTTACGGGCCAACGCCGATCAAATTCTCATCAACGGCCAGCGCCTCACCGGCAAAGAAAATTCCAGCGGTGACTATTTGGGGTCCTTACCGGCCAAGTCGGTTGAACGTATTGAAATCATCACGGGCAATGTGCGCGAACTGGATGCGGATGTGGGCTCGCGGGTCATCAACGTCATTCTCAAAAAAGGTGCAGGCAGCGGCACCTGGCAGCTTGGTCTGCTCGGCAACTGGGAAGGGCAGAAGCGCCCAGTGCCCCGTTTCTCTTACAGCGGTGCGTCAGGGGCTTTGTCCTATACCATGTCGCTCCAAATACGCCCGGCGGTTGCCACGATATTCGTCAAAGATTCCATCGCCACTGAAGCTGGCGGAACGCTGTTCAACATCAACGAAAAGCGCCATCGCAATCAGGAAATTTACACTGGCCGCGGCTCCGTCTCGTACAGCGCCTCCGGCGACCGCAGGCTTCAGCTCAACGGCTTCATCCGCCACACTCCGCGCGACAACACTGATACCACCATCACGCTCGCGCCCATAACCCTGGGCAATATTGCAGACGGTCTGCGCGAAGTGGGCGGCATCGCTGAAAATATCAAGGGTGAAGATATCACCTGGGAACTGGGTGCCGACTACAGCCAGCCCCTCGGTAAGTCGGCCAAGTTCAATGGCCTGTTCATCCGCTCGACCACGACCACTGACACGGCGACGGACACGTTCTTCCGGTTTTCCAATAGCGATCTCAGTCTCCTCGGTGGCGACAGCAAGGACAAAAAGGCCACGGAAACCATTGCTCGCGGCACCGTGGATTGGCATTTTGCCGAGAAACACGATCTGGAGGTGGGTGTCGAGGGTGCCATCAACACTCTCGACAAAAACCTCGACTTCTTCACGTTAGTGGGCGGCACGCGGGTGGATATCCCGTTCTTTAATTCCGATCAGGATATCAACGAAGATCGCGTTGAAGTCTTCACCACCCACAGCTGGAAACCGTTGCCGGCCTTGGAAATCCAGACCGGTGTGGCAGCCGAATTTTCCTGGCTGATACAAACAGGCAGCGATATTGGCACAGAGCGTTCCTTCAACTTTATCAAACCTAGTTTGGATGTTTGGTACAATGCTAATACGAATACCCAAATGTGGTTCTCGTTTTTGCGTGACGTGGACCAACTGGATTTTGATGACTTTGTCGCCACCGTGAATCGTGAAGATGATGAAGTGCTGTCCGGAAACCCTGAACTGGCGCCGGAACGGTCGTGGAATATTGAAGTGGGGGCCGAGCGCCGCTTCGCCAACGGCGGCGGTGTGCTCAATGGGCGCGTATTTTACCGGCGCATCAGTGATGTCAAGGATTTACTGCCGCTTGGCCTGTCAGATTCCCAACCGGGCAACCTTGGCAGCGGTGATCACTACGGCATTGAGATCGACAACAGTTTACGTCTCAAACAGTTTTTTGATGTGGATGCGGTCCTTAGCACCAAGGTGCTCATCCAAGACTCCAAGGTGAAGGACCCCTTCACTGGGTTGAAAAGGCGCATCGCTAAGCAGCCGAAATATGAATTCACCATGAGTGGCCGCTATGACACGGAGTTCTGGGACCTGTCCTTCAGTTTTGATCTGACCAAAAAAGGCGGGACCATCGAGAGCGATTTTAACGAATTGGATAGGCTGATCACAGGCTATGACCTACGCACGTTCGTCGAGAAGAACCTCAGCAACGGCATGATCGTCCGGGTCTTTTTCGGCAACGCTCTGGGTCAGAAAGATACCCGCACCCGTGCCCGCTTTGTCACCACCCAGGAGGTGGGCGCAATCCGGCAGTTGGAATTCCGCCGGCAGAAAATGACTCGGTTTAACGGCATCAGTATCCGCGGCTCGTTCTAGCGGGGCGCTTGAATCGGTTCTCCCCGTCATTGGCGTAGTATGAGGCTCAAGCCCTTTAGAGCGGCGATGATTCAGTACGTTGCATCAATGTACTGGCAGGCCCTTCTCAGACCTTGGTGTAAATACGATGCAGGTCCCTCATGGGTTTATTCCTTACGTTGAGGTGGAATGGGTTATTTAGACGCCGCAGCTCTTCAGCGACGCGGCCCCGGGATCAGGCGGCAGCGGCGGCGGCGCCTGCATCTTGGCCCCCCGCAGAACGATATAGAGTGTGGCGCCGACAATGATGACCGCGCCAATGAACGTCGAAACACTAGGTTTTTCCTGAAACAGGAAATAGCCGGCACTGCTGCCGAGCAAGATCTGCAAGTAGTCGATGGGGCTCATCACCGTCGCTTCGCCGATGGTGAAGGCGCGGATCATTGAGTATTGGCCCAGACTGGCGACCGTGCCCAGGCCCATCAGGATCAGCCATTCGTTACCGGTTGGCATCTGCCACACCAAAGTCGCAGGGATGATGGATACGACGACGGTACCGATGGAAAACGTCAGCATGATTGTCACCGGCGCATCATGGGTGGCCAGCATCTTTACGGTCACCAAAGCTCCGGCGACGGCGAGGGCGGCGAACAAGCCCGTGGCAAAAGCCGGCTCAAAGTTGACAGATCCCGGCTGCACCATGATGAGTACGCCGGTAAATCCAACCAGCGTTGCTAGGCCACGACGCCAACGTATGCGCTCTCCGAGAAACAGGACAGCGAGTAGAATCATAAACAGCGGCCGGGTGAACGACAGGGAAATCGCCGCCGCCAGTTCCAGATGGGTCAGGGCATAGAAGCCGCCCATCATGCCGCCCACTGCACAGAATACCCGTAGGATATGAATGGCGGGCTTGTGTACGCGCAGGGCGCTCAAACCGCTTTGGGCCAGTAATGGTATGACGACAATCATGCCGAAGACGCAGCGGAAGAAAACAATTTCAAAGGTGTGCAGAGTTTGGCCGGCGTATTTAATCAGGATGGCGGTCGCCGCAAAAAACACGACGCCCGCCAGCATCCAAAATGCGCCGCGCATGTTATCGATGGGGAGGTCATGTATCGAAGGGGATGCGGGAAGAGGGGAATCAGTCAAAAGGTGTCCGCCAAGGGGTATTCAATAGTCGGTCATCGAAATGAAAAGTCATGCAGCAACGCGAAGGCAGTGTATCACAAGGAGAACGGGTGCAAGGCCTGTGTAGCCTGCAGGGGAGCCATTCGTGTCTGACAGTGAACGCCAGCCCTCTGACATCCTGTGGTCACCGCCTCTGGCACGCTTTGCGGTGTCGGCCATGACCAAACTCATGACCGATTTGGCCGGAGCTCACGGTGCGCCGCGCGACGACGATGCAGCCTTCCATCGTTGGACAGTGAAGCATTCGGATTTGCTTTGGCGCCACGTCTGGGATGACTGCGGCATTGTTGGTGATCCAGGTGCCGTGGTTGTCGAAGAGTCTGATAAAATGCCCGGGGCGCGCTGGTTCCCTGGGGCCAGCCTCAATTATGCGGAAAACCTGCTGCGTGCGCGCCAAGCTGACTCAGCAGCTGTGATCTTCCGGCGTGAAGACGGCCAGGCGCAGCGTCTGACCTATAAAGACCTATGCGATCAGGTGTCACGGTGTGCCCAGCTTCTTAAAGCGGCAGGCGTTATCGCCGGTGACCGGGTCGCGGCCTATATGCCCAACTGTCCAGAAACCGTCATCACAATGCTCGCGGCGGCCTCATTGGGCGCCGTGTTTTCCTCGGCCTCGCCCGATTTTGGCAGCCGTGGCGTGCTTGACCGTTTTGGCCAAATCGCACCCAAAGTGCTCATCGCAGCCAACGGCTACGTCTACAACGGCAAAACCCACAGCCGCAAAGACACACTGCGGGACATAATCAAAGATCTCCCGAGTCTTGTTAAAGTGTTGGTGGTGGACTTTGTTGATCTTGAAACAGACATCAGTGTGCTGCCCCACGCCGTGATGTGGCGGGATGCTCTTGGTCAGTATGCACCCGCACCTATATCGTTTACGCGTGTCCCGTTCGATCACCCTCTGTTCATCATGTACTCATCAGGCACCACGGGCGCGCCGAAATGCATTGTTCACGGTCACGGCGGAACGTTGCTGCAGCATCTCAAAGAACATCGCTACCACCTCGACACCGGCACTGGGGACCGTGTGTTTTACTTCACCACCTGCGGCTGGATGATGTGGAACTGGCTGGTGTCGGCGCTGGCCCTAGAAACGACTATCTATCTCTACGACGGTGCGCCCACCTATCCTAATGTGACGGCCCTGTTCGACTACGTGGCGGAGGAACAGGTGACGTTTTTCGGCACCTCTGCCAAGTTCATTGACGCTTTGAAAGCGGCCAGGGCCCGACCGGGCGAGGCCTATGATCTTTCGGCCCTGCGGACCATGGGCTCGACAGGATCCCCTTTGTCGCCAGAGTCTTTCAGCTATGTCTACAGTCACATTAAATCGGACGTGCACCTGGCCTCCATCGCCGGAGGTACAGACATCATCGGTTGTTTTGTCAGCGGCAATCCTCGTCTGCCGGTGCGGCGCGGTGAAATTCAAGGGCCTGCCCTAGGCATGGATGTTGCAGTCTTCAGTCCCGATGGAGACCGCCTGGTCGGTGAAGCGGGGGAGCTTGTCTGCGCCAATAGTTTCCCTTCCATGCCGGTGTGCTTCTGGAACGATGACGACGGTAGCCGCTACCACGCAGCGTATTTTGAAGCCTTTCCCGGTATCTGGACTCACGGCGACTGGGTCGCGCAAACCGAACAGGGCGGCTTCATCATTTACGGCCGTTCTGACGCCACGCTTAATCCTGGCGGTGTCCGCATCGGCACGTCGGAAATCTATCGCGTAGTGGAAGAGATAGACGGCGTTACCGAAGCCCTTGTAATCGGGCAAGATTGGGGCAGTGATGTGCGCGTCATATTGTTTGTGACTCTGTCGCAGGGTATCTCTCTCGACGAGAGTAAGGTCGCGCATATCAAGTCGCGTATTAGAACCGAATGTTCCCCCCGCCACGTGCCGGCAAAGGTGCTTTCTGTTTCTGATATTCCACGCACGCGGTCCGGCAAAATTTCTGAATTAGCTGTTCGTGATGTAATTCACGGACGGAAAGTGAAAAACATCGAAGCGCTTGCTAATGCGGCCGCGTTGGATCAGTACAGAAGCAGATCCGAATTGCAGGATTGATAATAAAGGAAAAATACGTGCGCGGTTTCTTCGGCATCGGTGTAGAAGGCATCAACAAAGCCTTCAACGTTGGCAGCGTGTTTCGCAGCGCCCATGCCTTCGGCGCCAGTTTTTCGTTTACTGTTGCGGCGTCCTATGAACGCAAGAAGGGCACGCGCAGTGATACGTCAGATGCCATGGCGCAACTGCCGTTCTATGAATTTTCCTCTATTGAAACATTTACGCTTCCCAAAGGCTGTGCCCTCGTGGGTGTTGAACTGGACGACGAGGCAATCGAGCTTCCCAGCTTCAGACACCCGTCCCAGGCTGCATATGTGTTGGGTTCAGAGCGGGGGGGCATGACGGCAGCCATGCTGGATCGCTGCGACCACATCATTCAAATTCCCTCCCGCTTTAGCCTGAACCTAGGCATAGCCGGCGTGTGTGTGATGTATGACCGTCTGGTGTCGTTGGGCCGTTTCGCGCCGCGTCCCGTTAAACCCGGGGGCCCCACCGAAGCTCTAGACCCCCATGTGCGCGGCGATCAAATCTTGCGGCAGAAGGCCATGGAGCCATACCGCAGTGTCCCACCCCTGGCGGAAGTCGAAGCCTCCCTCGCTGATGAACGGGATGACTAATAGGCGACTCCGCAGAAACTAAGGGGTTGCGTCCGGGTCACAAGATCAACACAATCCCATCCGACGCTACGATTACGAACCAGAGTTGATGAATTTAAGGGGAGTTCCACAGGATGCGCGTACGTAACGCATTACAGGCACTCATTTTTTTATCCCTCGGACTGCTTATTGCAGGTCCGGCCTCGGCGCAAGATGTGACCGTTATCGGCACCCACGGTGCGTGGACGGCCTATTCCTATCAGGAAGATTCGGGGATTGTTTGCTACATCGCGAGCGAGCCGACCAAGGCTGAAGGTAACTACACCCGGCGCGGCTATGTGTTTGCCTTGGTGACGCATCGGCCCAGTGAAAACTCAATCGACGTTGTCAGCATCGTCGCCGGTTATCCTTATCAGGAAAATTCTGACGTGACCGTCCGCCTCGGTACCAAGAGCTTTGAGTTGTTCACCCATGGCGAACGGGCCTGGACCCGCGATGAAAGTAGCGACAAAGACTTGGTCAATTCGATGGTCCGCGGATCGTCTATGATCGTTAAGGGCACGTCAGGCCGGGGAACGTTGACTACAGATTCCTATTCCTTAAATGGTTTCACGGCTGCCCGCAAAGAAATCTCTGACGCCTGCAAAACCGGCGGCTAATAAAGAACTTAAAGACGCGCCGCGAGCATTTGGGTCACGAGACCCGGTTGACCATCGCCGATGGGCTGACCTGCGACTTCTATCAGTGGGCGCACACCAAGAGCGTTGGTGAGAAACGCTTCTTCTCCACGTCCGAGGTCATTTACTTCAAGACGCCCCTCTTCGGCCCGAAATTTTGCGATGAGCTCCGCACGGACAACGCCGGGTAAGGCTCCTTCCTCAACAGACGGCGTGACCAGCAAACCGTCAATCAGAAGAAAGAGATTAGCGATCGTCGCTTCGGCCAACCGGCCTTGGGTATTCAGGAGGAGTGCTTCGTTAGCGCCGTATCCTGCGGCTTCCTGGCGGGCGATGATGTTATCCAAGTAACTCAACGATTTGATTTTGGCGAGCGGGGACTGCTCATTGCGCCGAGTTGAATACGCGATGATGGCGCGCGCCGCTTCGGGCGGCGGTGGCAGCGGCGTGGCTGTAATGAGAAGCGTCGGCGCGTCCGCCTCAGGCGGTAGCAGGCCCCGTGCGCCCGGTCCGCGGCTGAGGGTCAGGCGAACGGCAGCATCGGTGAGTCCATTGGCCGAGACAACGCTATCAACGCGTTTGGCAATCCCTTTGTCGGTTGTCGGCACGGTCATGGCGAGAACCTTTGCCCCAGCACGGAGGCGCGCGAGATGTGCCTCCAGGCGCTTCGGCTTGCCGCTTTTCACACGGATGGTTTCAAACAGTCCGTCGCCCAGGGTGAAGCCCCGGTCTGACGGGTCGAGGCGCGCCGCTTCACTCTCAATCTGTTTGCCGTTCAGATCTACGATCATGATGCCCCTGATGCATCAAGCACAGCGAGAAGGGGCCGCAGTTTTACCATTGCTTCCTCATACTCAAGCGCTGGGTCGGACTCGGCAACAATACCGCCTCCGGCTTGCGCGGTTATAGTGTCACCGTCGACCACCAGGCTGCGAATGACGATTGAAGAATCCATTGCCCCATCAAAGCCGACCCACACCACAGCGCCACAATAAGGCCCGCGTGCCGTAAGCTCCAGTTCGTGAATAACTTCCATGGCCCTTACCTTCGGCGCCCCAGTTACGGAACCGCCGGGAAAACACGCGCGTAGCAAGTCAACAGCCGTGTGATCGTGGCGCAGTTGCCCGGTAACCACGGAGACCAGGTGGTGAATGGTGGCAAAGCTTTCCAGTCCGCTTTGCACAGGTACAGCCACGCTCCCGGTTTCACAGACGCGAGAAAGATCGTTGCGCATGAGGTCGACAATCATCAGGTTCTCAGCCTGATCCTTGGCGCTGGCAACCAGGTCTTCAGCGAATTCTTGATCCTCTTTGGGTGTCTGCCCGCGTGGACGGCTCCCCTTGATCGGACGGGTTTCAACCCACCCCTCACGACTCACTTTCAAGAATCGCTCCGGTGAGGCGGACAAGAGGTGAAAATCCTCGGCGGCGGCAATATATGCCCCAAAAGGAGAAGGCGCGTTTCGGCGCAGCCGCCTAAAGAGATCCCACGCATCTAAGGCCTTTGGTTTGGCGGCAGTTAATTTCTGAGTGATGTTGGCTTGAAAAATATCACCGGAATGGATGTAGCCGATGGCGTTTGAAATCTGCGCTTCAATGTCTGCCCGGGGTAAATCAGGGGTCCATAAATCGGCAGCCCATGTACCGGTTTCCTCACGCACTGGTGTGGTCGCCGGGTGACAAAGTTCTTCGCTCAACCAAGTTGCACGCTGTTCAGCATGATTGAGTCGCGCCGCGTCACTCAGTTCGGGAAAACCCGATGATATGACCCACGCTTTCTTCTGCTGCTGATCAAACGCGGCGATGATATCAAAAAGACCGACCACCATTGCCGGACCGGCGGGGTTCATTTTCGGTGTTGGCAGTCTTTCGGTGGCGCGGCCCAACTCATAGGTCAAAAAGCCGACCGCTCCACCAACAAACGGAGCAGGGCAATTGTCTTGTGAAAGAGGATAGTTGGATAACTCATTTTTGAGCACGGTAAACGGATCGCCGGATACAGGTGTGCCGTCGGCCGTCGTTGACAGCGCTGCGTCTGTCTCAATCACCCGAAAGGGAGACGCTGCGATATAAGACCAGCGCCCAAGGTTTTCCGTACCGTCGCTGTGCAGGAGCGCCGCCATGGGGTCTTTTGCGAAAGGAGCAAAGGCCTCTACCGGGTCCCGCCATGGAATGGCACGAATGACTAACACGTTGAAGAGCCTGTCTAGAGGGGCAGGACGCGGTCTGGTGGCCGGTGACCGTCGGCGAAAGTCTTAATGTTAATGATGACCTTCTCCCCCATGGCAATGCGGCCCTCGATGGTGGCAGATCCCATGTGCGGCAGCAGCGTTACCGTATCCATAGCCAGTAGTTTTGGGTTTACGGCGGGCTCATGTTCGAACACATCCAGGCCTGCACCCGCCAAATTCCGCTGTTGCAGCATCTTAGTCAAGGCGTTTTCATCAACGATCTCACCCCTGGCGACGTTGACGAGGTATGCATCTGCTTTCATGAGCTTCAGCCGCCGTTCCGAGAGCAGATGAAATGTCGCTGGTGTGTGCGGGCAATGAATGGAAATGACATCCATGCGCGCCAGCATTTGATCCAGGCTTTCCCAGTAGGTCGCTTCGACCTCTTGCTCGATCTCAGGCATCAACTGGCGGCGGCTGTGATAGTGAATAGCCATCCCAAAGCCACGGGCGCGTTTTGCCACCGCGAGACCAATCCGTCCCATGCCGATGATGCCCAGGCGTTTTCCGGACATGCGACGCCCCAGCATGTGCGTTGGACTCCATCCGGTGAAGCGGCCGTCTTGAATCATACGGGCGCCTTCGGCAAGCCGCCGCGGCACGGCGACGATGAGCGCCATCGCCATATCGGCCGTATCTTCCGTCAGCACATCAGGTGTGTTGGTGACCACAATGCCAGCATCCTGAGCTGCAGCAACGTCGATGTTGTCCGTGCCATTGCCGAAGCTGGCAATGAGTTTGGCAGTAAGACCCGGCGAGGATAAAACATCCGCATCCAGATTGTCGGTCAGCGTAGGGACCAGCACGTCACAGGATTGCAGCGCCGCGACGAGGGCATCGCGGTCAAAGGGTGTGTCGTCTGCATTGAGACGCACATCGAACAGTTCCATCATCCGTGTTTCGACAACACTTGGTAGCTTGCGTGTCACTACAACGGACGGTTTTGTGAGAGTCATCCGGGTCTCCCGGCGGAATGAAGGCCTCCGTCTACCAGCCGTTTCCAGCCTTGTCCAGAAGCCAGGACGCCGCCGTCTCCAGCGTTGCCAAATTGATGATTTACGGGCATGACAGAGTAGCATGAAAAGGTGGCCAACAAACCTGACGCGGAAAACCGTAACCTTTGTTCTGTCGTTCGCCGCTATTATAGCAATGGCTGACGGACTGTCGGGTGCGCGACCGTTTGGGGCCCAAATCCTTCACCATGCGCAAGCGCAAGATGCTGCCCAAACCGGCCGGGTGTCCTCGTTGCCAATCCCCCGTTTTGTCTCCCTAAGGACCGATCCAGTGAACCTCCGCTCCGGCCCGGGTGTGCGTTATCCGGTGTCTTGGGTGTACCAGAGACGGTATCTGCCCGTCGAAATCACAGACGAATTTGATACCTGGCGGCGTATCAGAGATGTCGATGGCGCCGAAGGATGGGTTCACCAGAGTATGCTGTCAGGCCAGAGAACAGGCCTCGTTTCGGCGGATACGTCGCCTCTTTATAAGGGTTCGACACCCTCAAGCGCAGTCATTGCGCAGGTTTCATCTGGTGTAGTGATCACGGTCGACCGGTGTCCCGCGCAAACCGAGTTTTGCTTGGTTGAGGCCGGCAGTCATAAGGGATGGTTACGCCGTGGTCTCTTCTGGGGGCTCTACGCTGAAGAGTTCATCGATTAATCGCTTAGTCGAGATCACCGGCAAGTTCTAATCTTACATCTTCCTGCACCACAGCGGCATGGCGATAGTTCTTATGCTCAATACCCAGTGTCGCTTGGGCGTTACCGCTCTTGAAGGCATCGGCCTGCTCGTCGGTGAAAGGAAAATGGATAAAATGAACGGCTGACGTTTTGCCGTCGTCTGTGGTCCGGTCAATATCATCTTCGGGCACGCCGGCAATGGGATGCTCGCCGACGGTCAGCACAATCGAATCTTCAACATGACCGAGTGTTGCCAGGGTGCGCCGTCGCCGGCCTTCGTCTTCAATTTCAATCAGCATGGTTGCGACCAATTCACGGCCTTGCGGAATGAGCGGATTATAGGCTTCCAGCTCGTCAGCAATTTGCGCGTCGCCGCCTTTCTCGATGTAGAGCATTTCCTGAACTTGCGCCCACATGGTGTCGTAGTTCTCGAAATGAAACGTGACGTGCGGGCCCACATGCATACGCCGGTTAGCCTTTGTTTCGATCAAAGACTTGCGGTGAGCGCGGCGGATCTTGCCGTACTCGCCCAGCGGCATGAGGTCTTCAGCAATGAGGGCGCGTTTCGCGTTTTTCATATCACCTCTAAAACCCGTAGGCCTTGGCCAGCAGTTGAATGGGGTGCGCCGACTGGTCGACCTTTGGTGCGTCGTCACCCAGGTTTTCCATGCCTTGAATAATATGTTTGCCGGCTAGTGGGCACTCGGAACACACATGAGCTGGTTTGGCGTCAGCCAGCTTACGCACGGTTTGCCGCGCAAATTTTGTCGCGACGTGAAAATTCTCTTTTTTGATGCCCCACGATCCGCCGTGCCCTGAGCATCGTTCAATGACGGTCACCTTGGCGTCGGGAATAGCCCGCAACATCTCAGCGCCTTTCGGGCCCATGTTTTGCGCCCGTGCATGACAGGCGAGATGGAGGGCTATAGGCCCGTTGACCGGATTCAATCCGTCGGCCAAACCTTCGTTATCAGAGATGCCCATCACATATTCGGAAATATCAAAAACAGATTTTGCCAGACGCTCGACATCTTCGTCGTCGGGTAGGATCAGCGGCCATTCAAACTTCATCATCAGCGCACAGGACGGCACCAAGGCAACGATATCGATACCGTCGTCCATATAGGGTTTGAGCGTTTGTGCTGTTGCTTTGGCTTTTTCTGCAACACGGGGAATATCGCCTTGTTCCAACTGGGGCATGCCGCAGCAGTCGGGGTAGACAACCTCGGTTTCCACACCGTTGTGCGCCAGGACATTCAAGGCCGCGGTGCCGATGTCGGGATTGTTGTAATTGGCAAAACATGTGGCGAAGAGGGCGGCTTTGCGTCCATGTGCCGGCGCGTGGGTATTGACTGCGGGTGCGTTTGTCTTTGCCCGTGCGACAAATGTCTTGCGATGAAACTTTGGTAAATCAACATCCTTATGCACACCGGCGACGGCTTCTAGGACCGGCCGTGTCAGCACATTGCCGCGCTTGGACCCCCAGTTCGCCAATCCGGCAATTGAACCAGCCATTGCACCATTACGGTCCGTTTCCGTGAGTTGCTTATCGAAGAACGGTATGCCGTTGTTGGCTTTTTCATAGGCACGGTAGCGCAGCATGAGATGTGGAAAGTCGATGTTGAATTCGTGTGGTGGAACGTAAGGGCACTTGGTCAGGAAGCACATATCGCAGAGCGTGCAGGCATCGACCACAGACTTGAATGCGGCGCTATCGACCCCTCCAACTTCATCTTCTTGTTCATCGACGAGATCAAACAGACGCGGAAAGGAGTCACACAGATTGAAACACCGCCGGCACCCATGACAGATATCGAATTGTCGGCGCATCTCAGCGTCCAACTTGTCTGCATCGAGAAAGTCAGGGTTCTGCCAATCAATAGGGTGACGGGTCGGGGCGTCCAGACTGCCTTCACGCATGGCTGAGACTCACACTCTGTCAAAAAAGGAAACGGTGGGTCCGGCCGATTGATCGGCCGGACCGCAGGTTCTGGTCTCAGGTTTTCCTAAGTTCAGGTCTCAAGAGTATCGAGTGCTTTTTGGAACCGTCCGGCGTGAGACTTCTCTGCCTTGGCGAGGGTTTCAAACCAGTCGGCAATTTCGTCGAAGCCTTCTTCGCGTGCCGTCTTGGCCATGCCCGGGTACATATCTGTGTACTCATGGGTTTCTCCAGCAACGGCGGACTTAAGGTTGGCGCTGCTGTCGCCAATAGGCTCGCCGGTCGCGGGATCGCCAACAGGCTCAAGATATTCAAGGTGACCGAAGGCGTGGCCCGTTTCCCCTTCCGCTGTCGAGCGGAATAGAGCGGATACTTCATTTTGGCCTTCGACATCGGCTTTTTGAGCGAAGTAGAGGTAGCGGCGGTTGGCCTGGCTTTCGCCTGCGAACGCGGCCTTCAAGCTTTCTTCTGTTTTGCTGCCTTTGAGATTTGCCATGTGTCCCTCCTGGACTTTTATTGCATTAAACATGTGGGCGCGCGCGGCGTGCATATGACGTACGAATTACCGCTAACAGTCTGTTTTAAGCAGGCGCTATGCGGGAGTCAAGCAGTTTAGAATTATTCTAATGTTAGGAGAGGGCGGAAAAGAGGCCGCGGATTAACCGTCTACGCGGATAACGACGTCGACGCGTGAGATCTTCAAACCACCAGGTGTTTTTGGCAGGCGGGTTAAACGAATTTGGCTTTGGTCGATGTCTTCTAACGTGCCCGATTTCTCAAAGTAGAAGTGGTGATGTTCTTCTACGTTTGTATCGAAATAGGACCGGGACGAATCAATTGAAATCTCGCGCAATATACCCTTACTCGTAAAGGTATGAAGGGCGTTGTAAACCGTCGCCAAGGACACTTTGACACCGCTCTCAAGGGCTTCTGAATATAGCGATTCAGCTGTGACGTGACGGTCGCCTTGGTCAAACAGTAATGCTGCAAGTGCCATGCGCTGCCGGGTTGGCCTGAGCCCAGCCTCACGCAAATAGGCGGTCAGCCGATCCTGTCTGGAGCCAGATCGCGTAAGCTGCTGCCTGTGTTTTTTGGAAGAAGGCGCCATGGCCGTATCATCATCCAATCTATTGCACTTTTAAATCATTCTAACAAAGGGCGAAGCGATAACGAAGGATAAATTCTCGGTTGGGTGTGAGGCCTCCACAGCTAAAGAGTGCTGCTAAAGAAAGGGCGACGGACCAGCAGCGTGGTCGAGGACGGGGGAGGGGAAAAGGCTCACACCGCCGGTCCGTCTAACGGGGTAACAGTCTTAAGCTTCATATCACTCTGGAAATGTGTCGAATTTCGGGCTTACGCCTAACATGACTGTCATGTTGACCTCAGCGCTTCCCGTCGGGCCGCATTCTGGGACGGTTCTTTCTGCCTATACCTTGCCCCCTCAGCCGCTTCGGGTGTAAGTCCAAGTCATGTCTGGTTCTCCTACATCTCCTTCTCCCTTTTCGAAGTCTGCGTATCTCAAGCGTCTTGTGATAGGCGGAGCTGCGGCGGTGGTCATAACGTTTGCCATCGGTATCCTCGTGATGTGGATGAGCGGATTTGTCATTGATGATGAGCCAAGTAGAGCGTCTCTAACGCCGTGCCTATTTGGCGAGCAAAAAAGCGCACCTCTTGAAAACCCGTTTGCCAAACAACCTATCGCTTTAGATTGTATAGCTCCGGAGGACGCCAAGCCTCTCTTCGTGCAATGGTTTGACAGGATTTTGTCGCGCCGAACGCCTGTCCGCGGTGATGCCGGGGCGGTTGGAGGGTGACACAGCAGTCTGCACCATCTGACAACACGGCAACTCTAGCTCACGAAGCCGCACGTGCCCGGCGTTCGGTCACGGTTCTCGCTTTTAGTCAGGCGTTGTCCATGACGGGCGCCAGCATCGTTATGTTGGTAACGGCCCTTGCCGGCGCGTATCTTGCAGAAGATGACCGTCTGGCCACGCTGCCACTGGCGATGCAATTCGTTGCCACAATGGCAGCAACGTTCCCCGCTGCGCTATGGATGAAGCGGGTTGGCCGGCGGGTCGGATTTACGGTTGGTCAATGCATCGGAGTTTGCGGTGGGTTCGTCAGCTGTTTTGCGCTTCTCGAAGGGCGCTTTGACTTTCTGGTGGCGGGCGCCATGCTTTTGGGCGTGCATAACGCGTTTTGGGGGTATTACCGCTTTGCAGCAGCTGACGCGGCCTTGCCCGAGAAGAGAGCCAAAGCAATATCGTTGGTTATGGCCGGTGGTCTCTTGTCTGCAGTAGCTGGGCCTGAACTCTCGAAAGCGACACGTGATATCTTTTCACCAATTACGTTCGCTGGCTGTTACGCCATGATAGCCGTAATCGCTTTGTTTACCGCCGTTCTTATTCAGGCTGCGGCACTAAAAAAACCAGCCTCTCCAAGTCAGCGTCACGATCCCAACGCCCGACCTTTGCTAGAGATTATGCGCCAACCAAAGTTCGTCGTTGCTGCTGTCTCTGCCATGGTGGGTTACGGCGTCATGATCCTCGTCATGAGTGCTACGCCTCTGTCTATGGTCGACTGCGGTTTTGCGTTTGAGGACGCAGCGTTTGTTATTCAGTGGCATGCCTTGGCCATGTTCGGGCCAAGTTTTTTCACGGGCGCACTGATCAAAAAATTTGGTGCATTGCCCATGATTGCCGCCGGCGTTGTTCTCAATACCGTCTGTATGATTTCAAACCTGTCTGGCGTTGAATTGATGAATTTTTGGCTGGGTCTAACGACGCTAGGGCTGGGATGGAATTTCATGTTTATTGGCGGCACGACATTGCTGACCGACGTGTACCGCCCGGGCGAGAAAGAAAAAACTCAAGCCGCTAATGACTTTCTCGTCTTCGCGACCATTTCCGTCGCGACGTTTTCATCAGGTGCACTTCAAAACAGCTTTGGCTGGGGTGCCGTCAATGGCGCAATGGTAGTTCCGCTCATTGCTGCCACTTTGGTGGTAACCTGGCTGTCAAAATTAAACAAACGGGCTGCGGCCTAACGGACGCTACCGTGACTGTGCAATCAGTTTGGTTCGTGGGGCTCGTCGGACGGACCTTCTGGAACCGCGTCACCGATTATTTCCACCTGAGTCGCCATCTTCCCCTTGGCTCCATCTTGGACATGCATGCGTACGTGCTGGCCTGATTCAAGACGGGCAAGATTGGAACGTTGTAACGCGCCGATACCAATGAAGATGTCGTAATCACCGCCGATGGGCACACCGAAGCCATATCCTTTGTCGGCGGCAAAGAATTTTATCTCGCCTTCGAGAACGCTTTCATCACCTTCTGGCACATAATCAACGACAGTAGAATTGTCGACAGTCTCGATGGCTGTAACTTGCGGTCCCTTGGGGCCGTCGGTGAGACCGCAGATTATAGTGGCTCCTTGCCGCAACGTTCTCAGTCCCGCCTTGTGTACAACAGAGACGTGGAGAAATGCATCCGGGGTTCCGTCAGCCGGAGCAACAAAACCAAAGCCTTTAGCCGGATTGAACCACTTGACTTTGGCGGTCACACTTGGTCCGTCGGACCCAGCCTGGGGAGAGAATTCCATAACCACAAGTACCTTTAATAGAACCTGGGCCGAACATTCACTCTATCCCAAAATAAGGCAGCCGCCAATTCGGCCATTTTAATATCGATACATTTCAATCACTTAAGATTTACCCCAGCTGGGTTTGTTGCGATGCAATATGTCCCAAAAACTGCCGACTCCAGCCTTGTGCCGCTCCGGTATCGTAAGGAAAACTATATGAATGTCGCTCCTTAGGTGTAAACGCTAGGTGAGCCGTACTCTTCGGATGTCTGTACGCCACCGCGCCAGGTGTGCGTCTCGCCAGTCTTTTGTTTGTGCAGGCTCAAACGTGCGTTCTATTCGCCGGATGCCCGCCATCGCCTCGCGTGACTCGTAGGCGCCGTGTGCCAAGCCTGCCAGCAGCGCAGCCCCTTGCACTGTTGTTTCCAAATAGGATGGACGCTCGACCGGGATGCCGGTGATGTCTGATAGGTGTTGCAACATCCATGCATTGGCCGCCATACCACCGTCGACGCGCAACACATCCAACGCTTGACCGGTGTCGGCCGTCATGGACTCCAGAAGATCGTTTGTTTGAAGACAAACAGCCTCCAAGCCTGCGCGAATAATATCTGCTTTTGATGTGTCCCGGGTAATTCCCAGGATCGCGCCGCGTGCGTTTGGATCCCAATGGGGCGCACCCAATCCAGTGAACGCCGGTACAAAGGTGACGTTAGTGGATGCGGCGGATGCTGCTAGTGACGCAGTTTCGTCTGCGTCTTTCACAAGCCCAATTTCATCACGGAGCCACTGAACCACTGTCCCTGCATTGAAGACACTACCTTCCAAGGCGTAGGTGGTTTGTTGATCAAGACGGCAGGCGACTGTAGTCAGCAATTGGTTTGTCGAGACCGTTGCAGTTGTGCCCGTATTGAGAAGGACAAATGCGCCCGTACCGAAGGTGCACTTGGCCATCCCTGTATCAAAACAATTCTGACCGGCCAGCGCCCCTTGCTGATCACCCACCAGCGCTGTAATCGGAATTTCAGCACCTAAAACATTGTGATCAGTCGACCCATAGGCATACGCGGTGTCGTAGACATTGGGTAAAACACTTTTCGGAATGTTGAAGTGGGCAATCAATTCGTCATCCCAATCTTGCCTGTGGATATCGAAAATCATGGTGCGTGACGCATTGGTGGCGTCGGTCGCATGCACGCGGCCATTGGTAAGCCGCCATAACAAAAACGTATCCATGGTACCAAACGCCAGATCACCCCGTTCGGCCCGTGCCCTAATGTCTTTATCGCTTTCCAAAATCCATTGAATCTTAGTCGCTGAAAAATAGGAATCAGGAATCAATCCCGTTCGTTCCTGAATCACTTTCCCATAGCCTGATTCAATCAAGGATCGGCAGGTCGCTGCGCCTCGGCGGTCCTGCCAGACGATGGCGTTGCTGACCGGCTGGCTCGTTTTGCGATCCCACAGCACGGTGGTTTCTCTTTGGTTGGTGATGCCGATGGCCGCAACACGGTCTGCCCCGCCGACGTGTTTAATGACCGCGTTCAATGTGGAGCATGCGGTGCGCCAAATGTCTTCTGGGTCGTGTTCCACCCACCCGTCATGTGGGTAGATCTGCTTAAAGGTCTCCTGGGCTGTTGCCACGGGTTCGCCATCGAGCTGAAACGCGACCGTTCGGGTCGACGTTGTACCCTGGTCGATTGACAGTATGTAGGGGCCGTTTATTGGCAATGAAGTCATTCAGTCTCGACTCCCAGCGCGTCATGGTGTGCGTTGCTCCACCTACTGTACAGACGTTCTGCTAGTTCCAAGTCTTCTGGCGTATTGATGTTTAAGAAGGGATCAACGCCCGCCACTTCCCATTCAACTTCGATAGTGTGAACCATCGACTGAAATCTGCGAATGGGGACAGCATGCTCACTAATTTTGCTAATCAGGCCTTCTGCCAGTGCCGGCCGCCAAGCTGCGATGGTGTGATGAACGTGATCGCCAGACTTGGCGACGGCCGCATCGGCATCAACAGCGGTCAACCGGTCAACCAAATCACACGGAAGAAAAGGCACGTCGACCGGGACCGTTAGAACCCAGTCAATTTTTGGAGTGAGAGAGGACGCCCAGATCAGCGCAGCAGCAATACCGCCCAGCGGCCCGCGATCCGGCGCAGGGCGATCTTCAAGGACGGTCAGCCCCAGGTTCTCGGCCCCCAGGCTGTCGACCCAAGTTGCAGACGATCTGACGCAAAGTGCGATGGGTGTAACGTGATCCTTAAGGCTCGCATACACGTGATCGAAAAGACGTCTTCCGTTAACAGACACCATGGCTTTTTGGGTGCTGCCTAAACGGCGGCCGTCTCCTCCAGCAAGTATGGCGGCGGCGCTAACAGGTTTCATGCAGGCAGGATGCGTGCACCGGACGGTGCGGTCAACGGCTCTCGGTTGCGGCTAGTTTAACGACTTGACTGACGCCGTCGTCCTCAGGCGAAATTCCATCAAAGAATGCATCCCAATCGAACGCGTCTTCGCTTTCTGTAATGTTGAAACTTTGGGCCCATACAGGATCTGCGGCTTCTTTCTTGCTTGCGTCTTTCATCTACTTTTCCGCACCCACCAGATTACGCTCGGTCACGTTGTCCATACGGCCGTGCCACCCCGCGAGAGGGGATCGTCATTCTTGCGTAAGGTCTGCGCCAGTTTGAACATGACTTTAAATGCCGTATCCGGGTCGACTTCGACGCGGCGCAAAAACGCTGCTCGTGGAAGCGCGCTGACTATACCGTTTGTCTTGGCCCGCACAGAATTGTGACGTGAGTTTTGTCCAGAATTACCATTTCACCAAACAGATCTCCGTCGGAGAGTTGGGTATGTACAACCGGCCCTTCAGGACCCGAACCGATCAGCTCAACGCGGCCTTAGATAATTTCTTATTACCAACGGCTTTCTGCACCTTCGGTAAAAATTAAATCGCCGTCTTCAAATAATTTTGTAACGGTTTCCACCGCTGCGTCTCCAAACCGGCGCCCCTCAACGCGTCTCTCCCGGTGAACTCAATACAGGAAAAAAGGGGCCAAACTTTCTATGCCCCCAGTCTGGTCCGGACACTCTTACCAAGCCCTTAAATGGGGGCGATTGAATCGGCCTAAATGACGCTGATGCGGATAAATTTCTCTCGCATAACTGTGAGGTCTCGCCTTAGCACCATATATATGTATATGCATATATATGGTGCTATTGATCCCTCTGCAGGCTGTCATAAGATCTTAATCAGGATTGGCGGGACCGAGGCGCGATGCAGCTTCCAGCCCTGGCAGCAGGGCTTGGACCATAGTGTTGCCTAACTGGCGTACAACTTGGGTCTGGGCTGTCTGCCAAAGTGGGATAGCCAAATCCAGCATGCGCCGTCCCTCAGATGAAAGGCGTAAGGATTTAATGCGCCGGTCACCAGACAGCTGTTCTATATCCAGTAAATTTCTCGCTAAAAGAGGCTTTATCGCGCGGGAAACAGTGGTCGAGTCGGTCACAAGGTCATCCGCCAACGCGCCGATTTTGATCGGTTGCCGCGCGCCCACCACCATGAGCAGGCTGAGTTGGGTCGCCTTTAAACCACTAGGCGCCAAGGCGCGGTCGAAAACCTGGGTTATGGCACGCGCGCCCTTTCTGGAATGAAAACACAGGCAAACCTGTATGGCCTGTTTGGCCAAATCACTCGTAGATTGCTCACTCGCTTCCATATAACATGTATATACATATTATTATGAGCCTTCAAGAAAATGGCCATATTTCTATGCAAATACGCTGTTTAATGCCCGTCACCGGGCTCTTGCTTTACGGCCCCGGCATAAAGACGCGCCGATTTTTGATTATAGGTGGCAAGGGCATAGGGGTTACCGTTGGTATCGGACTGGAATGTCATTGTGACTTTACCAGTCTCAAGCGCCGAGATCGTTTCACTTTCATCAAGATCGAATGCCTTGGCGATGCCGCCGATGAGGGCGGATATTTCCACATGCATTTCTCTGGAGTCATGGATTGAGGAATCTGACATTAATCGGGGTCCTCTCGTGTGTAGGACGGTTAATCCTACAAAGCGCGTTGCGGCCGCCATGGTGCTCAGACATCACCGCGCCATGCCGTCTAAAGAATCTAAAAGTCAGGAGACAATCTATCAGCACGCGCCGGCCGCGCAACGGGTCGGCAAACTGTCAGACTCCATAGCCGCATATTCGCGCTGTCTCAAAAGCAATCCGAACCGCTAAGACGCGATTAACAATCTTGGTGTTGCTCTAAGTCGAACAAGGATTCGGCGAAGTAATTCAGTTTTCCAGGTTCGCGCCACAGGCAATAGAATCCGGCGGACAGGTTCTTTTAAGTTTAAGGCCGGAATTAGTGACGCCATTTAAAGATCCATTCTCTGACCTGGCTGGCGTTGTCTCGCGAGACAGTTATTTTCCGAATCATGACCTGATCCTGCCAATCTTATCTCTACCGCGTGTTTTTGGGTTTGAGCTTTCGGGCATGCAAAACAAACCCTATCTTCAAGCGAAGGGTCAGGCTGGGATGGTACCGCTACGACCCTCCTATACCATTGCGCTGCCATTGCCTGGGCTAGCAGTTCAACACAGAAAAACGATCGCAACCGGTCATTCCCGCTAGCGGAGCTGGCGCCCATAATAGCCCAGCCGAACGTCAAAGTCTTTTCGGTTTAAAAGTGCCCCCTGTTGCTCAGGTTGCAGAGAGCGGCCTCGCTTTTTGTGCCGAAGAACTTAATCTTTGCAGATAAGCGACTTTGCTGTTTCTGCGGCGGTCCTTGAGCAGATGGATCTCGTGATCAATTGTGATAGTGCGGTTGTCCATTTGGCCGGTGAGCTCGGCAAGCCGGTCTGGGTTGCCCTCTCGGTCGGCGCTATGGCGTTTAAGGGAATTTGACACCTTGGTACGAGTCGGCCCGTGTATCCAAACAAACACAGCTTGGAGAGTGGAGTGACGTGATATCGCGAATGATTACCATTCTCCGCCAGTTCACGGTTTGATCTCACGATTTTGCTTGTTGACCTCACGAGTTCACTCGCTAAACGGACAGATGTATTCCCCCATTCGATCTACACCCGAAGCCAGAGTATAACAAACGCACATCACCGCGATGAGAGGAGACAGCCGATGCCCAACACTGCCCCGAAACAGAATGACCTTGTTGACGTCCTTGGGCATCGCGCAAAGGTTGGCGTGCTTGTGCCGGCATCCAACACCATCGTCGAGCCGGAAATGGCAGCGATGCAGCCACCAGGCGTTACTAATCACGTCTCACGTATGAGCCGCGTTAAGCGGCCCGCTCACGATCTGGAAAAATATAAAAAATATCTCGGTGCCTCGGTCGATATGGAAGCAGCCATTGATGTGCTAATTGCTTGCGAGCCGGACATCATTGTCCACGGACATTCCGTCGACAGTTTGGCTAAGGGCATGGTGGGCGCCGACGCCATGAAACAGAAGATGGAATCCATGAGCGGTGGCATTCCTGTCATGTTGCCGGCGCACGCATTACTGAAAGCCCTTGAAAAGCTTGGGACGCCAAAGAATCTTGGCATTTTGACACCTTGGATGCCTCCCGCCGACGAGGCCTGCGCGGCCTTCTTCAACGAGGCGGGATACGATGTTATGGCTATAAAAGGTCTGCAACACCCCACCCCATTGCACATCGCCACTGCAACGCCGGACGTTCTCAACAAAGCAGTCGACGAAATCAATGTTGATGGCGTGGATTGCATCATTAAAGTGGGGACCAACTCGTCTATGTCGTTTTTGGTCGAGGAGATGGAGGCCCGCTTGGGCAAGCCTGTGCTGACGGTGAATGTCATTACCTACTGGGCCGGTCTCCGCACACTCGGTATTGAGGACCGGGTCAAAGGTTTCGGCCAACTGGCGGCAAATCACTAATCCTGATAAGCCTCACGGCTCAATTGCTGTTTCTTAAAAGGAGGGTGCCATGACTACCTATCAACCCGCCGTGGTCAGATTCACCAAACGCACACTCGGGTTTATTGATTGCGTGGAAGAATCGGCCCAAATACTTTCGAAATACGGGGCGGAGTATGTTGCCCGTGGGCCGGCAAAAAAGTTCTAGAAGGGGGCTACCTTGAAGGTCGCGCCGTTGTTGTATTGAAATGGCCGCCGTTTGATACCATCGAAGAGTTCTTTCACTCGGAAGACTATCAAAAAGTAAAACCGCTGAGAGAAGGGTAGGGTTTTTGCGATATCGCGACTTATGAAGTGGCCCCATAAGTAGGGCTGATCACAAAAACTTAGAAATATATGGAGGTTATCCATGGCGGGATACGTTGTTGCCCTCGCACGCATAGATACCATGACCGATGAACTAAAAGAGTACATTGAAAAGGCCGCTAAGCTATCCGCTGAACACGGCGGCGAATACGTCATTCGCGGACCAGCAAAAAGTCTTTTAGAAGGTGATTATCTTAGCGGCCGTAGTGTTGTTATGACCCGGTTTGAGACCATCGAGAAGGCGGAAGCCTTTTTCAACTCTGATGTCTACACCAACGAGATCAAACCTCTGCGCGAAGGCACCGGCATATATGATGTGGCCGTTTTTGAAGGCCCATAAAAAGTGAGGCAGCTCTGTGCCGTTTTTGTCTTCTATATCTCCACGCTTTCGTCTGTGGCTGCAGAAACGGTGTGGAATATTTCGTTATGGGGTTCAAGCCGCGCCGTTACCGTTGCGATTGAACATCTTTCTCAAGAGATGGAAAAGCGCACCGATGGTGCACTGCGCATGGTTCTTCATTATGGCGAAGCCATCTCCCCGTCACGGGAAAACATAGATGGCATTTCACTAGGGGTCTTTGAAGCAGCACACATATGTCCCTCCTACCATCCCGGTAAAACCCCCGCGTTACTCGCAATGGAACTCCCGTTCCTTCCGTTTGACGACATTAGAGCGTCTCATCGTGTCGCCATTAAGGTGCACAAGCACCCCGTCATTAAAAAAGAATTCGGCCGTTTTAATGCGCGGGTATTGCAGCATGTCATTGCCCCCCGTTATGAATTTATGGGCAAGGGGGAACCCCCAGCGGAGCTGACGCGCTGGCAAGGCATGCGGGTGCGCGCGCCAGGAGCCATCGGAGATGGGGTCCGCGCCTTAGGTGGCCGCCCAACCTCAGTGCCGGCACCGGAAATTTATACGAGTTTAGAACGAGGATTGTTTGATGCAGCGGCGTTACCGTTTGCATACACATTTGCCAGCTATCGCATTCACGAAGTGTCCGATTGGTATACCTTCAACATGAACCTCGCTATTTCAAGTTGCGCTATTATTGTCAGCCGAGATGCTTGGTCTTCGCTGACTGATGAACAACGCGGGATGATTGAAGAAATCAACGTTGATGCATACGAGCTACAATTCGCAGCGCTCGCGGATGCAGATACGGCTTGGATTCCTCAATTCGATCAAAGTGGTCTCACAAGAGTTATTTATGACGATGACGTCTTAGCTCGGTTCAAAGAAGACACGGCACAGCCTCTTTGGGATGATTGGGTCAAACGCAATCAGCGGCGGTTCCCTGCTCAAGAGTATCTTGACTATATTATTGCGGAAGCGGCAGTGGCCAACATGGCAGGGCGATAATCCATGCCGCGGCACATGATCGGACCAAAGGCAAGCTTACCGGACGGGACACCCAATCCAATCTCCCCCTGCTGTTCGTGCAGGCGGCCTAGTCTTTTTATCCGGCCTCATGCCAAGGGGGCCTGACGGGCAAATGATTGACGGCGACATTGCTGTGCAAACTAAAGCGGTTATGGATCGTCTTCATGCGACCTTGGACAAAGCAAACTGCACGTTTGAAGGCGTGGTTAAATGCGTGGCTTGGCTTGCGCATGTGGAAGATTCCAAGATCTTCAACAAGATTTATGCATCTTACTTCGAAGGCGCGCCGCCAGCCCAGTCTGCCGTTCGATCCTATCTGCTGCTCCCAGGCGCTCGCTTGGAACTTGAAGCCATTTGCTACAAGCCAGTTGCCACCTAATCCGCCAGCTACTCCCACTAGCGCTTTTCCTGAAATATGAAACACTGATTCTATGTTGAACCGGGCGCATCACTTATGGGGTCGCGTTGAAGATGCCTGCGCCTATGTCGCTGCATCCCTTATAGCTCTTGCTATGTGCCTAACCGTCGCCGAGGTCATAAGCCGGCGACTATTGAATGCGCCTCTGCCGGGAGTCATCGACATGTTTGACCTCGGCATGGCAGCGATCGCTTTTCTTGGTGCGTCCCAATGCCAACGGGTAGGTGGGCACGTTCGAATGGAGCTCGTGATCCGCAAGCTGAGTGGCCGGACGCTTTGGGTCGCGGAATCTTTCACCGCATTCTGTGCCTTTGGCTTTATTGCGGCAGTCGCTGTCGCCAGTGCTGAAGGCGTTGCGCGCGCGTATCGCGTTGAGGATTCTACCATGGATATGTTACTGCCGGTGTGGCCCGCAAAGAGCCTTGTTACCCTTGCGCTCTTTGTTTTGGCGGTTCGTCTTGGTCTCCAACTTTTCGACAGCCTCCGCCTTGCCATATCACCAGCAAAAACACCCATCGCAGCGCTCGTCGTTGCGTCTGTTGCAGAGCTCGCCAAAGACGAAATTGCCGACGCTCTTGGTAACGACCCTGAGGGTGATGCATGAGCTCCGATCCCTTTCTGATTGGTGTTTTGGGCGTTGTTGCGCTCGTCGTCCTTGTTGTGTTGGGAATGCGGGTGGCCTGGGCTGCGGGTTTTGTCGGGCTGATTGGCCTAGCAGCCCAACGAGGTTGGGACCCTGCCGTCGGACTGACCGGGCTACTTAGTTATGCGGAAACGGCACGGTACACATTGTCCGTTCTTCCCATGTTTATTCTCATCGGATTACTCGCATTCCACGCGGGTTTGACCCAAGGCGCGTTTGCTGCTGCGAGAGCCTGGGCGGGCCGACTGCCCGGTGGCTTGGCCGTCGCCACAGTCTTCGCGACAGCCGGGTTTGCAGCCGTGTCCGGGGCCAGCACCGCGACGGCAGCGGTCTTTACCCGCGTATCGGTCCCCGAAATGCTCAAAGCTGGATACGACCCCCGCCTTGCGGCTGGCGTCGTGGCCGCCGGTGGGACTTTGGCATCCCTCATTCCGCCGAGTGCAATCTTGGTTCTTTACGGAATTATCGTTGAAGAATCTGTCGGCGCACTTCTTCTTGCGGGGTTCATCCCCGGCATCCTGTCCGCTATTCTCTATGCCGTATTTATCGTCGCCCGTGTGAAACTTAATCCTCATCTCGGTCCCGCGGCGGTCGACGCCGTTCCCATGTTGGATAAATTCCGCGCGCTCGGTCAGGCCTGGGGCATTCTTTCCGTGATCGCCGTTGTTCTTTTTGGCCTCTACACGGGCTGGATGACACCCACCGAAGTGGGGGGCGTTGGCGCCATGCTGGTTCTCCTCATGGCATTGGCCAATCGCAAAACCGAAAAGAAAAAAATCGTCGAAGCTTTCGTCGACACAGCACGGTTGACGGCCATGATTTTAGCCATCGTCTGGTGCGTCCTCGTTTTTGTGCGGTTTCTCGGGTTCACAGGATTGCCCGGCGCCCTCGCGGATTGGATTGGTGCGCTAGAGGTGCCACGCCTTGTCATCCTCCTGGCCATTCTGTTGACCTACATGATTCTTGGCATGTTCCTGGACGGACTCGGAATGCTGTTGTTGACCATGCCGGTTGTCTACCCGGTCATTCTTTCTCTCGGGTATGACCCCATTTGGTTTGGTATTCTAGTCGTAAAAATGATTGAGATTGGGCTGGTCACACCGCCGATCGGCCTCAATTGCTTTATTGTCCATGGAGTTAGGCCGGATATCAGTCTGGAAACAGTCTTCCGTGGGGTCGGCCCGTTCGTCGCCATGGACATAGTCACGGTTGCTGTCTTGATCGCATGGCCCGAAATCGTATTGTGGTTGCCACGGCAAATGAATATGGGCGGTTTTTAAGATCGTGTTGTTCGTTTCCAGAAATCAACAAGAGGCGGCGGCGCGGGAAGAAAAATGAAGTTCGTTTCATACGAATATAGTGAAGGCGTCAAAATAGGTGCTGTGATTGATGACGGCATCATTGACTTGTCTGATGCCGGGCCAAGCTTGAAGGCTGTGTTGGCAACCGGCCCATTGGACAATCTGATTAAAGTTGCCGAGTGCCGCTCGCCTTCTGTTGATCTCGATCATGTCGTCCTTCACCAAGTTATTCCCGACACGGAACGCATAATCTGCGTTGGCAAGAATTATCGGGACCACGCTAAGGAAATGGGGAGTATATCTCCGACGGTACCAAACCTCTTCATGCGCACAGCACACTCTTTGGTCGGCCATCAACAGTCAGTCCTTAAGCCTAAGGTCTCCGAGCAGTATGATTTTGAAGGTGAGCTCGCTGTCATTATAGGACGCGGCGGCCGTCATATAGAGGCGGATAAGGCTCTCAGTCATGTGGCGGGGTATAGCTGCTTTCTGGATGGCACAATGCGCGACTACCAGAAACATTCTTTTACAGCCGGAAAAAACTTTGATTCCTCTGGCGCCTGCGGACCCTGGCTCGTTCCGGCCCAGGAGATACCAGACCCAGGGGAGCTCAAACTGCAAACCCGAATCAACGGCACTGTCATGCAGGATGCTTCGACGGCAGATATGATTTTCTCTGTCGCCGAAATTATTTCTTATGTTTCCGAATTCACACATCTCGAGCCTGGAGACGTGTTGGCAACAGGGACTCCGTCAGGTGTCGGCGCCGGGCGCACACCACCGGTTTGGCTGGCACCTGGCGACCATATCGAAGTCGAAATCGAAAGCATCGGCGTCTTGTCAAATACGGTTAAAGCGGAGTCTGAGGTCTGAAAGTCAATCTATGGTTCCTGTGGCTAAAGGTGTTGGGCGTCCCGCTGCTGGCAACGCCGGCGTTCGCACAATCCATCACGGTCGCAGTCGGTGCGGATATAGAAACCTTAGAGCCCCATCACGCGACGACATTCTCTGATCATGTCATAGCGCGCACGCTTCATCGTGGACTAACCCAATATCAACCCAACGGTACGCTCGGACTGGGTCTCGCCGAGAGCTGGGCTATTTCAGGCGATGGCCGCACGTACACCTTCTCCCTAAAGCCGGGTCTAACGTGGTCTGATGGACGACCACTAACCGCTTCGGATTTTGTTGCGGGAATTGAACATGCGCTTGACCCCATTCGCCCGTCGCCATTTGCGGCAAAGCTGTTCGCAATCGCCATGGCGGGAGACTTCTATTATGGACATTTAAAAGAGGGACGAGCACTTGGCGTCAGCGCGCCTGACCCGGCTACCGTTGTAATTAAATTAAGCCGACGTGCTGTTGATTTTCTAGAGACGCTCGCACATCCGGTGGCAATGCCAGTTCCCACGCAAGAGCGCACCGCCCTGCACGACGGTACGGTTACCTCAGGTGCTTACTGGGTTGCGCGCGCAAACGAAGCGGGTGAGATGGTCCTCGAGTCTATTTCAACTGGACCGGGCCTGGTGGTGCGCACTGTCGGTTCGGTGGTTGACGCATGGAATCTTATGGGCGATGACGGTGCGCTTGTTACGGCGGCTCTGCCCGCGGTCACCCCTCCAACCCTGAGCGATCATTCAGATTGGATTCAGGTGGATCGTACACACACTCTTTACGCATATGGTGTGAATACGGCGCGTAACCCGTTTAATACCATTGAAGTGCGACACGCTTTGGCGATGGCGATCAACCGGCCAAAGGTGCTTGAAGGCTTACCGCAAAACATCGGAGTTCCTGCAAATCAATATGTCCCGCCTTCGGTTATGGGAGAGTTAGGGTCATACAAGGCGCCATTCGCGCCGCTGACCTTTGAAGAGCGAGAAGCGGTGGCTTCGGCTCTTTTAGCAGAACTGGGGTTTGATCGAGACAATCCACTCCGCGTGAATCTGCGCGTTCCTATAGGAGACATCCATCGTACGGCGGCCGAAAGCATTGCGGCTATGTGGGCACATGCCGGCATTTTCACTGATATTATTGAGGCGCCTCTATTCGATCATTGGCGCGCGCTCGAACAGGGAGATTTTGACGTCGCCTTTATGGTATGGCCCGGCCGCAATGAAATACCGCAAAGCATTCTTGAGCCTTTAAGTCTTGCGGGGGGGCCTTGGAACTTTCCCCGCTATGCTTTTTCGGAATTTACTGAGCGCCTCAATCGAGCGTTGTCTTACGATAAGGAAATGGTTCGTCTGGGGTGCTACCGTGAAGCGGAGAAGGCCATTATCGAAGATCAAGCCCTGATCGCCGTATTCTTTTACCGGCCGCTCTCTCTGGTCTCCCCCGATATCCAGGGGTGGATTGCAAATTCGTCAGGGCAACATCCTCTTTCCGCGCTCACAACGATACCGGATGATGGTGGCGTAAAATTGATGCGGCCCACTTTGCCACAAGCTGTTCCATCGTTCGGTGCAGGCCCCTAGTTCAATTTTGGTTTTGCGCTGAATCAATGAATCTTATCCGCTAAGCCACCGAGGTCTGGCGCGGCGCTGTGCTGCCCGTTATGGTCTTTTTCACCACTAATCACGCACTCGCCATCGGACATCCATCACCTCTATGTGGGCTTACTTTACCCGTCGTGTCTTGATCGCCATTCCAACCCTGTGGGTTGTCATCACCGTTGCTTTTTTCCTGATGCGCTTGGCGCCAGGCGGCCCTTTCGATCAAGAAGCGCCTCTGCCGCCTGAGATTATGGCCAACCTCAAGGCAGCCTACGGGCTCGATCAGCCGTTGTGGTGGCAATACTTGAATTATCTTGGCGGCCTGCTCCAGGGCGATTTTGGTCCGTCTTTCAAGTACAAAGACTTCACGGTTACAGAACTGATCGGCCAAGGTTTCCCCGTCAGTATCCAAAACGGAGTAGCAGCGCTCACTCTCACGATATTGATCGGCATTCCATTGGGGGCGATGGCCGCGCTCCGTCAAAATAGCAGCGCTGATCACGCGGCTATGACTGTTGCCATGACCGGTATTGTAATTCCCAATTTTGTCGTCGGCCCTTTGTTGGCCCTGGTTTTCGGAATATGGCTCAAGGAAACCGTGTTTGCACTTCCGGTCGGCGGGTGGAACAACGGCGCGTTTGAAAACCGGATATTGCCGGTGATTTGTTTGGCTTTACCCTTCATCGCATATGTTGCGCGCATTACCAGGGCAAGTCTGATCGAAACCCTGCGCACAAATTATGTTCGAACGGCGCGGGCGAAAGGCCTTCCCTTCCGCATGGTGGTTTTGCGCCACGCTTTCAAGACGGCCATGATCCCCGTGGTGACCTACCTCGGTCCAGCGACTGTGTTTCTGCTCACGGGCTCTATGGTGATCGAGACAATTTTCTCGCTACCCGGCATCGGCAGGTATTTTGTTCAGGGTGCGCTGAATCGGGATTACACACTGGTGATGGGTGTTACGATTCTTGCGGCCTCTCTGGTTATTTTTCTCAATCTCTTCGTCGACCTTGCCTACGCATGGCTTGACCCCAAGGTGCGTTATGAGTGATGCGCCGGTAACATCAAATCTCCGTGTGCCGCATTCCGACGCGTTAGACAAAGCAGCGGACGTTGAGGGCCGCAGCTTATGGCAGGATGCCTTCCGTCGCATGCAGGCCAATCGGGCGGCCATGGCCAGCGCGATCATGCTAATTGTCTTGGCAGTGGTTTGTTTCGTTGGCCCTCTGTTCGTGCCTTGGACCTATGAAGAAATTGACTGGGACCTTCTCGAAGCCACACCGCCCAATTTTGAACTCAAGCATTACCTCGGCACAGATTCCTTGGGCCGCGATATGCTGGCGCGCCTCCTTCAAGGAGGGCAGGTGTCTTTCATGGTCGGAATTTTAGCCACCTCGGTCGCTCTTGTTATCGGCGTTACCGTGGGAGCTATGGCTGGGTTTATCGGCGGCCGCGTGGATCAATTCTTGATGCGGTTTGTTGACGTCATGTATGCCGTCCCGTTGATGTTTTTCATCATTATTTTGATGGTTGTCTTTGGCCGGAATTTTTATCTGATGTTTCTGGCCATTGGGTTTGTTGAATGGCTGACGATGTCGCGAATCGTTAGAGGGCAAACACTCACGTTGAGAAATAAGGAGTTCATTGAAGCCGCACGTGCATCAGGTGGGTCAACTACGAGCATTATTATCCGTCATATCATTCCCAATGTACTTGGTGTGGTGATTGTCTACGTAACATTGACGATCCCGCAAGTTATTCTGTTAGAGAGTTTTTTGAGTTTTCTTGGGCTCGGTGTTCAGGCGCCGATGACCAGCTGGGGGGCTTTGATCGCTGAAGGTGCGCAGGAAATGGAAATTACGCCCCGCACTTTAATTCTTCCCGCGGTCTGCCTTTCCACGACATTGTTTTGTTTCAATTTCTTGGGCGACGGGCTCCGTGACGCGCTCGATCCCAAAGATCGCTGACGCTTATGTCCACGGTTCTTGAGATCAATCATCTCACGGTGAGCTTTGATACACCGGACGGCGCCGTGCAGGCTGTGAATGATGTGTCGCTTCTGGTGGAAGAAGGTGAATGTGTAGGCCTTGTAGGCGAGTCTGGCTCAGGCAAAAGCCAGACGTTTATGGCAGCCATGGGTCTTCTTGCAGACAATGCTACTGTAAGCGGCGCAATTCATTTTGAAGGTAGCAATCTCCTGACAGCCAACGAGAAAGAACTAAATAAGCTGCGCGGTGAACGTATCGCGATGATCTTCCAAGACCCCATGACGTCATTGACGCCACATATGAAAATCGGAAGGCAGCTAGCCGAGGTTTTGATAGAACATCGTGGCGTTGGTAAGGCGGAGGCGCGGAAGCAAGCACGTGCAATGCTGGAGAGAGTTCATTTTCCAGAAGCCGAACGGCGCCTTGATATGTATCCCCATGAATTATCTGGTGGCCTGCGTCAGCGCGTGATGATCGCAATGGCGCTGATGTGTGAGCCCGCCATGTTAATCGCAGATGAGCCAACGACGGCTTTGGACGTTACTGTCCAGGCGCAAATACTCGACCTTCTCATGGAGATCAAAGATTCGCTCGGAACAGCAATCGTCCTGATTACCCATGACCTCGGCGTTGTTGCCGGATTGGCAGACCGGGTTGCTGTGATGTACGGCGGGCGGATTGTGGAGAAGGGGGCCGTGGCCGATATGTTTGAAAGCCCGGCTCACCCTTATACGCAGGGCCTGCTCGCATGCACGCCGCGCCTGGATGAGGACATTACGGCGCTGGTCACGATTCCTGGCCAGCCACCCAACGCGCAAAGTCTTCCTGGTGGCTGCAGTTTTCACCCGCGCTGCACATATGTCACCGAGCGTTGTAAAGCTGAGCGGCCTATTCTAGAGACTACGGCTAAGTATCGCGCCAAGGCCTGCCATCTTGACGCTCTAGAGGCTGCAGAATGAGCGAGTCTTTTCTCCAGGTCCGGGATCTTAAGGTGCATTTCCCGGTGCGCACTGGCGGCATCCTGATTGGCCAATACAGTCCGCTTAAAGCAGTCGACGGTGTAAGTTTTGATCTCAACCCAGGCGAAACGCTGGGTGTGGTCGGCGAGTCCGGATGTGGCAAGTCCACCCTTGGGCGAGCGGTTCTTCAATTAATTGGCGCTACCGACGGAACCGTGTCCTGGCTGGGTACGGATCTTACCTCTTTGGATAAGAAAGAACTCATCGCAGCGCGCGAGAACTTACAAATCGTTTTTCAGGACCCCCTCGCCAGCCTTGACCCACGTATGACGGCAGGCGACATCATTGCAGAGCCCTTACGCAACTATCGACCGGCCATGACCAAAGCGGAGCGGCGCAAGATGGTCGCAGGCATGATGGAACGCGTTGGTCTATTGCCACGCATGATTAATCGGTATCCGCATGAATTTTCGGGCGGTCAGTGTCAGCGCATTGGCATTGCCCGGGCCATGATCCTGCATCCGAAGCTTGTTGTTTGCGATGAACCGGTGTCTGCCTTAGATGTCTCGATCCAAGCGCAGGTAGTCAATCTGCTAATGGATTTGCAACGCGACCTTGGTTTGTCGCTCCTGTTTATCAGCCACGATCTTGCCATTGTGCGTCATATCAGTCATCGAGTTCTGGTGTTGTACTTGGGTCGTGTGATGGAGTTGGCTGACAAAGCGTCGATCTACGCCACACCACATCACCCCTATACTCAGGCGCTTTTGTCGGCCGTGCCGATTCCCGATCCGGTCAAGGAGCGGGCCAAGGAACGTGTTTTGCTCACAGGGGATATTCCGTCACCGCTATACCCGCCGTCCGGTTGCGTGTTCCGGACCCGTTGTCCCAGAGCGACGGCTATTTGTGCTGATGAAGTGCCACAGTTGGAACAAGCCGGTGCAGGCCATGACGTCGCTTGCCATCATTGGAACACGTAAGCTCTATGCCGGACCAAGACGATCCGTACTATCGCCTCCATGTATTTTGCTGCACCAATGTGCGGCCTGAATCCCATCCGCGCGGGTCATGCGCACGAAAAACATCAGTTCAGTTGCGCGACTACATGAAGAAGAAAGCCAAAACCATGGACGTCGGCCGGGTGCGCATCAATGCATCGGGCTGCCTCGACCGCTGTGAACTTGGCCCGACTATGGTTATTTATCCGGACGGTATTTGGTACCGCTATGAAACTGAGGCGGACATAGATGAAATTCTGGACAGCCATGTGAAAGAGGGACAGGTCGTCGAACGGCTGGTCCTAGAAATCGAAGACGGCCCTTAAGAGCCGTCAGCTAAGCCTGGAAATAATTCAATCGCAGATCGTCTCGCAGATTGCCGCGCCATAGTCATGAGATCCACCGGCCCTTCCACCAAATGAATGTACCGCCATCCGTCACTCGTCTTGCGCAGCACGGCGTTCATGCGAACGTCGGCGGAAATTGGTTTCTCGGGAAGATGGCCGGCTTGAGACAAGGTCGCAATCCACCGGCTCTGATATGACGCTAAGGCGATACCGTCACTCAGAATGCGCACTCGAATGTTGGTGGCTTTGGTTTTGAGGCTGGCCATGGTTTCCCGCGATCGCGACCAATAGGCGTCGAGCGCATCCCAGCCAACCAAAGGCTCAGGTGCTTCTTCAGGACAGAGGATCGGTGTCTCCTCAGCGGCGTGCCATAAGGCTTTACGGCCCACGAAGTTCATGTCTTTTGAACAGCCCACGTAGGCCAGAACGGTTTCTCTGACCGCCTCGATGTCATCGCTCATGCTGGTAATCCTTGAGCTGCAACATGCTGATAAAATTCCTTGAGTTCGACGAGTGGCGCAAGGGGCGATTCAGCATAGTGAGTCAATTTCCAATCAGCGTCCCGGTTCCGCCATACCGCTGTCACCCGGCAGCGGCCGCCGATAGGGCCGCGATCATCTGAAACGGCCCAATCTAAAACATAAAATACCAAGGCCACGTCATATGCCAGCCGTTTGATGATCATGGAATTCGGCCGATGGTGAATCGTACTGAACTGATCACACAGCGCGGTCACATAACGTTCGACAGCAGCGACGCCAATAAGCGCGTCTTCCCGTTCAGCAGGTAAGTACGTTGCTTCAGAGTCTTGGTCGTCCCATACCGAGAGCACGCCTTCTTTGTCACGGTTGCTCCAGGCCTCAACCCAGCACCGCACGGATTCTTCGATTGGTTTTATCTCGCTCATGGCGTCAGCTCAATTTCGTCATAGGCGATCACAGCATAATCCTCCCGGTAGTTTTTGACGCGGGGCCCAAGACCGGAAAACTGAACGCCTTCATGCATCCATATGGCCGGTGCCTGTTCATGGTAATAGCGCATGATGTCTCTCGTTAATGCACTACGTTTATCAATATCTGATTCCATCATCGCGGCGTCGATCATTTGTGACACTGTTTCGTCGCAATACCAGGGGTTGCGGTTGATGCAAGAATGAAGACGCAAGGGCCGCAAAGCATCATTTGTCCGCTCCGCACCATAATTCATACCGAAAGCCTGGCCGCGCCAACTTCCTTCTTGTATGCCGCGGATCAATTGCTGAACTGGTATTCTCTGCAACGTCATAACCACACCGACCTTCAACAGGTCTGCAGCAACGCTTTGATAGGACGGGCCCAAGGAAGCCCCTCCACCAATGGTGACTTCAGCGATGAACGAGAATCCGTCAGGGTATCCTGCTTCTGCAAGCAATGCGCGGGCCCGGTCCGGGTCATAAGGATAGGGGGCAAGTGTATCGTTATAACCAAACACGCCAGCCGTCGTGGGTTGACTAGCCGGCCGGTTAAAGCCGCCGAAAAATGCGTCGATGTAAGATTGTTTATTGACGGCATAATTCAACGCTTGGCGCACGCGCACATCTTGCAACGGATGGTCGGGTGACAACTGTGGAAAGATTATACTGATGGCGAGCACACTGGCGGCTTTGGAAACGTTTCCCCGGCCTATGCTGGCTTTGATTGTCTCAGTGTCATCCAAGCTCATGGATATGACGATGTCGGCCCGCTCGGACAAAATGGCCTGCACCCGTGAAGACGGGTCGGGCAACTGAAGAATTTCCAATGCGTCGACTTTGGGCGGTCGCCAGCCTTCTGTATGGGCTGCCAGATGCGCTGTTGCTTCCTCCCATTCGACCAACTTGAACGGACCGGTACCGATGGGCTCCAGGGCAAAACCTTCGCGACCCAAACGGGTCCATTGCCCAGGCTCAACGATGAGAAGGGACTCCATTAACGCTGGCAACAGTGGCGCCGGCGTATGTGTGCGAATGTATACCGAGAATTCATCTACTGCTGCCGCGCTTGCTACAACGCCGAGGTCACGAGAAACAGATTCAATACGGCCTTCGTCGCTGGTCAGATAATCGACGGCGAATACAACGGCATCAGCATTAAACGGAGCGCCGTTGTGAAACACCACGTTTCGCCGAAGGTCAAATCTCCAGGTGAGATCATCAACACGTTCCCACGACGTTGCTAGCCTGGGCCGCACGTCACCCTCTGAGGTTAGGGCAGTGAGACCTTCGAACATCGCCCGATAGGTATAGATAGTCGGAAATCCCGTTCCTCGATACGGATTTCCAAGTGCGGGTGGAAGACTGACGACGCCGAGGCGGAGGGTCGTTTGCGCAGCCTCTGTTATTGGTCGGGTTGACTCACTTTGAACATCGACCCGTGGCGTTTGGCTTGCGCTAAGGAGCCACACAGCCGACACTACAACACCGGCGATAATAGCACCGGTCGCGAGCAGTCTTTTGAGACTCATACTGTCTCCGCCCCCATATAACTTATTGTCTGTAGACTAGCCGGACTTTGCAGTTAGCGGACAGTATTTTTAGGTCCCGGACAAGACTGATGCCGCACCCCGAAGCTCTGCGATCAACATTTCGCAGCTGGGCAGGTCGTCTTTCTCAGTTTCTAAAATGGCTAGAAATGCTCTGCGTTTGAATGCGTTAACGTCAATATCAGCTGCCGCTCCTTCGACCCGGGCGGCATCAATCGTGATGTCGATCAGACGCTCCGCCGCATGAAGACGCCCCCAAAGATAATCGTTTTCACGATAAGCCCGGCTGAAGAAGGCACCAAAGTGGTTGAATTGAATTCCTTTAAGGCATGTTTCGGCCCCACCAGGACGCAACGCTTGTGCATCATCTGGGCTCACACGATCCACGCGAATTTCATTAAATTCGTCCAGGTCCCGCCAATTGGTGATGGAGAACGTCAAAACATCCCATGCGGCAAATCCAATGTAAGTGTCTAAAATCTCGCGACGCACAGTATCCGGTAAATCATTGGTCAAATTTGCCAAGACGTCTTCAGCGCGTCCCGCGTGTCTCTCAAATTCGAGCGCCTCTCCGAGCTTGTCCATGATGGGTTGAACCAAAGGAACAATTTCTCCGTCTGAATCGCCGTCCGTTTCGGTAATCACCTCAGCGACTTGCCGCACTAAAGATTTTAGGTGGTCAGATGCGGGCACAGAAAGCCTCCGACCCGCCTCACTGAGTGATGCCATCATGTCGAGGGCTTCATATAAACCGGCCTTGACGCGGTCGAGGTCTGTGGTCTTAAGGCTCGTCACGTTTTCCTCGCCAATCCGTGCGTAAAGGCCGTTGATGGTGCGGATGGCAAAGCGTAAGCGGCGCTGACGAAAGCGCGCATCAAACGCCAACAAAAACCGAACCCAGGGTGGGTCTGATGCATCCGTGTCCGTTGAGTCTAATACCGCATTATCAGAGGGTGTGATCGCCAGCGAGTCAGCCCATTTGTCTATAGCGCTGCAAACCTTACGTTGATCCGTGCTGTTCTGACCGTAGCCGCTCAGCGACACTAAGAAAGCAGCCACGTCCTTGACCACACTGGTGAGCTTAAGTCTGAGGTAACCATCATAAGCAAACCCGGTTTCAGAGCGCGCCTTGGCATTCGCGGCTCTGCGCAGACGACCCAACGTATTGCCATCTATGGGTCCATTGAGCACTTCACCTGACACGCTTTCAACAATGGCCTGGATATGGGACCGCGACGCATCAATCACGGTCTGCAGCCGCTGGACTTCTGCGTTGTGGGCGTTAACCCAAGCCAGATCTTCATGTATGGGTTCATTTCTTGGAATGTCAGACAACGCGCCTTTCAAGGTGCGAAAAAACCCCGGAGTCTGACCCCACTCTTCGTTGCGCGGGCCGCGCGGATGAGGGTCGATATACAACAGGCGCCGGTCGACCTGCCGGAATGCCGTCCGTCCGCCTATAGCTCTGATCGCCTGCGCGAAAGGCTTATTGACCAAAACGCTACCATCGACGAAAGCAGCTTCGGCAGGATTTAGCGATGCCGAGAGATAGGGCCTGAAATTGTCATATAGAAAATCAACGCGATTTTTCCAGACAATGCCTTTTTCCTGAATTAGTTGATCGCATTCTCCTAATTGTGCCGGTGGAAATGCGCCCGGAAAAGAAGATGTTGCGCGCGATGAAAAGGCCAAGGCTGGAATGTTGTCGCGGTCAAAATCAGAAATCTCAGTACCGGCTGGCCATTGCCGGTATTTCAACTGAATCACCTGCCGGTGTTCTCGTTCTATGACTGTCGGCGGATCGTGGATTGGTGTTTCTTTCTTGAACCCAAAGAAATCCGTCACCGTTACGAACAAATCCAGGGCCAAGCCGGCGGGTAGGAGAGAGCGGCCACGGCTGGACGGATCGCCCATCGCCGACATGCCTTCAAATAAGACACGTGTGAGACGGGCGCCATCAAAAGGTGGCTTCAGCCACCGCGAACGCAGAAAAGTTGAAAGTTTACGTTTGAGCTCGCGATCGCCACCAAGTTGCTTACGGAACCACCACATCAGAATCCAAACCACAGGCCGGAAGGCAATCTTGTTCCATGGACCTGCCTGTACGCGCTCATTCATCAGCTCCGTGACGTCCATCTGCGTCAACCAAAACTCACGAACGGGATCAATTTCCAAGTCGTGCGCCAAAGCACGGGACAAAATAATTCCATTGATCCCACCTGCGGATGCACCTGCGACGATATCAACGATGACTCTCAAGTCTAGTTCAGGTTCAAGCGCGTCTAGGAGGTCAAGGTATATGTTTTCTGTATCACGAACGTCGCTGCGATCAGGCGAGGGACCGCCATCCGCTAGAGCATGACGGTCCCGCGAGGCGCGGGCGAGTTTCAGAATTTCCTTTGTGACGCCGTGCATATAAACGGCGAGAGAGACACCGCCGTAGACCACCAGCGCGAGCCTGAGCTCTTTTTCTTTCACGGTACTCCACGCTCCCGGTTCTCTTGCCCCTTGATCTGCACGCAGCGGATCAGGGCAACCCTACACTATTCTTCTGTAGCGGTGAGCCGTTGCGGTAAACCTGGCTGTGTTATTCTGCTGGAGTGCCGTCTCTTACAATATCGTCAGTGAATTGTCCGCGGCCGGGGTGTCGTTGTTCCAGGTCGGCCAGATCAGCGGCAACAGCGCCCGGAGACCGGGTGTTGCGTGTCATCAGCATGTAAAACACAGGCACCACAAGCAGGGTAATAAAGCTCGAGAAAGCGACACCGGTGAAAATCACAACACCAATGGCTTCCCGTCCTTCGGCACCGGCACCCGACGCCAGAACCAAAGGCACAGCACCCATGCACGTGGCCAGTGCCGTCATGACGATGGGCCGCAGCCTGATCTTGGACGCCTCGACCAGAGCTTCACGGAATTCATAACCAGAATCCCGAAGCTGGTTGGCAAACTCAACAATGAGAATGCCGTTTTTTGCGGCAAGTCCGATCAATACGATTATACCAATCTGGGAATAGATATTGAAACTGAGGCCGAACAGCCAGAGCCCTGCCAAGGCGCCGGTCATGGCCAGTGGCACGGTCATCATAATTACCAACGGGTGGATGAAACTTTCAAACTGTGCGGCCAACACAAGGAACACCACCAGAAGCGCAAGCCCAAAAAAGACATACATGGCCGTGCCCGATTCTTTATATTCCCGCGACTGTCCTCTCCAGTTGACACGGGCCGCTTCAGGCAACCGTTTTTCGGCCACCTGCTCCATCCACTCAATTGCTTCTCCCAAAGCATAGCCGGATGCCGGCGTTCCCATGACGTTGATCGACCGCAACCGGTCGTATCGGTTGCGCGACCCTGCATCTGAAATTTCCTGGACGGTGATGAGGCTGGACAGCGGGATAAGTTCGCGCGTTGTGTCAGACCTGACATAAATATTAGTGACATCGGTTGGCGTGCGCCGATCTTTATCCCGGCCTTGCAGGATCACGTCGTACTCTTCGCCGCGGTCCGCAAACGTGGTTACGCGACGGGACCCGAGCATCACGGCCAAAGTCTGGCCGATGGTGCCGATGGACACACCAACGTCTGTTGCCCGAGTTTGGTCGATCTTGATGCGCATCTGTGGCTTGGTTTCGTTGTAATTGGACCGCACACCAAACAGACGCGGGTTCTCATTCATAGCTTCGAGCATGATGTCTCGCCAGACAACCAGCTCTTCATAAGTGCTGCCGCCGATAACCATATTCAGTCCGCCCCCCCAGCGGCCGTGGCCAAAGCCGCCTGACGGCGTTGGAATAATCTGGGCGCCGGGGATGTTGTTGAGTATTGGCCTGATTTCGCTAACGATTTCATGGGTGGATTTATTGCGGTCATCCCACGCCTCAAGCCGCATAATGACATTGCCCGTGTTGGTGGCCTGACCGGCTACACCTTGGCCCATTGGCATGATTTGTAGCACGCGCTTAGCGATGCCTGTCTCAACGTACTCTTTCATTAAAATGTCGCTGACCATCCGGCCTTGGCGATCCGTGTACTCTAAGGACGAGCCTTCTGGTGCGCGCACCATGATGTTGATGCTGCCTCTATCCTCAGGCGGCGTGAACTCTTGCGGCAGGACCAGAAAGAAGCCAATAGCACTGGCCATGATGGCAAAGAACAGTGCCAGAACCGCAAAAGGATGATCTAGACCAAGGTTTAGGGTGCGGCCGTAAAAATCCTTCATCCATGCAAAGGCTCGCATCGATCCGCGCGCCACCAAGGTTTGGTCGAGCTCATCTTTGAGGATCTTCGAACACATCATGGGTGTGAGCGTCAGCGCTACGAACATTGAACACAAAACGGCCGCCGCCATGGTGACAGCGAACTCAGAAAACAACCGGCCGACCACACCCTGCGTCAGGGTGATGGGGATAAATACGGCAATGAGCACCAATGTGGTTGCGACGATGGCGACACCGACCTGGCGGGCGCCCCGATAGGCAGCCAGTAAGGGTGGCTCGCCCCGTTTGATGCGCCTGTGGATATTCTCGAGCATGATGATGGCGTCATCGACCACCAAACCGATGGCAAGAACCAGAGCCAGCAAGGTGAGAATGTTTATAGAATAACCCAGCGGCCATAAGACAATGAATGTGGCTGTCAAAGATATCGGGACGGTCACCGCGGGAATGATAACGGCTCGCACCGTTCCTAAGAACAGATAGATCACGGCAATGACGAGCAGGGCAGCAATGCCCATGGCCAGGCCCACCTCCTGCAATGCGGCGGTGATAAAGACCGAGGAATCTTGGTTGATCACGAAGCTCATATGGCTGGGGAGTGTCGACTGAATATTGATCCGCTCTTCGCGGATGGCTTGTGCCACGGACAGCGTGCTGGCGCCGGGACGTTTGACCACGCCAATGCCCACTGAATTCTTGCCGTCGGTTCGAAAACTGGAAGAGGTGTTGGCGGCGCCAATTTCTACGTCGGCGATCTCGCCTAGTCGGATTAAATAATTATTCTCGCCGCGAGCAATGACTAAACGCTCGAAATCTTCCGGTGAATTAAAGGACCTCGCGGTACGTAAGCTGAAATCCCGATTTTCAGATTCTAGAAGTCCAGCGCCGAGTTCCACGTTTTCGCGGCGTAGGGCATTTTCAATATCGGTAATGGTAAGCCCACGCGCGGCCATGGCCCGGCGGTCAAGCCAAACCCGTAAGGATTTTTTACGCTCACCGCCCACCCAGGTGAAAGCAACGCCCTCTATCGATGTAAAACGGTCAAGAATGTAGCGGTTGACATAATCAGACAGCTCAAGGCTGTCCATTTGCGGACTCGAAATGTTCATCCACATAATCGGTTCAGCGTCTTGATCTGCCTTGCGGATGGTTGGGGGGTTGGCATCGTTTGGTAGTGCGCGTGTGGCGCGGCTCAGCACGTCCCTTAGGTCGTTGGCAGCAGCATCAATGTCACGGCCCAGCTCAAACTCAACGCTGATCCATCCCATAGCATCGCGGGCGGATGAATTGATGGATTTGATACCTTCTACACCGCTGATTTGATCTTCTAAGACCTGAACGACCTTAGTCTCAACGACCGCAGCTGACGCACCAGGGTAGGTCACACTTATAGAGACAGTGGGTGATTCAATATCGGGAGCTTCGCGAATGGGAAGCTGTATCATAGCGACGATGCCGAATACCACGAGCAAAGCACTGGTTACAGTCGCAACGACGGGACTCTTAATCGAAAAGTCAGAGAGCACCATCGTGGTCTATCCTTAGTTTATCCTTGTGAGGGGCCGGTGGCGGCAGAAGGTGTACCGCTACGTACGTCGGTCTCATTAAGAATGCGCACTTTGTTGCCATCGACCAGCGTCGTATTACCTTCTGTTACCACAAGGTCTGCGAGTCCGAGGCCTTCAAGAATCTCGACAATGCCAGGCTGGCGCTGTCCGATGGTGACAGGCACGCGGCTTACAGTGTTATCGCTGCCGACGACGAAGACAAACTGTTGATTCTCAAATGGAACCAAAGCTTCTTCGGCAATCATGAGGCTTTCACGCGAATCATTAATAAGATCGACGACCATAAGCATGCCAGGCCGTAAACGGCGGTCACTGTTTGCGACCTCAGCACGGATGGCAATTGTGCGGGTCATGGGGTCGACGCGTGTGTCGATTGAAGTCACCTTGCCGCGAAACACTTCGCTGGCGTATGCCGAAGTCAGGGCCACTATGTCCAAACCTTCCCGCACGGTGGCGAGGAATGTTTCCGGAACAGAGAAGTCTAGCTTCACGATCGAGAGGTCATCCAGCGTTGTAATTATCGTTCCCGGAGAAACTAATGCACCGACACTAATGCGGCGCGTCCCCAGGCGGCCGGCAAATGGGGCTTTGATTGTGTAATCGGATAGACGTGCGCGTGCTGCGGCAACGTTGGCCTGGGCCTTTCTTACCGCGGCTTGCTGTTCATCGAACCGCGCCTCAGATGTGGCATTGGCGCGGGCGAGCCCGGAGATGCGTTCAAATTGTTTGCGCTGCCCATCTAAGTTGGCGAGTTCGGCCTGCAGCCGCGCGCTTAATTCATCTTCGTCAAACTGAACGAGGGTTGTCCCTGCTTCAACATTTTGGCCGTCTTGGAACCCGATACTTTTGACAATGCCCTGTAGCTTTGCTGTTACGACGATGGATTCATTGGCTTGCAATGTTCCGATGGCCTCTAAGCGGTCGGCAAATGTCTCCTGGCGTACGGGCTGAACGAGGACAGGCTGGACACGGCCACCGCCAAAACCGCCGCGCTCGGCTGAGCTGCCTGATCCGGCTCCGGGGGCAATAAATGTGGAATAGCCATAATAAAGGCCAACGGCTAGTGCCACTGCCAGTAGCAGCCCAGTAAAGGGGCGAAACGCGCGCATATCTTGATCCCGAACATATCGAAAGGTGCGAAAGCACTCTTACAAATGAATCTTTTATCCGGCTTATACATGGAATGTGCTCATTTTACCAAGAAAACGGGGTGACAAATCGTAACATCAATCAAGGCGAGAACCTCGGGTTACCGCCGTTTCTGGGCACTTTTTCGTGATTTCATGAGTGAGATGGAAGGCGCCACATATCTTCATAGAGCCGGTCTTCACAGTGCCGGTGCCACATCGGTATGATGTGAATCATGATTGAGATTTTAACCCGCCCGCCCATGTGGCAGCAGTTGTCTCGCGCGACAATGGCCATAGCGTTGACCATCATATGCGCGATTTTGGTCTTTGACTCAGGCAGGGTACAGGCCCAACCCAGCCCCTTCGGTGCAAGCCGGGAGTCTTCGAGCCAAGACGCTGCTGATCAAGCGCCAAGTCGGCCAAGCCCATTTGGCAACCGCACGGCCACATCAGAGCCTGCTGCAGAGCCATTGTTTGTCATGCCAGCGCCACTGCGGTCGGTGTTTCGCCAAGTGGCGACATGGCAGCGGGAAATCAATAGCTATTTAGCGCGTCAACTCAGAGAAACTGGGCAGGAAGGTGGTATGACCACCGCCCTCACGGTTATTTTTGCCAGTTTCATCTATGGCGTTCTTCATGCTGCCGGGCCGGGTCACGGCAAATTAGTTGTCGCGTCATATTTCACTGCGCGCGAAGCCCCGCTCAGGACAGGCATATTAATGGGCAGCATCATTGCGCTCACCCAGGCATTCGTCGCTATTCTTATGGTCGCAATCTTGGCCATGGCGCTTGGCGGCAGCCAGCTCGAGATTATGGATCGGACTAACCTCTTAGAAGTTGCCAGCTACGGGCTCATACTTTGCATCGGCTTGTATATGACTTATGGCGCACTCACCGGTGCGGCGGCGTGTGGCCACAATCATGGGGGCGATGATCACAGCGACCGTCATGACGACGGGCCCGATGATGGGCATGAACATCATCACGACCACCACGGACATAGTCATGGCCCCGAGCCGGCCGCTAAGGAAACTTGGCTGGCCCGCAGGGCTGAGCGCTGGTTTGGACCTCAAGGTGAGGTGATTGCCATTGGCATGGTGTCTGGCGTACGGCCCTGCACGGGCTCCATTCTGGTCCTTCTGTTTGCCGCCGCCAATGGCGTTTTCTTACTGGGCATCATCGCGTCATTCATGATGGCTGCCGGTGTCGCGATTACCATCTCCGCGCTCGGGATCGCAGCCATTGTTTTGCGTAAATCTATCTCTGGAGATGGTGCAGAAAGCACGACGCCAGCACGGGTATTTATCGGAAAAGCTTTGTCCGTCGCAGGGTCTTTGGCAGTCGCAGTTCTAGGTGCGTTGTTGTTTGGCGGCGCGCTTGAACGCACCGGCTTCCTGACGTGATCAGCGGCGCTAGATAAAGTTTCGCCGGCGCCGCAGTTCAGCCAAACTTCTTGAGGAGTAATAAAATAGGACTGGCTGTTAATCTCATCACCTTGACGGTATTCCAAATTACATTGCAATTCTCCGGCGCCCGCAAACTCGACTGGTTTATCTCCACCCAGAATAAGATCCACATAGATGGTTGGATCATACAAACTTAATCCGACGGATTCGGTGGTTGGATCAATCGGACTTGCCAATTTCAAGTCAAACGAAAATACCATTTCACCCTTGTCGTCGCTGATTGCAAAATTTTCAACTTGAGTGAAGGTTTGCTCGGTGTTTGATGTATCAGTACGTAGATGCGTGAAATAGTCGTAATCTTTCAGGCTGGTGAATACCTGATCTTTCATAGCCTGGGTTTCCGTCGCATCGAAGGTGCCGTCTGCATTGGTGTCGAAGTCGGCACCGAGAACTTGACTGAAAAAGGCATCAAATTGCCAGCGCATACCGATGCCAGTCAGTTTTGTCTCCTCGATTTGAAACGACGCAGTGCCGGTGACCCACACATGTGGATGGGCCAGAGCTGGCCCGGTAATGATGGTCAACAACGCAGCTATGGCAGTGATGAGTGATTTATACATAAGAGCACGGTAACGGCGCGGGCTGCTGGGCTCAAGGGTGAGATAGGCTGACCGGCCCCCTTACTAGTGATTGCCCGGCAGCGATCGTTGATAAAAATCATTGCCAAAGGTACTATCCTCATGACAAATATTAGATCAAGCTTTGTACTCATACACAACTAGTGACACACGGTAGAGGCAGACCAGCATGACTAACGACTTTGAACGCGAAATGATTTTGCACCCCACGCAGGATGAACTAGCCCGGCATGCCTTCATTATTCAATTCAAGACGAAAGTGAACCTTGACCTGCAAAAAGATATTCATGCTCATTTTGAAAAGGGAATTGCGCCGGAACTGGAAACGGCGCTCGGCGAACCGTTGGATGACCTCAAACGTGAGCATCGTACCGCTGTAAAACAACGCATTTACGGCGAGCATCTTTTTCAGACGTGGGAGACCCTCACGTGGATCGGTCAAGACATGATGTGGGATGCCGTGGATGAAACGTTGGCTCATGATCTGCCGCGTCTCGATGCCGCCGCTGCCGCTGTTCTTGAGCGCAGTGACAAGAAGGGTAGCCTGAAACTCAATCCCGCTCTCGACCTTCCCCCCAATATCGCCAAGGTGGAAATTCATCGGCAGCCCGGCGGTTTTTGTCTCGAGCGGGAAGGCGTCGATTATGACCTCCTTTCCGGTGCACGGATGACCGGCGGTGGCATGATATATGGTGCGGGCAAGGGCCGTGGCGCGAAGCCTGGGTACACAGCATCGCATTTCCTTATCAGTGCGCTTGAAAAACAGTTTGGCCCACAAAAGCCGAAGCGCATCCTCGATATAGGCTGCGGCACGGGGCTCAATACCGCCACCTTCACTCACCATTATCCTGATGCCGAAGTGCACGGCATTGACGTTGCAGCCGGGCTTCTGCGTTGGGGCCACGCCCGCTGTGAAAGTGAAGGCAACGCCATTCACTTCTCTCAAATGAATACGGCGGACATGGACTTTGAAGATGAGGGCTTTGACATGGTCATTTCAACAATTTGGGGCCATGAAACAACACCCCAAGTTTTGAAAGACTCCGTGGCGGAAATTTGGCGAGTCCTTAAGCCCGGAGGCATTTCCTTCCATATGGATGTGCCTAATCAGCCCGGATATCAGGATTTGGTTGACCAAGTCTTGAATGACTGGCAGATCAGGCACAACGGCGAACCGTTCTGGATGGGGTGGGCCGATTCTGATCTTGGCGCCCTAATGACAGAGGCCGGATATCCCGAAGACTGTCAGTTTGTAGGGTATCGCGCACGCACCCAGGGGGTCGGTGACTGGTTCGTCCACGGCGCTCAGAAGCCGGCCTAACGCCGCTAAGGTGAGCTGATCTCAGAAAAAAACCCCGCCGAGTGGGTGGGGTTTAAAGTGAGGTTGCTGGAACTTGTCAGCGGTCGTCTCGCCCAAATGGGCGCGACACACATGAAGGATACTGCCCGACTATCCATTCGCAGGCACCTGTGTGTTCTGACAGATTTGGTATAAATGACCCTGTTAGCTCTGACAGGTATTGATGTGTTTCGCCTGTAGCCGCCTGCGCCATTGCCACTTATACGAGAAGCATTGTTAGTAACCGACAGCGTTATCTGAGGTCGCGAAACTCGTCAGTGGCCTTAATCAGCGCAGATCGAATACCAGGTTCCATTGAGGAATGACCGGCATCTGGCACGATTCGATAGGCTGCTCCATCCCAGGCTTGGGCCAGTTTGTCTGCAGTGACGATGGGGCACACCATATCGTAGCGGCCCTGAACGATGACCGCCGGGTGATCTGTGAGTTTGCTAATGCCTTGAAGCAGCTGGTTCGGCGCAAGAAACCCCCCATGGGTCATATAGTGTGCCTCGATCCGGGCCATGGCCAATGCACCGCTATAAAATACATCATTTCGAGTTGTCTTACTCTTGAACGGTAAAAGACGAGAACAAGCATTCTCATAGGCGCACCACGCCGCTGCAGCCGGCCTATGCGTTTCCGGATTGGGGTCAACCAGCCGATTAAAATATGCGGGCAGAAGTTCATCGCGTTCTTCAACTGGAATATGATTTGCGAAAGCACGCCATGCTTCGGGGAATACTCTACTTATCCCATTGAGAAACCAGTTCACCTCTGAGTCAGAGAATAGGAAAACCCCACGCAGAATGAATCCGATACAGCGTCCGGGATGCGTTTCGCCGTAAGCAAGCGCTAGAGTCGACCCCCAGGACCCGCCGAACACAATCCACCGTTCAATTTTCAAATGCTCACGCAGATGTTCTAAGTCCGAAATTAGATGGCCTGTCGTATTGTCACCGATTTCTGCTTCCGGCGTCGATCGCCCAGAGCCGCGCTGATCAATAAGAACGATTCTGTAGTGTGCTGGGTCAAAGAAACGCCGGTAGGTTGGTGTCGTTCCCGCACCTGGTCCGCCATGCAAAAACACGACAGGTACCCCGTTCTTGTTACCGCTTTCTTCCCAGTAGAGACGATGCCGTTTGTCAGCACGCAGAAAACCATTCTTGTTGGATTCGATGGCTGGATATAACGGCCGGTCCGATTGCCGGCTGGCTTGGGGTGGCGCGCCTATGGTTTCAAGAGCAGGAATGTGTCTTCTCTCCGGTTAACACCACGGCGCCATTGTGACGGCCCTTGTTGATGTCTCGTTTATATCAGACTGATTTTGTAATCAGACAAGTGGCCGGCATTTATAAATTCGCTTCATCCAAATAAGACTCTATGAGCTGGTAAAGCGACTCGGCATGGTTTTCAGGCGTTATCGCTAGATTGCAATGATCGCCGTAAATATTGAAGACATAACCTCTGGCGTCACAGACCGAGACTAGGGCCTGTACAAAGGGCCGGATAACTTGATCATTCAAGGTCTCTGCCGTCTGACATGTCTCCATGCGGGCGATCAGATCCTGAGCCAATGAGTCCGGCTGCTTCGGACTTCGCTTGCCCCCTTTCTTTTTGGGAGGTCGACGACCGGATTTCGATTGGGGCGGGCGATGTGAGGGCATATGAAATCTCTTGGCCTGGAGGCGGTAATTCTGGGTGATGGATCCCTGTGGAGCATACCGCCGAACATCTTCAGCCACCATGCATCCTTTGATTTCCTACGTCTGACGTTTTAAGACCGGTCATCTCGCTGGTTCTATTAAAATGACAGGTGGCAAAGCATGGATCGCTTAACGCAGCAACTGAGTGGATTTTCTGATCTGGTCCGTGAAGTCTGGGTGACCGGTGTCGGGGGGGTGGATTTTGGCCGCGCATTGACAGCGCTCGCGATCGTGCTCGGTTTCCTCATCCTGCGAGGCCTGTTTACACGGTTTGTTCTTGGTTTCCTGCGCCGTATTGCGGCGCGCACTCAAACGACAATGGATGATTCGTTGTTGGGGTCTCTTGATGGCCCAATTCGTCTGGTGCCGGTCATACTCGGCCTTTTCATCGCCATTGATTACCTTGCCTTTGAGGACCGGTACGCGGAAATCGGAGCGCAGGTGGTCCGAACCCTTGTTGTGTTTGATCTCTTTTGGGGGCTCTACCAGATTACGGGGCCGATCAGCACGACGTTTACCCGCCTTGAAGAAATCCTGACCAAGGAAATGGCCGACTGGCTTATAGGTTTTCTCCATATTGCCATCGTGTTTATTGGTGCCGCGACCATTCTTGAGGTGTGGGGAATTAAAATCGGCCCGATCCTGGCAGGTCTCGGTTTGTTTGGCGTCGCTGTTGCTCTTGGGGCTCAGGACTTATTCAAGAACCTGATCGGGGGCATTCTGGTCATTGCAGAGAAACGTATGCGTGTCGGTGATTGGATTCTGGTGGATGGCCTCGTCGAAGGCACCGTTGAAACGATTGGTTTCCGGTCGACCCTTGTGCGCCGCTTTGATAAAGCGCCGGTGTATGTCCCCAACGCAAAGTTGTCCGATAACGCCATTACAAATTTCAGTGCCATGACTCATCGACGCATTAAATGGATGATTGGTATTGAATACAGCGCAACCATCGAACAGCTACGCCAAATTCGCGACGAAATTGAATCGCACATTCTTGGGTTAGATGAATTTGCATCTCCGTCGGAGGTTGCAACCTTTGTCCGTATTGATCGGTTTAGCGACTCCTCTATTGATATCTTGCTGTATTGCTTCACCAAAACAACCGACTGGGGCGAATGGCTTAAAATAAAAGAGGCCTTAGCGTATCGCGTAAAAGAAATCGTAGAGGGTGCTGGTACCGGGTTCGCCTTTCCTAGTCAGTCCATCTATGTGGAAGGCATTCCTGGAGACGCAGCGGAAGTATTTGTTCCGCCCGCCACTCTTTGAAAGTTAGTCGCCAGTGGCGTCCATGAAACCGATCTATGTTCTGTTCCTCATTGTATTTGTTGATTTGGTTGGCTTTGGACTCCTTATCCCCCTCCTGCCGTTTTATGTGCAACGTGTTGGAGCTGGGCCAGAGATTATTACCATCACCCTTGGCCTCTATTCGCTTTTTCAGTTTATTGCCGCACCCATTTGGGGGCGGTTGAGTGACCGCTATGGCCGCAGACCCATATTGGCTTGGTCGCTCGCCGGTTTTGCTATTTCACATGTTGTTCTAGGTTTTGCCGACAGCTTGTGGCTGGTGATTGTTACACGGATCTTCGGTGGCCTTATGGCTGGAAACGTTTCAGCGGCCTTTGCTTATGTCACGGACGTCACGACGGAAGAGAACCGGGCAAAAGGTATGGGTTTCTTAGGCGCCGCCTTTGGCTTGGGCTTTGTTTTTGGGCCTGTTATCGGTGGATTGCTTGCCGGGCCCGATGTGGAGACGGCGAACTATACATTACCCGCTATGTTTGCCGCTGTTTTGACCACCGTCGCGTTGATCGGTGTGATTACGGCGCTTCCGGAATCTCTGAGCCCCGAAATCAGGGAGCGCATCCGAAATAAACCCAAAATTTTGCTGCCGGATCAGCTAAGGCTAATCCTATCGCGAAAATCTTTAGTGCTAATCATCGCTATTACGTTTTTTCTGACAATGGCGTTTGCAGTGCTCGAGGTTATCCTCGGCTTATGGGCTTATGATGTGCTGTCCTATGGCCCCAGGGACATTGGGTTGCTTCTTACCTACGTCGGCGTTATTGGCGTGGTCGTACAGGGGGGACTTATAGGCCCCCTCACCAAACGTATTAGTGAGCGGAGTCTGGTTAGCACGGCTGTGGTCTCCCAGCTTATTGGTTACTCAATTCTCGTTTATGCTGTTGGCTGGCAATTTCTTTTCGTGGCAATGACGCTCTTGGCGATTGGTTCAGGCTTGTACAACCCTATTCTGTCGAGTTTGGTTTCAAAGGAAGCGGGGGACACTGAGCGCGGAGCGGTTTTGGGTGTTTTTCAGGGCGCGAGCAGTTTCGCACGGGTTATCGGCCCGCTTTACGCCGGCGCCGCCTATGCTGGTCTGGGGCCTTCCGCACCATTTGCGATCGCCGCTATTTGTATGGCTCCTACATTAGTCATGGTATTAATGTTGCCTCGGTCGAAAGCCTCGTCCTAGACAGAGGTCGCGGTTACAAGAACGGAATGGTCAACCGGTCAGAAATATTTGATTCTGGTATAAGCGTAATCGAAAGTCCGCGGTATCTTGTCGTAAGTCTAAATGTGCATCGTCCCTGGGAGGGCTAGACATTGTGTTAGAAGCGGTCGATTTGAAGAAATCTTATGGTGAACACGAGGCGTTGAAGGGTCTTAACCTCGCCATTAACAGTGGCGACATTTATTGTTTGCTGGGTGCCAACGGTGCCGGCAAGACCACCACCATAAATTTGTTCTTGAACTTCATAGACCCCACCGGCGGTGTGGCGACAGTTAATGGTATTGACGTTTCGGAGGACCCGCTCGGAACCAAGCAGTTCTTGGCGTATATCCCCGAGCAAGTCATGCTTTATCCCAATCTGAGTGGGCTTGAGAACATCGAGTATTTTGCCCGTCTCGGCGGCCATGACGAATATTCAGAAGACGATCTAAGAGGGTTTCTGATTCGTTGCGGCCTCCAGGCGGAAGCGGCTGACCGGCGCATCGGGACATATTCAAAAGGCATGCGGCAAAAGGTAGGCGTTGCCATTGCGCTGGCTAAACAGGCGAAGGCTCTGTTGCTGGATGAACCCACGTCCGGGCTCGATCCAAAGGCTTCTAACGAGTTTTCTGAATTGCTAAAGCAACTCCAAGCGGATGGCGCGGCCATTCTAATGGCGACACATGACTTGTTTCGGGCGAAGGAAACTGGCACCCGAATTGGCATCATGCGCGAAGGTATTTTGATGCAAGAGCTGACAACCGGCGAAGTCTCGCACGCCGACATCGAACGGATCTATTTGGAGCACATGCACTAAAGATACCCATTTGTATGAGAGGGACTAGTCAATGCTGAAATGGATCAAGCGGATCGGGATCTCGCTGACCGTTGTCGTTGTCGTGGTTGGCGCAGGCGGTTACGGCACCTTTAAGTTTATGAACCGCACCCCACCACAGTTGGTAGAACCCAATTACTTCCGCATATACAAAGAGCAGCTTGCCAGTGAAGAGGCTATGACCCCAAAAGGCAAAGTAGCGATCTTTATGTCGGGCCTGATCATGCCGGAGAATTTCCGCATGGCGGATTTTCACAACCTGGCTCTTAAATCGAGCCAGTATATTCCGTGGCCAATACGCAGCCGCGCCATGTCTGACCCAGGCGTGGTTCTTCTTGATACAGAAAAGTTCTACGAGTTCGAGGCATTTGAGCCGACCAACTTGGTTGATGCCTATGGCTCAAATGTGGATTTGGACGGGACGCCATGGATTGAGCGTTATCACAACGGTGAACTCATTTGGATCGAACCAAGTCCGACACAACACCTCACGCATGGCTATTTTCTCTATACGGGCCGTATGGGTGGCATGCCGGGTCCAGCGCAAAAACTGATTAACAAAGCGCGCGTTTGGTACTATGGCAAAGGCAAGGGCTTCATCAACGGCAAGGTGCCGCATGAGGCTGGTAATTGGGCAATTGCCGAAGCCACCATGAATAAACTCCAGGCTAAATATGGCGACATTCCATTCCGTTGGGTGACGGCGGAAGACTTTCACATTGCCCGCACAGCCATGTACGAGTTGCTCGACGGTGGTGCCGATACAATCATTCTTGCTGCTCCCCGTCCGGTTTACTCTCACCACGAAGAGTTCAACGGCTCAATCAAACATGCCATGCATTACATCCATGAATGGGAAGAGGCGAACGATAAGCACATCAAGGTGATTATTACCCAGAACTTGGGGGCGTTTCCGGTCATCCTGGAAACCCATGCCAATATGCTGCGCGACCGTCTTGACCAGTTGCCCCGGGATGTTGACGTTAAAGTGGTCGTATCCGTGCACGGCATGGCTTGGGACCGAGTGCCGAATGAGGCCTGGATCGCACTGGCACCCGACTATATCGATCCGGTCATGGAAACCATGAACAAGGTGGTGGCCAGTTATGACTTTGGCCGGACTGACGTCGTGCAATCACAGGATCACTTTGCTGACCCCATCAGCAACCCGGACGGCAAGGTTCTGTCTACCAATAAAGCGTTTTGGGACGGCGTGGAGGACGGCTACGACTATGTGATTAACCTACCCGTCGAATTTTTTGCCGAGAACACAGACACGATGTTCTCTCATGCCATGTACAATTTTGAAGGCTTCCCTGGCTTCAATTACTACGACCCCGTCGACTACGCCGACTGGTCTGTGCCATATACCCGGACCTTTCATATCGAGGGTACAGAAGTCATTTACAACGGACTGCCGGTCGGTAAATACAATAAGCCGATTATTGAAGCCTTCGTTCAGGCCGTCGACTCGGTTCTTTCGAGGTCGCTCACGCCGGTGAGCGGCGAGGTTGCGCTGGCTGAATAAAGACCTAATCCCAAGTCTATAAATGGGCCAGTTCATAGTGAACTGGCCCATTTTTGTGAGTGATCACCCAAGACGTCGCACCGCCTTGCTGGAAGCGGTTGCCGTCTTTAGAACAGAGATTGGTTTATTGTTGCGGATATAGATTTTATGAAACGGCAATTCGTTTCTATAGGTGATACCCAGCTCCACGTGCGTCGCGCGGGGAGGGGGCCACCCGTCATTCTGCTTCATCCGTCGCCACAGTCGGGCGCGTTCTCCGAGCCTATGTTAAACCGCCTGGCCAAGAACTTTACTGCCATTGCGGTCGACACGCCGGGTTATGGGCTCTCTGATCCGCTGGCCGGCGGATACAAAGGGCCTGCACTAGATGACTATTTGCCGCCCCTGGTCGGGTTGCTCGACGCGCTCGGTATCGAAAAGGCCGCGTTCTACGGCAATGCGACCGGTGCTGAGGTTGCCCATATTTTTGCTGCCGCCCATCCTGATCGCGTTGCCGCTGTCATGTTGGATACTGCGGGTGACGTGTCGGACGACTTTGTCGATAACCTGGTCGACGGGTACTTTCCCGATGTGACGCCCCGGCGTGATGGCAGTCATCTGTTGACCCATTGGGACATGGTGCGCTCACTTAATTTGTTTGCGCCGTGGCAGTTCACCACCAGAGCCAACCGCCTCCCTGTGGACATGCCATCACCAGAAAAAATCCAGGAAAAAATGCTCGACTATTTACGCACAGGGAAAGATTACGCTCTAGCCTATAAACCCGCATTCTATACGGCAAAGCATCACCTCATCAGCCGTGTCACTGTGCCGGCAACTTTGACGCGATGGGCAGCCAAGCCCGATCTCACGGAAGTCGATGACCTCATTGCAAAGGGCTTGCCCGATAATTTCACCGTTTTACATGCCGGCCCAACCATGGATGAACGTCTTAATGCCAGTGAGCAGTATCTTATAGATACTTACCTCAACACCGGAAACGCTGCGCCGCCCCATCCCGATCAGGTCGATAGGTCGGCCGCGCGTTTGCAGAAGATGTTTATTGACGTGGGCAGCGGTCAACTCATGGCTCAGGGCTGCTTCGCAGGATCGGGCCGGCCTATTCTCGGACTGCATGACCCAGCCGGCTCATCAAACCGTCTTGCGGGATTTCTCGCACCATATGTAGGCAAGAGGCCGGTGATTGCGCTGGATAATCCAAGCAGCGGTGAGTCCGACAAATTTTTGTCGCGCGACCAAATTAATACAGAGGCCTATGCGAGCGCTGCGTGGGCCGCTCTTGATGCTTTGGGCATCGATGAGGTTGATGTTGTCGGCCGTTACTCTGGCGGACAGGTAGCTATGGAAATGGCAAGCGCGCGACCTGGCAGGGTTAAACATATCGTGCAGGCTGGGGTGCAACTGTTTGCGGATGATGAACGCGAAGACCTCCTCGCCAACTACACCCCTTCCATTGCACCGCGGTGGGATGGTGGTCACCTCATTACGGCTTGGTCCGTTGTCCGCGATATGGGGTTGTTCTGGCCTTGGTACAATCGCACCAAGGGAGGCGTCATTCAGCGTGACGCCAATATCGATCCCAACTTCCTGGACTCCCGGGTCCAAGATCTATTGAAGATCGGTGACCTCTATCAAAGTGCTTATGCAGCCTCGTTCACTTATCCCATGGCTGAAAAGCTTGCCGCGCTGGAGATGCCATGTCTGCTTGCCGACTATCCGGGTGCGGCCTCATATGATCGCTTAATCATGGCTCAAGTAGCAGCACCCAATTGTCAGATTGCTGACTTGCCCGAAAACCCGGCGGAGTTGCCGTCTATCCTCGATCCGTTTTTTGCCAGTTAGCATGGACATTCAACGCCGTTTTCTCACACTTCCGAGCGGGCATCAGGTCCACTACCGCATGGCTGGCTTAGGTCCTGCTATGATTCTGATGCATCCATCTCCCTCATCGTCTGAGGGTTTAGTGAGAGCAATGAACGTGTTTGCCGAGCGCTTCACGTGCATCGCACTCGATACGCCGGGATATGGCATTTCCGACGATAGCGTGGCCGATAAAACCGAACTCTGGGGCTTCGCTGATGTGGTTGCCCAAGTTCTTGATGTCTTTGGTTTGGAAGACACCGTTATTTATGGCGCGGCCACAGGGGCACAGATCGGAGTGCAGTTTGCACGCAAATATCCACAACGCACACGGTTGCTGATCATGGATGGTGCTGGCCATTTCTCTAAGGAAGATTTAGTCCAGATCAGTGACGGCTACTTCGTTGACCTTACGCCTAGACGGGATGGCAGCCATCTGTTAGCGGCATGGGATGCTAGCCGTCATCTTTCAGTTTTCTTTCCGTGGATGTCAGAACGGCTCGATCAACGCATACAGGCCAGTGCCGCCCCACCTGAGTCTGTTCAGCATGGCGTCAATGACATGCTGCGCGCTGGACCCAGCTATCGTGATGCATACTGGCAAGCTTTTCAGGTTGAGAATAATGGTAACGCCAGTCAGGTAACCGTCCCCACAGTGCTGGCCTTCAACACAACCAGCATCGTACGGCCTCACACGGAAGCGTTGATTGAACTTGGCCTGCCCGACAACTTCACCGTAGTTCCTCTCGATCCACCGACCCGCTATGCAAAAATTCTTGAAGCCGCAGCTCCCTATACGGGCAGCCCTCCCTGTCCGCCCCCCCCGCCGCAAACCGATAAGCATCCGACCCTGCAAAACATTATTGTTGAGGTGCCGGGCGGGTTTCTGCGCGCCCGTGGGTGTTTGGAAGGTGAGGGCCGACCATTGATGGCCATTCATGACCCCGCAGGTTCAAGCCTCTTGGTCGAGCCTATTCTAATGCCTTATCTTGGAAGGCGTCCTGTGATCGCGTTCGACAATCCCGGCAACGGCGAGTCTGATGCGATGATTGAAACCATAGCATCTGACACCTATGCCACCTGTCTTATTTCAGCACTCCATAATCTTGGAATCGAAGAGGTCGATGTGCTCGGCCGCTATTCCGGCGGTCCCGTCGCCATGGAAATGAGTTTCCAGAATCCCACACTGGTAAAACACATTATCCAAACCGGTGTGTCCTTTTATGAAGGGGACAAACAAGCTTGGTTGGTGGAAAACTATACGCCGTCCATCGCGCCGCGATGGGATGGGCGGCATTTGCTGACGGCTTGGGCCGTCATGCGGGATCAAAGCTTGTATTGGCCCTGGTTCAACCAGACTAAGGATGGAATTCTTTGGAACGACGGAGCGATCGACGTCGACCTGACGCATCTTCGAGTCGTTGAAATGTTGAAGTGTGGCGACCGCTATCAAGACGCCTACAACGCCATGTGGACCTATCCCATGCGTGAAAAACTTCCCCAGCTCAAGGTGCCGTGTCTGCTCAGCCACCCGCCGTGGGAACCGGTCGCCTATACGACACAAAAAGCGCTCGAGGTTGAACCCCGCTGCACGGCAAAGGAATTGCCCCCAGCCATGGCTGATTGGCATCGCGACATAGACGCCTTCCTTAACTCCTCTTGACCTCAGGCCCATTCGACCCAAAATAGGGGCTGTACCGTGCCGAAACAGGGCGGTGTACAAGCCGGTGCCTGAAAGGAGAGCCCCTTATGGACTCTCAAAATAAGGGCCACAGACCGGTCTCGCTCACTGAGGAGACAGCGCAATGACACGCATGTCCGTGTTTTCCAGCCCCTTGTTGCTCGGCTTTGATCACATCGAGCGGGTGCTTGATCGGGTCAATAAGTCCTCGGGTGAGGGCTATCCGCCTTACAATATAGAACAAACAGGGGAGCATGCTTTGCGCATTACCCTGGCCGTCGCCGGCTTTGCAGAGGACGGCCTCTCCGTCACGGTGGAAGACAACCAGTTGGTTATTCGCGGGCATAGTTCCGAGGATACATCCGACCGGGTTTATCTTCATCGTGGTATCGGGTCGCGTCAGTTCAGCCGCAGTTTTGTTCTGGCCGAGGGCATCGAAGTCAAAAACGCTGGCCTCGATAACGGCTTGCTCCACATTGACCTTGAACGCCCGGTACCCGAACCGAAGGTAACCGAAATCAAAATCTCAAGTACGCGTGCAATAAATAAGGCCCCGAAGACGATCGACGTCGATTCAAAAGCGATCGACGAATAGGCCGCTAACGCAGAGTCCAAACGGAGATGTTAAGCGGCGCTAGCAAGGATGGTTTCACATGGTTGGTACACCAGAAATTCAATACGAGTCCAAAGTGGACAGCCCTGCTTGTCGTCTACCCTAATTGACCTAGCCCAACTCGGGCTTAATCAAGTGGCGTACATTCTCCTACATGGGACGACCACTAAGGGTGGAATATTCATGCTAAATCGAGATGCTGACCGCATCATTCAGGAGTGCAAAAAGGCCATACAGCAGGCCGAGCGCCTTAAGGGTAAATACGTCGGAACAGATGAATCGGTTTCGGTCGCGGTAACGGCCTACCATCCACGAAGAAACAAACGCAAGCGGATACTTAGAGGCCATCGATAACGCCGAGACTGCATGACTTTTGGTATAGACAAGACCTCAGCATCGAATATGAATCTTTCTTTGGAGAATCGATAATGGTTGTTCCACCGACCAATTCAGCCGAGATCAAACGGGCAATTCGAAAGTTCGATCAAGATCTTAGAGACGCTCCAGAGTGGAAGGATTGGGAGCTCAAAAAAAATTATAAATTCGCACTTCAATATGAAGGGCAATCTTACCCCGTAAAAATGATTCTATCATTAGCGACGGGAATTGATCGAAACGAATTCTCCGGCGGTAAAGACGCCGGTCATGCCAATAGTGTTGTTGAAGATCTTGGGTTCAAGGTTATCGATCTTGGACATTCTCGTAACCCAGCATGGTTGAGAGATGAACTTATATTGGCTTTGGACCTATATCTTCGGCATCGAGACGCCCCTCCAGGTAAGACTAGCAAAGAGGTTGTCGAACTAAGCAAAACTTTGAACGAGCTTGGTATGGCGCTTGGTATCAGACAAGACGCAAAATTTCGTAATGCCAACGGCGTTTATATGAAGATGATGAACTTTAGGGCTTTAGACCCGCAATTTACTTCCGAAGGTAAGGTCGGTTTACAAAGGGGCGGTCGGCTAGACAAAGAAATCTGGGAAACTTTTGCTGATAACTCTCATAAATGTAATGAAGTTGCAGAACTTATAAGGTCATCGATTGAATCGGGCGAAGCAAACATTCCACTGGACGATGATGATGCAGACGAAGATTTTGAAGAGGCACCTGAGGGAAAACTTATTACTCGTCTTCACCGCCGCCGAGAGCGAAGTAGGAAACTCGTCAAGAAGAAGGCGCAGGTGCTCAATAAATTTGGCCGACTAAAATGTGAAGTCTGTGAATTTGATTTTCACATACACTATGGAGATCGGGGCGAAGGGTTCATAGAGTGTCATCACACAAAACCAGTTACCTCTCTCAAACCAGGTGCAAAGACTAAGTTGGTAGACTTGTCTTTGTTGTGTGCGAATTGCCACAGGATGATTCACGTTAGGAAACCATGGCTTTCAATCAAAGAGCTGTCAGATTTTCTGAAACTGAAAACAAGGTAGCCTTTCGGTATTCAGTTTCAATTCGAAAACTTTCCTGAGGCAATGCTTGAATGTAGGGCTTAAAAGCCTTTTAAACTGTGCCATACAGAAACTAGGCTACACTTATCGCCAGCGTGTCCCCGTAGCTCAGCAGGATAGAGCACCAGATTCCTAATCTGGGGGTCGTGAGTTCGAGTCTCGCCGGGGACACCAATGCCACACTACGCCCTTAGCCTTCTAAGAACATTGCAATTGCATCCGCCCAGGCTTCTGGTTGCTGATCGATTATGTCGATACCGCCGCCTTGCAACAATTTAATATCACCTAATATTCACCCCATTTCCCCAATATGGTAATCACTATTCACGCATAGATGATTTCCAGGAGTTGACTGACCATGTCTTCCAAATTCTACTTGTGCCTGTCGAAGGTTTTTGGGTGCCTCATGCTTAGCGGTGTGTGGATGAACACTGCTGCGGCAGTCGACCTTGAAACGGCACTTTGGTACTTCGAGCGCAATGACTTCGTTCCAGCATTTCTCGACTTTCAAATTCTCGCCGCCGAGGGAGATCCTACGGCGATGTATTACATGGGCCGGATGTACCGTCAGGGTTACGCAGTTGAGAAAAACTTAGAAGAAGCTGAAAAATGGCTTCGTGGTGGTGCAGAAGGCGGCGTGCCGATGGCTCATCATCGCTTGGGATGGATGTACGCACGCGGTGAAATTGGATCTGAGCGTGACCTGGAGACCGCTGTCAAGCACTGGCAGGCAGCTGCAAAGGGAGGCATTACAAAAGCGCAGAGTGATCTGGGTATCATGTACTGGAATGGAACAGGCATAGCTCAGGATTTAGTGCGCGCGTATTCATGGTTGTACCTAGCGTCTGAAGAGGGGGGTTTGTCAGCAGCAGGCCAAAATCTCACCAATGTTGCAAGCCGAATGACAGACGAAGAGATTGCACAAGGTAAAGCATTAGCAGAGCAGCTAAGTGGCGAAATCAAATCAAAACCTTAAGGTGCCGTAGTCGATCATAAGAGTTCAATGACAATCGCTACCTAACGGTCGCCACCTAACACCCAGCATACAATCGAAGCGTGGCAAAATGATTATTGACTTGTAATCAAAGATTCGGACTAGGCGCCAACACACGCCATCTAGGTCAATGCGATCTAGTCTCAAAGCGGATACACTCTAAACATGCAGTAACGACTCCCCCAGCGCATTACTAAAAAGGCCCCGCTGGCCATTCTTTTCGCCCAGTAAGGCGGGCGGTCAGGTATTTTTCGCGAGTGATTGTCGGCGAAGGCGGATAGTTCTATCCTAAGTGTTCGTATGTATAGCGATCTGCCTTGGGAGAACGAAAATGCCGGCACGTCTTAGCCATGATCTTGCTATAGATAACACCCGTGATGAGTTGGCGCGTCAGGGCTTTGTGACGGGTATGCGCCAATATGTTTTGGGCGATCTTGCCGGAAACATGCGCACCGTATACGACCGCCGGGTAAAGCCGACTTTCGAAAAAACAAAGGGACGCGCACCTAAAGACGGCCCTGAAATTCACACGGCCATGCGGCCAGACACCATGTTCAAGTTTTACTCTGCGGTTCGCAACAGCACGCAGGAGTTGGTCTGGCGTTCGGTGCTGCCCGGTATTGATCGGTCAACCGAGGGCCTCACTCAAAAAACCGCTGATGCCAATGCAGATGCGAATACGCTGCATCTTGATCCTGCGTTTGAGACACCGCGCTATGTGAGCGCGCTCGACATACACCTTATGCCAGGCTGCTATCACACGGAGCGTTTTGATGGCGATGTGGCGCAGGGCGCGTTGTACGACAATGGCTTGTCCGTTTTTCTTATGGGTTATCTTGGCCCGGAGATGGATGATACTGGCCGCTCCGTTTCTCAGTTTCTAAAAACCCGCTTCCCTGATTTTGCGCCAAAGAAAATGATCGATATTGGAGCGACGATCGGGTTCAACACATTGCCCTGGCTAGAAGCTTGGCCCGATCTTGAAATTCACGCTATCGATCCTGGCGTGCCCAACGTGCGTTATGGACATGCTCGGTGCAAAGCCATGGGCCACCCCATACACTGGCATCAAATGAATGGTGCCGACCTTAACTTTCCAGACAACAGTGTCGATATTGTTTGGTCGGCCATGGTGTTGCACGAACTGCCCATGAAGGAAGTGGCGAAGGTGTTCGCCGAAAGTTATAGGGTGCTTAAGCCGGGCGGGTTGATGATTCACATGGAACTGCCGCTTAATGCCGACGTTGAGCCTTACGAGCAGTTCTATTTGGACTGGGACGCGTACTACAACAAAGAGCCGTTTTACAAAGCTCTGCGCGACCTTGACGTGCGCCAAGTGGTAACCGACTCAGGGTTCGATGCCGATAAGTTCGTTCGTTTCGTTATTCCCAGCCAATGCAATAACGGCGAAGAGGCCGTGCTTGATGCTGCGAAAGCGGAAGCTGACGCGGTTAAAGGTAATGTGGGAAAGCTCCAAGGCGGGCTGCAGTGGTTCACCTTCGGCGCCTGGAAATAGAAAAGGCCTTAGGCATACGCCGAATGCATCGCCGCTTCGACGAGGGGTAGTCCGCACGGTCCGGGTCCCACGCCTTGATGCATAACGTTGTGGCTATAGCCGAAGCCGAGTTTTTTGTCAGGGTCGGCAAAAGCGTAAGACCCACCCGCACCGATATATCCAAAGCAATGGTCAGATGACCCCATAGGTGTGGCCGGCGGGCAATTCATTTCGAAGCCCGTTGAAAATCGCATCTCTAGCCCGGTGATCGTATCTTTTTCGCGGACGGTTTCAGTTTGGGCCTGGGCGAGTCTATCTGCCGATAGAATCTCAACGCCATTAAAAGTGCTACCGCGCGCAAGCGTTCCGTATAGCCGCGCCATGGCGCGGGCATTGGTGTGGCTGGTACCGGCGCCGTTTTCAGCCTTGCGCCAGGTCAGATTATTATAGGTCTCGGTAGGATCACGTCCCTTCATGCTTTTTGCAAATGCGCTGTCCGGGTCGCCCTCAATGAGACGCGTAAACAAGTTCGGATCCGATTGATAAACGGTTGCCAGGCGCGGTATTACGTTGTCCGGTGCAGCAAAAAACCAATCCAATTTTAATGGCTGGGCCAGGTCGTCTTGAAAAAACTGCGCCAACCGGCGCCCCCCGTTGACCCGCGCGCACAACTCACCGAGCAAATACCCATGAGTCATATTGAGATAACCCAGCTGTGTTCCCGCGGGCCAATTGGGTGAGCTTGCTTCGATCGCGGTGATCATGGTGTCCCAGTCATTAACCTTGCCGGGTTGTATGTCTGCATCCACGTATGAAACACCTGCCGTATGGTTAAGCACATGACGCACCAAAATTTTATCTTTGCCATTGGCGCCGAATTCAGGCCAATAGGCTGAGATAGGCGCATCAAGATCAATCAGGCCGCGGTCCACCATCATCAGCGTCAGAACTGTCCCGATGGTCTTTGAGACAGACCAGCAACAGCACAAGGTGTCGTCCTGCCATGCGCGCTGTTCAGTGACATCGGCATAACCGCCCCACAGATCGACGACCATTTCGCCATCAATCATGACCGCGCAACTGGCACCCACGTCACCTTGATCTCCCCGTGCCGTCAGATTCTGCTCAAAAACGTCAGCAACGGCCTGATATTTCGAATCACAGGTGCCGGAGACTTGCGGCATGAGGCTATTGAGAAAGGGGCTGAGATGAATCACTGTGTCGTGTCCTTATGAATGCTGTGCGCGCTTCTTGTGTTTATGCAGGCGCCGGTGTTTCAGGCATAGCCGCTTCAATACTTAACCCCAGGGCCAAAACATTTTTGTCGCCACCAAGAGGCCCGTCCAACTCGATGCCAATGGGAAGACCTTCCTTAGAAAGGCCAGCTGGTATGGAGAGGCCGGGCCCGCCCCATAAACTGGCAGGACCTGTGTTCTGAATATTGAGCCAAACACCGCCAGGAATTTCCGTCCCTTCGACAATCAAATCGCCATTTATGTTGAGCTCGATTCCGGCCGTGACCGGCGCTGTTGGAAATAAGACACCGTCCAACTGGTTATCGGTCAGGTAGGATTCATAGGTTCTGCGTAGCATGGGCATGACATTTTTCATCACGTTCGCGTAGTCATTCAAGATGGTATCACCCGGTGCTAAATACGGCTCGATCCAACCGCGCACGAAGGGGTTGGCGATTTGGGCGGCGAGATCTCCGAACGAAACGCCAGTCTCTCTTTCGCCAAGATACTGGGTCATGTCCGTCCGGAACGCACCGCCCAAAGTAATTAAACTGGTCTGTTCCACCAAAGCGGCGAGTGAGGGAATGTTCGCGCGGACGAAAACAACACCTTCACGTGTCAGACGGTCAACCACTTCTTCAAATCTTTGACTTACCGCGGGTGATAAATTGTCCTGGAACACTTCCTTTGGCAGGCCCAGCCGAACACCTTTAAGAGATTGGCCCTTCACCTGATTCTGGTCAGCAGCTAAGATACCGTCGATCAGCGCAACATCAGCGACCGTGGTTGCTAAGGGTCCGCAAGTATCACGCGACAACGCGAGGGGAACGATCCCATCACTGGGAACCCGGTATTGTGTTGGCCTCAATCCCGCTAATCCACAGTAGGCGGCCGGCGTTCGGATTGAGCCCGCAGTGTCGGTTCCAAGTGCGGCGGGAACTATGCGTCCGCCAACAACCGCTGCTGACCCACCGCTGCTGCCCCCAGGAATATGGTCTTTATTGTAGGGGTTGCGGGCACGCCCAAAGGTCGGGTTGTTGGTGCTGCCGCCGCCGGCTAGCTCATCCATGTTGGCTTTGCCGGCTATGACGGCACCGGCATCCAAAAGCCGTTGGGTTACGGTCGCATTGCGTCGCGGTCTGTGTTCTCTGAGCGCAGGGGTGCCGCCGGTACACGTATAGCCGACCGCCTCAATATTATCTTTGAGCATGATCGGCACGCCGTGCAGTGGGCCTAGAGTTTCGCCCCGCTGTTGTGTTTTGTCCGCTGCAGCTGCTTGTGCGCGGAGTCCGTCTCCATCGAAAGAAATGATGGCTTCAAGAACCGCTGCCGACTCGACCCGTTCAATGACGGTTTCAGCAGCCTCTAACGCAGATGTCTCACCCGCCCGTATTGCTGCAGCAAGTGTTTCAACGGTAAACGGTATTCCTGAGCTGGAAGGGCTCTGACCCATGGCTGAAAGAGGTTTAGGCGTTGACTGCAAGACTCCCGCGCCAGCCGCTAACATTCCTTGCATCAAACGTCGGCGTCTCATTTGCCCTCCACGATCATTTAGCCGCCGAATGTCTCGACCTAGACCCCTATAGTTCTCTAACATCGACCCCAATTACAAATCATCATTTAAGGGACGTTGGTGTGACCATGAAATTGTTCTATTCGCCGATCCATGGATTCATCCATAAAGTGCTGGTCGTCGCCCATGAAGCCGGTGTTTGGGATCAACTGGAGATTGTGCCGGTTTATCCGGTGAAAGACGGTTACTCCATTGCCGCCATCAACCCCCTTCACAAAGTACCCACACTGGCACTTGATGACGGCATGGTGCTGTATGGCAGTCAGGCCGTCGTGGAGTTTCTTGATTCGCTTTCAACCACAGGGAAACGCCTCTATCCGGCTGAAGGCCCAGCCCGCTGGGATGCAGTGCGCCGGCTGGCCTTGGCCGATACCTTGTTTGAAGTCACTGTGGTGATGGCGCTGGAACGCCTCGAGCAGCCCCCCCGGGAAATGGTGTTTAAATGGAATTGGGTCAAAGTGGTGCGCGCTGTCGATCAAATGGAAGAAGACGCATCCAAGGGGTTCGACACATTTGATATCGGCCAAGCCTCCGCCCTTCACGGCCTGTCTTATCTTGACCGGCAGACAAGCCGGGGTTTGTATCCGCCCGTGCCGGAAGTCTGGAATTGGCGCGACGGACGCCCTGCATTAGCGGCGTGGTGGGACGCGGCAATTCAACGTCCCTCCGTACAAAGTCATCTCAATAAAGAATACGAAGGCGAAGACAGCGCAGAATATTGCCAGTCCAAAGTCGCTGAAGTATTGCGGGCGCAAGGCAAAGAGGCGCCGGCAGAACCGAAACCCGTGCCAGTTGATTTCGTTCCACCAGGAGACTGAACGATGACCACCAACCCATTTCCGCTGCTGACGTCGCCCTTCAAGCTAGGCCCGGTCGAATTGAAAAACCGGGCCATCATTCCCGGACACTCCATGGTGCATGGGGACTCTGAGGGATTAATTCATGACCGCTATCGCACCTACCTCACGGCGCGCGCGAAGGGTGGTTCTTCGCTGATCGGTATCGAGTCCGCCCCCGTCCACCCAGACTCACAAACGTGGATCGGACAAGTTGAGCTTTGGAAAGATGAAATCGTCGAGTCCCTCGCGGCTACGTCGCGCGATGTTCATGACGCAGGTTCCAAGCTGTCGATTATTTTATGGCACGGTGGTCATAACGTGTCCTACCGACGCGGTGCGCCAGCCATGGCACCGTCCGTTAAGCCGTCCGTGCAAGTGGGAGAAATTCCACGTGCCATGACGGTGCAGGATATTAAAAACATCATTCCCTATTATACCGCAGCCGCTAAACGCTGCGCCGAGGGCGGATTGGACGTCCTAGAAGTGCAGACGTCATCTGACTATCTGTTGGGGTCTTTCCTTAGTCCGCAGCTTAACAATCGTACAGATGGCTATGGTGGATCAGTCGAAAACCGGTGTCGCATTGTGCTGGAAATTCTCGAAGCCATCCGCGCAATTTTACCGTCCCACATGGCACTGGGTATTCGCTCGTCTATCTATCACGCCATACCCGGTGAGCCCGACGGCTACACGATCGACCATTCATTGCCGGTGATTGAACACATCGCCGCTTCGGGTTTAACCGATTACGTCAGCGTCATGAGCGGTTCAAATACCAACTTCGCTGAAACCATTGCGCCGATGACCTACCCGAGACCGCAAATTGGTGAAATGGCAGCCAAGTTCAAGGCGGCCTTGGATATTCCCGTAACTATGGCCGGGCGTGTGGTCACGCCTGAGGAGGCTGAATCCGTTCTGAAAAAGAATCAGGCAGACCTGGTCGGCATGGCGCGGGCCTTCATTGCTGATGCAGATTGGATGGTGAAAGTGGAGCGCGGTGAAAGCCAGCGCATTCGTCTCTGCACCGGCTGCAATCAGGTTTGTCTGGGTTTTGCCGGGCGTGGCCTTCCCGCCGGCTGCACCATCAATCCGGAAGCTGGCCGTGAACGGGAACTTCCTCCCCTCTTACCGGCTGCGACGAAGAAGCGTGTTGCTGTCATTGGCGGCGGCCCTGCCGGTTTGGAATGCGCGCGCGTGGCCGCTGAGCGCGGTCACACTGTGTCTCTGCATGAAGCCACTGATCATTTAGGCGGTGCTCTGCGCTTGGCCGCGTCTTCTCCTCACCGTCAGGAAATGGCTTCGACCATCGCCTGGTGGGAATCAGAACTGTCCATTCTCGGGGTCGACGTTCATCTCAACAGCCGGGTGGAGAGCCCGGACGATCTTGATGCGGATGAAGTGGTATGGGCGACGGGCGCTGAAGCAGCCTCAATGTGGCAAATGCGATTCCGCCCCAGCCTGGTCGACGGCATTGCTGGAACTCAAGGACTCCCCCATGGGCGGGACGTTCTCGCCGGAAAAGCGTCTGTGTCCGGAAAAGTTTTGATGATCGATGAAGAAGGAAATTTTCCAGCGCTTAATCTGGCGGAATCCTTGGCCGCGATGAATGACGTTACGGAAGTCACCGTTGTGACCAACAGCCCGCTTCTTGGTATGCCGGACCTATTTATTACGGGTGAGTTTGGCCTCTTTGCAGCGCGTCTCAAGCAGGCGGGTGTGAAGGTCATCACCGGTAAGTTTGTTGACCGGGTCGGCAACAACGTCGCAACAACGACGGAAGGTGAAGACCTGGGACCGTTCGATTCTATTGTGTTGTCGTTAGGTGCGGCATCTACACCAATACCCGAAGGGATCGATGGCATAGGGGACTGCATTACCCCACGTGATCTTTGGGCCGCCGTTCAAGATGGCGCCCATAAAGGACGCGCACTTTAAAAACCGCTAAGAGCTAAGCTCTTCTACTTCTACGCCGGTGGGGAAGTTTTCCAAGCGTGTGAAGATATACCCGGCAAGTGCCAAAGGGACCACGCCTAGGATCGTGAACGTCCATGTCCAGCCTACCAATGGAACGGCTGTCGTAACCATTAAGGGAGCCATCAGCGATGCTGTGGTGACACCAAGCGACCCAACGGATGCGGAAGCGGTTGCACGCAAACGGGTTGGGAAAATTTCACCGACCATGGGCATGCGCATACTTTCCGAGGCAAAGAAAAACATTGAGGAAATACCTAGCCCGACCATCAGCACAAATGGTGACTCGAGTGTCCACAACGTAACGGCAAGACAAATGGCGCCCAGCCACTGCCATAAAATTACTGTGTTGCGCCGGGTTAAAACAAACTCTCCGATATATGAGGCGAGAATGTATCCGATGGCTGCAATGCCCCATGTCCAAGCGAGGAGGCCGGCTGCTTCCGGTTCCGAAATACCGCGGCCTTGAATAAGAAACGTGGGCAGAAAAAAAGTAATCCCGGCAATGGCAATGTTAGAGCAGACTGTACCAGCAAAACAAATCACAGTGCGGGCGCGAAGGTGGGGTGCGAATAGTTCGCTGACGTGACCCCAAATTGAACGCTTTGCTGTCGGAGTCTGCACATTTTGTTCTTGTCCCGTTTCTGCAGCTGCTTTTTCAAACCGGTCCGTTTCCTTGAACATCCGGCCGAGAATAAAAGCTAAGGGAATAACCAGAAACGCTGGATAAAATGTGCCGCGCCAGCCAAACTCCTCTAATAGTCCAGACGCAATCATAGCAGCGATCGAAAATCCGATGGGATAACCCATCTGAAGCCAAGCCGACATCATGCCACGGTAACGGGCGGGGGCGACTTCAATAACGATGGTGGCGGTAATGGGGTAGAGACCGGCGGCGAAAGCAAATCCAAGTACGCGAAACAGCGTTAGCATATTGATGGTGCCGGCGAGCGCGTGGCAACCGACAAAAAATGCCGATAAGACCATCATGGTGATGAACATGCGCTGGCGTCCGATAAAATCAGTCAGAATACCGGCAATCACCACGGAAAAACTGGCGACTAGAAAGGACAAAGACAGCATGACGCCAATCCGGTCCAGGCCAACATCAAACTCTTCCGTAATTCCCGGAACGGCATAGGAAAACAAAGCCTGGTCCATGGTCGATAAGGTGACTGCGACCAGGCAAACCAAAAATGACCGTATGGGGTGGCCGCGCACCGATGACCAAAACGCTGTAAGAGAGAACCCTTCGGAACCTGATGGCGGCGTGTTCATAGGTCTTAAAGCTCCTGCCGGGTTCGAAACATCTTAGGCGCGCACACTCTGCCCTCAAATGGAGGCGGAGGCAAAGTGTGACTTTTCCTGATGCGTTGATCACCGGTGAAATACACGCCACATACCCCCTTTCTCTTTTTGTCGTCTCCGCGCATGATCGGGCTACAAAAATAGGGAGATCACATTATGTTACGCCTTATCGCAGCGGCCAGCGCATTGGCCATTATGTCACTTGGATTCGGTTATTCTGCTTCGGCAGCCGATGTTTCCGTTAACCCTGGAGCCGTGTTTCAGGATTGTGCCGATTGTCCTGAGATGGTGGTTGTTCCGCCGGGCAGTTTCAAGATGGGTTTCGACGGCGGTGAGGAAGGCCGGTACGAGGGTCCGGTCCGCGACATCTCAATTGAATATTCGTTCGCCGCCGGTCGCACTGAGGTAACACAGGCGCAGTATGCAGAGTTTGTCGCGTCAACTGGCCATAACTCGGGTACAGGATGTGCCATCTGGAATGGAGAAACCTGGTATCACACGCCCGGCGCAGATTGGCGCGATCCAGGCTATGGCCGCGATCCTGCTCCCAACGAGCCGGTGTCTTGCGTCACTTGGTGGGATGCAGAAGCCTATACCCTATGGCTTAAGGCCAAGACGGGTAAGCGCTATCGATTGCTGAACGAATCTGAATGGGAATATGCGGCCCGTGCAGGTGTGACGGGCACGTACACCTGGGGCGACGATCCTAACGGAGGCTGTGAGGTCGCCAACCACTATGACGTATCGGGAACCAATCCGAATATAGCGTTTGTGCCGGTAACTTGTGATGATGGTTTTGCTGGCGTTGCACCCGTCGGGTCGCTTAAGCCCAATGCCTTTGGTCTATATGACATGACGGGAAACGTCTGGGAGTGGGTTGAAGACTGCTACGTCATGCCTATACCACCAGAGCCAACGGATGGCAGTTCCGTACAGGCTTCCGAAACATGTGATCGCCGGGCCGTCAAAGGCGGCGCCTGGCCGTCGAGTCTCTTTTGGCAACGCCCGACGTTCAGGGGTCGCGATCCTGAGGACCGCATCAGCCATATCTTTGGCTTTCGCATTGCCAGAGACTTAGCGGCGGAGTGAAAGGATTAGCCCCATGATTGTTTTTCGAGCCCTTGTTGCCCTATCGGTTTTTGCCGCGACAGCTGTGAGTGCCCAAGAGAGCGTTAGCGTTAATGCCGGTGGTGTTTTCGCCGACTGTGCCGACTGCCCTCTAATGGTCGTCATTCCGCCAGGCTCCTTTGTTATGGGCAATGACGGTGGGGTCAACGAAGAACGCTATGAAGGCCCACCCCATGACGTGACCATCGGCTACAGTTTCGCTTTTGGTTTGCTTGAAATCACCAACGCCCAGTTCCGCACTTTTGTCGATGACACGGGACACGCAGCGGGTGGCAACTGCCGTATGTGGACCGGCGAATCGGTGGAGCATATCCCTGGCAAAGACTGGCGTGATCCGGGTTATGGCCGTCCACCGCGGGACGATGAACCGGTCGCCTGTGTTACCTGGATTGACGCTAAGGCCTATGCCGCCTGGCTGTCTGATGAAACGGGCCAGTCTTACCGTCTGCCATCGGAAGCGGAATGGGAATACGTCGCCCGCGGTGAAGGAGCGACAACGTATGCATGGGGCAATGACCCTGAAGCAGGTTGCGCTGGTGCCAATTACTTTGACCAGGCCGCCGCGGGTTTGCGCCCATGGGACCCGGTCGCCTGCAATGACGGTCATCCCATTGTTGCCCCCGTGGGATCCCTTGAGGCCAATGTCTTTGGAGTTCACGACGTCATCGGCAATGTCTGGGAGTGGACGGAAGACTGTCACGTGGTTCCCTACGGTGTGCAGCCCACCGATGGATCGGCCTATCAGGTCGATGGACCGTGCGACCGGCGCGTCATGCGCGGCGGTGCTTGGCATTCCCGAGCCACTTGGCAGCGGCCTTCATTTCGCGGTCGCGATCCCGAAGATTTCGTTACGCAAGTGTTCGGTATTCGTGTGGTCCGTGAGCTCCGGTAGGAGCGTGTAAATGAAAGCCGCACTTCTTCATGGGCCGTCCGACATTCGGGTTATGGACATTGACCCGCCGGAGCCTGAGCCTGACGAAGTTATCGTGCGTGTGGTGCGCTACGCGCCTTACGGCACAGACCTTGGCGCCTACAAAAACGAAGGCGGTAAATACATAAAGGATTACCCGACGGGCATCGGCGCAGATTTCTCGGGCGTAGTCGAGAAAACCGGCAGCGCCGTGCTTGGGTTTGATATTGGTGACCGGGTCTCTGCCCTAGCCATGGCTCATTGCGGGCAGTGCCGTAACTGCCGGGCCGGAAAAACCAATATCTGTCTCGACGACTCTTTTCTCAATGCTGGCCGGCAGGTTTGCTGCCAAACCCATACCCGAGTCATGGCGCGTAAATTGGCGAAGCTTCCAGAGGGTGTTTCTTTCGAAGACGCGGCCATGTTGGGCGGTATTGTCGACGCCTTAAACGCGTTTGAGATGATGAAGCCGCAAGTGGGTGAGACCATCGCCGTCGTCGGCGTTGGTGCTATGGGCTGGGGTGCAGTTGGAACCGCTAAAGCAGCGGGTCTCAGGGTGATCGCTGTTGGTGGTACAGGCAAACGGTCTAAACTTGCACGAGCAGTTGGTGCTGATCATCTGGTGCCGATTACGAGCCACGGTGAAGAGGTGAGCGCCGCCGTTCTGGCTTTGGCGCCTGACGGTGTGGATTGCGTTATGGAGACCTCTGCCAGTGATTGGGGCGTGGCACAATGTTTTTCCATTGTTACTCCCGGCGGGCGGATCGCCCTTACCGGGGCGCCAGCCCCACTGCCGATTACACCCTGGCAACTGGTTCATAAAGAAGTAGCGATATTCGGTGTGCGTGCTGGGCATCATCAAGACCTAGCCCTTAAGGTCATTGCCGACGGTAAAATTGATCTAAAGCCGTCTATTACGCATCGGTTAGCTCTCGAAGATGCACCTGAGGCCTTTCGTCTTCTTACAGGGCCTGAGTCACAAGATGTGGGCCGGGTTATCATCGAAGTCACAGATCCTTAGGGCAGGAGTCTACCCATGAGATCACAAGTAGGCCCTCTCAACATCGACACGCTGGCGTGGGAGTCTTTGGGTAAGCACGGCCTGCGCCGGAAGGTGCTGAGCCAGGATCAAGATACCGGCGCGGTTACCCAATACGTTCAAATACCCGCTAATTGGAAAGGCGGCGGCGTCTCTCATTTCCATTCCTGTTTCGAAGAAGCCTTCATCATAGAAGGTGATGTGACATTAAATGGCCGCGATGATTTGGTGACCGGATCTTATCTCTACCGGCCCAGCAACATCGTCCACGGTCATGATGAAGGCGCCAATCAAGGCTGCATGTGCATTATTCGCATGGGCGCACAGATGGATTTTAATCTAGTGCACGACCCCGAGTCGGAAGAGGAATACCCACTTGAGGTTATGACAGATCCGCGCGGCCATGTGCTCGACCTCCGGACCAGCGAAATGGATTGGACCGGGCAAGGCGACGAAGACAACCGGTATCACTTCAAACTACTCAGCATGGACCCCGAGACCAAAGCCTATACAGCGCTTCTTAGCTTGGACCCAGGTTGGAACGGCCGCCTCAGCACGGGCAACGAGTATGGCAGAGAATGGTTCATGCTGTTGGGGTCCTGGAAACGGGAAGATGGTACTACATTTGACGCCAATACGTATTACTATGCTCCTCCAGGGACTCCGCACGCCGCCGTGACTAGCTCTAAAGATGGGTGCATTGTTCTGACCTGGATGCACGCGGAGGGCTGACACATGCGACCCCATGTTTCTCACGTAGACGGACATGCACTGGCTTGGCAGGAAATTCTTAACACCGGTGTTCATCGTAAACAGTTGAGTGTTGATCCTGACACCGGATCGGATACGTCTTTCGTGCGTGTTCCGGCGGATTGGCGTGGTCCAGCGGGCGCTCACTATCATACTGGTTTTGAAGAGGCCCTTATCCTTTCTGGCGATGTAGATCTCAACGGCAATGATCTCCTGGTCGAAGGCTCATACTTATATCGTCCGGGCGGCATCGTTCATGGCTGGGTGGATCACTCACCGTCCGGGTCTGACATCATCATCAAAATGGGTGCGGCAACGGATTTGATCTCGGTTGGCGAGCCTGTTCATGACTACGAATATGACTATCCAGACGCGCGCATGGCTGACGGCCGCCCGCACATCATTCATCTCAGAACCGGTAGTGAGTCTTGGCAGCCCTGGGAAGGTGCAGCAGAGGGAATAGAGAAAAAAAGCCTCAGCCTGGATGAGACAAGCGGCGCTGAGACGATGCTCGCCAGAATACCGCGAGGGTTTTCCGGCTCGTTTATGCTTGCTCCAGATATCACCTGGGAGTGGGTTGTGCTGGACGGCGGCATGAGTTTGGCAGATGGCACAGCATTTGATCAGATGGGCTACAGCCATCGGCCGGCCGGAAGTGAGGAGACCGTCATTGCCCAAAGCGAGTCCGACTGCACATTGATGATGTGGTCCCATCCCGGATAAATCGGGACTTTACGCGGCATCCATAAAGTCAGCCATCTGGGCTGCAAACGCGGTAACCAGTTCGGGAGTTGAGGTTAAGGGGTCGCCCTTCAAGGCAGGGTCCCACTCCTCTGCGTTGGCAATCATCTCGGCAATGCCGTCGCCACGCACCAAAGTCTTGGCTTTGATCTGTCCAAGTTTTTCTCGAATCGGATAACGGTAGTATGCAGAGAACGCTTTGTAAGCGGTGGTCGCCATTTTTACTTGTTCAATGAAGGCCACGTGCATCAAGTCTGCGTTGGGTAGGCCTGTCTTTCGCATGCTGGCAGCGGTGTGTTTAAACCAGGGAAAGTAGGTGTAGAGATCGCGCATGCGGCTCCACAGGAAATGCACATACACACCGCTTTGGTCAGGTTCGACTTTCGGTGCATGACGATGGGCCATGTCTTCCAGGTGTTTCCCTTCCAAAATACGCACCATGCCTAGCATCATGCGATTCACACGGTTGGGCTGACTGACGGCCAACTCGATTGCGACACGCCCTCCCAGCGATGACCCATACACATCACAGGTACCGACATTGAGGCTGTCAAGAAACCGGCTAACGGCGTCGGCGTAGTAATCGATGCCGGGTGGATCAGTATCGTCAAACGGCGGTGGAGTGGAGTCCCCCATGCCCATAAGGTCAGGCGCGAGGACGGTACGGGTCTCGGCAAGGACCTCAAGGAGGGGTAGTTGAATGCGGGCGGTTCCCGGCCCGGGGTGGAGCAAAAGAATCGGCAATTTGTCTGCTACGCGAGTTTCTGAAACCCAGTAATGAACCTGTCCTTCTGCCAAATCTGCAAATGCCCGCTTTACGCCTGCCATGTCCCAATCCGATCCTACATTTGTCTATATTCATTCTGTGCGACACGAACGCCGCACGAAACCTTTGATTTATTGCAAAAGGCTGAGAGGTCACATCGCGCCGTTCATACATACGCCAAGCGAATCCGCTCGCTGTTTGCGGAGCGGCTAAGTTTTTTGATTGCGTTCTCCTGGCGACCACGTCATGGTTGCCCCAATAAAGAAACAACTGGGGAAGTATGCAGATGGGGCAACAGTCTTCTGTTCGCGCTCTTGAGCGCGGTCTTGATATTATCAGCTTACTTAACCGCCATAATGGACTCACCGTGACCCAGGTGGGTCAACTTACTGACCTGCCGAGGCCAACCGCATTTCGTTTGCTTCGCACTCTGGAATCGCTGGGCTACTTGTTCCGTGATTCTCAGGACAAGAAGTACCGGCTCTCGGCGCAAGTACGCACGTTGTCCCATGGCTATGACCAGGAAGAATGGATTCCAAAAGTCGCTCGGGTAATCATGACGGAATTGTGCAAAAAGATTCTATGGCCAATTGCTTTGGGGACAGTAAGTGGGTCCCAAATGCTGATCCGCGATACCACGGATGAAATAAGCCCGTTTGCCATACGCCGGCATCGCGGTGGTTTTAATATTCCGTTGCTCAGCACAGCATCGGGTGCTGTTTACCTTGCCAACTGCGCTCCTCATAAGCGTGATCAGCTGATTAACTTTGCCCTCGCCGAAGACCCAGATGCGTTATCGCGTGGTGGGACCAACGTTAACCTCTATAGGAGATCACTGGAATCCGTAAAAGCGGAGGGCTATGCATGCATGCGAGTGGTAGAAGCCAACCACAATGCTCTTGCTGTGCCCATCATCGTGAATGGCGAAGTTTTTGCTACGGCATCAGCCCGGTTTTATACAACAGCTATGACGTTGCAGCAGGTGGTGGAACGCTATTCCGAAGAAATGATGAACGCTGCGGACCGCATGAGTAAAGGCATCAATTCTTGGCGCGCAAGCCTGCTTGACGCAGCGTGACACTAAGCTTCAGATGGGTGGTCGGAATCCTGCGGAAATGGCAGCTGGCACGTCAGAGCTAGGAAAAATAGAGAAAGACAGCCGGCAATCAGCATGCTGGTGCGCGGCGTTGTGAAGGCGGCTATCGTTCCCCAAAACGGACTTCCCAAGGCATAACCCAGCATCAAGGTCATATTGAGAATAGCAATGCCGCGGCCCCGTATGGCGTTGGGGAGGGTGAGCTGTGCTGAAATTTGTAACGCCGACATAACAAAGAACCAGGCTGTTCCAGCGGTCAGAAGAATCAATCCCATCAACACGGATATCGTTGTCACTGATAACAACATCAGCATGGTGGCGTGAATGAGGATCGCACCAAAAACGATAGCGTTGCGGCTGTATCGTGCGGAAAGCCTTGGGTAATTCAAAGCCCCAACAATTGCGCCCATGCCGAAGCAACCGAAAACCAGTCCGTAGTCGGCTGAGTTGGGAACCAGCATCGGCATCATGGCAAGTATGATCGACGTTACCGCGAAAAAGAGCCCACCCCGTATCAGTATGGTTCTGAACTGCGTTGACTGACGCGCGAAGGCGACTCCCGTCCCGATGGCTTTGATAAAACCTTCATTGGATGTGTCTGCTGCTTTTGGTTCGCGGCGCCACCACAGCAACACGCCGAGGAGAATAATATAGGTCCCGGCATTGATGCCGATAACGGCTGCGCCACCAATGATGGGCAGCAATACGCCGGCGATGCCGGGTCCCAGAACCCGCGCGCCGTTATTGGCGACGCTGTACAGGCTTACAGCGAGCGGGACATTCTTGATGCCGACCAGTTCCGGCACTACGGCGGATTGGGTTGGTTGGTTGAGGGCAAAGCCAACTGCGAGCAAAGCCGACAGGGTCAATAGCATGACTGGGTCTGTGTTGCCGAGAAATATGAGCAGCGCCAGCAGGGCGGCTGCAATCATCATCCAGGTGTTGGCTAGGATCAGCATGCGCCGGCGGTCATACGTATCCGCCAGAGTTCCCGCCGCCACGATAAGCATAACGGTTGGGAGAAAATATGCTGTCTGAACCAGAGACACCATAATGGGGTCTCCATTGCTCCAGTCTTTCATCAGCCAGGCGGCGGTGATGGTTTGCATCCAATAGCCTAGGTTGGACAGACAAATGCCAATCCAAATGGCGCGGAATAACGGCAGGCGCAGTAACGACCATATGCTTTTGAGCGGTTTGCTTGGCGAGGTATTTGGATCCAAAGAGGACAGTCCTTTAGGGGGGCACTCTTACTTTGGACACTCCATAACAGGTGACGGCGCCAATGACTGCATCAAAATCGACCACAAGGTGAGCGAGTTGCGTCACGCCAACTGTTGTCTCGCACCCCTGCGCGAGACCATTATGCTCGCACGTCTATTAAACCGAGGAACAAAAACACATGAGTCTACTTAACCGACCTTCTCGCCGAAAGATCCTTAAAGGGGCCACGGCCACTGCCGCCGGCTCTCTGATGCCACGCTCCCTTCTGGCCGCTGAGAAATCAGACGTCATTATTATGGGTGCAGGATTCTCTGGCCTTAAGGCGGCTATTCTTCTTGCCGATGAGGGCCTCAAAGTGAACGTGCTCGAGGCTAATAATCGCGTCGGCGGCCGAGCCTTCACGGGTGACCATGTTTACGGGAAGCCAGAGTTTGGGGCGTCACAGATTGGCCCGTATTACGCACGCGTCCGGGACATGGCTGACAAGCTGGGTGTTGAGCTTTCACAGGGCTCCAATATCAACGCTCCATACACCTTCGCAATCGGTGGGCAGCTGATTCGCAAAGAAGATTGGGAAGGTCATACCCTCAACAAAACCGTTGGTGCGGAACGCTCGGTTCTTCCGTCGGCTATTCAGGGCTTTTACATGGGCCGGTACAATCCCTTTGAAGGGTTTGACGACTGGCTTGAGCCCGAGGCTGCTAAGCTCGATATTCCACTGGGACAATGGCTCGTGGAAAAGGGCATCTCCGAGCAAGGTCTTGAGCTCGCGAACGATGGCCTGATCGCTCCTGATGTTTGGAATGTTTCCCTGCTCACCCTTCTCCAAGAGGCAACCCGTGGTCGGTTAATGTCGGGCGCGGGAGATTCGAAAGGCAAAGACAGGTTCGAACAATTTGCTCAGGCCAGCGCACATGTTGTGGGCGGTACGTCACGCCTGCCCGAAGCCATGGCTCGCTATCTTGGTGAAGGGGTTCTCCTCAATAAGATAGTTACCGCTATTGATATGAACGGTGACGGGGTTGACGTGTCTTGCCTCGACGGTACGCGTTACCAAGCGGACTTTGCAATTACTGCTATTCCCTTTGGTCCATTCCGGCGTATCTCGGTCACGCCGTCGCTGGAAGGCGAGCAGGCGGCTGCCGTTCGACACATGCCATATGCCAACAATACCCAAGTCCACATGCGCTTGAAGGGTGCGCCGTTCTGGGAACAGGATGGCATGGACGCGTCTACGTGGACCGATGGCCCCCTCAATGTCGTGCGCCAACCGTTTGGATATGACGGGTCGCGTGACCGTCTTGTTGCTGTTTGCGTTGGCAAGAAAGGTGAACGGCTCGACCAACTTCCCCCTAAAGAGCGAGGCGAGTTTGTCGTTAGTGAAATCGAACGCCTTAGGCCGTCAACCAAAGGCAAGATTGAAGTAACGGGCGTTCATTCCTGGCCTCAGTACAGTTTCATCTCCGGCTGCCGGCACTCTTATGGTCCGGGCCAAGTGACACGGTTTGCTCATGATATGATCAAGCCACATCATAAATTGCACTTTGCAGGGGAGCACACACGTCGGCTCGAAATCGGCATGGAATCTGCTATGGAATCTGGCGAAAGAGCAGCGTTTGAAGTATTGGAACGGGCTGCCTAAGCACACTTCTTGAACAGGAATAAATCAATGACTACAAAACAAACCACATCACCGGGACTGACGCGCCGTACCACGCTTGGCGCTCTGGGGTCCTCCGTACTTGTGCCATCCTTTGCCAGACGCGCCTTTGCTTTTGAATCCGCTGACGTGGTTGTCATTGGTGCTGGTTTGGCCGGGCTCAACGCGGCCCTCAACCTGCAGGACGAGGGGCTGAGTGTCATCGTTCTCGAGGCAGCGGATTACATAGGCGGCCGTGTGCGTACATTTGATTTGCCGACAGGCCCCACCAATGCAGGCGGCCAAACTATCGGACCATATTATGCCCGCGTGCGTGATCTTGCATACCGTCTCGACGTCCCTTTGGTTTCGCCGCCGGGACGTATGCCCATGGCAAATTACGTCAACGGTTCACTTGTCGCCTCATCCGATTGGGCGACATCCAAGTCTAATAAAACGATTGGGCGGGAAAAATCTGTTCAGCCCGGGGCACTCGAATTCTTTTACCTGAATAACAACAATCCGCTACCCGATGTGGAAAGCTGGATTGAGCCGGAACAGGCCCAATATGACGTCCCATTGGCGCAGTATCTCAAAAGCAAGGGTGCATCAGATGAGGCCTTGCGACTGCTCAGTGTAACAATAAATGTATTTGACGTCTCTACAGGGTCGGCGCTGGCATATTTACGCGACGTCAAGAGGTTGCAATGGGGAATCGCTCAGTCCGACGACAACAACCGTTCAACTTACGGCGCCAGCGCGTCAGACGGATTTGAGTTCAGCGAAGTGGGCGGTGGCACGCAGCGTTTGACTGAAGCGATGGCTGCGGCGTTGAAATCAGAAGTGCGTCTTAACCAATCTGTCCGGGCAATCCATATGTCTGACGATGGTGTTGACGTCAAAACACTTGATGGCAGTGTGTTCAAAGGGAGGTACGTCATCTCAGCTATTCCCTTCACGGCTCTGCGCAAGATCGATGTCACACCAGGATTCGAAGGGCGTCAGCAAGATGCTATCAGATACTCCATGCATAACAATTCACTGCGGGTATTTATGGAGGCCACCGAACCGTTTTGGGAAAACGATGTTGGTGACCCGGGTCTCTACACTGACACGCCTATCGAACGCGTGTTTGCCAGTACCAATGAAGAGGGAGCCTATGTGCTCAACAGTTGGATCAATGGCAACGCGGCCTATCGTCTAGATTCACTACCCACAGAATCCGTTGCTGAATTGGTCGTCGACACGTTGGCCAAAATCCGGCCGGCGTCGAAAGGCAAAGTGAAGGTCATGAAAGTGCATTCCTGGGCTAAACACTCAGCGTCGGGGTGTTGCCGCCATACCTATGAAGCGGGACAGGTCGGGCAATGGGCTGATGTGATGGCCAAGCCCTGGAGCCGTTTGCATTTGGCCGGGGAACAAACCCGCAGCATCGAGAACGGTATGGAAGCCGCCGCCAAGTCCGGTGAACGCGCGGCCTTTGAAATTATGGAACGCGCGGTTTAACTGAATACACTAGGAGACGATCACCATGTGCGGGCTCAGCATCTCGATCATTCTATGGAGCGCTCTTAGTCTTGGACTGGCGCAAGCTCAAGATCCGCTGCCCCGCGCAACCCCCGAAAGCGTGGGCATGACGACTGCGGGTTTAGAGGCCCTCGCATCATCCATGCGCGGATTCGTAGATGATGGACGACGGGCCGGCGTGGTCTGGGGCGTCGTTAAAGACGGCAAGCTTTTGCAACTCGAAGCTTATGGACAGCGAGACCGGGAAGCCAGCTTGCCCATGGAGGCGGATACGGTGTTCCGGCTTTATTCTCAAACACGGGCGGTCACAGGTGCAGCTATACTCACCTTGGTTGATGAGGGTGACCTCGGGCTCGACGATCCGGTCGCAAACTATTTGCCCCAAATCGCCAACATGCAGGTGATCGCAGACCTTAGCCGCGACCAGGTCATCCGCACTGTTCCGCAAGACCCACCCATGACCATCCGTCATTTGTTTAACTACACGTCCGGTTTGGGTTATGCGCGTAGTTGGCCTATAGGCCTTGGAATGGAGCAGCGGGATATATTGTCCCTCGACAACGACCTTGATGACTTAGTCAACAAGCTCTCACAGTACCCTTTGCTGGGGCAGCCAGGCGCAAAATGGATTTACGGTTTTCACTCCGACGTCCTGGGCGCCGTGGCAGAAAAAGTCTCCGGTCGTGATCTCGATGACTTTTTAGACCGCCGCTTGTTTAAACCCATCGGTATGTCCGATACGGGTTTCAGCGTGCGGCGTGGTTCCAACGATCGCCTCGCTGTTGTTTACGGTCCCGATGAATCGGGCAGTCTCGCGGTCCGTAATGCGCCACCGTCTAGTAGTTACACGGAGCCCGGCAAGTTCTTCTCTGCCGGCGGCGGCTTGGTTTCCACCGTGCCGGACTATCTTCGCTTCGGTCAGATGATCTTGAACGGCGGCGAACTTGATGGCGTGCGCGTGCTCAAAGCGGGCACCGTGGCGGAAATGGGTACCAATGCCCTTGGCCCGACCCAGGGCACGGTGTCTTTTGGCGACGGTTTTACCCCGCCCAAACCGTTCAGCGGCTATGGCTGGGGTCTGGCTATAGGTGTGCGTATTGAAGACGCAGTACACACGGTGCCAGGATCGCCGGGTGATCTCGTCTGGGGCGGCCTCGCCAACACCACATATTTCTTTGATCCGGTGGAGAACATCGTCGCCGTGGCTATGACTCAATATCTCGGCCCAGATGCAGATGAGTTGGTCTTCAGCCTTAGGGAGGGCGTCTACGGCGCGCTTGCGGAGTAAAAGTAATGATCATTAAGAACGTATTTATATTGGCGGCACTCACGCTTGCCCTCTCCGCGCCATCGCACGCCATGGAGGAGGTTGACCCGCTCTCCGTCGGTGTTTCGCCTTTGGCCATCGATCATCTCGATAAGGCGATGACGGCGTTGGTGGAAACCGGCCGCCGGTCCGGCGTGGTCTGGGCCGTCGCTAAAGACGGCAAACTCATCACCCATAAAGCGGCAGGCCTGCGCGACATGGAAGCCAACCTGCCCATGCAGAAGGACTCTCTCTTTCGTTACTACTCCATGTCCCGGGCGGTCAATGCCGCAGCGGTGATGATCAATTACGAAGAGGGTAAGTTCAAACTCGACGATCCGGTTGCAAAATATATCCCTGCGTTTGCCAGCACCCCCGTCCTCAAAGACCGCAAGGGCGACCCAACGAAAACCGAGCCGCAATCTACACCTCTAACCGTCAAGCATCTTCTGACGTATACATCTGGGCTTGGCTATCCGTTTGATTACGACCCAGCTCTGGAAATGGGTTTCGAGAATATTCTTTGGCCGGGCCTGACCATCGAGCAGGGAGTGGATTACCTCGCCACCAAGCCGCTTCTATTTCAGCCCGGTAAGCATTGGTATTACGGCTTCTCTGGCGATGTGCTCGGACGCTTGGTCGAAATCTGGTCTGGCCAGCCTTACAATGAGTTTCTGCAAGACCGAATCTTCGGCCCCCTCGGCCTAGAAGACATCGGATACAACATCGCCGATGATGATTGGCACCGCCTGGCCGAAGTCTACGCCCCGGGAGAAGATGGTGGCCTCGTCAACGCTACTGCGCGGGCGCCCAACATCAATTCCTACCGCGCCAACGACACTATCTTTTCGGGCGGTGGCGGCCTGGCTGGAACGGCATTGGACTATCTGCGCTTTGCCCAAATGTTATTGAACCAAGGTGAACTCGACGGTGTGCCCATTCTCAAACCCGAGACTGTCGCGCTGATCAGCCGCAATCATCTCACGCCGGAGCAGGGGGCGCTAAACTGGTATGCCCAGGGCCGCTTTACCGAGAGTGATCCCTGGACCCGGCTCAATGGCTATGGCTGGGGGCTCAGCATGGGCGTGCGCATCGACGATCAGGTGCACGCTGTTGGCGGCGGGCGCGGTGAGTTCAAATGGGACGGCCTCGCCAACACAACATTCTTCATTGATCCCGAAAACCATATTGTCGCTGTCGCCATGACCCAGTACCTCGGGCCTGGCCAGGATGACCTTGAGATGGTCCTCCGCACCTCTCTCTATGGAGCGCTGATTGACTGACGATAATCTCAGTCGATCGATAAGATTGATCGTTTAACCCACACCCACGAAACCCAACCCCGGTCTAGACCAGAACCGTGAGCAAGAGGTCCGTGACCTTCTCGTTTCGGGGATTGTATCGACGGATGTAGAGGTGCGCTGCGCTCTCTGGCATTAAAGATGTTTTTTACCCCAAAGGCATACTCAACAAAGGTAAGCTGGACGGCCTCTCTGGTCATGATACGAATTGAAGGCCCTAAGCAACCCAACGCATGGCCAAAGCTAACCATGATTTTTCTCATCCCGCGTTCCCATCACACGTTCTCATTCAACCCATTCCGAGCTATGATGGAGGTCTCTCACGAAACGAGGACGTTTGGCATACGGCCAAACAGCACGTTTTAGGCGAAGCGTTCTCTGCGCAATGGTTTCCTAGATTGATACCCAAAGATCAAATTGAGGAGAACACCAATGCTAGACCGCCGTACATTATTTGGCGCCGCTGCCGGAGTTGGTACCGCCATTTCGTCTTTTGTGACCGGCCGCAAGGCCCAAGCTGCAAACAATAAGGCCGCAATCAATAAGTCTGGTGATTCGGATGTAGAAATTCGTGGCGCCCGCGGTCGTCTCGAACGCCTGCCCACATTGGACGCCGAAGGGCGCGACGATTTTCTCACCGGTTTTCGTGTTTGGCGTGGTGATGCGGTGTTGCGAGCAGCGACAAGACGGGCCAACAACATTGTCAAAGCCCACGGCAAAGATCCGAAGAAAGATCTTCCCATCGACGAAGTGACAGCGATGTTCGAGGACGACCATCTCATCGGTACCGAAGGGCTCATGCGGATCTACGGCCAGCGCTTTGCCCACCTCAACTTTTTCCTGTCTTTTGCTGACGACGTGGATACATACCTCGGCGAAATGGAAGCCTATGACAACGTCGGCCCCGGTACGCTGAAATTAAACCCGGATATGGACCAGCCGGACTACACCAAACATGAAATTCACATGCAACCGGGTGGTTATGTGGGCAACGCCTTCGCTGGTCATATGTATCACTATGGCACCAACGCGTTTTATTTGGCCCGGTTCAGAGAAAACTACCAAGATGAGTACCACACTAATTTGGCGAACAATGTTTTCCTGCCCAAAGACGGCAAGGTCAAACGCATCCTCGATATGGGCTGCGGCATTGGTCAGTTATCCGTCGCCCTCAAAGAGCGCTTCCCCGATGCAGAAGTTTGGGGCGTAGAAGTGGGTGGCCCCATGGTGCGCTATGGTCACATGCGGGCTGTCGACCAGGGCGTGGATGTGAACTTTGTGCAGGGCTTAGCCGAAGCCACGGACTTCCCCGACAACCACTTTGATATAGTCACCAGTTTCCTTTTGCACCACGAAATTCCCGAGCAGGCCTCACGCGATGTGTTCGCGGAAGCCCAGCGCGTTCTCCGCCCGGGCGGACTCTATTTCCCACAGGATATTTATACGGGCGGGTATGGCGGCCTAGCCGGGCCTTTCTCGCAATATCAGGAATGGAAGAATCATCGCTGGAACAACGAAGTCTGGTGGTACGAATATAAGCAAGTGGACTTCGCCAGTGATATGAAACGCGTCGGCTTCAACGTCAATAAAGAAGACGGTCCCAACTGGGATGCCAGCAGCCACTTTTGTGGCACGAAAAAAGCCTAAACTGCGATCTCTTCCACGCCTAAGCCGGATTTAATATTAGGCAGCATCTAGGCGTCGATAGCCGCCGAGTTCCTGGATGCTAGCAGTTAGCGGTGCGCTGTAGAGGCAAGTCACGGACCTAAAGCTCGTTGGCGCCGTTCCAATAGGATAAAACTGTTGCGCCATCAGTGCTCGAATATTTTCCGGCAGGCTTGCCACTGGCTCGGTGAGCGTATCCCCATTTGCCAAACGATGTTCCGCCCGCATCAAGGCTACCAGACAATATAAACTCTTCTACCGGACCGCGCGCCGCGCTGCCTGTTCCTGTCCATCCCGGCGGAATTTCGATCATGACAAAGCCTCCGCCTGTGAGTTCGTTGCGGTGAATCCAACGAATCTGGGTGCCTGACCACCCACCTTCCTTGACCTGTTCCCATGGCAACTCAGTCGTATCGGTCTTCTCGCTCCATTCAACGTCGCTGTGCAAGTAGTCATCTTTGATGGGCTGGCCATCCTTATGGGGGTGCTCAGTTCCCTTGTAGTACAGGATCCGCAACGGGCCACTGGTGCGCTGGAAAAGGGTGCACCCCAAGTCATTGGGCGCGTAGACGGGACCATGCAGAATATACGGAGGCCGATAGAGGTAGCAGCCCGCATCCAGCAAACGGTCTGCAAGCTTGATATGACCTGCAATGACAAACCCTTCTTCCGTCGTGGGATGAAAATCTAGGTTCTTGTCATGCCAGTTGGGCGGCACATGGGTCATAAAAGTCACCGCGCCTGTCTGCGGATCTTCGTAGAGCATTTTGAGTGTTGGTCCAGGAACATTGCCGTCGCTGGTGTCGATGGCCATCCAATCAAGGTCCCATGCGGATGGAATGATCACCGTTTCTGCAGCAGAGGTCTTTGGAGTTCCTGGCATGTGATTATCTCTCATGGTGTTGAATTATGGTCCAAGGTGACTTTAGGTCGCGATCTCATCCACGTCTAAACCGGATTTGATATTCGGCAGCATCCAGGCGGCGATGGTGGCGATAACCGCCGAGGGAATGAAAGCCCAGGTGAATGCGGTGCGCCAGCCCATCAGCTCCACGGCGTAGGCCACGCCGATGGGATACACTGCAAGAGACAAAAGGATGGAGGCTAAAAATACGGCGGAGGCGGTTGCCCGGGCACGGGTCGGAAACAGCTCAGCGGCAAAGGCCCACATAACGGCGGCGACCGCATAAAACGTCATCGCCATGGCGCCGAACCAGAACACATTCTCGCTCTTGGTTTCTGGTAGCCAAATCAAGCAGGCGAAGGCAATTGTTCCCAAACCCAGCCAGATGAGAACGGCGTTGCGTCTGGTGATGAAAAACTCACCGACGATGGCTACCAAAACATATCCGATGGCACCGACGCCATAGGACAAACCGACGATCTCAGCGGCCTCGCTTTGCGAATAACCGAAGGTTTCGCCGAAGTAGGCGGGAAAATAAAAGGCGGTTCCCGCATAGGCGCCGCCCTGAAAAAAGAACAGCAAAACGCACCAGACGGTGCGGCTACGCAACGCAGGTTCCCACAGCACTTTGAGTTTTGCCGTCCAAGCAGAAAGATCCCATACGCCCTTTCCGTCGGAGCCCGCTGTTTCTTGGTGTTTCTCGAAGCGTTCAGACTCAGGCAAGTAGCGGGCAATGATAAAGGCCAACGGAACCACAGCGAGGGCCGGCAGAAAAATATAGCGCCAGCCATAGGCCTCTAGGATCGGTGCGCCGACCATGGCCGCGAGGAACCAGCCCAAGGCATAGCCGCATTGCAGCAAACTGGTCATCAGCCCCCGCACGCGAGGCGGCGCCGCTTCCGCCGTAAAGGCATTGGCTAAGGGCACGATCCCGGCGCTCAGGCCAAACGCAAATGCACGCACCATGGTCAGTGTGACAATGGTGGGCGCTAGCGCATGAACACCCACAAGAAGTGCAGACGAGGCCAGGCAGAAAATAAACAAACGCCGCCGGCCAAACCGGTCCGCTGCGACACCAATGGCGATCGTGGTAATTGCGGCAAAAACGAACGACACCGACAAAATCCAACCAATGGTATCCAACCCCACATCGAATGTTTCCATGATTCCGGGGATGGCATAGCTGAACAGAGATTGATCAAAATTTGTAAGTGTTTGCCCAACCATGCAAATGGCGAAAATCAGAAGGGGCATCCCCGACATTTGGGAGAGGACAGACCGCATAGAGGTTGATGATTCGGTCATGCCGGTTTCGCTTTCCGAATAGCTGACCACACATTGAGTGGCGTCAGCGGCAAGTCAATCTCGGTGACGCCTAATGGCGCTAAGGCGTCGAGCACAGCATGCACAATGGCCGCCGGTGCGGCTATCCTTGTCATGAAAAAACTATTCTGCCAGACGCAACTGATCGACGGCCAGTTGCTTGTGGCGATAGGTCAGTGGGCCAAGCCGGTGGCTGACGGTGACTATATCTACCAACTGCACGAGAAAAATCGCAGGGGCTAGATCGTGCATTTTCCGTGACAGATCTTGTAGTGTTTGGTCCCGCTCATGGGCATCGAACATGCCGTGGCTGGCGTTTATGGCTGGCATCAATTCCGGTGCGCAGAAAAATGCGCCCGGCTTCTTGCAGGAGAAAATCTCAATGGCGCGGCTGACATCCCAATACGATGCACCGTTCCACGTGGCAGAAATGGCGTCGGCCTGATCCCATTCACCGCTAAAGTATTTCTGAATCCACTGCACTCCTTGCAATGGCTGCACCTCCATGGCGATGCCAACCTTGGCCAAGTCTTGAGCTACTTTTAGATAAATTGTGGTGCTTTCGACGGCCCCACCGCCTGCCAAAACTTCAGCACGAAATGACAAACCATCCGCATACCCAGCCTCTGCAAGCAACGCCCGCGCTTTTTCTGGGTCGTAAGGATAGGGGCCTACATTTGGATTGTATCCTGCCATGGTGGCAACACCGGGCTGCCCCGCCGGCTGAGTGGTGCCCATCATGATGATGTCGGCAATCTCTTGTGTGTTGACGGCATAGTTCATGGCTTGGCGCACGCGCTGGTCGGAAAAAGGCGACTCCGGGTCCCGGTTCGAAAACGCCAACGCGCTAATCTGTCCACCCGGCTGCACTTCTGTGCGAAACCCCATACTTTCCAGCACTTCAAGCTCAACGATGCCCAGGTTGTATCCCATGTCGACCAGTCCCGACATGAGTGCTTGCACCTGTGTGCCGGCATCTTTGACCAGCCGCATCTCAACCCGGTCAATCTCCACCGGCGCCCGCCAACTGTCTGGGTTCGCGACCAAAAGGGGCTGTTGAGAGTCAAGGTTCCACGCCTCCACCACATAGGACCCGGTGCCCACTGGGGCCAAACTAAAGTCCTCCGGGCCAAGTTCTTCATAGAGATAGGGTTCGGGCATGGGGATGGTGCCAAACCGGCGCGGCAGCAGAACATCCGGTTCATGAGTCTCCACGTCAATCGTGAGATCATCAATGACGTGGGTAGATTTTATGGTCCGCACCTCTCCCGAAATAACATAGCGTTTTGCAGCGTCACTTTTCAGGTAAGCGATAGTCTTGGCGATGACCTCAGCTGTTACAGCGCGTCCGTTGGAGTAGCGGACATTGGGCCGCAATGAAATGCGCCATGTGGTTGGGCCTATTGAGCTCCAGGCAATCGCTAAACCGGGCTGCAAAGTTCCGTCTGTCGACACATAGGTCAGCATGTCGTGAATCATCGCTTGCGGATTGGTAATGCCCTGCGCTAGCGATGAAAACGGATTGAGCAGCGGTGTAATATTTCCGGTCTGTACTGTGCGCAAGGTTTCAGCCTGCGCTGGGCCCAACATCCACAGCACAACACTCAATAACAATGAGTTCAAAGTCACGCGCATCATTCACCATATTCTGACATGCGCATACGTTCAAACATGAAGCCACCGCTCCCAACCACGACCTTTTCAACGCTCGGACGGTGGGCAATGACGATGGAGTGCGGGTAGAGGAAAATGGAAGGCGCCATATCATGGAGCGTCGCCATGATGTCTCGTAACTGTTGTTCCCGGCCAGCAGTGTCGAAGTTCTGATTGCTCGCGTGAATTAACGGAAGGAGTTCCGGTGCACAGAAAAAGGCGCCAGGCTTCTCGCAGGAAAAAGTTTCGATGGCGCGGATGGTGTCGGCGTAAGCGTTGGTCGTCCAGGTCATGGAAAAAACATCGGCATCGCCCCATTCCCCGGAAAAGAATTTACGAATCCATTCTTGGCCAATCAGGGCTTGGAGATCCACGCCCACGCCGACCCGTGCGAGGTCCTGGGCGAGTTGAACGTAGACAGCATCGTCTGTTGGTGCTCCACCGCGCATTACTTCGGCTCTTAAGGCAAAACCATCACCGTATCCTGCTTCGCTGAGAAGGGCCCGGGCCCGTTCCGGATCATAAGGATAGGGGTCAATATCCGGGTTAAACCCCACACTCATGGGAATAGCGCCTTGCCCGGTGGGGTAGGTCGTGCCTCCAAGAATGATGTCCGTAATCACCTCTTTATTGACGGCGTAATTCAGGGCTTGGCGCACACGTATGTCCTGAAGCGGAGAGTCTGGGTTCCCTACATTGGGTAGGGCGATGGATTGAATGGTACCCGTCAATGCAACGCTGAGAACAAAGCCTTCCGCTTCCATCCGGTCCATTTCGTCGACGCTTATGTTTAGTGTGAGGTCTATCTGATCAGAGCGCAGCGCCTGTAGTCGAACGATGGAATCCCGCAGCGGCGCGACCACTTCTACACGGTCAATCTGTGCCGGCGGGCGCCAACTTGTTGTGTTCGCGGAGAGTATGGTGCGGCCCGATTGCATACCCCAGTCTTCAAGTATGTAACTGCCGCTGCCAATGGGTGTCTGTGCAAAGGTATCCAAGCCCATGTCAGCAAATGCGCGCGGAGGCAAAATCATCACCAGGCTCAAGCGTTTGGGCAGAATCGCGTCGGGATACTGCATCGTGATGAGAAGCGTTTCCTTATCGATAACGTCAACGCGTTCAACCGCGCGCAATTCCCGTGCCATCAAGTAGCGCGCGGAGTCCCCTTGGGTCAGGAAATCGATGGTCGCTTTTGCCGCAGCTGCGTCGGCCAATTCGCCATTGGAGAAAACGGCGCCGGGCCGCATTTTAAATTCCCAGCTCAGATCCGACGTGGCTTGCCAGCTGATGGCCAAGGCCGGGTCAATGGTACCGTCCGGTCCTTGTACGGTGAGTCCGTCCAAGATATTGGCCCGTGAATGACTGGCCAGCGTTGAAATTGAATTGTAGGGATTCCCCAAGCCGGGTGGGCGGCTCGACGCGCCAACCCTTAGGGTTACTGCAAATCCAGGCTCGGCCAAAAGAGTGCACAGGGCCAAAATGGCAACAAATCGCACACCAATCTCCTTTGACCGCATGTATGATCGGCCATTCAATATTTATAACGACACGCTAACACGGACGGGGCACTCTCTAAATGATACGAACACCATGAACCGCTTAGTAACCAAGTGCCTCACCCTCCTTATTGCATTGGCGATCATTCAACCCGTATGGGCTGAATCGGTGGTTCATCGCGGCAATCGGGGTGATCCCGATACGCTTGATCCCCACAAGACTGCCAACGGGTGGGAAGCTACCATCGCTTTGGAGCTGTTTACCGGGCTCACAACATTTGGTCCCGCCGGCCAAGTTTTGCCCGGGTTGGCGGAGCGCTGGGATGTTTCGGATGATGGGCTGACATACACGTGGCATTTGAGAGAAGGCCTGACGTGGTCCGATGGTGAAGCATTTACAGCAGCAGACTTCGCCTATTCCTTCCGCCGTCTATTCGATCCCGTGACCGCGTCACCCTTCGCGTCTTTGCTCTATCTCATTAAGGGCTCGCAGGATGTGAACAGGGGAGTCGTGCCTCCCGAAGCTTTGGGCGTTCGCGTGGAGGATGACCTTACTTTCGTCATGACCTTGGAACACCCGGCGCCCTATTTACCTCAAATTCTTATTCATCGCGGTTTGCCGGTGCCGCGTCATGTTGTGGAGACGGCCGGACCCCGCTGGGCGCGTCCCGGCACACTGGTTGGCAACGGGCCATTTATGTTGAAAGAGTGGGTGCCTCAGACTCAAGTGCGCCTTGAGCCCAATCCTTTGTTCTTTGACGCCCACAAGGTTTCACTCGACGCCCTGTATTTTCATCCCGCGGAGAACTTAGGGACAGCCATTGATCGGTTCCGCGCCGGCGAGATAGACGCCGTTCCCTTCGTCCCCCGCGACCGATTGGCGTGGATTCACGAAAATATGCCCGAGGCTTTGCGGGTTCATCCATCGCTCGGCATTGAGTATCTGGTGTTCAATGTTAACCGTCCGCCATTTGACGACCCACGGGTACGCCAGGCGTTGTCCATGTCCATACGGCGGCAAGTCTTGGTCGAAAGTTTCCTTAAGGGTGGCGAAATTGATGCGTATTCCGTTGTCCATCCCGAAGTTATGGGAACACTTGGCCGTTACCGGCCGCCCCTGCTTCAGGGCAGTAGCAGCGACCGTCTGGGCCGGGCGAAGCAACTGTTGGCAGACGCCGGTTATGACGATCACAATCCGCTCAAAGTGCAACTCAGATATAACAACCAAGACATTGTCGCCGCGACCATGGATGTGGTGGCGCGAATGTGGAGCCGCTTGCCCGTCGAGGCCGACCTAATCGTGTCGGACAATCCAACACTCTATGCCGATACGCGTAGTGGCAATTTTGAAGTCGCCCGCGCGGCCTGGTATCCCGAAATGGTGGACCCGTCGACCTATCTATATCTGCTGAAGTCGACGTCCGGTCCTATGAATCAGTCCGGCTACAATAACCTGGACTTCGATGCATTGCTCAATGAGGCCGACCGGGAAATAGACCCCGACAAGCGCCTCGCTTTATTCCGCCAAGCTGAAGCGTTGATTGGTGAAGAACAACCCATCGCGCCGCTGTTTTACTATGCGTTCCGTATGCTGGTCTCACCTCGGGTGCAGGGCTGGGAGGACCACAATCGAAATGTTCACCCTGGACGGTTTCTTTCCGTGCGAAAGGATTAAGGGTCATCCTCGGTGTGGATCACCCCGTTAGGCCTGAACGCTTTAAACGCGAAGGCAAATGGAATGTCGTGAGCGATATTTTCTCGAGAACCATCTGGGTGCTGGCGCTGGACAATCACATTGCCGATGTTGCAACGTTACTAGATACACGACCCTGTGAGCGGGGCACGGTCCAGGTCACAAAACTGTGACGGCAGCACTATGGCAATTGTTAGCGCCCCGCCGCGTAGCCCTGCATGCCACGGGCATTGGCGGCGGCGCTCAGGAGCTCATCTTCACGGGTGCAGGCTGAGAGCCGCCCCTCGGACCACGCCGGTCCCACAGCGACGTCATGGCCACGGCGGCGTAATTCACTCAGTGTTTGGTCTGAGAAACGGCTTTCCATCACCAGGTGCCCCGGTTTGTCCTGGCGGGGATAAAACGAACTGGGCCAATGATCGCTGTGAAAGGCCGGTGCATCAATGGCCTGCTGCAAAGACATGCCGTGATGCACAAGGCGCAGGAAAAATGCCAGGGACCATTGGTCCTGCTGGTCACCACCCGGCGTGCCGAAGGCCATGTAGGGTTTTCCGTCCCGCAAGGCCAACGACGGCGTCAATGTTGTGCGCGGCCGCTTCCCAGGTGCGATGACATTGGGTGACCGCTCATCCAGCCAAAACATTTGCGCGCGGGTATTGAGGCAAAAGCCCAGCCCGGGAATTGCTGGAGACCCCTGGAGCCAGCCGCCGCTGGGGGTGGCCGACACCATGTTGCCGTGCCGGTCGATCACATCCAGATGGCAGGTATCACCGCGAGTCTCACCGGTCTTGGCCACTGTCGGCTCACCGGCACCGAACTCTCCCAAGTCCTGCGCGCCCACCGGTGATGAATTGCCACCGCCAATGGGGCCGCCATATCCGTCAATCTGGCCCGGCCGCAACGCAAGAGATGCGGTGTCTTTAATCAGCCGCCGCCGATCATCGGTGTAGGCTTTGCTGAGCAAAGTCTCGAGAGGCACATCGGCAAACGCGGGGTCGCCATAGAAGGCCTCCCGGTCGGCGAAGGCCAATTTGGCGCACTCAACTATAGTGTGGACGAAGTCCGGACCCTCGGGGTCCATGGCGCCCAACTCAAACCCGTCCAACAACGCGAGCTGCTGCAGGAACACCGGCCCTTGCCCCCATGGTCCCGTCTTGCACACGGTGTAGCCGTGGTAATCGCACGTGATCGGGTCTTCGTAGGACGCCGACCAACCGGCCATGTCGTCTCCGGTCAAAAGTCCGCCGTGATGCCGCCCCGATGTATCCATAGCCTCGGTAGAGCGGCAAAAGGAATCAACGGCTTCCGCAATGAACCCTTCTCGCCATAGTTTTCGTGCGGAATCAATTTCCACTTCACGGCTTTGCCCGCTTACATCTGAATTGTTGATAATTCTTTTGTAGGTCTCTGCCAGAACCGGGTTGCGGAACAATGCACCTGCCACGGGCGCTGTCCCGTTCGGTAAATAAAGTTCGGCAGATGTCGTCCATTCTTTTTCGAACAAGTTTTTGAGACGGGAAATAACGTCCGCTGTCGTTGAAAGGAGAGGCTGACCGTGCTCGGCATAATGAATCGCCGGCGCTAAGACATCTGCCAATCGCCACGTTCCATGGTCACGCAGCAGGAGCAGCCAAGCATCGAAAGCGCCGGGCACCACTGCTGATAACAGACCGGTTCCGGGTACGAGATTGAGCCCCAATTCACGGTAACGCTCAACCGTCGCTGCCGCAGGCGCCACACCCTGACCGCACAGAACCCGCACGCCTTCGCTGCCCGCCTTGGCGAACAGCACAGGCACTTCGCCGCCGGGTCCATTGAGGTGCGGTTCGACAACCTGCAGAGTAAAACCAGAAGCCACAGCAGCATCAAAGGCATTGCCCCCTTTCTCCAGTACGCCCATGGCAACGGATGACGCAATCCAATGTGTCGAGGCCGCGACGCCGAAGGTACCTGTAATGTCAGGGCGGGTTGTGAACATGACCCAGCTTACCAGACGTTTAAGATCGCAGCCTAGCAGACGTCAAGGCCAGCAGCTTACCAGCCGATGGCTTAATGCCAGACAACGCGTTCGACGTGACGCTTGAACCACCGGTCATGGTTGCGCCAGTCGCGGTACTGCGGCAATTCGACGGTTTCCATCACCTCGAAGGCCCCAGTGCCTTTCTCGAGTTCGGCTTTGACCGCCGCCATAAGGTCGGACCAGTATCCGATTGTGTCATCCAGGGCTGCTCGGTCAATGACAGCTGACCGATGGCCAAGGGCAATGCGATCAAAATCAAGTTGAGCTATCTCTTTAAGAGAACGCAAAGTGTCACCGGGGTAATAGTCAGGCAAGCTGCCAAACGGTAAGGACTTCTCGGCAATAAGGTCGATAATAAGGACCAGCCGGTGTTCGGGAAAATGAGCAACGGTCATACAGTCGCCGTGGTTGCGGCCGAAATACAAAAGCTCGATTTTTGTTCCCGCAACGGGAATGTCGTAGTTATCACTGAACGTCACGTCGGGGCGAATCGCCTCTGGATCGGGTATGTAATCAAACGTGTCCAAGCAGTTTTCGTGCGATACGATGGTGGCGCCAGCATCGGCAAAAATCTTTGCCCCTCTGATGTGGTCGTAATGTTCGTGACTGTAAATTACATGGCTGACGGGTTTGTCTGTCGCCGCTTTGATGGGGTCGTTGAGCACCGCTGCTGCTGTAGTGTTCATTGGGTCGAATACGATGACGCTATTGTCCATCTCTACCCATAGGGAACGGCCGCCGCCATGTCGGTAGGAATAGAGGTTTTCGGCAATCTCCGTCGTATCTGAGCCGCCTAAAATTTGTGCTCCAACAGGAGATGACTCTAATAAAAAGATCAAGGCGCACAGAATGAGAGCGAGGGGCCACTTGGCCATGTTTTGCACCTGTGGCTTAGGGAGAATCCAAGAACGCGCGAAAGGGAGCCGCCATGGCGTCGGGGTTGCTGCGGAAGGTGTGACGTGAATATGACGGCAGGCGCAAAAGCTGCGCTTGAGGGATAAGGTCTGCTGCGCCAGCAGCAAGCTCGGCGCGTTCATCACCTAGCGCAACGACCAAAGTGGGTCGTGTGATTTCTTTGTAGAGCCGTTCCGTCGGATAGGCGAGGGCAGTCATACCGCCTCGCAAATAGTCTTCTCCGGCGACGAGGCTATCAGCAAAATCAGTGATCGCCTGGTCCAGGGTTTGCTCCGAGTCTAGTTCAGCCAGAGCGCTTTTGAGGCGTGTCACATAAAAGTCCGCCCCTTGTTCCGCCCATCCCTTCTGCACGCCACCTTGCAGTGTTGCAATCATGGCTAGGCGTTGTTCTTCTGTCATCACTAAGGACTGAACCAAGATCAAACGCCGCACCATATCCGGTCTGCTCCGCGCCAGTTCCCCGCCGATCTTTGCACCCGTCAGCATGCCGAGAATGTCCACCGGGCCGCGGCCGTTAGGACCAAAGCCTAACGTCTCCAGGGTTTCGGCCAAGGTTTCGGAATAGGTTTCCAGGGGTACGCGGTCCACCGGGCCGTCCGATGATCCATAGCCCGGGTTATCAAAGGCCATGACCAACCGGTCTTGTCCCATGACCGCAATAAAATCTTTGAAAATCTTTGCCGAAGATGGGGTTTGGTGAAGGCAGATCAGAGGCGTTTTTGTGCTGATGGTCTCCGGCTCGGCGCGATACCCATGGAGTTGGCCAAACCGGCTATCCACATAAAATCGCTTCACTTGAACTTGGACACTGCCCACATCATCCCGCACTTCACGGGCGGCAGTGATGGGCGCTAGTAGAGCGATAAATGATCCCGCTGCCGCCGCGGATATAAGAGCGCCGCGGCGGGTTAAAGAAAAAGCCGGTGCCATTTGTTAGTGCGCAGACCGGCCTGACACCGCTTTCAGATAATCACGCACTCGTTTGGCATTGGCCCCAAGATCACCAAAGCCGACGCGGGACTTGGAACGAATATCAATTTCATAGGCCATAGGCTGTGCTTCCACGCGAATGACCACGTCGTCGATGAAGCCCATCCAAGGTGTCTTATCGTAGGCCTCAATGCGGCCAAGCTGTGGGTTTTCCGACACCAAAGTCCAGCCCATTTCATAGACGCCTGCAAGCGCTTTCTCGAACACCGCTTCGTAATTGGTGTCCTTAAACTTCAGCGGTTGGATGTCGGGATAGTTATCTTTCTGTAGCTGCATGATATCGAATGTCCGGCCACGACTTTCAATCTTGGCAACATACTGCGGGGGGTTGGCTGCGTTGCTGGCGACACGGAGCGGCACCACATCAACAAACGCCGGTGGGTTGTCGAAGTCGGTGGTCACTTCGTGGATCGGCGGCGCGCCGCGGCTGAGCTGGCTGTAGGGCACAAGAAAAACAGCGATGGCAATGATAACCCCGAGCAAGCCATTGGCCGCATTGCTGAGCACGTCACCTTTGTAGGCGACAACGCCGAAGATAAAACCGACGAGGCACAGAAACGCTCCAGCGCCCATGGCATAAACGGCGTAGCGCAGGATGGCGAAGGCTAAACCGAAGTCATACAAACCGGTTTGGCTAATCGGCCCGCACAAAGCAGCGGCCAAAGCGCCGAGCACGACAATCGTCAAACCCCAGGTGCAAAGTTTACCGGCGTATTGTTCGAAAACGGACGGACTGCCCGCAGTTGCGTCGCTCATGATCTTCTCTCCCCTGGTTTCTGACCGGTGCTTGAGGCCGGTGTTCCTGGCGCGATCATACCTGCGGCGCGCGCGCTGTCCAAGGCGCACATGTTTGCTGTGCCCCTACTGGATAGCATAAAAGACCTATAATTAGAGTGACTTAGCTGCAATCTCCAACGGCCCGGCTGGCCATCACGCCAATCAAATGAGCGCGATATTCGGCCGAGGCATGAAGGTCGGAGTTCAAGTCGTCCTGTGGAATGGCAATGTCCTTGATCGCGTCTGCAGAAAACGACTCTGACAAGTCCGCTTCCATCTCCGTTACGCGGAACACAGTTGGGCCCGCACCTGTGATGGCGACACGTATGCCATCGCTAGTCTTCGCAACAAATGCGCCGACGATAGCGTAGCGCGACGCAGGGTTTGGGAATTTGCGGTAGGCGGCTTTTTCAGGAACGGGGAACACTACTTTTGTGATCAATTCGCCTTCATCCAAAGCCGTTTCAAACAGACCAATGAAAAAATCATCCGCGGCGATTTCGCGCTTGGTCGTGTGCACGGTTGCATTCAAACCCACCACTGCACCGGGATAATCCGCGGCGGGATCGTTGTTGGCAATGGACCCGCCAATAGTGCCGCGATTGCGTACCTGCGGGTCACCTATCAAATTCGCCAAAGCTGCCAAAGCAGGAATCGCCGATTGCACGTCGGCAGAGGCAGCAACATCGGCATGGCAGGTCATGGCGCCAATGGTGACGGTTCCGCCCTCAACTGAAATGCCGCTTAAGGACTCAATCCCGCTTAAATCGATCAGGTCGGACGGTTGTGCCAAGCGCTGTTTGAGCGTTGGCAGTATCGTCATGCCACCGGCAAGAAAAGAGGCGTCGTCTGCTGCAGTAAAACCGCTCTCGGCATCTTCTGTAGAGGCGGCCTTGCGGTATTCAAAAGCGTACATCAGGCGCCTCCCTGCATGGCTTTAGACCCAGCAGCAATGGCTTTGACGATGCCGTGATAACCGGTGCAGCGGCACAGGTTGCCTTCCAGCTCTTCTCGGATGGTTTGCTCGTCTAGCGCTTCCCCATTGTGGCGGTCGACCATGGCCAGTGCCGACATGATCATTCCTGGCGTGCAAAACCCGCATTGAAGACCATGGTTGTCCCGGAACGCCTCCTGCATGGGATGAAGCGTGCCGTCTGGTTCGGCGACACCTTCAATGGTTGCAACATTCTGTCCGTCTGCCTGAACCGCCAGCATGGTGCAGGCCTTAACCGAGCGGCCGTTCATATGAATGGTGCAGGCGCCGCACTGGCTGGTATCACAGCCCACATGGGTGCCTGTCAGGCCGAGTTGGTAGCGGATAAATTCGACAAGTAGCGTGCGGGGTTCAACTTCACCCGTTTCTTGCTTGCCATTGATGGTGACCGAAATCTGCATGGAATGTACGCCCGCTGCTTCTACTGTTTTTCGTGTTTCAACCGAGAATAAGCCATATAAGGCCCAACGCGAAGAGACCACTCACTAAAAACGCCCAAACACCGAACGAAACCGGCGTAAAAGTGTTCAACGCATCTGGTTCTCGATTCTCAGAGATGGATTTTACCACCGTGGGGTCAGGGGGTTCCATAGGATCCACGGGGCGTGATGCCACTGTTGATGGTTCTGGCGATGTTTTAGGGAGCGGCACCTCCTCACCTTCTGCCATGGGAGCGGTCTCAAAGGCTTCGGCGCTGAGCTTTGAGAAAAACTGATCCGCCATTTTTTTGGCCGTGGAATCAATCAGACGGCTGCCGATCTGGGCCAGTTTTCCGCCGACATTGGCCGTTACTTCATAGGTAAGAGTTGTGCCCGAACCAGCCTGTTCCAAGTGGACCTTGGCGCCGCCTTTGGCAAAGCCGGCGGCACCGCCTTTGCCCTCACCAGAGATGGTATAGCCATTGGGTGGATCGAGGTCGGACAATGTCACGGTACCTGTGAATTTGGCTTTTACCGGCCCCACTTTGGCAAACACCGTCGCCTCAAGCTCGGTCTCGGAATGTTTAGTGATCGACTCGCACCCTGGGATGCAGGCCTTAAGCACGTCTATATCGTTCAAAGCCGCCCAAACGGTTTCCTGTGACGCTGGGATCTCATAAGACCCAATCATATCCATACTTAGCGTCTCCTACCCTATTCTTTAGTCTCGGGTTTGCCCGGCTTAGCGGCAAATTGCAACCACTCCTCCAAAAACCTGTCGTCCGACGTAATGATTCGCAATGGATATGACGTGGGCTTTCACACGGCCTCTTGATATGGCTAGCCTGTGCCGGGGTCATCAAGACACCGAATACCGGTCCGGTCTCGTAAGACACTACATGATCAAGGTTATGCTCTTCGACGATGACGCCGCCGTGTGCCTAACGGTGAGAATGGTGCTGGAGCACGCTGGATCCGATGTCATCGGCGAGGGAAAACGGTCTGGAAGGGGTCAAGAAGCTCAAGTCCCCAAACCAGACTTAGCCTTACTCGATATCGACATGCCGAAGATGAGCGGAATGGACGCCCTCATGGAAATAATTAAACACGATGACTAAGCCTGCGTCATCGTGTTGACCTGTGTCGCCATGTCGAGTGTTGTTGGTGACTGTCTGCTATTCGGTGCGAAGGACTAAGTCAAAAAAAGACACGCCGACAGATGAACTTGTCACAAAAATGAAATCCGCGCATACAGAACGCTACGGAGACTAGTGTAGCTCTCCTTCAGTGGTGATGCGCAACACCTGCGCTAATGGGTAAGCGAATATCGTCAACCAGAGCTTGGACTGAATCCGGCGGTGCGGCGGTATAGCTGGCAACTAGCGCCGCAACAGCGAAATTGAGAAGCGCTCCGATAAAGCCGATACCCTCGGGTGAAATACCCAGCAGCCAGTATTCGGCCGTGTTTAGGTTCGGGCTCACGAATTTGAAATAGACGATGTAACTGAACGTCAAGGCCAGGCCCGTGAGCATCCCCGCGATTGCACCTTCCTTGTTCATTCGTTTTGAGAACACACCCATCAGGATGGCCGGAAACAGGGAGGCAGCAGCTAAACCGAAGGCGAAGGCGACTACCTGGGCGACGAACGCTGGGGGGTAGATACCAAACAATCCGGCTAGCCCAAGCGATACGGCAATGGCAATGCGCGCGTAGAGTAGTTCCTGTTTCTCGCTAAGGTTCGGTGAGAATGTTTTCTTGAGAAGGTCGTGAGAAACAGCTGCAGAAATAACCAGCAATAATCCGGCCGCTGTCGAAAGAGCTGCAGCAAGACCACCGGCGGCAACCAAGGCAATGACCCAGTTCGGCAAACCGGCGATTTCCGGATTGGCTAACACGATGATATCGCGGTCGACATAGACTTCGTTGGCATTGCTGGTTACGCCGTTGGACAATAGCCGCTCGCCGGTATCGCTGCGTGTTCCGGTGAACGCCGGCGTTCCGGCAAAAGCGGCGCCAGCGCGATATTGCAGGCGGCCGTCTTCGTTCTTGTCGCGCCATGCTGTTAGGCCGATGTCCTCCCAATTGCGGAACCATGCCGGCGTTTCGGCATAAGTTTGCTCGTTGATGGATTCAACGAAGTTAAGCCGTGCAAACACCGCAACAGCAGGCGCAGTGGTGTAGAGGATGGCAATAAACACCAAGGCCCAGCCGGCGGAACGCCGGGCGTCGGACACCTTGGGTACAGTAAAGAAACGCACGATAACGTGGGGCAATCCGGCGGTGCCGATCATCAAAGCCGCGGTGATGGCGAACACATCAATGGTCGACTTGTTGCCGGCCGTATAGGCACCAAAGCCGAGCTCCATAAGAACACCATCAAGTGTTTCCAGAACCGCGCGCTCTGAACCATCCGCCATGGTGCCACCAAACCCAAGTTGCGGTATTGGCGAGCCTGATACCAAAATTGATATGAAAATCGCTGGCACCATGTAGGCAAAGATCAACACGCAGTACTGCGCCGCCTGGGTGTAGGTGATGCCTTTCATGCCGCCCAACACAGCGTAAATAAAGACAATGCCCATACCGATGAGCACACCGACAGAAATATCCACTTCTAGAAACCGTGAGAAAACAATTCCCACACCGCGCATTTGTCCGGCGATATAGGTAAAGGAAATGAAGATAAGGCAGATCACGGCGACGACCCGCGCCGCTTTAGAATAATACCGCTCACCGACAAAATCCGGCACGGTAAACTGACCAAATTTGCGCAGGTACGGGGCGAGCAAGAGTGCGAGAAGAACATATCCACCCGTCCAACCAAGGAGATACACCGAGCCGTCGCGCCCCATGAAAGCAATAATTCCAGCCATAGAAATAAATGACGCCGCGCTCATCCAGTCAGCAGCGGTCGCCATGCCGTTGATCACAGGGTTCACACCGCCGCCGGCCACGTAGAAATCTGTGGTCGAACGCGCGCGCGCCCAAATTGCGATAACGATATAGAGAGAGAAGGTAAGCCCTACAAAAACATAGGTCAGTGCCTGAACACTCATAACGCATCCCCGGTGCCGCTATCTTCGTCGCTAACGCCGAATGCTTTGTCAATATTACGCATCCGCACCACGTAGACAAAAATGAGAATCACGAAAACATAGATCCCGCCTTGCTGGGCAAACCAGAACCCCATGGGAAAGCCCAAGATTGTGAATGAATCAAGAGTATCGGCAAACACGATGCCGAGGCCGAATGAAAAGATAAACCAAACGGATAACAGCCAGCCCAGAAGACGCAAATTGGCTCGCCAATAGTCACCGAGCCGGGTTTCACTCATGACGTCAGCGTCATGCGTGCTGTGTCCGATCGGATTGTCCTGGTTGTCATGGTGGTGGACGGTGTCTGTTTCGTCCTTATCGGCCATGATCTTTTCCCCCGCCTTAATGATGCTCGCTTTTTGTACACAACTTCGGCAATGCTAAGGTATAGCGCCGACCTCTTCTAGCGAAAGGCCATCATGACGTCCGCTCCAGACAGGCCAGCACTTTCAAATATCACTATGGAACTTTCTCATGTAATCACGGCGGAGATTCTGGACGCTGCCATCGGCCGCTATGCGGAAAGCCGCCGCGCCATGGTCCCCGATTTCGTCAAGCAGACCTACGGCTGGAAAGGTGTCGCCGGACTTCATCGCCATGCCCTCGGCTGGGATCTTGTTCGCGCGCCTGTGAATCTGGTGCTTGGCGGAGTGACAGGTATGGCCCGCTTGGGGGGTGCCGCAGCGCGGGCCGTTGGTGCCCGTCGTATTGGCAACCGGCTGGGGCGCTTTGATGTCATGCTTGATACCGATGTTGGCCGCGAAGTGGTGTGGCGTCTGCATGCTGACCTCTTGGCCATTCCTTACCGGCAGGCCGGTCGCGCCAGTTTGGACGATGCGATATTCAATGAAATTCTTTCTGATCATCGCGTGGAGACACGTGTCGAGAATGTTGTGCAAGCGATAGCTGAAGAGTCTGACAAGCGAGCATTTCAACGACGTCTTAACGCCACTCTCACCGATTACATTGGCGCACGGGCCCCGGCAACAGATATAGCGGCGGCGTTTATGAGCGCAGCGGTTGGTTATGCTGCTTTTCAGAAAACCACACCCGGTCTGGTGACTCTCAGTTCCACTGTTGCCGCTTCGCTGGCGCAAACAATTGCAGTGTCTAGTTTCTGGGCCGGCCCGTGGGCGGGTGGCCTGTATTATGCTATTGCCGGAGCCCCCGTAGCGTCAGCCGCTCTCACAGCCGGCGTTTTTGCTGGGCTAATGGTTCCTGCCGCGGCTCTTACGGCTTTGGCTGGTCTTGTTGCAGATCCCATTCAGGCATCAACCGGTCTTCACCAGCGTCGCCTTATCCGCCTTATCAACACCCTGGAACGCAACCTCAGGTCCGATCAAGACGACCGACTCCCCCTACGCTCTCACTATGTGGCGCGGCTAGTCGATCTGTGGGACTGGACGGCGGTGGCCTATCGTTTGACGGCTAAGGGAGTGGGCGCTTGAGGCGTTATTTATAGAAGCATCTCATGCAATCCCTATTTACTCTGTGCGGCCTTTGCGGATGGCCGCCTTACCAAACTTTGCCCGCACAGAGTCCATAGCGTGTTCAATATCCTTGATCTTGCCCAGGCCGTCGCCCAAGAGATCAGGCAAATCGGCAATAGCGGAGTCGCTTAGCGTCCCTGCACCGATGCCTATTAAACGAAAGGGTCCGCGTTTTCGTTCCCGCTCAAGCATTGGTTTGCTGACCCGAAACAAAACTTCAGCCAATTGTGTTGGTGTGCTTAGAGTGGTTGTCCGCGTTAGAGCGCTAAAGCGTGCCGTCTTGAGTTTTAGAGTCACAGTCTTCCCCGACAGGCCGTTTGCTTTGAGGCGGGCGGACACGCATTCACACATGGGCCATAGCCGGTTCGACAATGTGGCGAGGTCACTGATATCCTGATCGAATGTGCGCTCTGTCGAAATGCTCTTGGCTGGCCGTCCTATTTTGATAGCGCGCGAATCTCGCCCCCGGCTTAAACGGGCTAGGTGTTGGCCGGTTTCCCCATAAAAGTCCGGCGAGGTCCTTAGCTTTGCGGGCCTGGAGGTCCCCAATAGAAAACAGCCCGTCCACTTTCAGCCGGTTGGCGAGGGCAGGGCCAACGCCTGGAATCGCTGAAATAGGCTGATCATGTAGAAACGAGACGGCATCGCCACGGCCGATCACAGAAAACCCGCGCGGTTTGTCCAAATCAGATGCCATCTTGGCAAGGAACTTGTTGTAGCTCAGCCCGATAGATACGGTAATTTCAATCTGGCTTTCAATGTTCCGGGCAATAGCGGCCATGGTTGCTGCCGGTGGCCGGCCATGTAGACGCGCTGTGCCGGTCAAATCCAGAAACGCTTCATCAACGGAAACCGGTTCGACCAATGGTGTTGCCGTGCCTAAGACCTCCCTGATCTCTCGGCTTACCTCACTGTACTTCTTCATGTTCGGGCGAAGAACAACGGCCTCGGGGCAAAGTTTCAGTGCTTTGTACATGGGCATCGCAGATCGCGGGCCGTAGCGGCGTGCGATGTAACAGGCCGTGGAAACGACCCCCCGTTTTCCGCCGCCAATGAGTACCGGTTTATCCAGTAATGTCGGATCGTCACGTTTTTCCACGGCTGCATAAAAGGCGTCACAATCCAGATGAGCGATGCTGAGGCTGGTTAGCTCATCATGTGAGGCTAAAAGGTTGGAGCCACATTGCGCACAATGCGACACCCTATTCCCGAAGAGGGACAAACGGTCTCGGCAAAGAGTCGTGTCCATCGCTTGGCCCGATGCGGATGATATCCAGCGCCATCCTGGTTTTTCTGTTGACTAGTCTTATTACAAAGCCCTAACCCATTCACGCATATCATGATCCAGTCTGCCCCGTCCCCACACGTCGCCCCCCTTACGCGAGAGAGCCTCTCAGCCGATGCGGTGCGGCGCTCGATTCGCGAGGCAAATCCTCATATTAAGGTGTGGAGCGATGCTGAGCTCGATGCGTCAATGGATGAAACAATGGCTAAATCACCCAATCGCCGGCATGTGTGGGTCTTTGGTTATGGTTCACTGTTGTGGAATCCGACCATCGATGTGGTTGATCGCCGTCCGGCGCTAGTTCGTGGCTACCGCAGGCGATTCTGTATGATTGCGCCGACGGGCCGTGGTACACGCGACAATCCAGGCCTCATTCTCGCGTTGGATGCAGGCGGCAGCTGTTATGGCGTCGCCCTTAAAGTGAATCCGAAGAACGTCCGCGGAGAACTATCTCTATTATGGCGGCGCGAGATGGTGGTGGGGTCATATACGCCGCGGTGGGTGACCATACGGACTAAAAACGGTCGCCAAACCGCACTAACATTTGTGATGAATCGACAACACAAGTCCTATCGCGGCACATGGTCCCTTCAAAAGACGGCACGAACGTTGGCATCGGCGTCGGGAGTGCTCGGAAGCAATGCGGACTATCTCTTCGACACGCTGACACATCTTCATGAGCAGGGCCTCGATGACAGTTGTCTAAGAGACCTAGCCCGCCGAGTCAGACGCATACACAGCAGAACGCAATCATGAACAATCGATGATGAGAACACTTTTATGAGTAATCAAGGCGGGGTACACGGCACAACTCGTATGTCAATGCTTGATCGGCTAAAGGGTAAAGATCCAAAATATCTTTATCGCATGTTCGGATTTATGAAGCCGTACGGGTTGGCGCTCACTATGGCCGCCATCGCATTGGTCATTACAGCTGGGGCGACTCTATCCATTGGCCTTGGTGTTAAATTTCTCATCGATAACGGACTGAGTGCTGGAGACACTGAGTTTCTCAATCGCGGTCTCTATGTTTTGATTGGGATCGTATTGGTCATTTCGGTCGGCACCTATTTTCGCTTCTATTTCGTCTCGTGGGTTGGCGAGCGTGTGGTCGCCGATATGCGCCAGGCCGTCTACGAGCAAGTTTTAAAACTGAGCCCGGGGTTTTTCGAGATCACACGCACCGGGGAAATCCTATCGCGCTTAACGGCGGATACGTCGTTGCTGCAAACCGTCATCGGCTCATCGCTTTCTATTGCGCTACGCAATGCACTGACGTTGATTGGTGGCCTTGGGCTTCTCATTTTTACCAATGCCCAGCTTACCGGTGTGGTGGCGCTCGTCGTGCCAGCCGTTGTCGTGCCGATCATTTGGTACGGTCGTAAAGTCAGGCGTTTATCCCGCGACAGCCAAGACCGGGTCGCCGATGTGGGGTCCTATGCTGAAGAAAGCCTGAATGCCATCCGCACGGTTCAGGCCTATAGCCATGAATCGATTGACCAACAGCGCTTTTCTCATGAGGTAGAGGGCGCCTTCGATGTGGCCGTACGCCGGATCTCGGCGCGCGCAATGCTTGGCGGTGTGATCATCCTTCTTGTCTTCGGCGCTATCAGCCTCATCCTTTGGGCGGGTGGTCGTGATGTGATCGCAGGGCGTATCTCCGCAGGAGAGCTCACTTCATTTGTGTTTTATGCGGTCATGGTGGCTACTGCGACTGCCTCCTTGACCGAAGTGTACGGAGATTTGCAGCGCGCTGCAGGGGCTACGGAACGACTTATCGAGCTCCTTGAGACCGAGCCTGATATTCGCCCGCCGGCCAATCCGATCGACATGCCCGATCCGGCGCGTGGAGCGGTAAAGTTTGAAAACGTGACATTCCATTATCCATCGAGGCCAGATGAAGCTGCGCTCAATGGGTTGTCTCTCGATATTACTCCGGGTGAAACAGTGGCGCTCGTTGGCCCTTCGGGCGCTGGTAAAACCACCGTGTTTCAGTTGCTGCTGCGTTTTTATGACCCGCAGAACGGAATAATTTTCATCGACGACGTTGACCTCAAGCAGGCAGATCCCGTTGCAGCCCGTAGCCGGATCGGATTGGTGTCTCAAGATCCGGTGATCTTTGCCAGCAACGCCTGGGAAAATATTCGCTATGGCCGGCCTGATGCCAGTGATGAAGAAGTGCGTGCAGCAGCTGAAGCCGCGGTGGCAACAGAATTTCTAGACCGCTTGCCCGAGGGGCTGGACACGTTTCTCGGTGAAAAAGGCATGCGCTTGTCCGGAGGCCAGAAACAACGCATCGCCATTGCCAGGGCGATTCTACGAGACCCGGCTGTGCTGCTTCTTGACGAAGCGACCAGTGCGCTGGACGCTGAAAACGAGCGTCTTGTCCAACAGGCTTTGGAGGGGGTTATGGACGGCCGGACGACCATGGCAATTGCCCACCGGCTGGCGACAGTCGTTAACGCTGACCGTATTGCCGTGCTTGAAGGTGGTCGTTTGATCGATACCGGCCCCCATGAGGCGCTCCTGGCCTCAAGCCCGCTCTATGCCCGGCTCGCCGCCCTTCAGTTCTCCGCTGAGTCCGGGGTTGAAGTTAAAACGGTAAATATTTGAATTTACTTCCCTTGTCTGACCACAGCGCCTAACCCGCAGTTGTTCTAATCTTCTTGTCGAGGGCTACGCCGCATCTCCTTTGTAGAACCGCGTTTCTTTTTGGACGTCAGTCGTCGCTGTACGGAATTTTTTGTTGGCCGGCTTTTTCGGCGTGGCTTATCGATGTGTAAGGCTTGTGAAATAAGAGACGCAAGACGTTCAATCGCATCTTCTCTGTTCCTAGCTTGCGTGCGGAACCGTTTGGCTTCAATGACGACGAGGCCGTCACGAGTCGCGCGTTGTCCAGCGAGGTCAAGCAGCCGTTGCTTTGTTTCATTCGATAGTGAAGCAGACCCAGCCGCATTGAATCTGAGTTGTACAGCACTAGATACCTTATTGACGTTTTGGCCGCCTGGTCCGGAAGCGCGAATAAACGAGAAATTGATTTCATCTGAGTTGAGACTAATAGAGTCTGAAATATAAATTGTTGTGCCGGGCATAGTAGTCGCTTAACCGTGTTGCGAACCGCACCTTACTCAGGTCCGGTGCAGTGTGATACCAGGAACACCCTAACTCTTTATGAGCGTTAAAGGCCGAGGGTAAATGCAAGAAACTATAAAGCAAGAAGGTCTTATCTATATCGAACCGGGCATCAAATTCGATGATCTGGCGGATAATTTTGAGCTATTTGACGACTGGGAAGATCGCTACCGGTACATCATTGACCTCGGACGCAAGCTGCCACCGTTCCCGGAGAGCGCTATGACGGACACGTTCAAGGTACGGGGGTGTATGAGCCAGGTTTGGATGGTACCTGGTCACAAGCCGGAGAAAAAAGATTGTTTTGTTTTCGCGGCGGACAGTGATGCCCATATTGTTAAAGGGCTCATCTACATTCTTGCAACTCTCTACAGCGGAAAAACAGCGACTGAAATTGCTTCTATCAAAGCTGAAGATGCCTTTGCTCGCCTCGGATTAGACCAACACTTAAGTCCGAGCCGTCGTAACGGGTTCGTATCTATGGTTGAGAGAATTCACGCCGTTGCCGATACGGCCTAGCGGATAGCCTTGTCCAATGGGACGCTCCGGTTTAATGCTCAGGCGTTGGTTCGTCTATCACCGAACTTTTTTTCTTAATCGCCAGGCCGAGGGTGTTGTCCGGCTCAAGAGCAAGGCACTTCTCTATCATCTCGTCAGCTTCCTCACGTTGGTTCTGCCGATAATAGACCTCGGCCAAGGACGCTTTTATACCGGCGTTTTTCGGCGCACGCTCTTCCGCGTTAAGCAGCGTATTTAAGGCTGTTTTTAAATCCCCTCTGTAGAGGTTAACGACGCCCACCTGATGCAAAATCTCAAAGGACTGTGGTGCAATTGAAGTGGCGCGGGTCAATGCTGCTAGGGCGTCATCCCATCGCTGCCGTTGAGTAGCGATGCGTGCGAGTCCTAAAAAGGCCTGAACAAGGTTGGGCGCCAGCTCGATGGCCTTAAGGTAGAAAGACTCTGCTTGGGCAATATTGCCATACCGTTCGTGCAGGTTGGCTAGGTTTCCATAGGTTGATCCCAAACGTGGATTTAGCATCAATGCTGTTTGAAAGACGGCTATGGCACTCTGCGGTTTGCCGCGTCTTCTGAGCACGGCACCTAGATTGTTGTGGGCTTCAGCGTAATCTAGTTTGCTTTGTATGGCGCGGCGGTAATAGCTTCCGGCCGTTGCCAATCGTCCCGCCTGGAAATGTTTGGATCCCTGCTCTTTGAGTTGTTCCGCCGTTTTCAAATCTGAGTCTAATGTTTGCCGACTGGCTCCAGTGCTAGACGCGAGGCGGCTGACCAGTGTGTCTGCGGCGGCTCTTACCATTGATTTGTCATCTTGTCCGTCGATGCCTTGTACGAAAAGGCTTAACAGCCGAGACCCCAGTTGAGACTAACGGCAATTTTAAAGGTGGCAACGGCTTCGTTTTTCTGACCCAGACTTTGATAGGCCTCGCCTGCAACACATTATAACCTCATAATAAATTGTAACAAAGGCCGTAGAGTAGGGGCCCCTTTTTGTGCGACCCTAAACGGCTGTTCTCTGCCCGATGACCTAAGGAATACCCAGTGGCTCGACCTCATATCGAATTCGTTCAATCTCAAGTCCTCCCTTTTCAAGAAGGCATGCCTGGCGGGGCCCGAGACGGAGTAGCCTGCCGGATTCTCTCCATCGATGAAGACAACGGCGACTCGTCCGTTCAGCTTCGTTATCCGGCAAGGTGGGAGGCTCCGGGGCCGCACTACATGGATGTTGATGAAGAGTTCTTCGTTCTGGAAGGGGCGATTGAGATCAATGGCCGCGCATATAACAAGCATGACTATGGGCATCTTCCGGCAGGGTATTACCGCGCCACAATGAGTAGCCCTCTCGGTGCGATGGTGCTCACGTTTTTATCCGGAGAGGCTCACGTCATATCTTCGGAGGCCCACGGCTCCATGTTTGATGACAGGCTCCTGGTCGAACACATAGATACCCGCCGGATGGAAGGGGAGACCGGCAAACGCAAGCACATGAATTCCGGCAATTGGGACCCGTCTGGCACCATTCACAAAAAACTTTTTCATAATCCAGACAACGGAGAGCTAACGTGGTTGATTGGCATGATGCCGTATTGGTCTACGCCACGAACTGAAATTCACCCCGTCGTCGAAGAAGAGTTCGCCATCCTAGGGGATATTTGTTTCCCCTTAGGCATGATGCGTGATGGCGGATATTTTTGGCGTCCACCGGGGATCGAGCACGGGCCGTTTGCTACATGGGGCGGCTGTCTTCATCTGTGCCGGTGCAAAGGTGGAAGCTTCGCCACCGAGTGGAACGAATCAGAAGGTCCTGACTGGAAGCCGCCGTACACACCGGTCTTGCCGCCAGAGTATGAAGCACATGTAAGGGCTGCGCAGAACTACGATCGTGAGCCAAATTATTGAGGGATTTATTATTCCGGCGAATTACTCTGGTCCCGAATCAGGATGTCTTAGAGCTTTGGCGCTGACGTTGAGGTTATGACAAAAACACCCAAGATTCCGTTCAGGAATCACGAGGATGCGGCCTCCGGCCATCCGGTTATGCGGGATGCGCAGTACTACTGGTGCGGCCTCAAAGATGGTGCGCCGCCGAAGCGCAGGGCTTTCGAATTCATGAATATCTATCAGCAAGCGCCGGATTTGCTGATGTCTGAACGTTTTGCGCCCAAAACATTTTCTTTCATCTATTGCGGAACCCACGTCTTTGGAAATTTTCTATTGGACCTTACCGGCAAAACATTTGGGCCCGACAGCGTCGGGGTGAGCCGGATTCCGTGGTTTGATTATAAATAGTACGTTCTTGATTAGCCTTGTATTTGGTATGGGCGCGACGCCTGGGACTGGTCCAATTATGATTTCAGCGTCATTCTTCCTGGAATTTTTCCACTAAGCGATGACGATGGTGTCCCTCGCTGCCCGTTGGCGTGTTTCGTCTTTCTAAAGGATGCGGACTAAAATAGTCGTATGGCAGTCGGCGGATTAGGCATGGACCTGCGCGGAGCCCCTTGCTCTCATGTCAGTGATGCCTAAAGTACAAGAAAATCTATTCAATAAGGACGTTCTGTTATGGTCAATGCTGGCGTGATCCGGGTGCTGCGGTCTGCGAGAGAAGCCGCCATAGTTGCAACCATTGTTGCCGTCGCCTTAATGATGGCTGTGGCAGGTGTTTCTTCTGCGGTAGGTCAAGAAACTGCCGTGCGCCGCACCACGCTTTTGGTGGATGACATCGACCGCTCAATCGATTTTTATCAACGGCTTGGCCTGACGCCATGGTTTGAGCGTTCGTCACGCGATACTGATGAGGGTGGGGTTGTCGGGTCTTCTGAACTTCCACTCACGGCAGATCCGAAAATTGGCCGCATTGTCATTATGCGCGGCAACAATGATCGCATTGGCATGATCGGGTTGCTGGGCTACCAGCGCCCACCACTCGCAAATGCCCGCGGCAACTTGGTTGGAATTGGTGTTGGTGATGTCATCATCATGGTCGAAACGGATGACATCAATTTCGTGTTTAACCGGTTGCAGGAAACAGGGGTGCGGTTTCACTCCACACCCGAACGATTTGAAATCAGCAACCCAGATGGCTCCGTGCGGGATACGGGGTATCGCATGTTCGTTTATGATCCTGATGGCCATTTGATCGAAGTATCAGAACCGTCGGAACGGGATCCTGGCTAGAGCCCTACTCGCCCATCACAGTGCCTTCGCGGCGTGGATCGGCACCGCCATATAAAAGTCCATCAAGCGCGGCGATGGCATGTGTGCCACTTGGAAAATTACCAACCCGCACCCGATGGCCCAAGGCTTCGAGGTGTTCTTTGTGCTGTGCTAAAAACGTCTCGCCTTCTAGCAAAACCGTCGGCCCGAATATCAATACATTCGGCAAGTTTGTGGCCTCTTGCGGTGTCAAATTCCAGTCCAGCATTGCGACTAGAGTTTTAGACACTAGCGGCACGATGGCCATGCCGCCGGGAGAGCCGGTTACAGCAATGACGTTATCGTTTTCATCAAACACGATGATCGGTGCCATGGAGCTGCGCGGACGTTTGCCGCCCTCCACACGGTTGGCGACGGTGCGTCCGTCGGCCACTGCGGCGTAGGAAAAATCCGTGAGCTGGTTGTTGAGCAGGAATCCGCCGACCATCAAATGAGAGCCGAAGGCGCCTTCGATGGAACTGGTCATGGAGGCGGCATTTCCCTGTGCATCTATGACGGAGATATGCGTGGTCGATGGCCGTTCCGGACTTTGCCCAGGGGCGTAGTCAAACGCCCCTTTTTGTGGCGGCGCTCCGGCATCGGCTTTCGCCATCCGGTTGGCGGGGTCGATCAAACTGGCCCGTTCGCCGAGGTACCCTGGGTCGGTCAGGCCCAGCTCGGGAACAGCTGCGAACGCAGGGTCGGCAATAAAGACGGCGCGGTCCGCATAGACCAGACGGCTTGCCTCGACAAACAAATGTACGGCTTCTGCAGACCAAGGCTCCATATTCGGAAGGTCAAATTTTTCCAGAATGCCAAGCGTTTGAATTACACCGATACCGCCAGACGTTGGCGCTGGGGCACCGCAAACAGTGAAGCGGCGATAGGGTGCGCACAGCGGTGTGCGTTCCAAAGCATGATAATTCCGCATGTCTTCAAGCGTGAGATCTGCAGGGTTCTGTGTTGCTTTCTGCACTTCCTGAACGATCGCTTCGGCCAGAACCCCAGTATAAAAGGCGTCCGCACCCTCATCGGCCAGGCGGCTAAGAGTCTGCGCCATAGCATCGTTCTTGAGAATCGTACCCACCGGTTTTGGTGCGCCATTTGCGTCGTAATAATGTGCGGCTGGTCTAGGGGTGGTGGGCAGCGATTTGTCAACTTCGAGCAGCCGGTAAAGTCGCGGCGACACGGCAAACCCGTTGGCCGCAACATTTATGGCAGAGTCAAAAAGGTCCCGCCACTTCAAGGTGCCGTGGCTGCCGTGGGCCAAAGCCATCATAGAAACCAAGCCGGGGACGCCGACAGACTTGCCGCCGACAGTCGCTTCGCTGCGGCGCATAGCTTTGCCGTCAGGTTTTAAGAACCGGTCCTCGGTTGCCGTCGCCGGAGCGGTTTCGCGCCCGTCGTAGGCGTAAAGTGTCTTTTCGGTGTTATCCCAATACAGAACAAACGCGCCGCCGCCGATGCCGGATGATTGTGGCTCAACCAAATTGAGGACGAGTTGGGTGGAAAACGCTGCATCCAAGGCATTACCGCCAGCCTTGATGACGTCGTACCCAGCTTGAACGGCAATGGGATTAGCAGCGGCCACCATGAACGATGTAGCCGTGCCGCCTTTTTGTTCGGCCAGGCCGCTCGCCGCTTCCGGAAAAGTTTCGTCTTGGGCCGCAGCCGGCGCGACGGTGCAGAGCGCCAAACCAATCAGGGCCAAAAAGCGAAACAGCATATTGTCGTCCTTTAATCAGTGCATGGTCGAACGAATTGACGATCCTTGAGCCGTTGAATATCACAGCTACAAGGCTGCTCATTATCACAGTACACCCTCTGGGTCAGCTGTCGGCTAGCTCCCAAGTGGCGCGCCTGCTATGCTTTACGTCAGCCGAGCGCCCGGTGGACATAGCCGCGAATAAGTAGTTGAATTATCCACATACAGATGCGTTTTATCTACATATGTAGAAGGGTGGCTATCGCAAACGTCAGAAAATTGAGAAATATGCAGCCATCAAATTTGCGAAAGCAGAAGACCCTATAGAGAGCACCGAGGAGAGTTCAACCATGATTGCAGCACGTAACGCGTCACTACTGACGGGCACGGCCATTTTTTTAGCCCTGATTGGAAGCGCGGGGAGCTCGTTAGCGCAGGGCCTTGCTTTGGAAGAGATCGTTGTGACCGCGCAACGCCGCACCAGCACATTGCTGGAAGCGCCTATCGCAGTTTCTGCCTTCGATGCAAACGAAATCGAACGCCGCCAATCGTTCAACGTGGTTGACATCGTCAACAACGTTCCCAACCTCATTGGCAACAACAACATCGGGCAGGGTACGGCAACCACCGTGTTCTTGCGCGGCGTTGGTACAACAGAGTCCATAGTGACCGTTGACCCAGGTCTCGGGTTTTACATCGACGATCTCTACATCGCGCGGCAGGGCGTGAACAACTTCAGTCTCTTCGATGTGGAACGGGTCGAAGTTCTGCGTGGTCCGCAAGGCACATTGTACGGACGGAACACCAATGCCGGTGCCATCAAAGTGGTCACCAAAAAACCATCGGATGAACGGGAATTTGCAGGTGAATTGTCTTATGGCCGCTTTGATCGTTTGAATGCCAAAGCGTCTGTAAACGGTGCCTTGTCAGATATCGCTTTTGCCCGCCTCACCGGCTTTACCCAACAAGGCAACGGCTATACAAAAATTCGCGCCACGGGTGACGACGTCAATGACAGGAACACCTTTGGCGCTCGTGGCCAGCTCCGTCTATTGCCCACAGATACTGTGACCTGGGACCTATCTATTGATTGGAGCAACAGCCGGCAGGCCGGGCTCTACGCTAAGGATGTCGCCGGTATTACGCGCCCATTTGATGGTGATCTGTTCACCGTTGATAGCAGCATCGACACAAAAAACATCGGCCGCACCTGGGGGATGTCAAGTAACCTGACCTGGGATATTAATGAAGACATGAGTCTTCAGTCCATTTCGGGATGGCGCAATACGTATCAGGAGTGGAACCTCGACCTGACCGACCAGCCGGTGTCGATTTTTAACCTGTACACCATCAATGACAGTGACCAGTTGAGTCAGGAATTCAAACTGTCGGGCACAGCCGCAGACGGTGATTTGGAATATGTCGCCGGTGTATTTTATTTTGAAGAAAACAGCTTCTCTTTCATCGGCGATGAGATCAATTTGCGCATAACCGATACCATTCGCGTGCCACTGCCATTCTTCGGTCGCGACTATGATGTGAATGTGAAGAGTTACGCAGCCTTTACCGAGTTGACCTACAGCATAAACGACAGATTACGCCTCATTGCCGGAGCGCGGATTACCAAAGAGGAGAAGGAACTCGACTTGACGCAACGCGTCGGCGGGCCCGTTGGTCTATCAAGTCAAAGCAATATTATCGGCTGGAACAGCGATACGCTCCGTGCGCTTGGCACACCGACCGAGTTGGATTTTAGTGAGTTCACACCGCGCCTTGGTCTCCAGTATGACATTGATGATGACGTCAACGTCTACGCTATGTTTACCCGGGGCTTTAAGTCTGGCGGGTGGGCTGCCCGGACCAACAATCCGGCAGAAGTCACACCGTTTAAACCGGAAATAGTCGATAACTATGAACTTGGCTTGAAATCAAGCCTGTTGGACGGTCAGGTTCGTTTGAACCTTGATGCCTTCTATTATGACTACACCGACCTGTTCAACACGGGCACCGGGGCCAGCGGAAACTTCATTGTCGCCACCAACGACGCAGAGGTCTATGGCCTGGAAGGTGAAATTACCGCCCGTATCAATGAAAACCTCGACATCTTTGGTAACTTTGGCCTGCAAGATGCAAAGTACAAGAATGTTGATCCTGAGCTCGCGGGCACAGTTGTAGGTGCAGAACTACAGCGTGTTCCGAAATTTAACTCGCAGTTGGGCTTCTCCTATGTTCAGCCCGTTTCCAGCGACTGGGATCTCCGGGTCACGGCTGATTACAATTACAGCGGCAGTCACTTCACCAACCTGCAGAACACACCGGAAGCTAAATCTGGCACCATCGACTTGGTTACCGCCGCCATTAATCTGGAAGCCAATGACGGCAGTATTTCTTACGGGATATCTTGTCGGAACTGTATCGATGACGAATACATCAGCCAGAGCCTTGATTTCCGTGGCCTCGGGTTCATCACCGTCTATCCTGGCGAGCCCGCAACCTGGCTGTTTACAATCAAAACGAACCTCTAAATCTATTTACGTAAGGCCGGACCATGCTCACACTTTAGTGTGGTCCGGCTTTACGCTTTTGTAGGGGCGGCTAATCAGGCTGAGACAGCAAAGTCCGGCTGTATAAATAATCGGGAGGCACACACATGCCAGCCATGGAGCTATCACGCGACCGCACAGCGCTGATTGTGGTCGATATGCAGAACTCGTTCTGTGCCGACGAAGGGGGCTGCGGTAAGCCCGGCCTGCCTATCCAAAACCTGCAGTCCGCCATTGAGCCCTGTGTTCGTTTGGTGGCTGCGGCACGGGCGGCAAATATTCCCGTTATTTACACGCGCTATTTGTACCGGCCGGATTACGCTGACGGCGGCACGATGATAAAATATATGCTTTCCGAGTTGAAAGACGTTAAGGCGTTGCAGGCTGGCACGTGGGATGTTGAAGTTATTCCCGAACTCGCGCCCCGTGACGACGATTTTATTGTCGACAAGAATCGCCCCAGTTCTTTCTACGCGACAAACCTGGAGACCATTCTCAACGGTCTTGAAGCAGACAGTCTGGTGGTCTGCGGTGTGACGACAAACTGCTGTGTGGAATCCACGGTGCGCGATGCCAGCCAACGGGATTACAAAACCTTCGTTGTGCAGGATGCTGTAGCCGAACTGGATGACGAGCGGCATCAAGTGGCCTTGCGCTCCATGGATATGCTCTTCGCGGATCTTAAGACCGTAAACGATGTGGAGATCGCCTGGGGTGTCCATAACTCAAACGCTGCGGGGGCAGAATAAATGAGCGGTTATATCGACATCGTTTGTAATCCCTACACACCGTGGGTGCTGGAACGCAAACTCATGGGCGTGGACGAAGATTTCAAAACCCAGGTGCGGATGTCAGACGACATGCGCAACGGTGTGGAAATTGAGGACTACATGCGTAGAATGGACGCCGCCGGCATTGAGCGTTCCTTGCTCATCGCTCACCGCTGCGGCGATCTCAACGTCAAAGGGTCGCACCATATCCCTTATGAATATGTCCGTGATGTTTGCAATAAACATCCGGACCGCTTCTCCGGTCTGGCTGGTATCGATACCACCAAGGGCATGGAACAGCTGCGCGAGCTCGAGACAGCGATTAACGACTATGGTTTTGTCGGTGCCCACTGGTATCCGCACTGGTTTGCCATTCCGCCTGACGCTCCGCAGATCTATCCCATCTATGCCAAATGCTGTGAGCTCGATATTCCGATCATGATGCAGGTCGGCCAGAACCTGGTGTATTCTAAGGAGCGGCGCTTGCCGTCTGTGGCGAAACCGATCTTACTCGATCAAGTGGCCATCGATTTCCCCGAACTCATTCTGATTGGCATCCACATCGGTGTGCCGTGGACTGATGAAATGATCGCCATGTGCTGGAAACATGAAAATGTGTACACAGCCGGTGACGCCTATGCGCCGAAACACTGGCCCAAGCAATTGGTGCACTACGCCAATTCCTATGGTCGCCACAAAGTTATGTTCGGCACCGACTGGCCGGTAATCGACCCGGAACGGGCGGTGCGGGAAGTGGGTGAATTCGGCATGCGGCCTGAAGCCCACCAGATGCTGATGCGCGACAATGCGCTGCGTTTATTCAAGCGCATTCCCGGCGCCCAAGCCGCAGCGGCAGAAGAATAGGAACGGAACGAACCGTCGCCATGACCTCTTTGGCCTCCAGATCGGTTGAACTGCCTCAATCCTACCAGTCTATGACGGCGGCCAAGGGGTTGCGGGCCACAACCCATCGCAACCCCAACAAAGTCGCCATCACCCACGGCAATCAAAGCCGCACCTACAAAGAACTCAGCGAGCGCACAGACCGGCTGACGGCAGCGGCGATTTCCAAACTAAAGCTCAACAAGGGCGATAATGTTGCCATCGTCGCCAAGAATTCCATTGAGTATGTGGAAGTGGTGTGCGGCTTGCCCGACGCGGGCGCTGCGGTTGCCACCGTCAATCCGCGTCTCACGGCGACGGAAGTGGAGGCTATATGCAACGACGCCCAGGCGCGTGTGGTCTTCGTCGATGACTTCTCTGCTGACGCTGTGGCAGCAGCTAACTTCGACACCGTCGAGCACATTATTCACCTGGGCGATGACTACGAAACGCTGATCAAAGAGGCATCCGTTCCCGATGAATACCCCGAGATAAATGAATGGGACCCCTGGACCATTCCTTACACCTCTGGCACCACTGGCAAACCCAAAGGGGTAATTTTGCCGCAGCGGTCCCGGCTGCTGGCCTTCTATCAAATGTCCCAGGAATTCGGCTGCTACGCTCCGGAAGACAGATTTCTCGGCACAACCCCCATGAACCACGGCGCTGGCATTGCCTTTCCACTGGCCGCGCTCATGTCTGGCGGGTTCACGGAGATTCTCGATCACTTTGATCCAGAAGAGCTGCTCAGCAAACTCAAAGAGGGAAATTTTTCGGGCGTGTTTACAGTGCCCACCCAACACCACGCCATATTCAGTCTTGAGCAATCGGTGCTCGACAAATATCGCGGTGCGCCCATGAAAGCGGTGATCTCAAACGCGTCGGCCTTGCCGCAGCATCTCAAGCACAAGATTGTCGAGTACTTTGGCGAAGGGATGCTTCACGAGACTTATGGGTCCACCGAAGGTGGATTTGTTACCAATCTGCGTCCGCCTTTTCAGCTGGAAAAAGAACGCTGCGTTGGCACGCCATTTCCCCACACACTTGTTAAACTCACAGACGATGATTTCAGTGAAGTCGGCCCCGAAGAGCCGGGCGAGCTTTGGGTTAAGTCACCGACCGCCTTTGCAGGCTATTGGAACCGGCCCGAAGCTACCGCCGAAGCCTTTCGGGATGGCTGGATCACCGTCGGCGATGTGGCAAAGCGGGATGAAGACGGTTTCATCTACATCGTTGATCGCAAGAAGGACATGGTTATCACCGGCGGCGTCAACGTCTATCCACGCGAGATTGAAGAGCTGTTGTTCACTCACCCCGCCGTGTCTGACGTGGCAGTGGTTGGGGTGCCCGATGAAAAATGGGGCGAACGTCTCAAAGTCTTTGTCGTTGTGCAGAGCGGTGCGAGTCTAGACGAAGACGGCATTGCTCAATTCTGTGCTGGCAAATTGGCCAGTTACAAAGTACCCAAAGAGATGGCGACCATTGACGGTCTGCCACGCAATGCCAACGGCAAGGTGCTAAAAACCGAACTGCGTAAGATCGGCTGATGCGATGACTCAAGACCAGGCCATCACGACAGTATGGGCGGCGCTTTCCCAGATTCCTGATCCTTGCCACGTCTTGTCTGGGCACGACCTCAGCATTATCGATCTCGGTCTGATCAACGCCGTCACCCGTGACGATAGCGTCATTAATGTCAGCGTGACGTTCACTGATCCGTCGTGCGTGTTTTCTTATCAGATCATCATGGACATGGAAGATCTGGCTCAGTCTCTGGACGGCGTGTCAGAAATTCGCGTGGTTTCCGATCCTTATCCCTTATGGACGGAAGACCGCCTCAGCGACAAAGCCAAAACCCTTTTCGCTCATAAGCGCCGTTTGTTTGCAGTAGACCAACCAGGAGCATCGCCATGACCGAGTCGCCTCCGTCAGATTTTACCCGCCGGACTGCCCTACAAGCCCTAGGAACCGCCGGTGCGGCTGGCGCCGTGGCGGCCACGCGCGGGGTTTCGCCGGCCTTAGCGCAAGCGGATTGGTCGCCAGACCTTCATCCTATGGCGGAACGTATGTTCGTCATTGACGGTGTTGCCCACTGTTATAACCACGCGGACTACAACCGGAGAATCAAACGGGCGTCGTCCAATAGCATCAACACGACACATCGCTACCATATCGCGTGCACACCCGGGTCATACCAACTGACCCAAGAGCAATGGGAGCGGGATTGGCAGCCCGATGAGGTCATGGACATCATGTTCATGGAAAGCCACACGGACATGATGATCATGCATTCGGTGCCTATGTTCGACCTCTATTACGACGGTCTGGTGTCCAACGAAAAGGGCGCCTACCTCAAAGGCAATTTCCCCGACCGGGTGTTGTGGTATGGCGCTTTGGATCTGTTCGACCCCCTCGATGAAGTTAAAACCAAGGCCGACAAGCTGATTGATCAGGGCGCTGACGGCATCAAGTTTTATCCGACCCGCATCAATTTTGAGACTCGCGAACCTGAAGGCTGGCTCATGGACGATGAGAAGCTGGCCTTTCCGGTGTTCGAGCATTTGCAAAGTAAAGGTGTCTCACACATTGCTATTCATAAGCTCGTCGGCCACGTGGGGCCGTCGACGGCGGCGCTGGGTGTCGATGATCTTTACAAGGCCGCTGAAGCCTTTCCCGACATCACCTTCCACCTTGTCCACGCCGGCTGGCAGAATTTTGAAGAAACCGCTGCGCTCATGAAAGCGCGGGAGAATGTTACGGCCGTGCTGGAAGGGCCTATGCTGTTCCCATTATTCGATATGGCGACCTTTAACGATATGATGAATGTGTTCATGACCAAGGTTGATCTCGACCGCCTCATCTATGCGTCGACGTCGGTCAACCAGCATCCCTATTGGATCATCAACACATTCTTTGATTTCCAGCCGCCTGAGGGCGCGCCCTATACTTTGAGTGAAGATGCCAAAGCAAAAATCCTTGGCGCCAATCTGGCGCGCTACCACGGCATCGATATTCCATCCCAGCGCCTCAAGATTGCCGATGATAAATGGTCCGTTGCCAAACGAGAGAACGGCCTGCGCGCGCCTTACATTATGCAGCGTAGTTGACGCTTGCCGCTGAACGGGGTCCCATGCCGCCCATGAGAAGGCTGGCTATCATTCGTTTTGCTGTTGGGCTTCTGGCGGTGGTTTTGAGTATTCCGCCGCTCATGGCTCAGGATCAAACGTCTGGGCCGCCCGGCCAGCCGGACCTACGCACCAATGCAGACGGCAACATTGTCATCGGTGCGACCGTGCCCATCACCGGGCCACTCGCCACATCCGGTCTGCTTTATTACAACGCCTTACATATGGCTGAAGAAGACATCAATGCTGCGGGTGGTGTTCACGGCACGCCGGTGGACATCATCTTCGAAGATACCCAGCAGTCCAATTCCACGGCGGTCTCCGCCTTCATTAAGGTGGTGCAGGATCACGATCCTGTCGCGGTCTTTCTCTCTAGTTACACACCGCAGAACTTCGCCGTAGAGCCTGAAGTGATGCGCGCCGCCCGTCCGTCGTTTTACGGCGGTGGGGCTGATGGCCTGCATCAACGCGACAACCCCTGGATGTTTCGCCTCAAGCAGCCGGACTCCATCATCGTGGAAGCCATGATCGACACCGTGATCAACCGGCTCGGCAAGCGCCGCCCGGCCATTCTCTATATTCAAAACGATTACGGACAAGGTTTGGCCAAGGATGCGGAAGCGCGCTTCAGGGCCCTCGGGATTGAACCGATCCTTGAATCTCACCAGGCGTCAGACAATGATCTCACACCGCAGCTTATGAGCGCGGTCGGGCAGGGGGCTGATGTGCTGTTGGTGGCCGCTTTCACCCGTGATTCGGCCTTACTCTATGGCGCGCGGACGGCGCTTGGTATCGATCTGCCCATGATATCCAATCCGACGCTGACCTTGCCGCCGGTGTTGGAGTTGCTATCCGGCGAAGAGATCGATGGCGCATACGCCGTCATCGACGCCTACTTACCAGCGCGGTCCAACAAGGACCCCGGTAACTTCATGGCAAGATATGAGGAGCGGTTTGGCTATGGTGCCGATCCCTCATTCACCACCAACTACTACGATATGGCACTGCTGTTAGCCGATGGATTGCGCGCGGTTGGCACAGACCCAGACCGTCTACGTGCCTGGATTGCTAGCGTTGACGGCTACGACGGCATCACCCGCAGCTATGTCGCCGATGAGTTCGGCAATCTCGGAAATTCCGTCGCGGTGGTGAAGTTCGAGTCTGGCACTAAGACCTACACTCTAATCGATACGTACGTTTCCGGCGAAGAACGAGAAATAATAGTCTCTCAGGACACAGCGCCAACATCGACACACACACAAAACAAAAGCTGGTTCGGCCCGTTGTTTCAATCTGGCTTCAATGGTCTCGCCATCGGTTGTATCTATGCTCTGATGGCGCTGGGCTTTGTTCTGGTCTACGAGGCCACGGGCGTCGTGAATTTCGCCGCCGGACAAATGGTGGTTATTGGCGCATTCTTCGGGCTCACCGGTGTGGCAGCGCTGGGCCAGGCCCCCATTCCCGGTTACCTGTTTGCCCTACTCTCCATGATGGTGCTCGGCGTGCTGTTCTTTTACTTCGTCTATCGGCCGCTACAGAACAGTCCTGTGGTCACCATCATCGTTGGCACCATCGCCGTCGGTATCGTCATCCAGAATCTTATTCTCATCACGTGGGGGCCTTTGCCACAGCGGCTTGCGTCGCCCTTCGGTGTAGCACCGTTTTCAATCGGACCGCTGGTGGTTTCGTCCCATGTACTAGCGGTTATTCTTCTGACTGCCATTGTTGTCACCCTGCTAGCACTACTGCTGTACCGCACCGGTTTGGGTGCGCAAATGCGCGCGGTGGCGCAAGATGTGGAAGCGGCCCAGCTGATGGGCATCAATGCCGGACAAGTCTATGCGCTGACCTGGGCGCTCGCAGGAGCTTTGGCGGGCACCGGCGGTTTGCTCATGGGGCCGGTATGGTTTGTCGATGCCTCCATGGGCGATGCCCTGGCGCTTAAAGCCTTTGCCGCCACCATCATCGGCGGCTTCGGCAGTGTGCCGGGCGCCATTCTTGGGGGTGTGCTGGTCGGGTTGACGGAATCTCTTTCCGCTAGTTACATTTCCTCCACCTATAAAGACGCCATAGTCTTTCTGGTGATGATCGGTTTCCTGCTGCTGCGGCCGCAAGGCATCTTCGGTGAATACTCCGGAGACCGGGCATGAGGAATTGGGCATGACACGGCGTGGCACGTGGATTCTCCTCATCGGGGTCGGTGTGCTGGCGCTCGCTGCGGGGCTGATTCTTGAAGGCTATTCCTTGCGGGTCTTGACCCTCGGGCTCATCGCTGCGCTCGCCCTGCTCGGTTTGAATTTGATATTCGGTTACTGCGGCCTCATCCATCTTGGCCAGGCCGGGTTTGTTGGTATCGGTGCTTACACCTCAGCGATCCTGACCACCAAGGCGGGCTGGCCCATGGTGGTCTCCATCCCAACAGCCGTCGCTGTCACCGCGCTCGCTGCCGGGCTTATCAGCGTGCCATTGCTGCGCCTAAAGGGGCATTACCTTGCGCTTGCTACGGTTGGCGTCAACGTGGTGCTGGAGCTGGTGGCCAAGAACTGGGTCGAGCTGACCAATGGTTACAACGGCATAGCTGGCATTCCCCGTTTAGCGGAAGCCGTGTCGGACAGTACCCCTGAACGCACCTTCCTTTTTATCGCCACTGTAACCCTACTCCTAGGCATCGGTTTGTCGGCGAGGCTGCGAGACTCTCATCTGGGCCGCGCCATGATTGCGGTGCGCGATGATGAAACTGCAGCCATGGTCGCCGGGGTCAATGTTGTCCGTGTTCGTGTCACCGCATTCGTTTTGGGCGCTGTGTTCGCAGCCGTCTCTGGTGTGCTGTTTGCACACTACACCGGGTTTATTTCACCAACTGATTTCGGTGTACCAATCTCCATTCTCTATCTCGTGATGATCATCGTTGGTGGCGAGGCCTCCATCGGTGGTGTGGTTGCCGGCGCCGTGATCATGACCTTCCTACCCGAGCTGTTGCGCGATGCCGCCGAGCGTTTGGTCGCTATCGGATTGTCAGATGGTGGCCTCATTGTTCGTCTACTCGATGAAGGGTATCTCGCCGTCTACGGCCTTATCACACTGCTGGTGTTGGTGTTTATGCCCAAAGGACTTGCCGGACTTATACACCGTCTTTCCACCAAAGCGGAGGCGACATGATGGCGCTACTCTCCGTAGACGGTTTAACGAAGACCTTTGGCGGCCTCACCGCTGTGGATGACGTCTCGTTTACAGTCTCTGCAGGCGAGGCTTTCGCCCTCATCGGCCCCAACGGCGCGGGCAAATCCACCGTACTCAATCTCTTGTCTGGGCTGATGTCGGCGACGCGAGGAGATATGCAAGTGGACGGCGAATCGGTCGCCCGCTGGCCGGCCCATCGCATCCGTGCGGCTGGCGTTGGTCGCACGTTTCAAAATGGCCGCCTGTTTCCTCGACTATCCGTTCTCGAAAACGTCCTCGTCGGGGCGGAACCCAACGCGCGCAGCACGGTTGTCGATGTACTCTTTCGTCGCGGTGCCTATAGCCGCATGGAGCGTGACCTTCATGACCGTGCTTATGCAGCCCTGGACTGTCTCGGCCTCACCAACTTGGCGGATGCTGACACAGGTAGTTTGCCGTACGGCGTGCAACGCAATGTAGAGATCGCCCGCGCTATTGCCGCCGATGCCAAAGTGCTTCTCTTGGATGAACCGGCCGCTGGTTTGAACTCCAGCGAAATCGAAACGTTGCTCGCCGTCCTCAATGGTTTGAAGAACGACGGCATTGCGGTGGTGCTCATCGAGCATAACATGGGCTTAGTGATGCGGTGGTCCGACCGCATCGTCGTTCTGAACTTTGGCGCCAAAATCGCTGAGGGCGCGCCGTCCGCCGTCCGCGCCGACCCCAAGGTCATCGAAGCCTATCTCGGTAAAAACGCTTCCACCTTGGAACTTGCCCATGCTTGAGCTCAGCGCATTGACTGTCCGCTACGGCCTGGTCGAAGCGGTGAACGGCGTTTCTTTGACCGTCGCCGAAGGGGAAACCGTGGCATTGCTGGGGGCCAATGGAGCGGGAAAAACGACTCTGCTGCGGGCCATTTCCGGCCTGGTCAAATTGGTCGATGGCACAATCACCATGGCTGGAGACGATCTCGCTGGCGTGGCGGTGGAAAAACGCGTACGCCGAGGCCTTGTCCATGTGCCTGAACGCCGACGTATTTTCGGCGGCCTGACCGTGGAGGAAAACTTGGCGGTGGCTGCCAGTGCCTGGCGCCGTTTCGGCCAGCCCATCGAAAACGATCTGGAGAAGGTTTATGCCTTTCTCCCGCGTCTGGCAGAGCGCCGTAGCCAGCGCGGTTGGTCTTTGTCCGGCGGTGAACAGCAAATGCTTGCCATTGGCCGGGCGCTTATGGCCCGGCCCAAAGTGTTGTTGCTCGACGAACCGAGCCTGGGACTGGCTCCGGCCATCGCCGATGAGGTGTTCGGGCGCATTCGTGCCATCGCCGCCGAAGGCGTGACGGTTTTGGTGGTCGAGCAGAATACGGTGCTGGCCTTGTCCACCGCCGCGCGTGGTTATGTACTCGAAAACGGCTGCATTGCTCTAGAAGGTGAAAGTCAGGCCTTGCTCAAAGACCCCAAAGTGCGCGAAGCCTATCTCGGCGGCGCGGCTGCGTGAGTGAAAAAAGGAATACAGTATGAACGAGGGCGCTCTTGGTATGTTGCAAAGCCTGCTTGGTCCGGACGGGGTTATCACCGATCCTGAAGATCTGGCCTACTACGCCACTGATATCTCCGGCGAAGGCGAGGTGTTGCCACTCTGCGTTATACGCCCCATCGCTGTGGATCAGTTGTGCCAGGCCGTTACGATTGCCAACGGCCTTGGTTTGCCCTTGGTGCCGCGTGGCGGTGGCATGTCCTACACCCAGGGCTATTTGCCAGAGCAGCCCAATTCGGTGATGGTTGATCTCGGCGCGCTCAATCAAATCGAAGACATCAATGAAGGGGACATGTATGTCACCGTCCAGGCTGGATGCACCTGGGCGACCCTATATGACGCGCTGAAAGAGCGCGGCCTGCGCACACCCTATTTTGGCCCTTTGTCGGGCATGTCGTCCACGGTCGGCGGCGCGGCCAGTAACAACTCAACCTTCTTTGGCTCTGGTACCCACGGCGCCATGTCCGAAAGCGTGCTCGGTCTTGATGTTGTTATGGCCGATGGGTCCTTGTTGGAAACCGGTGCCTCTGCAGCGGACGGACGCAATCCGTTCCTGCGCTCTTTCGGACCCGATCTGTCAGGTTTGTTTTTGGGTGACTGCGGCGCCTTCGGCATTAAGGCGCGGGTGACGCTGCGGCTCATCGCTCTGCCTGCGGTGGAAGACTATTTGTCTTATGCATTCGAGCGCATTGAAGACATCGCCTTAGCCCACGTCGCCTTGGCCAAGGAGAATATCGTTGCCGAGCAATGGGGCATAGACCCAGTCGGCAACCAACATTTAGCCGCCAAAGGGTTCGATTTTCTCGAAGGCCTCGGCTTCGTTAAAGACGTCGCTGCTGCATCCGCCGGCGTGCTTCAAACCCTTCGCTCTGTCGGCAAATTAGCGATTGAAGGCCACCGTGCTGTAGATCGCTCAGGCTATGCCTTGCATGCGGTGGTTGAGGGCCAGGACGATAAGGAGGTCGACTGGAAGGCGGATCGCGTGCGCCGCATCTTAGGGCCTATGGCGCAGCGCGAATTACCAAACACCATTCCCCAAGTCACCCGGGCCAAACCCTTCCGTCCCATCAAAGCGCTGCTCGGTCCCGAAGGGGAGAACTGGCTGCCGGTGCATGGATTATTTCCGTTGTCCCGTGCGGAGGAAGTCTCAGCCGTGACTGATGAGTATTTCTCTCGCCACCACGAACTCATGGCCAAACACAACATCACGTTCTCGTACCTGACCGGTGCGTCGTCCACGTCGTTCCTAATTGAGCCCATGTTTTATTGGAAGGACCGCTTGCACCCCTTCCACATGCGCCATATCACTGAAGTTCAGAAAGCGAAATACGGCAAAACGCCTGCCGATGAAGAAACCCGTGAGCAGGTGATGAAACTGCGGCGCGACCTTGCCGGCCTGTGGGATGCCTTTGGCGCCAGCCATCATCAGATGGGCCGCCACTATGCTTATGCCAGCCAGTTGTCCTCCGCCGCGCGGGCATCCGTCATCGCCGTCAAAGCAGCTCTCGACCCCAGGGGTATCATGAACCCTGGCGTGCTCGAGCTTACGGGCGACGGTGACGGCCTCAAGAAAATGACCAAGTTCCCTGAGTTTCCGCAGGACCTGCTGAGGGATATGAGAAATGTGATTTAGCGCACGTAGCTATCGTGCAGCTACGGAGCTGGCAGGGAGACACGATGTAAGACCTATCCCTTAACCCCGAACAGAAAAAATCGCCGCTTTTATCAGTAGGTGCGAGGGTGTTTCTGGGAAGTGTTTTCTTTTTCTGATTTACGGTGTAGTTGGCGGGCACCGGTTCTTCTTTGACCGACACAAAACGGGTTTAAGGCCGATAAAAAATGACGAAGCCTCAGCTCACAACCATCACCACCCGCGCTGGGCGTGAATCGACCGCCATGGTCGCGCTGCCAGACAAAACACCTGCACCGGGCATGGCGTTGTTCCACGCTTTTCTTGGGCTGACCCAGGAGTTCATCGACTTCGCTGAATGCTATGCCAGCAAGGGCTACATCGCAGTGGCGCCGGATTTTTATAATGGCGAGACCACCCGAGACTTCGATGCCGCCTATGAATTGATGGGTGCCATGGACGAAGAGGTGTGCACCGATATGGCCGTCTCCTGGGTGGACTGGATGCACGCGCACGACGGATGCAGCGGCCGTGTTGGCACCGTCGGTTGGTGCCTCGGCGGCACCTGGTCACTGAATACATCGTTGGCGACACCCATCGATGCCTCCGTGGTCTATTACGGCAGCGTTGCCAAAACCAAAGATGCATTAAGCGCGCTCAGAGGTCCCGTGCTCGGCCACTTCGGCACGCAAGACGAATACTTCGGCAAGGATATGGTCGACGCCTTCGAAGTGGAGATGGATAAAGCGGGTAAGCCTTACGTCGATCATTGGTACGAAGCCGATCATGCCTTTGCTAATACCGGCGGCGCGCATTATCACGAAGAGTCGGCAGAATTGGCCGACACCCGCACATTCAGATTCTTTGAAGAACACTTAACCTAAGGCGTCACCTTCGGACTTGTTTCGAAGGTCTAGGGCCTAAGATAATGATCTTGGTATCTACCCTATATGCTCTGACCCAATCCGATCATGATGAATGGAGAAAGATATACCGATGACTAGCCCTTTCGGCGACCGGCTCATGTTTATCGACGGCGAGATGACCCCCGGCGCCAGTGGTGAGTGGGTCACGTCCCTTAACCCGGCGACCGAAGAGCCCATTGGCCGCGTCCCGGCGGCGTCACCCGAAGACGTCAATGCGGCGATTGCTTCTGCCAAGGCCGCCCAGCCGGCCTGGGCTGCCAAGTCTATCTTTGAACGGGGTGCGTTGTTGCGCGCGCTGGCCGTTGAGTTTCGCGCGCGGGCGCAAGACATCCTCACCATGGAGGCTACGGATACCGGCAACACCATCTCCAAGCTTGGTGCAGACGTGCAGATCGCGGCGGCCTATTTGGAATACTTCGCGGGTCTGGCGACGGAAATGAAAGGCGATACGGTACCGGCGTCGCCCGGCAATATTCATTTCTCCTTGCGCGAACCCTACGGCGTGGTGGCGCGCATCGTTCCCTTCAATCATCCCTTCATGTTTGCCGGCGCGCATCTGGCCTCGCCGCTGACGGCGGGCAATGCCGTTGTCGTCAAAACGCCCGAAACCAGTCCGCTCACCGGATCACTGCTGGCAGAGTGTTGTAAAGAGGTGCTGCCGCCCGGCGTGGTCAACATCATCTCCGGCTATGGCTTGCCCGCTGGCGATACGCTGGTGCGGCATCCCGCCATTCATCGCATCGGCTTCACCGGCTCTGTGCCGACGGGCCTCGCCATTCAACGGGCGGCGGCGGAAACCTCGGTCAAACATGTGTCTTTGGAGCTGGGCGGTAAGAACCCGCTGATGGTTTTTCCTGATGCGGATCTCGATAAAGTCGTAGACGCCTCGATCGCCGGTATGAATTTCTCCTGGGCCGGGCAGTCCTGCGGTTCCACCAGCCGCATCTTGGCGCACGAAAGTGTTTACGACGAACTGGTGGAGCGCGTCGCCGCGCGCACCGATGCGGTTGTGGTCGGCGACCCGCTCGACCCCGCATCTGAAATGGGACCGGTGAATTCCAAGGGGCACTATGAACGGGTGCTCGGCTTTGTTGAAGGCGGTCGCCGCGACGGTGCAAAATTGGTGGCGGGCGGGCAACGCCCTACAGGGGACGACTTCAAAAAAGGCTATTGGCTCCGGCCCACTGCCTTCGCAGATGCCACCATGGATATGGAAGTGGCCCGCGAAGAAATCTTCGGCCCCGTGGTCGCTATGCTCAAATGGTCGACCCGGGAAGAGGCGGTGCAGATGGCCAACGCTACCGCCTATGGCCTGACAGCGGCGATCTACACCAATGATCTCCAGGCCGCCATGACCACGGCTCAAGAGGTGGAGTCAGGCTATGTGTGGGTCAATGGCGTCGCCCAGCACTATGTGGGCCTGCCCTTTGGCGGGGTGAAAAACTCCGGCCTCGGCGGCGAGGAGGCACTGGATGAACTGTTGAGTTACACCCGCACCAAAACCGTCAACATTTTGCTATCTTAGCGCTATGACGATTGAACAAGACCGTATTCTCATTGCCGGCGGCGGACCGGTGGGCATGATCACCGCGCTGCGCTTGGCCCAGCAGGATATCCCCGTAGTGGTGTTTGACGCCCAAGCGGAAACGCCTACGGCTCATCGTGCAGCGACCACTCATTCCTCCACGTTGGATCTGCTGGATACGGTTGGTCTCGCCGATACCGTCATCGAGCAAGGCCTGACCGCGCGCTACTTCCAATATCGCTACCGCAAAACCAATGAAGTGTTCGCCGAGTTTGATTTCGGCCGTCTGGAAGGGGAAACCAACCACCCCTACGCCGTACAGCTGGAGCAGCATAAGACCGTCGAAATTGCTTTGGCGGCGGCTGAAAAGTTTCCCCACTTCGCGTTTCACCGCAAGCATGCAGTTACTGACGTCATCAACGGTGATGATCATGTAGAGGTGGTTGTGCAAACGCCGGACGGTGCGAAAAACACCTGGCGCGGACGCTATCTCATCGGTTGTGACGGTGGCCGCTCCACCGTGCGCAAATCCCAAGGTATAGATTTCCCCGGGTTCACCTGGGAGGAACGCTTCATCATCGTCGCCTCGTATTTTGATTATGAAGAGGCCGACAATTATCGCTACCGCAATTACCTTGCCGACCCTGATATGTGGTGCTCGGTGTTTAAAATTCCCGGGCCAAGGGACCCGGCCAACACCAAGGGTATGTGGCGCAACTTATTTCCGGTGATGACCGACGCCCCGGACGATGTGGTCACCTCCGAAGAACACATCCGCGGCCTCATTGATGACTGTTTTCCCTTCGCTAAGAATTTGGAGATCATTCACCGCAATCTCTACAGCGTGCATCAGCGCGTGGCGGAGAGCTTTCACAAAGGCCGTGTCATGCTTGCCGGCGACGCTGGACACATCAACAATCCACTTGGCGGCATGGGCATGAACTCGGGCATCGCTGACGGCCTCAACCTGGCGGAAAAGGTGGGCCAGGTGTGGCGTGGTGAGGTCACCGGCGATCAAGCGTTATTCGCCCAATACGACCGCCAGCGCCGCCCCTTGGCGCAGAAATATGTGCAGGCGCAATCGATCCAGAACAAAGAGACGCTGCAGGCCAAAGACCCAGCCAAAGCCACCGCGCGCTTCGAAGAGATGCGTAGGGCATCGGAAGACCCTATCCGTCACAAAGCATTCTTGATGAATGCCTCGCTGATCAACATGGTGCGTGAAGCGGCAGCGATTGAGTGAGGCTGCGTTGTTCCTCGGAAATCAGCGCTTTGTATTGTTAAGGCACTGAAAAACCATAATAGTCCGCCCGTTGCTTTTGCCCTGGGGCCCCGCGCCCGGTTGCACTAAGGTCCCGTGATGTTTTTCTTTCCGTTTCGTGATGACAATCCCCACAACATAACCCCCATCGTCACCTGGTGTCTGATTGCTATTTGCGTCGCCACATTCATCTGGCAGACACAGTTGGGAGAACCATCGGGCCGCCTTGCCGTTTTGGCCTACGGCGTCATCCCAGCTGACCTGTTTGGGCTGGCTGAACTTGATCCCATTATTTCACCGCTTCCGGCGTGGATGACCATCTTCACCTCCATGTTTCTGCACGGCAGCTGGACTCACCTCGGTGGCAACATGCTCTATCTGTGGATCTTCGGCGACAACGTGGAAGCGTCCATGGGCCGTCTGCGGTTTCTGCTGTTTTATCTCAGTTGTGGAGTCATTGCAGCGCTGGTGCAGAGCATCGCAGCACCGTCCTCTACGCTGCCTATGATTGGTGCGTCGGGCGCTATTGCCGGTGTCGCAGGTGCGTACCTAATGCTTCATCCCCGCGCTAACATCCGCGTGTTTGTCTGGATCATCATTTTCTTCACGGTGATGAATGTGCCAGCATGGATTGTGCTCGGCTTCTGGTTCTTGGGTCAGGTGCTCAGCCAGGCAGCATCAACAGCCGGGCAGGGGGGCGTTGCCTTCTTGGCGCACATCGGCGGCTTCATCGCGGGGGTGATTTTGATCTTTAAACTGCGGCTTCCCGGCGTGCCTGTGTTCGGTAGGCCCGTCTCTCAAGCCTTCGCCCGTGAGTCCGGTGGCGTGATTTCCCGCACTACATCCCGGCGCCGCAGCGGCAGTGTCCCGCCCACAGGACCGAAAGGCCCATGGGAGTAGCTACGTGTCCGGCTGATTCATTTTCAGCCTATGAATTACCATTTGCTGAACGTAACCGGTGGCTTGCTTCCAATTGGCAGCATCTAGCGCATGGAATTTGGCCGGGTCAAACAGGCTGTGGTGGGTTGAAAATTCCTGATGCTGTTTTGCTATTTTGTGGAGCCGCTCATAGACTGACTTGAGAGCATCAGCATCAACACCGGATGTTTTTAGATCCTCAATCTGCACACAAAGGCTGACCAGGAGTCCGTCCTGACGCAAGCAGGTTTCTCCCAACAGGTTTTGAACACTTGGGTCGTCTGAACACGCCACCGCATACGGGGCAAGACGCCTGCTGACTTGTGTTTGGGTGCAAAATTTAATGTAAAGGTCGACGGCCTCACTGATTGCGCCATAGTCAAAAAAGATGGCGTTGCGCGGTCCCGGTGGCGGCAGAAACTGCGATGGATTGTCTTGGGTCAAAGCCGCCTCTTCGCGCGGATGCAGGCAACGGCTTGGATCATTTTGTAAGCGCTTCGCGCCGGCACCATGCACCAAAGCAATATTCCAAATCACCAAATCACCCGGCTGTGTCGCAATGATATGGATAAACTCTTCAGCCTTCGCGTCGGGTTTTGAAGCGGGCGGAATGCGCACGGCGCTAAACTCGTCGGCAGCCGACGTATCGAAGTCAGTCGTCCAAAGATGAGATCCAGGGGCGACGCGCACCCCGCCACTGCCGTTTGTGTAATCCTGCATATAAATGGCAAACCGGTACGCCGGGAACGGCGTTTCGCCGTCCCGGTCCGGATACCCGCCCAGCACATCGGGCCGGCCGGCCGCGTCCGTATGCAGGGCTGTGTAGGGAGACTGCGTGAGGGGTCCAATCTCAGGCTCATAGTTGATTGATCCGTTGGTGTAATACACCAGGCCTTGCCCCAGCAGAGCCTCGGCGGTTTCTCTGATGCGCGGATGAGCCACCAGCCAATTCAACGCTGGACAACTCAATGGGTCGGGTTTGAGTGCGCCAAATTGTTGTTCTGTCTCGATGAGTCCGTCTTGGATGCGCTGCACCTCTTCTGCGTCAAAGAAGCCTTTGATCAAACAAACGCCGTCGCGCTTGCACATCTCTGCTATCGTGGCGGGAACAAATGTTTCAATGGTGTGTGACCAGGTCATCGCAGCTTACGGAGTCCTCAAATCACTACGCTCGAATAGGGTTTTCCATGGCAGATGGTATACTATAGCGAATCAATTAATAGATTGCCGAGGGGGCGTAGCAACCACGTCTGATTTGTAAACAGGACAGCAGCACGATCCGGCAGAAGGAAAGCCCGCCAAACATGTGTACCTTTTTTGTCTGTTCAGCATGTACCTACCTATATCAATACTGATTACACCTGCATCGGAAGAGTCAACAGCCCGTATGGTCCAGGCTGGCGGTGATATTGCTCTTGCTGTCATTGGGTTCGCCACTATAGTCATCTCGTTCATGTATAGTGACAGTGGGCACCCCTGGCTTGATGCTCACGGCTGTTTTCAAATCCGCACCTTCTGGATCAATAACCTTTTCATAATCATTGCCGTAGTTCTCATCGCATTAAGTGAGGATTATGATATTGCAATCGCGTCGCTATCGTCGTTGCAATCTCCACAAGGTATTGTCTTAAGAATTACGGTAATTTTTATAATCTACCACGCTATTTGGTGGCTCGTTCGTAATGTAAAGGGCTACAAACGTGTCGTGCGTGACCAGCCTATCCCCAATCCAGCGAGCTGGTTCTTCGGGGGCTAAAACTATTTCCTCGGACTCTTAATCGCCGCGCTTCGCACGAGGATGTGCATCGTCGTAAACGGCACGCAACTTGGCTTCATCGACAGCCGTGTAACGCTGCGTTGTCGATAATGAGGCATGTCCCAGCAGTTCCTGAATGGTGCGCAAGTCGCCGCCATTGGCCAGCAGGTGTGTGGCAAAGCTGTGCCGGAGTGCGTGTGGTGTTGCCGTGTCTCCCAGCCCAAGCAGGGTGCGGATTTTGCGGACCTGCCGCTGGACAACACCGGGGTTGAGGCGCCCGCCACGGCTGCCGACAAATAGTGGATTGTCGTCGCTCAAGCCGTGAGGGCAGGCGGCGCGGTAAGCGCTAATCGCCTCGGCTACAATCGGCAGAACCGGCACGACGCGTTGTTTGTTGCCTTTGCCGATTACCCGTAACGTTCCGTCTTTACTCAGGTCCGGGCCTATATCGCTGACGTTCAGGTCCAGCGCTTCACCGATGCGCAAACCGCAGCCGTATAGCAGCAGCATGATCGCCATGTCCCGCTTGGCCAGCCAGGGTTCGTCCTGCATTTCACCCGCCATCTTGACTGCTGCCAAAGCATCGTCGGGGGTCAACGCTTTGGGAATGCTGGACGGGATCTTGGGCGTGCGCAATGTATCGATGGCCGGGTTGTGCACCAGGCCGTTGCGGTCCAGGAAGCGGAAAAAATTGCGGACGGTGCTAAGACCGCGGGCGATGGAGGTGCGGGCCAGACCTTTGGTATTGCGCCGGGCGAGATAGCTGCGAAAGTCCGCAGGTGCCAAAGACTGTAATTCTTCCAGTGTCGGCTCACCGCCAAGATGATCCGAAAGAAAGGCAAAAAACGTGGCCAGATCACGGCGATAGGCATCGGTGGTGTTGGCAGAGGCCCGGCGTTCGTTTTCAAGCCAGCGGCCCCATTCTGCAATGGCATCTTGAACGTCCTCCCCGACGCGAAAAATAATCAGTCCCATGCCAGCGGCACCACTTTTATTTTTCTATCCACCACCGCGCCACGGCGTAGCGTACGACTTCCGCCAGAAAGCCGAGCAACTCCGTGCCTTGGCCGTCGGAAAAATAACCCTCGTCGCGGCTTCCGACGGCGAACAGACCAAGCGGCATCGCGCCATTTGGTTCCAAGCGCACCAGGGCATCAGAGACCACCAGTCCTTCGGCCGCGCCGTACAGCGCAGTGCCGCCGTCCGCTTTGGTGCGCAGCCGGTTTGGCTCGCTTGAGCCGATCAGCATGTCGACCGTGCCCGGTGTGAGAAGACGCAAGGCTGCATCCGCCCCTGCGGGCAGACCGTTATTTTGAGGATTAACTTCAATGCCGATAGCGGCGGCGTCGACGCCAAGGAACAGCGGAATCTCTTCCGTCAGTAGACGGCCCAATGCCAAAAAATCCTCTGCCTCCAATACGGCCAACGCGCAGTCGTGGGTCTTTTCCAAGATCGACATGTTCGAGCGTGTGGTCGTCACCAGGTGTTCGCTTGATGCCTTCAATTCATCCACTTGCCGCCGCAGACGTTGAACAACGAAGCGCTGCATATCGACCACGGTTTCGGAATCGAAGCGGCGGTCAGGCGCAATGTCAGACAATAGTTTAGGATTGTTGAGTAGAAGTTTTGGATGGGCTTTCAGATACTCAAGCACCTGCACTTCCGTCACGCCGTCCGCTGCATCTTTGGGCGCCGTCTTATCATCGGGGGTGTCGCCGGCCATTGACGGGTTACCCTAATATGGACTGGCCGGATTTGGTCCAGTCATCGAGGAAGGCCTTGAGGCCCTTGTCCGTCAACGGATGTTGATACAACTGCCGCAACGTCTTCGGCGGCATGGTCGCTACATGAGCCCCCATACGCGCGGCTTCGACCACGTGCATCGGGCTCCGGATTGAGGCCACCAGTACTTCGGTCTCGTAATCGTAGTTGGCGTAGATGTTGCAGATTTCGTCGATCAGTCCCATCCCGTCGGCGCCAATGTCATCTAGCCGGCCGACAAAAGGGGATACAAATGTTGCGCCCGCCTTAGCGGTTAACAGAGCCTGGGCGGGGGAGAAACAGAGGGTCACGTTGACCATCGTCCCGTCATCGGTCAGGGCCTTGCAGGCTTTCAGGCCGTCCGGAATGAGCGGCACTTTGATCGCCACGTTATCGGCGATTTTGCGCAGCACTTCAGCCTCTTTCATCATGGTCGGGAAGTCGGTGGCGGTGACTTCAGCGCTCACCGGGCCGTCTACCACGGCGCAGATTTCAGTGATGAGCTCAATAAAAGACTTGCCCGAGGTCGCAGCCAAGGACGGGTTGGTGGTAACCCCGTCCACCATGCCGGTTGCGGCCAAGTCTTTAATCTCGTCGGTATCAGCCGTGTCGATAAAGAATTTCATAATGCGCCTTGGATTACCCTTTCAACATTTACAGAGGTCGGAGCCACATAGACCCGTCCCACATAGACCCGTCCGTATGATATGACCAGGACACCATGATCCAATCAAGTGTTGCTCCTTTGTCATCCTCGTCTGGTAATGATCCTCCGGCCCATTTTGTGTCTGGTGACCGTGTCGCGGTGCTGCTCCCCCTGCCGGTAGATGGCGCTTATGACTATCAGGTGCCCGAGGGCCTAACTCTGACGGCTGGAGACGTCGTTGAGGTGCCGCTCGGCCGCCGGTTCGAAATGGGCGTCGTCTGGGGCCCTGGAGAAGGCGAGATTGACCCCGCCAAGCTCAAGGACATCGCCCACCACCGTTTCGACCTTCCGTCTCTACCTGCCGCATCGCGCACATTTATCGACTGGGTGGCCGGCTATACGCTGCAGTCCAAAGGGGTGATCCTGCGCATGACGTTGCGGTCTGCGCGGGGTTTGAAGCCGCGCCCGCCCATCGTGATCATCAGCAAGGAACAAGCGATTCCTGAGGGCCTACGCCTCACTGATGCTCGCCACCGTGTTTTAGAGGCTTTGGCGGCAAAACCCGTTGCCGGCGTGGCTACGCTGGCTAGGCGGGCTGGCGTCAGTTCGTCAGTGGTCAATGGTCTCATCGACGCTGGCGCGATCAAAAAAACCTTTGAGGCGCCAGCCCGCCTGTTTGCCAAGCCTGACCCAGATCAACACGGCGTCACCCTTGAAGCCGACCAGAAAACTGCTGCAGCTGCGCTCATGGGCTCAGTCGGCCGCGGCTTTTCAGTTCATTTGCTAGAAGGCGTCACCGGGTCAGGTAAGACCGAGGTCTATTTCGAGGCCGTTGCTGCAGCCCTTCGCGGCGGGCAGCAAGTGCTGGTTCTGGTCCCTGAAATCTCGCTGACGGCGCAATGGCTTGCGCGCTTTGAGAACCGTTTCGGTGTTGCGCCGGCCGTCTGGCATTCCGACGTCACCGGCCGTGTCCGCCGGGAAACCTGGCGCGCGATTGCGGACCACGAAGCCCATGTGGTTGTCGGTGCCCGCTCGGCTTTGTTTTTGCCCTTCGCCGACCTCGGTTTAATCATTGTCGATGAAGAGCATGACGCGGCTTTTAAGCAGGAAGACGGGGTGATTTATCACGCCCGCGACATGGCGGTGGTGCGCAGCCGGGAAGGCGAGATTCCAATCATCCTGGCGTCGGCAACACCCGCCCTCGAAACAGTGCTCAACGTTCAGGCGGGCCGCTATCAGCATGTGCAGTTGTCTCAGCGGGTGCTAGGGGCCACGCTGCCTGACGTTCATGTGGTTAATATGATCCGCACGCGACCCGAGAAAGGCCCCTGGGGCCGGTCCTGGCTCGCTCCGCCGCTGGTGGATGCCATTGAGGAGACACTGGCCGACCGTGATCAGGCGTTGTTGTTTCTTAATCGCCGCGGCTACGCGCCACTCACCTTGTGTTCTGCCTGCGGGCACCGGCTGCACTGTCCCAGTTGCACGGCCTGGCTGGTTGAGCACCGGTTGACCAAGCGGCTGCAATGTCATCACTGTGGTTTTGTAGCGCCCCGCCCCGATAACTGCCCCGCCTGCGGCAAAGCAGAGCACTTTGTGCCCTGCGGTCCCGGCATCGAACGGGTGGCGGAAGAAGCTGCAGCTCGCTGGCCCGGAGCACGGGTGGTAGCTGTCGCCAGCGACACCCTGGAGCGTCCGTCTGCCATGGCGGCTCTGGTTAAGGCCATGGAGCATCGCCAGATTGATATCGTCGTCGGTACTCAGGTTTTGGCCAAAGGCCACCACTTTCCAGGGCTGACGCTGGTAGGCGTCGTCGACGCTGATCTCGGTCTCTCCAGCTGGGATTTGCGGGCCGGAGAGCGTACCCACCAACTTCTCCAACAGGTTTCAGGGCGGGCCGGACGCGGCGACGAAGCTGGCAGGGTGTTTCTGCAAACACACGATCCCAATCACCCCGTGCTCAAGGCGCTCACCGAAGGGGATGCGGCTGGCTTTATCGAACAGGAAGCCGAGGGGCGGCGGGCGCTGGGCATGCCGCCCTTTGGCCGGCTCGTCGCCCTCATCCTGTCGGGTAATGATGAGCAGGCGGTATTGAAGGCCGGGGCCGATCTGGCAAAAGCCACGCCGAAAGAACCGGAGGTCACCATTCTCGGGCCGGCTCCTGCATTCATGGCGCAGTTGCGTGGCCGGCACAGGCATCGGTTTCTAGTGAAGGGGCCGCGCAACCGGCGGCTGCAGCCCTTGGTGCAGGCCTGGCTCGCAAAGGTCAAAGTGCCGTCGTCAGTCCGCATTCAGGTCGATGTCGACCCTTACAGTTTCTATTAATTTTGCGTCACAAGCCTTGGTTTATGCGGCTCTGTTGCAACGCACACGGGGTTATGATACCACCCCAATCGCTGCGGCCGACGGGCCCGCCCTGGGCTCCGAGATCGCTAATAATATCAATTGGTTAGTTCTTTCCTCGACGGGTTGAAGACGAGCCAAATAGACGCTCTTTCGTAAACAGAGTGCACGGTCGTTTTAAAGGGGCGCATAGATGGTGTCGGACGGAGCAGGTATTGGCGGTTTGCCCGCGCGTTATGCCTCAGCCCTCTTTGATCTCGCGGATGATGCCAACGCTATCGATGGTGTCTCGGCTGATCTAGATGGTCTCAGTGCTCTCATCAATGACAGCGATGATTTTATGCGCTTCATCAAGAGCCCGGTGCTCTCGCGTGAAGATCAAGCCAAAGGGATTGCTGCGATCGCGTCTCAAGCCGGCCTTTATGCAATCACTCAAAAGTTTCTGGGTTTAGTCGCGAGTAATCGCCGCCTGTTTGCGCTGCCGGACATGATCCGCGCCTTCCAGGCCTTACTCGCTGCCCGCCGTGGTTTGGTGACCGCAGATGTCACGGCAGCGACAGAACTCACAGATGCGCAAAGTCAGTCCCTCTCAGAGTCTTTGAAAGCTGCTGTCGGGACGTCCGTAACGATGACAACTAAAGTCGATCCATCGCTTCTCGGTGGGCTTATCGTCCGAGTCGGTTCGCGCATGGTCGACAGTTCTCTTAAATCCAAGCTGCAACGCCTGAAGTTATCTATGAAAGGGGTCGGATAAATGGAAATCCGCGCCGCAGAAATCTCCGCAATCCTAAAAGATCAGATCGCCAATTTCGGCACTGAGGCAGAATCCGCCGAAGTTGGTCAGGTTCTCTCCGTCGGTGACGGGATCGCTCGTGTGTATGGCCTTGATAATGTCCAGGCTGGTGAAATGGTCGAATTCCCTGGCGGTATTAAAGGGATGACCCTTAATCTTGAGACCGACAACGTCGGGATCGTGATCTTCGGTGAAGATAGCGGCATTAAGGAAGGTGACACCGTTAAGCGCACCGGCGATATCGTCGATGTGCCCGTAGGCATGGGCCTGCTCGGCCGTGTGGTTGATGCGCTTGGCAATCCAGTTGACGGTAAAGGTGATATCGATAGCTCAGAGCGCCGTCTGGCAGAGCTTAAAGCGCCCGGCATTATTCCCCGCCAGGGGGTCAACGAGCCAGTGCAGACTGGCCTCAAAGCCATCGACTCCTTGATCCCAATTGGCCGTGGTCAACGTGAGCTGATCATTGGTGACCGTCAGACCGGCAAAACCGCAGTGATTCTCGATACCATCATCAATCAAAAGGCTATCAACGATAACACCACCGATGAGTCGCAGAAGCTTTATTGTATCTATGTTGCCGTCGGTCAAAAACGTTCGACTGTGGCTCAGGTTGTTAAAACCCTCGCCGACCATGGTGCCCTTGAGTACACCTGTGTCGTCGCTGCGACGGCGTCTGACCCGGCACCAATGCAGTTCTTGGCTCCGTATTCGGGCTGCACCATCGGTGAATGGTTCCGCGACAACGGCAAGCATGCCGTCATCTTTTATGATGATTTGACTAAGCAGGCTGTGGCCTATCGTCAGATGTCATTATTGCTGCGTCGCCCACCGGGCCGTGAAGCGTTCCCCGGTGACGTGTTCTATCTTCACTCCCGTTTGTTGGAGCGGGCCGCAAAAATGAACGAAGCGAATGGTTCCGGTTCTCTAACGGCGCTGCCGGTGGTTGAAACCCAAGCCAACGACGTGTCGGCATACATCCCGACCAACGTGATTTCGATCACCGATGGTCAGATCTTCTTGGAAACAGAGTTGTTTTACCAAGGTATCCGCCCGGCCGTGAATGTCGGCCTGTCCGTGTCCCGTGTGGGATCCGCTGCCCAGACCAAGGCAATGAAGTCCGTTTCTGGCGGCATCAAACTCGATTTGGCGCAGTATCGTGAAATGGCTGCCTTCGCCCAATTCGCGTCTGACCTTGATCCTGCGACGCAGAAGCTGCTGGCGCGCGGCGTGCGTCTGACCGAGCTTCTGAAGCAGGATCAATATGTGCCCATGCCTGTCGAAGACCAAGTCATCTCGATCTACGCTGGCACCAAGGGCTACCTCGATGCCATCGAAGTGCGCGACGTGCAGCGTTTTGAAAAGTCTTTAATAGGAGCGGTCAAAGAAAAGGCGTCTGCAATTTTAGACAGTATCCGGACTGAAAAAGCCCTCAGCAAAGAAACCGAGGAAAAGCTCAAGAGCTTCCTTGATCATTTTTCCAAGACGTTCAGCTGAGACTTAGGACCGGATAGGGAAAGGCCCGCGCTATGGCAAGCCTGAAGGACCTGAGGGTTCGCATTACCTCGGTCCAATCGACCAAAAAGATTACGTCGGCGATGAAGATGGTTGCCGCGTCAAAGTTGCGTCGTGCGCAAGACGCGGCGGAACAGGCGCGTCCCTACGCACAACGTATGGAAGCCATGCTCGGCAACCTAGCTGCCGGCGCTTTCGGTCAGGATGGTGCGCCGCCCCTGCTCGTCGGCACAGGCAAAGACGACTCTCATTTGGTCATCGTGATGACCGCTAATCGTGGTCTGTGTGGTGGTTTTAACTCCAGCATCATTCGCAGTGCTCGTGGTCTGATCAAGGGCCTTATGGACCAGGGAAAATCGGTCAAAATTTATACGGTTGGCCGCAAAGGGCGAGACAACCTTAAGCGCGAATTCGAAGACCACATGGTTGGACACTTCGATGAATTCGGACGCACGGTATCGTCTTTCAGCGAAGCTGAGCACGTCGCCACTGCTGTTAAGTCCATGTTCGATGCCAGCGAATTTGATGTTTGCACAATGATCTACGCGCACTTCGTGTCAGCCATGGTACAAAACGTGACCTGCCAGCAGATTATTCCGTTCCCCGTGCCTGAAATCGAAGACGGAGAAGGGGCAGGGTCAGGTGGCGGCTATGAATATGAGCCATCCGATACAGAAATTTTGGCAGATCTATTGCCGCGTAATTTGGCCATTCAGTTGTTCCGGGCGCTGTTAGAAAATGGTGCCTCAGAACAAGGCGCGCGGATGTCCGCGATGGACAGCGCGACCCGCAACGCTGGTGACATGATCGACAAACTGAAGATGACGTACAACCGTACACGTCAGGCAAAGATCACAACTGAACTGATAGAAATCATTTCCGGGGCTGAAGCCGTTTAGGGTGTGCCGGAGTTTTAAGAAAACGAACGAAAGCGTTCGAGAGGAGCGAGCCAATGGCTAACAATAGTGTAGGAACCATCGCCCAGGTCACAGGCGCGGTAGTCGACGTGAAGTTCGACGGCGAGATGCCTAATATCCTTAACGCGCTGCATGCAGAGAACATGGGCAAGCGGCTGGTGCTGGAAGTGTCGCAGCACTTAGGCGAAAAAACGGTGCGCTGCATCTCAATGGACGCGACCGAAGGTTTGGTCCGCGGTCAGGCCGTTACGGATACAGGTTCCCCGATCCTCATGCCGGTGGGGCCAGGTACGTTAGGCCGCATTATGAACGTTGTCGGCGAACCGGTCGATGAGCGCGGAGATGTTGATGCTAAGGATTATTTTCCCATTCACCGTCCTGCTCCTTCGTTTGTTGAACAGGCCACAGAAACTGAAATTCTGATTACTGGTATTAAAGTTATCGATTTGCTCGAGCCCTATACCAAAGGTGGTAAGGTCGGCCTGTTCGGTGGTGCCGGTGTGGGCAAGACCGTTCTTATTCAAGAATTGATCAATAACGTTGCAAAGGGGCACGGCGGTTACTCGGTGTTTGCTGGTGTTGGCGAGCGGACCCGTGAGGGGAACGACCTTTATCACGAGATGATTGATTCAGGAATTATAGATTTGGATGGCGAAAGCCGCGTGTCCCTGGTGTTTGGTCAAATGAACGAACCGCCGGGTGCCCGCGCCCGTGTTGCGCTGTCCGCTCTGACCCAGGCTGAATACTTCCGCGACGAAGAAGGCAAAGATGTGCTGCTCTTTGTCGATAACATTTTCCGTTTCACCCAAGCCGGCTCAGAAGTATCTGCTCTGCTAGGCCGTATTCCATCGGCGGTGGGCTATCAGCCGACCCTGGCGACAGATATGGGTGCGCTGCAAGAACGGATTACCTCTACCAAGAAGGGGTCGATCACCTCAGTTCAGGCCGTCTACGTGCCTGCCGATGATTTGACGGATCCCGCGCCGGCCACGTCGTTTGCTCACTTGGATGCAACGACTGTGTTGTCCCGTGCGATCTCCGAGTTGGGTATTTACCCTGCGGTGGATCCGCTCGATTCCACATCTCGTGCGCTTGATCCGCTCATTGTTGGCGAAGAACACTACAACACGGCTCGTGAAGTGCAGCGCGTGCTGCAAACCTACAAGGGCTTGCAAGATATCATCGCCATTCTGGGCATGGATGAATTGTCTGAAGAAGATAAAATGGTGGTCTCTCGCGCTCGTAAAATTCAACGCTTCCTGTCCCAGCCGTTCCATGTGGCCGAAGTGTTTACAGGTTCTCCTGGCGTCTTCGTCAACCTTGAAGACACCATCAAGGGCTTCAAGGGCATCGTCGACGGCGACTATGACCACCTGCCTGAGCAGGCCTTCTATATGGTTGGCACCATCGAAGAAGCGGTACAGAAGGGCAAAAAAATGGCGGAAGCCGCTTAAAACGTTCAAGGATCGGCATACCCATGGCAGACACTCTTCAGCTCGATCTCGTCTCTCCGGCAAAGCTATTGCTGTCTGAGTCTGTAGGTATGGTCGTTGTCCCCGGCGTCGAAGGCTACTTTGGTGTTCTGCCCAATCATATGCCGTTGGTCTCGACGTTGCGTCCGGGAGTTGTCACCGTACACGACGGCGTCACGGATGCTGCGCGCAAGAGTTTCTTTGTCGACGGTGGATTTGCTGAAGTGAACCCGGAAAGTTGCACGCTCTTGGTCGATGAGGCGGTTCCTGTTGAAGAGTTGACGGCGGACTCTATCGCCGAACGCCTTGCCGCTGCTGAAGAAAAGCGGGGCAGTGCGGCCACCGATGAAGACCGTTCCGCCGCCGAAGCTGCCCTGGCTGTCGTTGCCGCTATGGCTGAAGCGATGAGTGCCGCCGCTTAGGGTTTCGATTTACCCGCTCTTTGCCGTAGGCTCGTCATCCACTTTTCGCGTATCTGACAACCAGAACGGTCGGCCCCATGTCCGCTTGGACCCTCGAAGCTATTCCGTGGACTAAGTTTGACCCGTCGGCGGTCAATGCTGAGTTGGTCAAAGTCATCAAGACGGCAGCGCTGGTGGAGCGCAATGGCGCTGACTATGGCCGTTACCTCGCCAATATATTTAGTGATGACCCTCAATTTTGTGCTGTGGCCGATGCCTGGGCAGTGGAAGAAGAACAGCATGGCCTGGCACTGGGCCGCTGGGCGGAGCTGGCCGACCCGGCATTTAATTTTGATGCTGCCTTCCAGCGCTTCACCGAAATGTATCGCATCCCTGTCGATTCCACTCAATCGGTGCGTGGTTCCCGTACCGGGGAACTCTGCGCGCGCTGTATCGTAGAGTCTGGCACCAGTTCTTTTTATTCGGCCATCCGCGATGCCGTGCACGAACCGGCGCTAAAGGAAATCTGCAAGAACATCGCCGCCGATGAATTCCGCCATTACAGATTGTTCTATGACGAAATGGCGTGCCATCAAAGCCGGGAGCACCTCAGCACTTGGAGCCGGCTTAAGGTGGTTTTGACCCGTTTCAACGAAACCTCAGACGACGAATTGGCATCGGCATACTACGCCGGCAATAACATTCAGATTCAATACGATTGCCGGAACGTGAATGCGGATTACAGCGCACGCGCCATGGCATTCTACCAACGCAAACACGTGCGCCGCGCCGGACATATGATGGCGCAAGCTGCGGGCCTGCCCCCTAATAGCTGGGCAACCCGTGTGCTGAGCCAAGTGCTGTGGTGGGTGATCGCGTTTAAGGGCCGGAAGTTTAGAGCGCTTTTAACAAACGTCTAATCAGATGTTCCGAACCTGATCGGTGAATGCGTCGACGATTTGCCGGTACAGATCACGCTTAAAATCGACAATCATATCCGGCAGGCTGAAAAAATCTGCCCATTTCCATTCCGAAAACTCTGGATGACCCGTCTCGATGTTGATGTCCGCATCCGTGCCGGTGAAGCGCATGAGGTACCATAACTGCTCTTGGCCCCGGTACTTGCCTTTCCACGCACTGCTTTGAAGATTATCTGGTAAGTCATAGTGCAGCCAGTCGTCTGTTTCGGCAATCAGTTCGGCTTTGTTAGTGCCGGTCTCTTCTTCCAGCTCACGCAGGGCCGCTTCTAGAGGGTCTTCGCCTTTATTGATACCGCCTTGGGGCATTTGCCAGGCGGTTTCTTCTGTATCGATGCGTTGGGCAACAAACACTTTGCCGTCGCCGTTCAACAGAACAACGCCAACACCCCTGCGATAGGGCTTCGCCGATTTCTTGCCGTTGGTTTGGGCCACCGTTATTGAATAAGAAGGGCAGAGACTGCAGCAATGGAAACACCTCGCCGGCCAGCTTCACCTAGCCACATAGCGATTTGTTCAAAGGTCACCGGCTTTGCGGACGCGACGGCAACAGAGCTGCCTTGGTATTTAGCCAGACGTTCAATGAGAAGACCCATCAGCCCACTCATGCCAATGGCGACCATATGGCCGGCATTCCGACCTTCTGGCTCCTCATCATCGTAAAAGTCATCGCCGTCGTCGGCGCCGAACGGATCGTGTGCTTTTTTGTCGCGCCGGAACCAGGCCGCTATAGAAAAGGCCATAACCGTCTCCCTCTGGTTGGGATTTTGACCCCAATCCCTAAGTTTGTTTGTACCGGTTGCCCCGTTAACAGGGCCTTAATTGACCTCTAATTGATTAAATTTTGGCGGTAAAGAGCTAATCCTTGGATAAGGTCCAGGGCCCGAGCCAGCTGATAATCATCAACATCCTCGGTGGTCCGCTCTCCTGCCGTTTCTGTTTCTGGAACGTCGTCATCCAAGGTGTCATTCGTGAGTGCACCGCGCAGGCTTGATTCACTGCGCCGGTTCCGGGCCGCCAGTCGCTCCACTGTCGCTGGTACGACCAGAATGTCCGGCTCAATACCTGTCCCCTGAATAGACCGGCCCGACGGTGTATAATAGCGCGCGGTGGTCAAGCGCATAGCGCTGGAATCTTGCATGGGAATGATGGTTTGCACGGACCCTTTGCCGAAAGATTTAGTACCGAGGATGATGGCTCGGCCATGATCCTGCAGCGCGCCGGCGACAATCTCAGAGGCGGACGCCGATCCGTCGTTGATGAGAACGACAATCGGAAGCCCGTCGGTTAGGTCTCCCTTCTTTGCCGTCCTGCGCTCTGTTTCTTCGCTGTAACGGGTCCGAGTCGAGACTATTTCACCACGATCAAGAAATGTGTCAGTGACTGAGACCGCCTGATCCAAAAGTCCACCAGGGTTGCTTCTCAGATCTAGCACATAGCCTTTGAGCAAACCGCCCAGTTCGTTCTTTATGCTCTCAATACTGTTTTCAAGACCAACTTGGGTCTGTTCGGTAAAGGACGTTACGCGTAAGTAGCCCACATCCCCTTCAACGCGATGGCGGACTGATCGAATTTGGATAACCGCGCGCGTTAAGGTTACATCAAACGCTTCAACGCCTTCGCGGCGTATGGTGATGGTGATGTCTGTGTCTACGGGGCCGCGCATCATTTCAACCGCTTCGCCCAGCGTTAGGCCAAGAACGTTGTCGCCATCAATCCCCGTGATGTAATCACCAGGCTGCAGGCCGGCGTCATACGCAGGTGTGTCGTCGATGGGAGAAACCACTTTAACGAAGCCGTTCTCCAACGTGACTTCAATGCCGAGACCACCAAACTCGCCTTTGGTTTGTTCCTGCATGTCTTCGAAGCTTTTTGCCGACAGGAAGCTCGAATGGGGGTCCAATGAGGTCAGCATGCCGTTGATCGCAGCTTCAATGAGGTCTTGATCCGATACGTCTTCAACATAGTCTTTGCGCACGCGCTCAAAGACGTTGCCGAATAGTTCAAGTTGCCGATAGGTGTCATCGGCAAATTTGTCATCAGCCAGGGTGGGTCTTGCCGTCGAAAGGGCAATAGCGGAGGCGCATAAAATAACGAAAAAAATACGGGTCATCCATGGTTCTCATTGGTTTGCGTTGCCAGCCAAGGCAACGGATTAATGGGTTGGCCGCCCCGGCGCATTTCGACATAAAGTGAGGGAACGCCCTCTGGAGCCATAACGCCCACTGGCTCACCAGCCAATACAGTTTGACCGACAGCGCCGTCAAGATGGCTCATGCCAGCGAGAAGGGTATGGTATCCCTCGCTGTGTTCCAGGATCAAGAGTTGGCCGTAGCCCCGAAAAGGCCCTGAGAAGGCAACGACGGCATCGAAAGGTGTAACAACCTGTGCGTCTGTGCGGGTTTTAATGACGATTCCTTTTGACCGGACATCCCCTTCTGTTTTCCCCCCGTACCGCTGGGTTAGCTGCCCTATCACCGGAAATGGAAGCGTGCCCCGGGCTTGCGCAAAGGACCGCGTTTCTTGTGGCGGCGCGGGGCGCCTCGCGACAACGATGCCCGGGGTCGGTGCGGTTCCATCGGGGGGGGGCAGGGTGGTCGGCCGCCGGGCAGCCTGCTTCATTTTTTTAGCTGCCTTTTCTGCCGCCTCTTCTTTTATCTGGCGTTTTCTGTCGGCGACTACCTTGTCGAGGAGGTCGCGCAGATCATCGGCCTCTTTAGATAGCGCATCCATACGCGTTGTGGCTTCAGCAGCCCGCTGCTCAAATCCTGCTCGTAGCTCTGCTTTCTCGGCATACAAACGTTCCAGGTTTGATTGATCCGTTATCAATGCAGCCGCATTGGCGGCCACCTCGCTGCGCCGCTCAATAATCTCCGTGCGTGTCCGGTAAAGGGACTCCAGCCCCACACGTAATCGATTAGCGTTGTCAGTCAGTGCCGGAATCGCCGCTGATAAAACTAGACCCGAACGAATGGCGTCGGACGGACGTAAAGGCTGCAGTAAAAGGGCGTCGGTCGGTCGTACAGCCAGTCGTTGGAGCGCCATCAACACGTCGCGCATCTGCGCGTCTTTGTCCTCCAAGGTGTCGGCCAGTACGGATCGACGGGATTCAAGGCTGGTTAACTGATCTTCGAGCTCAATGAGAACCCTTTCCCGTTCCTGAATGCGCTGTGCGGCGGCAATCATTTTATTACGAACGGCCACTTCATTTTCTGCAGTGCGCGCCGCACGCTGCGCGGCCTCTTCCTGGGATGCGCGCGCGCGTTCTATATCCCGCTCGACCGCTTGCAGGTCTGCGGCGTTGGGGGCGCCTGCTTCAGTCTGGCTTGGAGCGTGAGTGGCAAACAAGGCTGACATCATGCCGCAGAGGGCAAATAAATTGTTTAGGTGTCGGCGTGAGTGGTTATTCAGCGGCACGGCGGGGCGCTGCGGCGTTTCGCATAAGGAGTGATTGACCAGTCATAACGTTTGGTTGGGCTAGCCCCATCAAATCTAGAATTGTTGGCGCTACATCGGCCAGGCGCCCATTTTTAAGCTCCGAGACTTCGTCCGGGCCCTCGACCAGGACAATAGGAACAACGCCGACCGTATGTGCCGTGTGAGGCTCGTTGTTTTTGGGGTCAACCATCAACTCGCAATTGCCATGATCGGCCGTGACCAGCATTGCGCCGCTAGCCTTCCTGACCGCCTGGTCCAGCCGTTCAAGGCATTTATCAATTGTACCTGCCGCCTGAATGGCAGCCGGAAGTATGCCCGTATGTCCGACCATATCGCCGTTAGCGTAGTTGACGACAATAAGGTCAAATTTTCCGGACAGAATAGCTTCAACCAGTTTGTCCGTCACTTCCGTTGCCGACATGGCCGGTGCCAGGTCATAAGTTGCGACTTTAGGACTAGGAATAAGAATGCGGTCTTCGCCGGGAAATTCACCCTCAGTTCCGCCATTCAAAAAGAATGTCACATGCGCATACTTCTCTGTTTCGGCAATGCGCAATTGGGCTAGTCCTTGCTTCGAGATGATTTCGCCGATGGTTTGCTCGGGTGGCTCGGACGGAAAGATCGCCATCATTTTTTTGGCCAGCGCACTGGAGTACTCAGCCATTCCAAGTGCGGCGTTTAGTGCTGGTACACGGCTACGCACGAAGCCGTTGAATTGAGAGTCCAAGAGCGCAGTCAAAATTTCACGCACGCGGTCAGAGCGGAAATTAGCCATCAGCACGCCGTCGCCACCTGCCATTCCTGTGTAACCGCCAATCACCGTGGGCTCGACAAATTCGTCGGTGATTTTGCTTGCGTATGAGTCTGTAATACAAGACAGCACGTCTGCCTTTTCATGGCCGTCTCCATTTACCATAGCGTCGTAGGCGCGTTCGACTCGGTCCCAACGGGTGTCGCGATCCATGGCGTAATACCGGCCAGATACCGTGCCAATCGACACATCGTCAACGCCGTCAAGATCGCTCAAGAACGTGGTCATGTAATCATGGGCTGATTGAGGTGGTGTGTCTCGGCCATCAAGAAACGCGTGGATACGCACGGGGACGCCAGCCACCGATAATCCCCGTGCCAATGCGACAATATGATCTTGGTGGGCATGAACACCGCCCGGTGAAACCAGTCCCATGAGATGGCACGTTCCGCTGCTTTGTCTGAGGGCGTCGATAAACGCGGTCAAAGAGGGCTTCTTCGCCAACGAGCCATCTGCGACGGCTTTATCAATACGCGGCAAATCCTGTAGGACGACGCGGCCCGCGCCGATGTTCATATGCCCAACCTCTGAATTTCCCATTTGTCCGGTTGGTAATCCAACATCAGGGCCGCTGGTTTCGATTATGGCATGGGGCAAACCGGTGAGCGCGTCTGCGGTCCAGCGATCCCAGGTTGGCGTCTCAGCCAGGGCGATCGCGTTGTTTTTGCGCTCCAGGCGATGCCCCCAGCCATCCAGGATGCATAACACCACAGGCCGGGGATTTATCGAGTTGTTTGGGCGTTCTGGCATGGTCTTGTGGATAACTCGGGCCATCAGTGGGAATTGGGTCGTTTTTGAAGGGTCTCCGTCTGTTTGGCAAGCTTTTGGCTGGTCATTCAACGGTAACTCGGACGATCGCCTCTCAGGTATCTTTGCGAATCGGCAAGGGGGCCCTTGCGTCGGTACGTCTCACGTTTGATATAGTGTCCTTGAGGGACTGGCGGCGGACGAGCGTCTCGCCAACCCGGTCAGATCCGGAAGGAAGCAGCCGTAACGAGTTTCCGCTTGGGTCGCCGTCAGGACCTCACCCATTCAATTGCGTCAGATTTTGTCCCACGGATGAGAGCTTTATGACCGACGACTCCAGGCCCTCAGACGATGATGGGCAAGCGTCCCTGATCCCGAGCGGCGATGGTGATGCCGGTTATCAAGTTCTGGCCCGCAAGTACCGGCCAACTACGTTCACTGACCTCGTTGGCCAAGGCACGGTCGTGCGCACGCTAACCAATGCGATTGAGTCCGGTCGCTTAGCCCAGGCCTATATGCTGACCGGCGTGCGCGGCACAGGAAAGACCACAACAGCCCGCCTCATTGCCCGGGCGCTCAATTGTATCGGAATAGACGGGGCCGGTGGACCGACGGCGTCTCCGTGCGGGCGATGTGAACACTGCCGTGCCATCGCCGGAGACCGTCATGTTGATGTGCTGGAAATGGATGCCGCCAGCCGGACTGGTGTTGATGACATCCGTGAATTGCTTGACGGCGTGCGCTACCGCCCAACTTCAGCGCGCAACAAGATCTACATCATCGATGAAGTCCACATGCTGTCGAATCAGGCGTTCAACGCACTTTTAAAAACGCTGGAAGAACCGCCAGAGCATGTGAAGTTTATTTTCGCGACGACGGAAATACGAAAAGTGCCGGTGACGGTCTTGTCGCGGTGCCAGCGGTTCGATTTGCGCCGGATTGATGCCGAGCACCTCAGCAAACTGTTTGGCTCAATCGCCAAGAAAGAAGGCGCAACTGTGTCGGATGGAGCTTTGGCGCTGATTGCGCGTGCCGCCGATGGGTCCGCCCGCGATGGCCTTTCCATTCTCGATCAGGCGATTTCTCAGGCCAGTGGCGGCGGCGGTTCGTCTTCGGTTGATGAGGTGGGTGTCCGCGATATGCTCGGTCTGGCCGACCGGGTTCAGGTATTTGATTTGCTGGATTCTGTCTTGCGCGGGAATGTCAAAGACGGCCTAACGCTTCTCTCTAGTCAATACGCGTCCGGCGCTGATCCTTTAGTGGTTTTGCAAGACTTGCTTGAACTCACCCATTGGCTAACCCGTATCAAAGTCGCGCCCGACGGGGCGAACGATGCCTTGGTTGCTGAGGCCGAGCGCACGCGCGGTAAGGACATGGCCAACGCTTTGTCGATGCCTGTGCTCACACGCACATGGCAAATGTTACTCAAGGGTTTAAATGAAGCGCGTACGGCGCCGATGCCGCTACAGGCGGTTGAAATGACTCTCGTCCGCCTGGCTTATGCGGCTGATTTGCCGACACCCGGCGAAGCAATCAAAGCGGTGCAAAACCAGGGAAGCGCACCGTCAGCGGCGCGCCCAACCCCAACACGTTCTACGGCGCCATCCGGTGGAAACGGCGCCTCAGCCAAGGCGGTTATGACGCAAACCCAGGTACAACCTCAAACTCAACCGGGGCCGGATGTTGAATCGCAGCCGACGGCGCACACAGAAACCGAACCCAAGTCATTGGCGGACGTGGTTGAGTTGTGCAACACCCATCGGGAAGCCATTCTCTCAGGCCAACTGACTCACGCGGTTCATTTGGTGAGATTCGAAGCGGGACGCATTGAGTTTCGACCCAATGAAGGGACACCGCAAGACCTTGCGGGCAAGTTAGGGGCCTTTCTCCGTCAGATAACAAATGATCGCTGGGTCGTCAGCATCTCCAATGAACAAGGAGAGCCGACCTTGCATGAGCAGACGGTTGCCACGGCTTCTGCGGACCCGTTTGTAAAATCAATTCTCGACGCTTTCCCTGGCGCGGCCGTTGAACGCGTCTGGCCCGTAGACGGCAACACATGACACGAACCCTGTTCGTATTTTTCCAAGGATTGAGACTATGAAGAACCTCGGCGCGCTCATGAAACAGGCGCAAGATATGCAGGAGAAAATGGGTGAGATGCAGGAGCGTCTCGCAGGCATTGAAGTCGATGGGTCTTCCGGCGCGGGTCTTGTTCAAGTGACGCTTTCCGGAAAGTCTGAAATGCGAGGTGTCAAGGTCGATCCTTCTTTGATGAAACCGGATGAAGCGGAAGTTCTTGAAGATCTCATTGTTGCCGCGACCAATGATGCGCGGGCCCGTCTTGAAACACGTATGCAAGACGAAATGAGTAAAGTCACCGGCGGATTGCAGCTTCCGCCCGGTTTTAAGATGCCATTTTAGGGACACTACTGACCTGTGGCCGGACCTGATATCGAAGCGCTTATTCGTCAACTTTCCAAATTGCCGGGCTTAGGCCCACGGTCAGCACGCCGGGCTGTGCTGGTTCTCATCAAGAAAAAAGAATCACTGATGCTGCCTTTGATTCAGCTTCTTCAACAGGCCGCAGACAGCGTGAAAATATGTGGCACCTGCGGCAACTTCGATAGCCAGAACCCCTGTAGTCTGTGCCTCGACCCGAAGCGCGACCGGTCTACCATTTGTGTGGTTGAAGATGTCGCCGATCTTTGGGCCCTAGAGCGTAGTGCGGCTTTTCGCGGGATCTATCATGTGACCGGTGGGTTGCTCTCCCCTCTGGATGGGGTAGGGCCAGACGACCTCAACATTGCCGAACTGGCGCACCGGTCTGAGGCAAAAGAGGTGACGGAAATCATTCTTGCCCTCAGTGCGACGGTCGACGGGCAAAGTACGGCACATTACCTGGCTGAGCGACTCGATGGCATAGATGTGACGATTTCCGGCCTGGCGCATGGCGTTCCCCTTGGCGGCGAATTGGATTACCTCGACGAGGGCACTCTCTCTGCGGCGCTTAAAGCGAGGCGGCCGGTCTAGAGGGAGTGCGCCGGGTGAAGTCTCTAACGGCATTGTGATCAGCACTTACCTCTTAGCTATGGCGTTGCCATATTTCCGCTTTAACTCTAAGGAATAGGTAGTGCGGCTTGGCAAAACGCAGACGTGAATTGGGCAAGGCCGTTCAGATGTGTAGTATGGGGCAGCATTTCGCTAGATGGTGCCGCGCCGGGCGATAATGAATCGGAGATAAGGTGATATGACGAGCCACATCGCAAAGCAGGTTACTGCAGCCCTTGTTATGACATTTGCGCTGGCCGCCTGCGCCAGTCCTAAATATGTGGTCTCCGATGTGACGCGTCACCACAGTCTGCCTCGTGCACCGTCGGGTGAGACATTCGTGGTCGTCGCCAGTGACGACGAGCAAGACGAAAGCCTTGCTTTCGATGCCTATGCCGCGCTCATTGAGCAACAGCTTTCTAAACTTGGTTTGCGGACATTTGGTGGCGAGCAATCTTCACCGGATATGGTGGTTACGCTTAAGTGGTCCACTGAAGGGCCAAGCCCCGATGTTAAATCCACCAGCACCGGCTTCGGTTACGGCTTCGGTTACGGTAGCCGGTACAGCAGTTTCGGCTATGGCTTTGGCTTTCCCAGTGAAAGCCGGACCAAAACGCGCCAGATGTTTGTGCGCCGTGTTGAGCTCGCCATCTACGACGGCGACACCTATAACGCTGAAAATCCAACGCGTTTGTTTGAAGGAACAGCCGTGAGCGCAGGCACCAATGGCCAGATCGATCCGGTCATGCCTTATATTCTGCAGGCGATTTTTGAGCAGTTCCCGGGTGCGTCAGGCGCGACGCGAACCGTGCGGATCGAAGTTCCGCCAGACTCAGAAGCCGTACTCACCAACCAGTACAGTTCGCGCACAGCAAAGTAGCGCAGTGAAGTAGCGGAGCCGCGGCAAACTACTCTGCTGCTTCGATTTCCAAAATTGATCCGTCAACTGCCGTCACACGCACCTTAGTGCCGGCGGGCAGGTCGGGCCCTTTGGCTAACCAGGAACTATCTCCGACGTTAAGACGGCCACGTCCGTTCTTTACGGCTGTGTCCAAGGTAAAGGTTTTGCCGACGTATTGATTAGCGCGGCGATTCAGAGTGGGGTCTGCCGTTTCCACTTTGCCTGGCCGCCAAACTTTTCGCCCGACGACGACAGAAACAACGCTCAGCAGGGCGAAGACGACAAAGGAAATTTGCCAACCCAGGTCCGGCAGAACCCACGCAACTACACCTGTGATGGCGGCCGCCACCGCAATGAAAAGGAAGACGACCCCTGGCGCTGACAGCTCAAGCACGAACAGGAGTAGGGCCAGTATCCACCAAGACCAAAAGTCTAAACTTTCCAGAAATGCCTCCATTGGCCTTAGGCTCCAGTGTCCGGAATACGGCTTGCACGGGATTCCGCCGAGGCAACCTTGGACTCTGCCATAGCCGTCTTGGCCAATTCCGCAATGCCGCCGATAGCGCCAATGACACCCGAGGCTTCAAGGGGCATTAGCACCAGTTTCTCGTTGGGAGAATTGGCGAAGGCACCGAGCGTTTCCACATATTTTTGGGCAACGAAGTAATTGATCGCTTGGACATCGCCCTTGGCAATGGCTTCAGAAACCATGGTGGTCGCTTTTGCTTCCGCTTCTGCCAGTCGTTCCCGTGCTTCGGCTTCCCGAAAGGACGCTTCTTTTTCGCCCTCTGCTTTTAGAATTTGAGACTGCTTATCACCTTCTGCGCGCAGGATCGATGACTGCCGATCGCCTTCTGCTTCGAGAATATCGGCGCGTTTAATGCGCTCGGCTTTCATCTGCCGCCCCATGGCCTCAACCAGATCCCGCGGCGGTGAAATGTCTTTGATTTCGATGCGCGTCACTTTCACGCCCCAGGGGTTGGTGGCTTCGTCAACCACGGTAAGCAGGCGTGCGTTAATTGCGTCACGTTGTGACAACAATTCATCCAAATCCATACTGCCCATGACCGTTCTAATATTGGTCATGGTCAAGTTCAGGATGGCTAGTTGCAAACCCCGCACTTCATACGCTGCTTTTCCCGCATCGAGCACTTGGTAAAAGACCACACCGTCAACGGTTATCATGGCGTTGTCTTTGGTAATAACTTCTTGTGATGGCACATCCAGCACCTGCTCCATCATGTTCATCTTCGAGCCGATGGATTCGATAAAGGGCGTGATGAGATGTAGTCCGGGAGAGAACGTTCGCGTGAACTGGCCGAACCGTTCGATGGTGTAATTCCAGCCTTGTGGAATCACGACGGCGGCTTTAAAGACGATAACGATTCCGAGGAGCACGAAGATGATGACAAACGTCGACGAGCCAAAAATATCCATAAATAAACTCTCCCTGTGATGATTTCCCGTCCGGTCCGCCGGTTTTTGTCTGAGCCGCAGACTGCATTCTACACGTTCGATATGGGTTTGGTCTTTCAGGCTGTCAAATATAGGTAATTTATTAAATCAGAACACAATCTATGATTGTTGTCTGGGCAGGCGGCTTCAGGTTCCAGACCGGGAATCATTGAGGGCCGTAACGATCCCTCCAGCGTTTTCTTCCTCACCGGTGTCCGCAATTGAGGGGGCCTCGTCCTCTTGAAGCTCCACTTGCTTGATCTTGTTTCCATGCGAGACAATTTTATGTGCCGACGTTTGGATTTCTTCGATGTCTTTATTGGCCAGCTTAAAATGCTGTGAAAGGTTTCCAACCCGTTTATCTAGTCGGGTAACGTCCTTCATTAAGATATCTACTTCTTTTTGAATAAGCCCGGCTTGTTCGCGCATTTTGCTATCGCGGATAAGCGCGCGGACGGCGTGAAGGATAGCCCAAAGCGAAGAGGGGGACGCAACGACAATTTTGCGGCGCTGGCCTTCCTGAATCACGTTTAGAAAATTGGTGTGTAATTCCATGTAGATGGACTCCGCCGGTACAAACATCAACGCCCATTCAGAAGTCTCTCCAGCAATGATGTATTTGTCGGCAATATCCTGGACATGTTTTATCACGTCGCGGGTAAATTCTTTTCCGGCTGATTTGCGATCTTCATCGTTCGTGGCCTCCATCAATCGAACGTAGGCCTCATGGGGGTACTTTGAATCCACACCGATGGCACCGTGAGATCCGGGCAATGTAATCAGACAGTCGACCCGCTTGCCGTTGGATAGCGTAGATTCAAATGCGAAGTAATCAGCCGGCAGCATGTCGCGGACGATATCTTCCATCTGAATTTGGCCGAATGCGCCGCGGGCTTGTTTGTTGGACAGAATATCTTGCAGGCCAATAATATCAGTCGATAGGTCGGTAATATTCTTCTGCGCGGCATCAATCACCGCCAACCGTTTTTGCAAATCCGTCAGGGACTTTGATGTTTTCTCCGTCGTCTTTTGCAGATTCTCCCCAACTTTTTGTGTTACCTCGGCAAGTCGTTTTTCCAGAGACGCTTTGATTTCCCTTTCTTGTGCTTGAAACTGCTGAGACAAATGAAGCCGGGCGGTCTCTTGGCCCTTGGACATGTGTTCGATCTGACCACGTAACTTGGTTTGGTCTTCTTTCATGCCGGTGAGGGACTCAATGAGCGCCGTCAACTGACCCGCGTTTTGGTCATCGGCTGGCTTTCGACGTTTTAAATAAATCGTTAGCCAAACCGCGATGAGCACAAAAACTAACAGTCCAATCCCAGTTTCGGCGAAGGTTAGTCCAAATAATACTATTGTTTCCATAGGCTTATGCCATGCCCTACCGGTGCGATGATCGCCAGAGTAGCTTAGGCGTTAACGAGAAACCACGACCGATAGAAAACCTTTATGCGATTGCCGACCCAAACTTTCTTAATGTTCATCCTTTGCGCCGCCTTTATCCCTCCAGCATGGGCGGCTGAAGAGATACCAGTGTCCGGCGATAATCGAACGGCCCTAGCCGTGACGGTTTACAACGGTGACCTTGCACTGGTGCGGGATAGCCGAATGATTTCATTTCCGAGCGGTTCATCCAATTTGGCATTCACGGACATCAGTACCCGTCTGCAACCAGAAACAGCGGTTCTCCGATCCGGGTCAGGTGACTTCCATGTCATAGAACAGGTTTTTGATTTTGACGTAGTCAGTCGCCAGTCCCTGCTTGCAGCGTCGGTTGGAGAAAAAGTCACCATTGTGAAAGTCAATCCAGCGACGGGAGAGGAAAACAAAATTCGTGCGAAGGTATTGTCAATTGAGAACGGCGTAGTGCTCGATATCAACGGTGAAATCACGACCGACATTCCCGGAAGGCTTGTCTTTGATTCATTTCCTGATGGTCTGCGAACTAAGCCAACGTTGATGGCTGTGGTCGACGCGGTGGCGACAGCGTCTGACTCAGCTGACCTGAGCTATCTCACCGGTGGTTTGACCTGGCGCGCAGATTACGTGGCAGAACTCAATGCTGACACAACAGCCATTGATCTTTCGGCATGGGCTACGGTCACCAACACGGCGGGCGCGGACTTTCCTGAGGCGACCCTCAAACTTATTGCGGGTGATATCAACCGCGCCGCGCCGCGCCTGCGCCAGAAATGATGCAAGCCACGGCAATGGAAGCCCGCTCCCAAGTAATGGCCGACGATGTGAGAGAGGAAGGCCTGGCGGCATTCCACCTCTATTTCATTGATAGCCCTGTCACGTTGATCAATCAGCAGATCAAGCAGCTCTCGTTGTTATCTGTCAGCCGCGTCGCTGTGCACACTGACTTGGTCAGCCGTGGCGACAATTTCGCCCTGCGCAGGTCCATGAACGGGCAGCTCAGAACTGCGCAAGCGGCGCGCTCGCTCGTCTTCTACAATACAGAAGAGCAGGGCCTAGGAACGCCGCTGCCGTCGGGTACCGTGCGGGTGTATGGGCAGGATTCCAGCGGCGCGCTGCAGCTTCTCGGCGAGGACGGCTTGCCCCACACACCCGTGGGCCAAGAGGCCCGGGTTACCTTGGGGAGAGACTTCGACGTTAAAGTAGAGCGGGAACAGACCGAGTTTCTGCGCGCCTCGGATAGCATCACCATATCGGCGCATAAGATTACCGTCAGCAACGCCAAGAATGAACCGGTCACCGTACGCGTTGTCGAAGCTATGCAGGGCGACTGGGAAGTCATCGAAGAGAGTGCACCCCATACCAAGATACAGGCCAGAGCCGAATAGCAGGTCGATGTACCTGCAGGAAGCTCGGCGGAGGTTGCCTATCGTGCACGTGTCCGGTTCTAATGGTCTTTCGTTGGAACAGGCAAGAAGCTGTATATGGAAAGCATCATCGTAAGCGTCGCCGCACCTGTTCTAATCCTCATTGGCATAAGCCAAATCTATAAAACGGAGGGATGGCAAAACTATTACCGCTGGCTCTTTTCGATGGGTATTGCCGGTGTCAGGTTCAATGGTTTGGTCAGTCTGGTCATCGGTAGCCCAATCGTCATACTGCACAATGTGTGGTCTGGCCCACCGCTCCTCTTAACCCTGTTTGGCTGGCTTTTGTTGTCTGAAAGTGCGATGTGCCTCGTTGTGCCGGGCGCTGGATTAGCCGGGTTGGCTGATGTCGAAGATAACGCCCGACGCCGCATTATCATTGGCTCAGGTGTGGCTCTGGTTGTTGTCGGCGGGGTTCTCGGAACCCATCTTCTAACGGCAGCGGGTTGACCCTTTTTATCCCGGCGCTTATGTCACCCAAACCTCAGTTAAACCGAAGTTCAACGCCCCATGGCTAAACGCGACATTATCATTGCGCCCGACCCCAGACTGAAAATGGTCTGCACGCGCGTTGAAACCGTCGACGAAGAAATTACCACCTTGATGAGCGATATGCTGGAAACCATGTATACGGCGCCCGGCGTGGGTCTGGCGGCGCCCCAGGTCGGTGTGACGAAGCGCATCATCGTGGTCGACGCTGCCCGCGGGGAAGAAGAATTAACGCCTTACAAGATCGTTAATCCAGAAATCGTGTGGTCTTCCGAAGAAGAAAAAATTCACGAGGAAGGCTGCCTTTCCCTTCCCACATACTATGAAGACGTTGTGCGGCCAGACCGCATTCGGGTGCGTTACACTGATGAAAACAACACCGAGCAGGAGCTAGAAGCCGATGGTCTCCTGTCTGTTGTGATCCAGCACGAAATGGATCACTTGGAAGGCCTGCTCTTCGTTGATCATATTTCGAATCTTAAGCGTAGTATGATTTTGCGGAAGCTGAAAAAAACCAAAAAACAGATGGTAGCGGGGAACGAATAGGTCATGCGCCTTATTTTTATGGGGACGCCTGATTTTTCCGTGCCCATTCTTGAAGCACTGCATGCGCATCACTTTGTTGCGGCCGTATATACGCAGCCACCGCGCAGCGCCGGGCGTGGCCAAAAAGCTCGACCGAGTGCGGTAGCAGTAAAGGCCACTTCGCTCGGGCTTCCTGTGTTCTCACCAAAGAGTCTTAAGCGCGACGATGTTCAACGGCAATTCCGGGACCACGCCGCCGACTCGGCCGTTGTTGCGGCCTACGGGTTGATCCTTCCGCAGGCAGTCCTGGATGCTCCACGCCTTGGCTGTCTCAATGTTCACGCCTCTTTGTTGCCGCGCTGGCGCGGTGCGGCGCCCATACAGCGTGCGGTCATGGCCGGTGATACGGAATCGGGCATCACTATCATGCAAATGGATGCTGGGCTTGATACTGGTGCCATGCTCCTAAAGAACGCAGTTCCAGTCGACCATAGAACCACGGCAGGGTCGTTACACGATGCGCTGGCAGGTCTTGGTGCAAAGCTCATTGTCGAGGCGTTGTCTGGCGTCGAGGCCGGACATCTTCTGGCTGCACCCCAGCCTGAAGAGGGTGTTACCTACGCTGATAAAATCGACAAGGCGGAGGCGTTGATCGACTTTAACCGCCCGGCGCATGAGGTTCTGCGCCACATAAATGGCTTATCGCCCTTTCCCGGGGCGCATCTGGAACTGGACGGCAAAAGACTTAAATTGTTGTCGGCTGAACTTATCATTGATGAGGACGCGTCGCGCGCGGCTTCCTCGCCCGGTACGATACTGCCCGGCACGATAATGGATGGCCAATTTACAATTGCCTGCGCGAAAGGGGCGATCCGGCCACTAAGGCTCCAGCGGGCCGGAAAGTCTTCTACAGATGCGCCTGCGTTTTTGCGCGGGTTCGAGTTGCGTCCAGGGACCCGTGTCGGCTAGATAAGCCTCCATCGACCTCAAGGACCGTTCCATGTTCGGACGCCGCCGCAAAACCATCGCCCGTGGAAGTGCTGTATACATATTCGCAGCCACTCGTGATGCTGGTGCGGAATTTCTGCAGATGACGACTTCCAGCATGGATTACCACCGGCCTTGGGTCTTTCCAGCGACGGACATGCGGCGGTTCAAGTATTACATTGAACGTATCGCCAACGGCCGCACCTATGGGTATTTCGTCGGACGCAATGAAGATGACCGGTTGGTCGGCGTGGTGAATATAAACGATGTCGTCATGGGTGGGTTTCGCTCCGGGTCATTGGGATATTACGCTGACATGGGGTTGGCTGGAAACGGTTACATGACCGAGGGGCTGTCACTGGTGTTGGATCAAGCCTTTACCACCCTCGATCTAAATCGGCTTGAGGCCAACATTCAGCCAGCCAACACCGCATCAATTGCCGTGGTCCGCAATCTTAGCTTTCGCAAAGAAGGCTTCTCGCCCAAGTTTCTTGAGATTGATGGCATCTGGCGGGATCATGAGCGCTGGGCCGTCCTCGGTGAAGAATGGCTTGCCGCGTCAGGTCTGCGTTAGCAGATATGCTGAGATTCAAACTCACTATCGAATATGACGGTACGCCTTTCGTCGGTTGGCAGCGTCAAGAAAACGGCCCTTCTGTTCAGCAGGCCATAGAAGAAGCGGCCTCGGCCTATTGCCAGACTGAAATCGTCGTTCACGGTGCCGGACGGACGGATGCGGGCGTGCATGCCAAAGCCCAAGTCGCTCATGTGGACCTGCCCCGTGGCGACGGCGGAGACAAAGTGCGGGATGCGCTCAATGCGCACCTCCGGTCTTCGCCAATCGCCATCGTTCAGGCTGAGCAAGTCAGCGAAGAGTTTCACGCCCGTTTTTCAGCGATCAAAAGGCACTACCTCTACCGTATCGTTACGCGTCGGGCGCCCCTGGCCTTGGATATAAAGCGGGCATGGTGGCTAACAAAACCACTCGATGCCGAGGCCATGTCTCAAGCTGCTCGTGTCTTGATCGGCAAGCACGATTTTACATCTTTTCGCGCAACCGAATGTCAGGCCAAGACCCCGGTCAAAACGATCGACGCCATTACGGTGACCCAGAGTGGCGATGAGGTCGAAGTTAGCGTGAAGGCCCTTTCTTTTCTTCACCATCAGGTGCGCAATATTGTGGGGACTCTATCCTTGGTGGGAGAGGGCAAATGGACCGAAGGCGACGTCGCAAAAGCTTTAGCGGAAAAAGACAGATCGGCGGCCGGGCCGACGGCCCCGGCCCATGGCCTCTATCTCACAGAGGTGCGGTATCCAGCTTGAAGAGGTTGCGTTGGCTAATGCATGCGCACCGTTACCTGGCTGACCATCAAAGTCAGAAGAATATCGATAAATACGATGCCGATCGCCGTTCCCACAGCAACACTGAGGCCAGCGCGGGCAATAAAGGCTGCATAAAACGTGTAGGCCACGAATGACATCGTACTGGCAAAGCCGGCGACCGACGTTGGCAGAAAACCAAACCCAGTTAGAATGATCCAGGGCATCACAACAAAACCAATTCCGAGCTGGAACCAATTGTAGGCGACGATGTATTTTAAAAAATAATCTTCACGGCCGATCAATCGAACGACGTAATACATGGTGATAGGAAATAGCAGCCACAGAATAGTGTATTCGAGCCCCTCAATCGCGGCCATGCGCAGCGCGTGAGGTGGGTCTTCAAGTGTGATGTATACTGTGATTTGGTAAAGCGCCTGCAGTGGCACCAGAAGGAAGGCGGCTGTGAATGAGCGCCAGAATCCGCTCTCTGTCGCATTGAAAAACGTAAAAGCTTTCTGGTCGCACCGCGCGATCCGCCAAATGCCGTAAAGTGCGCCTGCGGCTTCGCGCGCCTCAATCATGGGGTAAGGAAGCCGTGGAGAACCCGCCGGTATATGTCCGTCAGACTATTGAGATCTGCAATAGAGGCGCGCTCGTCCGCCTTATGCATAGTTAAGCCGATCATGCCGAATTCACAGACCGGGCAGGCATCTTTGATGAAGCGGGCATCGGACGTGCCTCCGCTGGTGGATAATTGCGGTGTGTGGCCGGTGACTGCCTTAACCGCCGCAGATACCAAATCACTCAATGGGCCGGGCGGTGTCACAAACGATTCACCACTAATGTGACTATCGAGTTCAAAGGCGGCCCCATCCGCGGCCTCTGTCAGCGTTTCATTCAGCCACGTGGTCAGGCTTTCACCAGTATGGTGATCATTGAAACGAATATTGAAGGCGGCACTGGCCTCCGCAGGAATAACGTTGGTCGTATCATTACCCACGTCTACAGATGTCAACGTGAGGGTTGACGGCTGAAACGTATCTGAGCCGTTGTCGAGTGGCTCACGCGTAAGTGCGTCTAGTAAACGAAGAAGCGTCGGGATCGGATTGTCCGCCAAATGGGGGTAGGCCGCATGACCTTGAGTTCCCAACACCGTCAGTCGCCCGTTGAGACTGCCGCGCCGGCCGATCTTGATCATGTCGCCAAGCTGAGTTGGGTTTGTCGGCTCACCGACCAAGCACACATCTAGGGTTTCGTTCCGGTCGGTCAACCAGTCCAAGACTTTTCGAGTGCCATTGAGAGCCAGTCCTTCCTCATCGCCGGTGATCAACAGGCTGATGCTGCCGTTATGCAGGGTGTGTTCTTCAAGGTATCGCGCGACCGCCGCAACGAAACAGGCAATCGCGCCTTTCATGTCTGCCGCGCCGCGGCCAAATAAGGCGCCGTCTTTTACCTCTGCCGCAAACGGATCGACGCTCCAGCCTGTGCCTACAGGCACGACGTCCGTATGGCCCGCAAAGCAAAAATTGGGCGCGCTTGCGCCTAATCGTGCATACAAGTTTTCAACCGGGGCTGTGCCCGGCTCTTCAAAGCGTAAGCGATGACACGTAAAACCAAGCTGGGTTAACGCTGCTTCGAGAACACCCAACGCACCTACGTCTTCAGGTGTCACGCTGGCGCAGCGGATCAGTTCCTGCGCCAGCGCAAGGGGGTCTTGGAGCGCAGCTGTCGCCGACTCATCTTTGCCGTTGGCGGTCACGCGCGGAGCAGCTCATTGATGGAAACTTTAGAGCGGGTTTTGGCATCCACACGCTTAACGATGACAGCGCAATAGAGATTTGGACCAGGAGAGCCGTCTGGCAGGGGTTTACCAGGCAGCGTGCCGGGTACCACAACCGAATACGCCGGGACGCGGCCCATGAAAATGTCACCTGTCTCCCGGTCGATAATTTTCGTCGAAGATCCGATGTATACACCCATGGATAAAACGGACCCTTCTTCAACGACCACACCCTCAGCCACTTCAGACCGCGCGCCGATAAAGCAATTGTCTTCGATGATGACAGGGCTAGCTTGCAAGGGTTCCAACACCCCGCCAATGCCGGCGCCACCTGAAAGGTGAACATTTCTGCCGATTTGCGCACAACTGCCGACCGTCGCCCAGGTGTCGACCATAGCACCTTCGTCAACGTAGGCGCCTAAGTTGACGAAGCTCGGCATCAACACCACATCCGGCGCGATATAAGCCGAATGACGCACGACACTCGTGGGCACAGCCCTAAAGCCCGCTTTTCTAAATTCGGTTTCCGTCCATCCTTTAAACTTTGAGGGAACCTTGTCCCACCACACGGCATCATCCGGGCCGCCGCCTTGGATGGACGTGTCATTCAAGCGGAAGCTCAGCAAAACGGCTTTCTTGCACCATTCATTTACAGCCCACGCGCCATCGATTTTTTCCGCGACTCGAGCGGCTCCCGAATCAAGCAACGCCAGGGTTTCTTCCACGGCATCCCGCTCATCCCCTGCGGTTGACGTGTTAATGCTGTCGCGGTTGTCCCAAATGAGCTCTACACGATCTTGCAACGCCTTGATGGTCATACCGTATGTGTCTCCTGACGGATGGGCCGGAAACGGCCAGTTACTCTGCAATGCTGGCTGAACATAACCGCCGGTCCGTCTAAGTCAACGCCGCCAGGGACCTCTATTTCTTCGCTGGCAAACCGCGTCCTAGAAACTGCTCGCGAGTGCAAACCGTTTCACAAGTCCGTCTGCCCAGATTATAAAAAGAGTATAAATTTCAAGATGTTGCCCATACGGGGGTACGCAGGAAATTTTGGTTTGGGGATCATGAATGGCCCAAGCCAACGGCATTGGGGATAGCGGTTCGGCCGCGGCTGACGGCGGCTCAAGCGCGGACCGCGTGTTGTCGGAGCGCGCCTGCGCTATCTATGGCGAACCTATACTTGATGTGGATGAGGCCGGTACGCTTACGGCCCTCAATCAAACCGCAGAGGGCTTCCTCTAGGCCATTCCCGAGAAGTTGCACAAGAGGATTATCGGCATCTCTCAGCCCGCCCTCCCCCGACGGAAGCTATGACGCAACTGAATCGGCAATGGAGTGGCAGGTTGAGCTTTTCATAGACGAAGCCAAGGCCAGCGCCTAACCGGGCTCAATCGACACCACAGCGCCGCGCAACCACCCCTTAAGATCGTCAGTAATGAAATGGCAGTGTGCCGTATCCGCCGCTACATCTATTGTACTTTCATGGGTGACAAGAACTGTCGTCATTCCCATGTCCGCTGCGGGCTTCAAGTTTTTGACTGAATCTTCAAACATGATGGCTGCGTGCGGGTTGAACGCGTGGCTGTCTAAAAACTGAAGATACGAGTCCGGGTCGGGTTTGGGGATGTAATTCCCTGCGCGAATGTCAAAAATGGCTTCGAACCGATCAGAAATACCAAGAGCGAGCAGCACGCCGTCCGCATGTCCGGCGGAACCGTTGGTGTAGACCAATTTGCGCCCCGGCAAGGCATCGAGTGCGTCTGCGAGAGCCGGGTCAGGGGCCAAAACCGTATGGTCGATGTCGTGGACATAGTCGAGAAAGGCATCCGGGTCGACGTCGTGATTAAGCATCAGTCCGCGCAAGGTTGTCCCGTGCTGGCGATAATAGGTTTTCTGCAGAAGGCACGCTTTGTCCCCCTCGAGCCCTAAGAGGTCAGAGATAAAAGCCTTCATGCGCACGTCAATTTGAGGAAAAAGACCTGCCGATGCCGGGTAAAGGGTGTTGTCGAGATCAAAAACCCAGGTATCGATGTGAGCTACATCCGCTTTACTGCACCCTGCCGTCTCACCCATCAGAATTTACCTAATCAGAGTTCCGGCGCCATGAGGGGTAAACAGCTCTAGAAGCACAGCGTGGGGTACCCGGCCATCGAGGATGACGGCGGCATCAACACTATGCTCGACGGCTTTAACGCAGGTTTCTACTTTCGGAATCATGCCGCCAGATATGGTGCCTGCCTGTATCAGCGTTCGGGCCCGTTCCACGGTCATCTCAGGCATAAGCTGTCTGGTGTCGCTTAGGACACCGGCCACGTCCGTAAGCATGAGTAGGCGGGACGCGCCCATAGCGGCGGCGATTGCACCGGCTGAGGTGTCAGCGTTGATATTGAATGTTTCTCCGTTCGAGCCCACACCAATGGGTGCAATGACGGGGATCGTGTCTGATTCCTCGAACGTGCTCAGTATATGCGGGTTAATCTCTGACGGTTCGCCGACAAATCCCAGATCAAGTATCTTCTCGATGTTCGAGCCCGGATCCTTTTTCGACCGGCGCAGCTTTCGCGCCTTAATCAGGTTTCCGTCTTTGCCCGACAGACCAACCGCAAATCCACCTGCTTTGTTAATGGCAGTAACAATCTGCTTATTGATCGACCCGCATAAAACCATCTCAACAATATCGACGGTTTCGGCATCGGTAACCCGGAGGCCATCGATGAACGAACTCTGAATTTTCAGCCGATCCAGCATTGCGCCTATTTGCGGGCCACCGCCGTGAACGACAACCGGGTTAATTCCAACTTGTTTCAATAGGACGATGTCGGACGCAAAACCTGTCGCTAAGGATTCGTCGCCCATGGCATGGCCACCGTACTTAACGACGACCGTTTGGCCGGCGAAAGCACGCATATACGGAAGGGCGTCAGCCAGTATACCGGCTTTCTCAAGCCACTCTGTATGGTCGTTGGTGTTTGACATGAAATTCCTAACCTTCCCCAACCGCTGTCAACGGTACGCCGGTGCCGCCAATTGTGACAGGGACGCCCGAACTTCGGCAAGGCCTGTTCCTTTGATTGCGCTCGTGACCAAAGTATCTGGGTACGCTGCCGCATGTTTGACGGCTTCCACATTCACCGAATCAACCGTATTGGCAAGTGCCGTCTCTTTAACCTTATCTGCCTTAGTCATAATGATTTGATAACTGACGGCAGCCTCATCCAGGTCTTTCATGACTTCCAGATCGTTGGTCTTCAAGCCATGCCGGCTGTCGACCAGCATACACACCCGTCGCAATTGAGGGCGGCCCATCAGGTACGCCTTGACCAGATCGGTCCACGCGTCAACGTCACGCTTGGGCGCGCGGGCATAGCCGTATCCTGGAAGGTCCGCCAGAATGAAGCGCTGTCCGATGTCAAAAAAGTTAAGTTGCTGTGTTCGGCCCGGTGTGTCGGATATTCTAGCCATACTCTTGCGGCCGGTTAACGCGTTCACCAGACTCGATTTTCCAACGTTGGATCGTCCGGCAAACGCAATTTCCGGGAGGCTACTCTCCGGCACTTGCGACAAGGCCGCAGCACCCAAAAGGAAGGTGCAGTCTCCCCCGAAGAGCTTGCGACCATCTTCTAATACGTGCTGCTCAAATTTAATGCCATTCGCCATGGTCGGCATCCCAGCCTTAGGCTTTGACTCCGGCCTGACGCATGATCACCCATTGCTGAAGAATGCCCAATGCATTGCTCCAGGCCCAATAGATCACCAGACCGGCCGGGAAAGTTGCCAAGAGAAATGTAAAGATGATGGGTAAGAAACTCATAATTTTCGCCTGCATAGGATCGGCCGGCGCCGGGTTAAGTTTTTGCTGAAGCCACATGGTGACGCCCATAATAATAGGCCACGCGCCAATCATCATAAAAGTCGGCACATCGTAAGGCAGTAATCCGAAGAGATTGAAAATGCTTGTCGGATCAGGCGCCGAAAGGTCACCGATCCAGCCATAAAACGGCTCCTGCCGCATCTCAATCGTGACAAACAACACCTTATAGAGTGCAAAGAAGATGGGAATCTGAACCAGGATGGGTAGGCAGCCCGCCGCTGGATTAGCTTTTTCCCGCTTATACAATTCCATCAGCTCTTGGTTCATGCGCGTGCGGTCGTCGGCATAGCGCTCCTGCAGTTTTTTCATTTCCGGCTGGAGTTTTTTCAGTTTCGTCATCGCCCGGAACTGTTTGTTGGCGAGAGGAAACAAAAGCAAACGCAATCCGATGGTAAGCCCGAGGATGGCCAGGCCAAAATTCCCAAGCACGCCGGCCAGCCAAATCAACGCATAGAAAAAGGGCTTGGTCAGGAAGTAGAACCAGCCAAAGTCAATGGACAGGTCAAATCGTGAGATGCCTAACGACTCTGTGTATCCGTCAAGCAATTCAACTTGTTTGGCGCCGGCAAAAAGATATGTCTTTGCCCCTGCTGTTTCCCTAGGCGCGACCGTTAGTGGTTTGTCTGTACGGAAATCGGTTTGGAACCGATCACGACCGCCTGAAACGCTGTGCCGGAACGCTGCTTCAACACCTTTATCCTGTTCGTGTGCTAGCGCCGCGAGCCAGTACTTATCTGTAAACCCGATCCAGCCGCCTGATGACGTAACAGTTTCCAGTGAATTCTCTATTAAGTCGTCGTAATCCACTTCTTTGAGTGTTTCGTCGAACACACCAAGCGGGCCTTCATGTAAAATAAAGAAACCGAGCACTTCTGGCGTGCCGATGCGCGCGATCAAGCCATATGGAAACAAGGACACGGTTTCGTCGGTATTGTTTTCGACTTCGTCGTATACGGTGAACATATAATCTTGGTCGATGGTCACGGTGCGCCGGAAGGTTAGCCCCGCGCTATTATCCCACGTGAGAACCAGTGGCCGATCCGGTGTCAGTATGGCTTTACCTAATCCCGTTGACCATGTCGTCTCTGCATCCGGTAATGGGAGGGATGCGTCGGCGCTAAGCCATCCCAGTTCGGCATAATAAGGAGACGGCGCGCCGGCCGGGGATAAGAGGACGATTTCAGCGCTATCTGTATCTTGTGTCTCGTGATACCCGGCCAATGTGAGGTCGTCGAAGCGCAAGCCAACTAAGGGTATAGTACCGTGCACGCTGGGTGTTTCAATAGTGGCCCGCGGCAGACCGGTGATCGCCGTACTCCGGTCCGCCGGTGTTGGTGTCGCCGGTGCGATGAGTCCTGGCGCGGACGGAAGGGGAGCGTCGGGTGTGGCTAATTCCTGTTGCACTTCATTAGAACCCGTCTGCGGCGGTGGGTCAGGCGCAAAGAAGAAGTCCCAGCCAAACAGAATGGCCATGGAGATGACGATGGCCAGAAACATATTGCGTTGGTCGGTCATCGCTCAAACTTTGCATCAAGAGGTGCTAAACGTTCAGGTATTTTATTGGGAACGGGATCATGACCACCTACTGCCCAAGGGTGACATCGGACCAGCCGTTTAAGCCCCATCCACGTGCCAAAAAGCACACCATTTTTGGTTACCGCTTCAGCGGTATAAGCTGAACAGGTCGGGTGATACCGGCAGCGTTGGCCCAGCAAAGGCGAGATAAGGGTACCGTAGGCGCTGATCACCCCAATCACGATGTGCTGGCGTATATTCACTGCGCGCTATCCTTCGTCGGTTGCCGTGATTTCAGCGTCGTTACGGCGCGGCGTAAATCTTGTTCCATTTCTGCAAACGGCAGGGTCAGTGTCTCTTTCCGGCCAATGAGAACGTAGTCCATGCCAGGCTTTCCCATGTCGGCAATCACCCGGTCGGCTAAAGCACGGAGACGCCGCTTCGCCCGGTTGCGCACCACAGCGCCACCCACCTTGCGGCTGGCCGTAAAACCAACCCGTGTCTCATTGTTCTGGTTGGACCTTGAAAACGCTTGCAGGACAAAACCTGGTGCCACCCATTTGGTCCGGGCTGCTGCCACGGCCAAAAAGCTTTCCCGGTGTTTTATACGGCCCAAGGGGCGTCCCATGGTCCGAATCCTCACCAGGGTTACGAATTAGGCGGAAAGGCGCTTACGGCCCTTGGCGCGCCGGTTGGCAAGCACCTTGCGGCCGGCTTTCGTGGCCATGCGGGCGCGGAACCCGTGGCGACGCTTACGTACCAATCTGCTCGGTTGAAACGTCTGTTTCACGAGGAATTCTCCGCTGTAGCGCTAAAAATAATCCCGCCGAAATAAGGGCAGCGGGCTGTGGCATGAGCCGGAGGGGTGTATAGCGGCGGGCCCGAACAGTGTCAATGCGCCCTGGACACCCAGTCAGAGGAATTGGAGGCCAAACTTTCCCCTGATTTCAGGCGCTTCTGGCCCTATGCTCACGTAAACCTGAATGGCCAACAACCAGCAGAAGATGCTAATTCCCTATGGAGGGCCGTTCCTAGCCCGAGTCCTATTATTTAGCTACCGCAGAGAAGTGTTTGCCTTGGCCATAGTTCCGACCAATACCGGCCGCTCTACAACACCAGCTACCCCAGCCTCGGCCCGGCCGGCCTGGAGACGATTCGCCGTGCTCGGGCTCTTTGTGGCGCTGATCATTGGCCTGCTTTCGGCCGGAGCTCAGGGCTTTTTCTCTTCGGATGCTCTGCGAGATAATAGGGAAACGCTGTTGGCTGTCGTGGCCGGTAATTATATCGCCGCCGTGGCGGTATTCATGCTGGTCTATGTCGCCGCTGTGACGTTCTCGATACCAGGGGCCGTTTGGTTGTCTATTGCCGGTGGGTTTATCTTTTCTGTTGGACCGGCGACGCTCTTTATTGTGGTGGCGGCGACCATCGGTGCGACACTGGTTTTTCTCCTGGCCCGCTATGTCCTTGGCGACATGCTCCGGCAAAAGGCCGGCGGTGCCATTGAACGCATGCGCTCTGGTTTTCAAGAAGACGCGCTCAGCTACATGCTGGTGCTGCGATTGGTACCGCTGCTCCCATTTTTTATCGTTAACCTTGTTCCCGCATTTTTAAACGTGCCCGTTCGCGTTTACGTGCTTGGCACCGCTCTTGGAATTATCCCCGGTTCATTCGTTTTTGCCTGGGTCGGAAGCGGTGTTGGTGCCGTATTCGACGTGGGCGGTGATGTTGATCCGGGGGCGATCATTTTTCAGCCCAGCGTCATCGGCCCGCTGCTCGGACTCGCGGCGCTGGCTCTGATCCCCGTTGTCTATAAGCGATTTAGGCCTACCCCCAAATGAGTAATGTGCTGACCCATGATCTCTGCATTATCGGCGCCGGGTCTGGCGGCCTGTCCGTTGCCGCGGGCGCGGTGCAAATGGGCGCTTCCGTCGTGCTGATTGAAAAAGGCGCCATGGGAGGTGACTGCCTGAACACAGGGTGCGTGCCCTCTAAAGCACTGTTGGCTGCCGGTCATGCAGCTTACGCCTTTACTGCGTCAGATGCTTTCGGTGTGAAAAGCCAAACGCCGGCGGTGGATTTTCAAGCCGTGCATGATCATGTCCATGATGTGATTTCTGGCATCGCGCCACATGACTCCGTTGAGCGTTTCGAAGAGCTCGGCGTGCATGTCATTCAGGGCGCGGCGGTATTTACATCGAAGCGGGAGCTAGAGGTCAATGGACAGACCGTTCGCGCCCGCCGTTTTGTTGTGGCAACCGGGTCTAGCGCCTTGGTGCCGCCAATTGAAGGTTTGGCGGAGACGCCGCACCTGACCAATGAATCTATTTTTGACCTGACGGCGGCGCCCCATCATCTCATCGTCATCGGTGGCGGCCCGATTGGCTGCGAGCTCGCCCAGGCGCATCGGAATTTGGGTTGTAGTGTTACGGTCATTGAAGCGTTTTCTATCTTGCCCAAGGACGACCCTGATCTGGCAGATATCGTCCGCTCCACATTGACCGGGCAGGGCATCGCCCTGGCAGAAGGCACAAAGGTTGTCCGCACGGCCAAAACAGACAGTGGTGTGGCGGTGACCGTGGATCGGGACGGCATAGAAGAAACCATTGAAGGTTCACACCTGTTAGTCGCTGTGGGCCGTAAAGCCACAGTAGACGGGCTTGGTTTGGATCAGGCAGGAATAAAATTTTCACCGAAAGGCATCAACGTTAACGCCGGTCTACGGACCTCTAACCGCCGGGTTTATGCCATTGGAGATTGCGCCGGCGGCCCGCAGTTTACTCACGTGGCCGGCTATCACGCCGGCGTCATTATCCGCAGCGCTCTGTTCCGCTTACCGACCAAAGCCGATCATTCGGCGGTGCCATGGGTGACCTATACAGACCCAGAGCTGGCTCAAGTCGGTCTAACCGAAGCCCTAGCGCGTGAGAAATTTGGCGACAGTATCCGCGTTGTCACCTGGCCGTTTGAAAAGAACGATCGGGCCCGGGCCGAACGCAGCACCCACGGTCTGGTCAAAGCCGTTATGGCCAAGAACGGTCGTATTTTGGGCTGCGGCATTGCCGGACCAAAAGCGGGGGAGCTTATTCAAGTCTGGATTCTCGCATTGTCTCAGAAGCTCAAGATCCGCGCTTTGGCAGGCATGATTGCGCCCTATCCAACACTCGGTGAAGTTTCGAAGCGTGTGGCCGGGGCGTGCTATACGCCGTCACTCTTTAGTGAGCGTACCCGCAAGGTGGTGCGTTTTCTGTCAAAGTTTGGGTGAACGTCAAGATGATTGAACCGCCAGCGGATCACACAGCCGATGCTTTGACAGAACCTGGGCGCCGGTCTTGGTACGATGGGTTATCCGCGCGCTTGCTGGCGCTGACCGTTGCATTCATCATGCTGTGCGAAGCGCTGATTTTTGCACCGTCTATCGGCCGTTTCCGGGTGTAATATTTTGCAATGAAACTGGAGGCCGCTCACTTGACGCTGACCGCTCTTGAGGCGGCTGAAATGGTGGACTCAGACCTTCAGAAACGCCTGCTCAATCAAGCCGGCGTTTTCGGTATGACAGTCATCCGGCCAGGCATGCCGGCGCGCACACTGGGTCCTGACATGCCGGCCAAAGCGTTGGAGGGCCTGTTTGTGCCCTTCTCCGGTTCGGCCCGCTCAGGTGGTTCTGGGCTCGGTTTACCAATCTCCCGGGAGGCCATACGGGCCCCAGGCGGGGACCTGTTCCTCAAGGAGACAGCGGCATCCGGCACGGTTTTTGCCAGTCGCCTGATGACGTAGCAATTGGTCGAGCCACTACCATCTTTCCGGCAAATGGTCTAAACCCCGCATCCATCCACGTCTTCACGCCCAGTACAGGACGACCGGCTATGAGCACGACATTGTCAGATAATCCCAAGCGGCTTGCGACAAGTGACATTCTCAGCCGTAAAGGAAAGACACCCATTGTCTGCATCACGGCATACGCGGCGCCTATGGCTGGCCTGATGGATGATCATGTGGACTTGCTTTTGGTCGGCGACTCATTGGGTATGGTGATGTACGGTTTTGCCGATACGCTGTCTGTCACCGTCGACATGATGATCAATCACGGCGCTGCCGTGGTGCGAGGATCACAAAAAGCCTGTGTCGTCGTCGATCTACCCTTCGGCTCTTATCAAGGCTCAAAGGAAGCTGCGTTCGATACCGCTGCCCGGGTGATGGCGGCCACGGGATGCGCCGGCGTCAAGCTGGAAGGCGGGGCCGTCATGGCCGGTACCATCGCTTTTTTGGTGTCCCGTGGAATTCCGGTCATGGCGCATGTGGGCATGACGCCGCAGTCGGTCAATGTTTATGGTGGCTACCGGGCACGTGGACGAACCAAAAGCGGCGCAGACGAGATAACAACAGATGCCAAAGCCGTTGCTGATGCCGGAGCGTTTGCCGTTGTGATTGAAAGCACTATAGAGCCAATCGCCCGTGCCATTACTGAGCAGATTACTATTCCCACAATTGGCATCGGTGCGTCCCCCGCCTGCGACGGACAGGTCTTGGTCGCGGAAGATATGCTCGGCATCTTCCAGGAATTCACCCCACGTTTTGTTGAGCGCTATGCCGACGTGGGCGAAGAAATTTCTGCAGCGGTGCGCCAGTATGCGGAAGATGTGCGTACCCGCGCGTTCCCGACACTCGAACACTGCTACGGCGTCGATAAAAAGTAACGGCTGCGATGTCTGAACCAGACTCTTCCCTGACAGTCGTCCGCGATGTTGCGAGCCTGCGGCGGCGGGTGAAGGTCTGGCACGGTGAGCAACGGACCGTCGCGCTCGTGCCGACCATGGGAGCGCTTCACGCTGGGCATATGGCGCTGGTTAAACGGGCCAAAGCACTTGCCGACGCTGTTGTAGTGTCGATTTTTGTCAATCCAACACAGTTTGGCCCCAACGAAGATCTCGACGCCTACCCGCGCCGCGACGCCGAAGACTGGGCGCTGCTCAATGCTGCTGGTGTTGACCTTATCTTCATGCCTGATGCGTCGGTTATGTATCCGGACGGTTTTCAAACCGCCGTGCAGGTACCAGCCGTCAGCCAAGGGCTGTGCGGTACCCATCGTCCCGGCCACTTTGAAGGCGTCGCTACGGTCGTAACCAAACTCCTCTTGCAGGGCTTGCCTGATCTAGCGCTGTTCGGAGAAAAAGATTTCCAGCAGCTTGCGGTCATTAAGCGCTTGGTAATTGATCTGGATATCCCGGTGGATGTTTTGAGTGTTCCGACGGTACGGGAAAGAGATGGCCTGGCGCTGTCCTCGCGCAACGCCTATTTGAGCGAAGATGAGCGTGCCATTGCGCCTAAGTTTTACGCCACGCTATCCGCCGCTGCGGCTGCTATTGCGAACGGCGCGGACATCAAGGCGTGCTGTGCTCAAGCAGAAAGGGCCGTGCTAGCGGCAGGCTTTTCATCGGTGGATTATATTGAGGTCCGGGTTGCGGACTCCCTATTGCCGCTTAAGGTCCTTGGCAGTGAAGCCCGCATTCTAGGTGCGGCGACATTGGGGCAAACCCGTCTCATCGACAATGTGAAAATTCCGGCTCAACAGGCTGGTGGCTGAACAAAGGTATTCCCGCGTTTAGACGTGGGCAGGCCTAACGCACGTAGATATGCACTTCCGAAGATTGCGCTGTATCGCTCGACATCGCCGAGAGCATCACCCGGTCCGCGGGTAATCCCATGCCCGACAGGGACTGCAGCACCTGCTCGGCGTTGCGGCGTGCGGAACCAGACGACAGACCCTGGCCGCCAGTGCCTGGGCTGACCGCGACCAAATCGAAGATCGCATCGGGGCGTCTTTCGAGGGCGCGGCTCACCGCTTGATATACAGCTGGTTCGAATTCCACGTCCTGGCGGTCAAAACGGATCACCACCAAGGGCTGGCGCTGTGAGAAATCACCGGCGGTGGCGGAGGCCATTTGCGTGTCCGAGGATGCCGCCTGCTGTGAGCCATAGAGCTGGCCCGAGTTAATACCACCTGCCAGTTCCGTCAGGTTCTCGCGCTCATTAGCTACAAACTGCTGCTGCCGGCCGATGTCTATATTGAGTTCAACCAGTAGGCGTTCAATTGTTACCGTGGTTTGATTGACTTCGTCTTCCAGTCCACGCAAGCGGCGATGGTCGTCATCGACGGCCCCTGTAAGCCCGTATGCGGCGCGCACGCTGTCCAGCAAGTATGAGGACATGGCGGAATCAGTAGCCACCTGTGCGGCCAGCTGGTTCATGCGCGAAATATCGCCTTCAACGCGGCTGAGCTGCTCTTGCGAAGACCGCCATTGACCCATCAATTGCGGATTCCCCGGTGTAGTGCCCACCTGGAGGCGGCTTTTAATGCCGCCGACCATGCCGTGGTACGTCGAGGCGTTAGAAACGGTTTGCGACCGGATGCCTTCAAGCTGGTTGCTGCGTGCACTTAATGTCGACCGCATCTGATTAAGTTCAGAGTTAAATTGGCTGACCTTCTGGTTGACGAAGGTGCCGGTGTTCATGGCCGTTATCCCTGAAGAGGACGCGACCGGTGCTGGGCGGAACTCGGAAACCGAGCTGCTTGGCGGAGGCGAAAGCACCACCGGCGCAGGTGCGGCCGCTATGGTTTCATCTTCATCGAAAATTTCACCGAAAATCGGAAATAAGGCGTCTGTGGCGAACGAGCATCCGCTCAAGCCTAGCACCGCGCCTAGCGTCAAAATGTGACGTGCGGACAGCCCCATTATATCCATCCCCTTACTGCCTTATATCTGCTTAGTGGTTGCTTTGCTGCGTATGGAGATAATCTTATCAAAATCACCATCTCCAGTCGTCCCGTCTGGTCTTCATCATCTTCGGGTGAAAGGTCGCCGTCTGCTCCCAACGGTTGCCCCAGCACATTAAGGCGGAACCATAATTTGGTTTCCTCCCAAGCCGAAGCAGAGTGTACGCAAAGAGCGATGGAGGGACAAGCCGCATTTGCTCGGGGTTTGGTCAGCACTAAACTGGGACATGCCTCAGCGCAGTGCTATCCCTATCGCCGGTACCGCATTTTCCCTGGACAGGCGCTGGGCGGTTGAGTAGGACATCCGCTCCCGTCAGCGATGGGGCGCCCGTAGCTCAACTGGATAGAGCACCTGACTACGGATCAGGAGGTTAGGAGTTCGAATCTTCTCGGGCGCGCCAATCTTTCCGCCATTTGTGAGGCCTTAGAGCCTAAAGACCAGCCTGCGGGTTAGCGGGTGGGGTAGCAAAATACTCAATACTTGGTTTTGTTGCAGCAAATAGTGCGGCGGCTAGTAGCGGTGAAAATTTAGCCTGGATATAAAATATCTTTTGTTACTGGGACGGAACTGACTTTACGGTCTCCAGCATCCACTAGATCAACGATGAGGAAAGCGGAAGAGCGGCCTGTACTAGCTACGGCGTAAAAGCTCTCTTTCTGAAAGACCGAACGACTTGGGGTTGTCTACGTCGATGGGCCCGAACGCATAAGGTAAATTGACCACCGAGGCGGTGATGCCCATGTTTTTGGCAATGCGGCCGATTATCTCATCTAGTGTCGCCCATTTAAGCTTGTAGAGCAGGAACGGCATGACGCCGAATGCCTTGAGAATGCGCAGGTGGCGTTTCCCGAACTGGCCGCCGCCTTCAAAAATGCGGGCTGTGGTCAGTGAGGCTTCCGTACGCAGGCCATACAGATTGCACGCGGACCAGCCGCCGTCCTTGATGCGGTGGTACGCGAGACCGGACCCCGGAAACTGCTTCTGGACAACCTCCTCAGACGTAAACCCGAGGGAAACATCTTCCGTGGCGGCGAGAAAACCGCTGACAAAATCCCGCACCAATTCAGGGGTGTGCAGGGCGTTATCGCCGGTGGTCACTACCATGGGCAGAGGATCGCCCAACGCCTCTGCCGCTGCCAAAATACTATCAGCTAAATTGCCACGGCTTGGTGTGACCACAACAAGACCGTCATCCATCCACGCGTTGACTTGCGGCACAGCGCGGACCACTGATTCATCTTCGATGGAAATCGCTAACCGGTCAAAGCAGCCGCTTTTTATGAGTGTGCTGATGACGCGCACAAGCATCACTTGCCCGGCAATGTCGACCAAACACTTGTGTGTCTTATCCTGGAGCTGAGCTACCGAATCCCGCGGCCCGGCGCGGCTGGCGGCCATCACCAGGGCGGTGATTTTTTGCTCGGTCATGAAGCAGCCTCAGCGAAAGGTGTTCTCAATGGTTTCATCATATGGCCAATGTTTTCCATATCTCCGATGCGGTTAAGGGCATCCTTAAGGGGCGCGACTTGAGGTGACGTCATCAAACCACCTACGCAGCTATCGAATTTGTCCCAATATTGTTCGTCGGTGAACGGCGCCGCTTTGCTGCCCAAGGGCATGTCTAATGATTCGTGGAGTACGGTGCCCGATGTCAGGTGAACATCTACGGTGGTAGTCACTTCACCTTCCAGCTTATCGATGGGGTCCGTTACGACGCGGTCAAAGAGCGCGCGCACCTCCGGCCGCTTTACGGCCTCAGGCGTGAAATCCGAAAGGGTGCACGCCCCGCTGTGTAAAATTACAGCCAAGGCGTATTGCAGGGAAAACTTCGCCTGCATGGGGTCCTGCGGTTCGTGGTGCATGAGATTATTGAGATGCACCTTAGGCAGATGAACAACGATCTTTTCAACAACGTCTGCGTTAAAGCCGTAGCCTTCCTTCAGCATCAACAGCGCATCCATCGACCGATGTGTGGCGCCGCAGGTGGGGAAGCGCTTAACGCGAAAGGCGTGTTCTAAAATGAGCAAGGGCTTGCCAACATACTCTGTTTCGAAGCGCAGGTTTTGTCCGTGGTCAAAATGGGTAAGGGCGTCACGCTGCTGTTCGTAGTCGGGGCCGGCCATCAAACCGTTCATGCCCGTGCGCCCGTCCAGGGTACCGAGGCCTGCAGTGATTCCCGCTTTGGCCATGGAGGCGGCGACGATTCCCGATTTAGCCGCTAGGCCTGCATGAACCGGTTTTGCCATGGTACCGAATTGAGACATAAACCCAGCCGCCATACTGGTGGACAGGGACACCGCGTAAGCCGCGCGCTCTGCATCCAGTTTTAATAACCGTGCGCACGCTGCTGCGGCTCCAATGGCGCCGACGGTGGCGGTGGCATGCCAGCCGCGATTGCGGTGTAACGGGTTCACGCCTTGTCCCACCCGGCCCATGATTTGCAGACCGCAGATATAGGCATCGAGGCAGGCCCGGCCGCTGGCGTTTTCCTGCTCCCCGAGCGCGAGAATGGCTGGGGCGAGCACAGTGGTGGCGTGGGCTTTTGGCGGATCGAAATTGTCATCGAAGTCCAGGGCGTGTCCGGCCGTGCCGTTGACCAACGCCGCCCAGGGGGTGGCCAGGGTGGCGGACTGACCTACTACCGTGCAGGGGCCAGCGCCCCAGTCCTTGACTGTGGCTAACACGCCCAATGTGGCCTTATCCACGGCCCCTGGGATAGTGACGCCGATGACGTCGATAAACTCCCGTTTGGCTGAATGCAGGGCGTCTGCAGGCCAGTCATCCGGCGTGTTTGCAATCCAGGCGCCAAATGCTTCAGTTGGTGTTGGGCCAACGGCCTCGTCTGTCATGCTGTGTGTTCTCCAGCCCCGTGTTTTCTCTTAGCCATATTCAATGGTAGAACGCTTGGTGCCTCAGGCGCCATGGGATTGCAAGGCCAGAGGCCTCGGGATTGCAAGACGGCAAGGCTATGGGGATGATAGAGGCGGGGGGCTTGGGGACGACATCATGACATCACAGCCGCTTGCCAAAGACCGCATGCAGGCCATCTATGCATTGCCCGACCATGAGGTCGTCGGCGATCTGATCCCTGAGGCAACCAAAAAGCATCTTGGCATTGAAGACGCGCTGGCGCGTATCTCGGCTGTACCGGGCCTGGTGCCGGTTGCTATTGATCCAGGCACCGGCGGCCGGGTGCTCTGGGCTGACCTGGGAGACCACCCGTTTCGCGAATGGCAGTTTTTGTTCACGGTGAAGCACCTGGCCGAGGCGGGTGCCATCGGTGAAGCATTCAACACGGATATCGCCATTCTCAAAGATGACCGGGTAGTCAATGGTGGGCTCACGCCTAGTGGTTTTATTTTTCATATTTCCCGTTGCGGCTCGACCTTGGTTGCCAAAGCCTTGGCGCGTTCACTAGCACATGTGGTGATTACCCAAGGCGGCCCCCTGCAGCGCGGGTTTTGGGCTTACTTGACGAACGACTGGCGTAAACCACTTGAACCGACGGGCGACGCGCTGCACATGTTCCGCAATTTGGTCGAGGCCATGACTCGCCCGCGCCGCTTAGACCAAACCGTGGCCTTTGTGAAATTCATCAGCTGGAACATTCTTTATGCGGATTTTGTCGCTGCTGCGTATCCCCATGTGCCGTCTCTTTTTCTCTACCGTGAGCCGGTGGAGGTGATAGCTTCCGTGATGAATGAAACGACAGCGGTGTTGCATGCTAAGGGCACCCGCGAAGCTACGTTTCTAACGGGCGCGTCGATCGAAGAGACTGATGACATGACCGACACCGAGTATCTGGCAGAATGTTACGCACGCTATTTCGAGGAAGCTGGCGCAACCTCAACAACGCAGTTGTCCTGGCTCAACTACACTGACCTTAAAGCAGAACGCTTTGCGGATATCGTCACTCGCGGTTTGGGATTCGAACCGCCACCGGACGTGCTTGCCGACATGCTGGAGCAGTTCCGTTTTCACTCCAAAGATGATTCCGATGGCGCAGCCTTCAAAGCCGACAGTGAAGTCAAACGTCAATCCATGTCGGCGGACGATCAAGACATGATCCGGCAAGTCTGTGGTGAAAGCCTTCGAGATCTGGACCGCGCACCGCGCAACCTGTTTCCCAAGCCGTAACGGCATCTCGTCGCTTTTTACAAGTTCACTCGACGCGGTATTGCTTCACGGCCTCATCTGAGATTTCGAGGCCTAGACCGGCGCCCTTGGGCGGACGCATACGGCCGTCTTTAATGTCCGGCGATTCGGTGAACGCTGCTTCCATCCAGGGCATGTGTTCAATGGGTGCTTTCGCCATCACGCCGCACGCGACCTGAATGGTGACTTCCATCATGTGATGAGGGGCGAGGGGCCGTCCCGCCACTTCGGCCATGCTTGCAACCCTCAGCATCTCCGTGATGCCGCCCATGCGGATGATGTCCGGCTGCAAAATATCCACCGCATCGGCTTTCAAGTACGCGTCGAACTCAAAGCGGGAGCCGAGGGTTTCGCCGAGCGCGATAGGTATATCCAAGTCTGCGGCCAGTCGCGAATGTCCGGAGATGTCTTCGCAGTTGATCGGTTCTTCCAGCCAGCCGATGCCCAATTCCTCAAACGCCCGGCCCGCCTTTATGGACTTTGGATAGTCCCACATCTGGTTGGCGTCGACGGTCAGCCACACATCGTCACCGAGCGCTTTGCGCACCGCGGTCACCCGTTCGATGTCGATGTTTACGTCGTCGTGACCAACCTTCATCTTAACGCCAATCATACCGTCATCGAGATAGGCGCAGAACGCGTCGAGCATCTCGTCGACGCTCATGTACAGCCAGCCACCGTCCGATCCATAAATCGGCGCATCGTCGCGTATGCCACCGAGAAGTTTGTGGAGCGGTAAACCAGCGGCTTTGCCTTTGATATCCCACAACGCCATATCGGTAGCCGCTTGGGCATGAACCACCAACCCGCGCCGTCCAACCGCCTGCAGCTTCTTGCCAATTTGAGCCCAAATGCGTTCGTGATTGAGCGCGTCCTGGCCTATCAGCAGGGGGTTGATGTCGCGTTCCAAGACCGTGCGTGTGGCCAGTGATCCGCCCATATGGCTCCAGGCGTACCCGAGCCCGCGCAAGCCACTGGCGGTTGTGATGAAAATCACCGGCATGCTGATATGGGCCACTGGCTGGGCGCCGGCGCCACCGGCCGAGCCCGACAGCATGGGGCGCGGCAGCGGCAGGCGCAGCAGTTCAACGTGAACCTCAGTAATGGTGGTGTCGACAGTCATGGAAATTGTAGATCCAGCCTAGAAATAATTGGTGCGTTTTTCGTACTCTACGAGTTCGTAATGGGTCTGCATGTATCCGGTGCAACCCGCCTTCAACATGACATAGTCGCCATCTGTCGTTGTCCAGGTGTGGTAGGGCGGATGAATATCAGTCCCCATATAATCGTCATCGGTGCTGGTGCCGTAACTGAAGTGATGGGCATCAAAGGTGCCCGCGGCAACGGTAACCTTTTCCTCACCTAAGTAGTTGATGACCAGGGTATTCCGTCTTTGCATAAGCAGCGGTCCATCAGCACCACGGTGATGGAAAGAGCACATTAGATGCATGGGTGCGCGATATTGCCCGGGGCCGTTTTCAAGCGGGTAAATGTTACAGTGCATGGCATCGGCTTGGATGGGGTGGGTGCCGAAAATTGCTGGCGGAACGTCTAGATCCATCTTTTGTGAAATTCGGCCTTCCTTGACCGTAAAACCTTCACATTCGGCAACCGTATCGGTGAAGCGAAACCAAGAGGAGCCGACGAACGCTTCGTCTACGGTGATTTGGACAAACCCGTAACGCGGCGTCCAATCTTTATCCAGCGTGGTTACGGAATCCCGTAGCACCCTCGGTTCGTTTTCGTCGATGGAGCAGTGCGCCCGAAAGACGCGTGAACCGTCTTGGTGTGTTGTATAAATGTAGGTCTCGCCACCACGATCTTTGTCTAGCATTTCTTTCTTTCTCGACGTGTAGCGAATCTTTCCACGAATCGTAGTGTGTTCCATGCGCCCCTCCCAAGAACGTATTTGTCGCTAGCTTACACACTCCGTGTGGGGGAGCCAGCTTTTAGGTTTAAAGACCTTCGAGGGGCGGTAATCCGTGATCTACCCGGTAGGCCCGCAATCCGGCCTGCCCCTCCTCGAATACTGGAGCAAACGGCGCGCGTTCCTGCGCGTACGACCACCACTGTTTCAATTTCGGATGCCCGTCTGTGAGGTCAGCCATACCGAAGTGTGGCATCATCAGGCGTAAATAATCGATGGCCGGTGCCAAGGCGCAATCCGCATGTCCCAGAGTTGATCCAAGAGCAAAAGGCGCCGGTGACAACACAGCTTCCAAAACCCCTAGCCCATCTTTGAATGCAGCCATCTGTTTATCAATGGCCGCCTGATCGGGGCTTTCCTGCTGGCGGAAAGGGATCAGCGGGATGTATGCGCCCATCAAATACAGGTCGACGATGCGCGCCACCAATCGGCCGCGCGCAGCCACCGCTGGGTCATGACGCTCTGTATCATGCTCTGGCACCAAGTCGCGCAGATAGCTACATATCACCTCGCCTTCCGCCAGCCATAAGTCGTCATGCACAAGGGCCGGCACCTGGCCAATGGGGTTGATGGCACGAAACTCCGGTGACGATGTGTCTCCACCCGGCACGGCTTCCGGCTGTAGGTCGAGCCCGAGGCTTTGCGCGACCAATACAACCCGCGCCACAAATGGCGACATCATCTGCCCGTAGAGATGCAAAGATTGACCACTGGCCATGGATATTCCCTTCATTGCTTGAACTGGATGGCATAGTGATGGCTATTGACAGAACGAAACCAACAATGTGATGGCTATAGACAGAACGAGACCATCAATAAATAAAAATGATCACACAAGTTCTGGCCTGTTGCGTGCCGACGGACAATAATCCTCGATCAAACAGACGTGGCTGCCGGCGTGAGCGGGGCCGTATGGCCCACACTGAATATTGAAAAGCGTGTGAATCGAGAGATAGAGAAATGACGGCATCAGGAATTTACGATACCGACCTTGAAAAAACACCGGCTAATCATGAGCCGCTGAGTCCAATCTCTTTTTTGAAGCGGGCGGCTGAGGTTTACCCAAACCGCACCGCTGTCATTCACGGCCTTATGCGCCTGACCTATCTAGAGGTGTTTACGCGCTGTCGCCGTTTGGCGTCGGCCCTGGTGAGCAAGGGCGTTACTCCTGGCGATACTGTTGCGGTTTTAGCACCCAACATACCGGCGCATTTCGAAGCCCACTATGGCGTGCCAATGACAGGCGCCGTACTCAATGCCATTAACACCCGGCTTGATGCCGCGACCATCGCCTTCATCCTTGATCACGGTGAAGCCAAGGTGTTGCTGGTCGACCCAGAGTTTGCCGCCGTCGCCAAAGCCGCGATAGCTGAAAGCGGGCGCGATCTTTTCATTGTCGATATAGACGACCCTCTAGCGCCCGAGGCCGAACCCCTTGGTGAAATTTCTTACGAGGCGTTTCTTGAAACCGGCGACCCTGAATTCTCGGGTATTCCCATCGATGACGAGTGGCGTGCCATCGCGCTCAGTTACACCTCGGGTACCACCGGCAATCCTAAAGGTGTCGTGACCCATCACCGGGGCGCCTATCTGAACGCCATTGGCAACATGATGGCTTGGGGTATGACCCCCCATCCGGTTTATCTGTGGACCTTGCCGATGTTCCATTGCAATGGCTGGTGTTTTCCCTGGACCATCACGGCGCTCAACGGCACCCATGTGTGCCTGCGCAAGGTCGACCCAGCTGCCATTTACGCGCTAATGAAGTCTGAAGGGGTGACGCATTTTTGCGGCGCGCCAACTGTGCTCAACATGCTGGTCAATGCCCCTGAAGAATTACGCGACGGTTTGCCCTCAGGCATCAAGGCCATGACCGCTGGAGCGGCGCCCCCGGCTGCTGTCATCGCCACTATGGAAGGTATGGGGATCGCTATTACCCATACCTATGGCCTGACCGAAGTCTATGGCCCCTGTGTTGTTTGCTCCTGGCACGGCGAGTGGGATGATTTGCCCATGGACGAACGCGCCGCGCTCAAGGCCCGCCAAGGGGTGCGCTATCACGTCGTCGAAGGCCTCGAAGTCATGGACCCGGACACCATGACCCCCGTCGCAACGGACGGCGAGACCATCGGTGAGATAATGTTCCGCGGCAACGTTGTGATGAAGGGCTACTTGAAGAATCCAACAGCGACCAAAGATTCACTCAGCGGCGGATGGTTTCATTCGGGTGATCTGGCGGTTAAACATCCCGACGGCTATGTGGAAATCAGAGACCGGTCAAAGGACATCATTATTTCCGGCGGCGAGAACATTTCCACTATTGAAGTTGAAAGTGTTCTCTATAAGCACCCAGCCGTTTTGGAAGCGGCGGTCGTGGCCAAGCCTGACGATTATTGGGGCGAAACGCCTTGTGCATTCTTAACGCTTAAAGACGGTCAATCTGCAACGGAAAACGACATCATAGCCTTCTGCCGCGACAACATGGCGAAATTCAAGGTGCCCAAGACGGTAGTGTTCGACGACTTACCGAAAACATCCACGGGCAAAATTCAGAAATTTATACTGCGGGAACGAGCCCGTAATCCCTAGCGGTTAATCAATCCCAACCACCAGCGTCCCACTCAGGACGGACCCGGCCGGCAATCTCTGCGGTTTGGTCGAGTAAATTGCGGGTGGGATTGCGGGCGCAGCTTCTCTTGAGTGCTTGCACGATTTTGCGTTTGTCGGAAATGGATACCACGAGCCGTGGATCGTAGCGCACCGTCATGTTGCCTTGAACAAAAGCGAAGGCCCAAAATTCAGCAGCTTTGGCACGGCTCTTCTTGTTCCCCTTGCTTTCTAACCCGGCCGAGTATGCGGCGCAGGAATAAAGACGCGGGTCTAGACCCAGATTGGTGACCCCAGGAATTGGCTGGGGTGTTTCACCTGCGTAGACGGCGGCGGCATGAAATGAAACTTCATCACGTTCCGAACAAAATTCTCGGACCCGGGCGAAAACACCGCCTTCAGCAGCATCGCGCTCATCCGAAAACTCCAGAACTTCGTTTGCGTCAAAGGCGCCGGTGAGAAAACCAGTCACCCAGAATCGGGCAATCTGAGAGCGGACGAAATCTTTCTTACGGCTTTTCTTGCCTTCATCTTTCATGAAGGTCATGCAGGCATAGCGGGCGTCTTCTATTTTGCGATCACTGACAGCCTGAACCGGAGCAGAGATCGCAAAAGCGAAAGCACTTATCGTAACGCCGAAGGTCAAAGTTCTAATCATGCTGGCCATACTAGTAGTACTATTATTGCGTGCTCTGTGCACTATAGACCTCATTGCTTACCTCGTCTGTCATGGCCGTTCACACAAGCGCGTGAGCATCTGTCAGGGGGGCCAAGGATAAGTCTTAGAAGGAAAGGATGGCTCATGGCTATTACCTTATTCAAGTTTGGCCCTGTCATGGGCCTGCCCGACCCCAGCCCTTTTTGTTTCAGGCTCGAGACTTATTTGCGTATGGCGAAGGTCGACTACACGGTTTCTACCGACCGCCGTAAGAAAGCCCCGACCGGCAAGCGCCCCTTTATCGTTGATGAAGATGGCAAGTTGGTGGCAGACAGCGGTTTGATTATTGCCCAGTTGGAGGCTAAGTCTGGGCATCCCGTCGATGGCAAGCTGACCCTCGTAGAACGGGCGGAAAGCCTGGCATTTCAGCGCCTTATGGACGAACATCTCTACTGGGTGATGGCCTATGGCCGCTGGCTCGATCCTGACGGCGTGCGGCATTTCACGCCCTACCTGAAGCAGATCCTGGGTGTTCCTGGTCCGGCCTTTGCTCTGCTTAAGCCCATTGCGCAACGCACTGTGCGCAAACAGCTGAGTGGTCACGGCATAGGCAGGCACAACGCGGCGGTCATGTGGGAGTTGGCCATCGCCGACGTTCGCGCCTTGTCCCACTGGCTTGGTCAGCGGGACTGGGGGTTTGGTGATCAGCCGACCGTGTTCGATGCTAGCTTGGCTGCCTACGTGGGCGAGCTGGTGGCGCAACCGTGGGGCAATCCGCTGGTGACCGAGACCCGCAAACATCGCAATCTGGTCAACCATTTCGAACGGATTATGACGCGCTATTATCCGGAATTGGATACAATAAAAACGGCCTAACAAAAGACAGGGAAGGGACGTGTTATGACTGATAAGGGCTATCGCAATCCGGGATTAATGATCGAAACCGCAGACCTTGAGGCTGAACTCGGAACCGACAATCTGCGCATCATCGACTGTAACGTGGTGATGAAAGTCAAACCCGATGGTGGCTATGAAATTCGCCCTGGCCGGGATGATTACAATGAGGCCCACATTCCAGACGCCTGTTTTCTCGATCTTCTCACCGAACTCTCCGATGATCATCCGACCTTGCGGTTCATGATGCCCTCAGCGGAGCAGTTTGCCCGTATTATAGGTGGGGCAGGAATTGGGGATCAGCACCGCATCGTGCTGTATTCACGGGGCGCTAATTTTTGGGCAACGCGGCTATTCCTTATGTTTCGTGCGCTGGGCTTCGACAACTGCCGTGTTCTCAACGGAGGGTGGGATAAATGGTCAGCTGAAGGGCGCCCAACAACGACGGATGTTCCCGACTGGCCCGCCGCCACGTTCACGCCACACCCCCGGCCGGGACAGATTATCGGTAAAGACGAAGTGCTTGCAGCTGTGCGGCGCAAGGACACCTGCTTAATTAATGCGTTAACGCCCCAGATGTTTTCCGGTGAGACATTAAACGCGGCGTATGGCCGGCCCGGTCACATTGAAGGCAGCGTCAATCTTTATGCCTACGAGTTGATCGATAAAGCCGATAACACGTTTGTCGACGCAGCCACCATGACTGAAAAATTCAACGCTATTGGCGCGCTCGATAAAGGCAACATCATTACTTACTGCGGCGGCGGAATTTCTGCGACGACAGATTCCTTCGCCCTGCTGCTTTTAGGTCGCGATGATGTTGCACTTTACGATGGCTCTATGACTGAGTGGGGGCCGGACGAAAGTTTGCCTATGGGCAAAACAGCCTAAACCTATACAGTCGCAAAAATTATAGGGAGTTGAGCGGCATGTTTACCAACGTCTGGTATACGGCGGCATTTTCCAAAAATGTCGCCAGTGAGCCTAAGCATGTAAAAATGCTGGGGCGTGATTTCGTTCTATTCCGCGACGATAAGGGCGTAGCGCACTGTCTTTCCAACGTGTGTTGCCATCGTGGGGCGCCCTTGGATCAGGGGACCTGTCAAAGTGACGGGACACTGGCGTGCTGCCAGCACGGCTGGCGGTTTGGCGGCGATGGCCACTGCACCCAAATGCCGGCAGCGCCCGACGGCGCGCAGATTCCAAAAGCAGCGCGGGTCGATTCCTATCCCGTTGAAGAACGCTACGGCATGGTTTGGGTCTTACTTGGCGATGAGCCGGAAAAAGCGCCGCCCATTCCTGACATTCCAGAGTTCGATGCAGAGGGATGGCGCTGGTTAGAGTACGAAGAAGATTGGGATGCTAATTATCATTGGGCCAAGTTTTCTAACTTGGATTACGTTCATCTGCCCGTGGTGCATCAACAGCTTTGGAACGGCGGTATCCGTCCGCCGGAACACGAGGTTGAATATTTAGATGAAACCAGCCTCTCCACCGGCATTCGTGTGAAGACAAAACGCGGCCGGGGACTTTGGGGTAAATTGCGGAAACTAGAATCGGAAGTTTGTTCACGGCTTAAGTTTTATCTTTCGGGATTCACGTTAAAGGTCGATGTGGAAATCGGTGGCGCAGGGTCAGGTATTAGGTTCATCGCCCTTGATATGTCTACTCCCATCGACGAACGAAGAACCACGATGCGTTTTCTTTTTGGCCGTAATTTCTTGACATCCTCATGGGCTGACAAAAACACCATCAAACGCAATTTGAAGAATATCCATGAAGATCAGGTTATCGCTGAAGCACAATTGCCCAAAGTGCTGCCGGCGGTTCCAGATTCGCGGGCCTTGATGGCGGACCCGGAAGACAAAATCGTCAAAGAGTATTGGAATATTCTCGCGGCTCATCGGGCCAAAGGCTGGCAGATAGACCGGGAAGCCTTGGACGAAGCCGAGCGCAACGGCGGTTACCACGTCATACCCTCACCGGCACGGCGTACCGACCCCGACGGTTGGGTCTATAACGAAGTGCCGCGAATTGATCCCGCTTCACTTGCACAAGCCGCTGAATAGATAGCGTTATGAAAGTTGCCATTCTCGGAGCCTCCGGCCAGACCGGACCCTGCCTCATCAAGGAAGCGCTGGAGCGCGGACATGACGTCATAGCCATATGTCGCTCGCCAGAAAGAATGCCGCTGTCCGACCCTAAAGTTGAAGTCCGCAAGGCTGACGCTTTTAATGCAGGCGAGATTTTGCAAGCGACTGCAGGGGCAGATGTTGTGGTTACAACAGTAGGGGCGACCAATTTCAAGGATAAAAGGCCGCTTAATACTGCGGCTCACCGCAATGTCATTGATGCCATGAAGGCCCATGGCCAAAACCGCCTCATTGCAATTTCGTCTTTTGGTGCTGCGCGTGGCATCAAGCGTAAAGGGATTCGTCGTAACATCTATCTATGGCTAAGACGCCAGTACTATCAAGATATGGCGGATATGGAGGCGATGGTTGCCGCTGAATCGCCCGGCGCTACGATTCTGCGTGCGCCTAGCTTGCATAATCGGGAACCGAAACGTTCTTATATCACGACGGATGACGGCTCGTTGCCCAATGGGCTTGCGCTTTGCCGCGAAGACCTCGCTCATTATGTACTGGAAGCTATCGAAAAAGATTTAGACCGGGATAAGGTTATCGCGATCGTCGATGAAGGGTCTGAACTTCCGCCGTTTCGCGAGCAGTTGCCGCCTAAACGATATCATTGATCTACTGATCTAAGGATTCTTTCCACACGGATCTATATTGCTCGCGCAGAACATTTTTCTGCACTTTGCCCATGGCGTTGCGGGGGAGCGTGTCGGCGCGCACCACTAGCTTCGGCACTTTGTAGTTGGCGAGCACCCCTTTCAATTCGGTGCGAATAGAGTCCAGATCCATACTCGATTTCTCAACAACGACAATCGCTAACCCGGCTTCGCCAAAATCCGGATGGGGTAGGCCGACAACGGCTGATTCTTCCACACCGGCCATGGTGTCTATGGCGTGCTCAATCTCTTTGGGGAAAACATTGAAGCCGCCTGAGATGAACATGTCCTTGGCCCGTCCAACCAAGGCAAGCTGACCGTCCGGGTCGACCTGGCCTATATCTCCAGTGCTAAAATAGCTGTCTGTGTTGAATTCTTCCGCGGTCTTTTCAGGTTTGTTCCAATACCCGGTAAAAAGGCTCGAGCCTTTAATCTGCACATCGCCCGTCGCCCCGTCGGGGACTGGCGCATTTGTTTTATCAACGACGCGAAGATCGACCCCGTCCAACGGCCAGCCGACGGCGCCGGCGCGGCGTGGTTTGTCGATTTGCGCGCTGGTGATGATCCCCGCTTCGGTCATGCCATAACGCTCGACGATGGTGTGGCCCGTGCGTGTTTTGAACGTTTCAAATGTTTCATCCAGAAGCGGCGCAGAGCCAGAGACAAACAGCCGGATCGATTGGCATGCCTCTTTATTGAGTCCATCGTGCGAGAGCAGACGGGTGTAATAGGTCGGAACGCCCATAAACACGGTGGCCCTGCTCAGGTCTGAAATGACTGCGGCTGCGTCGAAACGATTATGAAAAATCATGCTCGTGCCATTCATCAACACCGTGTTGGTGGCGACGAACAGCCCGTGAGTGTGGAAAATGGGAAGCGCATGCAGCAACACGTCGCCTGAGCCGAATTTCCAAACCTTATGGAGGGCGAGCGCATTGGCCGCCAGCGCACCATGACTCAGCATGGCTCCTTTCGGCCGCCCCGTCGTGCCAGAGGAATAGAGAATGGCTGCGAGATCATCTTTAGAGCGGGGTGCAGACCCGGGAGCAGACGGTGCGGCGGCATTCCTACTGCCCGCGCCTTGAGTAAGACTCCCCTGTCCGTCTGAGTCCAACGTTAGCACATGGGATACGCCGAACTTCTTAGCGCGCGCGTTCATGTCTTGATGCGCCGATGGATCACACACCATGAGCACCGGTGCAGCGTCGCCAAGAAAATAATCGAGTTCTTCTCCGGTGTAGGCGGTATTGAGTGGCAGATAGACGGCACCGGCCCGTAGGCAGCCGAGATAAAACTGCAGCGCCGCCGCAGACTTCTCGACCTGCACGGCCACACGGTCACCCGGTTTCACACCGAGGGCTGTTACTAAATTTGCAAAACGCATGGCGGTGCTGTCGACATCGCCATACGTGAAGGCGTGACCGTTTTGCAGGCTCAGAAACGGCTGAGACAGGTCATCTGGGAAACGATCTTGAAAGAGGGTGTACAGGTTGGCGGACATGGCTGTCCGTTCTCCCTAAAATCGCCGGGGAGTTCAAGTCTTTAGCGGCAATGAAATTTAAAGCTGGCTGTTAAACACTGATGTTAAGCTCTTGACCGCGGTCTTCACGCTTAGCGGCTTCATCAACAATATGCTGCCTGACCGCCTCGTCCTTCAAATCCTTGGTGCGGTTGCTACGGTTGGGATCTTCCGCGGCGTTGCTCTCCGTTGCCGCGGGCTAGATGACCCGTTGGGACTGCTGGAGCGCGGGGAGATGTGTATTGGGTTCGCCAATACCAGCCACCATTTTATGTTCCTCGTCAGCTTTCTACAGTGGCGGTGGGGCTCATCGCACGACCGGCCAGGGTCCTGAATACACGTCTCTGTGAGGGTTAATATCTCTTATTATCCATGCCTTAAAAGAACTCTTTCAGGGGCACCTCAGGGTCGGTGAGGCGCAACTTGGCAGGGCGAATCTTCGCAGCGATCGCCTTTTTGGCCTGTAAAAAGTCCTTAGCCCGGTTCATGGCGTTAACGGCAACAAGCACACCATCGCGCAAGTAACAGACAGAAAACGAACGGGTGGAGGAGTCGCCGCGCACCACAACTTGATCGTCCGGATCATTGATCCCTGTCATCTGAAGCTTCACATCGTACTGGTCAGACCAGAACCATGGCACTTCCGCGTATGGCGTTTCGGTTCCGAGAATAGTTTTTGCGGCGGTCTTGCCTTGGCTGATAGCGTTTTGCACCGACTCAAGACGCAGCCGTCTGCCCAGCAGATCATTGGGGTGATTAGAGCAATCACCCACCGCATACACGCCGTCAACCGATGTCCGCGTGAAGGCATCTACGGTAATTCCGTTGTCTACATTCAAGCCGGCCGCCTCGGCCAATTCTATGTTTGGAATGATGCCTATGCCGATGATCACGCAGTCTGTTTTAATTTCTGTGCCGTCCGCGCAACCGACGGCCGCAACTTGGCCGTCTCCCTTGAACCCGGATACGCGCACGTTGGTTTTGATGTCCACGCCCTCCTCGGTATGGAGACGGGTATAAAATTCAGAGACCTCCGGTGCTACCACTCGGTTGAGAACCCGGCCTTCCATTTCCAGCACAGTGACTTTGCAGCCGTATTTGGCCGCAACTGCGGCGACCTCAAGGCCAATGTACCCACCGCCGACAATGGCCAGCTTTGTTCCGGGTTTGATGCTGTCGCGAAACCCGAGCACGTCATCAATGGTGCGCAGATAATGCACACCCGTCAGATCAGCCCCGTCGATGGGCAGTTGTCTAACCCGGCCGCCGGTGGCCAGAATAATGGCATCGCCCTCAATTACCGATCCATCTGACAACGTGACACCCTGGCCGGGCTGAATCGCTGTCACCTTTTCCTGCAGTCGAAGCCTGATGTCCTTCTCGCCATAGAAATTGGCAGCCCGCAGGTACATGCGCTCCATTTCAAGCTCGCCCGCGAGAAATTGCTTGGACAAAGCGGGGCGCTCATAGGGTACATAGGGCTCATCACCGATCACCGTGACAGGACCGTCGAATCCACCTTGCCGCAATGAAATGGCCGTCTGTCCGCCGGCTTCTCCTGCTCCCACGATAACAACAGCGTTAGCCATGAGTACTCCTGCCTCTAAAGGTCCACTTTGTATTGAGAATGGACTTGGTGCCAGACCGCTGGTGACTAATTGTCTGAGATCTCACCGCCAGAAACGAGACGGTCAATCTCCGCTTGTGTCAGGCCATCGCCGCTATCGGCTATGGCGTCTGGTATGGGCGTCCCTTTGCCGCGGCGATCTTTTTCACCGTCATCGATATTGATCGCGCGGCGTCCGCGTTCCGTGTTGCTTGAGCCCACGCGCTCGCGTTCCTTATAAGGTATTAGTAAACTGCGAAAAAATCAAAATCTCCTAGGGATCCAAAATTTGGGCCTGTTCACCGGATGGTCTCTCGAAGGTGCCAAAACCGCTGAAAACCGCATCCCGCTGTCATCTCACCCCCTATCCATCCACAAGACGGCTGGTTACCTTGATCAGCGCTAAATAAGGAGACGTCACGTGGAGTCCGCAACTCAAGCCACTGCAAAGCGCCTTGCCGAGCATGCACCAAGGACGTGGCAGCGGATGCTGTCTGGCCGGCGTCTCAATTTGCTTGAGCCGTCGCCGCTGGACATAGAGATCGAAGACATTGCCCTGGGCCTGTCGCGTAACACCAGGTGGAACGGGCAGACAAACGGCGAGCATGGCTGGAGCGTTGCCCAACATTCGGATCTGGTGGTCGACATTGTGCGCTATCTTGAACCCCGGTCCGGTGCCGACGTACTGATGGCGGCTAAGCTGCATGACGCGTCCGAATACGTGACCCATGATTTGATTACGCCGCTCAAGGCTGTCGTCGGTGATGTGTTCAAGGAAGTAGAGGCGCGTCTGTTGCAGGCGATCCGAATCCGCTTCGGCCTTTCCGCGCAACCAGCGCCTGAGGTCGGGAAACTGATTAAGCGAGCCGACAAAATTGCAGCCGCAACAGAGGCTGTGCAATTGGCGGGTTTCAGCGCGGAAGAAGCCCGCACGGTTCTTGGTTTTAGGGAAAAACCGCTGAAAGATGTTAAGCTCACTCCATTGCCTGTGGCTGAGGCCGAGCGGCGGTTTCTTGGCGGGTTCCGAGCGCTCGAGAACGCCATGATATTGCAGAAGAGATGAACGTTCCGGATGAGGCCTTGAGGCAGGGCTCACCTCCTATGGGTGTGTCGGTCTAATTAATGTTGCCCACACACGGGTGCGGTTAGGTTGTCCACGCGGGCGCGCGTTTCTCAACGAAAGCAGCAATCCCTTCTGTGCAATCGTCTTCCAGCATGTTCTGCGCCATTACGGCCGCAGCATAGGTGTAGCTGTCGGCCATAGGTTTCTCGATCTGCTCATAAAAGGCCTGCTTGCCGATGGATAATATCCGCGCTGACTTCGACTTAATTAGCCGGGCGAGAGCGTCTACTGATGCGTCCAGTTCATGATCGGGAACTGATGCGTTAATGAGGCCCGAGGCCTCAGCCTCTGCTGCTGACATGGGTTTTCCGGTCAGGAGCATCGCCATGGCCTTCTTGCGGTGCACAGTTCGGCTGATGGCAACAGAGGGCGTCGTGCAAAACAAACCGATGTTGACTCCTGGCGTGGCGAATGTTGCCGACTTGCCAGCAATAGCAAGGTCGGCTGTGGCTACAAGCTGGCATCCTGCTGCGGTCGCGACTCCGTGCACTTTAGCAATCACGGGTTGCGGCATGCGTATGAGCCGCATCATCAAGTCGGAACAACGGTCGAATAAAGTCTGCGTAGTGGAAACGTCTGAATTGTCCTTGAGTTCCTTCAAGTCATGACCGGCGCAGAATGCGGCCCCGGCGCCAGCCAGGACAATTACCCGCGCCGTATCATCGGCCGCGATAGACTCCAGCTCAGCCAGGATTGCGTCGATCATCGCCAAAGACAAAGCGTTGCGTGCCTTAGGGCGATTGAGTGTCAGGGTGCATATACCGTTGTCATCCTGGCGTAGAACTAATAGGTCAGTTTTTGTCATATCCTGTGCCGCGTCACACGCGCGGGTCCTCAATGAGTTCCGTTAGCTCGCCAGCTGGCCCAACAAACGTGGCCGCTCTTTTACCACAGTATAGGGCAATAGGTTCAGCGATGAAATTAACATCAAGGGAATCAAGATTATCCACACTAAACGATGCCATACTCACGCCCGGTGGCAGTTGACCTTCCGCACACGGTCGCGCGTTGGTCCCCGTTGGGTATTGGTCTAGCTCGATGTTGTTGCCCTTTTCTTTCAGGCGCAAAAGACCCAGACGGTACGACGTGTCGATTGGGCGGCCTTGGGCCTCAGACACGAGATCTAAAACATAATCAATGTGCGGCATGCTGGCTAAGGAGAATGTATCGCCATAGAATTTTTCCAGTTCCGCAATGTTTGGTCCGGCCAGCACCATAACGAACGGCCGGTCTACTACACCTCGTGGCTTCGGCAGGGTCGACGTATCTCTGTCACCTGTTTCACAAGTGAGATAGATCACCTCTTCGCCAGGCCCTTTGTATTGTACTGCGCGGATTGACGATGTGCCGCCCATCAGGTTTTCGGGTCCTGAGACGTGAATGAAATCAGAGTCTTTCAAATATTCGAACAGACCGTCAACGTCATCGGCGATGATCTCTATGGCATTCCAGCCCCAAGTGGTCATGGCTTTGTAATTAGGTACCGGATCAATCTCGACGGCACGCAGGTACACATCATCTTTGGCGGCGGATTGAAGTGTGATGACGGGCCGGCCCGCTGTATTTAGCGTTCCCCAAGATTGGGCCAGCGACTCACCTATACTGGCTCGGTCTAATACCGAGTAGCCCAGCCATTTCGTGTACCAGCGCTCTACAGCATTGAGGTCCGGCACACCGATGGTTGCCATCTTAATGCGGCTGAGGAGGGGCATCGGGTTGAAACTACCGCGGCTCTTCGATGAGTTCAGTCAGCTCGCTGGCCGGACCGATAAACGTCGCCGTCCGCCGCCCGCCGTATTCGATGATCGGGTCTGATATGAAGTCGATATCCACCACATCCAAGTCATCAATATTGAACGACGTCATCGCCACACCGGGCGGTAACTGCCCGTCTGCGCGCGGCCGCGGCCCAATGTCGGATGGGTATTCATCAAGCTCGATATTGTTGCCCCGTTCACGCAGGCGAATGAGGCCTAAGTTATACTCGTAATCCGCCGAGCGTCCTTGCATTTGAGAAATCAATCCGCCTTTAGAAATAAAGCGAAAGCCACCCTGTTTCATGTTGAAGGTTTCGGCGTAGAAGGATTCCATCGCATCAATGTCGCCGCCGGAGAGAATCATAATGAAAGGCCGGTCCACCGCGCCACGAGGGATGGGTAAGGTGGAAGCCTCCCGGTCGCCAGTCTCACAGGTGAGATAAATCACGTCCTCTGCAGGGCCAATGTATTGAGCCGCCCGAATGGACCCCATGCCGGCCGAGAGATTGTGAGGCCCACCAATATGCCGGAACGGCGACTTCTTCATGGTCTCATGCAATGCATCGATATCATCGACGATGATTTCGATGGCATTCCAGCCCCAGGTGGTAATGGCTTTATAGCCTGGCACAGGGTCAATTTCGACGCCGCGGATGTACACATCGTCCTTGGCGTCGGACTGCATGGTGATAAACCGCCGCCCCGCCGTCTTGGGTGTGCCCCAAGATCGCGCCACGTCTTCACTGATGGTCGAGCGCTCAACTACTTCATACTTAAGCCAGGTGGTGTACCACTCTTCCAGAGTGTCGAGATCGGGCGCGCCAATGGTCGCCATTTTGATGCGGCTTAAAATGGGCCTGGACTCCTGGCTAAATGCGAAACGCGGGAATGAAGACGCGGTGGCGGCTGTGCCACCGAGCACGAGAAACTGTTTGCGCGATAATTTCGACATGACTAACGGGCCTCTTCAATCAACTCCACTATTTCTCCAGCGGGGCCGGTGAAAACTGCCGAACGCTTGCCGCCGTATTCGGTTATTGGCGCAGAGACAAAGTTTACATTCACGGCGTCCAGACTGTCCACGTTGAAGGTGACCATGGCGTTGCCTTGTGGCAGATGGCCGTTAGCACGAGGACGTGGTCCTGTGCCTTCAGGGTAGCCGTCGAACTCGATGGCATTGCCGCGCTCGCGCAGCCGGCCGATGCCCATGGTGAAGGAATGATCGTCCGGCAGACCCTGCGCTTTGGCGATGATGGGCACCGGGGTAGGGAAGGAGAAGCCTTTCGACATACCAAAGGCTGCACTGTAAAACGCCATGGTGCCGTCGACGCTACCGCTGGCCAAAATCACAATGTTGGTGCGGCCCACGTCTTCGCCCGGGTCGGGCAGGGCAGACTCGGAACGGTCGCCGGTTTCACTATTGAAGTAGAGCACTTCTTCCGCTGGGCCGACGTACTGCACGGCGCGGATGGATGATGTTCCACCACCCAGGTTGGCCGGGCCACCAACGTGCCGGAATGGAGAAGTTTTCATACGTTCATGCAGGTCGTCCGGGTCGTTGACGATGATTTCGAAAGAGTTCCAGCCCCATGTGGTCATGGCCTTGTAACCATTGACTGGCTCGACCTCGACAGCGCGGATGAGCACGTCTTCTCCGGTGGCCGGCTGCAACAAAACAAACGGCCGGCCGGCAGCGGCGGGCGTGCCCCATGAGCTTGCCATTTCCTTACTGACAGTGGACTTCTCCACCACCCGATGTCCCAGCCATGTGGTGTACCAGCGCTCTACAGCATCCACACTGGGCGCGCCAATGGTGACGAATTTAATCCGGCTAATCACCATGTTAGTGTCTTGGGCAAGGGGCAGTGATGGTTTCGTCAGCGCAGCGGCGCCCGCTAAGGTGAGAAATTGTTTTCGGGAGAGCTTCATCTTGTGCGTCCTTCTTTCAAAGCGCGTTCAATTAATTGGCAACGATCGCGCGGACATTGATTTCCAGTTTGAGTTCAGGGATGGCGAGGGCGCTGACACCGATCACCATGGACACCGGCTTATGACCCGTGGGGAAGAAGTTGCGCACATCTTGATAAGCAGGCTGAGGGTCAATGTTGGCCAAGTCGACAATGAAAATCTGAATCTCAACCACGTCTTCGCGGGTCGCACCGGCGGCCTTCAGAGCAAGATCAATGTTTTCCCAGGTGAGTTTTGACTGCTCCGCCAAGGTTTCAGGAATAAACCCATCGGGTTTCAAACCAGCTTTACCGCCCAGCAGTATCATTTTGCCGCTGCCTTCAATGGTGACCACCTGAGAATAGCCGACCGATTGATCCAGCCCTTCCGGGTTCCAGCGCTTGATTTTAATTTCAGCCATGGCGTTAAATGGGATCCATATGGCCAAAGCGGCCAATGCAGTGAATAGACGTTTCATAATTTTGCCCTTCCCTCATTTAAGTTAGTTCCTGTTCAATCAACTCGACCCACTCTCCGGCCGGACCAACAAAACTGGCAGCGCGCCCGCCACCGTACAGCACTTTCGGTGGCGCCATGAATGAAACATCAATGGCGTCAAAGTCGTTCGTCGCGAGACTCATCATCGATACGCCTGGTGGCAGCTGGCCTTTGGCACGGGGCCTGGGCCCTGAGAATTCAACCGGATAGGCATCAAATTCGATGCCGCTACCGTGCCTGGTGCCGCGGGCGCTGCCCATGGCGATGGCCCGGTCGCGGGAGTAGTCCAACGCATCAGCAACCACACGGACTTTGAATTCCATAAGGTCACCCAAACTCATACCAAGGACATTGTTATAAAACGCCCGGCTGGCTTTTATGTTAGGCGTGCCGACCACGGCATTGAAGATGCGGTCGACCAAGGAGTTGGCGGTTATCAATCCGAATTCGTTTTGACCAGTCATGTCACTGGCAAAATAGAATACTTCCTCTCCCGGCCCCTTCATCTGCATGGCATGAACACTGGCGTAGGCTTCACTCAGTGGGCGCGGCTCACCAATCACCTCGAACCCTGCCGACAAAACCCGTTCGTTGACCTCATAGATATCCTTGGAAATCATTTCGATGGCGTTAAGGCCCCAGGTGCCCATGGCCTTGTACCCGGGCACAGGGTCCACTTCGACAATGCGAATGCGGAACGTTCTGTCGCCACTTTCACAGCGCATCATGGCCCAAGGACGGCCCTGCATGGCGGGGGCGCCCCAGGATGCAGCAACCTGCTCGCTCACTGTGCCTTTGTTGACTTCGGAAAGACCGATGGCTTTTTCATACATGGCCTGGGCAACGGCCACGTCCGGCACGCCGATGGTGGCGATCGCATGACCGATAATGGGATTACGCCGACCCGTTTCTTGAGCCTCGGTATTTGTGGTTGCGATCGCAGCCGCTGCAGCTGTGCCGGCCAAGACACCACGTCTGGAAACGCTCGGTGTGGTGTCCATCGTTACTACGGTCCTTCGACGAGTTCGATCAGCTCACCCACTGGGCCCCGGGCGGTCCGGCACCGCCCACCGCTGTAAGCAGCGCTTGGGTCGGTCACGGCGTCGCCGACAAAATCGAGATCAAACAAATCGATGTTGTCGACGGAAAACGATACCGTCGAACAGCCCGGCGGCAGTTGGCCGTCGGTCTGCGGGCGGGCGCCGTACTGGTCGCCATAACCATCGTACTCAATAAAATTGCCGGCTTGGCCGAGGAACATGAAGCCCATATCGAATACGTGATCTTTCGGTAGACTTTGCGCGTCGGCGATAACGCCGATGGGGCTGGTCATGTCTTCTTCCCGTTTCATCAGGAATTTATCGCAGTAATACGACTGCGTCTTATTAACGCCATTACCGGCAAGAATGACAATAAAGGGCCGGTCGATGAAAGATCCCGGTAAGGGCAACATTGAATCCTCTGCACGTACCGTGTCACATGTGAGGTAAAGCACGTCACCTGCTGGGCCCAACACTTGCATGGCGTGAATGAAATTGAGGTCGCCGTCCAGCGGCGATGGCTCACCGATGATTTTGAACGGGCTGCTCAATAGTTTCTCATTCAGTTTGTAGACATCGTCGATGATAAGTTCGAACGCGTTCCAGCCGAGAGAGGTCATCGGCTTGTAGCCGGCAACCTCATCAATTTCAACGACGCGTAGGAATACGTCGGCGCCGCTTTCCGGTTGCATCACAATATAAGGACGCCCGGTCATGCTCGGTGTTCCCCATGACCCTGCCAGGCCGGCACTGATCTCGCCGCGTTCGCACACACTGTAGCTCAGCCACTCTGTGTACCAGCTTTCCACCAGCCCGATGTCGGGTGCGGCAACGGTGTTGATCTTCAGGCGTTTAAGCAGCGGCGTGGGGTCATCGGTCATAACGAGTCCTTTTAAATCAGATGTGATCTCTCAGTTTTTTTCTTCAATCAGTTCCAATAGCTCGCCCGCTGGGCCGACCACTGTCGCGGCACGGCTGTGGTAGGCGGCAATAGGCTCAGTAATAAAATCGAGCTTTATGTCACCCAGGTTTTTAACGGTCACGCTGGTTATGGCGACTCCCGGCGGCAGTTGTCCTTCATTGCTCGGCCGCGGGCCGGTGTGGTCGCCGTAGCCGTCCAGTTCGAACAGGTTGCCGTGCTGTGCCAAACGCAACGTGGTGAGGGGACGCTCACTGCCAAGGGGCAGTCCTTGCGCAACGTTAATTAGGTCGACCGGCGAATTGCGGATCGGGCCGCGCTCCATATCAAATGCATCGGCATAAAAATCCTGCAACGCCTGAATGTCAGGCCCGGCCACTACCATAATAAAAATACGGCCGATAAACGCGCCGGCGCGTGGCAGCAGCGAGTTGGTCCGGTCCCCGGTTTCCGCTGTCAGATACAACACATCTTCTGCAATACCTTTGAACTGGGTCGCGCGGATGGACGGGTAGTTGGTTAAACCCGCGGGCCCACCCAAGTGCGTAAAAGGTGAGTCGACCAGCTTTTTGTAAACCGCATCAGGGTCGTCGCAGATGATCTCAATGGCGTTCCAGCCCCAGGTGGTCATGGCTTTGTAGTCGGGAACGGGATCTATCTCGACGGCACGGATATACACGTCGGCACCGCTTTCCGGCTGCATAACCACATAGGGCCGCCCCGCCGAATTGGGGGCACCCCAAGACGCTGCGATGTCTGTGTCCACGTTGCCCCGCCCGACCACTTCATAACCGAGCCACTCATTATAGAGGGTTGGAATGGCGTCCAGGTCGGGCACACCGATGGTTGCCATCTTGAAGCGGTTTACTTTGGGCACGGTTGCCTCCTGCGCCGAAGTTTGAGACGAGGGAATGGTCGATGCGGCCGCTACAGCACCAGCTGCCCCCAAAGCGCCGCGCCGCGATACACCGTTTGTGCTCATATCATTTGGCCTGGTTCTTGAACGCGTCGAGAATTTCCGACCCGGTGGCCGACCACACCCCGTCGTGTCCAGCAATCCAGCCCAGGAGTTTGTCGAGGTATTTGACCCGGTAATGCAGGCCCATGACGTATGGCGTCAGCACAATGGAGAGGACGCGCCCGCCATATCTGTCAGTCTCGCCATAAAGCACATTGAAGGCGTCTTCCATTTCTTCGACGAATTCGTCTTCGTTGTGCTTCTTGTCGAGAATGATGGTCCGATCCCACAACTCACTGCCGTGGGGCATAGCCCACAAATTGCCACCGGCTTCTTTCATTTGATAGGGCATGTCGTCATTGCCCCAGTCGCAGACATAGTCGATGCCGTTGGCAGCGAGGTGTTGCATGGTGTTCCAGCTTTGCGACTTGGCTGGCGACCACCAGCCCGTCACCGGCTGGCCACAGGCTTCGCGTAACACGCCGAGGCTTTCTTTGATCAGCGCCTGTTCTTCGCTGTCGTCCATGCCGCCGTAATGCAGTTTGCCCATGTCGACGCCGTGGCCGATGACTTCATCGCCGCGTTCGTTAAGCTTTTTGATCAGATACGGATAGCGCTCCGCGACTTTGGAATTCACCGCTGCCGTGGCTTTCAGGCCATGCTTGTCGAGTACCCGCCAAAGGCGCTGCACACCCACTCGGTTGCCGTAATCCCGCGTCGTAAAGTGGCGCAAGTCGGGATAGGGCGTAACCATGCCGCCCGGCGCTTTGAAGGGCTTAGCTGGTTGATCGTGGGGGAAAAACTCCAGTGAGTAGCTAATCCACAGCGCCAGTTTGGCTCCATTGGGCCACGTGATGTTGGGGCGTTTTTGCAGGATCGACCAATCATAGAGGTCGTGGTCCATGCCATAACGGCGATTGGGGTACTCTAAATATTCTTTATCGAGTGTCATAGCTTAGCCCCCCTTCCGTGAGTTGATATCGGCGAGGCATTCGTCGTAACAGTTTTCGTAATAGTACTCGGCAATTTCACGCCCAGTGGCAATCCATACATCTTCTTTGCTGTGTCCTGTGATGTACTCGAGCGCATCCTCAAAGCCTCCGATGCGATGCGGATGACCCACAGCGTAAGCATGCAGTGGAATGCACATTACCGTGCCGCAGTCTTCGCCCTCTATCAGCAGTTGGTCGAATTGATCCTTGATCATCTGGCCGTAGCGGCGCGGTGTACCGAAGTAGGAGTTGTAGACAATGATGTCGTTGATTTCCAAAGAGTACGGCATGGAGATCAACCGCCCGCTATTGACGTTCACCGGTTGCGGCGTGTCGTCCTGGAATAGATCACAGGTATATAGGAAGCCGTATTCGGCCAGCAGGTCCATGGTCCGTTCGGTATGGGTGAGAGCAGGGGCTAGGTAACCAGCCAATTTTTGCCCCGTCGCTTTCATCACGGATTCCAAACTATCCTCCATGATGGCGCGTTCTTGTGCTTCATCCATCTCGTAGGAATAGCGGGTGTTATAAATCCCGTGGGAGAAGAACTCCCAATTGCGGGCCCTGGTCTCTTCAATCAGTTCCGGGTGATGTTCAATCAAGCCGATGCTGAGAGAGATAGAGCCCCGGACATTATATTTGTCCATGACGTCCATCATGCGCCAATGGCCTGCGCGGTTGCCGTAATCACGGCTAGAGGCCAGCAACACATCCGGGTGCGGGCGGGGCCAGGCTACACGCTTCGGATTGATAGGCGGGTCGAGTTCGTAAAACTCGATGTTGGGGGCGACCCAGAACGCGATTTTTGCGCCGTTGGGCCAGCGGATTTTAGGGCGGCCTTCGTAAGGCCAATAGTCATAGAGTCCGAGATCGGGTTTCACGCACCTCTCCCTTTAAAGCGTAATGAACAAAAAGCGTGTGCTGCGGTGTTAGTTCTTGCCGCGCAACCAGTCCTTCACCGTGCCCACAGACTCAACGTCGCAATACTTGAGCGCGAGGTCGGTGAGGTTGGCGAAGTGGTAACTCTCGTGTTTGTCGGCGACGCATTCCTCAACAATTGTTGTGCGGTAGCCGCGCGACAAGCTATCGACGCCCATGGCGCGTACGCAGCCCGATGTGGAGCCGCCGGTGATCAGCAGGGTGTCGACTTGATGGAATATCAACAGCGATTGCAGGTTGGTTTCAAAAAACGGAGACGGCATTTTCTTGTCCATGACAATGTCGCCGGGCTGGCGGTCTATCCGGTCGTCAAATTCAGAACGTTCTGATTTGTATTTGATGTTCTGCAAGCTGTCTGGGGTGTCGGTGCGCGTGCCCCATACACCGCAATCCTCGCCGGACTCTACATAGGCGACGTAAGTCCATATCACGGGCCAGTCCTTTTCCCGCATCAACGCGGCCAGCTCATTAATGTACTGAATCTGGTTCGGGTCATTCTCGTAGGCCGTCTTGAACAGGTCGGTCCGGGTGTAGGCCTTTTGAACGTCGATGTTGATCAAAGCCGCTTTGTTGCCGAAGCCGAATTTGGCCCGGGCCGGATTGGCTTTAACAGCTTCGTATAGTTCGCGGGCTGTCTTATCGGACAGTTCCATGGCAGTGGGTCCCTTCTAACTTATATGTGTGCGTTCTTTTTCACCGCAGGCGCGGTCTTGCTTCTTGCCGCTGTCGCAGCGTTATTAGGCCTGAGAATAGCGTTGAGTCGCCGAGAATCAAACCGTCCAGGCGAAAGGCTTTTTCCGGCGTGATTTACCCGGTTGAGGGGTGACGCCTACTCAGCGGCCTTCATGGCCTGAGGATCATACTGCTTACCACTTTCCAGCAATTCTGCGGTTCCCAGCAGGTTGTTAAGGCCGTTGAAATCAAACATCCGGTCCCGTACCTGGGCGGTGGAGCCATCTTCCTGGAGGGCTTTGAGGTAGTCCTGACCGGCCTTGGCGATGATCCGAACCATGGCGCCTGGGAAAATCACGAATTTGAAACCCAGAGCGCCCAGATCCGCAGCCGATGACAACGGCGTTTTGCCGCCTTCGACCATGTTGGCGAGCAATGGGACCCTCCCGGCGAATCGATCACCAGCCGCTTTCAATTCTTCCATGGATCTTGGTGCCTCGATGAACAGCATGTCGGCGCCTGCCTCCACATAGGCTTCAGCCCGGTCCAATGCTGGGTTGAAGCCTTCGACGGCAATGGCATCGGTGCGCCCGACGATCACTGTGTTCTCATCGAGGCGCGCGTCCTGAGCCGCCTTGATTTTGCCGACCATCTCTTCGGTCGAAACCAAGGTTTTGCCATCCAGATGGCCGCAGCGCTTTGGTGTTGTCTGATCTTCAAGCTGAATGCCCGACGCGCCGGCCCGCTCAAACATGCGCATGGTGCGTTGAACGTTGAGCGCATTGCCGAAGCCGGTGTCTGCATCCACAACGAACGGGATCTCAATGCGATCGCGAATTTTCGATACTGTATCCGCTACTTCCGAGCAGGTGGTAAGGCCGATGTCGGACCGTCCCAAGCGGGAATAAGCGATACTGGCGCCGCCAATGTAGGCCGCATCGAAACCGGCTTGCTCCACCAACAGCCCAGTGAGGCCGTCATACATACCTGGTGCAACAATCGTGTCCGGACTGGTCAGAAGTTCTCGTAAGCGTTTTGTATGACTCATTTTGGTGCCGCTCCTGTTTTCAATTCACCGGCATCAATTTTCTTTTTGAGATGCGGCATTAAGCCGCCATCGCCGATCATTTCCATAAGATGTTCGGGAATGGGCGAGACTTTATAAGAATTCCCAGTCGTGACGTTTTCTACCACTCCGGCGATGGGGTCGACGGTCACCTGGTCACCGGCGTTAATTTCGTCTGCTTTCGGGAAAATCAACGCCGGCACACCGAAGTTCAACGTATTGCGGTAATAGATGCGGGCATAGGATTTGGCGAGTATCGCGCCCACTTTCAGGTGCAAGAAAGACAGGGCTGCCTGTTCTCGGGCAGAGCCGACACCGAAGTTGCGTCCGGCCACCACAATATCGCCGGGCTGCACATTGGGCGCGAACTCGGGGTTCACCGCTTCCAGGCAATGGCTGGCCATCACGTCCATGGACTCTTTGAAGTAGATACCCGGCGCCATTACATCCGAATTGATCTCGTCTCCAAAGGTCCAGGCCTTTCCAGATGGGACACTCATGACAACATATTCCGGGGATCAACGATCTCCCCCGCCACGGCCGCCGCCGCCACTGTGTAAGGCGAGCCGAGATAAACGAAGGCCTTGTTAGATCCCATACGGCCTTGGAAGTTGCGATTGGTGGAAGAGATGCACACCTCACCTTCAGCGATGATGCCAGCACCCAAACCAGCGCAAGCGCCACATCCAGATGGCAAAATCAGGCCGCCCGCTTCCGTAATGGTTGCCAGGGTGCCGTCGGCAGCGGCTTCTCGCATGATTTTTTTCGACGACGGCGCCACCATGAGCCGGGTGCCTGATTTGACTTGGCGGCCCCTCAGCACAGACGCGACCATGTGAAGGTCCGTCAGCTTGGCGCCGACACAGGCGCCGATGTACGCCTGATCAACTTTAATATGATCTTTCTCGAAGTCTTGTGCGGCGCCTGAGTTGGATGGTCTGTGTGGCGCGGCAACTTGGGGGGCTAGGGTGCTAGAATTAAACGCATGGTCCGCGCAAAATGTTGCGTCGTCATCGCTACGCCACTCAAGCGCATCAGCGGCGGGCTCGGTGCCGCCATCGCGTATGGCTTGTAATGTAATTTCATCGGGGGCAACAAGCCCCGTCTCAGCGCCCAGCTCTGCCGCCATGTTGGTCAGCACCATCCGTTCCATCATCGACATATTGCGAATGCTCTTACCGCCAAACTCAATGGCTTTGAAGGCGTTTTCCATGCCCAGTTCACGGGCGAGAAACAGCATAATGTCTTTGGCCGTAACGCCCGGCCCGAAAGCGCCTGACCAATCCACCTTGATCGTCTCCGGCACGACGGACCAGATCTCTCCCGTGATCACTACGCCAGTCATTTCAATGGCACCGAAGCCGGCCATGTAGCATCCGAAGGCGCCGCCCATGGTCGAGTGGCTATCACCGCCGGTACAGAACATGCCTGGCTGTAAATGACCATTTTCAGCCATCAGCACATGGCAAATGCCTTCCATGTCATAAAAATGTTTGATGTCGAATTTCTTTACGAAGTCGCGCGTCAGCTTGAGGATCGCGGCGCTTTGTGGGTCGGCGGCGGGCACGAAATGATCGGCCACCACCACCACTTTATCTTTGTCGTAGACACCGACGCCGAGTTGATCTAGCCGCGGCCAGATTTTACGGGGTCCGCCAGAATCCAAGATCATCGCCAGGTCGACGGCGCAGGTGACGATCTCGCCCGGTGCGACGCTGTCACGCCCTGACGCCCGCGCCATGATCTTCTGTATAAGGGTATTGCCCATAGGTTTTGTTCTCCGGCGCCGACTTTAGTCTGTTATATCTCTATCGCTAAGTCTTTAGAGGCGTTGGTTTCCTTGATGATCGTGCGGTGGCGGAAACGACCCCTCGTCACCTCAGATTGATGCGTGTCATGCCTTTTCTGTAAGGCGAACGGCGCATCTCTTCAAGCGGTAGCAATTTTAAGTCTATGGCTATAAAAAGTTAATTATGTCTATTGCCTTGCCCCCGCCCTATGACCGGCTCAATCGGCACTCTATGCTGCCTGAAGCAAGCCACGACGAGTCGGCGCGGATGAATTTCCTGGCCAACATGAACGCGCACATCGGCACGGCACTGTTTCCCGGCGTTTCTACGGCATACGAGAATTGCGCTAAACCGGCATTTGAAAAGGAGCACGGTCGTGCACCCGCCACGTCTATTGAAGTGCGCGAGGCCATCAAACCCGAGCCGGCTTTTCAATTCTGGTCGGCTTTTCGCCTTAATACTCAGGAGACCCGCCAACAGGTTGGACGGGAATTTGTGTTCCGGCGGATTGATGGCCTGATTGCAAAAGCCAAAGAGATGAATGAGGGCAGTAAACGGCTGCGGCTCGATTCCTCGGTGGAAATTCCCCGCTATATTTCAGAGGTCGATAACCATGTAATGCCCGGTAGTTATTACACCGAAGTCCTACCGGACGATATCTCAGCACCGGCCAATTATGAATCGGGTCACTACACCACGGTCGCGGGTGGCACCGGACCGAAGAGCGATCTCGTCGGGCGCACCATGGCGAAATGGCTGAAAGACACGCGACCAGACTTCGCTCCAAAACGCATTATCGATATGGGCGGCGGTGCGGGTTTTAACACTTTACCCATTGCGGAAGCCTATCCCGATGCAGAAGTCTGGGTGGTCGATGTTGCTGCGCCCATGCTGCGCTATGGTCACGCCCGCGCTAAAGAGATGGGCGTTGACAACGTTATCTTTCAGCAGGCCGACGCCGAAACGGTGGATATAGAGCCCGACAGTGCTGACCTCGTGCTCTCGGCCATGTTCTTCCACGAAACGTCGACCAAAGCAGTGAAGGGGCTGCTGCAAAAGTGTAACGACCTGCTCGTACCCGGCGGCATGATGCTGCATATGGAACAGCCCAACTTCGACCCTGACACCACGCCGTTCGAGAAATTCGTCCGCGACTGGGACTCATGGTATAACGCTGAACCGTTCTGGGCAAAGCTGCACACCATGGATGTTATCGACGAAATGGTGGCTGCCGGCTTTGAGGCAGGCTCGACCTTCGAAGCCTCGGCGCCGGTGGACCGCACCAGCGATACCTATCCCGCTTGGGCCAAATCAGTCAGCCGCCACTCTCACGAGGCGAAGATGCGGGAAACGGCGGAAAAGCCGAATCCTAAGAAAGCTGGGGGCATGTACATGTTTGGAGCCTATAAACAGGCCTCCTGAGCACAGTCGCGCTTGTCGGCCCGGCCCCATCCCCGGTACATTCAACTCCACCGTATTCATTAGCATATCCCGCCTCTTCAAAACGCCAGGCGGGTGAGGGATAACATAAATGGCCGCAGAACATTCGGCGGAAACGCCATCCGCTACGCCTGCCAAATCAGGGGCAAAATCACTGGCCACAAAATGGGGTAAGTTTGTTTGGGAGGACCCGTTCCTAATCGCAGACCTGCTGACCGAAGAAGAGCGTATGGTGAGGGATTCCGCCCGCGCCTTTGCCCAAGACAAACTTCAGCCCCGCATCATCGAAGCCTTCCGATCTGAAACCTATGATCCTGATCTCTACCCTGAGATGGGTGCCCTCGGCTTGCTCGGCGCGACAGCGCCCGAGACCTACGGCGGCTCTGCCTTAGGGCATGTGGCCTATGGACTTATCGGCCGGGAAATTGAGAAAGTGGATTCCGGTTACCGCTCCATGATCAGCGTGCAATCCTCATTGGTGATCTATCCCATCACCGCCTATGGCTCTGAGAAACAGCACCAGAAATATCTGCCAGGCCTTATCAAAGGTGAGTTGGTGGGTTGTTTCGGTCTCACCGAACCAGACTCCGGTTCCGATCCGGGCGGCATGGCCACGCGCGCGACAAAAACCGACGGCGGCTATGTGCTCAACGGCACGAAGATGTGGATTTCCAATTCTCCCGTCGCCGATGTTTTCGTCATCTGGGCCAAAACCGAAGACGATGTTATCCGTGGCTTTGTTTTGGAGAAGGGGGCGGAGGGCCTCTCAGCGCCGAAGATCGAAGGCAAGTTGTCTCTGCGCGCTTCTATCACCGGCGAAATTGTTATGGACAATGTCGAAGTGGGTGAAGATGCGTTGCTGCCCAATGTCCAAGGTCTCAAAGGTCCGTTTGGCTGTCTCAACAAAGCACGCTACGGCATTGCCTGGGGCACCATGGGTGCGGCGGAATTTTGCTGGCATTCAGCGCGGCAATACACACTGGACCGCATTCAGTTCGGCAGGCCGTTGGCGCAGAACCAGCTCATTCAAAAGAAGCTCGCCGACATGCAAACCGAAATCACACTAGGGTTGCTCGCGGCGCTGCGTGTGGGGCGCATGATCGACGCCGGGCAGTGTGCACCGGAAGACATCTCCATCATCAAACGCAACAACGCCGGTAAGGCGCTTGATATTGCGCGCATGTCGCGGGACATGCACGGCGGCAACGGCGTAAGCGATGAGTTTCACATCATGCGGCATGCCATGAACCTTGAAGCCGTCAACACCTATGAAGGCACACACGATGTGCACGCGCTTATTCTGGGCCGCGCGCAAACCGGCTTACAAGCGTTTTTCTAGAGTTGGATGGTGCGCATGATGTCGTTTAACCCTGTTGCCGGTCAGATGGTCGGCGGCAAAACCTGGGTCATCGAAGACGATAAAGTAAGATCCACCGAAGACTATGGTTTATAGGCGTAGTTATACAAAACAAAACACTCGGGAGCACAACCATGAACGTCGATCCTACCGCTAAGAATGACCGCTTGGTACAAACCCTGACCGACATCCTCGGTGCTGATCAGGTCATTACCGATGAAGCGGAGCGCGCGTTTTATGCCGCTGATGTCTACTCCGTCGGTGCAACGCCCTCTGTGGCCATTAAGCCAACTGATAAAGATACATGCGCCCAAGCTATCGCAGCGGCCACCAAAGAAGGTTACGCGGTGGTGCCCCGCGGTGGCGGCATGTCTTACACCGGCGGTTACCGGCCGGTGCGCGAAGACACCGTGACCGTTGATTTCAGCGCCATGAACAAGATCATCGAGATCAACGAAGAGGATCTCTACATCACGGTCGAAGCCGGTGTGACGTGGAGCCAGATTTATAAAGAACTGAAACCCCGTGGTCTGCGTCTGCCCATGTTCGGTACATTCTCGGGCGTGCGTGCGACTGTCGGCGGTGGTTTGTCCAACGGCGCCTTGTTCATGGGCACAGGCCGGTATGGCACAGCGGCCGAGATGGTTCAATGCATTGAAGTGATACTGGCCGACGGCGCGTTGTTAAAAACCGGTCAGCCCGGGTTCAAGAACGTCGATAAACCCTTCTACCGCACCTATGGACCCGATCTTACGGGGCTCTTTGTTCACGATGCCGGATCGCTCGGCTTCAAAGTGCAGGCAACTTTTAAGATGATAAGCATTCCGGCGGTGACGGACTTCGCCTCGTTCTGTTTTCCCGATTTTAACTCCACCGCTAAAGCGCTGTCTGACATCGCGCGCACCGGTGCGGCAGAAGAAGCCTATGTGTTCGATCCAGGCTCGACCAAAAAGAACATGGCTGCTGAAAACATCATTGAAGACATCAAAACTCTTGGTGCTGTGGTCAAGGGCCAGTCGGGTTGGCTAAAGGGATTAGTCGAAGGGGCTAAGCTGGTGGTCGCAGGGCGTGATTTCTTAGAAGAGGGAGCGTTTTCGCTTCACACGGTAGCCTCGGGAAATTGCCGGGAAGCGGTCGATGTTGATATTCAACGCATTCGGGATGCTGCCCTTAAAAACGGCGGAGAAGAAATTCCCAACTCCATTCCTAAAGCTGTGCGGGCTGATCCCTTCAAGCCACTAAATGGCATCTTAGGGCCTGACGGTGACCGTTGGGCCGCGCTCAATGCCAAGGTCGGGCATTCCCTTGCTCTCCCGATGATGCATGAGAACGAGGCTATGCTTGATACTTACAAAGAAAAAATGGAAGTGCATGGCATCTACGTGACCCGGTTGATGATCGCTATTGGCCAGCATCATTTTTCCTATGAGCCGGTGATGCATTGGTTCGATGAGTGGCACCCCGTTCACAAACGTACACCGGAGCCGAGTCATCTCAAAACACTAACGGAACCGGAGCCTAACCCGGAGGCTTCCGCCTTGGTCACCGAGATCCGCGAAAAGACCATCGCAATTTTCACCCAGTATGGGGCTGCGTCTAATCAGATAGGCAAGACCTACCCGTACTTCGATTCTCTCAGGCCGGAAACGGCGAAGGTTATGGGCGGCATCAAAAAATTGCTCGACCCCGATGGCGTCGTGAACCCCGAAACGCTAGGGTTTAAGTAAGGAAATATATTCCCATGGACCCGCGCATTATCCGACCTATTTTGGCCGGTAGCTCATACTGAATACGCGTTACATGCCGTAGAGTGAGACCCAGCAAGACCGGACCATAGCGGAAATTTCATGCCAGACACACGGCCAACGGATACCCACCTCAAACGCACGACCGTCCTGGTAAACGACTGCAGCAGCTCCATTGCCTTTTATCGCGATGTCCTTGGCATGAAGGAGTACTACAACCAGACCATGTTAGTTGGCGGCAAGATCATCCCCGCCGGTGAGCCGGGGGCTGAAGTGCATCTTGGCATCATGGAAGGCAACCGGTCCGATATCGCCAAGCTGGGTATTCTTGAATGGACGGGGCCGCGCCTGCCGGAAAACCCCGGCTTCGCAGACCGTAGCCGCCTCGCTATTGGCGATGTGGTCTTTGTCTGTGAAACACCCGACATGGACCCGCTGATCGAACGCCTCAGTGCCTCAAGCGATTGCCGCATGCATTGTCCGCCCCACGACTGGGCGGTGCCGTCGCCGGACGGCAAGGGCGAAATTCAAATGACGACGCTGTCATTCTTCGATCCTGACGGCTTGTTCTTCGAGGTTAATTCCAAACGCAACATGCCGAATATTGATGCCTTCGGTATCAAACGAACGACCCTCATTGTTCGTGATATTCAAAAGTCGGTGGACTTCTACGCCACCATCATGGGCATGAAGGTCTGGTACGATCAGGAAATGCCGGTAGGCGGCGAAGTGCTGCCTGCCGGAGAGCCCGGCGCTCAGGTGCGTGTAGTCATCCTGCAAGGCAACGATTCGGAAGTGGGTATGCTCGGCCTAATGCAATATCTTGATCCGCCGGTGGGACACCCGGGCCCCTATGCTAAAACCATCGGCATAGGCACCGCTATGTTCGTCGCCAGCGCGGAAGATGTCACCGTCATTGCCGCGCGCATGGCAGCGTCAGAAGCGGAGTATGGCCACACCATTCATTGCCCGCCTGATCACGATGAAGTGCCGGGCGCCGACGGCAAGACCATACAGCTCACCACCATGTCGTTCTTCGATCCCGACGGGTACTTTTATGAACTCAACACCCGCAAAGAAGTTGGTTAACTGAAGCACAAATTAGGTATGCACTCATGTCCGACACCATTCTTAAACGCACCACCCTAATCGTCCGCGACGCCGAACAGCAGAAAAACTTTTATGAACAAGTTTTTGGCTGGGCCGTGTCCTATGACGCAGAGATGGAGCTGTCCGGCGGCATTCTGCCCTGCGGCAAACCCGGGGACCGGGTGAAGCTCTACATGATGGAAGGCGCCGACAAAGAAATCGGTAAAATCGGCATTGTCGAATGGCTCGATCCAAAATTGCCTGATCCCGGTCCAGCGCCGCACCGTCTCGGCATCGGCGATGTGGTGCTGGTGGCCGACGTGCCCGACATGAAAACTCTTGTGGCCAAGGTGGAGGCCTTTCCCGGTGCGCGCGTTTACTCCGCGCCAGCCGACGGCACCTTCCCCGATCCACGCGGTGAGGGCGACATAGAATACTGCTCTGCCACTTTGTTTGATCCGGAAGGTTTCTTCTACGAGCTTTACTACCGCTACAACCGGCCTAACCCGGAGCAGTTTCTCCTGCGCCGCACCACCTGTATCGGCCGCGATGTGGACCGTACCATCGATTTCTTCACCAACACCCTAGGCCTGACCAAGTACCAGGACTCCACCATGGACATCGAAGGCCAGCTGGCCGCCGGTAAGCCCGGCGACACTGTGCGCTTCGCCGTTTGCAAAGCCGAGCACGATTATTACGGCATGGCTGCCAGCCTGCAGTTCGTCAAAGATCCATTGGATGACCCCGGCGAGCACTCATGGAACCTGGGCATCGGCAAGGCGGTGTTTGTCGCCGGCACAAAAGATGCCGCCACGCTGTATGAGCGCGTCAAGGAATCAGGAGTGAAGGTGACCAAAGAATTGTTCTCCCGCGCTGTGCCGAGAACCGGCGGGCAGGGCGAAACCCAGATGCGCTCCATGGGCTTCCACGACCCGGATGGTTTTGTCTGGGAGGTTAACCAGCGCGAGGACGGGAAGTAGCATGCGACAATGACGTTTCTTGAGACACTGTCACTCGATCTTTCCGTGATTGCTTTTGTATTAGCGGTTTATATTGCTGCAGTCGCCACGCTTGGCCCGACGTTCCTCCGACGACAACGGTATCGTCATTTGGGACAGTCAGGCCATACGGGGGCATCTGGCGCGCACCTATGACGAGTCGGGGCGCTGGTTTCCAAACTATCCACTTACACTCGCGTGCGTGATGCAGTGGTTGCAGATGGCCAATGAAGAAGTGGCGGCTTTGGCGTGGGCCCGGGTCACGGTGTTGATGAAACAACCGCGCGACCGTCTGGGTGAGCTGCAGTCAAAGGGCCGAGCTGGACTGTGCGTGATTAACGAACAGCTGGCCGATCACAGCCTACTTGCCGGAACTGATCACCTCACCATTGGCGACGTCTCCTGTCTTCCTTATGCAGGTGTGGCCGAGCAAGGGGGGCGCATTCTCCGATTACCCGCATGTCCAGCGCGGGCGCAGGGCAGTTATCGCCTTGCCGGGATACATCCCGATGCCAGGTTTAGAGGGCTGACAACTTTTCGCCGGGCGTCACCAGCCGAACGATCCACCGGTGCCATTTGTCGTCGCGCCCCGTCCGTACCAGGATAGGATCATAAACCGATCCAAAATCTTCAGGAGACCCACCTATGCGCTACACTGCCGCCTGCCTGACCGACGGACCAAAACCCACTGGTGCTGATTGGCACAGCCGCATCGCTGGTCTCGACGCCGACTATGACGACCTTAAACTCGTCATCGTGCCGGCCTTGCCCGCTGGGGAAGACGCAAACGAGATTCGTGCGGGGTTCGCTGATACGGCCAAGCACTTCGGCGTACACATTGCCGGGGCCGTTGGCCCTCAGGGTTATCTCATGGGCCCCGACGGCATAGATGCCCTGGCCGACTCCAATGAACTGTATCCCGTTGTCCACACTGACATCGGTGATGTTGCCGTCGTGGTTGGTGATGACCTGCGTTCCCATGAAGTCGTCCGCGGCCATACCCTCGCCGGCGCCGAGATCATTCTCAATCCCGTGCGTGAGCGCCCCGATGCGCTTTCTCATGCCCGGACCGTCGCTCGCTCGGCCCGCGCCTATGAAAACCTGGCAGCGGTTCTGGTGGCTTCCGCCGGCGGCACATCCGGCGTTTGGGATGGCCGTGGTTACGAACAAGTGTCCGGTGGTGCGGAAACCGATGCAGTCGCCGATAAAATTGATCTCGACTCCCTGCGCACCTACCGCACGCTTCCCATGCTCAACTTCCCGGCCCAGCTGCGGACCAAACTCTATGCCGTGGAATACGACCGCGCCTCGGCCCGCGCCAAGGACTGGGCGCAACCCGAAAAAGGAGCGACGAAGCCCTCTATCGCGCCTTACCAAGTGCTAATCGCGCAGGCCCACATCACCACGGCGTCCACGGTCGAGAACGCCGATGAAATCATCTCCATGAACCTCGACCGCAGCCTCGGCATGGCGTCAAAGTTCGCGGGCCGTCCCGACGTCAAGCTAGTGGTCTTTCCCGAGTATTGGATGACCGGCGCCAGTTTCGGAAAATCGGTGGACGACTTCTGGCCCAAGGTCGGTATCAACATGAGCGGCCCACACTTTGAGCGGCTGCAGCAGTTCGCCTCCAAGGTTGGGTCTTACGTCGGTGGCGCCATCTTCGAATACGACCCGGACTGGCCCCGGCGCTGGTTTAACACCGCGTTCATCATAAATCCGTCGGGCGATGTGATTCACAAATACCGCAAAATCCAATGCGGCGACATTAACGGACTGCTCAACAACACCACGCCAGGTAATGTCTATTCGGAATATGTCAAGCGCTATGGTGAGGATGGCCTTTTCCCTATCGCCGATACGGATATAGGGACCCTGGCCACATGTATTTGCTACGACACAAACTTCCCCGAACTTTGGCGTTCACTGGCGTTGCGCGGTGCGGAAGTGATGATCTATCCAACCGGCGAACCCCACAACAGTCACCGCACGCCGTGGGACCTCGCCAAGTGCGCCCACGCCGCCGAAAACCAAACCTATATTGTCAGCGCCAATGCCGGCTGTGAGTCTTCGGTGCCTGGGGGTCCGACGACGTTCTTCCATCGCGGCTATTCCAAGCTGATCGGCCCCGATGGCCGCACCATTGCTGTGGCCGATACTGGTGGCGAGGTGCCGCTGGTGGCCCGTATGGATATTGATGCTCTACGCCGGGCGCGGCTCGACAAAGGTATATCGATCATGGACAAGATCGATTTCGAAAAGGCCGCCGATATGTATCGCAGCCACGAAGGGTTCCCGCTGGACTGGGCTCTGGAGAAACCCACTGAAACCGCTGATGAAGGCATTGCCGTGGTGATGAAAACCATGGCCCGCTATCGCGAACAAGGTGTCTACCGCGCGCCGCAAAAGGCGGCTTAATGCTTCTCCAACAGGGCGGCGAAGCGTTGGCGTTTGGGCAATAACACAAGGGCCCAAAACACCGTTATGAATCCGCCAACAATCAGCGGTGGACCAAAGCCGAATCGTTCGGCTGCCGCCCCGAGGACAAGCGCGCCCAGCGCCTGGCCGCCGGTGATGGCCGTATACCATACGCTCAGGGCGCGCCCCCGGTAGGCGTCGTTGACCGACGTCTGCACCAAGGTTTGCGAGGTCGTGCCAATGGCCGCACCGAAGAATCCGAGCACACCGATGAGGATATACGCCAGCGACTGCATGTGGTTTGCGGCAAACGCCGCGGTCGCCGCACCAGTGGCCAAGGTGGCGATCAGGGTGATGACGGTCAGTCCGCGGTTTCCCGACCGTTGAACCATCCATAGCCCGGCGAGCACCGCCGCTGCCCCCATGGTCGCGGTGAACGCCGCCAGCAGTTTAGGTCCGCCGCCGTAGAAGGTGTCGATAATGCCCGGCAGCAAATGCTGCAGCGGCAGAGAAAGCGTGCAAACGATGGCCCAGAGACCCATCAAAGGGCCGAGGGCGGGATGGCTGAGCGTGTACTGCCAGCCGTCGACAATGTCTGCCATCATACCCGGACGGTTGGCCGGATGTGGCGGCTGCTTTTCAATGTTTAAGGCAAGCAACGCGAAGATCACGAACAGGTAAGACACGGCGTTGACGCCGAAGGCTGTCGCTACGTCGAATCCCGCGATGACGAAACCTGCAACAGCAGGGCCGACAATCCGCGACACATTAAACACGATGGCTGTCACCGCTACGGCCGCCGTCATGTCCTTCTTATCGATGAGCGACGGCACCAAAGCTAGCCGCGCTGTCTGTACCAGGGGGTAGACGATGCCGCCGAAGGCAGCGAGCATGAAGATGATTTGCGGTGTTGCAAGGCCGAGCGCGGTCACGGTGCAAAGTACAATGGCTTGAAGACAGGCGAGGGACTGGCCGATGACGGAGAGGGTGCGCCGGTCAAACCGGTCGGACAGCGTGCCCGTAATCGGTGTGATGATGATGGTCGGTAGGAACTCAGCCATTACAATCGCGCCAAGCCAGGTCCCTGATCCCGTCATCTCCCATACCAGCCAGCCTTGGGCCAGCCGCTGCACCCAGGTGCCGATCAGTGAGACAGTGTTTCCTGCCGTGAACAAGGCGAAGTTTCGATTGGAAAAAATGCTGTGGGTGGCTGTGAAATCAAACAGGCGGGACGGCATGACCGTTTATCGCATGCCCATAAACGCCCGTCGCTCTAAAATAGTGTTTAAAATTCTCTGTCAGTTCTGGAGAGACCGTTTGAAGCCTTGGTGGCTGGCTTCAAACCCCAAGCGTTCATAAAAGTGGTGCGCATCGGTGCGGTGTTTGTCGGTGGTGAGTTGAACCAGCGTAGCGCCGCGTTGTTTACCCAGTTCCATCGCGTGCTTCATCAACGCTGAGCCGATACCACGGTTCTGATGATCTGCCGCGACCAGCACCGTTCGGATCTGCAGTCTTAACGCGCCTTTGCGGCCCAGAACCGGAATGAATGTCACCTACAAGAAACCGGCCAGCACCCCCTTCTGTTCGGCGACGATAAGGTCGTTGTTGAGGTCCTCTGTAATGGCTTGGAACGCATCGGTGTAGGCACTGCATTAGTCACCGGCTTTGGTTTACCGGTTCGCGGCAATGACATCGTCTTTAAGTAGCGCAATTAAATGCGGCAGGGCAGTCTCCTTGGCAGACCCGAATTTTAAAAAGCCGTCTTTCATTCCACGTGGAGACTTCTTTGGTAGGCCCGCTTGGCGTCCATCACCACATCGTAGAGCTCTTGTGCCTGCCCGCCACCGGCGTCGATCAAGGCGCGGTGAGTTGAGCGTCCAACCGCGCGCCAAGCGGCAAGCTCATCTTCGGCCGGCTCAATCAACGTCGCATGATCGTCCGCGACTTCGGCAAGCATGCGTTCGGCATCGGCTCGGAGGGCTGCCCCGGCAACGCGCATGGGAGGATGCGCGGTTTCAACAGCCCCCTGTTGGTCCGCAGTCAGCCCATCCCACCATTTTTTGTTGGCAATTATGGTAATGATAGTCGGTGTGTGCCGCGTCAGGGTGAAGAAGGGGGCTTCCGTCGACGTGCCCGTCATGGTGTAGACGTGGGCATTGGTGTCACCACCTTCGATGAGCCCCGTCTGCAACGAGGTCACCACGTCCGTCATGGCCACTTGAAACATATCGGCATCAAGGGCGCGGACAAAAACTTGAGACGACGGATCTATGAGGGCGCGGATTCGTTTTCCGGCCACATCCGTCGGTAAACGGATTGGCTCTTGTGAATACAAGCCATGCCAGGACGACGCGTAATGCAGAATTCCTTTGATGCCGTGATCATCCAGCAACGCGTTGACGTGGGGAACAACAGCGGTTTCATAAATGAAATCTATTTCATCCCAGCTATCGAATAGATACGCACCGTTCAGCACGGTCAGCGCGGGCACGGCTGTGGAAACCGATTGAAATCCCACACCGGCAATCTGAATGCGTCCGCGCCGCAGTGCATAAAAATGGGCTTCGTCGGAACCCAACTCACCGCGCACCAGCATCTTCACGTCGAACGGCTCGCCCGGCGCAGCGGCGATGCGCTTGCCCATGTCCATGTAAAACGCATCGGCGGCGAGGGCCGGGGTCGAAAACGCAGCGATGGTCAGCGGTGATTTATCGGCCGCGAGACCCCCTGTGGTTCCTAAAACACTTACTCCCATAGCAACAATGGAGAAGAGCCGCAGAAGGGGTTTAATACGTCTCACAATCCTAGCGACCCAGGGTTCATAAGGTTCTTCGGATCAAGCTGCGCCTTAAGCGCTTTTAGGAGCGCCTGAACTTCAGGGCTGCGGCTTTCCAGATAGGGATACACCCGGCCGATCTGCATATGCACGGCGCCTTGGGCACGGAACACATCAATCATGCCCTTGCGAATTTCTTTGACGGCCGCGCGGGCATCCAAGTCCTCAGGGTGAGACGGTTTGTCTTTGATGTAACTATGGGACAAATACTGTTCCAACATGGGCACGCGCGCGTCCCGCCAATAAAGGTTGGGCTCGATCAGCATTCCTGACTGGCCCACCGGGAGTGTGGTGAAACACGAGACAATACCGTGCTGCTTCATAACCGGAATCTGGCACTCCATGTAGGTGTTTAGGGTCTTATGCAAGGCCAGAACACGCGAATGGGGCACGATGCCGTGCATGGGAATCCAGCGCTCGCCGTTGTGTCCGATGGCGATGGTCGGATCTGGGAAGGGGTTGCCGCGCATGACTTTCGGCACACTGGCTTCGATCTCGGTTGCGTTATCTCGCAAGGCGGCGCACGCCATATCCAGCCGTGATTTTGCGTCAGCTTCATCGCGTCCATCCACAGCAAGGTGAACTGAATACCTGATATCTTTTAAGTACCGGTCTCCCGCGGCTGCGACTTTGATCGCCTCTTTGACGCCGCCCAATACAGTTTTTTGTGATTTAGTAACGCCAGCCAGAATCTTGAGGCCGTCCTTTATCCCTGCGTATGTGGTGCGCATTGCGGTGAATCCAGGATCAAAGCCGAAGCATTCAGATACAACCTGGCACCGGGAGACGGCGCTGAGAGCGCCGAAAAACGCCTCAGGTGTTTCATATTCATAGGCGGCATAGAGGGTCACCGGTGGCCTGCGGATCAGCTGCAACGTGACCCTGGATTTGATCCCAAACGCTCCGCAATCACCGATAAACAACCCCGTCAGGTCAGGGCCGTAGTGGCGGAAAAACGGTGAAGGGTTTTGGTCGTTGCCTGCCGACCCGGTCGCCATGATAGATCCGTCTGCTGTGACGACCTCTAGGCTGTTGACCGACTGGGCGGCGAGGCCGTATTGCCCCGACCCGTAGTTGACCCCGTGCTGTGATAGCGTCGCGCCGACCGTGGCAAACTTACCTGATCCCGTGCCCCAGAACGGTGTGCGCAGGTTGTGTTTGGCAAGGGCGTCATTGAGCGCTGCCCAGGTGACACCGCACTCTACCACCACATACATGTCATCAGCGTTGATTTCGACAACGCGGTTCAGCCGCTTGGTATCAACTACGACGGTGTCACTGCGGTCGGCGATATACCCGGCGGAATAGGACAACCCCCCGCCGCGCGGCAACACCGCGTAGCCAGCGGTCGTGATTGTCTTAACAGCAGTGGTAAGTTCTTCCGGTGTAGCCGGGCTGACCACACAGACAGGGGCGGCACCCTCATACAGTAAGTCAGAGGCAAACAAGGCGAGCGCGTCGTCATCGGTCAGGACATGCGCAGCACCGACCGCGGTGGATACGTTTACGATGAGAGCGTCGTGCGATGAATCTGCCATATGCGCCTCAAACACCCGTGCGACCCAGAAAACCGCAGGAGTAAACCTGTGGCTTCTCAAAGACCATGTATGATTCTCGCTGGGTGATGCCCAGTCGTACGGAAAGTATTGTCTTAAAAGATATATCAGGATCGCTGCAGGAAATCTCCTCAGTCACCGATCGGGGGCGGCCGGCTGATCAAAGGTGTGCCTGACCCCAACGACCGCTGTGGCGTGCTCGTTAAGCTGACCAATCGTGGACAAGTTATAGCTGATGAAGCGGCCGTCATGGAAGCCGAGGCGGAAGAGGCTTTCATCGTTGATATATCGGACGCGGAACCGGGCTCAATGAGCTACACTCTCCGCGCCGGGTGCCCATCCAAATGGATGGCGCGGCTACTGATGAAGAGGAAGAAGACGAAGCTCAATCGGCTTGAGCAGTCTCTTCAAATACTTCTAGGAAATAACCGTCGGGGTCTCGCGCCATAAATAATTTGGCCGGCACGAACCCGCCGTCTTTATTACCCAAATTGCGCGCGGTGGTTACCGGCATGAGAATGCTGCCGCGGAGATTTTCAGCCGCTACCGCTGCTGCGTCTGCATCAGATACAGAAAGAACAAGCGCTGTGCTACCGATGCCAAGGCGGCGCACGTCGTGGACGGGCTCCGGCAGCGGTGGGTCGGTGATCTCCATCAAGCCAATCATACCAATGAGCGGATCATCCCCTTTGAGAATGACAAACCGGCTCGCGCCGCTGCGTGGTTCAGGCCCCACTGGAAAAAAAGGCACCCGCTCCAAATCGACATTGAGTTCCGCATAAGGGGTTAGTCCGAAGACGCCATGATAAAACGCCATCGAACGGTCCAAGTCGCGTACCAGTATGGTGGCGCGGCGGAGAACACTGCGCATGCTGTTACCCTTCAAGGAACGACAGAATAACCCCGGCGCGCTCAACCGTATCGAACGGACGTGCGGCTGTGGTGCCGGTGCTCAAGGCTTTCGCTGCATCACCGGCCTGCCGGTAACGCACATCGTCTTCTGTTTCCAACACCAGCGTTGGCGCGTTTATCTTGCCCAACACCGATGAGACGTCGATTTCTAAAGCCGCACCGATGGCGTCGCCAGCGTGATCCCACTGCTTCAGCGTATCGACTAGCCGCATGTACAGGGCGTTGGGGTCCAGGTCCGGTGTGATGGTGCGCACAGCGTCCGCGCCGCCGTCATACCACGGCCATTGAACGGACTGATCGCGCAGCATGTGCCAGCAGCGGTGCATATAAGAACCATCCGTCAGCGGGCGTAAATCAGGTACGTAGTTGATCTTCATTTCCGCACGCAAATCCGGATCGGCGAGCGGCACGGCATCAAGTGCCAGCTTACGGATGCGGTTGCCGTTGCCGTGGTTTGCCGCCACATGGGCCGCTAGTGGTGTACTCATGCCGTTTGCCACCAAATCAACGGTCTCCAGGCCAAGTTCATCCAGTACGGCGATGATTTGCGCTGCATAGGAGTCTGCGCTGGTATCGGACAACGGGCTTGAATCACAGCAGCCTGGCAGGTCTATGCCAAAAGCCGCCCGGCCTCGGCCCAGCGCTTTAATAAACGTTTCGTCGGCACGGGCGCTGCCCGGCAGATCGTGCAAGAACACCACCGGCGTCCCGGTGCCATGTCCGGCGCGGCGTACCAGCACCTGTCCCATGGCTGTGCTGACGTAACCCTTGGTCACGTCGTTGCCGCCCGGTGGGTTCTTGAGGGGGTCAGGCGGAGAAAAGTTTCCAGCGCCTTCAAAATCCGCATGCTCCGTAAAAAGCTCACCGAGCCGGTTTAGCCACGCTTTGCGGTCCGGCTTCATGCGTTCCATGGTGCTGCCTTCGGGCAGCGGGTCGGGCAGGCTGTCGAGATACATGTAGAGCACGTCGTCTTCGCGGGCCATAAAGACGCAGTTTGCTGAGAGAGTTGGCAGAACTGCTATTGCCTTGTAGCGCATGGCGGCGGAGTAGGCGTCCGAGAAGTTGGGCCCGGCCATGAACAGATCCATGGCGTATTCATGGGTGTAGTCCATGCCGCGCTGTCCTGTCGGCAGGCGTGTCGCTTTGCTTTTGGCGAACCAGGGGAACCAGCGCGAGAAGTCGCGCACGCGGGTCCATTCCTCGGCGAGATAACTGCCGGTATCCGTCACTTTGAACGGGCGCATGTAACTGTTGATGAAGGCGTGGTCGGTATCGCCCGGCGGTAGGGATAAACCGTCGATGATGGCGACGGCGACCCGTTCCGGATGATTGGCGGAGAACTCGAGCAAGATTTTCGAACTGGTGTGAAAGCCGTAAATGGGGCAACGCTCGACACCGAACCCGAGAACGGTCTCGGCCAGAGCACCAGCAAAATCGATAATCTCCGGGCGTGGTTCCAGCGGCAGCGCCGTGGAGTTGCCGTAGCCCGGCGTGTCTATAGCGATGGCGGTGAATTTATCTGAGAAGTATTCCAGCAGCGGCACATGCAGCACTGATGAGCGCGGCGAATCGTGCAGAAGAATGATCGGCGGGCCGGACCCAGCCGCCCGGTAGTGCACCTGACCGGCGCCAACGTTGATGAAACCCTTGCGGACGGTTGCTGCCATAGTGCTGATCCCAGAATCTTAATTTAGCTGCGTAATTTGTTCGCGAGATTAGCTGTCTCTTGCGCTGAGGGCGAGCCTTGAAACAGCAATAAAATGTAACGGAAAGTCTTAGTAGGGCAGGCTTTCGTCGTAGGAGCCGGCGAGGGCTTCCCGCACGTCTTCGGGTAGTTCGGGATTATAAGGCGCATTCCATTGCACCGGGTAGGTTTCCTCTGACCAATCCGTCGTCAGCGGCCCGCCTTTGCAGCGGAAAATGCCGAGCGAGCCGGTTTTGGTGCCGACAGGTCCATGGGGAATATCAGGCGGACGCCAGAAGTACGCGCCCTGTTTGAGCACGCCCTGAGGCATGTGCATTTCGCCGGAAAGAATAAACACCTCTTCGACTACCGGGTGAGTCTCCAGGCGGTTGACCTCATCACCCATGCCGGTTTCGTCGATATCCAGCAGCCAGGTGGTGTCGCCTGTTTTTGGATTATTGCGCAGTGCCAAGCGGCGCACACCGGCCGACGCTACATTAGGGTCTGTTGCCCCCCCCCACGCGACCTGTTCAGTCGAGATGCGTTCTACCAATGTGGACGCGTCAAAGCCCCCCTCCGGGGCTTTTCCTGCAATCCGCTTGTGCTCGCCTTCGAGATAGGTGAGTACGTCGGCGCCGTCGGGGGCCGACATATGAGGGCGCGGATAGCCAGCCGGCAGATAAGCATAATCGCCCTTGCTGTAGGTCACGTCGCCGATGGTCAACGCGCCCGACAGAACAAATATTTCTTCATCATCATCTAGGTAATGTTCCTCATCAAATGACCACCCTTTCGGATGGCGCAAAAGGACGGTGCAGGCTCTGCTGTCCGGGTCCACGCTCAAGCGTTTCACCTGGGCGCCCGGACGGGTGGATTTTTCCCCGATTGCGCGCCAGTTCAAAGCTTGGGTTTGAATAAATTCTGTGTGTGGCCGGCCCATGTCCTGGAGCGCTCCTGCTTGCTGTCTCGTTTTATGCGAATGTTTTATTCGTGTCCTTCGAGGACGGTACGGGATTCTCTCACGGTGCGGAACAACCGTTTGATCAATTGATCGCGCTTGGCGTGACGCTCGTCTGACGCAGGGGCGTCAGCCTCCCATGCTTCGATCTCCGCCCGCGTGACGCTGCCTTTGTCTTCTAGTACACGCTCAATGGTGTCGAACCGGTCGGTCAGCACAGAGACCTCCGTCGCCAGGGCGATGATCATGGCATGCATCTGATCCATGTTGGGGTCATCAAAATACTGCGGCCGGTTTCCTTTGGACGGCCGTGGTGTTGAGACTTGGTCAGTCATATGTTCGAAACGTGACGCTGTCTTACTTGACCATATGGGCGTACCAGGCGTTGCCGCCGCCCCGGGTCGAGCCCATGAATTTTTTGTTCTGTACTTCCACGGCATTGGTCAGGGCGTTGGCCTCGGCGATGCCCGGGCCAAATCCTTGCCAATATTTACTGGGGTCGAAACCCGCCGCTTCCGCCACTTCTGCGAAATCCATTTCGTGCATAGTGCCCCAGAACGGCTCGTTGTTGTTGTAGGTGTCCCAGTCTTTGACGAACTGCATCCACGGGTCCATGCCGTCATACGGTGGCAGCTCGGACATGAGGAAGACGCCGCCCGGCTTGAGCACCCGGTAGGTTTCCTTAAACACATTGTAGACGGCGGGCCGTGACATCTCATGGAAAGTTGCACCACAATTGACCAGATCAAAACTCTCATCGTCGAATTTCAAGTCTTCGCCACTCATTTGATGGAAATGAATGGGAATACCGAAGCTCTCCGCCCGGGCATGGCCGTAACGCAACACCGCAGGCCCCACGTCGATAGCGTGGATTTCCGCGTCCGGATAAAACCCTTTGATGCCGGTGCTGGCGGCTCCAGCCGTGCAGCCGATTTCCAAAATCTTTTCTGGATTGAAGTCGGGAAACTCCCGTCCCAACATCAGCGCCGTTGCCTTGCCGATGCCGTCCATGCGCGTTCCAAATAGACCTTGGGTATAAATATACGCACCCTTGTCGTAGAGCGCACCGGCTGTGATGTCATCTTCGACCAAATCGCCAGAATACCCCCCCGGCATGCAGTGGTGGTCATTCTCAGCGACATAGGCCGGAATCTCAAAGTCCTGATCGAGCGTTAGCGATCCCACCGTCTCGCCTTCGCGAATGTCTTTGGCTGTTTTGATCAACTCAGGCAACTGGCGCTGGATGGTGTCGTCCACCGAGTTCCACATCATTTCCTGCACGGTGCGCTGGAACGAGCTGGTCATTTGATAGTATGGGTCATGCACCATGGCTTTGCGGATTTCATGGCGCGTTTCCGGTTCACGACCTTCCTTAGCCTTGAACTTGGGCAGCACCCGCTTTTCATACGCCGCTTTGTTGCCGGGTGTGATTTCATTGAGGACATGTTTGCCCAGCTGGTTGAGAAAATTCTGACGGGCCGCTTCGTTAACCGAAGATTGCGGTAATACGGCATGTGGGTCTTGGTGCAACATCATAATCTCCTCGTCTATACCTTGCCCTAAATCCGGGAACCGATTACCCGTAGAATAGGCCCTGAACGGGCTATTAGCAAAGATTCCAGCTGGTTTTATACCGGCTGCTTTTTACAACCGTATGGACGTTGCCCACCCGGGGGGTGCCGTCACCCAATAAACCTCGGATAAAACGAGGCGATCGTGAGGAGCGCACCCTTGGTTTTTGATCTATGTGGTTTTGTCAGAGATTGCAAAAATGCTGTCGGGGATCTGAACTGCGAGGATTATATCACCGCGCGGCTGCGCCATGAGGATGAAGAAGTGCTGTTGTACGCTGATCGCAACATCACCATCTTCTTGGTGCAGTTCAGTGCCAACGTTCAGTATCCACCCCACAATCATAATATGGCGGCGAACATCGCCTTGTGCCACGGCACCGAAATCGCGACCTAATTATCGTTTGCGCGGAAGTAAAATAGAGCGGTCTGTCAACAGCACCCATTCTGCGGGCTATATTATTTTTCTTCCCGATGATGCGGTTTACGCCGTCGGCAATCCCGGAACCACCCGGTCTGTGGCTTTGCATATTTATTACGGCAGCTTGACCACAGTGCGCCGCACGTTGTGTAACCCTTAGACAGGCGACGCTCTGCCCTTTACCGAGGAAAACTATTTAAGTTTGCTGCGCCGGTGGATCCAGGCCACGTTTTCGCGCCGCCCGCGCAGGAGACTTGGGCCCTTGCCTAAGTTGATGGGCCGAACTGATGGCGTTAGCTGACGGCGTTGGCCCGCTCAAGCGAGTCCACCATCGATGTGGCCCTGACAAAGGTATAGAGCTTGGCCCGGTTATCGGCGATGTCTTGCATCTCTTTGAGGGCCTCGCGGCGTTTGCCTTCGTTTTTCTCTCGATGGCGTTCGTAATTCTCATGGGACGTCTTCTGAATGTCGGCCTGCGCAGCGAAGCGACGCTGACGGGAATAGAGGTCGAGGAGCGATTCATCTTCACCGCCCCAAACGCGCACCAGCTTCTCCGTCAAATTAAACGCATCGTGCACGCCACCGTTCATACCGAAGCCGCCCGATGGGCTATTAAGATGGGCAGAATCTCCGGCCAGCAGCATGCGTCCGACCCGAAAACGTTTCACCAGCCGGCGGTGAATGCGGTAAATCCGGGCCGTGACAATGTCAAAAGGTTCGCTGCCCGTCACAAGGCGGGACAAGCGCTCTTGAACCAGATCGTTTGCAACCGCAGCCTCGTCATCAAGATCGGCCGGTGGCGAATAGCCCACCCGCCACATCTGCTGGGTTTGGAACATGCTGAAGGCCCAGCCATCGGCCCAGAAATAATTCACACCGCAGAGGTTTTCCATGTGGTCATGGAAGGGAAACGGCGTGCCAATGGATATGGAAGCCATCGGGTAGGTCTCGCCATCAAAGGAGAGGTCTAGGTGTTTGCGCACAATGCTGCTGGAGCCGTCAGCGCCGATCAACCACGATCCTTCAAGTGTCGTAGTCTCGCCGTTAATTTCGGCCGTGACGGTGACGCCACCCGCATCCTGCGATACGGCTGTGGCGCGGGCGTTGAATAGCAGGGAGCCAGGCGATTCCGCGTTGAGTAATTTACTGGCTTCAACCACCAGATTGAGTTGTTCACATTGCAGCCGGTAGGGGTGGTTGGTTTCGTCCTTGAGAACGCCGATGTCGAACACCGCCCGCTCACCGGTTTCAAACATGCAATATTGCCAAGTCCGGGCGGGCCGGCCCAGGTCGACCAGGCGTTTTCCCAAGCCCAGAGTATCGAGCATGTCCAAAGTCGGCGGATGAAAGGTCGAGGCGCGCGGTTCGGCTACTGGCTCGGCTGCGGCTTCGAGCACAACAACCGGTATACCGGCGCGCACCAGCCTGACCGCTGCCACTAAGCCTACCGGTCCGCCGCCGATAACGATTACGCGATCCGTCATTGTCATCACTAGTTCTTACACCAACATTCAGCCAAGGTCGCGGTCGTCTGCGGCAGAGACAAACTCATAAGCGGACAGGCCTCGTCAAATATGAAATAATTAAAGCTATACATGTGTTGCCACAAAGAGGGACCCCGTCTGTGTTGTTTGCTCGTTTTCTAAAGCCCCTTATGAAGCGGGGCACATTGGTTATTATCGACCACACTGGCCGTCACCATGAGGTTGGCACCGGCGGCGAACCAAAAGTAACGGTCACATTCCACGACCCCGGCCTCGGCACCAAGCTATTCATCAATCCCGCGCTGCACGCCGGAGAAGGTTACATGAACGGCACCCTTACGATCGAAGATGGTGATCTGTTCGACATGCTTGATTTGGTGATGGGCAACATCGGCACTGCGCACGGTCATTGGGCTGCGCGCATGCTGAAATCCGTCGAGCGTTTTGGCGGACTAGTGCGTACCTACAACCCCATTTCCCGCGCCGCTAAGAACGTCTCACACCACTACGACTTATCGTCGACGCTGTATGAGCGATTCCTCGACGAAGACATGCAGTACTCCATGGCGTACTACCTCTCAACCAAAGATTCCCTAGAGATTGCCCAGCGCAACAAGGTCGATCACATCGCAGCCAAGCTCCGTTTGGAGCCGGGTATGACCGTGTTAGACGTAGGCTGCGGCTGGGGCGGGCTGGCGCTCGGCCTGCACAAGCGGCATGGCGTTAAAGTCACAGGCATTAGCCTGTCGGAAGAGCAGCTTACAGTCGCGCGCCGGCGTGCAGATGAAACCAATGCCGGTGACGGCGTGGGATTTTTCTACAAGGACTACCGCGAAGTCGAAGGCACCTTCGACCGCATTGTCTCCGTCGGCATGTTTGAGCATGTGGGCCTGCCCATGTACCGCACCTTTTTCAAAACCATGCGCGAGCTGTTGGTTGATGACGGCATTGCTCTGCTGCATACCATCGGCCGGGCAGACGGGCCTGGCGCATCGGATTCCTGGACCTTGAAATACATTTTCCCCGGCGGCTATGCGCCGGCGTTGTCAGAGATAGTGCCCCATGTGGAACGGGCGGGTTTCTACATCACCGACGTAGAGACACTTCGACTGCATTATGCCTACACCCTCAAAGAGTGGCGTCGCAGGTTCATGGATCACCGCGAAGAAATGGAAAAAATTTACGACGCGCGCTTCTGCCGCATGTGGGAGTTTTTCCTGGCTAGCGCTGAGGCCAGTTTCCGCCATGCCTATCATGTGAATTTCCATATCCAGATGAGCCCAGCCTTGGAGGCCGTGCCGCTGACGCGCGACTATATGTACAACACGGCATGAGCGCCGCCGATGTGTTGAGTGCGGCATGAACGTGATGAACTCAGCTGTCATTCACCGGTTTATCCGGTGAATCTACTTATCAATGGGCACAAGACCTAGCGATCAACACGCATCATCGCGGAGGTGTGGTGGACCTCCCGAATGAATCGGGTGGTGACATTGCGGGGGCGGGTTGAAATCTCCGTGGCTAATCTTCGGCAAATATCACCAGCGAACCACAAGCCTCATCAGGCCCAACCCACAGGCCGCCATCTTCTGTGGAATGAACCGCCACGCCGTTGTCTTCCAAACACGCGCGGGTGTGGTCGAGACCATCAACACGCACTGTAAAGCCGGCGAGGGCTGGGGCAGTGATAGACTCTGCGCCGGGATAGCGCGTACCCAAGGTCTGCAGATTAACAATTTCGATGGTTTGTGAGCCCAGGCGGACAACGCCTGCGCTGTCACTCTGTGCGCCCGGCAGTGATGCGTAACGCGCTGTTGCAGCTGCAGCATCCGCCGCCAAAACAGTGATGCTTATGACGCCAAGGGCGCCGTTAGGGTGTTCATCTTCTGGCGGCTGAAACACCAGGTCCGGCGTCACTTGTTCAACCACGCAGAGGAACCCTTCCGCCCCCAACGCCTCGGGAACCTTGAACCAGCGGAACTGGGCGTCGCCATGCCGATTGCCGTAATCCACATACCGCCCGGCGTTCTGTACGGGTGGCACTTCAAGGCCCGCGGCTGTCAATGCCGCGTGGCTGTCGGCCGCGCTGGCGCTTCCCAATGCAAGAATGTGTAGACCGTTACGCCGCGCCAGCCACGGTGCCAGGTGATGACCCTGGTCCTGACTGGTGACGCCGGCCAGTTCCACATAACTGTCGGCAAAAATCAGGTGGGCCGAGTCCTGACCCAGAGGCGCCGGTTTACCGCCCTGCTCACCCATCAGAGGCACGGGCTCCGTTGGGGCAAATCCGAGGCGCGTATAGGCCTTTGTCAGGGCAGCCATATCCCGCCCGACGACGCCGAGATGATCAATTGCGGAGGGAGTGGATTGTTGCGCCGACTTCATTACTGATAGGTGCCATACTTTGTTCAATCTTTGAAGTCTGTCCTGGTTTCAATCTCAATTCCTTTGCTCTAGGCGTGGTGATTTGCCCGCGCCTGCGCTAGAACCGTGTAACACCATCGCGCCACACAGAGAATGCTTATGTCAGACGAAAATATCATGCTCGAGAAGAATGGAGTTGTCGCCGTTCTCTGTCTGAATCGGCCCGACAAACGCAACGCGCTGAACCTTGATATGTGGCGGCGCATGATCGACCTTCTCAAAGACGCTGAAGCCGATGACGCTGTGCGTGTTCTCATTGTCACCGGGGTTGGGAAAGCGTTTGCCGCAGGCGCGGACATTGATGAGATGAAGGCTGTCTTCGACGATCCGGGCATTGCTAACAACATCGCTGAAGTGACGTATGAGGCGCAAAAAGCGCTGCATCGTTTTTCTAAGCCGACAATCGCAATGATCCGCGGCCCCTGCATCGGCGGCGGCTGTGGCATTGCGCTTTGTTGCGATCTACGGTTTGCCGATGAGAGCGCAAAGCTTGGTATTACGCCTGGTAAACTTGGCCTGGTATACAGTTTGGCCGACACCAAGCGGCTGGTTGATGTTGTTGGCCCCGCTACTGCGAAGGATATCTTATATACCGGCCGCATTATCGAGGCTGGTGAAGCGCAAGCGCTTGGACTTTTAGACCGCGTTATTGATGCCGTAAAGCTCGAAGACGAGGCACACGCCTTCGCCGACAAGATTTGCAGCGCGTCTCAGTTCTCAGCTCAATCCACAAAGAAAATCATCCAGCTCATTCTGAACGGCGCTCAAGATGATACGGCTGAGACCCGCAAACTCTTCGTTGACGCGTTCTCGGGGGATGATTTCAAAGAGGGGTTTTCAGCCTTTACGGAGAAACGCAAACCGGAATTCTGATCTCATTAAATGCGTTCAATTATTCGTCGATTCCCGTGACACGAGACGCTGACCCATTATTTCAAAGCGGCGGCTCTGGCATTGCGCGATGGCCGGCTTCCCGATGTCGCGACAGCCTTTCAAGAGCACCTCAAAGCCAACCCCGACAATGCGGCGGCCCTCTATAATCTGGGGCAGATCCATTTTCAGAATGGCAGCGGGCCGGAGGCGGAAGCCTGTTTCGCTAAGGCGCATGCGCTTCGGCCTGGCCATGTTGATACCCCAGGCTATGCTGTCTGCGGCCTTGATAGATCAAAACAAACCTGAAGAAGCTGTGAGGCTTGCCCGTGCGCTGGTTTTCCGTTTAACGGCAAGCCGCCCTTGCTGTCGCGGTCGCGGTCTCCGCCCCGGTCAAGCCAGATGGAAAACCCGATGGCGTCGTAGAATTCAATAGCCTCTTCAATGTTCGAAACCAACAAGGTTGTGCGCTTGACGGCGGACTCAAGCTCAGAGACAGGGGCACTTAGGGTGAGGGCCAGAACTGTTGCTGAAACGAGAGTCTTTAGACGCATTTTCATATCCGTGATGATTCCTGTCACTGCTGCGCTGCGAAGGCCCGTTTCCCGTCCTGGACAATATCCCAGATGTCTTGGCTTTGTCCGCCGATAGAATCGATCAACTGCCGGGCGACTGGGGCGGTTGCTGACTTCCAAAGTGCCCGTTGCTCAGCGGATAGGTCATGGGTGGTGAACTTCCATTGATCCGCGTTATCCAGAAACCCTTTCCATTCACCCCGCGTCCACTGCCGCCCCACATCAACGTCTATGTAGGAGCTTCTCAAAATGCTTTGCTGATCGTCTGGAAGGCGATCGGCCCAACTCTTGCGCATGACAATGATGGATGTAGCAAACGAATGGTTTGTCAGAGTGAGGTGTCCCGCTTCGCCGGCGATACCCGTGGGCGCATACATGATGATAGAGCTTTCGCCAGAATCAACGAGGCCGGTCTGCAGGCCGGTGACAATATCGGTAAAGCCCAGAGGAATCGCATCAGCGCCAATGGCCTCTGCAAATAGACGTGCAGACTCGCTCGCAGAGGTGCGAAACCGGACGCCCTCGCTTTCCACCGGCGTCAAAATTGGAATCTTGCCGTAGATGTGGTTGAATCCGATTTCGTCCCACCGCAAAAATTCTATGTCACGTTCCGCTAGCAATTTAGCGTAAGCATTAAAGAGAAACTCATCCATGACGAAATCAGCTTCGGCATAGCTCTCGAACATATAGGGCGTGTAAAGCATGGCCATTTCGGGGACGACGGTTGTTGTCGCCAAGCCAGACCAATTAGCCACATGAACCCTGCCGCGACGGATGCCGTTAACCAGATTTTCTTCAGGCCCGAGTTCACCATAAATAAGCATACGCATAGATATGGACCCGTTCGCTGCCTTTTCTGCATTGCGTTGAAAGGTCAACCACTTCTCTTCGCCGACCGTGTTTTTAACGCCGGTGCCGCCGACGATGACCTCCAACGCGATGCACGGCAAAGTCGCGATGGAAACGGTTAGAAATACAAATGATGCAATGAGTCGTGAAATCATAAGTAACCCTGGATTTGGCATGGGAGGGCCTCACCATACTGGTCTGAAGGCCGAATGAAAATAACGCCCGGCTGAGTCGGAAACTACTCTGCGGGCTGAGGCGCTGGCCGCGCAAAGCCCAGGCTCGCTCTCAGGCCTTCGGCCTGAATTGTGGCAAGCGCCGGGACGATAAGCAGTTGCACGGCGGTTCCGAACAAAACGCCGAATCCAATGCTGCACGCGACGGGCACCAGGAATTGAGCCTGCACGCTGCGTTCAATAATGAGAGGAAAAACACCAAAAAATGTTGTTAACGCCGTTAGCATGATTGGCCGGAATCTTGATTTCGCGCCGTCAATGATGGCAGCTCGCGCGGGCTTGCCGTTTTGCCGTTCTTCATTGATGAAATCTACCATCACGAGGGCACCGTTCACGATTACGCCTGACAAACCGACGATGCCGAAAATCCCAGGCAAGGTAAGATTGATCCCCAGTAAGAGGTGCCCAATGATTGCGCCAATAACTCCAAATGGAATAGCCGCCATGATGATGAGGGGCTGTATGTAAGAGCCAAAGGCGATGGCCAAGAGGGCATAGATTACAAATAGGGCCAGCACAAAATTTTGCCAGAGTGCGGGCAAGGCACGACGTTGTTCGCGTTGCTCACCACCAAAGTCAAATTTAACGCCGGGTAGGTTTCGGGCCAAGCGTGGTAGAATGACTCCCTCCAGCTCAGCCGTTACTTCTTGTCCCGTAATCGATACGTTGTCTACGTTTGCTGTTATGGCAACGATGCGACGGCTGTTTCGTCTCTTGATGGTTGAGGGGCTCAATCCTTCGCTCAAGTCTGCAACTGCGCTCAGGGGCACATAATCTCGGCCGGGGACTTTGATTCTGTAGTTTAAGAGATCTGCGATGGAGTCTCTCTCTGCCCGCGGCAGGCGGACATAAACCCGCACCTCTTCCCGTCCACGCTGAACCCGTAGTGCTTCCGCACCAAAGAAAGCGGACCTGACTTGCTGCGCTAAATCATCCAGGGTGAGACCGTAGGTGCGGGCTTGGGGTTTTAAGCGGAGTTCGATTTCCTTCTTGCCTTCGTCGAGGTCATTACGAACATCAAACACGCCGGCGATTTGTCTAAGTTCGTCTTCTACCAAGGCAGTAGCATGGGCTAAATTCTCCGGCGTATCCGCTGAGAGCTCTACCTGAACAGGCTCACCTAAATTGAACAGCTGCGAAGAAAAGAAAAGCCGTCTGATGCCAGGCGGATTACCGACGGCGTCGCGCCATTTATCCTGGAAGAGCTGTGCGGAGAGCGGACGGTCCTCTGGTTCAAGCAATTCGAAGACGACGGAGGCCTTGTTTGCATCGGGAAAAATGCTCACGCCCCCAAAGGGCGGCGCTGCAAAGTCCTGACTGCCAATGAGCGCGTAAACAGCGGTGATGAGCGGTGGACTGTTCTCAGGCAGCAAGGCTTGTAATTCAGTCTCAACCTCACGGCCTATGGACTCGACACGCCGCGCCATTTCCTGGGTTTGTGCCAGCGGCGTGCCCGGCTTAAGTTCCATGGTGGCTGTCACGTAACGACCCTCAACAACGGGAAAGAACTGAACTTTGACGTATCCGCCGGCAACAAACCCGAAAGAAATCATAATCATTGCCATGCCAGCAGATACGATCACCCAGGGGTGGGTCGTGACAAACTGGAGGGCGCGGTCCAGGGGGCCTTCGACAAATCTTTTTAATCCACTAGAGAAAACGATCTGTACACTTTGGATGCGCGCGAGCAGGGGGCCGGGTTTTTTTTGGCCCCGGAAATTGTGCCGCGAAAGGTGATAAGGCAGCACTAGCATGGCTTCGAGCAATGACAGAAGTAAAAGAATGATCACAACGGCCGGCATCTGACCGAGGAACTTTCCTCCAGTCCCAGGCACCATGAGAAGCGGTGAAAAGGCAGCGATCGTCGTGGCAACGGCAAATAGAACCGGAACGGAAACACGTTGCGCGCCGCGAATTGCACCTTCAAGGGGAGAAGCTCCAGATTCATTGGCAGCGTATATATTTTCGCCAATAACGATCGCGTCATCGACGACAATGCCGATTGCCAGAATAAATCCAAACAGAGCGATTTGGTTAATTGTACCGTCGATACCGTTGATGACACCGATCGCGGCGACAAAGGCGACGAGAATTCCCAAAGACGTCCAGAAGGCCAATCGCACATCGAGGAATAAGGTCAGTGTGATGATGACAAGGACAAGCCCGATCAAGCCGTTCTTCAGCAAAAGATTGAGACGGCTCTTCAGTTCATCGGCGTCGTTGCGCCAGACGATGACGGTGGTTTCTGGGGGAAGCGTCGGTTCCAACTCCTCGACGAGATATCTGTTTACCGTATCGACAACAGAGAGGACCTGCTCATCGCCGGTGCGGAAAACTTTCACAAACACCGCCGGTTTATTGTCAAATAGACTGATGAGGTCTTGGTCACGAAAGCCGTCATCGACATTGGCTAAGTCAGCCAACTGGACCTGCGCACCGTTACTTCCTGTCAAGACGACGATTTCTGAAAAGTCTTTGCGATCGTAATTGCGTCCTAAAGTGCGAAGAACAACATCTTCATCCAGGGATTCAATCTCGCCGCCCGGCAGATCCAGGCTTTCTCGGCGAATGATTTGCGCCAGTTCAGGAAGTGAAAAACTGTATGCCCGAAGTGTCGCGTTATCGACCTCGACCGAGATTTCATAGTCTCGCGCTGAACTGACCTCTATTAACGAAATATCGTTGGTAAGCGTTAAATCGCCTTTGATTTTATTGGCAAGTTCTTTGAGTGTGCGTTCTCCGACATCTCCGACGACAGCAATCTCTATAACGCGCTGACGGTTCGAAACCTCACTGACCTTTGGTTTTTCTGCACCCGCAGGAAACGTTGTTATTCTGTCTATCTCAGCTTTGATTTCATCTAGTTTCTGGGCGCTGTCTTCACCAGTCGCCAATTCGATGCTCACGGTGCCGACATTCTCGATTGCCGTTGCGGTAACGTCCTGCAGGCCATCGATGCCTTCGACACGTTCTTCAATACGCTGCAGAATCGACTCTTCAATTTCCGCCGGGGAAGCACCGAGATACTCAACTTCAACCTTAATCGTATCGAGGCTTAGCTCCGGAAAAACTTCGATGGGAATGATGAAGGCATTGAGAACGCCGAAAGCAAGCATGAACACCATCAACAAATTGGCAGCGACGCCGTGCCGCGCCATCCATTCGATGATGCCCTTCACCGCCGTGCACCGCCTTGATCAGCAATACTCACTTTAAGTCCGGCGGCGGCAATCGCGAGATCGCTAACGATTAATTGAGCGCCATCTAATATTTCCGGTGAGCGTACCGCCACCATGGCTCCTTGATCCTGAACAAGATCGATTTTCACCACCTGGATCGATTGATTGTTGTCCACCAGCCAAATCGTGTCGCTGTTTCTCAGAGCAACACGGGGAATGAGTGCATAGGATAAGGTCATGCCCTCAATCTCAACGGCCGCATAAGTTCCAATCAGCATGGGCGGCGCCTCGGCCAGCGTATCTTGCGCATGGTCTTCGCCAAGGCGCCCCACCTGTGTTGGGTTCGGCACTCTAATTACAACATCGATTGTGCGGGTTTCTGGATCTATCCCTGCCTCAACGCGATCAACGTAGCCGTCCCAGCTATAAAGGCGTTCGCGAAAGGGCAGGGTTGCTTTAGCGCGTGGGGCCTGTCGGCGCTGCGTGTCCCATAGCCCGGGGATGAGAGCCGCTTCTCGATCTGAGAACGGCACGACGATTTCAAAAATATCAGACGCGTAAACCCGCCCGATCTCTGTACCGGGCTGGACAACGGAACCTATATCAATCTGCTCTGTCAAAACGCGACCATCAAACGGAGCGGTGATGGCGGTCCGTTCCAAGTCGATTGCCCGCGCAGAAATGAGGGCGTCAAGTCCAGCGATTTGCGCGCGCGCACGATCGCGCTGATTCAACGTTTCGTCCCGGCGCCGCTCGCTGGCCGCTCCGCTTTGGGTCAACTGCTGGTCGCGCGCTAACTGTTTGCCTGCGAAATCCAGGTCCGCCTGGCGGGCCAGCCGGTCAGCCGCCACTTGATCCAGAGCTGCCTGATAGGGACGGGGGTCAATGCGGGCAAGCGTGTCACCTTGTTTGAAGCTGCCACCTGTGACGAGCGCAGGGCTGGTCTCAACAATCTCTCCCGACACTTGAGCGACCAGAAGCACCTCAGCGCGGGGCCGCACCGGGCCATTTCCCTTTACCGGTATCGGACCCCTGGTTATTTCGATGGCCTGAACCTGAACCAGTGGCGCGTTGACCACACGCGGGACCTGACCGGGGTCCGGCGCCAGTACTTGCAAAAGAACGAATCCCAAAATCCCCGCCGCAATAAGGCCGCCGGAGACCAAACCCCAGCGTTTGCCGTGATCAGCCTCTTGCGCATCACTGTTAAGCGATGGCTCAGCCTCCGCGCTGGTTGGCACCACGCGCTCGTTCATCGAAAAGTCCCTTTCTGTTCAGCCACTCTTGCTGACTGACTAGTTAGTCAGTAGATTAGGGCCTCGACCTTCAATTGGCAACGGAGAAAAGGTGGCTATGTCCGGGGCAGTCCTCGACAAAAAAAACGCGCGTGCTGCTCAGAAAGAAGCGCGCCCAAAGGAAATAGTCGATGCTGCACTTGCGGTCTTCGCGCGGGATGGATTTGCGGGCGCTCGATTGGACGACGTCGCTGAGAAGGTTGGTATTAGTAAAGGCACGATCTACCTGTATTTCGATACCAAAGAAGAGCTTTTTAAAGCGTGTGTTAGAGAAACAGTTGGCGCCCACATAGCAGGTTCAAGGGACTTTGCAGCCAGCTACGAAGGGGCTACGTCTGGACTGTTGCGTGAGCTCGTTGGAAGGATTGGTGATCGGATGTCGAAAGGTGATTTTCGTACGATCCTTCTTCTTCTTATTTCAGAGAGCAGCCGTTTTCCCGAACTGGTTTCGTTTTATCATACCGAAATTATCAGTTCGGGCCTCGAAGTGCTGAGCGCCGTGATCCAAAGAGGGGTCGACAGCGGAGAGTTTCGTAAGACCGGGCTTGAAACATATCCGATGCTCCTAATCAGTCCCCTTATAATGTCTGTGATATGGAACCATCTCTTCTCGAGCATGCGGCAACTTGATGTCGATGTTGTGCTCAAAGCACATCTCGATACGATCCTGGATGGACTGCGCGCCTAATACTTGCTCCGTTCCCCTCAATGGTCAGGTCTCATGAGCTATAACTGACCACGTGAATCCATCCGGCGCCTTGAAAGAAAAAGCGGGAGCGTCAAATTCATCGCCTGTAATTCCGGTAACGTGCGTGGCCGAAGATTCTGTGACCTTCTGGTGCATCGCGCTTACATCGCCCACTCTGACCGTATAGAGGCTATAGCCCAGGTGCCCGGGCTGGGCGCGATCCAAGCGGTCATCTGCCGGTTTAGGCGAACGCATAATGAAGCACCGTAGCCGGCCCGGAAGATGTTCCGCCGGATCATCGCCTGCCTCCGGGTCGTCGAAGTCCACTTCTGAGAAAGATTCCTCAGGTGTGAGATGAAACATGTCGCTTGGCATGTAACCCGGCTCGTACTCGATATCGACCTGGTGATATCTTTTGAAACCGATGACATCTTCATAAAAATCAAAAACACCGATGTCTTCACCTTGAACAACGAGCGCCATGTGACAGCCCTCGCTCAGCCGCAAAGGAGAGGCAGTATTTATGGTTCCATACTTGGGCACTGAAAAGTTCATGCGGGTCATGGCGACCAGTTGCGCTTCGGGGAGAAACAAGAGCACATCACCCGACGCGGCAAGAACGTCTCGAAACGGTTTCTTGTCTTTCATCTTCTTTGCCAAGTCGAAATTATAGTGGGGGCCAACCAAGTGAATGGAATTGCCTTGCCGGCGCCAAATTTCACCATGGACGTAGGCATTAGCGATATTATCGGTGCGATGCACGGACCAACGGCAGCCATGGGTGCGCAGCGGAGCCATTTGCAGCCCCGGACCGATGGGCTTATCCCATTTCATCAGACGTATGAGGCCGGCTGTAGCGTCTTGGTGCAGTAGCCGGATGCTTGAGAGAGCAGAATCAACCCCGTATAACTCCTTCGCCTGTTCTGCTGGCAAACGGCCTTCCGGTCCCCGGCGATAGCCGCAGGCTGCCCAAAACTCTGCGGCGGCGTCTAAGTCATCAACACCCACACCGATGTCATGGATCCCACCGTTTAGACCGCTCTTCGCATGTGCCATCGTTCGCTCCCTTTTCTGAACTGTGCGTCGCCGAGCGCCAGAGTTCAAGGGATCAAGTCTTGACAGGAGGCCATGCCACTCTGTTTGCTTGGCCACACTTTGGGGATTCAGATGGTTTTTCCGGTTATCCACTCGACACTTGATCCAAAAGCGCTCATGCAGGAAATCGAAGAACGATATGCCTTGCAAGGCAAAGTCCGCTGCCAGCTCATGAGCCGAGCCAACAATGACTTTTACGAAGTTACGGCAGCTGGAGCGCGATTCGCACTGCGTGTGGCCAAAGCCAACTTTCGGACCACAGATGAATACCTCTTTGAGGCGCAATATGTCAGTCATTTAAAGGCAGAAGGCTGCCTCGTTCCTGCTCCTGTCCCGGCGCAAGACGGCAGCTACTTTTTTGAAGTCGAGGCACCCGACGGCACGCGGGCAATCACGCTAATGAATTGGTTGGACGGCAAACCGTTCAATGAGAAACTTTCGAATAACGACGCAGCCAAAATGGGTGCTGCACTGGCTTCGCTTCATAACGCCGGAGAGTCGTTTAAGTCCCAGTCAACGCGAAGCATAAGCACAGTAGATATTCTCAATGAACGGATGCCTGATCTTTACGCCTTACTTGAAGCTGACTCTGAACATCAAAAATTCTATAGAGATGCGACGGCAAAAGTCGTGGCAGAATACGCAAATTTGGACCCCAAAAGTTTACGGTATGGTCCCGTGCACGGAGATTTCCAGTTCGCCAATGTTATGCGAACGGGTGATGGCGCTATTGCCGTTTTAGATTTTGATACCTGTGGCACAGGACTTTATGCGGAAGACCTTTATACGTTCATTTGGCGCAGCGACATGGAAATTCGATCAGAGTCCGTCAATCAAGCGTTCGTCGAGGGATACCAAGGTGTGCGGCCATTAAACGCCGAAGAACTGAACGGCGGTCCGCTGTTCCGCGTCGCGAGAGACCTCGTCATGTCATCGACGTATGCTATTCTTATCAACCGGGTCGGGCCTGTCCCCGGTTTCGATGGAGATTTCCAGCCTTTCACGCAGTTGGCGCGCCAGCACCTTCAATATGCAGAGCTAGATTGATAGCCCTATTCTCATGACCTTCCCTGTTAGTCAGTCTGTTTTAGATGCGGATGCTCTGGCGGGCGAACTGATCAAGCGATACGGCCTTAAGGGTGACGTTCGCTGCAGGCTGCTGAGTCGCGGAATGAATGATATATATCGTATTGGCCACCAGGCCGGCCCACACGCACTAAAAGTTGAGCGCGTTGGCAAAAGTACGAAGACAGAATTCTCGTATGAACAAGACTATGTGCAGCATTTGTCTGTTCAAGGTATTGAGGTTTCTAGCCCCGTAGCCCTCTTAGATGGGTCTATGTTTTTTTCGGTCACGGCGCCTGAAGGTCAGCGCCATATTGTCATGATGCGGTGGCTTGAGGGCGTTCCCTATGCCGGAGATTTTTCTGAAGACGATGCATTTCGCATGGGGGCACTTCTTGGCCGCATGCATCTTTCGGCGAGTAGTTTTACTAGTCCCCATGAAAAATTAGTGGACTCCGAAAGAAAGGTGCATGAACGCCTGCCATACCTCCTTGCAATGGTTGAGCCGCAATCTGACGATCACGAATTTCTGGCGCGCGCTGCAGAGACCGTTCTTGAGCAACTTGGATCCCCTGACTGGAAAAACATCCCTCGGGGTCCGTGTCATGGAGACTTGCAATGTGCAAACGTCATGAAGTTGGCTTTTGGGGGATTGGGGGCCTTCGACTTTTCTGATTGTGGCCATGATCCGCTGGTAAAGGATATCGCGGCTTTCAACTGGCGCAACGATTTTAACGACCGGCCTCAGGCGATTAACCGATCATTCGTTGACGGATATGATTCTATTCGCCGTCTTTCAGATAGTGAGCGCGCAGTGTTGCCGCTGTTCCGTGTGCTGCGGCATATTTTCATTACGTCAACCATGGCGCAGTACGTCAATCGTATCGGCCCAGTCGTTGGATTTGATAGAAAGCTCGACTTCTATTTCGACATGCTGCGTCGATATTGCTGTGAAGCCGGAATTGTATAATGGCAGCAGACCCGCTATAGAATTGGCCACGAACATCGAATTCTTGTCCTGTGACATTAAGCATGGCGGCGGCAGCAAATTCAGAGAGTTTTGTTGCAAGGTTTTGGTCAAAGATTAGAGATAAAAACAGGTGAATAATCTTCTTACAGAAGCCCAAGAATCAATCGCTGAGTCCTTCAAACATTCATTGGGCGAGTCTTTGCAACCTCAATCGGTTGAACAAAACCCTTCCCCGCATTTTTACGGTCATAACGTATTCGCAAATGGTTTTTTTGACCGCATTCGAGCTCATCTTCCAGAGAGCAAATTTTACGGTGGGGTCAAAGGCAGGACAGGTAACGTAAGGGCGCAGAAATCGCGCCTAGCGCTACCCATGACGGACGACAATCTTTCGCAGTTGCCAGGTCAGTTGAGACCGTTCTGGAGCGAGGCAACTAAATATTTTCAATCAAACGAATTTCTAAGTCTGGCCATTTCCGCTTATCAACCTTTTCTGAAGGAGGTGCGGCCCGATTTGATCAATCATAGCCGGTTTGATATTCGTTTCGAATTGCTCCGGGATACGACGGCTTATGGCATCGGTCCTCATGCTGATCACCCGAACAAAGTAATGACCCTGTTGTTTTATCTGTCAGGCGGTGAAACCAGTGAAGCGCTCGGAACTTCTTTTTACATACCTAAACAGAGCGGTTTCAAGTGCGGTACCGGCCGGCATCATGACAATGAAAAATTTAATCTGTACAAAACATACCCGTATGCCCCGAACACAGTTCTTTCCTTCTTAAGAACGGATACGTCCTTTCACGGCGTAGAAGTCATTGAAGAAGAGAATGTGCAACGGGATGTTTTGCGCTGGATGCTGTGGAAAGCCTGAGATTTGACGATTTCTCCTGATCAGACGCCGGAGAGCTCGAATTCCATGAATGGTGAACGTCAGAAAGTGACAATTAACTTTCTGGGCCAACCCATGATTTTGATAACGCAAATTCAGAGATCTGGTGGAACGCTACTATCTCAACTCTTCGATGGGCACCCTCAAATCTATGCGCATCCGCACGAACTTCACATTGGGCGACCAAAAAAATGGGATTGGCCCAGTCTTGACCTTAACGGCGACCCAAGTACGTGGTTCGGTAGTCTTTATGAACAACCGCTCGAAATTTTTTATAACAAAGGATATATGAAGCCCGGCTCAAATCCGCACGCTCGAAAAGAAATGCATCCATTCTCGTTTAACCCCGCTTTGCAGCAGGCAGTGTTTCTAGAGGTGTTAAAAATTAAGCCCGCTCGGCACCAAAGAGATGTTCTCAATGCTTATTTCACGTCCTTTTTTGCAGCCTGGGCTGATACGGAAAACGGCCCAGACAAGAAGTACGTAACGGCATTTTGTCCACGTGTTTTGATGATTCCGGATAGTAAAGAGCGCTATATCCAGGACTATCCTGATGGTTACATCATATCGTCGGTGCGCGACCCGAGGACGTGGTACGCCTCAAGCAGTCTACATAGCATCCAGTACAAAGATGTGCGCGATGCCATCGCGCTTTGGAAGCGGTCCACTGAAGGAATCATAAATCTTAAAAAGGCGCGGCCCGATTACATCTTTTTATCGACGTATGAGAATTTTGTGAACAAAACCGAGGAAGTAATGTCTCACATGGCTTCTTTTGTCGGGATTAACTTTGACGAGTCTTTGCTGATGCCGACCTATGCATCGAAGCCCATTCTGCCCAATTCGTCGTATGCCCGGAATTCATACGGGGTGAATACGCAGTCTACAAAAACTGATGCAGAGTTAGATAGTGATGACAAGGCATACATAGAGCGTGAAGCAATGCCACTCTATGAAGAGGCGGCGGGGCTTTAGGCGTGAACTCTGCCGCCCTTAAGAATTTAATAGCCAGCGTCAATATCGACGACAGACAACATTCTTTCCCCATTGACGTACCGGCGTAGGTTCTCACGCAGTACGACCCAGAACATATCTCTGCCGGCGTCATTAAAACTGGACATGTGCGGGGTGATGAGAAGGTTGGGCGCCTCCCAAAGCGGGTGCTCCGGAGGAACCGGTTCCGGTTCCTGAACATCAAGTCCGGCACCGGCGATTGAGTTGTTCTTTAGCGCTGCAATGAGGTCGTCCGTTACCACACTGCCCCCGCGGCCTACATTGATGAAAAGGGCAGACGGCTTCATGCGAGAAAATAGAGCGGCGTCAAATAAGTTCCGTGTTGTGTCCGTTAAAGGCAGGGCATTCACAACAACGTTAGCCTGAGCAATCAGTTCAGGAAGTTCATCCGCAAGTCCAACATAGTCCACAAAACCCGGTCCCTCCCGGCTGGAATTCCGGGTTGCGATTACGCGCATGCCAAGCCCCGAAGCCAGTCGAGCTGTTTGGGTGCCAATGCCGCCGAGGCCTGTGATGAGCATGGTCTTGCTGCTCAAAGACCATAACTGGTTGGGCGGAACGGCAAACCGGTTCCAATTTTTTTTCGACTGTTCCGCAGCGTAGTGGTCAAGCCCGCGGGCAAAGTAAAACACCATGGCCATGACATGCTCCGCAATCTGCGGCCCGGCAAGCCGTTGCATGTTGGTGATGAGGTAGTCTCCCTGTGCCACCTCAGGAATAGAGACGCATTGAGCCACCCCAGCAAATGGCACCTGAAGCCAGTGGATATTTGGTCCAGCCTTTATAATTCCAGCGCTGCAGAAACCAACGGCAGCTCTGATAGAGCCGGCATTTTTTGCAGCCGACTGCGCAGCTTCACGACCATTTTTGGCGGGAATGAGCACTACATCGCTTGGTATTTCCTCACGAAACCAGGCCATGCGGTCAGGGCCATCGGTCCTGACAATGACCGCTCCCGGTTTCACCCAGCCCGGCATATCGCGCACAGGCATTTCACTCTCAACTAGACCGAGTTTGGCAATGACTTCGGCCGCTTTCATTTCAGCCAAGGCAGGCTTATTCACTACTGAAAACGAGATTGTGAGGAGTGCAAAAAGACTGGCTGTGGAAAGTGCTCTCATTCTCAAGACTCCCATCGGACCCGGCGTGGATATCGGCGTATCATAGAGATGGCATCGCTTGTCTGCCATACATACGGGGCCGCATTGACAGGGCATAATGACATGAATTTTTCTCAGCCCCCCCTCATCGTAACGCTTGTGCTTTCGGGTTTTGCAAGAGCGGCAGAAGACACTCCTGTGTAGAGCCTGCTGCTACGCGCTGTCATTACAACGTGAAAACTCGAAGAATCGATTGCTTTCTATCGTGAGATTCTTGGACAAAGAGTCATACAGGAACGTGATTTTACAGCAGACGTCATTGACTGTTATATCGATGTTTCAGATAAGGGCACGTTGCGTCTCGTCGTGATGGACGGGCGCGGTGAATATCCCGGCGGTCCCATCGCTGGTGTACGTATCTCTTTTATGGGGATACTCGACGATCCCGGTGGCCCGGCCTGTAAAGATATGGATGAAAAGAAAAGCCGCCCTGGTCACCACGGCGATCCAATTCTGCCGTTCCGCGTCGGCAACATAGATAAAATTCACAAGAGATTGCTTGTGGACGGATATGAAGTGACGTTTCCACCAACCCGATCAAGTGATGAGCGCCGCTTACAGCCCTTCTCTGAGTTCAACTAACTCATAATAGGTCTGCATGTAGCCATCGACCTGACCTTTCAGGAAGATGTAGTCGCCGTCTGTCGTGGTCCAAACGTTGTAAGGCGGATGCTCTTCAAGCAACCCCTCGACCCCGATAAATTGAAAATGATGTGCGGTAAAGGTTCCGGCGCCAACGGTAATTTCTTCATCGCGAACATAAACAATCGTTGGCGTTGCCTGGGCAATGGTGGGCCCAGTGGCGCCACGATGATCTGTCGATGAAATGAGCTGCACATAACTCTGCGGTTCACCCGGTTTGGAAAGGTCCAAGGCCGCGCAGACCCAGCCGTCGTTTTGGATGGCGTGGCCGCCAAAGCCCGGGCATTTGCCGGTGTATGGGACGCGCTGTGACATTCGCCCTTCCAGTGCCGTAACGGTTTCACATTCTGCAATACCGTTGGCGAATCGGTACCATCCAGAGCCGCGAAACTCGTCACCCACAGAGATGCGCACGAAAGCATCGATCGGTGACCAGTCCGCATTTGCCGTGAGATGAACGAATCGCAAGACGCTTGGGCGGTCGTCTATTTCACCATGAGACATCAGAGAGCGCCGGCCATCCTTATGCCGGGTCATTGTCCAAACTTCACGGCCCCGCTCTTCATCTAACCGGTCCGGTTTTTTCGACGTATAGAGAAGGCGGCCCTTGCGGGTGACATGGTCGCGCTGGTGGTAGTCTTTGATCATGATTACGCCCGCTCTCTATCCGACAGTCTTTTCATACTCGACCAGTTCGTAGTGGGTCTGCATGTACCCGGCAACGCCTCCTTTTAGGAATGTGTAATCTCCGTCCGTGGAGGTGAAGACCTCATAGGGTGGGTGTTCCTCAGGCAGATCCGTGTTGGTGGGAACCTGAAAATGGTGCGCATCAAATGTGCCTGCGCCAATAGTTATTTTTTCTTCACCCACATAGGCAAGATCCAATCGGAGCGGATACAACATTGGCCCCGTGGCGCCCCGGTGATCCGGCGAGCACAGGAGAAGTTCATCAATGCTTTGCATGCCGGGGCCATTGCTCAGGTCGTAATGGGCAAAGTGCCAGCTGTCGCAGGCAATTGCGTGATTCTGGAACGATTTCAACGGACCGTGTTTGTGGTCCATGCGCTGCGATACGCGGCCCTCTAGAGCCGTAAAAGTTTCGCATTCTGTGTGGGTGTCGTGAAACTTAAACCACCCTGTGCCCATGAATTTATCAGCCACAGTCAGGCGGACGAAACAATCCTGCGGCATCCAGTTCTCATCAACAGTATAGGTGGCGTCACGCATCACCGATGGACGGTCATCAATTTCCGTATGAACGCCAATGGTGCGACCGCCCCAGCCATACTTGGTGATGGTATAGAATTCCCGGCCCCGTTCGTGATCCATGCGCTCGGGCTTCTTGGAGGTATAAGCAATAACACCACGAACGATGGTGTGGTCTATTTGGGTAATGGGTAGGTTTGGATCGGCGTCCTTCATGGCTTTCCCCACTGTTTTGACGTTTCGTTGATCGATTATTAAGGGCATCATACGCTTGACGGAAAAGTTGTCCACGGCGGCAGACATAGATGGGGCGAGACTTAAGGCATGCTGTTTATTGCACGATTTGAGGACCGCCCGGCCGCACAACATCTGCGGGTAGCAAACCAGGCTGCGCACGACGGATACGTAGAGGCTCACAAAACTCATATTCTTGTATCCGGTCCCTTGCGTCGCGACGATCTTGGAAACCCGGTCGGCGGCCTCTGGTATATCAACGCCGACAACAGGACTGCCGCGGAGCGGTTATGTCATGAAGCGCCGTTCTGGACCGCTGGGCCCTGGGATAAGGTGACGCTTATGTGTCAACAGGCGCCAACCCACGTCTACGCCAACATGCGTATTGCCTGTCTTTAAAATTTGGATGCTAAACATGAATAGCCTACCCCACAGCCTCGTCTACACCACGCTCATAGCGGCTTGTTTAGCAATGCCCGTTGTGTCTGCGCAGGCTGGTGGCCCACTTACTGGCCGGGCAGCGGGCAGCGTGCCAAAGGGGTCCATTTGGGACGAGCACTGGCAGTTTCGAAAGAGCGTTCTAGTGGCGAGCCCGGAGATCGAACTTGAGTATTATCTGTATGGAGAACTCGGAAACGAAGAGAACATGGTCAACAGTTTGCGCCGGGACCGGGTCCAAATTTCCTCGTCATCTCTATGGGGTCTTTCGTCCACGATCCCAGAGGCGGCTGTCTTGTCATTGCCATATCTTTTTGAGAGCGCTGAAGAAGCCGACTATTTTTACGATTGCTGTGCCGGAGACATCATTCGTCCGTACTTAGAGCCCATCGGAATCACATTTTTAGGCTGGTCGGAAGCTGGGTGGACCGGCTTTTATGGGCCAAAAGCTTACCTCACACCAGAGTCCGTTCGGCAAGAAAAGCTGAGAACGCCGTCCACACCGTCCGTCGCGTTGTTTTTCCAATCCCTTGACGTCGATACAGTTTTCCTCGGTATTCAAGATGTCGTGCCGGCGCTGCAGACAGGCATGGTTCAAGGCGGAGCATCGAGCCTGCCGTGGTACGCCAATGCGTTCAAAGATCATGCACCCCATTACACACTGTCTGGTCACCACTATGAGACAACGGTCATCATGGCCTCAATGAAATGGCTGGAGAGCGCTACGCCCGTGCAGCATTCCGTCATCGATAAAGCATTCAAAGCATTTTCCACACAACGCGCCGGCGTGCGTGAAGACGCCCTGATAAAAATTGCAGGACTACGTGAAAGTGGGACCTACGTGCATGACTTAACACCTGGACAGCGCCAAAGATGGATTGCTGCGGCAACGGCCGTCCATCCTGACATTCTGCGGGATATCGGTGGCGATGCAGGACAAATTTATGCCAAAGTTCTTGAAGCGAAAGCGGAGTTCAATCTCCGCATCGGCCAAAATGCAGCGTCACCTCCCTAACGGCAGAGAAACGTCTCAACAATGCCAGAAGAATCCATCCTTAAACGCTTTGCTGCGGCCAGGGTATTTGTGTCCAACGTGGACAAGGCGGCTCGCTTCTACGGTGATACGCTGGGGCTGACGATATCTGTAGAGTCGGTTCAGTCAGTAATTTTTACCCTCCAAAATATGGACCTCATTATCGAACAAGCTGACCCAACCAACCCTGAGGGGGCGGAGATGATAGGCCGTTTTACGGCGCTGTCTTTCGCGGTAGAAGATTGCCAATCCGCCGTCGGCCTACTAACGGGCAAGAATGTGCAGTTTCTGGCGCCTGCACAGAAGCAAGCCTGGGGCGGTTTTGTTGCCCATTTTCTTGATCCGGAAGGTAACGTGCTGACCTTGGTAGAGCATCCAAAGGAAGGGTAAGTTATTTCATTAGAAATAATTGTATCCAATTTAGTTTGTCCGAGCGTCTATAAATCGCTGGGGTCTATCGAGAACGTGAATCGATTGAGGGGGGTGAAGGTTTTAGCGGGCAGTGCTGATAGGGCAGTAGTCTGGAGGGTGCGAAGTTTTGAGAAGAGCCTCAGGCATCCCTTCCGCCCGGGGAGTTTGAATGTCTAGCGTGGGTGCAAGTATATGCAGCGAAAGTTGTTATTGCATCTGAGCAGGGGTATAGGCGGCGGGTGCAAAGGTATTAGGCCATCCACTGGTGCAAAATTGTGCAGCGCGCCTCTTTACTCAAGTGTTCTGCGTGTTCTCAAATGCAGCGCCAATCTGTAGCGAAGTTACTTCTTCCCGCTTGGGTGTGACAATCTGTAGGCCAAGTGGAAGGCCGTCTGTCGTTATTCCCATTGGCACACTCAAAGCAGGGCAGCCTGCGTAGTTCGCAAAAGCTGTAAAAGTAGTAATTGTCTTTGGCATTTCGTCATCGAACGAGAAGGCAGGGATCGGTGTGGTCGGCGTAACAAGCGCATCGACTTTACTAAAGAGGTGCCGTGCCACAGGCCGGACTTCCTCGATGATTCGCGTAGCTTTCGCTAACTTCGGCGCAGTTTGTGAAATACCAAAATCAATACCTGATCTGAAAGTGCGCGTAAATCCCTCTGGATGATTGTTCAGCATTTCCGCATGGATATTGGCGAGGTCGGCCTCTATGAGCAGAAGAGCTTTTGGCCGCACAAGAGCGGGGTCATACCCTTCCCAAGGGACAGGAATAAGGTGAGCGCCCGCCGCTTTAAGAGTTTCAAGTGCGGCCGCGTAGGCCGCTGCCATTGCGGGTGCAACGGTATCCCCAGCCACCGAGGCAAGGTCTTCAAAGTACCCGATCTTGAGAGCGCTGAGAGATGATGGCGCGTTTTGCGCAACTGAAAAATCGTTAGGCCCGTGCCGTCCCGACGGATCATCGGGGTCAAACCCAGCCATGCCGTCCAAGAGCAGTGATAAATCAGACGCAGAGCGCGCCATTGGGCCGACATGATCAAGGGCGTAGGCCAATGGCATCACACCACGTGTGCTGACCAGTCCATACGTGGGCTTAAGTCCGGCTATTCCACAAAAAGAGGCGGGTATGCGCACGGAGCCCAAAGTGTCGGTTCCCAAGGCACCGGCACATAAACCAGCCGCCAAGGCTGCGCCAGCGCCGCCAGAAGAGCCGCCTGGCGTGAACCCCAATTTGTGGGGATTCTGACAAAACCCGTAGGCTTCATTGGCGGTCGTCGCCCCATGCGCGCCTTCGTGCAGGTTCAGCTTGCCCAAAATAACGGCGCCCGCTTCGCGCAAGCGCCGCACCACATCTGAATCTTCCTTTGGAACGTTGTCGCGGTATGCCTCTATGCCGCCCGTCGTTGGAATACCCGCGACATCGATATTGTCTTTAAGCGCAATAGGAATGCCGTCAAGCGGGCCCAAGCACGCGCCATTGGCGCGCCGCTCATCTGAGTGATTGGCTTGGTTGAGGGCAAGGTCATCAGTAACGGTAATGAATGCCCGCAGCATGTCGTTTTGGGCCGTGATTTGATCCAGGTAAAAACGTGCTGCTTCGACCGCGCTCACGCTTTTGCTGCTCAACGCCTGGGACAGGCCAGCAATTCCGAGAGATGCGATTTCTTTACTCATACGACTCTCTTGGTCATGGTCATCTCTGGACTAGTTAAATCGTTCGTCGGCGAGGCGTTTCGGCTTCTGGCGTTTGTCGACCTCTGTTAAATCCACTAACGCGCCGGGTTTGTGCAACTCAACAGGCATTTCCACGCCGATACGGGATTTTATCAAGGCTTTGAAGGCCTTCTCTAACTCTGGCGACGGCTCGGCTGTGATTTCTGCCATAACGATCATGTCGTCACGGCCGTGATCGTCGCGGACGGCCCGGCAGAAAAATTCGCCGTTGAATTCGGATCGTTCCACCAACACACCGCCAATGCCATGGGGAAAGACATTAATACCGCGCAGCTTGACCATGTTGTCGGACCGCCCAAAAATGCCCTGCATGCGCTTGAACACCAGCCCGGTGTCATTGGCGCCGGTGTGGAAGGCGGAGACATCATGGGTGTTAAAACGGATCATGGGATAAAGGTCGTCTTTGAACAGCACCGTATTGATGACATCGCCCTGTTCACCGTCCGGCAGTAGAGCGCCCGTGTCCACGTCGGCAATTTCAACATAATGGGCATCTTCCCACACATGCATGCCGGTGTGATCAGGGCCTTCCGCGCAGATGGTGCCGGTGTCACCGACGCCGTACCAATCAAAAGTTTCTGCGCCACCCCACAGCCGGGAAATCTCATCGCGGTCCTCGCGGCCGAAATGGCCAGAGATCATGCGAATGGGTATATCCCGACCTGGCACGAGCCCTTCTTCAGCGGCGACGGCGGCAAGTTTGCGCAGGTAATCGACAAAGCCGACAATCACCGTTGTTTTGAATCGGTTCATAATATGAACTTGTTGCACGGACCGCGTTTCAACGCCTGTTCCTGCTGAACAAAAAATAGCATTGGTAAAGTGAAGGACCGCTTCGCGCATGTAATGGCCCGCGTTGACCATGCCGTGCCCATAGATCGAATGCACGACGTCTGACCCTTTAAGGCCTTGAAACAGATAGGCCCGCGCGACGAGCAGGTTTTGAATCTCGCGGGTTTTTGGGCTGAACAGCAGCACTTGCGGTGTGCCGGTGGTGCCCGAAGTGGTGTGCATCACTGCCGGCATGTGGTCGTCGTTGGAAAAGTCTGTGCCGGAAAATTCTCCGAATGGCGGCTTCACTGCGATGGACTCCATCAGGTCGGCTTTGCCGAACGGTGGAATCTTGGTGATGTCGTCCAGCGACTTGATATCGCCTGGCTCAAGCCCCACAGCGCCCCAATGCCGTTGATAAAAGGGTATCTCCCACGCCCGTTTTACACACTTAAGGAAGCGGGCTTCTTGTAGGTCATGCAGTGCGTCCCGGCTCATGTTGGTAAAGGCGGGTAGAAAATCATCGCCGATGGGGTGGTCCGTTAACATCTGGTCGATGTCGAACCCAGCGAAATAGGGTGGGCGCGTTACCATAGTACGGAGGCGCCTTTAATAAGACCGCGGGAGACCAAGAACATTCTGCCCCAAATAGGCAAGAATGAGATTGGTCGAAACCGGTGCAACTTGATACAGCCGCGTCTCTCGGAACTTGCGTTCGATGTCGTACTCTTCTGCAAATCCAAAGCCGCCAAATGTTTGTACGCACATTTCGGCCGCCTCCCACGAGGCTTCTGAAGCAAGCATCTTGCTTATATTGGCTTCCTCGGCGCATTTCTCGCCCGCATCAAACTTCGTGGCCGCTTCTTTAACCATCAAGGCTGCGGCTCGATAAGATGCATAGGCCCGTGCTATGGGAAATTGGACGCCTTGGTTTCCTCCAATGGGATTGCCGAAGACTTTTCTCTCGCAGGCGTAGTCGGTCGCTTTTTTAATGAACCACTGGGCGTCGCCCAAACATTCAGCTGATATCAAAGTGCGCTCAGCGTTCATGCCGTCAAGAATGTAGCGAAAGCCTTTTCCTTCTTCACCTATGAGGTTGACGGCTGGGACATTGACATCATCAAAGAAGACCTCCGTCGTGGCATGATTCATCATGGTACGGATAGGGCGGATGGTCATGCCGTCCTTTATCGCATCGCGCATGTCGACCATGAGTACAGAAAGGCCATCACCTTTTTTCTGAACATCTTCTTTCGGTGTTGTTCGGGCTAAGAGAACCATGAAGTCAGAATGCTCAGCCCGGCTGGTCCAAATCTTCTGACCGTTGACGACGTAATGATCGCCCTTCTTCACGGCGGTTGTTTGCAATGAGAGCGTATCCGTTCCCGATGTTGGTTCTGTAACCCCGAATGCTTGGAGGCGAATTTCACCGGATGCGACTTTGGGCAACCAGTCAGATTTCTGTTCTGGGCTGCCGTGCTTCAGGATTGTGCCCATGGTGTACATCTGTGCATGGCAGGCGCCGGCATTGCAGCCGTTCAAGTGAATTTCCTCAAGGATCGCGCACGCGGCTTTCAAGCCCAGCCCAGACCCACCGTATTCTTCAGGAATAAGGGCGGCTAAGAATCCAGCCTTGGTCATGGCGGTGACGAAAGACGTCGGGTATTCCCGCTTCTCGTCGAGTTTCCGCCAGTACTCACCCGGAAAGTCTTGGCACAAGGCGCGGACGGAGTCCCGTATGGCTTCTAATTCTTCGTCGGTCATGACCGATGCCGCATGGTCGTCCCGCATGTTAGGGCTCCTTCGATTGGCATTGTCAGGAGAAAGTTTCCTGATTGATTTGTCTGCACTCTAGTCATGCAGCGATACAGTGCAACGTCCAAGAATCGGCTCAGTGTATGCCGGCCTGTTCTGACCGAATACTGGACGGTTAGCGTGATAGGGTGGCACTGAGCCATAGTAGCTCGAACTGCGAGCATCGATGACGATATATGACTCGAGCTTAAGCGCGCGTCTATCATACTGTACAATCAGGTCGAACTCTGTCCGTTCAAATATAGAGGAATTTCGAATTATGAACCGTGCAAGTCTTTTCATCATTGCAATCAGTGCCCTGCTTTCAAATGCTTGCTCAACTGCTCAGGCCCACGTCGTGATTGAGAACTTCGAAGGACGGGCGAACTACAACGAATTTCTAACTTTGATGGTCCCGCATGGCTGCGGAAACTTGGATACAACAGAAGTGCGGATGAAAATTCCACCTTCGGTTCCCTTGTTCGCCCCCGAAAACAAAGACGGCTGGGAAACCGCGCTCGTGATGCGAACGTTGGACGAGCCGGTCAGGCGCGGCAACGGTCCGGTCATTACCGAAGTGTATGACGAGGTTGTGTGGCGCGGTCACTTGCCGGCGAATCAACTCGGGGTCTTTAAGTTTCTGGCGCGTATGCCTGGTAAAGTGGGTACCGTCGTGCCGTTCAAAACAATTCAGAGCTGTGGCGATCGGCAAGACCGGTGGGTTGATGTCGTTGAAGACGGCGAGCCTGCCTGGAAGATGTGGGCCTATGAGAAGCCTGCGCCGTATGTCACCGTTGTCGACGGTGGTGGGCCGCAGCTAGGCGCCAGCATGAAAGACATTGGCGCTGAGCGGCAAAGGTTGGGTCAAGGCGCCAATCGCGAATAGGCGCTCTAAAGCGGGAGTGGGCTGACGCCGATCGCTCTGGCTACCCAAACCGGGGCGGCTGCCAATTGTCGACATCGAAGATGTCTGGAGTGTGACGGTTGAACGCGACCTTTGCCAGTTCAGGCAGTTCATCAATTGAGAAAATTTTTTGTCCCGGTGCCCGCCCGAATGAACGCCCGGCATGATTTTCCATGCTGATGCCCGGTTGCCAATCAGACAGATTATGCAAGGCGCCAGTAAACGGCACGATTTATGTCACCGGCGATATAGACAATTTCCTGATCCGGCTAAAGCCCGACCGAACGCTTTAGAAACAACAGCTTAAGAAACCGACCGGACATTTTGGCAGGAACGGGCCCATGAAGGAGCTCTGTGTGGGTCGCATCCCTGTCAGACGGGTTGGGCGTCGCGTTGAGGGTTATTGAGCGGGATAGCCTAACCCTTGGCTACCATGGCCCGCCGTATTTAATACCCCGCAGCGTCTTCCACATCGTTGTCGCGGCCCATAACTAGGATGGTGCGCTCATATGAGCAAATAACGTCTTTCTTCTGGTTAAAACCTAAGGTTTTAACCGTGACGATGCCTTGGCCCGGACGAGATTTTGATGGGCGTTTTGAGAGCACTTCGGATTCCGCATAAATCGTATCGTCGGCATAAACCGGATGGGGCAGTAAAATATCTGTCCAGCCCAGATTGGCCACAGCCTTCTGGCTGATGTCCGACACACTCATGCCGGTGATGATGGCGAGAGTCAGCGTGGAGACGATGAGCGGCTGGCCGAATTCCGTGTGCTTCGCATACTCCGCATCGAAGTGTATGGGGTGGGTGTTCATGGTCAGATTCGTGAACCATATATTGTCGGTCAATGTGACCGTACGGCCGGGGCGATGCTCATAAATATCGCCCACTTCAAAATCCTCAAAGTAACGCCCGCCGCGTTCGCGGTAACGACTCTCTCCGACCTTGGCAGCTTCGACAACCATGGTTCTCTCCTTTGAACAATGAACGTAATTTAAACGGGGGCAGGGACCTGTGCCGCATAGGCATCCGCAATCTCTTGCCGTGTCGCGAACCAAACCTTGTCACGCGCCGCGGCATGAGCTAGGAAATTCTCAAAGGCTTTCATGCGGCCAGGCCGCCCCACGATACGCAAATGAACACCGAGCGACATCATCTTGTTTGGCGATTCCGCGCATTCCGCGTAAAGCCAGTCAAAGGTGTCGATAAGATATTTTTCCCATTGATCCGGCGTATAGGACGCATCCATCCACATCTTCATGTCGTTGGTGTCCAGCGCGTAGGGTGAAATCAGAATGGGCTTTTCGTCCACTATATCCCAGCGGGGGACATCGTCGGAATAGTCATCCATGTGGTAGGTGTAGCCTTCTTCGACTAAAAGGCGGCGCGTGTTCTCTGTTAGCACATAGCGCGATAGCCAACCGGCTGGCCGCTTGCCGCAGGTCTTATCGATGGACTCTGCTGCCTTGCGGATGAAATCGCGCTCCATGTCTTCTTTCATCCAGTGTTGATGCGCCCAGCGGTAGCCGTGGGCGCAAATTTCATGGCCGTCGGCAACGATTTGTTTCGCCAGGTCGGGCGCACGTTCCAGCGCAAGCGCCGCCGCCGTGAAGGTTGCGGTTACGCCATAGTCGCGCAGGAGGTTGAGAACCCGAGGTGCGCCGGCACGGATGCCGTAATCGTAATTGGATTCGTTGCCGAAATTGCGGCCTTTGCTCATCACGACTTGCAATTCGTCGACGGGTTCAGGTGCGCGATCGCCATCGGCGATACTTTCTTCTGCCCCTTCTTCGACATTGACGACGACTGAAACGGCAAGACGCATGTCATGCGGCCAAGAAAATTCTGGGGTGGCCATGTTTAGTGGTACTCCTCGCCGCCGGACACATTGAGCGCTTCCGCGGTGATGTAATCAGCTTGATCGGAACAGAGAAACGCACAGGCTTTGGCGATGTCGTCTACGAGTCCGACGCGTCCGATGGGAATGCGGCCACGCATATCAGAGAGGTACTCTTCCTCCGTCTTACCTTGGGCTTTTGACATGAAATCGTTTTGCCAGGCGCCAAGCCCGGTCGTCACATGGTTGGGGCAGATAGCATTCACGGTGATGTTGTGCTCTGCGAGTTCGATGGCGGCAACCCGTGTTAAGCCAACGAGGCCATGCTTGGAGGAGGTATAAGCCGCCGTATTACCGAAACCAGACTTGGCAGCCTGGCTAGCGATACTGACGACGCGTCCACCTCTACCCTGTTTTATCATCTGTTTGGCAGCGTGTTTGATGCCGAAGAAACAGCCACGCAGGTTTACACCCAGGACCCCATCCCATTGCTCCTGGGTCATCTCAATGAGCGGGCCAAATAGATATCCAATTCCTGCGTTATTGATGAGGATGTCGAGCCGCCCATAGGTTTCAACGGCGAAGTTAATAAGTCCTTCGACTTCACTCTCTATCAGCATATCGGCGGCATAGCCTACGGCCTCTCCACCCCCTTCTCTGATGGAGGCTACAACCTTCTGTAAGTCATCTTTGGTTCCGACGCCGTGGGCGGGCGCAATCTCACCTTTAATTTTTCCGATGTCATGAATAATAACCTTGCAGCCTTCTTGTGCCAGGCGTGTGGCCATGGCTTCGCCGAGCCCCTTGGGCCGGCCGGATCCGGTAATTATGGCGACCTTGCCATCTAGATCATACATCTCGGTATCTCCTCAGCTTTTTGTGCTCTGTTTTTTTTAGAACGGTTTCCAAATGCCGACAGCGCCGGCGAGAGCGACAAGGCCCCAAATAGTGAGAATGGGAATGCGTGTGATGTAAAGCGCTCGTTTCATGATTGCGAGATCTTCAGGCGTTTCCCCAGTGGTCATGACCCGTCCATAGGCGACGCCAAACGGTTTCATGGTGGTACGTGAAATGATGCCGCAGAACACGGTTCCGGCCCAGATGAGCTGCTTGGCGGCCAGCCAATTGTCCTGAGTGATCCCTGAGCCCATGAGAGACATGACGCCGATTACGGTAATCGTGATGCCGATCACCCAACGCATAGGTAGGTCGACTTTCCTAATCAACGCGACTTTCTCAGGCCCGCCCTTGTTGAGAAAGAGTGCCAGCACGAAATAGATCCATGCGATGGCGACGACCCAAATCAGCGTTAGGATCATTGGGTCAAATTCTGATTCGAACCACCGCATGCTGCTCATGGTGAAGCCGAGGGCAATGACAAGCGGCATGCAGACGCGCGGGAATTGGTCCAGCCAGTGCATGATTTTCCTCACCCAGGTTCGTGCATCTGTTGACAGTCCGGGCTTCAGAAGCTGGCTGGAGGCATAAAAAACGCCTAGGTCACCGCCGAGCCAATACACAAAACAAAGCGCATGTGTGTAGAGAAGAATCTCGTAAAGACCGACTTCCATTGGTCACCCCAAAATCTCGTTCCGCGCTCCCCTTTGCGCGTCCTGCCCCGGGGTATAGCATCGCACGTGAGGGAGGACCAACGTGCGCTTAGCAAGTCTGATCATTATCTTGGCGTTGTTGGCCACAAGTGGTTCGCAGGCCGACTCGCGGACCCAGGTGGGCCTCACAAATTTTGATCGTCTGGCTGCTAATCCACCTGATCCAGACCGCGTGACCCTTCTCCAGATGAGGCGCGTTTTTCATATCAACTTGGCCGAGTCTATTTCTATGGCGGTCAAACAGAGAAGGCCTTGGTGTCATTCAACCGGGCCATAGATCTCGACTATAGCCAGGCCAAATTTCTCGTCGGGCTGATCATGACCCGGGGCTAAGAGGGCGCACCAGATGACCGGTGTCGCGTTGAACGGCTATGGCAGAATCCAGCGCGCCAAACCCATGCCAATGCATAAGTCAGCTAAGTGGATTCTGCGCTGAGCGGTCGATTCGATACCTGCGAGAGTCTGGCGTCAGACGTTGAGCTGGCAGACTTCTGATTGCCAACCTCAAAGCGGGCCTCAATAATAGGCTAGGCAAATAAATAGCCCGGTAAATAAAAACGGCTTTCATCCATAAGGCCATAAGGAGTGACCCATGCGCACATTGCTTGTTGCGTTTCTATTCACGGCATCAACCTCAAGTGTGCAGGCTGCACCCGACCCCGAAGGTGTAACCCAGTGCGACGTTCTGGCCTCGCATGGGTCTGACCCGGAGCGTGTTTCGCCGGGCGTTAGTCAATCCGGCATGCGCAAAGCGGCAGCGATCGCGGCGTGTTTGGCGGCGACAGACGAACAGCCCAACAATCGCCGACTGAGATATCTCTTGGGCCGGGCCTATTTTTACAGCGGCCGTGCTGACGATGCGATGCCTCACCTAATATTCTCCGCCGACGCGGGTCACCGTCAGGGACAGTTTGTGCTGGGCTATATTTACGACGGTGGACTTCAAAATGTCGCACAAGACCGTTGCAAGGCAGAGAAACTGTGGCTGCGGTCGGCACGCCAGGGCCGGTTCGCGGCGCTGGTGAGCTACCCTCATCACGTGGTGCGCGGCATGTTTGATGATTGCGACGTGAGTGCTACGAACGAAGAAATGGCAGGTTTTTTGGAAACCGCCAAGGGTATGGCGTCGGACTATTACCGCCGCACGTGGACGGCTGATGTGACAGCCGATTTTGAAGCTAATCGTTAAGGGGGCTGTAAAATGAATTTTCTAAAATATATTGCCGCTGTTGCGACCGTTGCGCTGTGTTCACCTGTCATTCTATTTGGTGCCGTTCCGGCATGGGCTGACGGCCATGAGATTACCGAGTGTGATCAGCTGGTCTCCCATGGCGAGGACCCCGACCGTGTGGCTCCAGGCGTAAGCCCTGTGCTTTTATTCGCCGGCGAGGCCGCGTGCCGTGAAGCGGTTGCAAAGGACCCCGAGAACATGCGCCTGCGCTACCAGTTGGCCCGTGTACTGTTCTATGCAGAGAAAACTGAGGAATCGATGCCTCATCTAAATTTCGCGGCAGAAGCTGGTTCTGAACAGGCTCAGTTTGTTCTGGGCTACATCACTGATGGCGGCCTCCAGGGGGTTAAGAAAGACACCTGCAAGGTGGAGGACCTCTGGGTGCGCTCAGCCCGCCAAGGCCGGTTTGCAGCCCGTGTTAGTTATCCGCGCCATGTGGCAAACGGAAAGTTTAAAGGCTGCGACATACAGGCCAGCTCATCCGAGATCATGAGCTTCCTTGATGCTGCTAAAGGTCAGGCTGACGGATACTATCAAGAGATCCTCGTAGAACAGGTGACTGAGACCTACAGCGTGTCTGACCATGCGAACTAAGCCGCACCTCAATCTTGGCGTCTTTGCTATCTTGTGTGGCGTTCTCCTCTGCACATCTGTTGGTGCCCAACCGGTCGCGACCCAATCTGATGCAACGATGTGCGACCGGTTGGCGGCACATCCGTTAGACCCTGATCGCATTGTCGCCGGTGTGCCCACATCACAGGTCGAACTCGCCGCTGCCATCTCTGCCTGCGAGGCGGCGCTTATAGTTGATCCTGCGAATCCGCGCCTGGCCTATCAGTTGGCCCGGGTCTATTTTTACGATGATCGCACCGCCGATGCAGTGAAAACCATAACGCGTGCCGCAGATGCGGGGCATCGGCAGGCAAAGTTTGTCCTGGGAGCGCTGATCGCCAATAACCGGCCGGATGCTACTAAGGGTGTCTGCGAAGCGGAACGTTGGTGGGCCTTATCAGCCAAGGCTGGCCGGACGGCAGCGGAAGTCGCCTATGCTCGTCACGCCACGAAAGGATTGTTTTCAGATTGCGGTGTGCTTGGCGCGTCGACTGATGACATGCTGGTCTTCCTGGACAGTGCTGCTGAAAAGGACGGTAATTATTATCTTGGGCTTCTCATTGCAGACCTCAGAGAAGATTTAACTAACTACGCAGAAGCGCATTAGGTTGCGCGCTAAGTCAAACAACAATCAAACTCACAGGGATTTCATGGCCGATAAAAACACCCAAGTTCAGCTCGCACGTCAGCCCGACGGCGAACCTAAAGTCAGCGACTTCCAAGTTGCGGAAACCGATATTCCAGCCGCGGGGCCGGGTAAATTCTTAGCCCGCAATATCTATCTGTCCTTGGATCCGTACATGCGCGGGGCTATTTCCGGCCGCCATATGGGACATAGCCGTCTTAACCAAGGCGACCTCATTGGCGGGCGGTGTGTGGCGCAAGTGATTGAGTCCAAACATGCCGAATACGCCGAAGGCGATTACATCGTCATTGAATCGGGCTGGCAGTCCTATTGCGTGTCCGATGGCGCTGCCAAGGACGGTGTGCGCAAAATCGACCCTAATGCTGGACCGCTGTCTGCGGCGCTTGGAGTGCTAGGCATGCCTGGGCTGACGGCCTGGGCCGGTGTTGAAAAGCTGGCTGACCCTGGCCTCGGTGACACTTTTGTCGTGACGGCTGCCGCCGGACCTGTTGGCGGCACGGCCGGACAGCTGGCAAAGGCAAAAGGGTGCCGGGCCGTTGGTATTGCAGGGTCTGACGAAAAATGCCGCATTGTCGTCGAGGAATACGGCTTTGATGCCTGCGTCAATTACAAGAACGACGATTGGGAAGAGGCTCTTAAAGAGGCCTGCCCGGACGGAATCGACGTGTATTTCGATAACGTCGGCGGGCCCATTCTCGACACCATTACCCAGCAACTAAATCTTTATGGGAAAATTATTCTGTGCGGTCTGGTGTCTCAATATAACCGCAACGACGACAATGATTTTGCAGGCCACAACATGGGACCGTTTGTAGGCAAGCGGGCGCAACTGCTCGGGCTGGTGGTCTACGATTATTACGACCAGATGGATGAGTTCTTAAGAGCAGCTGTGCCGCTGGTCAAAGCCGGCCGTCTGAATTTCCATGAAGACCGTGCAGATAGAATCGAGGACGCACCAGCGCATTTTGCCAAACTAATGAGTGGGCAGAATGTGGGTAAGGCGATGGTGACCATCGGTCCCGAATCTCTCTGATCAGCGCCTACTAACGATGACCAAAAATTTGCAAATTCAGTTGGCACGCCAGCGCGACGGCATGCCGGAAGATGCTGATTTCCGATTGGTCGAGGCTGAGCTGCCGCGTCCTGGTCCGGGACAGATTCTCGTGCGCACAGTTTATCTGTCGTTGGACCCTTACTTGCGCAAAGCCATTCGTGGGGATCATCCTGGCCATGATGTTCTGGTTGAAGGTGATGTCATCTATGGCCGCAGTGTTTGCCGGGTGGTTCGCAGTGATGTGGCCGGCTATCAGCCAGGAGATTATGTGGTTGCAGAGACGGGCTGGCAGCAGCACGCCGTCATAGGCCCTGAGAAGATTGTCCAAGACGTTGACCCCGCGTCAGGACCCTTGTCTTCTGCGATTGGTGCGCTGGGTATGCCGGGACTCACTGCTTGGGGTTCGGTTGAGCACATCAGCAAGCCAAGCCTGGGCGAAACGCTGGTGGTCTCTGCGGCGGCGGGTCCGGTCGGCGCCTGCGTCGGGCAACTTGCAATAATCCGTGGCGCGCGCGTTGTGGGTATCGCCGGCGGCTCCGAGAAATGTGATCTGGTGACCAAGACTTATGGCTTCGACGCGTGCATCAATTACAAGGAAGAGGGCTGGCAAGACCAATTCAAGGCGGCCTGTCCCGACGGCGTGAATGTTTATCATGATAATGTCGGGGGACCGCTGTTGTCTGCCATGGCTGGTCATCTTGCGCTCCACGCCCGTGTGGTCATGTGCGGCCGGCCGGCGGACTATCATTCGTCATCTTTTCAAGGCGTTGGCCTTGGCCCTTTCATTGGCCGCCGGGCGAAAGTGTTTGGCATGGTGGTCTACGGTTATGAACACGATTTTACGCGTTACCTGCGCCTTGCCAGTGAATGGATGAGGGAGGGGCGCCTTAAGGTGAAAGAGGACCATGCTGACGGGTTGGAGAACGCGCCGGCCCACTTTCTAAAACTCATGCGCGGCGAGAACATCGGCAAGGCGATTGTTGCCGTAGGTCCCGAGTGCGCCTAACAAACCTGTATTAATTCTAGAACTTGAGGAGATTATTATGACCGTCTATGTCGTTGGCCAAGCCCGTGTGACCGACCCCGCAGGCTTTAAGAAGTACGCTGAAACCGTTGCCGGGCTCGCCGAACAATTCGGCGGCAAGCTCATCGGTGCCGGTGGGCCCGATGAAAAAACGGTGGTCGAGGGTGATCAGTTCGCCGAGGGCCGCGTGGTTATCTTTGAATACCCGTCGCTCGAGGCCTATCAGCAGTACGTTGCATCTGAGAAGTACCAGGAAGGAAAAGGGTATCGCTTAGCGTCTGGCACGTTGGATGTGTGTGTGGTGCCTGGGGTTGGCGGCTAGTCTGGGCGCGCACCTTGCCGGGCTCGCGGTGTGTATTAGTTGGCCTCGGCCCTGGTACCAACTACAAAACCACTGTATTCAGACGGCTCAGTTAGGCCGTCTTTAAGTTTCCAAGATTTAACATGGTCGGATCCGGTGGCGACAACCATGTTGGCCAGACAGGTAAGAGTTGGAACCCACCAATTTGATTCGTTGCCGCCGTATTGAATGGTCGGATAAAATTCCATGACCATCTGCTGCCCTGGATAACCTTCCTCGTGGCCAATCAAATGCGGCGAATAGTCATCAAGAATTGCGCTTTCAACATAGATCTGTTCGTCGCAGACGGCTGAGAGCTTGTCGAGAAAACTTACTCAAGAAATCAAAAACAACGACAGCCAAGGCACAAACATTACGACGATAAGGCACAACAGCATCAGAAAGATAAACGGTATTACACCTTTAACGATGGTGAGAAAATCTTCACGGAATGCCCCCATAGCAATAATCACGTTCAGCCCCATGGGTGGGGTGAGGTAGCCGATCTCCAGGTTGACGATCATCATGATGCCAAAGTGAATCATGTCCATGCCGTAATCCGCTGCCATGGGCGGCAGCAGTGGGCTGAGGATGAGGATGGCTGAACCGATATCGAGGAACAAGCCGACAGCCAGCAGCAAAATGTTGGTCATCAGCAGGAACAGTAATTTGGAATCGATGAAGGTGGTCATAAATTCTACGATGCGCCCAGGCACCTGTTCGTAGGTCATAAACACATTGAGTGACAGCGCGATGGCGAGGATGGGAAACAAGCTGCCCATCAAGGTAGAGGTGTCGCCGACTACCCGCCAAACCAGCACCCCAGCTTCCTTGAGGGTGACCCACAGATCACGGAAGCGCCCGGTAACCAGATTGAGGAAGCCGCGTTTGTGAGCGAATATTTCCACAATTAAAGCCGTGAGCACGGCGACGGATGCCGACTCCGTGGGGGTGAAGTAGCCGGAATAAATACCGCCAAGAATGACGAACGGCGTCATCAATGCGAATATGGCGCCCTTGAATGAGCGCCAAATTTCAGCGCCATCCCAAACGTCACCGCGGCGGTTCCAGTTGATGATCATAGCGTAGGCGCTGAGCACGACCAGGAGCAGAGCCGCCGGCCCGGTGCCGGCGAGAAATAGATCGGCGATCGATTTCTGGGTCATGACGCCATAAAGGATCAGCGGGATGGACGGCGGGATAATAATTCCCAGTGTGCCGCCGGCGCAGAGCATGCCGATAGAGAAGGGGCGCGAATATCCTTCGGCAAGCAGCGCCGGATACATAATCGAACCCACAGCCAAGAGCGTGACGGCGGAGGATCCTGAGATCGCAGCAAAAACACCACAGGATAACAAGCCGGCTATGGCAAGGCCGCCAGGGATAGGCTTGGTCAACGAGCGCATCAGTAAAATCAGCCGTTCGGCGATGGACCCTTGGGACATAATCGTCCCGGCCATGATGTAGAGAGGGATGGACAGCAACACTTCGCGGTTAGAAGCATCCCACATGTCGTAGACGACGTTCATTAGCTCGCCGCCGCCCCAGAAGTAGTACGCCCAAAACGTCGCCACCCCGAGGATGACGATGATGTTCATGCGCAATATGAGGAGCGCAATAAGGATAGTGGCGAGCAAGAGACCGTTCACGTGCGGGTCTCCCTCTCATGATCGGCTACACCGTCGGTAATACCGGCCGCTTCCGTGTCGGTCGCGATCTCCACGCCCTCGACTGATTCCGGCGGCTTCGGCCGAAGGTCCAAATAGATGCCGTAGAGCGTGTGGCGCACGCCAACCAAGCCGAAGCCCATGACAATGACGCCTTGAATCGGCCAGATTGGCCAGCGGAGAACGGCTGAAACATCGTCAAGTTCATAACTCTCAACGGATACGTTAAGCGCAATGTACGCCATAAAAAAACAAAACACGGCGAAGCCAAATTCGCTAACGCGGCTCGCGAGAACATCCCAGCGCTGCAATAAAGGGTCAGCGAACCTTGGCCGGAAGTGAGAGCCGTTAGCAGACGCCAACGCGATTCCCATATAGGCGACCACGATCATGCCGACGACGCCGACCTGCGGTGCGCCAAACCAACCTGAGCCTGTAATCTCACGCTTGAGCACATCTCCCATGAGCGACCCGGCCATCAACACGAAGGCAAGGAAGCACATAGTTTGTTCAAATATGCGGAGGTAATGCAGAAAGGCCTTTGCGTGGCGCAAGGCGAGTCCCCAATTCAATGATAACAATTCTTGTTGGGACGCATCTTATCCATTGTGTACCCCGTTGCCAAACCGAAGGAATGTTGCGTCCGTCGATCGTGCAAAGGTGCTAGGGATCGCGCGCAGATTGGGCTGCGAAAGCCCGTTTGCCGTCCAGAATTGTGGTATAGATATCTTCAGCCTGGCCACCGATCTCATCCAAGATGGCGCGATGGCTGCTGGTGGTTGACCCAACCCACAAGGCGCGTTGCTCTGGCGTAAGGGTATGTAGGGCGAGGCCTCGGTCTATCAGGTCAGACCGTAGTGTTTTTGTGAGGAGCCTTATATCAGCACGGGCTGGCACGATTGGGTAGAATGCGTCTTTGATGGTGGCGCGATGCTCGTCCGTCAGGCTGTCCCACCACTGTTTGTTGGCCATCTGGATTCCCTGGTCATAGGACTGGTGAGTCTCCGTCACATCTGTCGCGAAGTCAGACAACGCATAATAAAAGAAAACCATGCTTGCCAAGCCGCCATCAACCAGGCCGGTTTGCAGGGCTGGTCCGATATCAGAGGTGCCGAGGGGAATGGAATCGGCACCGACGGATTGCAAAAATGCTTGCGCGGCGAAATTTGGTGAGCCGCGTAATTTAAGCCCTACGGCGTCTGCGGGCGTGAGAACCGGCTTATCCGCATATAAATTGCTCCAGCCCACTTCGGACCAGTCGAGGAACACCAGGCCGCGTTCGGCCAGGAATGCAGTGAATGGTTCCTGAAGATAATGATCGAAGACAAAATCCACTTCTGCTTCGGATTCAAATAGGAAGGGAATCATCGGCACGGCGGACTCGGGAATGATACCGGCCAAGCCCCACATGGTGATGCCACCGATTTGGACTCTGTTGCGGCGTAAGGCTGTCAGCATCTGCTCTTCGGTGCCAATTTCACCCCGAATGAAATATTCCATCTCTACTTCGGGTGCGGCGTTGATCTTGGCTTTGAAGTAATCCCATTGCTCGTCCCATGGAGAGTTCACTTGCGCCAAGGCCGTGACTTTGCCACGCGCCATGTCGGCGGCCAGCAAAGGGCTCGCCACGCAGCACACGAAGGTGAGCAATGAGAGCCCCTGTAGTAAGTTTGTGACGGCTTGACGCACGACCAAAGGTTTATTTTGCACGGTTTATACCTGTGAGCCGGTGTCGTACAGAGGGCGTTGATGCGGGCCCGTGTATGGTTTTGTGTTCCATACAACAGCACAAAAGAAGCCATGTGATAATCCGAAGAACACCCACACCGGCCAGGGCGGGAGCGCCCCCAGTAGAACCGTGGTCATGACAAAAAGTATCACGGCGACGGCAACGGTCATCCAAACAATGACCCGCTTGCGGTCCATGGTGTTTCGTGCGCGCGTTTGATTCTGAGGTCCGGTACTATATGACATGTCCCAACAGTACCCTCTGGGCGATGATGCACCAAGTCTTCGGCAGGGGGTTGATTAGCGTTGCGAGGACACTCGCCATAACACCCTGCTCAACCGAAAGGGACGACATGATTGATCTATATTACTGGCCGACCCCAAACGGCCACAAAGTGCCCATCATGTTGGAAGAGTGCGGGCTGGAGTATGAGACCCACCCCATCAACATGCTGAAAGGCGATCAGTTTGATGAGGCCTACCTCAAGGTCAATCCCAATAATAAAATTCCGGCCATCGTCGACCAGGATGGCCCTGGCGGAAAGCCTTACACGGTGTTCGAGTCCGGCGCAGTCCTGCTGTATCTGGCCGATAAAACCAAGCGGTTCATCCCGCAAGATGAAGCGGGCAGGTTCGGCGTAATTCAATGGCTGTTTTTCCAGATGGCCAATGTGGGCCCCATGTTCGGGCAGTGTGGGCATTTCTTCCGCTATGCGCCGGAGCCTATCCAATACGCCATTGACCGGTATCAGAATGAAACCAAGCGTCTGTACCGGGTCATGGATAAAAGGCTGGACGAGGTTGAGTATCTCGCCGGCGACTATTCCATCGCCGACATGGCCACGTACCCCTGGGTGAAAATTTACGACTTCCACAAAATTGGAATCGATGAGTACCCCAATGTAAAACGCTGGCGTAAGGCTGTTGGCGAGCGCCCTGCAGTCATGGCCGGCTGCGCCCTGCTGGAAGACATTATGAAGCTCGGTGATCCGGATGATGACGCCTACGAGAATCTGTTCAAGCAGCAAACCGTAGACCGGAGGTAGTGCCGTGATTCTTGATCGCGACCGCTCTCAACTGCTTATCGTCGACGTGCAAGAGCGCCTGCTGCCGGCTATGCACGAGGGCGTACGTATGCTCGAGCAGTGTGGCATTCTGCTGCAAACGGCGGCGGAACTGGGCGTGCCGGTTACTCTCTCGGAGCAATATCGTAAAGGCCTCGGGCCGACCGTGGAGCGTCTCGACAATCTCAAAGGGGATGCCGTGGTAATGGAAAAGCAGCACTTCTCCTGTGCGGCAGACACCGCCATGCTCGCGCACATCGCTAATCAGGCTGATGACGGCCGGCGGCAATTGGTCATCGCTGGTATTGAGTCCCATGTTTGCGTTTTGCAATCAGCGCTCGGATTTCGCCAAGGCGGCCTCGATGTGTTTGTAGTGATGGATGCGGTGACGTCGCGCAAACAGGAGAGTGTGGATTTGGCCCGGGACCGGTTTCTGTCCAACCGCATCGCTGCCGTGAATACCGAGATGGTCGCTTTCGAATGGCTCCAGGTTTCGGGCACACCGGAATTCAAGACGATCAGCAAGCTGATTAAGTGAAATCTGTCACGCCCTAGGCCACCAAAAACACAGAGTCATGAGACTGCTGCCGGTTACGGCGCTGTCGGATCTTTGATTTGGATGGCGAAACCTGAATGCGTCAGCCGATCTATAACTTGTTCGGCATGGGCTTCATCCCGGGTTTCCAAGGTTATGTTGAGACGGGCCGCGCTGGCCGATAAATCCATGGCGAAACGCGTGTGCTCCACTTCCAGAACATTAGCACCCATGTCGGCGCAAATTCCTGCGACCGCGTAGAGCTGCCCAGGCTTGTCGGGCATGGCAATGGACAGGGTGAGCACTTGGCCGAGGCGGACCAAGTCTCGCATGAGGATGGACGACATCATGCGCGCATCGATATTGCCGCCAGTGAGAATGAGCCCCACGCGCTTGCCTGCAAACATTTCTGGATGTTCAATCATGGCGGCGAGGCCGGCGGCGCCGGCACCTTCAGCAACGACCTTGTCGCGAGACAAGAACATGGAGACGGCCCGTTCCAAGCTGGTCTCTGAAACGGTAACGACTTGTTTTACATGTTCTCGAATTGATGGGAGTGATTTTTTGCCCGCTATTTTTACGGCGATTCCTTCGCCTATGGTCGACCCTTCACAGGGCCGATCGTTGCCGTTCAAGGCATTCGACAGTGAGGGATAGAGCTCAGGCTCAACGCCGATGACCTCAATGTCCGGTTTTAGCCCTTGGGCCGCCACCGCACAGCCCGCGATCAAGCCGCCGCCGCCAACAGGAACAACAAGAACATCAAGGTCAGGCTTATCTTCCAGCATCTCTAGCGCGGTTGTTCCCTGTCCGGCAATAACAGCGTCGTCGTCGTATGGGTGAATGAATGAGAGCTGTTTTTCTTGCGCGAGGGTCTGAGCAAATGTCGCGGCCTCTTCAAGGGAGTCCCCTTGCAACTCAACACCGGCGCCATACTCAGCCGTCTTGCGTACTTTAACGAACGGGGTGCCTTTGGGCATGACAATGGTGGCGGGAATACCGAGCCGTCCAGCCTGATAAGCGACTCCTTGGGAGTGGTTGCCGGCGGACATGGCCACAACGCCCCGCCTTTGTTTGTCGTCACTGAGAAGTAGAAGACGTGACAGCGCTCCCCGGGCCTTGAAGGCGCCGGTGTGTTGAAGGTTTTCGTATTTGACGACAACGCTGGTGCCGAGGCGGCGCGAGAGGGCTTCGGACTCAAGGCAGGGTGTGCGGACGACTCCATCTTTGATGCGGTCCGCTGCGGACTGAATGTCTGTAAGGGTGAGGCTCATGATCGACGAACTCTTGATTGGAACTCATTAAGCAATTGGCACGGCTAACGCCCGGATCTCCTTAGAGAACCGGGTTTATAATTCGGGCGATGCTGCTCCAGTCGTTCATAGGGCTCGTTTACCAGTGAACAGACCGGGCGTCCATACTGCTGAGGGACGTCACGCCGGCTTAAAAATAAAGTTAAAGACGTAGTCTGATTTTTGGGCCGGTGCACGATGACGGCGCTCTGGATCAAATGTGGTCAATGGTTTCAGCTTCCCTTGATCAACGAAGTAGGCCTCATAGCCAAGTTTCTCTACGTCGGCGATGGAGTCTTCCAGCGGGCGGCCGGTGTGTTTTTCTTCGATTTCGATTAAAAGCGTCGGCTGGAATTGATGAATGGTTCGCTGCGCACCAGCTAGAACCTCTGCTTCAAATCCCTCTACATCGATTTTGATAAAACCCACATTCGTGAGCGCGCAGGAATCAAGCGTGCGTACTTCAATGGTGACAGCACCATGAGGCGCCGCTGCTGTGGACTCGTGAAGGGAGCCATGTTGGTTGGAATATCCGCGGCCGTGTTGCGGGACGTAAAGCACGCCTTCTCCATCCCGATCGGAAAGAGCGATCCGATGTGACGTGACGTTGGCAGGAAGAGAACGATTTAACCAGCGATAGGCTTTTGGGTTGGGTTCAAACGCATGCACATGGGATGTCAGGTTAGCCAGTAGACGGGTGTAGACGCCTTTGTTGGCGCCCACATCCACCGCGACCCGATCACGTTGAACCAAGTCCGGTAAGAGATGAAGCTCCGCTTCGCCATTGCGCAGGTTCTTTTTTTCTAAATAGCGTGCATAGAGGCGCGATGGCACAAAGTGGAATTTCAGCCACTCAGTCACCGTAAAGGGTGGTTCAAATGCCGTTTTCTCAGTCATAACAGCCTTGTGATAGCACGGTCTGCCGTGTACCACAGCGCTTGATCGTCTCCTCTTTGAGGTCCCCTAATGACTACCAGTTCTGCCGGGGAGAACCGGCCGCTCGGGATCGGTCTCCTCCTCATTGCCATGTTTACGATGACCGCGATGGATGCTGCCGTGAAATGGGCCGTGGGTGACTACAGTCTCCAACAGGTCAATTTCATTCGCAGCGTCGCTGCAATGATCGTCTTGTCTCCTGTGGTCTGGAATGAAGGTGGCCTCAAGGCCTTTCGCGTCAACAAGCCGTCGGTTCATGTGTGGCGGACCACACTCATACTGATCATTAGCTATACGTGGTTTTTCGCTCTCGGGCGAATGAAGCTGGCCGATATTGGCGCCATCGTCATGATCTCGCCTTTGCTGATTACGTCTCTGTCCGCGCTCTTGCTCAAAGAACACGTGGGTATGCGGCGCTGGATCGCGGTGGGGGTTGGATTTGTGGGCATGCTGATCATCGTCAGACCCGGCACTGGGGTGTTCAATCCTGTCGCTCTTTTGGCAGTTACAGTGGCGTTAGGCTATGCCCTGTTCGTGTTATCAAACCGGGCCAACCGGGATAGCGAGACCCTAACGGCGCTCACGTACTATCCTTTGTTCGGTATTTTTATTGTTTCCGGTTTGTTGAGCCCTTTGGACTGGACAGCGCCAACAACAGGCGCTTGGGCGGCCATGATTTTCGTCGGCGTTTGTGCGGGTATTGGCCACCTATGTTTAACGTTGGCCTTCCGCTATGCCTCACCGCCTGTAATAGCACCGCTTGAATATACAGGTCTGATCTGGGCGGTATTATTCGGCTACGTGCTGTTTGATGAGTTGCCAGACGGCTGGACTGTTGTTGGGATGTGTTTGATAGCTGCAGCGGGTGTGTTTGTCGTCTACCGCGAGGCGTCGGTCTCGCCTGAGGCTGCTGTTGATGCGGCGAAAGCGGATTTTCCCGCCTGAATGAGGCCGTACATTTCGCCGGCCCGGCCGCCAATTTCCTCAACAAGAATGCGATGGCTGTTCGCTGTCGCGTCGATCCATTGCTGACGCTCGTTGTTTGTCAGGTCGATAATAGTCGCGCCCTGTGACTTTGAAAATTCAACGGCTTCAACGCCCTCCTGCCGCACGTCGGCCCGCATGATTACCGTCGGCGAGACTCCAAGCATGACGTAGTCTTGGCTCTCTTTTGGCAGCCCCTCAAACCACTTCTTATTGGCAAAGATTGCACCGGGATTAATCCCATGACGGGTCATGGTGATGAAGGGCGCTAGTTCATAAAGCGCGACCGTGCGGTACATGGGTGAGTTCGTAGCGCCTCCATTCAGCAGGCCGGATTGCAGCCCAGGCACCATGTCCGCGAATGGGAGTTGAGCGACGTCCGCGCCGGCCTCCTGCAGAAACACGCGCGCTGCTGGGCCACCGGCAGCCCGCATGCGCATGTTTTTCATATCCCCCGGCACACGCACAGGGACGCGGGCAAAGACATTAAACCAACCGGAATCGATCCATTGAATGAAGTGCAGGCCTTTCTCGGAAAATAGATCTTCGACCATTGCCGTCACGTAATTATCGAGGACAAAATCCGCTTCTTCGAAGGAGTCAAAAAGGAAGGGCGCCATCAAGAGGCTCAATTCGGGAATGGCAGCGGACGTTCCCGGCGTGCTGAGCATGGAGAGTTGCGCCCGGCCTCGGCGCATGGTGGCGATCATACTTTCTTCTGTGCCCACCTGACCGTCGATAAGCAGGACAACATCGGTTTCGTCACCGAAATGCGCGTCCCAACGCTTTCTGGCGGCAAGGAATTTGTCGCGTAGCTGACCTTCGCCGGGTACGAGTGAAACGACGATTATGGGGTCTGCTGCAAACGTAAATGGTGTGGCCAGAACGTAGGCGAATGCAATCGCCAGAAAGGATCGAACAAAAAACACTTAAGCTAAGGGAGCGAAGCTATTTCTCAGCGCAGACGACCAGATAACCATAGACCGGCTTGTCATCTGTTGGTTTACCCTGAAACTGTGGTTCGCCTTCGCCTAGCTGCACTTTGTCTGTGTCAAATCCGGCTTGCTCGCATATGCCAACAAAATCTTCATCCTGCACGGTGCCCAAGTAGGGCTCATTGTTATTGATGGACATCCAATCGGAATAATATTTGTCGAACGGTTTATCTGGCGTGATGCCGTCCATGTGAATCATCAGGCCGCCGGGGGCAAGGAGGCGGTGGCATTCTTTAAAGATAGCCCGGATCGCCCTTCGTGACGTTTCATGCATTATCGCGTGGGACACCACGAGATCAAAACTGCCATCTTCGAAGTTAGTATGTTCCGCATCCTGCTGTGAGAAGTGCACCTCTTTATCCATAGCCACAGCGCGGGCGTGGCCATAGCGCAAGCAGGTCGCGGCTACATCGATGGCATGAATTTCTGCGTCCGGGAACAAATCGCAGTAGGGCAATGTGGAGTGACCAACTGTGCATCCCATATCGAGGATGCGCTGGGGACCGTTGTTGCTGGCGCCGGCGTCCTGAAAATGTTTGCGCATCCAAGCGACGAGAGTGAATCCCATGTCATCCAAATTTGGGCCGAGTCCGCCCATAGAATAGAGACGGAAGGTGCGATCAAATTCGGCCCCCGCAAACACGTCATCTTCGATCATCTCTTGCTGGTAGCTACCTGGCTTGCAGTGCATATCAACGGCGGATAAATAAGGCGGAATTTCAACACTGTCGTCTAATGTGAGGGAACCGCTTTTGCCACGCATTGATTTGGCGCGCTCGATAAGGTTTGGCAGCTGGCGCTCGATGCTTGGCCCAACGGTGTCGTAGAGCATTTCCTGCGTTGTTCGCATCATGGAGCTCCACCACTTGTTGTGGGGCTCGTCTTCAAGTGCCGTCCGCATTTCCCGCCGCGGTGGACATTCCCCATCCGGGTAGTGTGGCAAAACTTTCTTTTTCAAGAGAGCGTTGTTCCCAGAGTGAAAACTGCGCGAGCTAAACACGCGTAAGGTCTTTATGAAGCTTTGGGCTGACTGTTCATCATGTGTGGCGTCAGCAAACATGGCATGGTCAGAATTGTTGCGCATGGCGTGTCTCCAATGAGAGTCTTGGCCTCGGACTATGACTGAGGCCATAATAGCGCGTATGAGGGGCAGGATACAAACAGGCTCCAATGGGAGGGGCGGCATAATGAGCAGGCAACAAGACAAGCCAAGACAAAGGGTGGCCAAGGGGCGGCGGCCATTCTTTCTCGAGTCAGCTGACTCAGACAAATTACTGTCGATGATTGTGGCGCTGGTCGGCGAGGTATCCATCGTTAAAGAGCGCTTGGATACTCATGAACGCATAGCAGCTGCTGGCAAGGTAGCGACGCCTGACGAAATTGAAATCTATTCCCCCGACGAAGATGTCGAAGATGAGCGGGAGGCTTGGCGCACGCTAATGCTCGACCGGGTGTTTCGGATTATTTCGTCGACAAAAGATGGTGGCAGCCAAAAGGATGCAGAACAAACCTACGGCGCGCTCATTGAAGAATTTGCCAACGATGACAAAACCTAACTGGCATTTTTATTGAACCTGGCGGGCGAAGGCAGCCTTGCCCAGCTTGACCTGTTCCATAATTTGAGGCGCAGTACCGCCGATATTCTCAATCATCTTTTGGCGTCCTGGAAGGGCCTTGCCAAGAAAGGTGTCTCGCTGTTCGGGTGTGAGGTCGTGCACCGTAGCGCCAAGTTGTTGCAGTCGGCTTTCCTCGTTCTTTAAAAGGTCAAGCGCAAGTTTGCGTTGGCTCTCTTCAGCGCCAAAGCTTTCACTCAGAATGATCTGTGTTGGTGCGTCTAGGCTATCGAACCACCGCCGATTGACCACACTAAATCCGAACTGGCGGGCATGGCGAGTGCGGGTCATGTGAGTGGCGTATTCCGCTTCACCACCGGTGGCGTAGAGAACCAGACTGGATTCACCCCCCTCAACCAATCCCGTTTGCAGGCTGGATACGAGATCTGTCCGCTGAATATGAATGACGTCCGCGCCAATGGACTGCAGAAAATAGATCGAGGCCTTTGATTGCAGAGACCTCATCCGGTATCCGTCTGATTCGACGGGGGTGAGGAGAGGTTTTTGGCCGTAAATGTTGAGCCAGCCAACGTCTTGCCAATTGAGAACAATAATGCCGCGTTCTTTTGCTAGTGCGTCGAAGGGTTCTTTGAGGAAATTGTCGACGACGAAATGCACTTCTTCCACGCTGTCGAATAGAAAAGGTGCCGTCAGTAAACCGAATTCGGGAACCACACGCGACATGCCGGAATCGCTAAAACTGGAAATGTGTACGCGGCCTCTCAAGACAGCGGGCATGCGGCTTTCTTCGCCGCCTGCCTCGCCGCGGATCAGCATGCGTAATCTGATTTTTCCTTCGGACCGCTTTGAGACCTCTGCCTCGTAGTTGAGCCAAATTTTTTCACCGATATCTCCCGGGAACGTTGCTGCACCGACCGTACCTAAATACTCTTCTTCGGCGCCTTCGCTTGGAATGGCTGCGAATATGACGATGCCAAAGAGCAAAACCAAAGCGATGTACCAAGAGAAAGAATGCATTTGAATGGCCGGGCTGCCCTAACAGTCTTGCGGTGGAAGTATGTGTGCATGATCTTGGCACGCCGCAGTTAGCGTCTACAATGGTAGTCCAATACGCTGCTCGTCAGGGCGGCCAAAAAAGAATAGCTGGAGGGATGCATGCAAGTTCGAGCCGCCGTTTTGCACGAAATGGGTGCGCCTACGCCTTATGCGGAAAGCCAGCCACTGAAGATTGAAACGCTTGAGCTTGATTCTCCGGGGCCGGGCGAGTTACTGATCGATATCAAGGCAGCAGGTTTATGTCACTCTGACCTGTCCGTCATCAGTGGTAACCGGCCACGCCCCACGCCAATGGCGCTGGGCCACGAAGCGGCCGGGGTCGTTAAACAAGTTGGCGACGGCGTCACACGCTTTGTTGTGGGCGACCATGTTGTTTTGGTGTTTGTGCCAAGTTGCGGTCACTGTGTGCCTTGTGCCGAAGGCCGACCCGCTTTGTGTGAGCCTGGGGCGGCGGCCAATGTTGCAGGAACTTTGGTGTCCGGTGAACGGCGCCTCCACCAAGACGGCGGCGATGTGCATCACCATCTGGGCGTGTCCGCCTTTGCTGATCATGCGGTGGTCAGCGAGACGTCCTGCGTAAAAATCGACGCTAAGCTTCCATTCGACGAAGCGGCACTCTTTGGCTGCGCGGTCATTACGGGTGTTGGCGCGGTTCTCAATACAGCAAAAGTCGAACCGGGATCGCGCGTTGCCGTCATCGGCCTTGGCGGCGTTGGGCTGAACGCATTGCTCGGTGCGATTCTGGCTGGTGCGAAGCAAATTGTTGCCGTAGATCTGCGGGACGACAAGTTGGCTCTGGCACGTCAGCTGGGGGCCACGGATACGGCGAACGCTGCCGACGAGGGGGTAGTTGAGGCCATCAAGTCGATGACCGGCGGTGGCGTGGACTATGCTTTTGAAATGGCGGGTTCCGTTCCAGCGTTGGAGCTCGCGTGGGCGATTACCGCACGTGGTGGTGAAACGGTTACGGCTGGGCTGCCTCATCCGGACAAACGTATGGCGCTTCCCCCTGTGCAGTTGGTCGGCGAAGAGCGCACACTTAAGGGCAGCTATCTGGGTAGTTGCGTGCCGGTGCGTGATATCCCGACCTACATTGGCCTCTATCAAAGCGGAAAATTGCCGGTTGATCGTTTGATGTCAGACCGCGTTGCTTTGGAAGACATCAACGCTGCTTTTGATAGGCTAGCCGCCGGAGAGACGGTCAGACAGGTCATCATTTTTGAGTCCTGAAATACAACAAGGAACAGCATCCTATGCTGCTAAATAAACCCCGCGCTTACGACGTCATGGACAAACATGGGCTTGATGGCCTCATCGCTGTTAATCAGCTCAATATCTATTACCTGACTGACTATTGGGGCCCGCTGATGCGCATGCGGCGGATGTTTTTCAATTACGGGCTTTTACCGCGCGAGGAAGATGCGCCGGCAGCACTCGTAGAAACGGCGGTCGGGCTCCTCCGTTTGTTCGAAAACCGCGACATGACCTGGGTGCCGAATGTTTGCGGTTATACCCATCCCATTTATTCCGACCGGCGCGACTTCGATCCTGACGTGGAAGAACCCGAAGCGGTGCAGGAAGGAATCAAATGGCCGGTGACAGAAGGGCCGCTGTCAGAGACCGACGAGGATTACCTGAATTTTGCGGAAGATTTTAAGGGTCAGTATTCGGTTAACCCGCTATACGCGCTTAAGAAGGCCATCAAAGACGCTGGCCTTGAGAAGGCAACTGTAGGCACTGACGATCCCCGCGTGATTGGCTGGCTCAATCAAATTGGATTGCCCGACCTTAAGGGTGTTGAAGCGACGACTATCTTCCGGGAAATCCGCATGGTGAAAACACCTGATGAACTGAGTATCTTGCGCGAAGCAGCGGCCATGAACGAGGAGGCCATTAACATAGCCATCGGCTCGCTTCATGTGGGTATTGAGCAGGGTGAGCTTGAAATTATTTACAATACAGAACTGGCCAAGCGGGGCGGCAAGGGCGTGTATTTGTCCACAGGTTCGATGGGGCGCCGCCGCGATCTTGTGAAAGAGAATCAACTCATCACGTTCGATGGTCTGTGTGAATTCAAACACTATCACGGTGATATGGGGCGCACTGCCATCTGCGGAGAGCCCACGGAAGAAATGACTAAACGCAACCAGATCATGCGTAAAGGCTGTGAGATCGCCTATGACATAATCAAGCCTGGCGTGAAGGGCCGGGAGATGACGACGAAGGTCATCGACGAAATGCGCAAGATGGGCTTTCCCGGTTTCTTCATTTGCACCCCACACTCGGTTGGCCTGGAACATACGGATCATCCGCTGCCTATCGGCCCGATGTTGCCGGGATCGCAAGGGGAATTCGTCTTTGAAGAGAATATGGTCTTCACGGTCGACATGCCCTACTACGAAGTCGGTTGGGGCAATATGCATCTCGAAGACACCGTTCGCGTATCCGCAGACGGATGCGACCCATTTAACAGTTGCGACGTTGGTTTGCGCATCATTCCGCCAGACGGTGGAGATGTGGTCATCGCGGCCGAGTAGGAGAAGACGGTGGCTCGCAAGTTCAATCGCCAGACGAACCAAATGACCGGTGGCGAGGTCATTGCCACAGCCTTGCAGGGATATGGCGTGCGCACGGTCGCCTGTCTATCGGGAACGGCGCACACGCATCTTCTCTTCGCCTTTGAGAATCATGACATACGGATTGTTTCGGGCCGGCATGAGACGGCCACAGTTGCCGTTGCAGACGGCTACAGCCGAGTATCAGGCGGTCTCGGAATCGCGCTGATTAAGGCGGACCAGGGTTTGCCCAACGCTATGTCAGGTATTTTGACGGCACAGCAGGCCTGTTCGCCGGTGATTGTTTTGGTTTCCATGTTGCCGGACCCTAAACGCGAAGCCGCCGACGAATGGCCCAATGACTGGCTTGATATGGTTAAGCCCTATGTCAAATGGGCGCGCACAGTTCCGTCCGCTGCCCGGCTTGAGGAGTTTGTCCATGCAGCTGCGCGCAACGCGCTCCATGGCCGACCCGGTGTGGCCGTGCTCGGTGTGCCGCAACAATTCGAGGCGGAAGCGGTTAAAGCTGCGAAGACTTATGTTGCCCCGCTAACGCTCAGGCCGCAACCGAATGCGGAGTCCATTGACCAAGCGGTTGCTCTTTTGGCTAAAGCGAAGCGCCCGCTAGTTCTAGCGGGAACCGGGGCCGCACTTTCGGGCGCTGGTCCGTCACTCCGAAAGTTTGCTAAGACATTCCAATATCCCGTGATCGCTAATGCTTTGGGACGCGGCTTAGTGCCTGAAGATTTGAAGCTCGGTTTCTCCTGGCCACTAGCGCAAGTGGCCGCAAAAGAGGCTGATGTGGTTATTGTGGTCGGCATGCGGCTCACCGAGCGCATCGGTTACGGTTTGGCGCCGCGTTTCGCGGCCAATGCCAAATTCATTCAGATTGATATCGAACCAGAAGAGATCGGCCGCAATCGTGAGATTCATGTGCCGATAGCTGGGGATGCGCGGCTAGCTATAGAAGTGCTGCACAAGGCGCTCAAGAAAAGAAAAACGCCCCCTCGACCTGAGCCGAAGTGGGTCAATAAAGCTTTGAAGGTGCGCCTCAGCCGGATGGAAGAGCTTGGTAAAGAGGACCATGCACCGGTCCATCCCTATCGCATTGGCCGAGATTTAATGAGCCTCATGCCAGACAACGCCATCTATGTTGGTGACGGCGCGGATGTCCAAAACTGGATGCACGCTATTCTGAGGATCAAATCCGAACGCGGGTTTATGGACCATTATCCATTGGGTTCTATGGGTATTGGTACGCCGTTAGCCATTGGCGCGGCCGCCGCAGCGCAGGATGAGGCAGAGGTGTCGGGTAAGGAACCGCGGCCCGTTGTGCTGGTTACAGGCGATGGCGCTTTCGGGTTTTATTCATCAGAGTTCAATGCGGCTGCGTTAGCCGGTCTGAAGATTATCTGCATTATCTCCAATGACGGCGCCTGGGGTACCGAGAAACACGGCCAGCTCAATGCCGTTGGCAAGTCAATCAACTGCGAGCTGGGGCAATGGGACTATCATCTTGTAGGCGAGATCTTTGGTGGCCGAGGTGAAAAGGTGGAAAACCCCTCTGACGTATTGCCTGCGCTCAAACGTGCTTTCGCCGCCGATACTTTTAGTGTTGTGAACGTCTTAACCGATCCCATGGCTGGATTGGTGCGCAAACAAGACCCGCGCGTGCAGACAATCGCCTTTGAAGATCTCGTCTCCAGCCTTAAGACTCACTACACACCCGATGTTGCTTAGCGGCAGACTAAGAGCCCGGAAAGGATGTCCATGCCCGCCAAGGTCAATCGAATGAACGACGCCCAACCCATTCTGGGGGCTCTTAAGAAGTACGATTTAATGACTACATTTTGTTTGGCGGGACAGAAAGCCCACTTTGGGCTGGCCTGATTGGTTGCAGTTCTAAAACCAGGCAGACGCCAAGACCCAGCCGATACCAACGGGGCAGACAAAGCGCACAAGAATGCGCCACGCTTTAAAAGAGGTTTCACTAATACCCAGCTCTTCGGTGAGGACGGATGATTCCATCCACCACCCGGCAAACAAGGCAATGAGCATGCCGCCTAAGGGCAAGAGGGCTTGGCCGGTGATGTCGTCGACTAAATCAAGAATGCCTGTATCCTTGAACTTATCGAACATACCGAGAAGACGGACGTCAGCCCATACGTTGGTGGATAAAGCAGACCCTAACCCGACCAGCCAGATGGCTCCGCCGATGGCTAACGTGGCGCTGCGCCGGGTCCAGCCTTTTCGCTCTTCCAGCCAAGACACCGGTACTTCCAAGAGTGAGATCGCGGACGTCAAAGCAGCAAAGGCTAGCAATACGAAGAAAGCGGTGCCGATGATAGCGCCACCGGTCATTTGGCCAAAGGCGAGGGGGAGGGTGACGAAGACGAGGCCAGGCCCAAAAGCGGCATCCAATCCATTGGCAAAAACGATGGGGAAAATTGCGATGCCCGCAAGCACGGCGACAAGCGTATCGGCACCGGCAATCATGAGGCAAGCCCGTGGCAACGGAATGTTGTTAGGAAGGTATGCGCCATAGGTGAACATGATCCCGATGCCGACGCCAATGGAGAAAAACGCCTGGCCGATAGCGGCTAAAATTACATCCGCTGTGATCACCGAGAAATCAGGCGCGAACATAAAGGCTAGGCCAGCTTTAATGTTTCCTGCAGCGATAGCATAGGCGACAATCAGCAACAGCATAACAAAGAGCGCGGGCATCATGATTCCGACGGCACGCTCAATGCCGGATTTAATACCATGCATGACCACACCAACGGTCACGGCAATAAAGACGGTGTGCCAGAACACGGCGGTTTCAGCGTTACCCAAGAGCGTATTGAAATCCGCGCTGACGGCGTCAGAGCTCATGCCCGTAAACGTTCCGGAAATGGTTTTGGGCACGTAGGCCAACACCCATCCGCCAATAACACTGTAAAAAGAAAGAATAAGAAAAGCCGCTGCAACCCCAAACCAGCCAACGACGGCCCAATTACGAGACGCGCCCACTTCCTCAGCCGCTTTTGCCATTGAGACCGGGGCGCTCATATGACCGTGCCGGCCGATCATACTTTCAGCCATAAGGACTGGAATGGCGATCAAGACAACAGCGGCTAGGTAGATTAGGACGAAAGCGCCGCCACCATTCGATCCGGCCATATAGGGGAAGCGCCATATATTGCCGAGGCCAACCGCCGCACCGACCGCTGCTAGCATAAACGTCTTACTCGATGTCCAAGACTCGTGTTTGAACGCCATGCGACTGTCTCCCTTCTTGCTCCAAAACGAATCCTACAGAGAAGCGGTCAGGTCGGGAAGAGCTAGGCGGTATGGCTCAGAACAGCCTCAAGACAGCGTTGTGTAAACGACTTCGGCGCATAGTGCTCAATAGCCCAGGCGGGCCCCTGTTCAGAGATGGGCGCCCACTCGGACCGGCGGGGTATGGACCTGTTCTTCTCAGAGCGGCTCGAGTGTTTCCACTGTCACGGCGGGTTTAATTTTACGGATTCTTCTGTTCATGGGTCCGACGATATTTTCTCAGTCGCGTTTCGCAACACGGGTCTCTACGATATCCGACGGATGTGGGAGTTATCCCATAGGGAACCAAGGCATTATAGAATTCACGGGTGACCCCCGCGACATGGGGTTATTTAAGGCCCCGACCCTTAGAAATATTGCCGTCACAGCGCCCTACATACACGACGGGAGCATAGCAACGCTTGGCGAAGTCTTTGATCACTACGCTGCGGGAGGCCACGCGGCCAATCCCAACACCAGCCAATTCGTGCCAGGTTTCGTGATTACTGAGGATGAGCGCATCGATGTAATCGCGTTCTTAGTAAGTTTGACAGATGAGGCAGTTCTGGCGGACTCGCACTGGTCGGGCCCCTTCAAGTGGATTTTGTGACCACTGTTGTTTCGGCGAGCTTGGACTCGCTCAATGAATACCGTGATAAAAACAGGCAGCTGATCACCAGCGTGACGGTCGGGACGACCATTGCGACGTCAATCGCTTTCAAAGCTTGAGCAGATTGCTCCATTTGTTGCCCACCCTGAGCTTCAACCCAGCCATATGTGCCTAGCAGAAAACCAAGTACGGCAGGTCCAAAAGCAAAAGAAAATTTCTCTACCGTCGTGTAGACACCGGCAAAAATTCCTTCGCGGCGTAGCCCGGTACGGCGGAAATCATACTCGATGGTATCAGGGAGGAGTGACTGGCCGATAAGGAGAAGGCCACCGGCCCCTACACCGGTGGCAGTTGCCCGGGCCAGTATGAACCAATTTGGATCGTCTGCAGTCCCTAAGACCCAAGACAATGAAGCTGCAGCGAAGATCGTTGACGTCATATAATAACAGGCTGCTTTTCCATATCGGCGACTGAGTGCGACCCACATGGGCTGGGAGGCAATAACAGCGCCCGCCTGAAATAGGTAGTAGGTTCCTAGGTAAGCGTACGAGACATCTAATATGCGTGTGAATAATAAAGGCAGTGCCGCAATAAAAATTGAGAAGCCAAAAAGCTGGGTGAATTTAACCATGAGCAGAAGGAAGAACGGTTTGTTGTCCAATGCTGTTTTTAGCTGTTCTTTGAATGAAAAATCATGGTCGGCTACATGCGCCGTAAACCGGGCGTCGTGCGTGGTCCAAAAGCATATGGCGCAAATGGCGATAATGGCGATGCCGACGACGATGGACATGACCGAATGGCCAAACAGGCCTCCGCCGTAATAGGCGATAATGACCGGTCCTAATACGGACGAAAGAAGCTGCCCGCCAGCAATAGCGCTGACCCGATACGACATCAAAGTGGTGCGTTCGTGGTAGTTGTCCGTCATCTCCGCAGGCATAGTGAGGTAGGGAACATTGAACACGGTGTAGGCAGTCGCGTTTAAAATAAGTGCGGCGAGCACATAGATCATGAGGACGCTTTGGCTTGAAAATGACGGCACCGTAAACAGCATGATGAAAGAGGCCCCGGCTAATACTCCGCCGAGCATGAGATAGGGCCGCCGCCGTCCCCACCGGCTTTTCGTGCGGTCAGTCAGAACGCCCATGAGCGGGTCCGTTACCGCGTCATAGATTTTAGAAACCATGATTAGCAGTCCGGCCGTTATGGCTGCGATCCCCACATGCTCAATTAAAAATGTCAGCAGTAGAAGGCTGACCGCGTTGAACATGGCTGACATGGGCAAGCTGCCGAGTCCCCAACCAGCCGCGAGGCGAAAGGAAACAGGGGTTGCTGGTGGACCTGATGAGTTCATAGTAAGGCTCTTTTATGCAAACCTCGTGGGAGGCTAGTCATTGATAAAATCTGGATCGACCATTGCGCCATAATATTTTTGTAAGTGCAGCATAGGTGCTGTCGGTGCTTCCACATAGTGACAGATGAGCCAGCCTGGTACGCGATTGCGGAAGATAATAGTCACTCGGCTATCGATGCCGAACAGGTGGTCAGAGCCTTTGATCTCTCCATTCCAATGCATCTGGTACAACGCGACGGCCAAATCATCCGATAGCAACTTGGCATTAATATTCGAGGCTCGCATGGAGCACCGCACCAGCCGTTCATTTGCCTGACCATAGTATGTCTCGAGATTGTTCCAGCCGATAATCTGTGCGGCCTTTTCTTGGGCCAATAAATAGGGATTTGGTTCCTGCCTGTCCCATAGATCCAGGATTTGAGGCTGGTCCATGTGTGTCCACAAAGCGCATAAATTGTTGAGCGCACCCGTGATCTCTACTGTGACGTCGGCCATATGATTTCTGCCATTTATGTGTCCCATCGATAGTCTTTCATATTAGGGGTGACGGTTCGATGTTTCCTCTTTAGCAGTTCCCGCTAAGATGCAGGCGAGGCTGTAGCCTATCTGCACCCGTTCTGCACTCATGTTCAAGAAGGGCACGCTATGAAGTCCTGCGACACGCTGTTGCGCGGTACGATCATCACAATGGATTCTGAGCGCCACGCCTATCTCGATGGCTTTGTCGCCATAGACAAGGGCCTCATCGTTGGTGTGGGGTCTGCCGATGACTGTGACTATGACGCCAAAGAGATGGTTGGCGGAGACGGGCACATCGTTATTCCGGGCCTCGTAAACGTGCACGCACACCTGGTGCAGGGCTGTATACGCGGCATGGCCGAAGGCACCACGTTTGAAGAGCGGCTCTTCGGTTTTTATTACCCAATGACGGGGGCCTGCGACGAAGAGCGGTCATATATTTCTTCAATGCCGCCTATTCTCGATCTTGTTCGGCGCGGCGTAACAACCACTGCTGACGATCATTTTACGCATGTCCACAAGCGTTCTATTGATGGGGTCCTGCGGGCTGTGCACGATTCGGGCATTCGATGCCGCATGGCGCGGCTTATTCTAAGCGACCCCGAAAATGCGCCGGACGGATTCCGAGAGTCCCTAGATGAAGGACTGGGCGAAACCGAACGGGTGAAAACGGAATGGGAGGATGACTTCACCACCGTCACGGCGTCGACCATCGGTATTACGTATTGTACGCCCGACGAGTTTAAAGAGATCTGGCAGTGGACGGTTACGCACGAAAGACAATTCGATATTCATGCGCCCTCTGTGCTTGATTCACGTTATTTGGCCGAGCGGCGTGGATGGGACGGCGGTTCGTTCGAATGGATGGACCACGAAGGACTCTTGGGCCCAAACGTCATTGCCGCCCATGCGCAAACCCTGCGTCCTAGCGAAGCGGAGTTGATTGCTTCGCGTGGAGCCAGCATCGCGCTCGTGCCCGACATGGAGCAGGTACTTGGACTGGTGGATTTCGATGCCCGGAAGTTTCTCGACAACGACGTGAAATGCGGAATCGGGCTTGATGGTCCCGTGGTGGCTTATGGTCATGACTTGTGGACAGCCTTGCGTGGTTTTCTCACGGCACAACGTCTGGGAGATCAGCACCGCAAGGAAATGAGTAATAAAAACGAGCAGTGGACTGGCTATGAAACGCTATTCGGCAGCGCTGAGTTAGCGCTGGAGTTGGCTACCATCGGTGGCGCCAAAGCCCTTCAGATGGACGACCGCATTGGGTCGCTTGAAGTGGGCAAGGAAGCTGATGTTGTCCTAATCGACCGGCGTGGGGAAACCCATTTATCACCGCCAGCAGCTCTAATGCCGAACCTGATCCTCGGCAACGGCCCGTCACATGATGCGATATCTCGCGTTCTGGTACGTGGCAGGACGGTGGTGGAAAATGGTGAGCATGTATCGATTGACCGTAGAGACGCAGTGCGTCAGTCCGATGCATTGCATGAAACATTGTTAGATGAGGTCGATGCGCGCAAGTTCGTACGTATGCGCTCGCCGTTTACTTGGGTCTAGATCGCTCGGATTAACTTAACAACAAAGGACGGTCATGGTCGCCAAACGTAACCCGTTAAAGCTCAACGCACTTCAGTTGAAAACACTGACGCTTCTTCAGGCTCTTAGCTCGCCTGATGACGGGGCAGATGTTCCAGAAACAGACAGATTGATCCCGATGTTGCCATCACCACATGGCAACCACTTTCATGTGGGCCAGTATGTCGTTTCGGGTGGTGATGCGACCGGGTTACATAATCCGGCTGTGTGGGCGGCACTCACGCGCAAAGGATTGGTTGCGGGCGTTCCACCGGCCAACGCGAGTCTGACCCCCGCCGGCATTGCTTATGAGACTGGCCTGTCCGAGAAAATTCTTCACAGTCACGATCACTAGAACAGGACGCAGCACCGCTGATCGCCAACAATAGAAAAACGGGGCAGTCATAGACTGCCCCGCGTTCGTATTTCTGTAGAATTGAAGCGACTTACTTTGCCATCGCTTCCTGTTCCATGGCGGTGCCGCGCGCTTGTGCGGGTGTCCACTCCCAAGGTTGTTGTTTCTTGTCCGGGGCCCGGATCACCAGGAATGGTGCTGGGGTCGGTGTGGCCGTCATGAACGCCCATGTTTTGGCGGCAAATTCCGGATCATTAATATCTAACGCTATTTCCGGTAGATCCACATAGGGGTCCGTGCCTTCTTCACAAACTGTGATGTTCTGCACATGGAAAACCTTGCCCGGTTCATCGGGTAGGGTCATGCGGAACTTGAACGGGTACCAGCCATTAGCGGGAACAACTTTGACCGGGTTTTCCCAAATGATTTCGTCAACCACTTCGCTGACCGGCCGGCCATGAGCCATGATTGGGTCTTCAAGCTTGCGCATTTTGTATTTGATGTCCCACGCTGGGTCGAAAGCGGCTTTGGCGTCGTGAACGTCTTGAGGCACCTTAATACGAAATCCTACAACCGGGCTGCCGTGGCAGCCATGATTGACACTCAAGATCATGGGTGTGGAATAGCCGGCATAACCTTCTTTGAGGTCGAGCGCGTTGTGTGCATCTGCGGGGGCTGTGCCGAGGCAGAGCCCGAGAACGGCGGCTGTCGTGAACAGTGCTTTCTTGAACATCTAAGATTCTCCCGTTGTGTGTTTGTCTTGCGGGGCCCGGCATTCGTGATGTCCAGCAACCCATTTCTGCAGAATACCATTTTTAGGTCAGATCAGCGAGTCGCATAGTATTCGTCGCAAACCCATGCTATCTCCCGCGCCTCCATGTTGACCTTGCAAGACATTACAGTTCGCCTGGGCGGAAACCTCATTCTTGACCAAGTCTCTGCGGCGCTGCCGTCTAAGAGCCGTGTCGGGCTTGTGGGCCGTAACGGTGCCGGCAAGTCGACCTTGATCAAGGTGATGGCGGGCGAGTTGGAGCCCGATGGCGGCAGTTTTCAGTATCCCAAAAGAACCCGTATCGGCTATGTGGCGCAGCACACACCGGGCGGGTCCCAATCTCCCATCGACAAGGTGCTGGCATCTGACACGGAGCGCATGTCGCTCTTGCATGACGCGGAGAACTCAGTGGATCCAAACCGTATTGCCGAAATCCATGACCGCCTTACCACCATCGATGCTCACGGAGCGCCGGCACGGGCGGCGCGGGTTCTTGCCGGCCTCGGATTTGACGAAGACGCGCAAAACCGGCCACTGGACTCCTTTTCTGGAGGTTGGCGCATGCGCGTGGCCTTAGGTGCGCTGCTTTTTTCAGAGCCCGATCTCTTGCTTCTGGATGAGCCGTCCAACCACCTCGATCTTGAAGCTGAACTCTGGCTCGAGTCTTTTCTTAAATCTTACCCAGCGTCGCTGGTGATTATCAGTCACGAACGTGAGCTCCTCAATTCTGTTGTTGACCACATTCTTCACGTGCAAGGCGGCAAGGCTACGCTCTATCCCGGCAACTATGATGCTTTCGAACGCCTGCGGCGGGAACGTCAGGCTCAGGTTGAGGTTATGCGTCTTAAGCAAGAGAGCAAGCGCAAGGAACTTCAGGCTTATGTTGACCGGTGGCGGTACAAGACCCATACCGCGCGTCAGGCCCAGAGCCGTATCAAGGCGCTGGAGCGTATGGAGCCCATTGCTGCTGCCGCTGAAGATCCATCACTGACTTTTGACTTTCCGAGCCCCGACGAACTGCGGCCGCCACTTATTACGCTGAACGATGCAGAAGTCGGGTATGTGGCAGATACACCCGTTCTGTCGCAGCTCGATCTGCGCATCGATCCTGATGACCGTATTGCGTTGGTGGGGCGTAATGGCAACGGTAAGACCACGCTGGCGCGGCTGCTGGCCGGGCAATTGGGCCCGTCACAGGGGGGCATACAGCACAGCAGCAAGGTGCGTGTCGGGTACTTCGCGCAACATCAGATCGAAGATCTCGTCATCGACGAAACGCCTTTTCAACACATGACCCGTATGTTGCCCGATGCCAAACCTGGAGCGGTACGGTCACAACTTGGCCGGTTCGGATTCTCCGGCGATATGGCCAATCGCGAAGTGGGGCAGTTGTCTGGGGGCGAACGCGCACGTCTTGCGCTTGCATTAATTACACGAGATGCCCCGCATATTTTGCTGCTTGATGAACCGACCAATCACCTCGACGTTGATGCGCGAGAGGCGCTGGTCCAGGCCCTGGCAGAGTTCAGCGGGGCCGTCATCATCGTCAGTCACGATCGCCACCTTCTTGAGTTAACGGCAGACCGCCTTGTGCTGGTGGCGGATGGGATGGCGAAGGAATTTAACGGAACCTTAGACGATTATCAGGACCTGGTTATGGGCCGCGTGTCTGAGAAACGGACTGGGACAACGGAGAAGAAACCCGCAAACAAGAAGGAACAACGCCGGATTACGGCCGAAAAGCGAAACCAAAATAAAATACTGCGCAAAGCTGTTTCTGAAACTGAGACAAATATGAATCGGCTAACCGAACGCCGCACGGCTATTGATCAGGCCTTGTTTAAGCCCGCTGAAGCGACTGGGGAATTTCAAGATATTGCCACGTCCGACCTGATGAAGTTGCGCGCCGACGTTGAGCGCGCGCTAGTAAAAGCAGAATCAAAGTGGCTCAAAGCCAGCGAAGCGCTGGAGCAGGCGGAAGCGGCGGTGGGATGATGGCTGGCCTTGTTAGGCACAGTTCGAACTTCTGATTTCGAAGAAATTATAGCTGTTGAAGACCTAATGCCTCAAATTGAACGCTGTGCCTGACAAGATTAAAGCTTGAACATTTATGATGCCCTATGTCCGCAAGCCCCTTAAAAGCGGACATCACCCAGCGCTGCTGAAATGTCCGCTAATAGCCATAAGCGGGCATTCATAACGATTTTTTCTGCATAACTTATATCCCAAAGGACAGGCTAAACATGGCGCCTTCTGTCCTGTTCACAATTGGGACAGCAATCGGCGCGTCCCCAAAGAACCGCACCGGCTATCATTCATATTTCGGAAGCATTAAGTTTTCTTGACGGCAACCATGTGCGTCCTGCGCGGGTAGGGCGACGGTGAGTCTTTACGTACGACGAACCCGGCGTTTTGGAACGCATTGGCGTAGTCGAAGTCAGAATAATAAACGTACCATACTTCCGTGTTCCAATTGGTGTTCCACCAGGTGAAGTACCGGGACCAAATCGTATCGGGCGGTTTAGGCACTTGGAAGACCGGCTCGTTGGGGAAGAACACGCCTCCCGGACGCAATGCGCGGTGGCTTTCGCGAATGATCTTAGTGGTAGCGTCGGGGCTTACTTCGTGGAACAGAATATTTGCGGTGATGATGTCGAAGTGGTTGTCCGGGAAGCCATTCTCCTCGGCCAAGCGCTGGGCGAAGTTGACATCGATTCCGATGTCCGCCGCCCGCATGTGGGCATAGCGCACCATGGGTGCACCCACATCGATGCCCCACACTTCAGCGCCGGGGAATCGTTCTTTGAGCGCTGTGGCCGTCTGACCCACGCTACAGCCCAGATCAAGAATGCGCTTGATCTTGCCGTCATCAGGAACTGGCACAAAGCTGACAGTGCTGATGTGCTGCTCGTCCTGTTCGTTGCGGTGGATGTAAAGGTTGTTTGTACCGTAGTGGTACATATGCCCTGCGAAGGCATCGCCCACATAGCCGCCGGGCTGATTGTGGATCTCATGAGCGGTATAGGGTGGAATGTACATATCGGGATTAAGTTCGAGTGAGCCGGGTCCAGACTTGTCGGCTGCAGCCATCTCAGTTAAGTAGCGATCGGCGTCGTTATGAAAGGCGTCCTGAAGGTGACTCCACATCAACAGCTGGCCGTCAATCCAGGCGTGGGTCCGGGACATGATGATCGGGTCGTTTTCCAAAAGCTTGATCGTGTCCACCAGCGAAATGCCTTTGATGCTGGAAATGCCTTTGTCTTTAAAGATGGCGTTGGCCCGCCGCGCCGCTGCTCGGCTGAGATCGGTTTGAACAAAATCACGGAGCGAGGTCGAGAAATCTTCCATGCTCTCCAGGTCTCGCGTTGGCAGGCGTTCGAGCCGGCCGATCTGGCCGCGCAGTTCAACATCTCCAGTAAGTTTGGCGTAGGCTTTTGCATTCGAGAGCAGCATGGAACCCGCTGCTGTAGTGGCCCCGAGTAGTTTGCGACGGTTCAACATGGGCATAACAAGCCTCCTTTTTTTGCAGTCAGTGTGAACATTGACGCAACAAACTAGGTACTGAACCGCGACAAGCGGCCCGCGGCGATATAGCCGTACATAGCGCGAGCTTGAAGGGTCTAACCGTACGCCTCAAGGACGACTTCATCAACTCATCTAAACGCTTGGATTACGCCCAGGCTCACCCACAGCTTGTCCTGCCGGACTACATTTAGATACGGTATTTATTGGAATCTGGCTTAGCGTCAAGAACGAAGCAGACCGCCCCACTTGGAACGCGTTTGCTTTACACCCCTTAGTGGGCCTCGAACCTGGAATGTCTGCTTTCGGGGGTATAGCGGAAGCGTTCCTAGCGTGCCATGAGTTCTGCTTCTAGCCATAGGCGGACTTTTATCCGATGTCATAACGATGGTATAGAGCGATTACTAAGGCCAATAGTGACCCTAATCGAGGTGTATCTCGTATAGCCCCATACAAGCACATCATTTTGGACTGGATACAGACGTGCCAAAGCCAAGGCTCAGGCTAAGCAAACAGTTAATTGGCGCCGTGTGGGCAGCTGCAAAAAAGCGGCTACCTCTGTTCATCATTGGTGGCGCGTTGCTGATAACCGCAGTTATGTTCATGTCGCGACCACGTGATATGCCAGCACCACGCGCGGAACGGGCCTGGGTAGTCGACGTAATGCCCGTGAGCTACCGGTCGATTGAGCCAAACCTCGAATTGTTTGGAAGCGCCCAGTCTCCTCAGGATGCCGACTTGAGCTCCGGGATCGAGGCGATCGTTAACGCGGTCTTGGTGCGAGATGGAGAAACAGTCCTGGCCGGAGGTCTGCTGGCCGTCCTTGATGACCGAGACGCTCAGCTAACGCTCAAGCAACGGCAGGCCGACATACTCGAAATTCAAGCACAGTCGTCGTTTTCCGCGCGGCAACTCGAAATCAACCGCCTTGCCTATACACAGGAAAAGCAACTTCTTGAAATATCGAAAAGCCGGTTCGACAGGGCTGAGGAACTGCTCGGTCTTGGCCGTCTTTCAAAATCAGATTTTGAAAACGCCACTGAGAATTTCAAACGCCAACAGTTGTCCCTTAATCGCGCAGACCTTGCAGCGGAAGAGAGTAAAATTCGGGTTGATGAACGGCGCGCTCAACTTGACCGCGCTGAAGCGCTGCGCAGTCAAGCCGAGTTGGATGTGGAGCGCACACGCATTGTAGCTCCTTTTGGCGGCGTAGTTTCTGAGATACGCGTCTCTGAGGGGGATCGTGTCCGTGTCGGTGATCCCCTGATGCGTTTGCAAAATCCAGACTCCATTGAGGTGCGGACCCAGGTTCCTGCTACTTACATGCCGGCCATCAATGAAGGTATTGCCTCCGGCATCATTATGCCGGCTCAGGTTGATGCCGACGCAGGCAGCGTTCCGGGCCATTTACTTCGAATTTCCGGTCAGACCCGTGAGGGTAGTGGCGGTGTGGACAGTTTTATCGGTTTTTCACAGCCGCCAATTGGACTCAGGTTGGGCAGTACCGTTCGCATTCTCTTGCAGCTTCCGCCTGAGAATAACGTGATAGCTGTTCCTGCAGACGCAATATACGGGCGCAACCGGGTCTATAAAATCTCCGGTGATCGCATGGAAAGTGTTGATGTTGAGCGGGTTGGCGAGCGGGTGAACATAGACGGTAGTGCCGAAGTCATTGTTCGATCGCCGAAACTGACGTCCGTTGACCGCGTAATCATTACAAAACTTGCAAATGCTGCAGATGGGCTGCTGGTTAAATTTTCTGCTCCCGGCCAAGAAATTGGCGCATCCCTGACCACACCGAACTAAAACATAAAGCTGTATAGCGATAACGGGGCTGAAGAGAAAGCACGCGAATGACTAAAATCATACAAGCCTTCGTCAGGCATCCAGTGGCGCCTAACCTCGCCATGGTCGTGATGATCCTCGCCGGTATTTGGGCAACGGGACAGCTGACCCGTCAGGTAATGCCCTCATTCCAACTCAACGTCATCACTATTCAAGTGGTCTGGCCTGGAAGTTCTGCGGAAGATGTCGAATCCGCTATCACCCAACCTCTGGAAGATCAGCTGCTCGGCCTTGATGAATTGCGCTCTGTTAACTCTACCTCCCGCGACGGTCTGGCGCAGGTTGATCTGGAATTTCCTGAAGACGCTGAAATGGGCCGGGCACTGGATCAGGTAAAGGACATCGTTGCTCAAATCCGCAATCTGCCGGCAACTGCCGAAGAGCCCCGGACCTCGCTGCTTAACCGCAGTGAACTCGTCGCCAAATTGGTGATCAGCGGACCCGACCTTGAACAACTCCGGCCGATTATAAAACGGTTCGCAAGAGATCTCCGCTCACGTGGGCTCTCCCGGCTCGAAGTTGCTGGTGTACCGGACGAAGAGATTTCGATCGAATTATCGTCCCAGCGGCTTGGTGAATTGGGATTGTCCTTGAGAGACGTTGCCGGGCGCGTGCGCAGCGCCAGTTTAGACGTCCCGGCAGGAACAGTCGGTGACCGGGATGTCGCCCGCCAGTTGCGCAGTCTAGATCAGGTGCGCACCGTTGAAGGCTTTGAGCGCTTGCCGATCCTGGCGGATGAACAAGGCGGGTTTCTACGCCTCGGCAACATTGCCGATATCGTCCGTCAGCCCCTGACCGAGCAAACACGCATTATCGTTGAGGGGCGCCCTGCCGTAGAGATTGCAGTTAGCCGATCGGAGACAGAAGACTCGCTCGTTGTTGCTGACCGGCTCAATGCCTGGGTTGATTTGGTTAAGGGGGACTTGCCGCCCAACGTCGATATGGCTTTGTACACGGAAACCTGGAAGACCGTTGATGAACGGATCGACCTCATGGTTGAGAATGCGCTGTCCGGTTTGGCCTTGGTCTTAGTCGTCCTCTTTATCTTTCTTAATGGCCGAGTTGCGTTTTGGGTTGCGGTCGGAATTCCGGTCTCCATCCTAGCGGCGTTGATGGCGCTTCATCTGTTCGGCGGCACCATCAATATTATGTCTTTGTTCGCGCTGGTTATGACTTTCGGCATTATTGTCGACGATGCCATCGTGGTTGGCGAAGAAGCCGTTACGCTCTTTCATCAGGGCCTTGGGCCGGGCGCTGCCGCCGAACAGGCGGCTATCAAAATGTTTGTCCCCGTCATGGCGGCTTCTCTGACAACCGTGGCCGCCTTTCTGCCATTAATTACTCTGGGCGGAACCACCGGAACGATCCTTTTTCCCATCCCACTGATCGTTATTTGCGTCGTCATTGCATCTCTAATCGAATGCTTCATCGTCCTGCCGGGTCACCTCAGACATTCTCTGGTAGGAACAGCAGAACGGCCAATGCCCCGTTACCGGCGCTTCATCGAAGTCGAATTCAGCCGCTTTCGCGACGGCCGGTTCAAGAAAGCTGTTAAATGGTCAGTTGCCAACCTGGGTATCGTTCTTAGTTCGGCCATCGCTGGATTCATCATCACCATCGGTTTGCTGGGTGGCGGGCTGGTCGGCTTTTCGTTCTTTCCCCAACCCGATGGTACGACAGTATCAGCAAACGCGCGCTTTGTGGCTGGGTCACCCGAAACCCGTATTAGCGGCTTTCTCGATGAAGCGGTGGCCGGTCTTTACGCAGCCGAAAAATCCCTCGGGGAAGACATCATAAAACTCGTCGTCGTAAACGCGGGCCGGCAAAGTCGAGGCACAACAGGATCAAACGTTGGCCAGATTGATGTTGAGCTGACACCACCCGACTCCCGCTCGGTGAGTAACGCTGAACTGATCAGGACTTGGCGGCGCCAAGTGCCTCAACCGCCGGGGCTGGAATCGTTCTTGATCTTGAATGCACGAGGTGGCCCGCCAGGGTCTGACATTGATGTGCAAATGACTGGCGACAGCCCCGATACTCTTAAGGCTGCGGCATTAGACCTGCAGGAAACCCTTAGGCAATACACGGGGGTCAGCGGCGTACGAGACGACACCACGTTCGGTAAGGAGCAGTTGATCTTTGAATTGTCCCCGGTTGGCCGCGCTGTCGGGTTAACCGCACAGAATCTAGGCGAGCAATTGCGTGCCAATTTTGATGGTGAGTTGGTTCAGATATTTCAAGACGACGGCGAAGAGGTTGAAGTCAGAATTAGATTGGCGGCCAACGAACGGGAAAACCTAAGTTCACTCGAGACACTGCCCGTTTTGTTGCCAGACCAGCAAACCGGTATTCTCTCCAACGTTGCCAAGCTCCGGTATAAACGCGGCTTTGATGCTCTGAAGCACAGTGATGGCCTGCTGGCTGTGCGAGTCACGGCGGACGTCGATGCCCAGAAAAATAACGCCAACGCTTTACGCGCCCAGATAGCTCGAACGGTCCTGCCAAACCTGACGGCAAAGTATGCAGTGATGGCGCAATTCAGGGGTCAGGCTGAGAACCAAGCGGAGACGACTGGCGGTCTCGGCCTGGCTCTCCCGCTGTCGCTTATTCTCATCTACATCATCTTGGCGTGGGTATTTGCCTCATATATATGGCCGCTCGCAGTGTTGAGTATCATTCCCTTTGGGTTGGTCGGCGCCATATTCGGCCACTGGGTCCTAGGATTTGACGTCACCATGCTTTCCATTTTTGGTTTCTTCGGTCTTTCGGGCATTGTCATCAATGACTCGATCATCTTGGTCACCGTGTTCAAAGAGATGAGAGAGAAGGGTGCTAAAGCCGCCGAAGCGGCCATAGAAGCAAGTTGCCGCCGCTTACGCCCCGTTCTCCTAACGTCCGTGACAACGGTTGCCGGAGTCCTACCCCTGCTGTTTGAAACGTCCGAAGACGCCCAGTTCCTCAAACCTATGGTCATCTCAATCGGCTTTGGCCTGATTTTTGGCACTCTCATCGTTCTATTTGTCCTCCCCTCCTTTCTGGTCGGCATTGAAAACGCGAACAAACGCCTGACCCGGGTGACCAGCGGTGTCATCGACTGGATTAGGTCCCACGCACCGAAAGACGTCCTGCCAGGCCTAAAAACGCGTACGCTGACCAAGCCGGATCCGATAACGACCGAAGGCATTTCTGCGGATTCAGGCTCATGACTCAAACCAATAACGAATGCGCGGACGTTTTGACCAAGAACGGCCAGAAAATTGCCGCTGCCGCGAGCGAGCACCTGCTGACCGAGAACCCAGAGATTAAGAACCTGTTCGGTGAGGACCCGCTTGAACATTGGACGGAAAACTTCCTTGACCGCATTACCGAGCTTTCTGAAGCCTTAGCCGCTGGTCAGCCACAGATTTTTAGTTCTCATGTTCAATGGGCTTATCAGGCGATGTCCTCCCGATCCCTCGACACCGATTACCTCAGCGCAACATTGCGAAGTCTGCGGACCGGTATCGAAGCGGTCGTTCCAGATAATTTCTGCGGTCCGGTGATTTCTTGTTTAGATGAAGCGGTGAACATATACGCAAAAGGGGATGCGCTGACCTGGCAATCCGACCTTGATCCCGGCCTCCCCCTTGACCGATTGGCCTTGCACTACATCCAGATGGTTGTGTCGGGTAATATCTGGCCAGGCATGCAAGTTGTGCTTGATGCCTTAAAAGAAGACTACACCGTCAAAGATTTATATCTCCGGGTGCTACTTCCCGCGCAGGCTGAGGTCGGCCGGCTTTGGCATTTGAACGAAGTGTCTGTGGCCGAGGAACATCTGGTGACATCGACGACCCAACGGCTTATGGCGGTGCTCGCTGACCATGCCGCGCGCAAAAGCGACCAGGGTTATACGGTGATAGCCTCATCAGTCGCCGGCAATGCCCATGACATTGGCATCCGTACCATTGCCTACCTGATGGAATTTGAGGGCTGGAAGACGATCTTTCTCGGATCGGATATGCCGCGCACTGATTTACCAGCGGCAGTCAAATTCTATGAAGCCGACCTAGTGTTACTCTCCATTGCCCTAACTACGCAACTTAAAGCTCTTAAACGGGCCATCACGGATATTCGTGCGGTGTGTGGCGCAAACGTGAAGATCATGGTCGGCGGTAACGGCTTGAGGGACACTCAAGATCTCTGGAAAGAACTCGGTGCCGACGGATATGGCCCAGGCGTGGACGAGGCTCTGGACCTCGCCGCTATTTTTATGACGTCCGAATAGCTTTATTCCATCTGGTATAGCATCACTGCTCTTACTCGATTGATCCATAAGCCCCTATTTATCGTAAGCCATTATATAAAACAAAATTTACTGGTTATTTTTCACACGCATAGAGCTGGGACGACTTGGTCATGATAATGAAACAAACAATCGCTAATATTGTTGGCTCCACCTTACTCGCCGGATGCTCAGTTGTTGGGGTGCGTGCTGGAACAGAAGAACCGCCCTATCAGGTGCTAAGTCAGATCAGTGATGACATTGAATTGCGCCAGTACGGGGAACGATTAGCGGCAGAGGTGTCGATGGATAGTCGTAGTCCGCGCGCTAATGAAAATTCTGCATTCTCTATACTCGCCGGGTATATTTTTGGTGATAATCGCACGCAAACTAAAGTCTCTATGACGTCTCCAGTGGCGACCAATTTGCCCTCTGAGAAAATTGCTATGACCACGCCTGTCGAAACCAATACTCAAGACGACGGCCTTTACACCATGCGTTTCTTCCTACCGGAAGCATATTCGTTGGATACAGCTCCGGTGCCGAACAATCCGCAGGTCAGCTTAGTTCCTGTCCCTCGACAGATCATAGCGGCAATTAAATTCAGCGGTTGGCGAAATCAAGAAGCCGTGAGTATGCACGAAGACGTGTTGATGCGTTCCCTAAATGAATCAAAATGGAAGCCAACGGCTGATCCTGTGGCTTTCTTCTATGACCCACCCTGGACAGCTCCATTTCTGCGGCGTAACGAAGTCGCAGTTACGGTTGCCCTTCGCGACAAATAGAATCAACAAATAAAAAGTCCGCTTTGATTAGGCAGCAGAGCACTTATCTTATAAATAATTGAGAGCGGTAGAAGAAAAAGTAGGCCAGGACAGTTTAGATGCGATCTAATGCAAATCCAGAGCTAGATTAGGCTAAGAAAAGGATAAAACTAGGTTCATATCTTTCAAAGATTGTGAAACCTTTTACATAGAATCGCGCAAAGAGAATTTAAATTGTTGTTGAGTGCGGTCTATGTTCATTCTTAAACAGAACTCAAATGGAGAGAAACAATGGATACCAACGTTGGCGCGCTTGATCGCATGATGCGTGTAGTTTTCGGACTTCTTTTAGCGGCTGTTCCTTTTACGAATTTTCTGACAAGCGATTGGATTGGCCAGTTGATGGCAGGCGTGGCCGTGCTCGTTGGGGCTAGCTTGATTTTATCGGGCGCACTCGCGCGATGCTTCGTTTACAGGTTTCTAGGAATCAACACATGCAAAGCATAAAGAATTGATACGCAGAAGTTTTTGTTGTTTGTGAGTACAAACTAGCGGCCGCAGTGATCAGCTAAGCTATAATTGGCCAGGCAGGTAGGCTAATGAGGTGCCGTTAGTAATAGACTTTCTTATTTCAGCTTTTGACTCAAAGCAAAACGGCATCATCTTATTGTTCTATGGAGATAAACTAAAAGAAGGGGTCGTAGGCCCATTGTAGTAGTGCTTGGCGTTGTCGAGGGCGGCACCAAATGTTTCCCGACTCACAATTCTTTTTTATCCCACCGATATGACGCGGGCCAAATGCCCGCCAACGGGCAACCTGGTAATTGTCAACGTCGGGCAACCGTCTTCCCAAGAAATAGCGGCAATACCACTGAAACCAGCCGAGAGGATCATCCGACGAGATCCAGCCCTTCGCTTGCCAAGCCTGACGACTTTGACCTGAAGAAATTCTGAAATAGTTGCAGGAAACATCAAACCTGTCCGGGCTGAGTTTTGCCTTAGTGAGCCAGTCAGAGGGCAGATCGTCATAATTCCCTTCAAAATACCAACCACCAAACACGCCCAACTCAAGCATGTCCTTTGGCGTTAAATGCGGCTCGAAGTCTAAAGTTCCGTGGGATTTAGGTGGGGTCATGCTATCTATACGCGCAGGCGTGATGGTTAGACTTATCAGTCCGTGGTGCTTGAAACTTAATTTGATCTCTTGCCCAGCTGCGAATGTCTGCTCCACTTCTAATGTTATACATTTCGAAGGTGGGTTTTGAATTCTTTTGGAAACGTCAAGAGAATCTTGGGTCGGCATCTCGCACCAACTAACGGTTAACTCAATATCCCTAATTGTAATAAGGATAATAAAGGCCTAACTAAACTAGTATTTGTGGGTTACCGCATAGCAAAGCCACGTAGTCTTGAAATTGCTAACAATGAATGTTGGGGCTGCGGATACCCTGGCAGGGAATGTAGATATTGCCTGGTTTGCAAATAAATCCATCTGGCGCGGCCGCTAACTCTGAAATGACGAGATACTTGGTGGCAGTCGCAGAGTCGCGCGATAAGAATGCTTTTTCTCACCTATTTTCCCATTATGCACCCCGCATTAAGTCCTATTTGAAATCAAGAGGTGCTAATGACGCCTCAGCTGAAGAGCTGAGTCAGGAAGCCATGGCAGCTGTCTGGCGCAAGGCAGAGCGATATGATTCATCTAAAGCTGCGGCTAGCACCTGGATTTTTGCCTTAGCCCGCAACTTGAGCATTGATGCGTTCCGAAAGGAAAAAAGACCTGCCTTTGATCCTGAAGACCCGGCCTTCATTCCTGATCCTGAAACGGCGCCAGATACCGCATTATCTGTAAGTGAGACACAGTCTATTGTGAGAGACGCTATAGCGGGTCTTCCAAAGGAGCAATCCGAGGTCGTTCGGTTATCGTTCTACCAAGATATGACGCACAGCGAGATAGCAATGGAACTCAAACTCCCGTTGGGTACCGTAAAATCGAGATTGAGATTGTCCATGCGCAAGTTACGTGAGTCCTTCGGAGAAGAGCATGAAAACTAAATATGTGCCGCTTATGGCTACAGGCAGACTTCACTTTGCGCCTGGAACACTTCCGCTCGACTCACCCGAAAGCAGACATTCGAGACTAAATGTCTGCGTCTCACCTAAAGCGGCCATTTAGAGACGCTTTCTGCAATGGGCGTGAAGGCAAAATTGAAGCTCCCCAGGGCCTTACCGTAACCTTAGCCAAACCCAATCGGGCGACTTATCAAAGTTGGCTGGCCTGCTTAGATACCGTTCGAACTTCTAAATTCGAAGAAATCTTGGCTATTGAAGGCTTAATACCTCAAATTGAGCGCCGTGCCTGACAATATAAAAGGCTAGAACATTTATCATGCCCTATGTCCGCAATGCCCTCAGAAGCGGGCATCACCCAGCGCTGCTAAAATGTCTACTTCTAGACAAAAGTGGACATCAGGTTGTGCGACTAAACTCAGCGTTCCACGCTCACAAATCCACCCAGCTCAGGAATAAGGGATGCTCCGGAGCATGAAGTGCCGGCCGATCTAAAGCGAAAACGTGTAAACCATCTGAAACCCGAGTACGTGATCATTGGCGCTGTCTTCGCGGCTGTATCTATATCCAAGGTCAAAGGTCACACCTGACTTAAATTCGTATCCGGTGGTGGCCTGAAAACGATGGTCGTTCGCATTGCCACCCCCGGGAAGATGAGTGGTGCGGAAGGTGGCGCTGAGTGCGATGTTCCATGATTCAGCGAAATAGGCGGTGCCCCCGAGCGTCACATAAGACAGGTCTTCAAAGGTTCCTTCGGCGTTTCTGATAAAGGCGCCTTCCGCCATTGCATTCACGTCCATGCCGTCCAAGGCGAACGTGCCGAATACTGCACTGACAAAACCGTCCTCGCGAATGGTGTTGAAATCTGTGTCGCCATGAGCATGAGCATGGGACCGATAAGCTATATGGTAACCTAGGCCATCAATCGCTAAAACGTTCTCGCCCGTCAACGATAGGGTGTAGGATTCCGGATCTTTGGTGTTGGTGGTGCCACCGCCATCCAATCGCAAACGACCACGGTCGTTAAACAGAGACTCGCTTAAGACTGATCGGTCGGCGCGGTATAGGCTGCCGTATAATGTGTGCTGACCGGCATCTATGCCGCTAAAGGTTTTGCTCCCTCCGAAACCGACCTTCTCTGTGACTTCGTAGTCCTCTGCAAAATCGACACCCCAAATCCCTGCGCCCAGGTCCCAGCCGGTCCCAAAGGCTGTGTTGAACTTTCCGGTAAATGCCGACCAACTACCGCCGTGATAGGCTAGTATTAGCTCTTCGGTGAAAAGCCCGTGGTCTTCAAAGGTCGAGTCTTCTCCAGTGAGCGGGTCGTTAACCATCTCAAACAGCACCACGCTTTCGATGGATAGCCGTTCACTCAAGTCGAGGGAAAAACCGCCTTCCAAATCCGTGAACAGAAAGTCGGATTGCGGTTTTGCCCTATCAGGCCCAAAGCCATTCTCATACTGAAGCTTGGCGGTAAAATCCGCCGTCACTGCGGGAAACTCTTCAGCGGCAGCTTGCCCTGCCGTTAAGACTGAACCTATGGCAACAAAAGCAGGATAAAATTGACATGGTAACATAGAAAGAAATTAACCGAATCTGTCCCAAGAGTGAGGATCAAACACAATTTTTATGCGTGGGTAAATATCGATCGGGTAACAGTGTGCAACGTACGGTCAGCTACACAACGGTCACCCAACCCACGTGCCTTGTTGTTGGTGTTGGGTTAGAGGCGGATTAATCAGAGTGAATACGACAAAAAAGCGCTTCAGCTTAAGCAGCAACAAACAGAGTTGCGCATGCGTATTGAACAGCATGGCAAAGGTCGGGATGAGTTTAGAATGACGCTGGAAAGCTTGATTTCTTTGGCATCAAGGGCTGCCGATAT